>NZ_CP138988.1:172500-1372500 GCF_044594215.1 Olleya sp. R77988 | reverse complement strand
CAATTACTACTCCATCTAAGTCATAATTTGGTGCTCCACTAATTAACCAATATCTAATCTCTCCAGCTTTATTTTTTACTTCAAGCTCATAAGAATTAGATTGACCTTTTAGACGTTTTTGGATTTCTTCATTAACTATTTCTTCATTATCTTTTACAGGAAACACGTCAATACTTTTCTTTCCTTTTATTTCATTTTCTTTATATCCAGATATTTCTTCAAAACTCTGGTTTACCATCAAAATTTCGTTGTTATTATTGACTTCAACAACACCTAAATTCATATTAGCAATTATGCTATAATATTTTTGTTTTTGTTCTTCTAGACTTTTACGATAGGTTCTTTTAAGGGTAACATCTGTAAAGGTCCATAAATACCCATTAAATTGATCTCCAGTTTTAATTGGCATATAACTACGTTCAAGAATCTTTCCATCTAGCATTTCTAACTCATCTCCAACAACTGCTTTTTTATTTTTATCTATGTCTTCCATTCTTTGTATAAAAGACTCTGGATCTTTAAATAACACTTTGTTTTGTTGTGATGCTGCTTTACAGTCCATTCCAACCAGTTCTGATGGTTTTGCATCAATATTAAAAAGCTGGCAAAACTTATTATTTGTTAGTACTATATTTCTATTTTCATCTTCTAAAACAATTCCACTATCTAGATTAACAACTAATGATGCTAGTCTGTTTTCAGATTCTATTAATTTTTCGTCGGAAGCTTTTTGATCTGTAATATCTCTTACAATTCCTTGAGCTGCAATTGGAGTTTCTTGGTCATAAATTACACTAGCATTTATGTGTACCCATCTTACACCTTTATTTTTGGTATAAACTCTGGCTTCATAATCTTTAAAAAATCCTTGCTGGCTTAAATCCATAAAAGACTGCATAGCATAACTATAGTCTTCTTTATATATTAAATCTAAAACGTTAAGCTCTTCTTTTTCTATATCATAACCAAAAAGATCTTCCGCTGCATTATTAAATTTAATAACATTTCCTTGTAAATCCATAACAACGTAAGCATCTACAATATTTTCAAATACACCTTGTAATTGTGAAGATTTTTCGTCTAAATGTCGCTCTAGTTGTGCGTTAGACTCCTTTAATTTTTCTGAAGTTTCGTATAAAACTCTTGATTTATCTTCAAGAATTTTTTCAGCAGCTTTTCTTGCTGCCTTTTCTCTTTTAAGAGCACGCTGTAATATTTCAAGTTGCTCTTGACTCATTAATTTTTATTAACAATAAATCTTACTTCTGTTCCGTCTTCTTTAATTTTTTCTAATTGAATTGTTGCAGAGGAATTAAAATGCTCAAAAGTTTTGTTCATTAATCCTAAACCAAAATGATGCATCGCTCTACTAGACTTATAAATCATTATTAATGAATTATTAGTTTTCTCGACAATCTCAAAAGTTGGTAATTCTGCATCAGGATAAATTTTTCTAACCTCAATATGAATATGATCTTCTATAGAAGCTAACATTTCTATAGGATCTTTATAAGTCGCTAAAAGTCCTGGGTAGCTATCCTCCAAAACACTAAAAAAGTGTTCTGCATAAACTAGTAGTAAATCATCAATAGATATACCTGTATTAGAGCTTAAGTGTTGTAAAAGTTGTAACATTTCTGAAAACTTATAAGTTCCAACAGATGTATATACACCTTCAGACTCTAAACTAGAAGCGTTAATTATTTTATCAACCATATCTAGACCAAATTTGTCTTCAACAAGATCTAAAAACTCTGTAAACACTATACCTTTCATATTATTTTTTTATACTTTAATTAATTCGTTAATACTCCAATATGCCAATAGTTTTTCAATTTTAGAAACGTATTCTTCATATTTTAATGGTTTTATTACATATCCTGCCACACCAGTTTTATAACATTCTAGTAAATCCTTTTGATTATTTGATGTTGTTAAAATTATTGTTGGAATGTACTTTAAAATTTCGTCGTTTTTTAAAATATTTAAAAACTCGATACCATTAATTTTTGGCATGTTTAAATCTAATAAAATTATATTAGGTAAACTGTCTTTTTCTTCTAAAATTTTTAGTGCTTCTTCACCATTATTGGCTTCTATTATTTTATGATCTAATTTTAAAGTAGAAATTGTTCTGTTCAATTTCATGATTTCAATCATATCATCTTCTATAAGAAGTATTTTAAGTTTTTTTACCATTATAAGGAAAATTTATTTTGCATGTCGTAAAGTTATTTTAAAAGGGTTGTTTGATTTATTAAATTCGTTTAGAGCTATTTTAGTGTAGACGAATAACGTTTAAGTGTCGACGAACGGTAAATACCTTATGTTAACTTTTCCAATATTGTATTGATTGCATTGTATTTAGTTGCGCATAATGTTTTATACTTTCTAATTCCTGCAAAAAACTTAAAGAATAACTACTCTCCTTTTTTTTATCTAAATGCATTTCAAAACAAGAAATAAATTCTAGTTGTTTTAAATTATGATACAAATTAACTGCATGCTTAAGCTTGTTATCTAGTATTTGTTTTTCTTGCTCTTGCTTTTTTTCTTGCTCTTCCTTTTTTGAAAAAAAACAATTAAATTTTAATATTTTAGAGAGGTTATTTTTGTTTAATAAAATCATTTTAATGGATATAATAAATTAATTCTGGGTCAAAATTAATATGATATCCTCTTGATTTTTTTATTTTTCTTTATATGGAAATTTAGTGTCGATAGGATGCAGTAAAGTGTCGATTAATTATTTTACATCTCTAATTTTTGTTGCATTTTTTTAGTCATCCCACTGATAACCATGTCATAAGAGTGGTCTATAAGCTTAAATAAAAATTGAGGTTTCAATTCTGCTTTATAAATATTAATTGTATTCCAGTGTTTTTTACTCATGTGCCAACCTGCTTCAATACTTGCGTATTGTGCGCGTAACTCTAAAGCATAATCTGGATCACATTTTAGGTTTATGGATGCTAAACCGTTTTCCCATTTTGGAAGAGAGGTTAAAGCAAACATCTTACCTAGGACTTTAAAAACTAGTGTATTTGCATCAAATGGGAAGTCTTCGGTAACTTTGGGTTTACTTAAACAGTAGTCTCTTATTTGTTCTATATTCATAACTAGAACAAGATAAGATTATTTTTCTGGAGATGTATTTGTTTTGTTAGTTTGCTTATTTAATCTTTTATAAGTGCGTTTATCCTCAAGATTAATAATTGGAGGTATATCTAAACTAACTAATGTATCGTTAATGTATTGTAAAAATTTATTCATAGTCTGTAATTTACTTAACAACAAGGTATTAAAACATAAATAGGGTTAAATAAATATAAGGTTAAATAAATTAAAATCAGATTAAATACACGTTTATTCGATTAAAATCACATTTTATTCGAGTTTTTTAGCTTCAGAAGCTGAAATTTTTAAAGCCGAATAATCTAATTTCCAACCGATGGTCTCCACAATATTTTCTACTAACAGTAAAGATTCTAGTGCTTCTTTTCTGGCAACATTGTACAATCCACTTTCTGGAACTTTGTCTCTAATATGTTGTTTTGCTTCTTCACTTAAGGCTGTTAAATCTGTTGCTTCAAACTTATTAAAGTATCCATCTTTTTTATCGTAATAATTAATATTAGACTCTATAGATAGTATTTCTGGTTGCGGAAAATGATTAATAGTTACCGTTTTCTTTTTCTGATTTGCTTTTAATTCAATTTTATTAAAATCATATCCAACATAAGCTTTTGCATTAATAATCACCAATGCCTTTTTTTTACTTGACACTAATTTTAAAAATCGTTCTTTAACGTCTTCGTAATGGTATATCTCTGCAAAATCGCCTTCTACAGTAATAAACTTACAGACTTTTTTAATTTTGTCTAAAAGGATTACAGATTGTGCTGAGACTTTTCTTTTGGATTGAAAGTAATTGTAATAGGTATAAATCCCTAATGCTAAAATACCTCCAATTATAAGTGTAAAAAATGTTTCCATCTACTATTCTATTTTATATAATATGGGTTTACTTGGTGTTGCATCGTTTTCAAAAGGTGCAATTTGCAAATTTAAAAGGTACTTGCCATCTACTATTTTATTTGGTACATATACAAACTCTGTTATTGTGGCTTCTTTTCTAATTTCACCATCTACATTCCAAAAGGCTTTATGCGCTAATAACTTTCCGTCATCTTTTTCTTTATCCACACTTGGTAGATCTATTAATAAATGTTGTACACCTATTTTTCTAATAAAAATTGCAGCTTCCTCTGTTAAATATGGCCAATTAGTATTGGAATATTGTCTAGATTTTTTCTCTTTAGTATTAGGCATTGTCCTAATAACTAAGGCTTGTGGTTTACGTTGTTTTAATAAAAATTGTAATTGAGCTTTGGATATTATCTCATCTTCCCCATTTAATTCTGGTGCTACTGTTATGACTTCAGCTAAATAAAAAAACTGCTTTAAACACTTATTTATACTATAAAACTGTTCTGTAATATGGCCAACACACTCTGTATGTGTACCATGAGCATGTGGATTAAATTGGATATTATTAAAATTAACCGAAGCACCTTGTTTAACACTTGCTGTCCACTCTCCTAATTGTACTGCTTCAATTTTAGGTTCATCAATATACCATGCATTTGCATTGGCTTTTGATGCACGAATTGGCATAGAAATATCTAAGGGTTGTGCAAAGTTTACAGTGTATTTTTTGGTGTTTATGGTTATTGTAGAAATCACGTTTAGATAATTTTAAACAAATCAGAAGCAATACCATCGCTTAAAAATTTGCCTTTTTTGGTTGTCTTTAAATTGTTATCCTCAATATACAACATTTGTTTATTTATATATTGATTAGCTTGTTGCAACAAGTATTCCAAAAATGATTTTCCAAATTGGGTTTCAATTTTTTTAAGTGAAACTCCCCAAATAGTTCGTAATCCTGTCATTACGTATTCGTTATATTTATCTATTTTAGTAAGTATCTCTATCTCTATTGGCAACTCTCCAGTTTCAATTTTTTTAATATAAATATAATTGTTTTTAACATTCCAACCTCGTTGTTCTCCATTAAAACTATGTGCAGAAGGTCCAATACCTAAATAGGGTTTTCCTAACCAATAGGCTGAATTATTTTTACTGTAATAGCCTTTTTTACCAAAATTTGATAATTCGTAATGATCAAAACCTGCTTGCTCTAACTGTTCTATTAATATATGAAATTGCTCATGTGCTAAGTCGTCATCCACATTGTCCATTAATCCTTTGTCTATAAAACTTGCAAGAGCTGTTTTGGGTTCGACCGTTAAAGCATAGCTTGAAATATGATTGATACCAAAACTAAGTGCAGTCTGAATGTTTTTTAACCACTCTGCGTTTGTGCTATTTGGGATGCCATAAATTAAGTCCAAACTAATATTATCAAAATGTTGGGTGGCTAACTCTAAACATGCTTTAGCTTCTTGTGCGTTATGCGCACGATTCATGAGTTTTAAATCTTTTTCAAAAAACGATTGGATACCTATCGATAATCTGTTAACTGGACTTTTAGACAATTGAATGATTAGATTACTAGACAAATCATCAGGATTAGCTTCTAGCGTAATTTCCGGATTTTCTGATACTTTATAATTGTAATACACAGCATCAATTAAAAACTGCAATTGGTCCACAGTCAATACACTTGGTGTACCACCACCAAAATAAATGGTTTCTACTGTAGTGTTTTTAAACTCATCTTTACGCAACTCCAACTCTTTTGCTAAAGCAAAAATGAGTTGATCTTTCTTTTTCATTGAAGTTGAAAAATGAAAGTCGCAGTAATGACATGCTTGCTTGCAAAATGGTATGTGGATGTAGATGCCTGACATTTAATTTTTTCTCATACATATTATAGATTATAAAAATATATCCTGCTTACACAGGAAACACAAAATCACTTCTTAACACGTTTCTCATTCTGTTTTACAAAAGCAGACCAACCAGTATAACTTTTACCAATTTGCACACGACCTTGATTATAAAAGTGGCAGACTGCAGCAGCTAAACCATCCATAGAATCTAAGTTTTTAGGAATTGTTTTTAAACCTAACATACTTTGCAACATTTTGGCAACTTGCTCTTTACTAGCATTACCATTTCCAGTAATTGCCATTTTAATTTTTTTAGGAGCATACTCTGTAATTGGTACTTCTCTGCTTAATCCTGCTGCCATAGCAACACCTTGTGCACGACCTAACTTAAGCATACTTTGTACGTTTTTTCCAAAAAAAGGAGCTTCAATAGCAATCTCGTCTGGATGATGTGTATCGATTAACTCTATAGTACGTTCAAAAATTAGTTTTAATTTTAGGTAATGATCGTCGTATTTTTTTAAGTCTAATTCGTTTAACTGTAAAAACGTCATTTTTTTATTGACCACTTTTATTAGGCCAAAACCCATAATGGTTGTTCCTGGATCAATACCTAATATAATTTGCTCTTTACTCATTTAATTACAAGTATAACAACCACTTAAAGACACTGCTAAACCAACAGTTACGGTTAACATGTTTCCGTTAAACGATCCATAACCTTCTGATATTGGATCAAAAGTATCTGCAAAGCTTAAAGTGTATGATCCATCTACAAACACAGAAACCGTTTGACTTAATCCATAATGAAACTCAAGTCCTCCCATTGCATTTAAAAACGCTGTTTTATTGTCTCCATAATCTCCTAAAGGCTTAATCATAGAATAACCTGGTCCAACATGAAATACTAACCCTGTTCCAAAAGGTAAAAAAGTAAAATCTTTTGTAGCATCGTACACAAACTGTGCATTAATACGTGTATAATTGGTTTTAAATTCTGGCGTATCATCCTCGTTTGCAAAACGATTATATCCAAAATCTAATTTAGCGCCTAATTGAGGTGTAAACATATGCTGAACTCCTAAATTAATAGTTGGAAAATTAGTCCCTTTTACAATAAAAGGGTTAACTAACCCATCTTGAGATGGACTATTAAAACCTACAGAAAATAAGGCTTTCCATTTACTAGTTTCTATTTGCGCGCTTGATGTAGACACGCAAAAAATAGCAATAATTATAATGCAATAGTGTTTGATAGTCGTTAACATTGTATAATATTTAGTTTATTTTGCAAACGCTAAATTAACGCAACTATTATGCACAGCAGCTTGCCTTACAAAACTAAACAATTCTTTTTTGTACTTATTAAATTAAGTATAGTTGTTGGTGCATTTTATTTTATTTATCAAAAACTACTAAAAAATGATAGTTTAGATTTTGATCATTTTTTAAGTTTTTTGAAAGAAAACAAGCTGTTTTCAACCAAAAACATCATTTTTTTACTGTTTTTAAGCTTTTTTAACTGGTTTTTTGAAATCATAAAATGGCGTTTTTTAGTGTCCAAAATCAAAGACCTTTCTTTTTTAGAAGCTACAGAACAAAGTTTAGGTGCTTTAACCGCTTCTTTATTTACACCAAATAGAATTGGAGAATATGGTGCAAAAGCCATCTATTACTCCAAAACCAACAGAAAACGCATCTTATTATTAAATCTAATTAGTAATATGATGCAAATGAGTATTACTGTAATTTTAGGTTGTATTGGCTTTGTTCTTTTTTATAATAATTATGATCTAACTATTGACTATTTAAGAGTATCCAGAGGATTGATTATTATGTTTGTTATTACGTCATTAACCCTATTTGGCATTAGGCAAAGTAAGTACAAAATAAAAGGATTTTCAATTGAAAAAATACGTGATTTTGTTTCAAATTTAGGTGCAAATTATTTGATTTTTGGTTTACTTTTATCATTACTGAGATATGCGTTTTTTTCGTTTCAATTTTATTTTATTCTGACTTTATTTGGTGTTGAATTGGATTATTTTGAAGCTATGATTATTATAACCACTATGTACTTATTAGCGTCAATTGTACCTACCATTTCAATTTTTGATGTGGTAATAAAAGGAAGTATTGCTATTTACTTATTTGGATTAGCTAGTGTTGCAGAACTATCCGTTTTATGCTGTGTGTTATTAATGTGGCTACTCAACTTTGCAATACCTAGTATATTTGGAAGCTATTATGTACTAAATTTTAATTTACCTAAAACAGAGAATTAATGACTATTACTTATATAATCATCACGTTACTGTATCTGTTTTTAATAGGTCGCTTTGTTTTTGGTTTTGATAAAGTCAAAATTTTTAGACTAGAAGATGTATCTCCAAAAACTAAGTTTACGGTTGTTATTCCGTTTAGGAATGAAGCCAAAAACTTACCAGAATTATTAGATTCTGTTTTAAAATTAAATTACCCAAAAGCACTCTTTGAAATCATTTTTGTGGATGACGAGTCTGATGATGATTCGGTTGAACAAATAATGAGGTTTCTTACTTCGTTTCCTAATGATTCAAAACTCATAAATAATATTCGGGTTACTAATTCACCAAAAAAAGATGCCATTTCTACAGCAATTTTGCATGCAAAATCCGATTGGATTATTACCACAGACGCAGATTGTGTGCTACCAAAATATTGGTTAGATGGTTATGATAATTTTATTCAAAAAAACAACGCAACATTAATTGCTGGACCTGTTAGTTACAACAATACTAATGGGTTTTTAAACGCTTTTCAAACGCTTGATTTTTTAAGCTTAATTGGAGCCACAATAGGAGGTTTTGGAATTAACAAACCATTTTTAAGTAATGGTGCAAATATGGCTTATAAAAAAGACTTTTTTATAAGCGTTAATGGTTTTGAAGGCAACACTAATATAGCCAGTGGTGATGATATTTTTTTACTGGAAAAAGCCATTAAACAAAATCCAAAGGAAGTACATTATTTAAAATGTACACATGCAATAGTAAGCACAAATCCAGAACCAACAGTCTCTAAATTAATAGCACAACGTGTACGTTGGGCAAGTAAAACTAGTTATTACACTAATAGCTTTGCAAAAGCTGTTGGTTTGCTAGTTTTAATAGCAAATGCTATTAGTATAATTGGTCTAGTTTTAACCTTTTTGGGATTACTAAAATTTAAAGTTTTTGCTTATTTATTTTTTATTAAAATAGCAATTGACTTTTTATTACTATATAAAACCAGTCAGTTTTTTAGCAAAGAATCTGTTTTAAAACATTACTTATGGTGTGGTTTATT
This sequence comes from Olleya sp. R77988, assembly GCF_044594215.1. Taxonomy (GTDB): domain Bacteria; phylum Bacteroidota; class Bacteroidia; order Flavobacteriales; family Flavobacteriaceae; genus Olleya. The sequence goes on along the minus strand of NZ_CP138988.1, from coordinate 1,363,315 downwards.
ATATCCTTTTTTTAGCGTTTATATCGCTTTTATTTCCATGTTTACAAGCTATAAATGGAAAGGCAGACACTTTAAAAAATAGTAATAATTGCTAAAAAATTTTTACATTGCAGTAAACCAATCTACATCGTTATGAAAAAACTTATTTTACTTTTAGCATTAACTATTTCTAGTTATAGTTTTGCGCAAAACACCTACACAGTAAATAATGAAACTTTAGAACTTAAATCTGAAGTTGATGGTACTTTAGATTTACTTTGGAACACTTTTAATAATCAGTTTAGATACTTTATTAAAACCGAAGACGATACCATTACAGAATTAGTCAACACTAAAAATGGTAATACTTACGACAATGCTTACCAAACAATTTTAAGTGATTTAACAGGTTTGGATGCCTCTAAAACCAAATTAACACTATATAGTTTAAAACAATTTTTAAATAAATACAATGCTTCAAAAAACTCTAATTACGCATATGATAGTAGTAAACCAAAGTTAAAAACAAGAGTTGGTATCTTTGGAGGAATTACAAACCATCCGTTTTTAACAAATACAGATAATGAAAAAACATTGTCTTTTGGTGCAGAATTAGAATTGTTTCAAGACAATCCAATTTCTAATCATGCTGGGTTTTTAAATTTAAAAACAACAGGAGAAACAGATGATTTTAAATATTCTTCAACTTAGGTTGCCTTAGGTTATCGTTACCGATTTATCAATACTTCAAAATTTAATGTTTATGGACAAACAAAATTTGCGACTTTTATAGCTTCAAAATCTTCTTTTACTTATGAAGACTCAAGCAATCCAGGTACATTTTTTATTGAAGATTTAAGTAATTCTGCTTTTGATGTTCCGTTTATATTTGGACTTGGAGCAGATATTAAAGTTGGTAATGGTTATATTACTTTTGTTTACGACTCGTTATTTGCGCTTTTTCAGGAAACAAAAGACAACTTTCCAGTTGACGTTGCTTTAGGCTATAAATTTAATTTATAAAATGAGATTTAATAAAACTTCCAATCCAGCATTTTCAAATTATTTTTGGAATGATCGTAAAGGATCATATAAAAAAATGACGGTTACCGGAATTTTACTAAAAACATTATTCTGCCTGCTTGTAATTACAAGTATTGTAGTTGCAATCTGGAAATTATATGCCAACGGAACCAATATTAAGTGGTTTGCTTCTGGTGGTATGCTTGCTGCTATTGTAATAAGTATTGTGTTGTCTGTAAGGCAACATTGGGCTCATGTTTTAGTGCCATTATATGCTGTAGCCAAAGGTTTTTTCCTAGGTGGACTTACTGCATATGCACAAGCTAGATTCCCTAATTTACCGTATCAAGCAATTGGTGTGACACTTGTTACTTTTTTTGTGGTTTTGTTTTTATACCAAACCAGGTTAATTGTAGTTACCAAAAAAGTAAAAAGCATTATAATTACTGTTTGTACTAGCATTTTTGTGGTTTATATTATATCTTGGATTTTAAGTTTTTTTGGTATTAAATCCTTTATTTGGGGCACCTCTTGGCTAGCAATTGGATTTAATGTTTTTGCTGCCATTTTTGCTGCTTTATCTTTATTATTAGATTTTGATTACATCGAAAGACAAAAAAATAGAGCACCTAAATATAAAGAGTGGATGGCAACTTGGGGTCTTTTAGTAACCATAGTTTGGTTATATGTAGAAATTGTTAGACTGATGAAAAAGTTTGCTATTAGGTTTTAGTTCTGGACACAAAATTCTTTATAAAGGATTTCACTAGAATTGACGACATCGTTAGAAACCTCAACTAATTCACCTGCAATACAATAGGTAATTTAAATTCTGTTTTTACCTGTTGACCACGTTTTATTGCTGGAAATATTTCTGGTAAGGTGTTTAAGCTTTCTATAATTAACCCTTCTAAATTTGGTATTTCTTGTGTTGTTAGGCTATCTATTTCTATTGAGTTAATTTGAAGTATTCCTTGTTCTGAAATTAAAAAAGACAACATAATAGTATCATTAATATCTTGATTAACGATTATGGTTTCCTCTTGTAATCTGTTAGAAATATGATTAGCTAAAGTGGTTTCAAAACATTGTTTTTTATCTGTTTTGGTTTGTGCTTTATCACAAACAGAAAAACTTGGATAATTGTCAACTTGATTCCAGTTAAAAGTTTTTAACTCTTCTTCATAAATAGCTTCAGAGGTTGTTTTTTTTACATTAATATATTGGCAAGACACCAAAAACATAAAGAGTATAAAAACAGCTATTTGTTTCATAATTAACTAATATAGCCGAAAAATACAACTTTTTTAGAGGATAGAAACTTGTATTTTATTAATTTCTTTTAACGACAAAAAGATTAGAATATGTAGCGTTGTCTTTTGTTATTTTTAAAACATACACACCATCTTCAATCTTATCTACATTAATTTCTTCGTTTAAATCTCCTTTTACAAAAAGCTTTTTGTATTCTTTTACCAATACTCCATTGGTCATGTAGATAGCAAAACTATATTCCCCTTGGACAACTTCTTTAAAAGCTACGTTTAACCTACTAACTGCTGGGTTTGGGTAAAGGCTTATGTTGTCTTTAGATAATGATGATATTGCCTCATCACAACATACTTCCTCCTGAACAATTTTAGAGGTTTTAGCACCTAAAGTAATTGTTTTACGTATTGTTTTTCCTTCTCTACTAATGGTTAATAATACAGTATCAAAAGGGTTGTAAGATTTTATAGCTTTCATGGCATCACCACGTCTATTAACTTCTAAGTCATCAATAGATAAGACTAGATCATAAGGTTGTAAACTATTATCTGCAGCTGCAGTACCTTCTATTACTTTTAAAATAATTACACCTTTATCTGTTTTGCTTTCTTTATCACAAGGACTACCAAATCTAACTCCTAAAAAAGCAGTTTCATACACTACTTTATCTACGATACAAGTCTGTTTGCAATCTTTTTCTATTTGCGCATTTACATAACTAGTAAAACAGAAAAACACAAAAACTAATGGTAAAAATCTTTTCATAATAATATTTTATAAGCTAAAGATATAGCTATTTTCATACAAAGTTATAAAACCTTTTTAAAATGTAAGTTTTATAGATGAAGTATTATTTTTTAAGATAAAATGCAATAAATAAGACCAAAACTAGGCTTTGGTCTTATTTAACTGTAATTAATTACTGTTTTAATTGATTTTAAAATTAATTGGCAATGTATAATTAACACCTACTTTTTTACCTTCTTGCATTCCAGGAGTCATCTTTGGTAATAGGTTTAATACACGTTTTACTTCTTGCTCTAAGTCTTTATGAGGTGCTTTTACTTTTAAAACTGCGATGTTTCCATCTGCATCTATTTTAAAATTTGCTATTAGTCTTACTAAACCTTTTTTAAGAGCCAAACTGTCTGCAATTTTAGCATTGAAATTTTTTGTAGCATGTTTTGTTATTTTTTCGGCAAAACATTTTTTATTTTCTTCTTCTGTGGTTTTATCACAACCAGGAAAAATTGGTGTTTTTTCTACAACTCCAAAAGGAATTTCGACACGTTTTAATGCATCAGCAAAATAAGGATCGTTAAAACTATTTTCTGTTGTTACAAGTAGCAAATCTTTAATTGCATCTTCATCTTTATTACTAATATCTCCTTTAATTTGTATTGCATCAAAGACATTTGATAGCTTTGCTTCTAAATCAGACTTATCTTTTCTACCAATTAATTGATGTACTTCTTCGACTAATTTAGGATCAAACTCTTTTCCTTTAACAACCTTTAGTAATAAATTAATGGCTTCATCTTCTTTGTCTGAAATATTACCTTGAAATGCAATTTGCTCTTTAACTTGACTTAAAAGAAATGGAATATCCACTGACTGTTTATTTTCTGAAACATTAGTTTGTTTTGAATTTGAATCTACACAAGATGCAAATACCAACATCCCAAATACCATTGGAATAATCAATAAATATTTAATTAAGTTTACTTGTTTTGAGCTTGATTTTTGTAACATAATAATTCGTTTTTTGATTAATGATTGTTTAAAAAATGGATTGATAAAAGAGCAGTTTTTAACATTAAAAACTTGCTGTAATAATTGTTTATAATATTCAGATTTGTTAGTCTTTACTGCATTTTGATCTGCAATAAATTCGTGAAGGAGACTTATTCTGTTTTGATATAAATAGACCAAAGGATTAAACCAAAAAATAATTTTTAACACTTCAAACCATAATAAATCTAATGTATGTTTTTGTTGTACATGAATACGCTCATGAGCAATAATGCTGTTTTTTTCTGTTTGAGTTAATGTGTTTCCTAAAAAGATAAAGTTGAAAAATGAAAAGGCAGAATTAGTGTTTTTTAAATGTACTATAGTAATAGCATCAGCTTTAGTTTTTTCATTTTTATAAATTAGCTTAACTATTTTATATAGTTTATATATAAAAAATAAAAGTGCAAAAGTTGAAACTAAAATACACAAACTAGAGATTGAAAATATTGTTGCTATCGTATTTGGAGCATCGTTAAGTCCGTTTGATTCTATAATTTTTTGATTAAAATCACCAATAAATACTTCTGGCAAACTAACGCTAAAATTATTTGAGACTACTTTATTAAAACTATCAATTTTTATAAACGGAATTATAAAAGACAATACTGATGTTATTAATAAATACAGTCTATTATAGTTAAAAAAAGTTTCTTTTTTTAAAAACAGATCATACACTACTAAAAATAGAAGCTGAAAAATTATGGTTTGTAGGATAATTTGTAACATTAATTTTCTTTTTTATTAATATCTTTTAAAACCGACTCCAGATCGTTTAAACTAATGTCATTTTTTTTGACAAAAAAGGATACCATACTTTTAAATGATCCCTGAAAATAGTTATCTACCAATTTATTTATCGATTGGTTACTATAGTCTTGCTTTTTTAAAATTGGGTAGTATATATGACCTTTACCTTGCTTTTCATAGTCTACAAATCCTTTAGACTCTAAAATTCTTACAATTGTAGATACTGTATTATATGCTGGTTTTGGTTCAGGAAATTCTTCTATTATTTGTTTTACATTGGCTTTTTCTAATTGCCAAAGTACTTGCATAATATCCTCTTCTGCTTTTGTAAGATGCTTCATTTTTATAACTAAGTTTTTAGTTGAATTAAACAAATATAACTAAATATTTAGTTTAAACTAATTTTTCAGTTCAAAAAAAATTAAATTAACGAAATGTCTTTAAAAGCATAAAGCAACATCAGATGATGTTGCTTTATAGTGTGTAAATGTAAATGCTATTAACCAAACAGAAGTTTGAAGGGAATAATAAACTTGTATTTAAGTTATATAACAAATATAGATAATATAATACTTTACTATTGTGGTAAAAACCCCAAGTGCGCTGTGGTTAAAACCGCAAGTTTTAATAATAGAAAGTAGTTTGAAGCTTTTTTAAAAGGTGAAATAAATTAAAATTTAACATTTTTACCTAGATATACCCTTTTTCCTTAGCTATTCTTATTAAAGTTTGATCTTTACCATCTTCAACTTCAAACAATTCTTTAAGGTTTTTTTTGCGTTTTTCAATAGCACTTAACGTAATCCCTAAATGTACTTCAAGATCTTTTGTACGTACTCCTAAAGATAAAAAGTGGAGCATTTTATGGTTTATTTCGTCTACTTCAATTGGATTAAAAATACTACGTTTAATTATAGTATTAATAGTTCCAGTGTAAAATGGTGGTTTATTTTGAATGGCTTCAAAAGCACTAGCCAACTCACTTGACGTTAAGTCACTTTTTATTAAAAACCCTTCTGGGTTTATACTTCTTATTATACTGTGTATCCTATACACTTCATTAAACATTGTTAAAATAACAACTTTAGCTTTAGGTTGTGTTTGCTTGATATACTTTGCTAAATCTTCTCCTGATTTATAAATCCCATCTTTAGATTCTGGAATACTAATATCAAAAAAATATATATCATAAGGTTTACCAACATTTTTAGACTTATTTATTGCGGCTAAAGCAGAATCGCAATCTGTAGCAATATCTATTTCTAGTGTTTGATTTTCTTTTTTTGCAGCAAATAATGTATGCTGATAACCCTCTATTATCATAGGATGATCATCAACCATTAAAATTCTTAAAATTGTATTTTCCATAGGTTAATTATTTAATGCTGGGACATTAATTATTATTTTGGTTCCTTTATCTTTTTGGGTTTCGATTATTAATTCTCCATCAATTTCTTTAATTCTAGAATCTATATTTTTTAAACCAATTCCTTTTTTTGCCTTTTGTAAATCAAAACCTTCTCCATTATCTGACACAGATAAAGTTAATTGATTTTTATCTAATTTAAATGAAATATCGACAATCGTCGCTTTTGCATGCTTATATGCATTCTGCATAGTTTCTTGTAAAATGCGATACACATGTATTTTTATTTTATTATTTAAAGCATCCCAATTAATACCATCTTCTGTGGTTAATGTATAGTTAATACTATAGGCATTCATCTGAGTATCTACCAAGGTTTTAATAATATCCAGATAGCCTGATTTTTCTATAAAATCAGAATTTAATTCATGAGAGACTTTTCTAATTTCTTCTTCTATGTTTTTAAGCTCGTTAATGTAATTACTACGTTTTTGTGTTGCTTCTGGTGTAGTACTTAAATTAAGTCCATCCAAACTTAACCTTACGCCAAATAGTTTTCCTAAAATACCATCGTGGATATCTTTTGATATTCTGTTTTTTTCAAAGCTTCTAGCCTCATCAATTTTATCTTGTTGAGAAAGCATTAAATTATAAATTTCCTCATTAGCTTCTTGTTGTTGACGCTCTAATTGTAATTCTTTATTTTTTTCTCTTTGAGATTTAATAATATACAAGAAAAACAAAATTCCTAATAATCCAATGGATGTTATAATTAGCCATAAACGCTGTCTAGATATTTGCTCGTTTTCTTGGATTATTTCGTCTGTTTCTAATTCAATTCTTGCGAATTTGTTTCTTATAGAACGTTCTGCCAATACTAAACTATCATTAAGTTTTATATGTTCATATAAATATTTTTTAGATTGGTCACCTTCTTCAATTTTAGATTTTAAAACTAATGCTTTTAAAAAATCATTATTTGCGTTTAAAATTTTTGCTAATTTAAGCCCATCATCTACATAACTTTTAGCTATTTGTTTTTTGTTCTGTTTTAAATAAAACTCAGCTAAAAAAAGATTTACACTCAATACCTCTACATCATCTTCTTCCATTTTAGCTATTTCTAAAGATTTTTTAAAATCATTTTCAATTTCTAAAAAATTTGTAGAGCCGTTTAAGAATTTATTATAAGCGATATTTGAAATTGCCGAGACATATGATGACGGATCTTCTCTTTCTAAATCATAGGTTTTTATTAAGGATTCTAAAATCTCTAAAGATTTAGCATATTCTCTTTTTCTTCTATAAAGAATAGATATATTAATTTTAGAGTACCATTTTAAATATTCGTATTCTTTGTTTTTTATTTTCTCCGCATAACTTAGCGCTTTATTATGATACTCAATAGCTTTATCAAAACGATTAATTTGACTAGATACAACGCCTACTAAATTATGCAATGACCATTGAGAGTCTAGATTTTGATCTGTTTGAGGTAATTGGCTAATGATTTTTATACCATTAATAGCATTAATTTCACTTCCAATATAATCTCTTTCAGTTTCCTGTATATTAGCCATGTTAAGTAATATACCAGCTTCATTATAAGTATTTACTTTATTTAACCTATAATTTGTTCTTGCTTTATAATAATAAAAATATGCGCTATCAAATTTATTAGACCTATCAAAATAAAATGCAATATTATGATATGCATAAGCTTGTTTTAATGTGTCTTTTAGTTTTGAAGCAAGTTTTAAATTAATTTTATTAATTCCATATAAAGAATCAAAATCTCCATTAATAATAAATAAATACGACAAAGCCCTATTGCTTTCTAGAATAGTAGAATCATATTTCGTTTTTTTTGCTAATTCAATTGATTTTCTTGCAGTCTCAAATCGGGTATTTATATCTAAATCAGAATTATTAGCTATATCTCTAAGTCTAATAACTTCTTCTAAAAGTTTTTCTTTATTTGTTTGAGAAAAACTAATAAAAATACAGAATGTAAAAGCTAAAAAAAGTAATGTTTTTTTCAAAATTATCGTTGAGATAGAGATCATTTCAAATGTAATAATAAAAAAACTCTTCCTATAAAAGAAGAGCCTTTTTTAAAGTATGAGTAATGCTTTTTTAACTATTTAATAGTAATTGCACTTTCTTTTCACCTTTTAATGTAGGAATAACTAAATTGTTTTTTGGATTTTATTGCCCTTATGCATTTCTAATTAAAAGTTGAATAAAATATTTTTAACCATTAGTTGGTGGTTGTACCTTTTTTTTATCTTTCATTACTGAAATATCTACAATTGTTTTTGGAGTTTCGTTTTTCGTTTCTTCTTGAGTTGGCTCAGTATTTAAAACACTTACTCCTGTTAATAATACTACTGAAAAGATTGCTACTAATGTAATTTTTAGGGATTTCATAATAATTGTTTAATGTTAATTTTTAGTTTATATAATTTTTTGATAAAATTCAAATACAAAAATTTCTAAGCTATTTTATAATAGCCTACTAAAAATAACATACTACACAAATTATGTAAGTACAATAATATTAATTAATTAGCTTTAAAAGAAGATGTTTTAATAAGGGATAATTAAAGCTTGGCGAAAATATCATAACTAAGAGTAAAAATAACAAAAATTTCGACGAAATACAATTTTAACAGCTGAAGTGTGTTAAAATAAAAAAGCATCCCAATTTTCTTTACAGAAAAAAGGAAAGCTTTCCATCGGTTCAAGCTATTTAACTAGCTTTCTACCTGTTTGATAGACTACTACATCTATCAAAACAACACAACTAAATTTTATTGCCAAAAAAAGCTCCAATTTCTCGGAGCTTTTAGCAATTTTTGCGGTCTGGACGGGACTTTTTTTTACTTAATTTTATTTTACTTCATTTTACAAAATGTACTTATTTAAAGGGTTTATAGCAAAAACGCATCAAATATTTACTCTACTTATCTTTATTTTATTTAAATTTGTTGCACAAATGTTGCACAATCAAATATGAGCCATTACACTTTTTACTTAAGAAAAAGCACAAATAAAAACACTTCTAAAGCTTCAGTCTTAATTAGATATTATGAAGATCGAAAAAACAGGGTTCAAATTAATACAGGAATTAAAATTTCTCAAAGGTATTGGAGTAACGCAAAAAATACCTTGAAAAATTCGACAGACATCACAGAACATTACAAAGAATTTTGTGAAATTAAAATGCTAGTCGAAACAATTATAGCGCATTACAAAAAAAACAACAAACCATTAAGCAAAGAACAATTTAAAGTTCATTTTTTAAAGAAAAGCATTTCTGAATTTGATGAAAAACCAGTTGAATTTTATAATGAATTAGGTCGTTATATTAATAACAAAAAAACTAAAGTAGTACCAGATGTTATTAAAGACTACAATAGCTTAAAAAAACATTTAATTGGCTTTGATAAAAACACCAAAACAATTACTAATTTTGAATCTATTAATTATTCTTTTTACATCAAGTGGACTGATTATTTAGCTAATAAAGTAGAACTTAAAAATGGGCAAATTGGACTTAAAAATAATACAATAGGTAAACAAGTAAAAAACCTAAAAGCATTCCTTAACAATTGCATGAAATTGAATATCATACCGAGTATAGACTTATCCAACTTTAAAGTTATACAAGAAGAAGTGGATCATATTTATTTAAATGAATCTGAAATTAAAGCAATTTCCAATGTAGACACTTTAAATGACAAAGAACTCACAAAAGTAAAAGACTTCTTTATCATTGGATGCTATACAGGTTTGCGGTTTTCTGACAATATAAGGATAAAGCCCGAATACATAGACAGTAATGGGTTTCTTTCAATTAGACAAAAGAAAACTTCTGGTAAAATTGTAGTGCCATTAAGAGAACAAGTTCTTACTATTCTAAAAAAATATAACAATTACTCACCAGAAATAAGCTCTGCAGTTTTTAATAAAAGGATAAAAGAACTAGGAAAAGAAGCTAAAATAAATGATGTCATTGAAATACAACATAAAAAAGGAAACACAAAAGAAGTTGAAAAATTTAAAAAGCATGAGCTTATTAGCTCTCATACATGCAGGCGTTCTTTTTGTACAAATGCCTATCTTGATGGTATAGATGTACACTTAATTATGCAAATATCAGGACACAAAACAGAAAAAGCTTTTAAACGTTATTTAAAGTTATCTAGTTATGAAGCTGCACTAAAAATGAAGGAAGCTTGGGGAATATAAAATGATACTCATAGTTTAAACATGTAGATATTTTTATTATTTAAAAATAATCAAACCTATCCAAAACACTACTCAGCTTAAACATTGGTAAGTACATTACAATTAAAATAACACCAACCAAAACACCTACAATTAAAATAATTATTGGTTCCATTATGGTTGACAATAATTTAAAACGCTGTTGCACTTGAATATTATATTGGGTGTTTAAACGTTCAAAAATAAACTCGTTTTGATTGGTTTCTTCAACTACTTTTACTAATGCAACCATTTTAATGATGCTGGCTTAAACTATCGCTTAGAGAGTTTCCTCTTAATATATTTTGCTCAACTTTTTCCAATGCATTTTTAAGAGGATAAAATCAATCATTTCTTTTACCAATTGGAAACTATTAACAACAGGCACTTCTGAAGTAGCTAACAAAGACACTACTTGCGTAAATTGAGAGAGATAAACCGTTTTAACAAAACTTCCAGTAAAAGGCAGCTTTAAAATAAGTTTATCCTTTGATTTTTTAAACCAAGACTTTTTGTTTAATAAAGATTTTAAAAACAGCAAGCCAACTATTAAAACTAATAATAACAAACCGTAGCTTTTAACCAACTGGAATAAATAATAAACTTAGTTATACCTGGCAACTCTACTTTTTGTTGCAAGAAAATATCCTGAAACATTGGCACATCTTTCTATAAACAGAATAATAATAGCTGGAACAGAAAAACAGGTGATACAGTCAAGTAAAAACTATTCTTAAAAAAAGAAAAAATAATCTACCTAGAATTATTAGTAATCAACAATTTAATAGATATGTAAAAGATCTAAGTAAAAAAGCTGGTTTTACTGATAAAATATTAGGAAACTTAATTGACCCAAAAATTAACATAAAAGTTAAAGGGTATTATCCTAAATATAAACTTATAAGATCTCATACTTATCGTAAAAGTTTTGCAACAAACCATTATGGAAAAATTGATAACAAAACTTTTAGGGCTATTAGGACTCAAAAAAGTCGTGCCCAATTTTTATCCTATGTAAAAACCACGCAAAAAGAGCATACTGAGAAATTGTAACGGTATTGGAATGAACAGGTTTAGATATCAAAGAATTGAGTTGTGAAATACATATAAACTCAAAAGCACCAATCAACATATATATTGATAAATACATCGCAATTAAAACTAAGTCAAGAATCTGCATAATTATGTACAAATAATATTATTAATAAAATTTTCTTAGTTATATTGTTTTTTTATGATCTTAAATCAAAATTTACACTATTAAAAAAATTATGCGAATATCTTTTATTACTCTGCTAGCGTTTTTATTACTCTTTAATTGCAAGAATGAGAAAAAAAATTCATCTAATAATCAAGATGAAAAAACAGAAAAACAATTAGAAATTGCTGCTCCTAAAGGAATGGTTTGGATTGAAAAAAAAACATTTTATCAAGGCGCAAAAAAAAATGATAAATTTGCTATGCATCGAGAAATGCCGGCGCATCAAGTAACGATTGATGGGTTTTTTATAGACAAAACCGAAGTAACCAATGCACAATTTAAAGCTTTTGTAGATGCAACTAATTACGTTTCTGTCGCAGAGCGTCCTATTGACTGGGACGAAATGAAAAAAGAACTACCGACAAATACACCAAAACCACACGATTCCATTTTACAACCTGGTAGTTTAATTTTTAATAAAAATGTAAATGCTGTTGTTAATATGCAAAACTATGGGCAATGGTGGACTTGGAAAATAGGTGCCAATTGGAAACATCCTGAAGGTTCTAGCAGTAACATTAAAGGGAAAGACAATTACCCTGTGGTTCATATAGCTTTAGAAGATGCATTGGCTTACTGTAAATGGGCAAATAGACGTTTACCTACCGAAGCCGAATGGGAAGCTGCTGCACAAGGAAAAAATAAAAACACCATATATACTTGGGGTAACAATAATGATTTACTTAATAATAATGCAAATACTTGGCAAGGTACATTTCCAACAGAAAACAAATCTGAAGATAGATTTGAATTTATTGCGCCTGTAAAATCATACCCTCCTAATAGTTTGGGTTTATACGATATGATTGGCAATGTATGGGAGTTAACTAGCGATTTGTTTAATACAAATTATTACAAGACCATAGATACCTCTATAGATTTAATTAACCCAAAAGGTGCTGAAAAAGCATTTAACTCTAATAATCCATACCAAAAAGAAAATGTCATGAAAGGTGGTTCTTTTTTATGTCATCAGTCGTATTGTGCTAGTTTTAGAATATCTGCAAGAATGGGTGTAGCACAAGATTCTGGCAGTGACCATGTAGGGTTTAGAACTGTAGCAACTAAAGCAATGCTGCAATCTCGGAATTAAATAAAATTAATGTTTTAAAAGGCTTTTTTGTTTTACTTGTCTTGGAATAGATTTTTATTCTACCTGTATATTAATCACCTGTTGAAACAGTTAATCTCCAGTCAATAGTATATTTCTTTTTAGGTTTTAAAATTTGCAACCCAATCTTATTGTTGAAACTATCGCAAATACCAGTCATTGGTTCTATAGCTATAATATCAGCCTCTTTAGGCGTGTACAATTGTAAAAAGTTGTGCTTAGATGTTGACGTAATTTCAATATTATATTCTGGTGTAATAAATTCAATACAATTATGCTTTAATTTATAACCATAATCCAATTTCGCATCTTTTAATTGAAGTGGCATTTTGGCATTAAATGCCACTGTACCTACTGTTATTTGCTGTTCATCAACTGCATATTCTGAATTACTAATAAAGTTAATATAGCTATCATTCAAATTCTTGCTTTTAAAATAAGGATGCCATCCTAAAGTAAATGGAAATGAACTATCGTCTAGATTAGTAATTTGAGTTGAAATTGAAATTCCTGCTTTGAAAAAGCTATACGTTATATTGATTTTGAATTTAAAAGGAAAACCTTCATTATTACCATCATCTACATATTGCAAAGTTACTGAAGCTCTATCTTTAGAAGCGGAAGAATTTATAACTTTAAAATTCTTATTATAAACTGTGCCATGTAATGCATTGTGCTTGTTTGTTTCATTGCAATGAAGCTTGTAAAGCTTGTCATTAAACCTATATTCACCATCCTTAATTCTATTTGCAAAAGGAAACAAAATAGAGGAAGCGTAATTATCTTTGTATGTATTGGTATCATAATTTGCTAAAACTTGAATACCTTCAAAAACAAAACCACTTAATCTACCACCTTGGTTTAAGCATATTTCGACCTTTGTTTTATCATTAGAACTTGTTAATTCTATGTAATTTAAGCCCTCTTTCTCTATTTCATTAATTTTGTACAATTTTCTATAATAATTTCACCTAATAAACTATAAAACGATTCCTAATAGTTGGCTATCTTAAAGCTATTATTTATTTTGAAAGCGTTTACTAAAAACTAAAAACAGAACACCACACAACACCCATGCTGGAAGGGTAACAAATGATAAGAAAATATCGAACTTAATTGATATAAAGTAAAACAACCCAAAGCTAATTGCCCAAGCTAAAAAAACTGATTTATTAAATGATAAATTAGCTGCTTCTGCATAATTTTTTACAATACCTGCTTTTTTATGGAAGAAATGTTCAAACACAATAATGGCACCAAAAGGCGCTAAAATAAATCCATACAAGGCTACAAAACCTAAAAGCTTCATTGCAAATGCAGGAAATAAACCTGCTATAGTTGCAATTGCACCAGCAAGCAAGGTCACTTTTGCTGTTGATAATTTTGGTAAAATTGCCTGAAAGGCTAAACCAGCTCTGTATATTGTAGGGTTAGCGGTTGTCCAACCTGCTAAAACAACTGCAATAATTCCAAATACACCAATTGCATTATAAGCCATTGGTTCAGGTGCTACTGGTGGCGCTGCATTATTTGTTAAAAAAGATTGTGCTTCTGGTGATTTTAAATATACTGCATATAATAAAGCTGCAGCTATCCAAGCCATGTAATGACCTACATACATTCCTGCTGCTGTTGCCCATCCTGCTTTTGGTTTTTTTGCAAATCTAAATACAGATAAATCTGACATACCAACATGCATGGCGCCATTAGCAAACCAAGACCAAATTACTACATGCCAAAATGTAAATTTTATTTGACCTGGAAAAGGCTCACTTCCTTCTCCCCAAATATTCCAAAAGTCAGAAAAACTATCAATACCTAACTGACCAAGTGCAACAATACCACATGCTAAAAATGCTAAAACTATTATTGGAGACATCCAATTTGCAGCTTTAGTAACCGTATCATAACCTCGTGCTGCAATTAGAGATATAACTGTACCAATTACAATTACAATAATAATCCAAGTCATCCCATTTGGCATTGTATCATCTAGCTTAGGCATAGGCATATCAAAAGGGATACCTACTGCTGTAGCAGATACAGTTATCATGGATCCTGCTAAAAAACAAAACAAAATACCATTTGCTAAATTATAACCTGTTACCAGTTTTTTACCACATATTTTTTCTAACTGAAAGTATAAAGTTAGTCTATTTTTTACAGCTATTTCAGCAGTTAAAAAACGCCAACTTAATACCGCTAATAAATTACCTAATAATAGCCCAATAATTAAATCAAAAGCACTTACACCTGCTGTTAAAAACAAAGCTGTCCAATCATAAACTTAGTACCAGCAGCATGTTCTCCAGCATACATACCTATAAAGCTTTTCCAGCCTTTTAATTTTGATTGTGGCACAGGAGTTCTTTCAAATTCTCCACCTGAATTTTCATCTATGATTTCTGTTGCGTTTTGATATTCTGTCATAGTTAGTTTTTATAGTTAATTGTCAGTATAAACGAATATAAATTGACTGTAAAGATATTCTATCCTGTACTGTATGGTATAAAATTACAAAACTCAGCAAAAAATTGCTGAGTTTTAAATATATGCTTTTTTTAAAAATTAATTTTAAGAAATTAAATGATCTGGAAAATCTGTTGTGTTTTCGCAACACAATTGCTCCATAACTTGCTGCAACTCTGTTTTTAGCAATGATATGGTATGATTCCCTCCTTTTTTTCCTAAAGCAGAAACTCCATACATAAACGAACGACCCATAAAAGTAAATTTAGCACCACTTGCCATAGCTCTTGCAACATCTGGCCCTGAGCGTATACCACTATCCATAAAGACTTCTATTTGATCTCCATACTTTTCTGCAATAGTTGTAAGTGGTTTTATAGTTGATTGACCAGCATCTAATTGACGTCCACCATGATTAGATACTATAATTCCGTCTAAACCAAGTCTTATTGCTTGTTCTGTATCATAATCTGAGGCTACTCCTTTTAAAACAATTTTCCCTTTCCACATATCGCGAATTGGCTTAATTTTTTCTTCATTTAATCTTCCAGAAAAAGTTTGATCCATAAATTTACCCAGTTGTTTTAAGTCTAAACCTTTAGGCATATACGGCTTTAATGTTTCAAAATTTGGCTGCCCATATTTTAAAGTGTTTAAAGCCCAAGAAGGTCTTCCTAAAACCTGCAAAATATTTTTTATGGTCATTTTTGGTGGCATTGCTAAACCGTTTCTAATATCTCTTGGTCTAAAACCAAATGTTGGAACATCACACAGGATTACCAAAACTGGACATTCTGCAGCTTCAGCTCGTTTTATTATATCATCTCTTAATCTATCTTCTGTTGGATGATATAATTGAAACCATGCTTTACCTTCTGTTAACTCACTTACTCTTTCTATACTTGTTGTGGTAACTGTACTTAATATAAATGGTATGTTATGCTTAAAAGCTGCTTTTGCCAAAATTTCTGGCGAATTTGGCCACATTAATCCTTGCAAACCCACTGGAGCAATACCAAATGGCGCATCATACTCTACACCAAATAATTTGGTTTTAAGCGATGACCCTTTATGATTTCTTAAATAATTTGGTTTTAATTGTACTTCTCTTAACTCTGATGTATTTCTAATTAAGTTTACATCTTCATTACATCCACCATCTAAATATTCGAATGCAAATTTTGGGATTTTTTTTTGAGCTTTTTTTCTCAAATCATCTATTGATGGATATCTTGTGTCAAATTTTAAAGCCATAATATCATTATATTAATTACCCTCCAACTATAAAAGGGACGTGTTTTTTTAGTGCATAATTCTTTTTTAAGAATTTTGAGTTCAATTTAGTGTCAGAAATTGCAATTGCAGCTCCTAATGCAGACCCTAAAGAAGCTTTTGTTGTTCTTAATTTCATTCCTCTTAAATAATGAGATAAAAGTTTAATATACAAATCATTATCTGTAAAACCACCATCAACATATAACCTGTCTACTTCTTGAATTTTAGATATTCTTTTAATACTCTCTACTTGTAACTGCACCAATTCTATCATTAAATGATGATACGCATGCTCAAAATTATTGTGATAATATGTGGTTTTTTCAGGCATTGTAGGATGTGAAAAAGATTCCCATTTAAATGCATAATGAAATTCTTTAATAATTTCTGAATACACTTCATAATTAAAGGCTACGGTTTTATGATAGTCTTTATCTACTCCAAATTTTTCTGTTAATCTTTTAACCTGAATTTTATATTCATTACCTAAAAACAATCTTGATGATTTTACAGGTTTTCCATTTATTCGCATATAATTAATGCAATCTGCCTTAACATCATCATTTGTTAAAAGAGTATCTGTAAAAGGATTTAAAGCAATGCTCCAAGTTCCTGTAGAAACTAAAACAAAAGGTTTTTTTACGCTTCTAACATAAGGTAAAAGTGCTGATGAACTATCATGAATACCTACACCAATTTTAATTCTCTTACCATTGTAATTAATATTTAAACTGGTTTCTGTAGATACAATTGGTGGTAATATTTTATGTATTCCTTCTTTATACACCCAATCTTGGTAATCTTTGGTTTCATAATTCCATAACGATGTATGACAGCCAATACTTGTGAATTCACTTAAAGGAATACCAGTAAACACAAAGCTTAAATATTGTGGTAAGTGAAGTGAATATTTTATTTTTTTAAATAGCTCTGGTTTTGCATGTTTTAGCCAATACAATTGTAATCCAGAATTTAATAAGCCTGATGATCTAGAAGATCCGCTTGTTCTTATTAATTCTTCATCATTATCATATTTTTTATAGAATTGTTCTGCTATTTCCGGATCTATTTCTTTGGTATAATTGTACAAAGGTGTTAGTACATTTCCATCTTCGTCTAAATGTACAAAACTTGCTCCATAGGTAGAAAAATTTATAGCTTTTACATTAAATTCTTCTGCATGTAGAATTCTATTAAAAACTTCCTTTAACCAATTATGTAACGCTGTTATGTTTTCTGTTGGATGGCCATCTTCATCTAAAATTTCATCAAAAGATATGTATTCTTTATGAACTTCTTTAAAGTCTTTATCAAATAAAAAAAACTTTTTATTGGTTTTGCCTATATCAAAAACTGCTGTTACTTTTTTTTCCATTTTAGAACTATTATAAGCCTGTTGCTATAGTGTTCTTACCTCTTTCAGCAATCAAACTATTTCTAACACCTAAACTTCTGTAAGCATTAATTGGGCTAATTACTCCGCCTGAATTAATTCTTGCTTTTTCTAATAAAGGTCTTACATCTGTTCTATATGCACCTTGTAAAATTTCTTGACATTTTACAACATCATTATCTATTTGAGCTGCTTTTAAAGCTTTTTGATCTATTAATAATGCTTTTGCATAAGCTTCTTGAATTGCTTCTAAAGATTGAATTAAATCTTCTAAAGGATCTTTAACATTATGACTCGCATCAATCATCCACGCTAAATCTGGATTTTGCGGATTGTTTTGCATACCATAAACCAATTCATTAAAAATTAAAAATAAAGCATAAGGTTTAATGCTTCCTACAGTTAAATCATCATCTCCATATTTACTGTCGTTAAAATGAAAACCACCTAATTTACCTTTTAATTGTAGGATAGATACAATTTGTTCTATATTACTGTTTGGCAGGTGATGTCCTAAATCTACTAATGTATACGCTTTATCTCCACATCCATTTGCAAGCATTAAAGAAGCTCCCCAATCTTGAATTACTGTACTGTAAAAATTAGGCTCATAAGGTTTATATTCTATTAGCATATTCCAATCGTTTGGAAGTCCTTTATAGGTATCTATTAGACTATCTTGAGTGTTTTGGAAAGCCGTTTGAAAATTATTTTGTCCTGGAAAACATGATCCATCTGCTAACCAAACGGTTAATGCTTTAGATCCTAATTTATCTCCAATTTTAATAACATCTAAATTATGCTGTATTGCTTGCTCTCTAACTGCTTTACTTACATTACTTAAAGAACCGTATTTATAAGTTTCTTTAGCATCTTTTTGATCTTGAAATGTATTAGAATTTACAGCATCAAATTTAATATTTAAAGCATCTGCTTTTTGTTTGATAGCTGCATAATCTGAAGGAATATCCCAAGGAATATGTAGAGAAACAGCTCCTGCTGTTTGTGTTAAACTATGTAAAACACCAATATCTTCTATTTTTTGTTCTAAGTTTGATGGTTCTCCATAAAAAGAAAAACGTCCAAAACGAGTACCACCTGCACCTAAAGCCCAACTTGGTATTGCAACTTGAAAGTCTGACAGTTTAGAAACAATTTCTTGAACATTATGACCTTGTTTTGTTAATTTATTTGCTAAGAAATCAAAATTATTATTATGATTTTCAATTTCTTTTTTATTAAAATTTAAAATTTGTTCTTCTTGTATTTTCATACTTATTTTGGTTGTTGTAAATAAAAAACTTCTATAAAAATAATATCTATAGAAGTTTTCTCCTTAATTCAAATAAAACTAACTACTAATAACTTTTTTATCTTACAAATGCATTAGCCATTCCACCATCAACATTTATAATATTTCCTGTCGATTTGTCTAATATCCCAACAAGAGAGAAAACTCCGTTTGCAATATCATCTGGTGTAATAATCTCATTTAATAAGTTTCTTTTTGCATAAAATGCTGGTAATTCTTCTACCGTAATTCCATTGGCTTTAGCTCTACCTTCTGCCCAAGCTCCTTCCCAGATCTTGCTTCCAACAATTACACCATCAGGATTTACAGTATTTACTCTTACTTTATCTTTTGCCAATTCAGCTGCCAATAAGCGGACCATGTGCTGTTGCGCCGCTTTTGCAGTACCATATGCTACATTGTTTGGACCTGCAACTAAACCATTTTTACTTGCAATTGCTATATAATCTCCTCCTAAACCTTGCTTACGAACGATTACTGCAAATTGTTTTGCTAAATCAAATTGACCTTTTACTAAAATACTTTGTAAGATGTTCCAGTCTTTATCTGTAGTATCTGTTAATGGTTTAGAAATTGCTAAACCAGCACTATGTACAATCATATCTACACCACCAAACTCTAAAGTTGCTTTTTTATAAGCGCTTGCAATAGACTCTGTATTGGTTACATCACAAATTGCGTAGGTAGATACGTCTCTAGCATACGTTCCGTTAGCTTCAACTAAAGCCTCTTCATTAATATCTGTTAATACAACATTTGCTCCTTCTGCAGCTAATTTATCTGCAATTGCTTTTCCAATTCCACCTCCAGCTCCAGTAACTAAAGCTACTTTTCTAGATAATGGCTTTTCTTTTGGCATACGTTGCAATTTTGCTTCTTCTAGTAACCAGTATTCTATATCAAACGCTTCTTGTCTTGGTAATGAAGTATATTCTGTTATAGCTTCTGCACCTCTCATTACGTTAATTGCATTGATATAAAACTCACTTGCAACACGTGTTGTTTGTTTGTTTTTTGCAAAACTAAACATACCTACTCCAGGATAAATAATAATTACTGGATTTGCATCTCTTATTGCTGGACTATTATCTTTTTTACAAGTATTATAGTAATCTGCATATTCTTGACGATATGCTTCAAAAGCAGGTTCTAATTTTGCTAAAATAGCTTCAGAATCAGATAAATCTTCATTTTTATCTAAACTTAAAACTAATGGTTGAATTTTAGTTCTTAAGAAATGATCTGGACAAGAAGTTCCCATAGGAGCTAATCTTTCTAAATCGTTGCTATTGATATATTGCAGAACAACATCAGTATCAGAAAAATTACCAATCATTCTTTTTTCCGAAGAACACAAACCTCTTAATAAAGGCATTAATTGCGCTGCTTTTTCTGAGCGCTCTTCTTTTGGTAAGCTTTCAACTTTTTGACCGCCAAAAACTTCACCTTGTTCTTCTAATTTTTGTTCTATATATTCAGAAGCCATTTCAATTACTTCTAAACTATTCATATAACACTCGTAAGAAGTGTCTCCCCAAGTAAATAAACCGTGAGAACCTAAAACTATACCTCTAATTCCTGGATTATCTGCTAAACATTTTTCTAACTGTAAGCCTAAATCGAATCCTGGTTTTTGCCAAGGTACCCAACCCATAGTGTCTCCCCAAATTTCTTTGGTTACTTTTTCACTGTCTTTTGCAGCTGCAACTGCAATTAAAGCATCTGGATGCAAGTGATCTATATGAGCAAATGGTAACAAACCGTGTAAAGGCGTATCAATAGAAGGTGCTTTACTATCTAAATCGTAAATACAGTGGTTAAACAACCCAACCATTCTATCTTCATCATGTAAACCTTGGTACACATTTTTTAAATCTCGTAATCTACCTGTATATAAACCTGCAATTCCTGAACGTGTTAATGTACCTATGTCTCCACCAGAACCTTTAACCCACATTACCTCAACTTCTTCGTTTGTTAAAGGGTCTTTTTCTATAGTTTTACAACTAGTGTTTCCACCTCCATAATTTGTAATTCTTAAATCTGTACCTAATATATTTGAGCGATATAAAAATAATTCTACTTGATTATCTCCTAAAGCAAGTGCTTTTTCCTCATCCCATAAATAATCAACATATTTAAATGTTTCCGTCATTTTTTCTGATTTTTAAATATTAAAATTCTTAAAATCAAAAATAAGGTTGAATTTAAACTTTTGTATCCTGTACTGTACCGTAAAACTCAAAGTTATTTTAATAAATAATTTACAATCCTAAATTAGGATATATTTTTAACTTTAACTTTATTTTTGTTAAATTAATTGGTTTACTTTTTTATCACAAAACATTTTTATTATATATAAATATTGTTCTCTTTTATTACATTTGCTTTAAAGCAACTTCATTTGAAAGACAAAAATTTAGTTTATGGATATGATAAAACTCATAACGATTGATGAAAACTCAAGGGTTCCAAAATATCAGCAAATTATAGATTCTATTATCCATAATATTTCGCAAGGGAATCTTACTATGGATCAAAAGATACCTTCTATTAATATGTTTAGTGAGGAGTTTTATTTATCTCGTGATACAGTAGAAAAAGCGTATAGCATATTAAAAGAACGTAAAATTATTACTTCTATTAGAGGTAAAGGTTTTTACATTTCTAGAACTAAATTAATATCTAAAGTAAACATCTTGTTTTTAATAAACAAGTTAAGTTCTTACAAATTAAGAACCTACAATCATTTTATAAATAGTATTGGAGCTAATTCTCATACAGATTTACACATATACCATTGTGATGAAACGCTTTTTTTAAATTTATTAGAAAAAAATAAGGGTGGATACGATTATTTTATTGTTATGCCGCATTTTAAATCGGATGATTTAAAACATGTTAGTTTACCAGAAAAAGTGTGTAATGCTTTGAAAACGATTCCAGATGATAAACTTATCATTTTAGACAATGTAAAATCTTTTTCTAATAAAAATGTTGTTCAGATTTATCAAGATTTTGAAAATGATATTTATATTGCCTTAAATAAAGGGTTAGAAAAAATCAAAAAATATGAGAAAATCATGTTAGTCTATCCTGACAATACAGTATACCCTTACCCAAAAAGAATACTTCATGGTTTTAGAAAGTTTTGCATAGAACATAAATTAGATTTTGAAATTATTGAGGAAATTTATGATCATATGATTTTAAAAAAAGGCGATTTATTTATAACTATTGAAGAAGCAGATCTGGTAAATTTAGTTAAACAAGTTAGAGAAGATGAATTTGTTTTAGGTAAAGAGATTGGTATTATTTCTTACAACGATACGCCTTTAAAAGAATTGCTTGGTATTACTGTAATTTCTACCGATTTTAAAGTAATGGCAGAAACTGCTGCTCAAGTAATTTTAAATAAAACAAAAGGAGTTTCTTTAAAAGTTCCTTTTAATTTTATTGATAGAAAATCTGTTTAATAGCTTTTCATTTGAATACTTGAAGGACTGTTAACTTTAATTTCGTTTTGTAATTTTAATTTTCCTGTTTTTTTATCTCTTTTAAAAATAACAATATTATTTGTAAACTGATTTGCCACTAATAAAAAATCGCCTTCTGGTGAAATGGCAAAATTCCTAGGGTGTTTGCCATAAGTAGGCTCATACCCTACCAAAATCAATTCCCCTGTTTTATTATCTATAGAAAATATGGAGATACTATCTTCTTTTGGGCCACGATTGGAAGCATATAAAAATTTGCCATCAGGAGAAACATGAATGTCTGCAGCTCTATACATCTCTTGCTTTTGCTGATATGATAGGTAATCTCTAATAAATTCTAATTGTCCGTTTTTATATTTAAACATCGTAATTTTACCACTTAGTTCTGATATGCTGTACCCAAATTTACCATTTGGGTGAAATGTAAAATGTCTAGGGCCACTTCCAGGTTTTAATTTTATTTGACTTCCTTTTTGAAGTATGGAATCTTGAGCGTTTACATCTAAACTAAAACCTCTTATTTTATCTGAGCCTAAATCATGTGCAAACAAATATTTATTATCTGGCGAGAAATTGGCAGAATGAATATGGGAAGATTCTTGTCTGCTTTTAATGATACTACTATCCTTGAATCTTAACAATTGACTATACGGATTAAGACTTCCGTCGGAATTGACTTTAAGAAGACTTAAGCTACCATCAGAGTAGTTAGAATTTACTAAAAACTTCCCAGTTTTGTCTACTTCTAGATGTGCTGGGTTTAACCCTTCACAATCTTGTATATTTATCAAGTCTATTTTTCCTTGAATTGAATCTACAGCAAACGATGCTATTTTGCCATTATAAGGCATTTGACTTTCCATTACAGCATACAAATACTTACCATTTGATGATAGTTTTAAGAATGAAGTATTTGTTACACTGTCTAAAGTATATTTTAGTTTACTTTCTCCTGTTTTATTATCAAACTCATATATATGGATTCCTTTTCCTGGCTTTTTATCGGTAAAACTACCAACAAACAGTAAGGTTGTTTCTTTTGTTGACTTGCAACCCACAAACAAAACTAAAATTAAGCCAAGTAATAAGAATTTGGATAAACTGTTTATTGGCATAAGATGGATCTAATAGGTCTTATAATTCAATGTATTTCTTTTGGATTCTGAAATATTATTCTAGTTTAATAAAACAATAACTTTTTAAAAGTATTTTTAATTTTCACAATGTACATTCCTTTAGAAAAACTAGAAACATCAATTATATTTCCATTTCCTGAAAGAATTTTACTGCCATTTATAGCATAAACTTCCCATTTTTCTGAAGTGTGACTTGTTATATTAAATAGTCCTTGAGAATTTGGATTCGGATAAACAACAAAGCTGTCATTTAAGGCATTATCATTAACAGATAAATTTCCTTGTACAAATGTTGCATTAATATTTAAGTCGGAATTAACCGTTATGGTTAAAGGGTTTTCTGTACTTTCAATATCTCCTGTCCAGCCTTGAAACTCCCAACCTTGATCTGCAATTGCATTTAAATCAAATGTTTGTCCTCCAAAAGAAGTTCCACTTTGATAATTTAATAAGCCATTGCCGACTTTAGTTAATGTTACATCAAAAACCTCGTTACCTGCATTAGGTATAAACTCTATTCTATCAAAAACAATACTACCTGTATTTACACTTTCATATACCTTAAATTCATTAATAATGCCTGCCCAAAGCGACCAGTTTGTTAAATCTACATCTATAGTATGCCACTGATTATCATTAGGGATTGTAATTTTCTTTCTTCCTGAAGAAAATTCTGTACCTGGAATATTTGCGGCCATTTGGAGAAAACTATCTTCTGTGCTGTTTTTAACTACTAATTGCAACGTGTCATACAAATCAGAATTGATATTTAAACCTCTAATTGCTGCCATTGGAAATGAAAATCCGCTTGAAAAATTCAAGGTTAATTTGTTATTATCTGTATTTACGTCCATTCCTGCACTCACTGCTGTCCAAGGTGAAAAATCTTCTGTAGTTGTCCAAACTACAGTTGCAGGTGCAATACTAGTCACAAAATAATCTTCTGTTCTAAACTCAAATTTTTCAAACGCAAAAGATGCAATTTCTGTATCTAAACTAATTATAGAACCAGATTCACCATCAGTTCGTGCAGTAGTTACTATACTTTCCCAATTACTATACTGGTGGGGGTTTGGATTTTCATAGGCTTCGTAAGCTGCAATTCCTGCTTCAGTTAAAATTCTATACGGATCACCTCTATCATCAAACCCACTTTGTAAATATCCTGATGTGTTTTCTAAAAAATTTTGAAGTTTATTATTAGTTTTATCATAAGAAATACTTCTATAATATAAGGTTGTGCCTTCTGGTAATTCGGTCGTAAAAGACACATTTACTTCTTCATTATCTACATAGTTTAAAGAACTATTATTATAATTATATATTAAGACATCATATTCTGTGGTGTTATCCTCTTTTGAAAAAATAGCATCGAGATCATTTGTTGGAGTTTCAGGTGTACCAGATTTATCTGTTGCATAATTCACCTTACCATTCATTGAATTCAAAATACTAATTCCTGGAGGGTCTTGCGAACCAATTCTATTACCCCATCTATATACTAAATCTAAACCATTGTCTTTATTCTTATAAAAAATATTAGAAAAATACAACTCTACAACTTCTGCATGAGATGTTTCTGCATTAATAAATCCATTACCATCGGCCCCATTCATTGTGGTTACTGTTGCATACTCCATTAAATCAATGGTTGCATTGGCGTTCCATTCTGGATGATTTATTAAATCTGCAAATAGTCCATCATATTTGGCACTCATATTACGCAAATTACTATTACCTAAAACTACGTAATCTGATATTCCCCAAAAATCATATTGAACACTATTATCAAAACAATATTCTATTAAATCTTCAGCAAAAGAAGCAAAAGGTTCTCCTTTATAATTTAATACAGAACCATTTTGATAGAGAAAATCTGGAGCTCTTGTATGCAAACCAATAATTGCATTTGGCAAAACTGTTCTTACAGCACTTTCTGTATTTTCAAAATGTTCTATAAAATCTTGTTTGGTACCATACCAATGGTTTGGTGTTTCGATTTCAGAACCAACTCTAAAACGCCAAGATAAAACCATTTCTTCTCCATAGTTTGCAACTAATTCGGTCATCAAAGCTATTATATAATCGTGGTATGCAACTTTATCTGCAGGAGGCAAAGAATTTCCATAAATGGATATTTGTTCATTTTCTCGAAAATTTACATAATCTATAGTTCCTTCAGGAATAAAAGTATAGCCGTGTTGAAAAGCCCAAGGCGGTTGATCTAAGACAATTTGATGGATTTCTGTTTGAGAATTAATAATGTTGTCTAACCTTTCTATCAGTGGCTCAAATCTATATACATATATATTATTGATAGAATCATACAAACAGGTATCAAAATCTAAATCTTTTACATTTTCTCCATTTACAGTTTTTTTGATTCCTCCAATCATTCTAACTGTATTCATTTTAAGTCCTGGACGTACATTTGAACCATTTTGAGGACTAATTCTATTAGCTATAGACCAAATATTATGTAAAGGTGCGCGCTCATTATCTTCATTTGTAAAATCTGCTGATAAAGTTACTTGTGCGTTTACGTTGTAAAAACTAAAAACGCATAATACTAGAGCTAGTTTTTTTAGAGATGACATCGTTTAAATTATGATTAAAATTATTCATTAATGCCAAGTTAGTTGTATTCAATAAAATATCTATCCTGTTATGTCATGGACTTCGTTTTTATCCTTTTATTGTCCATTGACGCGTTTCTTTTGCTCAACAAAATAACGCTGAAACGTATAGTTAGATTCTGAGTCCCATTTTGAGTTTACCTTAGGCAAGTATTTTTTCATCAATTTAATTTGTTCTTTGTATTTTGGATTATCAGCTTCATTATGCCATTCATTTGGGTCTTCACTATGTTTGTAAAACTCCTCTTTTCCGTCTTCGTATCTTATATACCTATAACCATCAACCTTAATAGCATGGTTATTCATTCCAAAAGTTGTAATCGCTTTAGCCTCATTAACACCTTCATCATTTTGCATCATAGCCACCAAACTCTTGCCTTCGTTTCTTTTATAGGCTGGCAAACCACTTAATTCCAACAATGTAGGATAGATAGACAACATTTCTACAGGAGCATGAATCTTTTTAGCTTTAGGTAAATTAGGACCCGCAAATAGTAAAGGTGCTTTAGTTGCAGTTTCCCAAAGTGCATGTTTTGCAAATGTACCTTTTTCTCCTAATCTGTAGCCATGATCAGACCACAAAACAATTACAGTATTATCTACATATTTACTACTTTCTAAAGCATCTAAAACTCTACCCAACTCGTTATCTACATAACTGATACAAGCCAAATAAGCTTGTACAATTTTCTTCCATTCGCCACTTTCTTTAGCCCATTCTGTTGATGGCATCATTGGCAAAACATTAATCTGCATGCCTACTGGTGGAATATCGTTTAAATCGTCTGACTTATAAGGTGGTGTTTGAATCTCTTCCAAAGGATATAAATCGAACCATTTTTGAGGAACGTACAAAGGCACATGCACACGCAAAAAACCTAATCCCATAAAAAATGGTTTCTCATATTTTCTATGCAAACGTTCTAACACCCAATTTACAGATTGATGATCTGGCATTAAGGTATCGTTCTCTGGAAAAGCACCCCAATCTGTACTTGTCCTTCCATGTGTTCCTTTGATGCCTTTTCCGAAACCATCCCAAACAAAACGTTTTTCTGGATAAGGTCCAAAGCCTTTTACACGTCCGCCAGATTCATTAAAAACGCTATCAGGAGCATGGATATGAAATAACTTCCCAATTCCCATAGTATGATATCCATTTTGCTCAAAATATTCTGGTAAAAATGTGATGTCTTTTGTAGCTGGGTTTCCCGGTCTTCTGATTTTATTATCAGGCGTCATGCCATAAATACCAGTTGTTGAAGGACGTAAACCTGTCATTAAAGATGCTCTTGACGGGCCACATAATGGTGCTTGCACATGCGCATTTGTAAAAGTAACTCCCGCTTTTGCAAGCCTTTCAAAATTAGGTGTTTTTACATTTGAAAAATTATCAATGGGACTTATCCAATTATTTAAATCATCAACCGCAATAAATAAAAAATTAGGCTTAGCGTTGTCTACTTTTAGGTCTTTTTTATTTTCATTCTTACATGAAAAAAAAGAAACCAATGCTACTAATACTATTAATTGTGTGTGCTTCATAATACGCTTTAATTCTTTAAAACTTGAGCTTCTTTTATAGACCGCTTAATAGGTCCATTATCACCCAACAAATACATTTTTCTATAATCTGAACCTTCTTCTTTTTCTCCTACAATAATTCTTGCATCTGGATGTGGATTATCTATAAGACTAGATATGACAAAACCAGAATTTTCTCTTTGTAAAAAAACTTGTGATTTTTTAAAAGTGTCACCACCATCAAAACTATCCCATCTACTAACTTCTCCTACATCATTTTTGGTTTCACTTTCTAAATAGATACTAACTTCTGTGAACGATTTCACCTCTAAATCACCATTTCCTCTAGGAAGATTAGTATTATTGCTTTGCAACCACTCATTTCCATTCCACCTAAAATGTTGTAGGCGTTTTGGCCCACTTCTTCTTGCTCCAATATCTGGACCAACCAACATACATACCTGTGGATTTCCATTTGGGTCTACATCAGCAATCCCTTGAAACGTCCAATCATTAGGTATTTTCTTTACCAACGTTTTTTCGTCTGCCATTTCTTTGGTTAAAGGCATTTCTAATGGTTCATTTTTAACATTTTTCCATTGTTCTGTTTTGGTATCAAAAACCATATAATACACATTATGTCTTTCTGGTATGTGTCCTCGTGCATCTTGAGAGTTGTTATTATCTCTACAAATATGATAGTCGAAAGCCACAATTATATCATCTCTATTACCTTTGCTAACCCAAGGATACCAAGAGTCTTCGGCTTCAATATTTGTTCTTCGTTTGTGTTTTAAAAAGGAAACTGGCACTCCAAAAGTTACACCATTATCTGTTGATTTCTGGTAGACCCAATCGCTTCTGTGTGCTCCATGACGATAAAATAGATATATATCTCCATTTTCCATTTTTACAAACTGACTGTAAGTACCAAACAATGAAACGTTATCCAGCGTTTCCCATGCAGAAATATCTAAAGGTTTTTTAGAAACCGCATGCAGGTTTTTTCCGTAACTATAATTCCCTAAAGGATTTTCGCCATGTTTACGCATGCCTCCATGACCTCCAAAAGCAATATGGATATAGTCTGCATCATCAATAAGCAATGCAGGTTTACCGTGATTATCGATTTTCTTTTTACGATTTGGGTCTTTTCCCATTTCGCTTACACCTGCTTTATATGGTCCTTTCCATTCTTTTGTTGTATGATTATATGAAGCCACATAAGGGTCTTCAAGAGGACCTTGATACGCAACATAAGTGATACCTTTGTGATAGACTCCTGCTGGATGTTGCACAATAGCAACTGTATTTCCAAAGCCATTATCTGCAAAATAATCTACAATTGCATCTTTACTTTCTTCTTTTGAAGTTACTTTTTTATTGGACTGACATCCAAATGTCAAAAAGCAAAAACATAACTTGAAAACTAGTCCTTTTTTAATCATTATTTTATCGGTATTATTTTAGAAACCCTTAGTTTAACAGGACCTAAAAGACCTGAGGTTAATAATTCATCATTTTTATCCCAATGTTTCCAAGATGAGAATGTGGTTCGTTTTGATAGTCGTTTTGTGTTCGTTAACAACCAATCTGGCAACTTTTTAAGTTTATTTCCTTTTCGCTCAAAATCTAGAGAAAAGCTTTCATCACCAATTAGTCTGTTTGGCCAAAGGTTAGTCACTTTTACTTCTAATGTATTTTTACCATTCACAACAAAATCATCAATATATATTCTGAGAGGTGCTTTCCATAAAGTCGCAACGTTTTTACCATTCACAAAAACTTCTGCAATTACAGAAACGCTTCCTAAATCTAACTCTAAACTGTTGTCAGTTTGTAATATCTCATCAGACAAAACAAATTCTTTTGTATAAGTTGCTGTTCCAGAAAAGTGTTGAATGTTTTTGTTTTTATGATTTGACCAAGAAATTAAATTATTAAATGTTTCGCTTATATTTTTATTTGAGTTTAAAGGAAAATTAACCTGCCAAGAACTTGATAAATCAATAGGTTCTGGAATTGAGTTTACTTCCAGCGTTTTTGTTTCTCCAGATACATTTGTGAATGTAAATTTACCTGTATTTGGTGTTATCCATTTGATAATATCATCAGTATAAACCAACTTCGGTTTTGATATGTCTTTTGATAGCTTTAAAACTTGCTCTTTAGGAATAAACATGGTGCGTTTTTCACCATCAGTTTTATAGGTAATTTTTAAGGTAGTTTTATTTCCTTCTGGCATCTGATTATTTATTAATTTATCAGAAATCAAAATATCAAATTTATTGTTTGAAACTAATTCCTTAATTTTATCAGTAACATCATAGGTTTTATAATTTTCAGGAATGCCTTTTGTTTCTGTTTTAAACTTGCCGAAAACCGCTTTTAACACCTTTAAAGTTTTACCTTCAGCATCAATATTTATATGCTCACGTTCTTCTGCATAAATTTGATGAATAGATTCTCCTATTTGGTATTCCATTCTAAACTCTTTCTTATAACCCATTGCAGGATCACAATCGCAAAATGCTCTAGACATTATAAAGTCTAATTTGCCATCTTTTATATCACTATTTACTTTATCTGTAATATCAACTAAGCCTTTTTGCAGAAACGTTCCGTATTCTGCTTTTACAATTTCTAAGTTAGAAATCGGTTCCGATTTTGGTTGTTCCAATTCCATTTTAACCGATGTTAAATGGTTTGCTTTTATAGGCTTTTTAAAAACCATAAAAATCGATTCTTCCATAGCTAATTGCAAAGGAATTGTTGTTGTTCCACCTGCATTTTCTTTGAAGACCACCACATCTTTTATTTCACCTGTTTCCGAATTCCAAATTTCGGGTTGTTTTCCTGAAACTCTAAAACGCGCTACAATATCTCTTGCTTCTTTTCTAGCATTGGCGATAAAATAAATATCTGCATCATCAGTTTTTCTATGGATGAAACTTAGATTTGTTTTATCTGTACTTTCTAGGTTAAAATCTGGTGTTTGATTCCTTAAAACTGCTTCAATTGAACTCTCATTAATCAAACCTTTTCCCCATAATTCATCTACATAACTTTTAACAACTTCATCATTATTTGGATAATCAGTTAAACTTGGTGATTGTGATGGTTTTTTTCCAATGACGATTGCACCACCATTAACCAATTCTTTTACTTTTTCTAAGGTTTCTGGTTTTATAAAATCAGATTCTGGCAAAACCAAAATCTTATACATGTTTCCAACAGACGAGTAAATTATTCCGTTTTTAACAGTTAAGTCTTTCAATTTATTGGCACCAACCAAATCATAATCAAAACCCATTTGTTTAATTTCAGGTTTTAAAAATGCGGTATTTGGTGATGATTCTCCTGTAAAGACTAACACATCTGCTACGTTTTCACCTTGTTGCAATAAGAATTGAGAACGCCCAATATAATCCAAAAACTCTTTTCCTTGACTCCACCAAGTATTATTTCTATTAAAATCAAATCCGTGATAACTTAATGCCAAACCAGGTGCCACATCCCAAGGTTGATGTACATAAGAATGAAAAATAAAACGTGTAATTCCTTGTGCCCAAGCTTGATCTCCAATTGATTTTATGTTTGCTGGATGTTTGTCCCAACCACCAATTCCAGTAAATGCTTCTGCACCAACAATAGCACTTCCGTTTAAATGTGCAATAGAAGATACAAATTTTGCTGAATCAAAAAACGGATATCCTCCACTCCAAAATTCACACATTACAATGTCTCCTGTTGCACCTACTTGCATATTATCAAAAGGTCCCCAATATGGTTCTACTGAAAATTTCAAGTTGTTTTTATGGCATAACTCTGCGAAATGTGCATAATAATTTTCTGCGATTAAATCGCCAATAGTTCTTCTAAAATCCCATAAAAAGAGTTCTGAAATTTCGCCACTTTCTACATAATAGCCTGCTAAGGTTGGTAAATATGAGGTTATATCGTAGCCTCTTAAATCTTTAAACTGATTTTCAAAACCAGATGTCCAATTGGTAGTTTCTACTTCGTAGCTATCAATTAAACAATTGTTGACAGTGGTTCCTATTAAATCTCCTAACTTATCAATAATAGGCTGCACTCCGCCTTTCCAATAAGCATCAACAGCTATTTTGCTCATTTTATCCACTTCTAATCCTCTACCTCCTTCAGGTGCAGGTCGATTTTGAGTTCCAATTGGTGTGTGTCCAAATCTTAAGACAACCCATTCTCCTTTTGGAACATTCCATTCTAAAAAACCTTTACTAGAGACCTTATCTGATAAATCGATTACGGTTTCTTTTGAAACAACTGAGGTTTCTGAAACGTTTTTAATATCTGGTAATAGATGATTTCGAATGCGTTCTGATAACATTTTATAATCTAATCCATCAATTTTTTTAGTTGTTTTTGGTTTTGGAAATGCCAAAACCGCAATGTCTTTGTAATAGTCAAATTTAGTCTCAGGTTTTGGTAATTTTGCTTTGTAATGTTGATTTCCTTGAACAATAACTTCACTAAAAACCACAGTTTGCATCGCATTTTCTTCCATTACCCAAGGTCCACCACTAGAAGACCAACCTGCACTATTATGAAATGCCAATTCTAAATCTAAGCGCTTCGCTTCTTCCGCAGAAAATTTAAATATGTCTAACCATTCTTCACTTAAATATTTTACGGGACCTTTTGGAAATCCTAAATGCACATTAAACAATTGTGCTTCTTGAATGCCAACGGATTTCATGGCTTCCAAATCTTTTGTAATTCCAGATTTAGATACGTTTCCGCTAATCCAATGCCACCAAGTTCTTGCTTTTGCTTTGTTTGGTGGGTTTTTAAAACCGTCCTCTAAGATTACGGTTTGTGCTTCTTTTTCCGAAGATAAATTGCAACCCAAACTTAAAAACAGAACAACTAAA
This sequence comes from Olleya sp. R77988, assembly GCF_044594215.1. GTDB lineage: Bacteria > Bacteroidota > Bacteroidia > Flavobacteriales > Flavobacteriaceae > Olleya. Next base: position 1,330,338 of record NZ_CP138988.1, on the reverse strand, counting down.
ATGGCTAACTTTTTCATTAATAATTCTTTATATTAATTAGAGGATTTTCATACCATATTACACCTAAACCTTGGTTATTTTCTCCGTAGTTTTCTTCGCATGTTAACACATCTAAGTCTCCATCACCATCTAAATCAATTAATTCTACTCTATCGTATTTAATGCCTACTGGTCCACTAATGTTATGCCATTCCCATTCAGATTCTGTTGGGACGTCTTTATAAGACAACCAATAAACTCCTGACTTTCCTTCTTTTTTAAAAGTGTTTGACGTATGTACAATGTCTAATTTTCCATCATTGTTAATATCGCCAACTTTTACAGCTTTTGCCCTTCCTGTAATTTCAGGAATATCAATTGTAAAAGGTTTCCAGTTTAAACCTGTGTTGTCTAAACGTTTTAGAAATACAATGTTTTGGTTTGTATATTCGGTAACAATTGCATCTTCTAAGCCATCATTATCTAAATCTGCCAAATCCATAAACATCACTCTAGTATCTTCTGCTCCTAAAAAATGATTTTTCCAAGGTTTTTTCAACAACCTTAATTTTCCAGGATTTTCTAACCAGCGCACACCATTTAAATCGCCTTTATTTCTATCAGATACAACAATATCCAAGTCATTATCACCATCCATATCTCTTAAAATGATTGACATTATCCACGATGCTGAACTTATAGAATGGTATTTCCAATCTGATACATTTCTTGGATTTTTGGGTGCTTGAAACCACCCTATTTGAGCATTTTTATTTTTGGAACCTACGACTATATCTAATCCATTCTTCCCATCCATTTGTATAGGAATAGCAAACATCCATTGTGTTAACCCTTTTGATACAGGTATAACATCAGTTTTCCATTTAGATTTGTCTAAATAGTTATCTTTATTTGAAGGTGCCCAATTGATATATATTTTATTGTTTCTACCTTCAGTACTACTTATTACGTCTATAGTGCCATTATTATCCAAATCGGCAAAAACAGCGTCTTCTACATTAGGTGTTTTACCAACGATTACTGAGTACCATTTTTCTTTTGATTTTTCATATCCTGGATGCAAATATACTTTTGTAAACCCTCCTTCTTCCCAACCTGTAGTAATATCTAATAAACCATCATTATTAACATCTTCGAGTCTTACGCCATCTGCACCACTTAACGTGTTATCTATAGTATGTCTTTTCCAAAAAAAGTCGCTTTTGACTTTCTTTTTTGATTCATTTTTTTTTTGGTTTACCTGATGTATTATTTCATCAAAAGCATCTTCTTTAAAAAGTTTTTGAGCCTTTTTTAAATCTGAAATCAACTTTTCTACAGAAGGTTTTTTATCTTTAATTTGTTTGTATTGCCATTCTTTTTCATTCATTATATAAGGTAACATGTATTCATAACCTTTTTTTATACTTCTGCCATCTTTAGATTCCATTCCCCAAAGATTTACACCAACTTTTTGCCCTAAACGTGCTAATTCTAAAAACCCATGTAAATTCATTACTGAATAGGAAAATGATTTTGTTCTTTTCAATTCTAAAGGCTGACTTCCATCTGGCATTATTTGACTAAAAATTCTTGCTTTTGTTGTAGTGGAAAGATAATTTTCAACTTCTTCCGTTTTATTTAAGTAAACTAAAATGCTTAATAATTGCACGTCATAATGTGTACCGTGATTATTCTTTCTGGTGGATTCTTCCATTCCAAGTTTACTGTTTTGCAACCAATTAGCGTATTCAGACAACCAATTAAACATACCTACTTCTGTTTTTTTATTAAGTAAGTTCCTATCTTTAGCTAATTCTAAAAATTTTATAACCTCTATTAGGCCATCAAATTCAATAATGCCAAAACATCGTCCGTCATTTTTACCAGGTATAGATTGTCCGTAATTTAGATGAGGATTCATCATAGTTTCAGGGTTCAAGAACCATACGTTGATTAATTCCAAGGCTCTTTTACCATAGTTCAAGTTGTTATTTAAATAATAGGCATTTTTCAGATCTTTAATGGCACTTATAAAATTTTTATTCTCAACAAAATCGGTATAATTGTTTCTTGCCTCAGGGTTTATTTCACCATCTTTTCTAATGTATGGTAAACCATCATCAGTATTTGGATTTGGCCACCAATAAGGACCTATACTTATATAATCATGTTTGTCTTTGCTTGGTGGCATGCCAGTTTTATTCACTACTGAAAACATCTCACTATCTAATAATTTATCAGCACGATTTATGAGTTCATTATAGGCTATAACAGCTTTTTTATCATGACTTTTAAGAAGAGACTTTTCAGCCTCCAATTCCTGATATTCTATCACGCCAATTCTCTCATTCTTTTTTTTTGTACAAGCGCAACTATAGATACTTAACAAAAGTAAAAGCACTAAAGTTTTACAAACAAATATTTTAATTTTTATAGTTTTCATTCGTTTAATTGTTTTTTTATTCATCTTTATTACAACTAAACTTAAATAGCAAAACATTCAACACTAATAAAACCCCAATTACATATACAACTGTCATCATATTTTTAATTTAATCTATAAATAACTCATCGATAAAAGGAGCGCTTTTACCAGTAGTTTCTAATTTAATACTATTTGCTCCTGCTTTTAATCTGATAATAGCTGGTACAAACTTCCAAGATTTTTCCCAACCTCCAGTTGGTTTAAATTCTAATGTTCTTATATATTCATCATTAACAATTAATTTCATTGGATGTAATTTCCCTGTATTGTTGTGCATATACCTGAAACGAATACTGTAATCTCCTGCTTCACCATCGTTTTCTTGATAAAATTCTACAGAACCTTCTTTACTTTTAAAATCTACAAAACCAGTTCCTTTAAAACGTCTCGCTTTTCTACTTGCTGTTGCACTTCCTTTTAAAACACCTTCTTCAGCAGAAATATTTACACCTCTTCCAATCCACATATCTTTTGAATGCTTGTCTCCCCAAAACAAGCCTTCATTTTCACCAAAAGTTTCAGTCATTTTTAAAACAACCTTATCATTTTGTTTAACTACGGCTTTTACGGTTGTGTTATCTGAAATTTCAAAAGCACTTCTATAAACTGTACCGTTTATTTCAGGATTGTCGCCATTAGTGGTATATAAAATTTCTAAATCTTTGAAAGTTGAATTTCCTAAAACCTTTAACTGCTCTGTATCAATCGTAATTATATTTGACGTATACAATGCTTTATCACCCAAAATTGCACCTGCAATTATGGATGCTTTTTTTGCATTGGGTTGTTCTCTTAAAAACAATCTCGTTTTACCAAAAAACAAGGCTCTAAAATCTGATTTTGTTCTGCTTGTAGGATCAATAGGATTTCCATTTTCCATAGAAATCTTATTCACATCACCTTGAATGTTATAGTAGATTTTATTTTCGCCATAAGGATACAAATTGTCGTTTGCATCTAAACTTTCTGAAGTGATGATATAAGAAGCTTCAAAATTATCTTCTGCATCTAATTTTTGAATACTAGTTTTTAATTTTGATGGTTGCTTGCTTGTGCTAAATGATGTTCTTTTTACTACTTTTCCATCAATAAAAGCCACTGCTTCTAATTTCCCTTCTTCATAAGGCACCATCCATTCGCATTGCATTTGGTTCCAAACGGTTCCTGGTTTATCTTTTCCTAATGATTTTCCGTTTAAAAACAGTTCTATTTCATCTGCATTAGAATAGACCCAAACTGGAATTACAGTTCCTTTTTTCATTCTTGGATGCGACCAATGAGGCAACATATGAATCATTGGTTCTGTTGTCCATTGACTTTGATAGAAATAAAATAAATCTTTTTTGAAACCAGCCACATCCAAAGCTCCACCCATAAATAAATTAAAAGGCAAACCTCCATGTACCAAACCTGCTTCTCCATAATAATCGAAACCTGTCCAACGAAAGTGTCCACTATGCCAAGGATGATCTCGCATAACTTCCCAATATTTTCTTGCAGACACTCTTACTGTTGCATTATCATAAGATGAATTGAAACTTTGCTTTCTATTTCTCCAATTTTTAGGATTGATGCCTTCGTAGAAGAAAACCTCTTTTTCTGTTAAATTTGGCAAATCATAAGTGCCTGGTAATTCGTTATCTCGCCACCAAGTCTGGGTTCTGTAATAGCCTCTAGTTTGCCAAGTGTGTGGTGCTTCTGTAGAAATAAATGGCTTGTCAAATGATCTGCTTTCTATAAACGATTTTGTTTCTGAACCTCCATTTACACCAGTAATATCCATATCTTCTGGGTTTCCAGCTCCAGAGGTAAATAATCGTGTTGGATCTAAATTTTTACCAAGTTTCACCATTTCTGATGCAATTGGGCTATGGGTTTCGTTTCCTAAACTCCACACAAATATACTTGGATGATTTCTGTCTCTAGTAATCCATTCTGTTACATCACGTTTCCACCATTCATCAAATGCTTGTTTTCCATAATCTTGTGGTGCTTTTTTGTGCCAACCATCAAAAATTTCATCCATAACCAGTAAACCAATTTCATCACAGATATCATAAAACATTGGTGGAGTTGGATTGTGTGAAGGACGAATAGCATTGATTCCCATGTCTTTTAAACTTTGTAATTTCCAACGTAACATAGCTTTTGTCCAAGCACCTCCAACAGGACCTCCTTCCCAATGTTCGCAAACGCCTTTTAGTTTTATGTTTTCTCCATTCAACCAGAAACCTGTTTTGGTTTCCCATTTAACAGTTTTGAAACCAAAAGTGGTTTCTATTTCATCAATAACTTTCTTACCATCTAAAATTTGAGTTACTGCTTTGTAAACATTGGGCGTTTCTGGACTCCATAATTTTGGGTTTTTAACCTCTAATTCAACATTTGGAGTTGTTGTTTTTAACTTTTTACAATTTTTACTGAGTTGTTTTCCTAAAGGAGAGAAAAGTTGCACATCATATTTCAATCCTTTTTTAAGTTTTGTGATTTCTGCATCAATAGTAACTCTTGCTTTTACATCAGTAATTAAAGGTGTTTTTATAAAAATACTGTTAGGTTTAAAATGTGTTGGATGTACCTCTATTAATTTTACTTGGGCATAAATTCCACAAGGATGATACCAACGTGCAGAAGGTTCTAAACTATTGTCCACTCTAACAGCAATGGTGTTTTTTCCTTCTTTTAAATATTTTGAAATATCATATCTAAAACTGATATAACCATATGGTCTTTTACCTAAATAATTACCATTTACCCAAACTTCGCTGTTCATATACACTCCATCAAAATTGATGTAGGTTATTTTTGAAAGGCTTTCTTTTTTTTATTGAATTGTTTTCTGTACCAACCAATTCCTCCATCATGATAACCACCACCTTGACCTTGATCTCCTCCTTTTCTAACGCCTTTTTCAAAAGACCAATCATGAGGAACGTTTAAGTTTTTCCATAATGAATCATTAAAATTTTCTTTAGAATAATCTGAATGATCTTCTAGTATAAACTGCCAATCATTATTGAAATTGGTTACCGTACGCTGAGCATAACCAAGACCAAAGCATAAACTTAAACATAGAATTAGAAAGGACTTTTTTATATTCATTAAGCTGATTTAATCGTGTAAACCAAACTTAATTTTAAAAATCCTGAATATAATCCTGTGGTGTCATGCTTTAACGTGCCTTATTTTCTGGGCTGATCATTTTGTAAAAACGGTTTATCTCTTGGAAATTGATCTTCTAAAAGTTGTCGCATTCTGTCTTCTACTTTTTTGTATTTCTGTTGCCCTGAAAGGTTTATGTAAGACAACAAACTGCTTTTGTGCTCGTAGAGTTCTACTCCTAAAATTTCGTGCGTGTTAGAATTACGCCATTCTGTATATCGCCATTCTCCATCTGTAGTGGTAACACCCATTATCTTTTTCCCTCTTGCATATACACTATAAGCAGCAGCATCCCATTTTGTTTTTGGATTTTTTAGTACAGGTAATATACTCTTTCCATCAGATACAGGTGCTGATTTTAAATCACAGATTTCCACAAGCGTTTGAAATATATCTACATTTTCTACCAAAGCATCAGACGTTTTATTTGTAACCCGATTTTTACATGCTGTTTCTCTACTAATAATTAAAGGCACTCTTGCGTCTATTTCCATATTAGATTGCTTACACCAAGAGGCATACTCTCCAATTTTATAACCATGATCGCTCATAAAAATAATTAAGGTATTTTTTCTTAAGTCTAAATCTTCTAATGTCTCCATTACTTTACCTACTTGAGCATCAATGTAACTCACACTTGCATGATAGCCATGAATAAGGTCTCGTGTTAAATCATCGTTTAAATCTCCCTCTTTTGGAATATTTGAATAACCTTTTAATTCGCCCCATTTCGCTAAAGCTAGTCTATACCTATCTTTAGGCTTGTCTCTTAACGGAATTTTAAAATCGTTCTTATCATATAAATCCCAATATTTTTTTGGTGCATTATATGGTAAATGTGGTTTACTTAAACCCACAATCATTACAAATTTATCGTCCTTAACTTTATGTAAGGTCTCTATAGCATAATTAGCTGCGCGTCCGTCTTTATAACCTTCATCTGGCACATCAGCATTTTCAAAAGCAGGTCCTTTTAATGGTTTAACACCTTCTTCTTTTAGACGTTTCATTAATGTTATATTTTCGGGCTTTAAATACGTATTTTTTTCTTTTTCAAAATAAGTAGACCATACGTTTTTATCATCTCTACCATGATGATATACCTTACCTATGCTAATGGTTTTGTATCCGTTTTTATTAAACAACTGTGGTAAAGATACCACCTCTTTATGTACTTTTCTCAATGGTGTAAAAATGCTATAAATGCCTAAAGTTTCTGGACGTAAACCTGTCAACGTACTCATTCTTGAAGGTGCACAAATGGCTTGCTGTACATAAGCTTTATTAAACATTACACCATTTTTCGCTAATTCATCGATATGAGGTGTTATTGCAGTTTCACTGCCATAGCAACCTAATTCTGCTCTTAAATCATCTATATAAAAAACGAGAACATTGGGTTGGCTGTTTTGTGTGCTACAGCTTAAAAAACAAAAAGCAGTAAAAAGTAATCCTATAACTTTATTCATTATGTTATATTTTATTGTTTTATTGATTTAATTATAATGGCTTTGGTGATTGTACCAAACCTTTTCCATCCTTCCAACTCCACCAATTTATAGCTCTTCGTTTATCATCAAACTTATAATTCCATTTTTCCATATAATACGCTCTAGGTCTTACTTCATCACCAATTTTTTTAAGTTGTAGTTGTAATTTTACATCTAATTCTTTTTGAAGTACTGCAAATTCAGGATTTCCTAACAAATTATTTTGTTGATATGGATCTTTTATATTGTCATAAAACATGCTTGGTCCATCTGGAGTTATTGCATACGTATATTGCTTTGTTCTGATTCCTCTGTAAGGTGAATCTTTGAAATTAGCACCAAAAGGAGCAACATTCATTACTAAAGCAGCTCTATCTACATTTGGATCTGGATTTTTAATTAATTCTGCTAGGTTTTCGCCTTCAATATCTTTTGGAATATTAATATTAGTTAAGCCTAACAACGATGGTAAAATATCTGGAGTTGTTATAGGTGCATGTACTATTTTTTCTTTATTAGTCTCTATTTCTGGGTATCTAATTAAAAAAGGAACTCTTATAGATTCATCCCATGCTAACTGTTTTACAAAAGGCTTTACGCCATGTGCTCCCATCATTTCTCCATGATCTGAAGAGAAAACAATTATCGTGTTTTCTAATAAATTCAATGCTTTTATTTTGTCTAATACATCTCCTATTGCCTTGTCTGTTGCAGTAGCATGTGCATAATAGCCTTGTAATTCTTTTCGAGCTCTTTCTTTAAAATTCTCTGAAATATTAGGGTTTAAAGTTAAAGATTCTGGTGGATACATATCCTTATATTTCTTAGGTGCACTTCCATGCGGATAATGTGGAGTTGCAATTGAAATTACTGCCAAAAAAGGCTTTTTATCTTTAGCATGTTGTTCTAAATAACTATTTACATCTTCAGTAATTGCAAATGGCGAGTACTTTTTCCAATGCTTTAATTCTTGATTTTCACTATCGTAATAAGGCATTTTTGTGTAGTTATGAGAGCACTCTAAAGCTCTCCAAAAATCAAAACCTTGTCTTCTTTCTTTAGGTATATAAGTAGATCTTCCATGACCATCTAAATGCCATTTTCCCCAATACGCAGTACTATAACCTTCAGCTTTAAAAATTTCAGCCATCGTTAATTCTTCAGAAGGAAAATAAAGATCGTTTAAAAACATGCCTGTTGTGGTTGGAAATTTTCCTGTTAATAAAGCTGCTCTATGAGGTGTGCAAACAGGTGTAACTGAAACTGCATTTGTGAAATTCACTGCTTCCTTTGCAAAAGCATCTAAATTTGGAGTCTTTACATCTGGATTACCAGCATAACCTAAAGCTGATCTTCGCCATTGATCTGTAAGAATATAAACTATGTTTGGTTTTTGAGCAGATTCGGCTTCATCTATTGTTTCTTCACTTTTTGCTTTATTCGATTTGCAACTTATAAATAAAACAAAACTTAAAATGAGTACTAAAATTCTTTTCATAATTCAACTTAAAACGGATGATACTTATTTTTTATTTATATAGTTCAGTAATAGGTTTTTAACATCTCCAACAGTACCTTGTTCTAATCCATCGTTAACATTGGCTCCTGTAATCCAATACAAGATCATGCCTGCATCAGAACAATCCCATTTACCTTTTTGAAACTTGACCACATCATCAACCTCAGCGATTTTTCCTTGCAACCATACCCATTGAATTCTTGGATCGGAATGGTTCTTTGCCCAATCCCATTGACTTAAATTTACTTTCAGTTTTATGTTCTGGTCTGGAATACGGACTTCTTCCACTCCGAAATCCAATATCTGTTGCCATGTATAAAAGTCACCTGCATCATCGTTAGCAGGATGGTGTGTAATTACTTTAACAAATTTATGCTTCCTTTTTTTGCTAGCCTCGAGCGCAAAACCAATAATATCAGGTTCACCTGCTTCTATAATCCACAGTGGGTCTTGAGCAGAAGATTCGTTAATAGCTTTGGCTAAATCTTTAACGGTTTCGTCTTGCTGCCATTTAGCGTCTAAAAAGGTGAGTTGATCAAAACCTCCCCAACGTCTTGCAGTGACATCGCAGGCACTTTGCATTAATGCATGGCGTTCTTTTTCTGCTTGCTCTGAAATTCTTTTTACGCGGACCAAATCACAACTATGCGAATAATGTACCAGTCTATTCTCGAGTCCAGCTGCTCTTAACAAGGCGATAGACAGTGCTGTTCCGCCAAGATCATCTGGATCAGGAGAGTTACCATCTGCAACCACTGCAATACGACCTAAAGGTGGTCTAATATTTGGTGCTTTACTTTTAGAAACACGTAATTGTGAAGCAAATGGTGTGGCTTCAACCGATTTACCTTTACCAATTGGTGTAAAAACGATACCAGACCAACGACCTCGTGCCCATTCTTTTCCATCTGCACTTCCAATTTTAGCAGTTACTGTAATTTGATCGCCTCGTCTTAGCTTTACATTTTCCCATAAGGCATTACCATTTTCTCCTTCTTCAAACACATCCTTTGATATTGGTGGTGAATAGGTGCCTAAGAGTTTATTGTTTATTAGTATTTTAAAGTCTGATTGCCCATCGTTTTCACCTACAGCTACAAATACCAAATCATAAGTTCCACTTTTAAACGTAAAGGGTGTTGTGGATTGAGCTTCTTTATGCTTATTTGGATTGATACCTAGCCATTTTCCACCAGCATGTTTATAAAAGCCTGTGTCTTTGATTGGAAAATCATCAATGGGTAAGGTTTTATTTGCAATATTTGAAGCTCCAACTTGTTTAAAATAAGATCGTAAAGGCCATAGAGTTGTAACTTTTGGACCTTCATCTTTTGGAAGATAAGTGCTGTCTTTTGTTAGAATAAACTTATCAAACTCAAAACCATCTTCGCGCATACTAAACTGTATATCATGTATGCCAGCTTTTTCTATATCTAAATAAATCTGTTTCGGTACACCACAATGCGCTTCTTTTGTGCGTTGTTTACTTGCCCAAGTCCATTGCTTTTTGCCTTCGCACCACTGCATACGTTGACCATGTTCTGGCCATTCGTCATTTAACCCAACATGTATACCATTATCTTCGCTTCCTGTACTATAAGCTCGGCACAAACATAATAACGACCTGGATTATTAAATCTAACCTTATAATGCAAAACACCCATTTTACCAGGTGCAGTGGAGAAATTCTCTCCTTGAACCAGCTTATCTGAATGCGTAACTCTCGTATCTGGTAATATTTCGAGATAAGTACTATTACTTGCGTCTTTATGATGTGGTGCGTCTTCGTCTCTCCCGACTTTGGTTATTGCTTCTTTTGCCGTGATATACCATTGTCTGATATCTGAATGACTCTGTTTGTTGAAATACTCAGCTTCCACTGTAACCATGCCATCATTTTCTAAAAAGATGACTTTGTCGTCAACAATTGGGTTATTCAATTTTAAGGACTGCCCATTAATAAGACTAGGTATTACTACCATCACAAATAAGAATAGGGACGTTATTTTTTTCATTTTTTAATGTGTTCTATTTCTGCTTAGACAAAAAGATTAGCATTCTTTATTTTAGTTTAGACTGAAAACTATAAGTCCCTGGTTGCACTAATAATTTGAACGATTGTTCATTTTTATCAACCAATTTTACATCATCATTATCTATAAAATCAAATCCATTTAGCATCAACTCATTTTGAGTATTCGCTGGAATAATGACTTGTGCTGTCGTATTTGGTGGAATGACTATTTCTAACTGAAACTCCTTATTCGTAATCTCCCAAGATGAGGACACTTTTCCGTATGGTGTATTTAAACTTGCTGAAGCTGATGTTAAAGGTTGTTTAGGTACAGGAGCAATTCTAATAGTTTTATAACCAGCTTCTAGAGGTGCAATTCCTGCAATACGCTCGTACATCCATTCTCCAATAGCACCATAGGCATAATGATTTAAACTGTTCATTTTTTCCGGGTTGAAACCTTCTGCTTTGCTGTAGCTATTCCAACGTTCCCAAATGGTGGTTGCACCTTGATTTATGGAATAGAACCAAGATGGATAGGTTTCGTTAAATAACAATTGATACATTAAATCTATCTCACCTGTTTCGTCTAATACTTGAGATAATAGTGGTGTTCCTAAAAAACCTGTTCTTAAATGATTCTCGGCTTCCGCTATTTTTTCTAATAAATATTTTTTAGCAGTTGCTTTTTTGTCTTCAGACAGTAAATCGAAAGCTAAGGCTAATAAATATGAGGTTTGCGTTTCTTTAACGTCTTTTATCTTTCCTGTTTTATCAAAAAATTGAGTTTCAAAAGCATTAGCTACAGATTTAAATAATAACTCATACTTAGCTTGTTCTTCTTTCTTTCCGAGCACTTCTGCTGTTTGTGCTGTTAATTTAGCAGAGTGTGCAAAAAATGCGGTTCCAATTAAACTATGCGCTGTATCTCCTCTATTATCGCCATTTTTAGGAAGTGGTTGTAGCCAATCAGCAAAAAATCCCATTGAGGAAATTAAATCTTTTGATGTTGCTTTATGATGCGCTACCCAACCTTTCATTGTCTCAAAGTTTTCTTCAAGAATTTTTTTGTCGCCAGTTCTATAATATATATCCCAAGGAATTATGGCACACGCATCTCCCCAACCAGCACTTACTTTTTTATTGTTAAGCACATCTGGGACTACCCAAGGAATTCCTCCATTTTCATATTGCGATTCTCTAACACTTTGTAACCAACTAGCCCAAAACTTATATACATATGCGTTAAATAAAGACGTTGGTCCAAAAACCTGCGCATCACCTGTCCATCCCATTCGCTCATCACGTTGAGGACAATCTGTTGGTATGTCGAAAAAGTTACCTCGTAAACCCCAAACTATATTGCTTTGTAACTGATTTAATTTTTCATGAGACGATGTAAAAGTTCCATTTTCTTTAAAATCTGAATATTGTACAACACCAGTAACCCAATCTTTTGATGGCTCTACAGAAGTGTCAAAACCACTTAATTCTACATAACGAAACCCATGAAATGTAAACTTTGGAGTCCATTCTACTACACCATCTTTTGAAGCTGTATAATAATTGGTAGACTGAGCAGTTCTATAATTTTTAGTGTAAAATGAACCGTCTGCTGATAGCATTTCTGCAAATCTCATTTTTAAAGTTTGTCCTTTTCTCATTGGGACTTTTATTAAAGGCACACCTACCATATTTTGTTTTAAATCGAAAATAAAAGCATCGTCCTTTTTAATAATCTCTTTAGTTGCTAATTCAATTTTATTTTTAACTGTAGTATGACGTTTTGGCTCTAAACGTATGTTTTTATCTACATCAAACTCATTAACGTTTGCCCAAGTGTTGTCATTATAAGTTTTGGTTGTCCAACCATTCATTTCTAAATTGGCATCATAGGTTTCGCCATCATAAATTTCTGAAAGTCTAATTGGTCCATTTGAAGTTCCTTTCCAACTATTATCTGAATTGATTATTTTTTTTGAGCCATCTTTCATCTGCAATTCTAACTGGCAAATCACTTTAGGAGTTTCTGTATCGCTCCAATATGATTTCATCCAACCCAAACGACCAGAATGCCATCCTGAAGCAACTTCAACACCAATGGTGTTTTGTCCAGATTCTATGAACTCAGTAACATCGTAGGTAATGGTTTCAATACGTTTTTTATAAGGTGTAAATCCTGGTGGCATAACATCATCACTTACATCTTTTCCATTTATAGCAACATCAAAAACACCTTTTGCTGTTATGTTTAATCTTGCTGATGCTACGTCTTTTGATAACTCAAAATCTTTTCTTAAATATTGTGGTCTGTGAATTATGTTATCTTGACTACCAATTACCTTTTCTTTTTTGGTGTCTAATCCAATCCATTTTGCTTGCCAGTCTTTATTTGTTAATAAGCCTAACTCAAAATTATTAATATCACTCCATTCTGATGCTTCTTTGTCTTGATTCCAATATTTTACTTGCCAATATACTTTTTGGCGAGATTGTAGCGCCTTACCATCATATTTTACCCAAACTGACTGGTCAGTGTCTTGTTTTTTAGAATCCCATAAATCGGCATTATTAGGCAATAAATATTTACTAGTGGCTGCCACAATTTGATATGCAGACTGACTTTTGTTATTCTCGGAAGCTGGCAATTTCCATGACAATGTTGGCGTTGCATCATAAAATCCTAAAGGATTTTTAAAGCCTTCAGAAATGGTTAAATCTATTGCTTTGTCTAATGAACTTTGCTCTTTGCAAGCAGTAACATTTAAAAATATGAATGTGCTTAAAGTGTATAATAAGTATTTGAATTTTAAATATTTAAACATATTTTAAAGTCTCGTTTGAAAATTTACAGGATGTTCTAAAATTTAATATTTCCAAAAAAAAACTATCCTGTACTGTCTTTATTTTTTAAATTATAAAAGTCTACTAAAAATGCTTTTTATTATTTATCTAATAATAAGTTTTGAGTAAAAAGTCCTTTGATTGTCATCAATCACTTTTACTAGATATAATCCTGATTTAAATTGACCATTATTCTTAATATCAATTCTATTAGAAGTCATCGTGTCTTCATAAACTACTTTTCCAAGCATGTTATAAATCTTAATATTGGCATTGGTTGCTGTATTGAGTAGAATTGTAAACTCATTCTTCGCTGGATTTGGAAAAATCTTTGCCATAAAAGAATTGTCTTCAACCTCTGGTGTACTTAATGTTGTAGACTCCACTATCCATTTAGATCTGTCATCTGTGCTCCCAATATGTTCAATAATACCGTTTGCGTTGTGATATATATAATTTGAACCGTTTCGAGTTTCAAATTGATATGTACCATCACTACTATTATAAATTACTGTAAATTGTTTATCGGAATCTTCTCTAGGTGCTGCAAAACCAGTATTAATAATATCATTTGCTGGATTACCAGCTGATCTCAAAATACCTCGATCTGGTCTTTTACTCTCGATATTATAATAATTTCCTGCTTGAACAAATTCCCATTCTTTATCTCCTTGACTAACATTAACATCAGTATCACTTTCAACCACATCTGCTCCAACAGAATGTAAATATTTTCCGGTTACAAAATTTTTAATTCGATAAATATCTCCAGTTAAATCTGTAGGATCATAAGCTTGAATAGTAACAGTAATTACTGTAGAAGAAACGGTTTCATTAAGTGCATTGTAGGCTATAGCTTGGATTGTTTGACTTCCTACTATAATAGGTGTCCAATTAATAGAATATGGCTGAGTAATATCTTCATCATAATATACTCCATTTACCATAAAATCTACTTTAGAAACACTTCCATTTTCATCCAAAGCATTAGCCGAAACTTGAATAGTTTGACCTAAATCATAAGTATCGCCTTCAAAGGGTGAGGCTAAGGATACCCAAAATGGATCTTGTATAATGTCCAAATCAATGACTTGAAGGTATAATGGTTGTGCACTACCAGATGCATTTTCCATCATATAATAGTACAATTTACCGTCTGCTATATGTACTTGACCATGATCAAACGTTTTACCAGTTGTAGCCTGATATACTGTGATAAAATTATTGGTACCACCTTGCGTTTTTTGAATTTTAACTCTACCGTTACTTAATCCAATAATAAATACATCATCACCAGCAGTATAAATAGCATCTGCACCTGCAAAATTTTCAGACGTTATAAAATCACTTGCACCTGCTGGCTTATAGGTATGTAAATTTTTGGTAACGTTGAATTCATTATCCTTTACGCGGCTAATAATATGCACATCTCCATTATCAGTAACTGTCCAGTCAAAACCTTGTACGATGTAAACTTGATCTACTTGGGTTGTCTGTACATAATCTCCAGGCTCTATAATTTTTATAAAATCAGCATCGTAAAGCGGTAAGCTAAAACTTTGACCATCATGGCTTTTCCAATTAGATGCACCTGTTTGATCATCAGAATAGGCATAATATACACCGTTTTGTAATTGATACTTATCCGTACTATTTGCAGATCGTCTTTGAAAACCGATACGCATTTTACCATTGACATACTTCATACTGCCGTATAGTCCCCAATTATAAGTAATACCTGTTTGACTTTGCGCTCCTAACGCATTAAAATCTGTGAAATTAGACCAAGTTGATGTGTTGGCATCATATTTAGAAAACTTATACATACCATTGGTATGCCCACCTTCTCTCATATTCATTAATAGATCTCCTGCATCGTTTAAAAAAAACTTTGGATACGTTAATCCATCAAATTCGCTTTGTGGAGCACTTCCATTTAACTTTAAATGTTTATATCCGCCTGTTCCGTTTTGAACAAATTTATCTAAAGTAAATTCTACATCAGAAACTGAGGCTGCATTTGCAATAGAATATGAATATCTAAAATAATCATTGGCTAAACTTCCGTCAGAAGGTTTAGTTGCACTATAGGCATGCATATCGTATAGTAAATGAATGGTACCATTTATTGGGCTTACTCCAACTGCAATAGTATTATGAGATTCGCCAAGCCACCATTTATTCTGAAAACCTGTGTGCATGTGCGGAAACTCTATGGTAGCCATAGTACCAGTTACTGTATTATACCTGGTCAGCATCACATGTCTATCTGTTTTCCCTCCACGATACCAAGTCATAAAAACATAGTCTCCGTAGGTCTTTATACAATCACCATGTGCGGATATTTTGTTCCCAAAAACATAATCATAAGAGGTTGTACTACCATTATCTAAAGATGTATTAGGAACTTTACTGCCATTAAAATGTAAACCAAAATCAGTTATTTTTACTTCACTTTCTAGAACTACTTGTGCAAAGTTTATTTGAACTAAACATAGCGAAAAAAGGATGCAAAAGTTTTTTACTAATAATCTTATACTAAAGGTAATTTTATTCATACTTTTTTCTTTTTTACAACACAATAAAAATAAGTTAAAAATCAATTTATAGTGTCCTGCTCTTTACTGTAAAATCGTTAAATAGCAACTATTCCATATAGAACAGTTCTTCTAAAGGAACAGAAATTGGTGAATTATCAGTATTCACCTCCATAATATCTGCCATAAAATCCCACCATTTTTTTACGATGTCGTTACTAGCTAAATCTTGCGACCCACTTTGTCCAGATACTTTTTGAAAAGCAAACAAAGTACTTGTTTCTTCATCTAAAAAAATAGAATACTCACTAACACCATTAGCTTTTAAAAGTGCTTTGAGTTCTGGCCATAATTCATCATGACGCTTTTTATAGATCTCTTTATGTCCTTTCCTTAATTTCATTTTAAAGGCAAGTCTTTGCATTGTAACTACTTTTTAATAATTATTCTTAAAACAAATCATCCCATCTTTTATATTACAAAAGATGGGATGATCTTAAAAAAACATTTTATATCAAATATATAATGCTTATTCTTTTACTATTTTTTTGGTAAAGCTCTCACCATTTTCTCCTTCTAGCTTTAAAATGTATATCCCACTAGTAAGTGCGCTAACATCTAATTTAGTTGAAGATGTATTGTCTCCAACATTACTACTTGTAATTACTTCTTTACCAAGTAAGTCATAAACAGAAATTTGCTTAATACTTTGATTTAAACCTTCTATTGATAACTCATCTTTAACTGGGTTTGAAATAAAAAGAGAACTTGTATCAAACTCTTCAGTGCTTAATGCTAATGGTTCAACATAAATCCAACGCATCTCTTGAATTGTACCTCCACTTTGAAACAGAACTTGGTCACCTGCTGCAGATGGCACAGTACTATATCTTAAGTTTCCTTGTCCTGGTGGTTTAGCGAATAATGCATTGTTACCAGGTCCACTCCATCCAGACTCTCTTCTTCTTTGGAATTGGTCATAACCGTAGTTTGCATCAGCAGCGTCAGCAATTGGATCACCAGGTCTAACATTAATTCTAACTTCAGGATCTGCACCACTTCCATCATAAGTAGTTTGATCTACAATCATAGTCCAAGATCCAGCATTAAGAGATGATAAATCTGCAGTAATTTGTATATAACCTGAACCACTTGGCGTTACATGATCTTGTAAAGCCCAATTTTGTGTCGCTTCAAGAGCTCCTGTTGCTTCTGCAGCCCACTCTAACTCACCCGAACTACCATTAATAGTCAAATAAAGTTCCGGTGTCAAACCGCATGTTGCAAGTTTATACACAGCATCGCCTTGACCTCCATCTTCTTCTGTAAGAAATACTTCAGGACATGTCTGAGCCTGTAGTTGAAGGGCAAACATAGCAAATAATAAAAATGTACTAATTTTTAAAGTAATTTTTTTCATAATTTATAAATTTTGATTAATTAGTTAGTAACAAAAATACCAACCTGTTTGAGCAATAAATTTATATATATAAAATTAATAAAGTATCCTGCACTAACCTGCACCAATCTTAAATTAGTTATTATTTATTAGATGATTATATTTAAGTTTTAACTGTATACTGTAAAATAAGTACAATTTTTATTGCGGTATTAATTCAATTAACTTAACACTATGAGGCTCTAAATTAACTTCTAAAGTTAACTTTTCGTCGTTTTTTTGAACAATAGAATCTGAAATGGTTTTAGGCAATTCTGCCAAATTCTCATATTGCGACAAGTTAGCATTTAATACTGTTTGCCATCCATTTTCAAATCTATCAGAAGGTCTATTACCATAGATACGACCATTGAGGTCTTCTGCTACACCAGCTGCTCGAACATCGTCATAGAGTTGATGCATAAAAATACCATGGGTTTTATCTATGGTTCGATTCATTCATTTTCCAACTGTTTGTGCCAGAAACCTGACCGCCTTCAATTATAGGGTAAACAACTCTACTATTAGTGCTGTTTCTTGTGGTGTTATGATTATACACCAATACATAAATATTATCATTTTTAACAACTGGTATAACCCCTACATGACCGCTAAGATTATGAATAGCTTCTACTCTGTTTCCATCTTCCATCTTTAGAAACATTTCGGTTACATTGCGTCTACCTTGAGGTAAATTACTCCCCTCAACTTCTTGTCCCCAATCGTAGATTTCGTTAATTCTGTACTGGTAAGCTAAATCTGCAATTCTTGCATACCAGCTTGCACCAAACTCTGTAGCATCTGCTAAACTTGAGCCTCTAACCGCATTTTCATCTCGTAAAATACCAAACTCATGTATATCCAAAGGTATATTACTAAACTGCGGATAGCTATTTAATTTTGCTCTGTATTCTAGTATATCATTTTCTAATTTCACTGTATTTTGGTCAATCTTTTCGTAATATGAAATAGGAAAAAAATCCATCTGTGTACCAATTTCTCCAGTCGCATAGTTTGTGCCTGTTGCACAGTGGTCGATGATTTCAGTAGTATATGTTGACACACTTTCGGTTAGATTGTTTCCTGAACCTATAATGGCATCTGGTATAACTTGCAGGATTGCATCTACCGTAATATCGTAGTGTTTAAAATACTCTTCTGGAGTACCATTCCAATGTTGTGGCGAATAATTTGGCTCAGTAGCAACTCTAAAACGCCAAGTTTTTACTTCATTCATACCAAACTCATCAATCAATGTTTGCAAAAAGTCATTAATATATTGTCTCCAAATATCGTAATCGTCTGGAGGATTAGTATTCCCATAGGTATTAACTTCTTGAACCGCATTCATTGCCCATGGAACATTATCTAAGACAATCCTTGGTTTAAAGTCTGTAAGCATAAAGTTGTTCATACTCGTTATTAACCCACTAAAATCGGTTATGATATTTCCAGAAGCATCTACTCCTTGATAAAAGGTGTTTAAATTATCAGTTCTACCTCCAAGCACTCTTACCAAATTATAACTTTTAACGTAGGGACTAATATTGTCTAAACTATTGGTGAAATTGGTATTGTTAAATCGTGTTTGGTTAACCATTGGACGTGTTGACCAAAAGTTATACATTGGCCCTACAACAGCACTCGTATTAATGGTTATAATATAATCGGGATCTACTTCTATAGGGTCCTGAGTTTCAGTTTCAGGGAATTCAAACACCAATTCATCATCTGAACATGCGTAAAAAACGGCGCACATTAGAATAATGGCTAAAAAGAGATGTGTTCTTTTTTGAATTGTAAGTTTCATAGCATTTGTATTTTCAATATTACATTACGAATGTACTTTTTAAAGGAAAAAAAACAATTCTGCACTATCATGACAGTACAGGATTAAAACTAACTTTAAAATTATTATCTATTAATTAATAGTAACCTTGGTTTTCCACCAATTTTCGTTAGGTTGAAAATCTTTGGAAAGCATATCCATTCTATTCTTTTCTAATGAGTACCACTTCCTGTTTATGGTATTTAGTTTCCTTCTTTCGGCTTTTGCCTTATCGTATTCAGTGTCTTTAGTTGGGAATTTTGCATTGACTTCTTTTAACCACAACATTAAATTTCCACTAAGATTTGTGGCTATTTCTGAATGTTGAGTAATTACATTTAACGTGTCATGTTCTGTTGATGGCAATTTATAAAGTTCTTCATGTCCATCTTCCCAATAGTGAATCAACTTCCAGCCATTTTGTTGAATTACAGACGTAGGTTCCCCACCTTGATTACCGTAATGTGGATAATGCCAATACAATGGTCTATTTATATTGATATCTTTACCTTCTAGTAAGGGTGTCAAACTTATGCCATCCAAATGCTGTTCTTCTTTAAGGTGTAAATCTGATAAATCTAAAAGCGTTGGATAAAAATCGGTTGCAATAACTGGATAATCTGTTTTAGAACCAGCATTGTTCAACCGAGGTACCTTAATAAAAAATGGTGCTTTTATACCACCTTCCCATTGATACCCTTTTCCACCTCTTAGAGGCAAATTACTGGTCGCATAATGATCTCCAGAAGCCACTCCACCATTGTCTGATGTAAAAACCACAATAGTATTATCTGCTACTCCATTGGCTTCAAGTGCTTTTAAAACAATACCTACTGCATCATCCATGGTTTCTACCAAACCTCCATAAATAGGATTGTCCTGGACTTGACGAATAGGTAATACACGTTCCATCACATATCCTTTTTCTGCAATTCCCATACTATCAGCCTTATTTCTGTATTTACGCCATTTACCTTCTGTTGTTTGGATAGGTGCGTGCACTGCGTAAAACGACAAAAATGCAAAAAATGTTGAATCTTTATGTTTACTAATAAAATCTACTGTCTCCTCTGCCAATCTCTTTGTTAAGTTTTCTCCTTTTTCCTTGTTTGGCAATTTAGGATTATTCCAAGGTGAAAAAAAACCACCTCTAGGCGAACCTGCTTCTATGCCTCCAATATTAATATCAAATCCATGGTCTTCTGGGTAAGAGCCTACTCCACCTAAATGCCACTTCCCTGCAAAAAAGGTTTTATAACCATTTTCTTTTAGAGCCTCTGCAATCGTCACATCTTTCTTTGGTAAAGCGCGAACATAATCGGCAGGTAATAGTTTATCATGTCTATTTCTGGTTCTCCAACCCTCACCTGTTTTTGCGCCAATCCAATCAGTTATGCCATGACGTGCGGTAAATTTACCTGTCAAGATACTAGCCCGAGATGGACTGCATACACGACTAGCTGCATAGCCATTAGTAAACATCATAGATTGGTTTGCTAATTGGTCTATGTATGGTGTTTCATAAAATGTACTGCCAGTAATTCCTAAATCATGGTAACCTAGATCATCA
Organism: Olleya sp. R77988; assembly: GCF_044594215.1. Taxonomy (GTDB): domain Bacteria; phylum Bacteroidota; class Bacteroidia; order Flavobacteriales; family Flavobacteriaceae; genus Olleya. The sequence continues at coordinate 1,309,469 of NZ_CP138988.1, read as the reverse complement.
ACTAGAATGAAAAGAATATTGGGGTTAACATAATTAGTTACTTCCTTTTTTTTACAATTAAAAAAAAGAATTACACTTATTAATAGTAAACTTCTAAAAACCTTAATCAACTTACAATTTAGTGAGTTTATATTTTAACGATTTTTTTTACGAAATAATTATTTTTATCAGAATTGGATATAAAATAAATACCACTTTCTAAATCACTAATATCAATGATTTCTGATGATTTTGTTGTGTTTACTTCCTTAAGGATAGCTCCAGAAATATTAAAAATAGTTAAACTAGAATTGATAGGTAGGTTACTAATTTCTATTTTCCCCATTGTTGGGTTTGGGTAAATTTTTGTTTCTCGTTTGTTTAGATCATTTACAGATAGCACACTATAACAGGAAGATTCTGAATTATTTAAATTATGCGCTGTACTATTAGAAATATCCGTTCTTCTCAATACCATTTTATCCATAAAAAAGAAACTAGACCTGGCATCTACAATTACGGAATAGTTACCTGGAGCATTAAAAGTTGCCCATATAAACCTAAAAGAATTACCATCGTTTGTATTAGTAACGAAACCCCAACGCTCATCGACTGGGAGGTTTACTGGGTGTTTATTCATAAAGGCTTTAAAATACCCATTAGTACTAGAACCTACTGGACAATCTCTATTAGGATTGCTAATACAACTAGGATTTGGCTCTAACTGAGGAGTAGCGGTTGAATTGTTTACATTGGTAGCATAAAAGTCATCTGCTACTATACGAAGCCACGCATCATTGTGTTCTCCTGCTGAAGTACCTGTACCAATTCGTCCACGCCATGTTAGTCTGTAAGTACCAGGATTATTAATTTTTATGTTGTAAGTTATTGGAGCTCCAGTTAAGGAATTGAAAGACTGTGCTCCATCCCAATATATATAATTTATAGTCGATCCAGGTAAATTAGGATCAGCTTCACTGCCAGTTTGCCAATTTGACCCAGAAGATAAGACACCAGATTCCATCTCTATTGTTAATAGGCCATTCTGTTCTTCAAAAGGTAGAATTCCATCACAAGTTGCTGTTTGTGCGAACGTTTGATTAAATACTAATGTAAGTATAAACAGAAGCGCAATCTTTATTGTATTTTTTTTCATGACTATAGAATATTACAAAGAATTGTGTTTAATTTATTTAACTTTAAGTGTTACTTTTTGTAAGTCTTTTTCTGCTGAAGATGCCCCTACTGAGATTGTAAATGTACCAGGCTCAACAACCTTTTTCATATCTTGATTCAATATATTAAGCTCATCAAAACCTAATTTAAAACTCACTGTTTTTGTTTCACCAGGTTTCAGAGTAACACGTTCAAAACCTTTTAACATTTTTAGGTAACGTCCAACCGAAGCAAAATCATCTCTAACATACATTTGCGCCACTTCATCTCCTTCTCTTTCTCCAGTGTTTGTAATATCAATTGAAACCTTAGTTGCACCATCTGTAGTGATTGATGTACTTTCTAATTTTGGTGTACCATATTTAAAGGTTGTATAACTCAATCCAAAACCAAATGGATATAATGGAGATTTATCAGCATCTTTATAGAGACCTTTACCCGAACCTATAAAATCTGGACGCTCAAGATAGGTTACTGGCACTTGACCTACATGTCGAGGAAACGAAACAGTAAGTTTTCCACCTGGATTGGTATCTCCAAAAATAGCATCTGCAATGGCATCACCAGAACGCATACCTAAATACCAAGTCTCCAATATTGATGGAATGTTCTCTGCAATATAGTTAATTGTTAAAGGACGTCCATTGATTAAAACCACAATAACTGGTTTTCCTGTTTTATGGATAGCTTCAACCAATTCATTTTGAACACCATACAAATCTAAATTTGAACGGTCAACACCTTCACCTCCTGTTCTACGTGAACCACCAACTACAAGCACAACAGCATCCGATTTTTTTGCAGCCGTAATAGCTTCAGAAAAACCTTCTTTTGAATTGCTCAACAAATCACAACCTTTAGCATAGTTTATTTTTACTTTTCCTTCTGTCTTGCTAGTTAATCCTTCTAAAACAGATGTATAATATGGTGGTAATCCTGAGTAACCACCTAGTAAAGAGTAGGTTCCTTTTGCTGGTTGCTCTTCGTGTGCATTTGGCCCAATTACTGCTAATGATTTAATGCTATTGATATCTAACGGCAACAAATTATTTTCATTTTTTAATAAAATCATGGCTTTCTTTGCCATTTCATAAGAAAACTCTTGGTGTTCCTCTTTACTAGCATATACAGTTTCTGTGTCAATCTCTTTTGGTTCTGTATCGAATAAACCTAATTTATATTTTGCTGTTAAAATACGGGAAGTTGCTTTATCAATATACTTTACCAATTCCGGATTCTTGATTATTGTATCCTTTAAAACATTTGAATGATACGATGATAGATCAATACTTTTACCTATAACTAAATCCATATCAACACCAGCTTTTAATCCTAAGATAGCTGATTCTGCTCTAGATTCAGAAATAAAATGCATGGTTTCTAATCGTGCAACATCATTATTATCAGAAATAATAAAACCGTCAAAACCTAATTCATCACGCAAAATATCTTTTAGTAACCAGGTGTTCATATGATTTGGAATTCCGTTATAATCTTGATGACCTGGCATAACAGAACCTACCTTTGCTTCCTTTATAGCTGCCTCAAAAGGTGGTAGATAAACTTCGCGTAAACGACGCTCTGACATATCACTAAAACCACCATTAATACCACGTCTATTTTCTGGATAGCCAATAAAATGTTTAGCGGTAGCCATTACATGATTCTCATCAAATTGCTCATCGCCAGCACCTTGTAAACCCTCGATAAACGCAACACCCATTCTTGATACTAAATAAGGATCTTCTCCATAAGATTCTTCTACTCTACCATACCTTGGATCACCAGAAATTACATCTAAATTAGGTGAATAACAATGTGTAACACCTAAAGCACGTGCCTCTATTGCTGTTTGGGAAGCCATTTTTTTAACGAGATCAGGTTCCCAAGTAGAGCCAGCTGCAATAGCTTGTGGATAAACAGTTGTATTACCATAATAATCGAGTACAAGCCACATACCATGTAATGCTTCTGCATACTTCATATACGGAATACCTAAGCGTTCATTAGCTGGTGCATCTTGGGTCATTTCAGCTATTTTTTCATCTAAGGTCATTTTACTGATAAGAGTCTCTACTTTTTCAGCAATTTCCTTATCTTTCTTATTTGTTATTTGCTGATTACTCGACTCTGATTTACAGCCGAAAAATATGATTACAACACTTATAACTAGCAATAATTTCTTCATTCTTATCTAATTAGTTTGTTAGTCAAAATTTCGTATTCCTGGTACGATTTTAATATTTAAATATTCTTGATTTTTTGGCCATTTTAAAATCACCAACTTTTGAGTATTAGCATCCCAAATATAATTAGAGGGATCAAAATTACTTGGTGATTTATAAGTTTCCAATCCTACGTTTTTTAATGGATTATAATACATAACAATATCAGAATCAATTAAAATTGAAAAACCATCTGGATAATGACGATTAGCACCAATAAATACTTTTGATGCACCTTTACTGTTATCCGATTTAATATTCAATTCCAGTGTTCGGGTTGCATGATTAAATAAAAAGGATTGAATATTTCCTGCTATAGCTTGAGGAAACGGTCTTGATATAACATCGGTAATATATTTACGCTCTACAGTACCAGCATCTGTACTATCACTAAAAATAGACCAAGTTGACGGTTCACCAGGCAGAAAATTTTGCATCGTTCTATTCCCCAAAAACCAAGCTTTTATAGAACCTACTCCCATGCGATCAAAAACTTCAGCAGTTCTAATATAAAGCTCTCGGTATTTTAATTGTCCCAATTTGCCATCAATCAATGTATCTGTTGTTACGAATGTTGGAAAACCCCATTCTCCAATAAGAATTGGTGCGTTTAACATATCTGATTCTTTATCAAACCGATCCATGTTTTGCTTAATAAAGTCAATATCATTTTGGTATATATGTGGTGCAAAAATGATGTTCTTTCTATTGATAGGCGGTTTTATTTCTGCATATTGATTTTTATCTACCTTATCTCCTTTATTCATAAAGATAGATTGAAACAAAATCATTTTATCTGGATTAATTTTTTGACTTTCGTCAATTATTCTTTGATAAAGAGGAATGAGGTATTTATTGGTTAAATCCTCATAAGAGATGTCCATAGTTAACTTCCTAGGCTCGTTAACTATATCGTAACCGAAAACTGAATCATCATTTGAAAATCTATTCCAAATCACTTTCCATGCATCAATATAAGTGTTGTATTCTCCATTTTTATTAAGCCAAAACTCTTCCCATACAAATTTATCGACACCATAAACCGTCATTTTAAAGACCGTTTTAATACCATGATTTCTACCTAGAGTAACTAACGTATCTAATTTTTTAAGATAACCTGGTTCTAGTTGACCTCCTGGAAACTCACTGAGTTTTCCCAGCTCTAAACGGATGACTTGTGTATTGGCACCCATTCTTACCATTCTGACATAGTCATCACTATTAAAAAACACCTCGCCTTTATGATCGTTCGTATTGACTACAAATCCTCTTGGAATAATATGACGTCCTGTATCATCTCTTAATCCATGCTTAATTTGTGCCAAAAAAATAAAAGGCACACATAAAAAAAGTGTAAAAAAGTACAGTTTCATATTTATGTTTAGTAGTTAATACTAAAAAGTTAAATAGTTTCATCAAAAGTTAAAATTTTTAATTAGGTCGAAAAATCACTCCTGCGACCTAATTAAATAAGTGGCTAACTCAAATAAAAAATTATCTTTTTTAAAGATATTTACATATGGCAATACTAGCATCCTGTTCTATCCTGTTGGGATTTTTAATAAAATACATATATTAGATATTCAATCAGTATAGTTCAGGATGGTTCGTTTATTTTATTTATTTATTTTTGATAAAAATAGAATAAATATGAAAAATATGAATTTGAAAATTAAGCTAAGATCGATAGCCTTATTAATTATTTTTGTATCCTTCTCTTCTTGTACAAAAGATGGTCTTGGATTTTCTGAAGAAGGGATTGTTTATGAAATCCCGGATCCTGATACAGATCCAGACCCAGATCCAGATCCAGACCCTGTTGCTATAGCGGCTGATGAAGATATAAGCACGGATTTAGCTTGTCCATCTTCAGGTGAATTCCAAAATAACGATACCAGAGATGTAGATATATCAAACCCTGTTAATGTCGGAACTGCTGACGATAGAAGTTGCTACTCCGATTATTCTGAAAGTACTGTTTATGATAAAACTTGGGGCGTTTATAATATTACTGATGGGTCTAACCATTGGGATGCACCAGGCACCTTGCAGCCAAGGATAGAACGTTCCTTAAGTAGATCCGAAGCCACAGGAGTTGGAAGTTATGCGAGATTTACTGGGACCGTTAGAATTCTAGAAGTAGGAGATGCTGGTTCTTTTGGTCAAGATGGAACATACATCGCACAGGCCAAAGGAAAACACACAGGTGGCGGAGGGCCTCCAGATCCTGCAATCTGTTTATATCGAGCACATCCAGTTTACGGTACAGGTATCAATGCGGACAAGCAAGTAGCGTTCGATATTTATGCTGAACGAATACTAGTGCGTGGTGGTTCTGGTAGTGACAGAGAAGTTGTTTTTCTAAAGCAAGTAAACAAAGATGAAGAAATTGACTTTGAGCTAGAGGTAGGTTTTAGAGAAGACCCTAGTAACCCTGCTTTAAAAATACATTATTGTGACGTCGTAATCGGAGGAGAAGCTTTTAACTGGAATATTCCAGAACCAGATAGAGGTACAGAATCTGGTATTAGATATGGAGCTTATCGCGTTAAAGGCGGTAGAGCACAAATAAGATGGGCAGATACCGAGTATACTAAAGCTGAAATAAATTAACTGTAAATATTATTATTCTAACTAGAATGTCATAAATTTTCTGAGTTAATAGAATTTTTTAGCCGATAACGATCTTAGCTTTTAGACTTAATCAATTATAAAATATCATGAAAGAGAGCAGAAGGGACGCCATACGAAAACTGGCAGTAGTACCTGCACTGCTATCTTTTCCTACATTATTGAGTGCTACTTCTTCTAAAGGAACAACTGAAACTGCATCTTCAAAACGTTTGCAGTACAGCGTTAACGCATACTCCTTCAATGATGAGTTTCGAAGTGGTAAAATGGACCTCTTTGATATGATGGAATTTGCTGCAGATATAGGTCTTAACGCTGTAGATCTGACCGCATATTATTTCTCATCTTATCCTAAACTTCCTAAAAAACCTGAGATTTTTGCTTTAAAAAAACGAGCATTAGAACTTGGTCTTAATATCTCCTGGACTGGTATACGAAACAATTTCGTGACAGCAGACGCAGAAGCTAGAAAGCGAGATTTGAAAATGATTAAAGACTGGCTAGATATTTCTTCTACCATTGGCTCCTCTATTTTACGTATTTTCACAGGGAGAAATCAACCTGTAGGACACACTAAAGAGCAAGTAAAAAAGTGGTTGGTTGATGCGTTTAAAGAATGTGCCCAACATGGTGCAGACGTTGGTGTCATCGCTGCTTTACAAAACCATAATGAGTTCTTATTTACGGCAGATGAAGTTATTGATATAATCGAACGCGTAGATTCTGAATGGTTTGGTCTTATCCTTGATATTTCTGGACTTAGAACTACGAGCGATCCTTATGCCGAAACAGAAAAATTGGCTCCTTACGCCAATTATTGGTTTATAAAAGAACATGTCTATTACAATCAAGTAAAAACACCTACAGATATGAAGAAAATGGCCGCCATGATTAGGCGACACGATTTTCGTGGTTATGTTTCGTTTGAAAGCCTATCCGAGGGTAATCCTAAGACCATTATTAAAGACATGTTAGGGGAATTCAAAAAGGAATACGATAAGAGTTAGCCTTATATTATCCAACTTTATTTTATTTGTTTTTATTACATTCTTTGAAATCAAATATGGAAATTATCGATTTATAACAAATGTTTTGATTTTATATTCTTGTATTCAATCTTCATAGGTGGCCCAACGTGTACTTGAACACCAATATTACCCTTTAAAGACCTATTAATTTCATCCAAATCGTTGACCTCACTAAACAACACATCATTTACATAATGCTGCATTTTATTACCTTTTATTATGAGGTGAACGCTATTCCAGTCATTAGACTTTATTAGTGATTTCAGCTTCGATTTTAATTTTGTCTCTGTAATCGTTCTGGTCTGCCAGCAGTTTTTCTTTACATTTTTGTGCAAGTCAGTTTTGGGTATACTATCAGGCATCGGTGGAATGTTTACAATTTCACCATAATAAGCCAATGTCGTTCGCTTTTTCTCTTCGTAATTTTGACCCGTATATCTATTTTTGCCATCAATATCACATTGATAACCTCTTAATGCGAAAGGTATATTATCAATAGTTTCGCTTCTATAATTAATACCACTATTTCCTGAATTGGTTATTCTATATTCTAACTTTAGCTCAAAATTTTCAGGTTGTTCTTTTTTGTAAATGACGAAAGAATTACGTTTTAGAATTGTTTCTGGTGTCACTTCTCCAATTAAAACACCATTCTCAACTCTCCAATATTTAGGGTCTCCACTCCATCCTTCTAAATCTTTACCGTTAAATATGGATTGAAATGTATTCTCCTTTTTTATAACTGTATTTTCATTTTTGCACGATGAAAAACAAAACACAAGGCTAAATAATAAGGCTATTACAACGTAAAAACTACCCTTTTTCATATTGAAGTTTTCAAATATTCAATCTTATAATTCCCTGAACCCAAAATCACAGCATCTTCTATAATTTCTAGTGTATTTTGCTTTTTAAAATCTTCAACTGATTTACCATTTATTTCTAGATTTTCGAGTTCTGAAGACGTCACTACAAGCTTCGCTTTTGTGTTGAATGGTACATCAAGGTTCATACTTAAAAGACCTTCATCCGCTTTCCATTCATTTTTTATAGCACCATAAGGTGAAGGAACCGATACTGTTGTGCTACTTATTTCACTTGGGAATTCTGGATTAACCACAAACATCTTATATCCAGGATTTGATTCTGATGATTTAATACCTCCTAAGGATTCATAAAAATAAGTCGCAAAACCACTATGCATGGGATGATTTAATGAGTTGGTTGGTCCTTCCATTTTCTCCCATTCAAACTGGCGTTCTGGCCAAGTCGTAAAGCCTGAATTCATAACATAAGTCTGACTCGGAAAATCTGGTGTTGTTAATATTTGATATGCCAAATCTGCCTTTCCGTATTTGGATAAAACGGTGTAGATATAGCGATTACCGTGGATTCCTGTGGAATGATGTCCACCTTTAACTTCAACGATATTATGAACCAAACCATTGACTACAGTTTCAATTTTATCCTCTGGCACCATATTAAATTGTAAAGCTTGAACGGTTGCTGTCTGACTTTGATACCATTTGTGATTTGTATTAGGAATAGCAACCAAGAATTCGTTATTAAATGCCTTTTTCAAGGCCTCTTTTTCCTGTTTCATTTGTGCTTCATAAACACCATCATTATTCATTTTAGCAAAACGTTCCATAATCCCTAAAACATCATAGAAATAGGCATTAGCAGAAATAATAGGGTCGCATTCCATAGCACTAGGATTCTTTCTTCTATCCCAAAGTGGTGGACACCAATCTCCCATTCCATCTTGCATAATGCCATTTTCACCTTTAAAATTTAAGTAGAAATCCGTCAAGTTTTTCATGTCTTCATAGTATTCTTTTATAATCGCATCATCTCCATAGTGTAAATAATTATACCAAGGCAAATACATCGTAGCCACACCCCAATCTATTTTTGCATAAGTTGACGTACGTTTCCCAGGTGCAATCATCGTAGGGACTTGAAACTTAATTTCTGGATTGTTATGGCCTTTAGTTGGTCGCATTTGCGTACGTATGTCTTCCATGTATTTTTTATAAAAAGCATACATATCATAATTATACAAAGCATATTCACAAAAGGCGTGCGCATCACCTAACCAACCGCATTTTTCACGATGTGGACAATCCTCTGGAATGCCATGTAAATTATCTACAATCGTCCATTTACTGATACTGTGCATTTTATTTAAGAGTTCATCTGAAGAACTAAAACTTCCTGTTTCTTGAATATCTGTAGCCACTAAAACCGCTTTAATCATATTGGCATCTGGCTTACTTGAAACACCTTTAATTTTAGCATATCTAAATCCGTGATAACTGAACTTTGGCTCCCAAGATTCTATGCCATCTCCTTTGCAGATGTATTTGTAAATCTGTGGCATGCCATTAGCACCACCACCTGTTGAGCCTTTAAAAATATCTTTACCATTGGTTAACAAAGCTTCTGTTGTAATGATTTCAATAAGCTGGTTTTTCTTTTCCTGAACGTTGATTTTAACCCAACCTGCAATGTTCTGCCCAAAATCTACAATCCATTCACCATCTGTACCTTTAAAAACCTTTTGCGGTTCTAACTCTTTGAGTTTTTTTATTGGTGGTATTTGCTGTGCACTTATTTTTTTGAGTTTTGGCGCTGTTACTTTGGCGTTTCCCCAAGTGGCATCTTCATAATCAACATTAGTCCAATTGCCTAATTCGTAATTTGCATCATAAGTATCTCCACCATAAATATTGTTGAATACAATTGGTCCTGTGGCTTCTTTCCAAGTCTCATCTGTATAGAAATCGGCTTCAGAACCATCATCATATTTTAACTTGACTAATAACTTAACCGTTGGTGGTCCGTAAGCTAAATCTTTGTTGGATTCTGGGTCGCGTTTCCAAGAAATATTCTGACCATAAAATCCGTTTCCCATTATAATTCCGAATGCATTCTTACCGGATTTAAGCGCTTCGGTAATATCATAATTGACATAATACGCCTGCTTATCGTAATTAGATGGTGCTGGGTCTAATACATGGTCGCCTACTTTTTCACCATTCAGATACAACTCATAGTAGCCTAATCCACAGATATAAGCTTGAGCGTTTTTAATAGTTTTAGTAACATTTATCTCGTTTCTAAAATAGCTTGCTGCAAAACCATCAACAGTTTGAGGTTCTTTCATCCTCCCTGTTTTGTAGGCTCTAAAACGGTGTTCTGAAGTTCTAGTATCTTTATTTAAAATGATCCATTTTGAATCTCCCCAATTAGCTTCATCAATCAGTCCCATTTCAAATTTTTGAATTTTAGACCAGTCTGAAACAGTACCTTGATTATCCGAAATCTTTACTTTCCAAAAATAGCTTTGTAAAGCCTCTAAAGGGTTTCCTTGATATTTTACAAAGGTTGATTTATCGCTTTCTACTTTTTTAGAATTCCATACATCAGCATCATTTTCGTTTAATTTATCTTCTGAAGATGCTACTAGAATATGATATGAGGATTGGGATTTATTGTATCCCTCAGCGTCAACAATCCATGAAAACAATGGTTGTTTGGTCTCAATAGTTGATGGATTTTCTTTAGCGTTTACTAATAGTTTTTCAAATATTAGCGCATTGTTTTGCTCATTATTCTTATCGCATGAAAAACAAAATATGAGTAATAGTAGAAAGTAGATGTTTTGCTTTATCATTTCGTGAATTGTTTTTTGTTGGCTTTAGTGCTTGAAAATTAAACTAATCTTCAAGCTTCTTTATCCTGTACTCTCATGTAAAAAGTAGTCTCAATCTAAATCGAATTCCCAATACCTACAAGTACTACAGATAAAATAATAACAACAATACCTGCTGTAATCGTAGTTTTCGTTTTTTTGGCAACACCATGCCATTCCTTTCTATAAATTCCCCAAAGGTTTGCGGTTAAAATAATAGTTGACATGTGAAGAATCCAAGAACTAGCACCATTTCCTAATTTACTTTCTCCCATTCCATAGAAAAAGAATTGCAAAAACCAGACAGTTCCTGCTAAAGCCGAAAACAACAGGTTGCTTCGTATTGGTGTCGTTTTATTTGTAAAATCTTTGTAGGATTTGTTTTTGATACTCAATAGGGTTGTCCAGATTAAATTGGTCGCTAATCCTCCCCAAAGTATCACCACAAAAGTTACGTTGTTTGCAAACAAGCTGTCGTAACCAGCAGTAATTGCGGCATCCGCTAAAGGTTTCCCTGCTTCTATTCCGAAACTAAAAAATGAACTTAAAATTCCTGAAAGAATAGCAACTATTAATCCTTTTACCAGATTAAACTCTGAAACACTTTTTTTCTTTTCTTCGTCCGAGAGCTCTTTTTCTTTTAACATGCCTGCTTTTCCACAAATAGCAATGCCGAATAAACAAATTAAAACACCAAGTAGTACGATTTGACCTCCTGAAGAACCTAACATATCCGTAAATGACACTTTACCGACTTCTGGTTTAAAATTGTAGTATATGGATGGTACAATAGCTCCAAAAGCGGCACAAAATCCGAGTACCACTAAGTTACCCAAAGACATCCCTAAATACCGTACACCTAGACCATAGGACAAACCTCCAACTCCCCAAAGTAATCCCATTAAAAAGGTGAATCCTAAAATAGTATTTGAGCTTGCCGTGATGATATCCATAAAACCAGGAACAGTTAAATAGGCAGCAATTGGTGGCACAATGAGCCAAGACATAACGCCTCCTACCATCCAGTAGGTTTCCCAAGCCCAACCTTTTACTTTGTTGTAGGGCATATAAAAACTTCCTGCAGCGACTCCGCCTAATGAATGGAATATTACTCCTAAAATTGTTTGCATGATTTTTTAAAGATCTTATTAAAATTTAATTTGTAAATTCTGGGTTCTTGGTTTTGGGTATTGGCGCATTTGTAGCTTTCCACCATTTTTGTAAATCCGCTAAAAGTGCTTCTGTTTTTTTTGGATTTGCTCTAGCTAAATTGTTGCGTTCACCAATATCTTCAGATAAATTATACAATTCCATCTCATTATCCTCAAAATAATAATGAAGTTTCCAATCGCCTTTTCGTATTAAAGAGCCTGGTCGTGTTCTAAATAGAGAGTCCCTGTTTTCATTATCATTTACATTATAGGCTTGTAAATAAATAGGAAAATGCCAAAATAAAGGACGTTCTAATGTTTCCTCTTTTCCTTCTAATATTGAAGAGATATTATTTCCATCTAAATTTAGGCTAGCGTTTTTTATGCCTGCATAGCCTAAGATTGTTGGAAATATATCTAGGTTTGTTATAGGTACATCGCTCTTAGAATTTGGTTTAATTTTATTGTTTAACACAAAGAAAAATGGTTCTCTAATACCACCTTCATAATAACTTCCTTTTCCAGCTCGTAATGGTTTTTGTTTGGTTATCCCGTATAAACCTCCATTATCTGAAGTAAAAACAATCAAGGTATTATCAAAAAGATGTTTTTCTTTTAGTTTATCAATAAGTAACCCTATGTTTCTATCTAAATTATCTACCATAGACCCATATTCTGGATTTCCCTGACCATTCCATGGTGCCTTTTTTTCATATTTAGGCAAAATACTATCCACTGGCATTATAGGTACATGAACGGCATAAGGCGAATAATTAAGATAGAACGGTTTTTGTACGGTATCCACAAAATGTATAGCTTTTTCCATTATGACATCCGTTAAATATTTATCAGAAACGCCTTCAATTGTTACATTTTTATAAGGTGGTTTATAGCTTTTAGGCAAGCCATTATGCCCCCCTCCAATATTTACATCAAACCCATATTCTATAGGATTATCGCTTAAATGCCACTTTCCTGCCTGACACGTGACATATCCATTCTCACGTAATACCTCTGGTAAAATAGTATGCTTTTTGGATAGTGTATGTGTATTTTTTGTTGGAATCAATTTTCTGTGTTCAGATTTCCCACGTGTTGAAGGACTAACCGTGTAAATCCCATGACGTGGTGTCCATTGCCCAGTCATTAAACACGCTCTGCTAGGTGCACAGTTTGAAGCTGATGCATAACCATTTGTAAAGACCATACCTAAGCTCGATAAATAATCTATGTTTGGTGTTTCATAATATTTACTTCCCATAAAACCTACATCTTTCCAACCCATATCATCAACGTTTATGATAATTATGTTTGGAACTGAAGATTCTTGTTTGTTAGCACAAGCTTGACTTAATAGAACTATTAAGATTAATCGTATAATTTTTATCATTTGAAAATGATTTTTAATAAAAGATATTTTTAAATTAATTAACAAATACGAACCACTCGTAAATTTAAAAGGTTTCCTAACTTCTCTATTTTACTGGCAATATGACCTACTCCAATAGCGCAATGATGAGAAGGTCCCTGTTTAGACCATTCGTTCATAAAAGTACGAGCTCCTATTGAAAAACGATAACGACTGTTTGTGTTACCTATTTGTAATATTGGACCTTCAACAGATTCTCCTTCTGCTACCAATAAAAACACATCATCTTTACCTTCAACAACAGACAAGAGTGTAACTGGTCCATGCTTTACCGTCATTTGAATAGACAACCCTTTCCCTGGTTTTCCATGATACACTGGTAATGGCACTAATTGAACATTTCCTTCTGCGATTGCAAAATGTGCAGGACCATCATGGCCTAACATCACAATATCATCATTAAAATCCATCGCATAAAATTCAGAAAACGAACCTCCAACACCAAAGGCATCCATAATTTTCATGGCTTGGGCATTCTTGACTTCATATTCTCCTGCAACTGGCACATTTCTACCCGTTAACAAGGTATTACCTGCGATGACTGAGGTTACTATATTTTCATATTCGTTAGCATTTTCACCTTCATAATAATAGGCTAAAGAACCCAAATCGTGATTGTCTACTAATTTATCTAAGGCTATTGATGTTTTTGCTGCGCGAATAATTTCATCTTCTTCACAAGCATCAACAACTTCAAATACATTTTTAAATTCTAATATTTTTTCTTCTATCTCAGGTGTTGTAACTGCATCTCGATACTTTTTTAATTCACACATTTCAACAATTTCTATGTGTGTTCCGAACGCTGCAGATTGTTTGGTTAAATCAGAATACACATCTAACATACCGCCATAATAATGTCCTAAAACACCTAGTCTGTTATTTTGCATTACTGAGGCCACACGAGCTGCATCTATCCAATCCTGAATTTCCGTCCAAACTTGTGGCTCATCTAAATAGCCTGTTACAAATTCATAATCTATTCCTGAACGATTAAAAACATTTGCTAATTCTGGCACAGAACAGGCTTGACAATGCGCTAACCACTCGCCTGTCATTTTGCCTCTGTCACCTAATGCATTAAAACTATCGTAATCTATAGCTGCAACAGGTTGTATGTTTAATATAATTATTGGGCATTTTACTTTTTGAACTACAGGTAAAACTGTTGACGATAACGCATAGGTTGAGACATATAGAAAAAGAATATCGACGTCTTCCGTTTTTAATACTTGTGCCTTTTCTCTTGCAACAATCGGCGAATCAACTAAACCAACGTTTACAACCTCAGCACCAAAACTTTCCATCTTATCTGCAATTTGGCTTTGATAACCTTGTAAACGTTCTAGCAAGCCTTCAAATTGAGGCCAATAGGTGTCTAATCCTATTCCAAATAATCCGACTTTTATCATTATTTTATTTATTTTTACTTTAGATTTAACCTAGTTCTTAACTTCACTTTTAACTCTTTAACTAATTCTGGGTAGTCTTCGGCAATATTCTTAGTTTCCTTTTCTGTTGTTGTGTGATTATATAATTCCACAAATCCATCCTGATGTAATGTCATTCTATGCGTTGAAGTTCTAATGGTTGAAACATTATTTTTATAGGATATGGCATAGTGACCCGCAGCATTCGGGTCTACTAATATTTCTTTTAGAGACGTACCATGAGCATACTCAGGGGTTTCAATTTCAGCTAAATCACATAACGTCGGAAAAATATCGACTGTTTCTACAATAGCATCTGTATTCGTACCTTCATGTTTCATTCCTGGGTAATGAATTATTAAAGGTGCATGCAACGATTCCTCAAACAAACTATGTTTACCCCAAATCGCATGTTCTCCTAGATGCCAACCATGGTCACCCCAAAGTACAACAATAGTATTTTTATCTGCTCCTGTTTTTTTTAATGCTGCAAGAATTTTACCAACTTGGGCATCAGCATAACTGACACATGCAGCATAATGACGACGAACCTCATTCGCAAAATCAGCATCTTTATTAGGGTTTTTACCCCAACGGTTGTATTTCATAAATTCACCAGACCCATGCCATGTTGTTCTTCCTTTCGGTTTTTGAGGGTGTTTTATTTCGGAAAAGTCAACACCATCATATCTATCATAATATGTTTTTGGTGCACCAAAAGGCAGGTGCGGTTTAATAATTCCAACAGCAATAAAAAATGGTTTTTCTTCATTACTGGCAAGTGCTCCTAGTTGTTTGACAGCTTCATCTGTAATTGCTCCATCTGGATAAATGTTATCGTCACCTTCTGCTGTTTGAAAAACATCCATACTGGCTGATTTTAATCGAGTCTCACCATTAGCTAATCCATGCATCATTCCTCGTGGGTGTTCCCATTCCGCAACTGGCATCAAATGCTTATCCCATGCATTGGGCATCTCTACTTTTGTACTATCATTCCAATTTTTTCCGCCTCTTCCTCCAGGATGATGGGATACTTTTCCAACCGAAACCGTTGTATAGCCAAATGTACTAAACCACTCTGGGATACTTTTACCTACTTTTTGAGTGCCTTGTTTTATTTTATTTGCTCTACTAAAAAGAGCATCGTTTCCTGCTGGTCCATACTGCCCTGTTAATAAGGTATATCTAGACGGACCACAACTTGGTGAGTTTACAAAATGTTTTTGGAATATAATTCCTTTTTCCGCTAAAGCATCAATATTAGGTGAGCTAATATACTCTGCTCCAAAACTCTTTAACTCTGGACGAAGGTCATCCACACAAATAAGTAGTACATTAGGTTTTTGAACAATTTGTTCTTTTTGACAATTCGTCAACAGGAAAAAAAATAACATAACAAAAAAAATAGGATCTATTTTTTTAACTATCATTATTATGTTTTTTATCGTTTTCAACAGTCTTTTAAAAATTTATAGTTACGTTAAACTTCAACATACAATTCACTTATTTTTTTTAATCGATTGGTTTCTAATTCCACACCAAAACCAGGTTTTGGTTGATAAGAATAATAACCATTAGCGTCTTTTTTAGTGGCAGTACTTTGCAGGCATTCTAGATATAGTTTAGAATCTTCCTTTTTCTCTATGGCTTCTACCCAAGTCGCATTTAGACCTATTGCTATTTGTTGCCAAGCAGAACATGCGGGACCGACTAAACTATCATCACCTATCATTACTTTTGCGCCTATATCTTTTACTTTTTCAGCCAATTGCGCTGTGTGATTCAAACTTCCCATAGTCGAAGGATGTAAATTATAAATTTTTCCCATGCCTTTTGTTATGATTTCTAAACCTTTCCACGCAGGACGCATTGGTGCATCTGGAATCAAAGCTAAATCACCAACCATTTCCTGTAATTGAACCCATTGATGTGGTTTTAAATTAGCTGGGTCCTCAATGGCATTTAAACCATTAGCTTTAAAACGGTCTAAAATCCCTTTTAATTCGTCTAAAGATTGCCACTTTTTATAGCCTTTATTAACATCTGAAATCACCACAGCTTCATCTCCCAAAACATCTCTAATCGTTTTAAGTAATTTCATATCTACGGCTTCATCACCATACATCTTAAACTTCATATGATGTGCTAAATTTTGCGCGATGCTTTTCTCTGCTTCTTCTCTAACTTTTTCCTCGTCTTTGTCTAAAATGCAATACAACCCAGGAACGGCATTGCGACCAGTTAATCCTAATAATTCTACAGCCGATTTATTTTGAAGACGTCCAGAAAGATCTAACAATCCCATATCTAAAGACTCTAACATTTTTAAAGAGCGTTTAGAACCTAGCACTTGTTCTGACGCCAATAATTTTTGGGCTTCACCAATCGTTAAGCCTTTAAATTGCTTTAAATATTCAACCCAAGCCGTAGGTTTAAAATCAGGATTGTTTTTTGAAGCTGGCGTTTCTGTCCAACCATAAAACTCTCCTGAAGAAATCTTAATAAATAAATGCTGACGGTTATGCCAAGTTCCCCAAGAAAAATAGCGTGGGATATTAATATCGTATCTAAACAATTCGATTTTTGTAATGATTTCATTTAGATATTCGTTTCTATTATTATTAACGCAAGATGATAATAAAGGATATGTGACACCTAGAATACCAAGTGCAGACATACTTTTTATAAAATCGCGTCTGTTTGTTTTCATTTATTATCAATTAAAAATTTTGATCTCTTTAATAGATGGTGCTTCTTTAGCATCCACAATAAAAATTCTAAATTTTGTAGATTCAATAGTATCAAATTGATGGGTTTTATTTGCACCACAGACGGTTCCTTTTACAATAGCTTTCCATGCTCCGTTTTCCCAATATTGAAGTTCATAAGACGAAATGTTATCCTCATGTTCATCAATAATGACTTGATTGAACGTTTGTGGTTTTACCCATTCTACCTCTATATATTGATTTTCAGCTTCAGTAGCTAACCAACGGGTTTTATTATCGTCATCATTAACTCTAAAGGCCTCAAAAACGGGTAGTTTTTCAGTTTGAATAAACATAGAAGACGCATTTATTCGTCCTAATTTCGCAAGATTCTTTAAATCATTTAATGGCTCTGGAAATTGTGTTACAGGTAATTCACCTACTTTAAAATCATAAACTCCAGATGGTACATTAAAAATCACGTAATTACCAACAGCTTTGTTTTTTTCTGTTCCTAAATAGGTAATGTCTTCAGCTTTTTCAGCTAAAACACTGCTTTCATGTATACCCTCTTTACTTGTTGCTGGCAGATATACTTTAGCGGTTGTATTTGTAGGGATTTCAATATGAAATGTGGCACCTTTGTCTTCCTTTTTCCAGTTAACAACCACGTTTCCGTACATGGATTCATATTGGGTATTTGCAAACGTTAAATCGCCAACAGGTGCAGGTTTTATAATCATGTTTTGCATTCCTAAATGTTCAGGGTTTGGTCGAATACCACCAAAACCTTTGATAAAATAGCCTCCAATGCCTGTGTAACAGGTGTGTATTTGACTGTTACCTATGGCAGACCAACGTTCTGGCCATACGGTTTTTCCTTGCTCTAAAAAGTAACCATAACTTGGGTGATGCTTATCTCTCAACAACTCATAAATTAAATCCATTCTTTCACCAGATTCTGTAAAATATCGCGTGTACAAGGCTTGTCCAGAACTTCCTGTATCGTAATACGGAAATTTGTACAGTACATTATCCACTAAATTCTCTTCTACTTTAGCTTTTTCAGACGCTGGTGTTACGCCAGAGACTAAAGCAAAGGCTTGGTCTACCTGATATCCTTTTATGTATTTACCCGTTTCTGGATTATACGATAATTTATGGGTCGCTTCTCGCTGTACTTTTAGTCTGTCTTTATAAGTTTTAGTATCTTCAGTTTTACCCAAAGTTTCAGCAATATGCATCGCATTATCTAGCATGAACGTATAAAGGCAATTATTAAAATGGACGGCTTCTGGTGAGTTACTACTGGTCCAGAAATTACCACGAGGTGTGCACCAATCGCCTAATCCAGGGAATTCTCTTAAGCCTTGTGTTCCTGCTTTTATGGCGCCTCCTGTTTCATAATTTGAATTTTCAAGCAACCAAGTCATCCATTTTTGCATGGATTCATAATTGTCTTCTAGTACTTTTTTATCTCCTAACATACGGTAGGTTTCCCAAACCGTTAGAGGGTTATTGGCTTTCCACATTAAAAATGGACGGTCTTCTTCATTAATAACAGCTCGTGTTCTTCCATCAGGAAATTGTGCATCTCTGGTGAATTGCAGATATTGATCCATATAAGCACCACTTTCAAAATTTGGTAAAGCATCACCATACATAGCGGCAACAGTGACTTCTCCCCAACCACGACGCTCGCGATGCGGACAATCTACCAAAATACCATCCATAGTATTGGCTAAGTAGGTATTTAAATTAACTTGATAAATTTGATTCAGTTGTTTACTTGAAGATTCAAATTTGCTGATTTGTTTACGATCGTTCGTTACCACATAGCCTTTTGCATCTTCTAGTTTAGGCTGGTATTTTAAACCGTGAACTGTAATCCATCTTCCTCCTGCAACATTAAAACGATTTTGGAAATTCCCCTTTCCTGATTTTCCAAAGATGTACTTACTCTTTTGTTTCCAGTTAGACCTCACTTCTGTTCTATCCGTAATTTCAAATAGAATAGAATCTCCCTCAACACCATTATACAAATCCATTTCAAAAAATCCAGTATAATTTTCTCCCATATCAATGCGAAAGGTACCATCATCATTTTTATCTACAGCAATGGCTTTAAGCTCCTTAAACTTTACTTGAGGCTCTACCATTTGTGCACTTAACTGAGCAGTAATAGGACTATACAATGCGCGTACTTCTCTATTTTTTCTGCTATTAAGTGCAAAACTTATATTATTGCCCTCTGGAATTTGAGTGTTTAAAACCTCGTGATTGTACACACTTGCATTCATCCAATTGGAATCGTCATAATCAGCAGTATTCCAGTCGTCGTCTCGTTTTCTATCGTCAATAGTTTCACCACCAAAACGTAGGATATCCCAATCTCCATAATATTCGGAATGACTCTTTTTAGTTTTCCAAGTGGTGTCAGACTTAAGCGTAGTTTGTTTTCCTCCTGCTACAATTTCGGCTTGTGCTTTAAATACAAAAGGAATGTTTCTGTATTCACTAACACGTCTCCAACGCGACCATCCTGCAGCATGCCATATGGCAATAACATTGTCTCCTTTTTTTAGTTTTTCTGAAATGTCATAGGTTAAATAGGCAATCCTTTTTTTCATGTAGGTTGACACTGGATTCATCACATTCTGAGTAATTTTTTCTCCATTCACATACAATTCGTGATAGCCAAAAGAGCCTACAAATACAAATGCCGATGTTGCATCATCTGAAAGTGTTACATTTTTTCGATACCAATTATGGTCCGTTTTTTTCTGATCTGATTTTAGAATCCAGTCGCCTTTCCAATCTGATTGTTTTAATAAGCCCATAGAAAACTTAGAATGATTGCTCCAGTTTGTTGGATGACCATCTTTATCCCAAACTTTTACTTTCCAGAAATACTGTTTTGCAGACTCTAACTCAATGCCTTGATAGGTGTTATTTACAGATTGATTAGATTCCACTTTTCCTGAATCCCAAATGTCTCCAGTATTATCATTTAATAAATCTAAATTGCTAGCAACTAAAACTTGAAAAGCTGTTTGTTTTTGTCCTCTTTCTTGCTTGTTTGAAGTTAATTTCCAACTTAATCTTGGTTTTGTGTTGTCTATTCCTAATGGGTTTGTTTTGTATTCACATTTTAAATTTGAAATACTAATTGATTCTTTCGAAGTACAACCTGAAAAAAAAATAAATCCCGTAATTAATAGTATTAGAACTTTCCTAAATGCTTGCTTTTGAGTAGTTCTTTTTATAAAAATCATAATAAACTTTTAACTCACTGTAATCGTTATTTTCAACTCGTTATTATCTTTTTGAAAAAACATTTCAAAAGGAATAGCTTCTACTCCAGGCACCATATTAAAGGTTCTTTTTTTACCAGAAATTTCTTTGGTTTTAATTGGGACATTTGCTTTAATGGTCACTAATCCCTCAGGTTTTTGAATGGTAATTTCGTTTTCATTAATGTTGGTTACCTCTTCATTTGAAGGAGAAACTATTGGTAATACAAAAGCAGTTTTTTCAGTAATATTCTGTTTTGTATTCACTTTAATTTCTGTTTGATCAGTAGTACAATTGTATGTAATATCAAATTCAGAAGCGGTTCCAGACACTTCTTCTCTATCTACATTTTTAAGTTTTACATCAGCCAATAACTCAATAGTTCTGTTTTCATCTTTAGAAGTAACGGTTGCTGGTAAATCATATAAATTAGTGTACCATACATTGTCTTTAAACACCTCAACTCGTGGTGTTAAACAGATATCTTTATTAGGTTGTACTTGTTGATTGTTTTTTTCTACTAAATGATATTCTGCCATACTTGCAGCACATAAAAGCCCTACTTTATTATTATATAAAACTCCTAAAGCACCTCCTGAAGCTTGTCTAAAATCGTATTTATAATGATATTCTGCATCGTAAGCGCTTATTGTTCCTCTCCAATCTCCTCTAGCAAAAAGAAACACATCTAAATCTTTAAAGTGTTTTACGCCATCTGCAGTGGTTCTAGGTAAATGAGCATTTGCATTTATTTTTGGTAAATGATCCCAATGATCTAATAAGGCTGCTAAAGGTTTGGCATGTGTAAATGTATGATGCACACAAGGAGGAATACCAGCTTCTATAAAACCTGGACCTCCATGAATTAATCCATCTGCTGTACATCTTTTTAATAATTCTGTATTTTTTACTGCTGCTGTTCCAAATGCAGGATTGATATTGGCCATCATTCCAAATGCTGGTTGACTACCATCGCAGGTTCTACTTCCCCAATAGGTCCATTTGTACATTCTGTTACCCCAACTGTTATCCCAACCTCCATCTGGCAACATAAATTCTAAATGACTATTTAATGATTTTGTTAAGATTTGTAGTAATTCTTCATCTTTCTCTTTTATAGCATACATCACTAAACTATTTAAAGTTTCCTCCACATTGTAGCCTAAATCTACTCCGTGTAAACCTTTATCACTTAGCTTACTTGAACTTTTCTTACACTCACCAAACAGTAAACCTTCATTTTTAGTAAAATACACTTTTATTTCTGAAGCTAATTTTTTACTTTTTGCTTTAAAATCATCTCTATTTAGAACATTCCCTATTAAATTTAATCCATAAACAGCTGTTCCAGGATAATTAATATTGGTAAAGTCAATTGTAAATGTATCGTAAATGTATTGTCCTGCTTTTTCTAGACGATTTGTCCATGTTTTGCGAGTTTCTTCATCTAAAACATGGCCATGATAATGTAAGGCTTCAGCTAAAGCAATTGCACCAAAAATGGTAATTCCTTTCCAAGATTTTGGGTTTTTAATTACTGTCCAAGCTCCATTTTCTTGAGACACATTATTTTCTGCCCAAGTCATTACCAATTTAGCACCTTCTATATACTTTTCATCACCTGTTTTATCTGCCATATATAAAAATGGATATACGGCATCCATACAACGACCATGAATATGTGAACATGACGGACAACCTAATGCACCATGTACTTCTAAATTAGACGGATCATTAATCTGGACTTTTAACATTCCGTCACTCCAGTCCTTCAATAAACCTGTGATTAAGTTTTTAAATTCTAATGAGTGTTCTGGATGGCTTGTACACGAATGTAATAAACCGGACATCGGTAATGATAATCCAACACCTGCAAGTGTTGTCAGTTGTATAAAGTTGCGTCTTTTCATGTGCTGATATTTACTGTTTTAAGAGTCACATAGAACATCTACCATCATCCAGCCGTGTGATTTAGACCTAAGTTTTAGATGTTTCATTTTAAACTTTCTGAAGTAATATTGAAAAATACTATTACTATATTAAAAAACCATCCTGTTTTATCCTGTTAAGAAATAAACAAAAAAAGACCGTCTAAAAAGACAGTCTTTTTAAAATTATTATGAGATAATATTATTAGTTTATAATCAGTTTTGTCTGAACTGTTTTATTATCATCTGTTGTAGCAGTTACTATATATAAACCAGACGTTAAATTATTATTATTTCTAACCTCTATTTTCCCATTAGAAGTTGATCCTTGATAAACTACTTTCCCTAACATATTGTAAATTTTAACCTCTGCATCAATATTGTTGTTTAATGCTATGGTAAAATTAGTATTTGCCGGGTTTGGATATACTTTTATAGAAGTCGCACTTGATTCATTATCTTCAATACTTAGAGATTGACTTGTTGGTATTGCCTCCCATACGCTTCTCAAATCTGACTCTGTAACTGGGATATGTGTTACGGTTCCATCTGTTTCATGGTACATAAATCTACCACTAGTGCCAGATTCAAATCTATAGGTATCATCAACATCACTATAATGTAAGGTCCAGACTTTATCACCAGAACTTGTAGTTGTACCTGTACTTAAAACCACATAAGGACCTCCTGGGCCACTTGCACCTGGGGCACGAAGTATGCCGTTAACTTCACTGTCTATATTAACAAATGCGCCTTGTTGCACAAAAGTCCAATGCGTGTTTAGCGGTTCACCAGAATCAGTCATCGTAACTGGCATAGCTGATGCCTCAGCATCGGTTAAGAATTGGCCTGTAGCTACATTTCTAAATCTAAAAACGTCATCACTAGGTGCTGGTCCTGAATTGTCAACAACTTCGACTTTCTCATAAGTAGTGTTTGCCCATCTCATTTGTGCTCTACCACCTCTCACACGATAAGCCCCATATCTTATACCTGATTCAATACCTCTTTCTGGTTCTGGGATATTCCAATTAAAGGCTTCTCCTCCAATTACGGCGTCACAATAATGTATTTTTAAATCAGGATTACTAGGGTCTTCTCTAAAACCTATCTCTAGCTCAAAATCGACTTCTTCATTTTTATTGACTTGCTTTAGAAAAACAACTTCTCTGCCACTACCTTCACCTCCACGGAATAAAATACGTTCGGCATAAATATCGAAAGCCACTTGCTTATCTGCATTGATTCCTGTACCGTAAACAGGATGTGCTCTATATAAACAAATAGCAGGATCATTAGAACCACCACCACCAGTGTGCTTTCCTTTAGCCTGTATTAAATAACTACCATCTTGACCAAAAGAGCCACCATCTCCTACTTCAAGAATTCTTACAATTCCAGTGAATCTTGCATAACTACCAACACCAGTCTCTTGAGATCTGGGTAAAGAACGTTCTATTCTGGGTTGTAACGTACTTCCATCCCAATGGTTTGAACCATCGGTAATATTATAAACACCCCAAGTTTTTCCATTAACACTACTTTCTGAGTAATCAGAATAACAACTACGGTCATCAGCAGTACCTACATTAACGGAGTTTGGTATATCTACATTTCTGGTATTGTCGTTTTGGAATATACCTGAAGCAGGACAAGTAAGATCTGTATTTGTATCTTCATCTGTTGCTATCACTACAGGTGTTTCCACAAAAGGAACAAATTCCCAATTACTTCTATCATCCGTTTCTGGGACAGCTACATGGGTAACAGTTCCGTTAGCGTCATGATACATAAATCTACCAGCAGTTCTAGATTCAATTCTATAAGTGTCATTAGTAGCGTTATGTTGTATCGTCCACGTTTTATCTGTACTGCTATTAGGGGAAGTTGCTAGCGTGCTTACAACTACATAAGGGCCTCCTGGACCACCAGTACCTGGTGCGCGTAGTATTCCAGTTCCACCAGTTTCACTTTCACTATCTATATTATAATAAGCTCCACTTACTACAAACGTCCAATGAGTGCTCAAATCCTCTTCAGCTAAATTTGTCATTGTAACTGGCTGAGAACTTCCTCCTGCGGTGGTTAAGAATTGGCCTGTTGCTACATTTTTCAATCTAAAAGTGTCATCAGAAGGAAGCACGCCTTGAGCTGTTATACAAAATGAGTATAACATAAAAACGAGAAGTAATATGGGTTTAAACTTAATTTTTTTCATAGCTTTTTTTAATATTTTTCTAATGTTATTAAATTTAGCTAAAAAAAGTATCCTGAACTATGCTGAATTGAATAAACTTTAACATCTTGTTTATCTAAAAAAAATTAATCTAACTTCAATTCATAATGTTATCTTACTGAAAACAAACAGTTTCACTCGATTTAAATCCGATACGATGTGCTTGTACTATTAATTTAGCGCCTTGAGGTAATACTATCGGGTTTTTATAGCTATTCCAAGCCTTCGGCAATTTTCCATCTTTAATGATTTTATAACCAATGGAAGCACCTTCAGTTTTGCATTTAATGGTCATTTTTCCATTGTAATTATTAATGACAGGTTCTGAAGTTAATGGCTGTTTATTATTACCCTGCCACATTTTTTTTACTAATTCTCTTTCGGGTAAATTAGGATTATCTCCTATGTTTTCTAACCATGTATCTATTTCAGATCTTAACTCATTTAATTTGTCTTTGTATTCAGGATTATCTACAAGGTTATTTAACTCAAAAGAATCCACTGAGCAATCAAATAATTCCTCTTTTGGTTTACTTTCTCTAAACCATTGCATTTGGACATCATTAAGTTTACCTTCATCTCGTAATCGCAACAATTCTCGCATTGCTGGAATGCGCTCTCTGTAAGTAATAGGCAAATAATAGCCTTGTTCTGGTCTGTAATTTCTAATATATTTAAATTGCTTATCTCTTACTGCTCTAATCACATCAGTTTCTGCATCAAAACGATCTGCTGCAGCATAAATATAATCACGTTTTTCTACCTTATTAAATCCCAAGAAAGATTGCCCTTGCATATAAGGCTTTGGCTCTTCTCCAATAAGCGACAATAGGGTTGGTGCAAAATCTACAAAACTTATCAATTGATCGTCTTTTGTTCCTGCGTGTAGTTTCTTAGGAAAACGAATAATCATAGGTGTGTTTAATCCGGAATCGTAAATGAGTCGCTTTTCTCTTGGTAAAGGTTCGCCATGATCTCCGTAGAAAAAGATGATTGTATTCTCTAATAAGCCATCGACTTCTAACTGTTGTAACACAGCACCTACTTGATTATCCATTTCAGCAATATTGTTGTATAGCTTCCACATATCGCGTTGTGTTACCTCATTATCCACTAAATAAGGCGGGATTTTGAATTTAGTATCCTTTGGAAGATGTATTGGTGTGTCTTCTTCGTCCATGCGATTTTTGGCGTGCGACGTTCCTTTATTTTTCCAATTGTAAGTATTGTCTCCTGCATGGTATAGACGGGTTTCAATTTCTCTAAATCCGTAAGGTTCAAACAAACCCGATTCGTGTGTTTCCGTAAAATTTATTACTGAAAAGAATGGCTGATTTTTATCTCTATTTCTCCAATGTGCATAAGGGCTACTTTCATCCCATGCTGTAACTGGTGCTTTAAATTGATAATCGGTTTTATAATTATTGGTGCAATAGTAGCCTGCTTGTCGCAACCATTCGCTTATCATTTTTACGTTAGGAGACGGTACTGCTTCATAAGCTGGCAGACCTGTTTGATCCATATTAGAGTTTGTCCGCATATGGTTTGCACCAATACTCGATGGATACATACCAGTTGCTATCGCAGCTCTGCTTGGTGCACAAACACCTGAAGTTGAATATAAGTTTGGATAAATGACTCCCTCTTCAGCCAGTTTACTAAGATTAGGAGTTGCAACCGTATGATCTCCAAAAGGTGGAATGTAAGCTCCCATATCCTCAGTTACTAACCAAAGAATATTTGGACGTTTTGGAAGAACTAAATTTGATGAAGCACTTGCAGCAACATCAGAAGTTTCTTTTTTCTTTTGACAAGATTGACAAAAAAACAAACAAAGCAATGACAAGATCCCATAGTATTTCATTCGTTCATAAAGTTAATTGAGCACCAAAGTGATTTTCCAAACGAGTTGGAATATGGTATTATGAATTGTTTTTTAAAAAAGTGAATATCCAAATATTACAGATAGTGTTTTATAATTAGAAAACCATTCAGAACCATTCTGACTTAAAATCTCCCTACTCGCATTATATCTAATTTCTAAGATATATTTATCATTATGTTTATAACCTAAACCGAAAGCCAAAGTTGACGAATTGACAACTTCTAAATCTGTTCCCGAGCTTAAATCAATAATGGAATTATTATCAAAAGCAAGAATGAATGACCCATTTATAAAAATTTTAGAATCCTCATTTAGAAAAAAGTAATGCCTTACGCCAATTGGGAATTCAATTGATTTATAGTCAGCGTTTACACTCACATTTGATCTTTCCTTTTCCGATTTATAATATTGATAACTTGGCTCAATTATCAATGACCATTTATTTTTGTTGAAAGGCATAATAATTTCTGCCTCAATACCAAATCTAAGTGCGATCTCATTATCTAAATCAAAATCTCTAGAGCTTAAAACTTTATTTTGTAC
Source organism: Olleya sp. R77988 (assembly GCF_044594215.1). Classification (GTDB taxonomy): domain Bacteria; phylum Bacteroidota; class Bacteroidia; order Flavobacteriales; family Flavobacteriaceae; genus Olleya. Next base: position 1,282,126 of record NZ_CP138988.1, on the reverse strand, counting down.
TAAAAGAGATGAACTATTAAAGCCAACTCGAACATTTAAATTAAATAAGTCTCTTTTCTGTTTTTCTTCATAATTGATATATTTTTCACCGATACATTCGTTATATTCTACAAAATAACCAATTAGGTCATTCATTTGATAATCTAGATTCTCAACTTTGGTAATTTTAAAATTTGGACACTTTAGGTTATTCCAAAGTTGATTTTTAAATCTATTATTCTTACCGATGTCATTATCGTAAGTTTTGTAAGATTTGAAAATTAATTGCTCAATAACAGTATTTCCTTTGTTGTAAAAATATTTTCTTATGATTCCGTCTTCATATAAATATAAATTTGCGTTACCCTCAACCAATAAATACTTTTAAAAATAGTTCCTCTTCTTTAAATTCAGGGTTTCTATCATTGGTTAAGTCATCTAACATCTCGCTTGACCTGTCAATATTTACAATACTTCTGACGTATTTTGAAATATTATCAATTCCAAATTCTTTAATTGATTTTATATTCGCTTTTTTGGATTTGCTATTTTCGGATAATTTATATTCAAATTCAGTTGGATTATCTTGCCAATCAATATTTTTGATTAAACAATTGGTCTTTTGATTAGAGTCATCAATAAAATATCCCTTCTCAAAAGTAATCTGAGAATAGCAATTGAAACTTAAGATTATTGTTAAAAGGAATAAAAGCTGTTTTTTCATTATATTTTGTATTAATATTTGTCTCGTTGAGTTTTGGCAACCCAGAACATATGTTCAATATAAGGGTAACTATTCACTTTTGCAAAAATGTATCTTAATAAATTTTTAATCTTCTAACTTTAAAATCTCGCTTGCTGCCATTAAAAATGCACCAGTACCAAAATTTTGATAACTATCCTCAGACGCTGGCTCTGGAAACGCACCAATATTTTGTACCCAACCTACACGACCATCATCGTGCTGGCAAGCCGCCAATGCTTTCCATGCCTTTTTAACTGCTGACGTATGTTTTTTATCTATTAAACCGTTGTTAATTCCCCATGCAATTGCAAAGGTGTGGAAGCCACTACCACTAACTTCGCCATGATTATAAGATTCAGGACTTAATAAACTTGTACGCCACAAACCATCTTCTGGTTGGATTTCTAATAGTTTTGCAGCCATTTCTTTGTATAGATTCACATAGAAGTCTCTATGCTCATAATCTTTTGGCATATCTTCTAACAATAATGCCAGACCACCAATCACCCAACCATTGCCTCTAGACCAAAATACTTTTTTACCATTTGTTTCTTTGTTGTCTTCCCCATGTCCTTTCCAAACATATCGCATATCTCTGGCAAATAATTTTTCTTCTTTGTCGTACAATCTATTGTACGTCTCCATATAATACTTATGCATATCGTCTAAGTATTTTGGCTGCTCGGTTTGCTTAGCGTATAGATTGATTACAGGTGGCGCCATAAACAAGGCATCGCACCACCACCATAAAATGGTTTTAGCTTCTTTACTTTTATCGGTTGCAGCTTTCCAATTATTATCCTCATAGAGATGCGCATCTAAGAAATTTTTGGTCGGTTCTAAATCTGCAAAGTTTCTTCGTTTTTCGTTTTCAGCAACATATAGATAGCTATAGGAAATAGCAACATCATCAGCATGGTAAAGTCGTTTAAAGGGTTTCCAGTTATTCTTTACCGCTTGATTTTTTAGCGCAGCCATATACATCATGTTTTTTGTTGTATGATGCGCTCTTGCTACACCTGTATAATAAGCACCGTTTGTCCAATCTGTAGGATGAATTGCAAAAATAGGATGTGCTTCTTGCCATTCTAAGGCTTTAATCATCGATTTTTTAATCTGAACTTCATTAAAAACATCTTTCTTTTCTGATGCTGCTTTTTGAGCTTCTGAACAACTAAAAAGACACAATAGAGTTACTAGTGTTAAGATTGATTTATTCATTTTAAATCTATTTTTTTAATTTGAATGTAGTTTCTAAATAATCTTTTGAGGACGTTCCTATCATCACAGTATAATCACCTGCCTCTAAAACTTTCTCCATTGAAATTCCTGTGAATTCTAACATTTTTGGTGTGATGGTAAATGTGACTGTTTTACTTTCGCCCGCATCTAGTTGTATCTTTTTAAATGCTTTTAATTCTTTATCAGGTCTGGTTACCGAGCCTATTTCGTCTTTAATATACATTTGTACTGCTTCTTTGGCTTTCATGCTACCGTTGTTAGTAACTTTTACGCTAACTTGTAACTCACTTTCAGGTGTTATTTCTTGACTTGATATTGAAATGTCTGAATACTCAAAATCAGTATAACTTAAACCATGACCGAATGGATATAATGGACCTTGACCTATGAATAGATATTCTTTCTTATAGTTGATTTCTTTCATGCTATAGTGAAATGGAATTTGACCGATAGATCTTGGAATAGTAACTGGCGATTTACCTGATGGCGATACTTCACCAAAAACGATTCTGGCCGTAGATTCATCACCAAATTCACTTAAATCCCATGTATCTAAAATAGCATCGGCTTGTTCTGCTATGACATTAATGGATAAGGTTCTTCTGTGTTTTAAAACCACAATTACCGGTTTACCTAGAGCCTTAATTTTTTCTACAAGTTCGTCTTGATGAACCAACCGGGTCGATAGTTGCTCTATCACCTAAGGTACTATTACTAAAATAAGCTTCTTTTGCAGTATACTCATCACCTCCTAAAAATAAGATTGAAACGTCTGCAGACCTTGCTTTATTTACCAAACTTGCTATAGCTTTTGGGTCTCTGTCTAAAAGTTCTGGAGCACCTCCTTTTTGGTTTGTTAATTGAAATCCTTTTTCCGCTATGAATTTTACATTTGAACCTGCAACAGATTCAAACATCTCTTTTGTGTTTTCTTTTAATAGAGGCCCTAACAAGGCTACTTTTAAAGGTTTGTCTTTTGATAATGGCAACGCTTTATCTTCATTTTTTAATAAAATGATAGATTCTAAATCGGATTCTTTTGCTAATGCTAAAGAAGAGGCTGCTCTGTTTCCTTTCTCTACATCTTCAATGTTGATGTAAGGGTTATCGAAAAGACCTAGAATGAATTTTGTTCTTAAAACACGTCTTACGGATCTATCAATTAGTTTTTCAAGTTCTGGGTTTTTCTTTACCATTTCTGGTAAATATGCATAAGAATCCTCAGCATATAAATCAATATCGATTCCTGCTTCTAAACCCATTTGGGCTGCAGCCTCTGGGCTTTCAGCTACATTCATAAAGTAAAACAATCGTGCAATATCATTAGAATCTGAAACTACATAGCCTTCAAAACCCCATTGATCACGCAATACTCCTGTTAGCAATTCTGGGTTTCCATGACTTGCCACGCCATTTAAATCGCCATGTGATGCCATAATACCTAATGTTTTGGCTTCTTTTACAGCCGCTTCAAATGGTGGGTATATTTCATCTATTAGTGTTCTTTCCGATATTTCTATAGCTGCAAAGTTAGAACCACCTAATACCTGACCGTAACCTGCAAAGTGTTTTGCTACGGCACCAATGTGGGTTCCGTTGCCTAAACCTTCATAATTTCCTTGTACACCTTTTACAGCGCTAGTTACCATTTGTGTTACTAAATACGTATCTTCTCCAAAAGCTTCACTCATACGTCCAAAACGAGGGTCGCGTACTACATCTGCTTCAGGTGAATGACACATGTGCATCCCACGTAATCTTGCTTCTCTACCTACAACATCCCATTGGCGCTGTACTAATTCTGGATTAAAAGATGCTGCCGATGTCATTGGACGTCCAAATCGTGTACAACCCTCTGCATCTACACCATTGTATGATTCTGTGACGAATAATGCTGGAATTCCCCAACGATTATTTTCAATGATATATTTTTGAAGTTCGTTATTTAGTTTAGCTGCAGCCACAGGATCAATATGCTCTCCTGGATTTTTAACACCTGCAATACCTAGTTTTAGTTTTTCTATGACTTTTTTAGATAATTTTAAATTGCCATTTTCATCAGGTTTTGTACCAATATTGGCATGAAAAATTCGCATTTGAGCAACTTTCTCTTCAACAGATAACTTTGGAAGCAAAGCTTCAACACGTTCATCAATTGATAATGAGGCGTCTTTATAATCTTTTGAAGTTGAAGTGTTTTCATTACAGGAATGAAAAAATATCATCGACAAAATTATGGATAAGTATAGTAATTTCTTCATGTTCTTATTTTATTTGGAAAAGTCACCTTTGACTCTATCTTTTATATTGATTAAAAAGAGTTTATTTTAAGCTGTATAGTATGTTTACCTGGTGCTAATCGTATAGACTCAAATGCTGAAGGCACTTTTTCTCCATTATGGATTAAGTCTTTTCCGTCTAAACCATTTAAAGAAAATTCGGCGACCATATTTCCTGGTATTTCAATTTCGTAGGTCTGTAGTCTGGCTCCGTTAAAGGTGTATGTTCCTTTAATTGTTCCTCTAACTGTTGGCACTTCTATGGTACTTGACTTTAACTTACTCATTTGAGGCTTAATAGTCGTTACACCAAAACCTGGTGTTTTAGGTTTGATTCCCCATAATCCTCTAGGTATTACATTTGCAGGTACAGCTCCCCAAGCGTGGTTCCAATCTAAATTGTTTTTATATTGATTGTCCCAAGCTTCAAGTGTAATAGTAGAACCTATTTTTATCATGTTGTACCAACTTCTATCGGATGTGTCTGTTAACAAATCTAATGCGTAATCTGCTTCACCTGCGTTGTATAGTCCATCCATTAAAAATTGTGATCCATAAACGCTACAGGCCATGCCTCTAGATTTCACATAGTTTACCACAGACTCGAAATGTTCTTCTGGCACTAATCCGAACGCTAAAGGCATCATATTGGCGTGAAGTGACGCATGGTCTGTGCCAATACCGTCTACATAAACACCACGTTCTTTATCAAACATTTGTTCGTTAACCGCTTTCTTAGCTTTTGCTGCTCTGTATTCAAAATCTAATGCTTCTTGTGTTTTACCAAGTATTTGAGCAAATTCAGCCATGATTTTCATATTCTCGTAAAAGAATGAATTGATAACTGTACTATAAGGTTTAAAAACAAAACCATCGCGCTCTCCTTTTGTTTTACTGCCATTAAAGTTTGCTCCTGGCCAATCTACTATATCGGTTAAAGGTTTTCTGTAACCATCTGGAAAACCAAGTTTCTTCATAAACTCAGCATCAACTTTGGTAGATGTGATTAAACCATCTTCATTAGATAATTCGTATAATGACTTGTGTTTTAATGCTTCGTAATAACGCTCAATAAGTTCGGTATTACCAGTGTACATATAATCTGCATATATTAATAAAGGGACATGTTGTTGCCACTCTGTTGGCCATGTCGGATTCTTCATGAAATACTCAATAGTGCGTCTTCCGATAGCAAATTCTCTGTCTGTTGTATAATGACTCAATTGATTTAAATAGGCATCCGCTTCATAAGGAATACGTTCTCTGTCTCCATCTACATATAGACCATTAAATGTTGTTGCTTTTATAGAGTATTTACATAAGTCCCAAACTTGATTGAGAATATTATTATTACTATCAAAACTACTTGCCTCTTCATCCCAATAACTATGAAAAGCTAATTGAGTAAAGTCATCTGATTTAAAATTGTTTTGCGCACCTTCTACCTCAGCATATCTAAAAGGTACCAAAGGAGGAAAACCATCTGGCAATGGTACTGCCTTGTTTGCTCTTGTATTACGTTCGTCGGTTTGTACTTGTATTTGATATTTTGTTTGACCTGGTTTTACATCCACTTTTATTTCTTGATAACGAATATTACTTTTTTTAGGAGGTGTTCTGTTAACACTACCATCATCATTAACCATTTCACCTACATGTACTGTAAGCGTATGTGATGTTTTCGCATTATATGTAAAATCCATTGTTGCAAAAGCAGCTTTTCCAAAATCAATAATATAAGCCTCTCCTTTTTTTGCAAATTTTGTTGGTTTTACTTTAGTTGTTATAAATTTATTTTCGGTTGAAATGATATAACTATCACTTTTACCTGTGGTAAATTTTTGAGCTTCAGAATAATCGACTAATCTGTTTTCTTGTTCCCAAATTCTAACTTTCCAATAATATGTTTTTCCAATTATGAGAGGATTTCCAGCATATTCAACATCTGTTGATTGTGTAGAAGCTACGCGTCCGCTATCCCAAACATCACCATCATTATTATCGATATCTGTTTTATTTGAGGCCACTAAAATTTGATAAGCGCCTTGAAATTTAGACCCTAAAGGTACTGTCCAGCCAAACTCTGGTTTTAAATCGAATATCTTAACCTCTGTACTTGGCTCTCTAATTAACTCAACAGTTAAATCTGTAGGTGCTGCTCTAAATTCGTTACTGTTTTTCTTAATTAATTCATCTGTTTTTGCACGAAGTTTATTCGCAACGTTTCTGTATTTTTTCTTTCCGATTAAATTTTTAATCTCTTGTGGGTCTTTCTCTAAATCGTAAAGCTCTTCAATACTCTTATCATTGACATATCTGAAGTATTTCCACTTTTTAGTTCTTACACCTTCACTTGGTGGAATATGTTCAAAATCCCAAATATGTTCTATTAAAATAGTATCTCTACCAATGGTTTTGGTTTCTTTTTTAACCATAGGCATTAGGCTTTTTCCTTGCCATGATTGTGGTGCTTTTATTCCTGCTAAATCTACAATGGTGGATGGAACATCAATATTTAATGCCATGTCACTAATATCTTGATGGGTGTTTACTCTAGGGTCAAACACGATTAATGGTACACGAATAGAGTTATCGTACATTAACCATTTACCGGCAAACTGACGTTCTCCCAAGAAATAGCCATTATCTCCCATCACGATGATAACCGTATTCTTATCTAAACCTTTAGTTTTAAGTTTTTCTCTAATTTTTTTGATTTCTAAATCTATTCCAGAAATCATTCTATAATATCCTTTTACACTGTGTTGATACTTTTCTGGATTATCGTAACGCCATGTCCAACGCAGTCTATTAAAACCATCTCTAACTATTTTTGGTTGCGCTTCAAAATACTTATCATCTCCTAATGCTGGTTTTGGCATTGTTGTATTCTCCAACATTTGATCCATTTCGGACTGCCAATAATATTGGTCTTCTGCAGGGTCGTGCGCGTGTGGCGCACTAAAACTTAATGAAAGGCAAAAGGGTTCTTCTTTGGTGGCATTCGCTTCAATAAAATCAAGTGCTTTCTGTCCTGTGTAACGAGTTAAGTGTACCGTATCATTATCAATGGTTTTGTAATAATATCCACGTCTATCTTTAAATCTGTTGTTTCTATCATACGATTCGTATTCATCAAACTGCTTATCCAAATCATTGTAACGAACGCCATATTTACCATAAAATCCTGTATGATAGCCATTCTCTTTAAGTAATCTCGGATAAGAATTTGCCATATATTCTTCACGTACGTTACCTGTTTGAAAGTTGAAGTTGTGTGCACGCTCGTGCAAACCTGTTAAAATACTAGCTCTACTAGCAGCACAGATAGGTGTGGTTACAATAGCATTGCTAAAATAGGTTCCGGATTTTGCTAAATCATCCATTTCTGGTGTTTCAACATATTTATTACCAGCATAACCTATAGCATCAAATCGCTGGTCGTCAGTAAGAATGAAAATTATATTAGGTTTCTCCCCATTATTATCTTGCTGTGCATTTGTAATATTGAAACTGCATAATGCACCTAACAGCACTAATAAATAACTACTTTTAAACATATATAAACGTCTTAATTGTTTGATTAATTTAGATAATTTTCAAGGATTATCATAGTTTTTAAAATTAAGTTTTTATGATTCGTCTTCTATCCTGTTCTATCCTGAAAATATATTCATCAATCTATGAATCTAAAAAAACCTCAACAGTAAACTTACTATTAAGATTTATAGTTCTATCCTAAAAATTATAAATTAAGTTTTTAAAACTGAAGAATTCCATTTTACAATGTCGTTATTATACATTGCATCTAGTCCCATTTGAACGCAGATTGCTGTTTTTGCTCCTGTAATAATATCAGATTCTGGTTGTTTACTATTTAAAATGGCATCTTTAAAATCTAACAATGCTTGTTGACTTGGATTTAAATGTTCTACATTTATTTTATAGCCTTTTTCTTTATCCCATTGAACGGTTGCACCACTAACACCATCTACATTGCCTAATACTTTATTCTTATTTTTACCTTCTGGATAAAACCAAGCGTTATTAGTGTCAATGATTATGGTTCCTTTATCTCCAATCACTTTTATTTGATAACCATCTTTAGCATTACTTGTTAAGTACGTAAAGTTTGCTTTAACACCATTTGGATAGCTGTAAACTAAATGAACATTATCATATGTTTCTCTTCCGTCTTTCCAATAGTCTACACCACCAACTCCCATAACTTGGTTTGGATTTTCATTAAGTACCCAATTCACAAAATCGATTTGATGCGACGCTAATTCCGCCGTAAGTCCTCCAGAAAATTCTCGGTACATTCTCCAATTTATAGCCTTTTCTAACTTAGGATCTGGAACTGGTCGTCTCCAGTTGCCATGTCTGTTCCATTGACATTCAAAAGCTGTAATGTTACCCACTTTTCCATCTTTAATAAGGTCAACCACATGCGTGTAAAGTCTTGAACTATGGTATTGATGACCCGTTTGAAATATATTTTTAGACTGATTTGCTTTATTGACGAGGTCTCTAATGCCGTTATAGCCTTTTGCCAATGTTTTTTCACAGAAGACATGCTTGCCAGCATCGAGTGCGTCAATGGCAATCTTAGAATGCGTATTAAAAGGTGTTGCAACAATAACGGCATCGATATCTTTATTATCCAATAATTCTCGGTAATCGGAATAGCCCTTTGGGTTTGTATTTGCTTTAGCTAAGCCCTTATCCAATCTAAAGGGTAAAACATCGCAACCAGCAATCACATTCACTTTATCAATGGAATTGATAATTGACATTAATCCGCTTCCTCGAACTCCTGTACCAATGACACCAATATTTATGGTTTCGTTTGCTTTTATATTAGATAGTATATTGCCATATAAATACGAAGATCCAGCCACTACTGCAGTAGCCGCAGCTGTTTTTTTAATAAATGAACGTCTTTTCAAATTTTATAATTTAGGTTCCCAACCTGGTTCGTAAGTTCTAGACCAAAGTTTCATAGCATCTCTATCATACATCGTACCAGTTTTATCATCAATATCAAAACCATTATTAATTCTATAGGCAATATTAGCATAATGCACCATTGCCATACTTTTGCTGGCATCATCAATAGGTGCTGTCAATTTTGCCTTGCCTCTTATCGTGTCAAACAAATTTTGAACGTGTTTTGTGGACATATCTCCTCCTCCTCCTAAAGCATTTCCTGCTTCTTTTGATGCTGAATTATACTCTTTTACTAATTTTCCTTTACGGTTATATAACATATACTTACCTCTATCCACAAATACAGAACCTTCTGTACCATAAATTACTGTGCCTCGACCAGTACCATAAGTACTATAACTATTTCTAGATTTTCCATCCCATTTAATCACTTTATTATTTGCGAATTTAAAGGTCGCTTCCATGTTGTCATACATCTCCCAACCATCATCTAAAAAATGACGTTTCTCTGCTTCAACATATACATGCTGCGGAAAATCTACTTGTAATGCCCAACGTGCTACATCTAACTCGTGTGTTCCATTATTACCTGCTTCAGCTGTTCCATAATCCCAACCATACCAATGCCAATTATAGTTCCATGTTTCAGACGTATAATCACGTCTTGGTGCTGGGCCTTGCCACAAATCCCAATCTAATCCTTCTGGAATAGCAGCACTTTTTTGCACAGGTACTTTACCACGTCCATTATTATAAAATGCAACTGCCTTGTAGGGTTTACCTATAACTCCATTATGGATTTCATTAATAATTTCTATGGTATGACCCGAAGAACGTTGCTGATTACCCATTTGAACCACTTTATTAAACTGCTTTGCTGCTTGCACGAGTTGTTCATTTTCATGCATATTATGACTACAAGGTTTTTCAACATAGACATGCTTTCCTGCTTTCATTGCCATGATAGAACCTGGTGTATGCCAATGGTCTGGTGTAGCATTGATTAATACATCTACCTTTTTATCGTCCAAGACTTTTCTAATATCATTCTCTAACTTTGGATCGTAATCAATATGTTTTCTAAATCCTTTTAATGCCTTTAAACGTTGACTTTCCATAACATCGCATAAGTAGCTTAATTTGACATTACTTTCCTTTAAAGCTATTGGTGATTTAAATGCATTTAATCGTCTTCCCAAACCAGCAATGGCTACATTTAATCGGTCATTTGCTCCAATAATATTGTTATAGCTTTTGGCAGACATGGCATTTATACCACCTGTTAAACTGACTCCAATAGCCGCTGCTGTTGTTTTTTTTATAAAGTCTCTACGATTATTTCCCATCTTACTTGTTTTTTGCTTTTGGAACTTTGATCTTAATGTTTCTGAACGCCACTCTATCGCCATGATCTTGCAATAAAATCTGTCCTTTATCTAAGAGTCCAAAATTTGGCCATTTTTCATATTTGCTTTCCGAAACCAATTTTAAAAAGTCTTCACTTCCACGTTCGTATTCTAGAACTTTAACATCGTTAATCCAATGTTCAACGTGGTTGTTTACAGATTTTATATAGGCTGTATTCCACACTCCGATGGGTTTAATGGGTTTATCAGGACTTGCTTGAATTAAATCGTATAAAGAGCACACAGTTCTACTACCTTCGTGAGACCCTCTTTTAGCGTCTTCATGAAGTTCATCATCTAAGATTTGATATTCTAAACCAATCGATGATCCTGGACCTTTATTAATTTCTGTATCTACATAATATTTTATTCCACTATTGGCACCTGGTGTTAATTTAAAGTCTACTTGTAATTCGAAATTGGCATAATCTTGAGTGGTTACAATATCACCTCCTGCAGCAGATTCTGCTCCACCAGAAGCTAACACAATCAATTCTCCATTTTCGATGACCCAACCTTTTTCCGGAAATGTATTTAACTTAGCCCCAAGCCATCCATTGGTAGTTTTACCATCCCAAAGCATTTGCCAACCCGATTTTTTTTCGTTAAACGTTAAGTTGTTTTTTGTAATAACAGGTTTAAGAGGTGATTCTGTGGTATATTGAAATAGATTTTCAGTTAAAATTTTAGCATTTTTCCACATGACTTGCTTGCCAAGTTTGTCTTTGTTTTTACCAATAGAGTGTACTTGTAAACCAAAAAAACCACTAGCTGTTTTATCGTCAATCAAATAAGATGCTGGAACATTGTTTATCCAAGTTTTTATGGTGTCAACAATAGCTTCTACACGATAATGGTTCCATTCATTCTGCTTGAAGGCTTTTTGCGCTTCAGTATTACTTTCTAGAGTATGTAGCCATTTACGTCTTTTTTCGTCATAAATACCTCCACTCCAAGCACGTTTAGATGGATCTATCTCCACTTGGTATCCGTGAACCAAACCATCTCTGTAATATGGTAAGCTATTACTGCGAATCTGAATTCCAGAATTCATTGTAGAATCGACCTTAAAATCGATTTCAAAAATAAAATCATCATACATTTTATTAGTTGTTAAAAATGTATTTGGTGTATTAGCGGCTGTTGTGCCAATAATGACTCCGTCTTCTACTATATAATTAGCTTCGCCTCCTTTAATATTCCAACCCTCTAAGGAATTGTTATTAATAAGATTTGTCCATGGTATGTCTTCTTTTTGCTCCTTGCAAGAATATAAAACTAGACCAATAAGAGTGCAACTAATTATTGTTGTAATGAATTGAAATTTTGTCACTTTAAATTATTTTTGGTTAATATCATTTACCATTTGAAAATACCGCAATTGAAAATAATAATTTGCATCAAATATGGCCTATTTATATTTATTAAAAAACCCTTCAATATATAGATATAATGAAGGGTTTGATTTATTTTTGAAACTACTTAGTTAAAACTAAGAGCCTATTGACTAATTAAACAAAACTATTTATTAGTCTACTGTTAAATCAACTACAAATTCTTCGAATCTAACGTTTCTGTCTCTAATAACTAATGTATCATTTACCTGATGATTTAATTGAAATGTTGCTGTTGTTGTTGATTGTAATTGGCCAAATACAAATTCCTGAGTGACTTCAACATCTTGTTCTACGTATTGAAAATCTAAATAAATGACGTCTCGAGGTTCTCCTCCCCATTCATCTCCATCTTCGACAAAAGTACCTGTGCCCGTTACGGTAATATTGCTATTTGGATCAGCATTAGAAACAGTAATTTCTTCATTATCGTTAAATGTCAATAGTAAAGACAACTGAACGTTAGTAGCAATACCAGGTCGTCTAACATCAATAGTGGTAGTTACTTCACTCCTTCCTGAAGTTGCTAGTGGAATAAGTTCATCTTGCACAACAAATTCTGCTCTATAAACTGTAGAGCCATCAATGGTCTCTGATACTGTTTCTGTGGGATCCCCATTTTCAAAAACCGTAACCGATTCGTTAAAACCTACAGCTGCATCCTCACCGCGTCTTAAATATATACCATCATATTTATTGATAAATTTAATACCGAAAAGCGTATAATCTTTTGGTAACGGATCCCAATCTTCATCTCTTATTTTAATAGGATTATCAACTAAAGGAACACCTGTTAAAAGCGAATCTAGTTCTTCATAATCTGTAATTCTTAAAGGAATTACATAATGCACATCTTCAAACTCTGCAAATGCCAGTGGATCGTCAAAGAAGGCATCTGAAAGCTGTACCGGAATACGCCCATCTGTAGAACCAGAAGGAATTGTTACTGGGCTTTCCTGTTCAATAGTATAGTAAGAAGCTGGTAAGATCTTAACATTTACAGTATCTACGCCTAAAGTAGCAGCATCAATTAATTCAGGAGCTAACTCAAAATGTACTCTTCTGTCTATATCATTATTATAAACTCCTGACATGACGACACCTATTTCAAATCGTCCATTATTATCATTTTCGTTAAAACCCAAATCATACTTGCCCTGAATTAGTGTTCTTACGGGCGTTTGAAAAGGAAAATACACTGAAGTTGAGCCAAAGTCGTCAAAATCATTTTCCTGATTTTCGCAAGCTATCGCACTAAAAACCAGGGCGACTATAAATATTAATTTCAATTTTATTTTCATGTCTATTTTTTTTAATCTTTTTAAATATACAATTTTATTCTACCAACCCATATTTTGCTCAAGTTCCGAAAATTTTAAAATCTCCGAATTTGGAATAGGCATATAAGTTGCAAATGGTTGATAATTTCTAACTTCCACAGACGGTAACTCAATATAATTATTTCCGTCAAAAAAGTAACCTTTAGCTGGTTCAGTTAAAGGTAATCCCCATCTTCTAATATCCCAGAACCTATGGCCCTCAAAACTTAATTCTATACGGCGTTCATTTCTAATAAGATCTCTCATTGCTTCTTGCGATGTAATAGATGTTAAATAATTATCTGAAATACCTGCTCTATTACGTATTGCTGCAATAACATCACGAGCGGAAATACCCTCAACCTGATGGTCAGGACCACCAATTTCATTAGCTGCTTCAGCTAATATTAAAAACAATTCAGTATATCTAAAATACACATTAGCATGACTTTGACCTTGAGTAGTTCCATTATCATTAATAAGAACATCTGGACGTAACAATTTTTTAAGGTAATATCCAGTAGTTGTAGACTGTTCTTGGATAGCACCTAACATATCATTTCCACCACCAACACCTGTATTAATTATATCACCTCCAACTCCAAAAGAAGCACCATTAACAATAACATATTTTTCTAGCCTAGGGTCTCTATTAGCATAAGGATTTTGAGGGTCAAAACCATTAGCCTCAGTTGCTGGAAAGCCATCTTGCATTGGAAATGCCATTACAAAGTTATGTGTTGGATTAATCTCCCCATTTCCGTTAACAGAAGGTGGAAACATTCGTTCTTCATAAGTAGTATTATTACTACCTATTGAACCACGCCAAAGTGATTCACTACTCTGTATATTATTAACTGATGCATAAAATTCATTACCATTTGGGTCTAATCCTCCAACACCTCCAATAGTGTTTAAAATTTGAGCGGCGTTAGTTGCTGCTATATCATAATAGCTTTGACTATCTAAAAACGACGGGCTCGCCGCAAAAAGTGCCAAACGTGCTTTTAATGCTCTTACTATTTTTCCTGAAATACGTAAATCAAAAAAGTTATTATTTACTATTCCATATTTATCAAAGTCAAAATTTTCTAAATCTGAATACCATGTATCTACTTGTCCTGCGCCCAATCCATAATCTGTTGGTAATAAATTAAGTGCTTCATCAAAATCTGCCATAATAGCCTGAACAGAAGCTTCAAATGATAAACGAGGCACATTAAAGTTACCATTAGGTTCAATAAACTCCGTATAGTATGGAATACCTAACAGTTCTCCAGATTGTCCTATACCAGCATGAGCTTGTAGCACATAATAATGATGTAATCCTCTTAATGCCAACGCTTCTCCTTTCAAGCGCATTCCAAACATAGTGTTGATTAATGTGTCTGTGCTCCATTGTGTTTCTCCTGTTTCAATAACATCTAAGAATTTGTTTACCCAGAATACACGTTCAAAACTACCCCAACGAGCTGTAGGATTAAATTGTGCATTTAGCTCACCAAGCGCCATTCGCTTATAGTTGTTATTTAAAATATTATTAACAGCATCATCAGTAGCTGCTTCAGAAAATGAATATTGATTAACTAAACCCGTATATCCATTTAATAATACGCCTTCTGCTGCATCTGGATTTGTGAGAATATCATCAAAATCCAATCTGTTTTCTTCAATAGGATCAAGATCACAAGAAATCATACCAGCAAAAACCGACAGGAGTATTATAAATTTTATTAAATTTTTCATTTTATTTATCTTAATTTTCAAATTATTTTAAAATGATGCCCTTATACCAAAAGTAAAAGTTCTAGTTAGTGGTGTTGTACCTATCCTTAACTGACGAATATCTTTATTTTCACCTATTTCAAACAAATTAGTTCCAGAAAGATTTAGACTAAAATTCTCCATACCTATTTTTTTACAAAGAGCATCTTCAAACTCATATGTTAACTGTGCACGGTTAATGCTAAAGTAACTTGTGTCGAACAACCAAAATGTTGATTGTCTAAAGTTATTTTGATTTGTTTGTGATGATAATCTTGGGTAAGTTGCCGTACTTGCTGTTTCTGGTGTCCATCGTCCAAGAACGACTTCTGAATATTTATCTGCCCCATCTACTGAATAATACTCGTTATAACTACTATTTAACTTATTTCCGCTAGCTCCTGATTGACCTACACCCAAAACAAAAAGGTTGAATCTTTTATAATTTAAGTTTAGATTTAGCGCATACGTCCATGGGTTACTAGATTGCCCAATTGCTCTTCTGTCATCATTATCTATAATATTATCACCATTTAAATCCTGATATTTTATATCTCCTGGTTGCACGATACCAAACTGAGGAACAGGTAAACCAGCATTTAAATCACCATTAGTATTAAAATCTGATTCAGCATAAAAACCTTGATCCACTAATCCAAAAATTGTAGAAATCTCTTTTCCTTGTGTTTGTAAATAATCTTCAGTATATACTTCAGATCTTAAAGCTCTTTCTGTTTGACTATATAGTACGTTTGCACCTAAAGCAAATGAAAAGTCTCCATAAGTTTTATTGAAATTCATACCGATTTCAAAACCAGTGTATAAATTCTTATCGAAATTATTATATGGCCTGAATATATCATAAAAAGAAGGGAATTCATCTTGTAAGAATGTTATTTGTTTGTCTAATTCAGTTTTAAAGTAATTAGCTTCTATCCAAAGCGAATTGTTTAAATACGTTTCGAATCCTAAATTTAAGTCTATACGTTCTTCAAATGTTAAATCAAGATTTCCTCCTTGTGAAATATCTATTCTTCTATTTGAATTACCATCCGCCCAACTAACATTGTTACCAAAAGCATAGTTTTCTGCATATAAATAGTATGCGTTATCACCAGCATTAAGTGCAGCAATACCTTGATCGGATTTTAAAATACCAGCAGAAGCCTTTAACTTAAGGTAATTAATAAATTTATTGTTCTTCAAAAAAGGTTCTTCACTTATAATGTAAGCTATACCAGACGTTGGTGACAATGCTCCTCTATTTCCTTTTGCTAGTTTTATTGAATTAATGTAGGTTCCTGTAAAATCAATAAATAGTTTCTTTTTATAGTCATAAGTCATTTGAAAGCCTAAGTGCGCATCAACATCTGTTTGAATAACGTCATTTCGTCTTTGTGAATTATAATAACCTAATAAAGTGGTGTTTAAAGAATGGTCCTTATCAAGAGTTGTATCATAATTTATAAGTCCATAAAACCCAAATCGAGATAAAAACCCATTGGTAGTAGGGGTTTGTGTTAGATCTTTTTCGTCTACACCATAAACATTAATACCAGTTATGCTATTATCCTCCCAAATTGGTTCATAGGTTGCAAAATCGTTGTTGACAGTTAAATTATAAGAATCATAAAAATCAAAGCTTACATAAGTTTTAGCTGATAAGCCTTTTGTAACCCTATCTAAATCAAAATTGATTGAGTTGTTAAACTGCGTAGAACGAAACACTGTGTTTTGATAACCGCCTGCAATAGCTAAAGCAATAGGTGCATCTGAACCAAATTGTTGAGTTGACCCTAAAAGGTTCCCATTAAACGTGTTTGCAGCTAGTAATTGTCCTGCAACTGTAGGGTCACTAGTGTCTATTAAATCAACAGGTAAAAAAGGAGAATAAGCGTTAGGTCTCAACGTAGTTGCAGCGCTTAATAAATTGGCTCTAGACCCTTTAGTTGTGCTTACAACTGCAATACCATCAAGACTGCTTGTAATCCAGTCGTTAATTTTAAAATCTAGGTTACCTCTTACATTA
This sequence comes from Olleya sp. R77988, assembly GCF_044594215.1. Classification (GTDB taxonomy): domain Bacteria; phylum Bacteroidota; class Bacteroidia; order Flavobacteriales; family Flavobacteriaceae; genus Olleya. The sequence continues at coordinate 1,265,019 of NZ_CP138988.1, read as the reverse complement.
AAACGGTTAGTACCTGAATTTATATCTTCATTAATATCCACCCATGCATCTTCACGATTGAATCCCATATTAACATAATATTGATTTTTATCATTACCACCTGAAAACTCAGTTATAATATTTGTGAAATTAACAAAAGATTGAACGTATTCTCTTGAATAAAGATCTACATCTGGATATTTGAATTTATTAGAGCCACTTAACGTATTTAGAATAGTTTCATTGTCATAAAAATTGTCTAACCCATCATTATTTCTAGCTTCATTAAAGAGTGTCATATACGCTGCTGAGCTTAAATAATTAGGCAAAGCGGTAGGTAATCTGAAACCAGAACGAATATTAACGTTAACTTCTTTTTTATTAGCTTTTCCACGTTTGGTATTAATAACAATAACACCGTTTTTTCCTTGACTACCATATAGAGCAACAGAATTAGCATCTTTAAGTACAGTTATTTGCTCTACCTCTTCCATGTTTAGAATATTAGGATCACGACCTATAACACCATCAATAACAAAAACAACATTGCCTATTCCTCTAATGTTATCAGAACCCCTAACCCCTAACTGGAGTCCGTTAATATAGTCTCTAACATATTGAGTATTGTCATAAGTTAATCGGTCTTGTGTGTTAATTGAGGATACTGCACCAACAATATTACGTCTGTATTTAGTGGCAACTCCCATATTTATTTCGTCATCTTGCGAAGCGAGAAAAGGAGATTTTTTCATGGTAATATTACCCGTTATATCTGGTGTATTAATAATGGCTGATATATAGCCTTTTTTTTCAAGTACAACAGACTCATCATCATCTCGTAATTTAATTTTAAACTGTCCGTTAATGTCGGAAGATGCCTTAATACCACTTGGGCTAAAAACATCAGCTCCTTCAATGGCGTTTCCTTGTTCATCAACTACAGTTGCTGTTAACTCTGTATCATTAGTTTGAGCCATTGCAATATTACAAAAGCAAAACATCATTAAGCTTAATAGAGTAAACAACCTATATAATTTATCTAACTTCATTTTATTCTTTATATTAATTACAACTAATTTGTAAAAGACTACCATTACCATCCTGGATTTTGAGGGAAGCCTGGATAAATTTGTGTTTGCGCGACTGGAAATGGCAACCAATAATGCTTAGGAAACTCACAAATTCTATCTACAAGAAGTGTTTCTGTGAAATTACTTTGGTCTTGCGGAAAATCTAAGGCTAATTTTTTTCTATATTTATCTAAGTGGGCTACTCCCCATCGTCTAATATCGAGCCATCTATGTGCTTCATAACTTAACTCAACGGATCTTTCTCTTCTTAATTCATCCATAAACTTGTTGTTATCTCCAACTATACTTGGGTGTACATTAGGAATACCAGCTCTATTACGTAATAAATTAATAGCGTTCTCTGCCGATAATCCATAAGAACTAGAGGTTGCTGTTGCACCCATAGAAGCATGTAATGCTTCTGCATACATTAAATAAACATCTGTTAGTCTCATGTGCATTCGTACTCCTGTGTATTGATTTATAATAGGATTCCATCTCGTATGATAGGTACCGTCAACTTTAGGGTAAAATTTTGTCCACATATACCCTGTATTATTTAATATTTTGATATTTTCTGCACCAGAACTACGGTGAGCTCCTTTTTGAGAAGAAGATTCATACCAAAGTTGGGCAGCTACATGATCTGGATCAGAAGCTCCTGCATCTATAATATCTCCATCAATAATATGCCATTTGTAAAAACGTGGATCACGGTTTGCAAAAGGCTGAGTTGGGTCGTACAATGTTGGTCCGAAATTACCACTAAGATCATCCTCAATAGATAGTCCATTAGCCATACCAAAATTATTATGAATAAAATTATGTGTAGGACTAATAACTTCATATCCAGCAGAATTAGTATGAATAGCTCTACTTACTCCTGATGTCATAAATCTTTCCGCTTGCCCAGTACTACCACCAGTTGCAGCAAATATAAATTCTGTACTTCCTGGCCATACACCAGGTGCTGGTGATTTCCAAAACACTTCATCATAGTTTTCCCAAGACGCTAATGTATAACGTCCTTGGTCGGCTAATTGAAGAATTCCTGAAAAAGCCTCAACAGCCATATCACATAACTCTGTATCATAGTCATATGGATTTACACTTGCATTATTACCTTTCATTAATGGGCTTGCTGCTAAAAGTAAGTTTTTACCTTGAAAAGCATATGCCGTACCTTTAGTAAGCCTTCCCTTATTTTCACCTTGTGTTAGTTGTCCATAAGGCTCTTGATCCCAATTTACGGGCAATAATTGTATGGCTTTTATGTAGTCTTCATTAGCGCGTAAAGCAACTTCTCTGTAAGTGTCTGGGCGTGTTATTTCATAATCATCTACTAAAACTCTATCAATATATGGGTAACGTCCCCAAAATTTCATAATTTCATTATGGAAAAATGCTCTAAAAAAATAAGCTTGTCCAAGAATAACATCTTTTTCTGCTTGAGTAGCATTTACCATTAAATCCCTATTCTCAACATACTCAATTACAATATTAGCTTTACGGATACCACGTAAGCTTCCATCGTATAACCCTGGTCTTTGTCTATTAAAGGCATTTGTATTTTCTACATTAGCAGAGTTATTTCCTGTTGATCCATATTCTGAATTGTAGTGGTTATTTAAGTAACAAAAATTATCTCTTATCACATCTGTGAATCTTCCTGCATCAATATCACCACTTGCTTTTGTTGGCCTGTCAACAAATCCATCATCTCCCAAAAGGAAATCTTGAAAGGTATGCGATTGCTGTTCATAAGACACCACTAAAGCATACATTTCTTCAACAAAACCTTGTGCATTTGTAAAGGTAGAAAACACCACTTCTTCGTCTATTACTGAATCTGGTTCCACATCTAAATAGTCCTCGCATGAAAACGACAACAGTAACCCTAGGATTATTAATATTTTATAGTTTTTCATTATTTCTTTTTTTTAAAAATTCATATTAAAACCAAAGTTAAATCTTTTTAAGGTTGGATAATCCCCTCTTGATTGACTCCCTCCATCTGTATTAAACTCTCTATCATCGGGCAAATTAGACCATAAAAACAGGTTGTTTCCATTTGCAAAAATTTGAAGTTTCTTTAACCCAAATTTTTCACAGGTCTCTCTTGGTATATCATAAGATAAAGAAACTGTTCTAAGCCTTGTTAATGAAGCATCCAACCAATTATCTCTAGGATTAGTTGCTCCTGGAACTCCAAATGATGGTTGAGTATCAGTATTATTTGGTGTATCTACAGTCCAATAATCTAAATCTTGCTCAAAAATTAACGGTGTTGAATTACTAAACGTTTGGTTACTGTACAATCTAGAGGCATTTTGGGTACCATACAACTGTGCTGAAACACTAAATCCTTTGTATTGTGCGCCTAGAGTAGCACCCCAAGATCTTTGAGGTTGGTTTGGGTAACCAAAAGGAGCATTATCAAAATTAGAATTATAAATACCGTCTCCATCAAAATCTACAAGATCATAATACCCAGGACGTACTGTACTTTGATTTTCATTTAGTGGTGTTGAACTATAAATATCGTCCCAACTTGTCAATATACCTGCTGGAATAGCTGTGCTTCCTTGCCCAATATTAAATCCAGCATCATTTAGATAAGCAGCTCGCAATGCTGGATCATCTCTTACTATTACTTCATCTATAGCTTGGGTAAAATTAAAATCACCAGATAGTGTTAAACCGTTACCAAAAGTATAACTGGAACCAAGAACAATCTCATAACCTCTTATCTCTACAACACCTTTATTAATAAGAGGAGGGCTTGCTCCCAGAAAATCTGGTGTAAGCGCACCAACAATAACAATTTCACTACGATCTTCGGCAAAATAATCTACTTCTCCGGTTAATAAACCATTAAACAAATTAAACTCAGCACCTATGTTATATTTAACAGCTTCCTCCCACTGAAGGTTTGGATTTCCTACGATACTTTCTCTATAAAACGTGTAGGGCGAAAGTCCTTGATAAGCACTTGGCACTAAATATGCTGATCCTCCATTCCCCCATTGTGTAAGATGATTCCATCTTCCTATTATATCATTATTTCGGATAAAACTATCATCACCAATAAGACCATAGGACCCTCTAAACTTTAGTGAATTAAGCCAATCTACATTTTCCATGAAGGCTTCGTTTGAAGGTGTCCAACCCAATGCTACGGATGGAAATAAGTCGAAACGAAATCCTCGTCCAAATTGTTCTGAACCATTGTAAGCACCATTAATATCTAAAAAGTATCTTTTGTCGTAATTATAAGTAACTCTTCCTACCCAATCTTCACGGTATAGAGGTGAAGCGAAAATCCCAGTACCACTTGTAGCTTCCTGTCTTCTAACTAAGAACAACCCTGTTAGGTTATGTTTTTCATTAAAAGTTCTATTATAATTCAATGAAGCATCATAAACCATATTTCTACTTCGTTTGTCATCCTCTGCTTCTATACCTCCTAAAGTCCATGGTGGTTGAACATAATCAAACTGCGTATCACTATCAGGAATAAGTATAATCTCTTCATCGCCATCGTAAACCGTATAAATTACACCTCCATCATTTAATTCTTGCTTACTTCTCTGATTGTTATCTAGAGAAAATCGTCCTTGGAAAGACAAGCCTTCGGTAATAAAGTCTAATTTCTGTTTTAGTATAAAATCCGTATTGACTTGAAATTGTCTAAACGTGTCATAACCTTTAGCCTGCAATTGCTCAAAAGGGTTATTGTATACATTAAAATAACTAAAGGGCTGTCCATAGGTACCATTTGGATATACTGGAGTGTAAAGACTTGGAGCTATTAAGTAAAGTCCATTAGTTACATTACCTAAGCTACCAGGATTCTCTCTAATTCCATAAAAACCAGCTAAATTAACTGACAACTCAGTGGTATTTGTAATATTAAAATCTATGTTACTTCTAAAGTTAAATCGATCATAGCGATACTCACCCAAATAGCCTCTTCCATTATCGTATCTTCCTCCATCAAAAATATCTTCTACTGTTTGGTAAGCTAAACTACCAAAATATTTTGCTGTTTTATTACCACCTCGCACAGACAAGTTAACTCTATAATCTTGGGCGTAATCTTTAAGGAGCTCATCTTCCCAATCAACATTTGGGTAAATATAACTTTCCTCTAAACTGGCAGGGTTAAGATATCTATCTACAATAGCTAATGGCGTATAATTATTCCATGTATTAGGCGCAACAGCTATTCCTCTTAAAATAGCACTATTTGCTTGTAATAAAGCATCATAAGAGTCTAATTTATTTGGTAATTGAGAAACGGTTTTAATGGTTGTATTAACATTTAGCGACAGTTGCGCTTTTCCTGTTTGACCTCGCTTAGTGGTAATTAAAATTACCCCATTAGCGCCTTCTACACCAAAAACCGCAGTAGCAGAAGCATCTTTAAGTACCGATAAATTTTCGACATCGTTCATATCTATATCGTTCATCGACCTTTTCACACCATCTACAAGTACAAGAGGGTCGCCATCAGTATTCCATGAACTTTTTCCACGAATATAAATCTTCAAATTATCTTCTCCAGGAACACCACTACCTTGTATAGCAGTAACACCAGGCAAGTTACCTTGCAATGCCTCTTCCATATTAGCAACACCAGCTGTCCTTTCCATCAATTCCTCACCTTTTATTTGCGTAATAGCAGCTACCACACTCTCTTTTTTCTGAGTACCATAACCAACAATAACTACCTCATCTAAACTTTCAACATCCTCCTCTAAGGTTATATTGATTGTTGTTCGACCATTGATTTGAATTTCCTGTGTTTTAAAACCCACGTAAGAAAAGACTAAAATTTCGTCACCCAAGGTTAATTCAAGAGAATAGTTTCCATCAAAATCTGTTGATACACCATTGGTTGTTCCTTTTTGTACTACACTCACAACTGGTATAGGCAAACCACTAGCATCTATCACAACACCAGAAACCGCATTTTGAGCTTCTAAATTAATTGCCGTAAAACTGGAAAATACTATTGCCAGTAATAACGCTAACCCAGAAACAGGAAATTGTTTTTTTAATTTTTGTTTCATATTCAGTTTAAGTTTCAACATATAGTAAGAAATAAATTCATCAAAATAATTAAACTTTAATACATTAAAGCCAAATTATAATAATATGTTAACAATATTAAGAATAACATTATTTATCAGTATCCTGTACTATACTGATAATTTTAAATATTTATTTATTTTTAAAAGGAAAAGTTGAGTTACATCCATGACTAACCTATTAGTTATTTATGAGTTCCTAAACTTTTGAGTTTTTTTATAGACGACAATCTGAATAAAAAGTCAAACTACTTTTAAAATTTTTACTGCTGAAAGATATTCTTAAAAAAATTAAATATCTCTTTAATTTTTCCAAAGATTCTCCATTTCTTCAAGCGTTTTTCCTTTTGTTTCTGGCACTAGTTTCCAAACAAAAATCATAGCTAATAATGACATGATACCATAAATCCAATAGGCGAATCCATGATTAAACTGCTCTGTTAAATAGCTGTTATCATCCATCATTGGGAATGTTAATGACACAAAATAGTTAGCAATCCATTGTGCAGCAACAGCTATAGCCATAGCCTTACCTCTTATTTTATTTGGAAATATTTCAGATAATAAAACCCATGTTACTGGCCCCCAACTTAATGCAAAACTTGCCACATAAAGCATCATACAACCTAAAGCCAAATAACCTGTTGCTTCTGAGAAAAATACAAAGCCTAAAGCAAACATAGCAATAGACATTCCTAAAGCTCCAATTATCATAAGTGGTTTTCTTCCGTATTTGTCTACAGTTTTAATTGCTATTATTGTAAATAAGAAATTAGCTATACCAACGATAATTGTAAAAAGTAAAGATGCATTTGTACTCATATCCATCTTTTTAAATATTTCTGGTGCATAGTATAACACCACATTAATTCCTACAAATTGTTGAAAAATTGAGAGTACAACACCTATTATAATGATTAACCACCCAAAGGATAGTAACTTCCCTGAGTTTTGCACAACACTACTTTTAATTTCATTTAAAATTGAAGTAGCTTCTTCTTCACCATTAATATCTGTTAATACCTGCAATGCTTCTTCTTCTTTACCTCGAAGCATTAAAGACCTTGGCGTATCAGGAACAGTGAATAGTAATCCTAAAAATATACCAACTGGAATAATTTCTGAAGCAAACATCCATCTCCATCCTACATCATTCAACCATGCATCTGAACCACCTCCTCTAGAAATAAAATAATTTACAAAGTAAACAACCATAAAACCTGCAACTATTGCTAATTGGTTATAAGACACGAGTCGTCCTCTAATTTTAGCTGGTGCAATTTCAGCTATGTATAATGGCGATAACATAGAAGCTAAACCTACACCAATACCACCTAAAATTCTATAAACTATAAAAATGGTTGAAAACGTATGGTCTAGCTCTCCAATTGGTCTAAAAAATAGTTCTGGCATTGATGACCCTAGTGCAGAGATAAGAAATAGAATACCTGCTAGTATCAGTCCTTTTTTACGACCTAGTTTTTTACTTACAAAACCACCAAATGCACCACCAATAATACAACCAATTAATGCGCTTGACACAATAAATCCTTTAAAGGCATTGGCTGCAGTTTCGGACAACCCTTTTGGAATTACAAAGAAGCTGTCTAAAGAACCAACTGTTCCTGAAATTACTCCTGTATCATACCCAAATAGCAGTCCTCCTAAGGTTGCTACTAATGTTAGTTTTAAAAGATAGCCTGATTTTGCTGATGTACCCATAGTTAGTTTAGTTAGTTAGATTTTATATAATTATTTCAGAATTTAAAAATCTGAAAGATCTTCGACTTTATATATATTGATTAATTATATTTTCAAATAGCTCTTGCTTACCACTTTTTAAAGATAACTCGCCATTATCTTGAGCAATCTTATATAAGTCCTGTAGCGATAATTTACCATCTTCAAAATCTTTTCCTTTACCAGAATCAAAAGAAGCATAGCGTTCTGTTCTTAATTTTTCATAAGGCGAAGATGTCATGATTTTATCAGCAATAAGCAAAGCTCTTGCAAAGGTATCAGCACCACCTATATGCGCATGGAACACATCTTCCATATCTGTTGAATTTCTTCTGATTTTTGCATCAAAATTAATTCCTCCACCTTGTAAGCCTCCAGCTTTTAAGAAAACCAACATGGCTTCCGTTGTTTCTTGTATGTTGTTTGGAAATTGATCGGTATCCCAACCATTTTGATAATCTCCTCTATTGGCATCCAAACTGCCCAACATTCCTGCATTTGCAGCAACTTCCAATTCGTGTTGAAAGGTGTGTTGTGCTAAGGTCGCATGATTGACTTCAATATTCATTTTAAAATCGTTTTCTAAACCATATTTATGCAAAAACCCAATTGCCGTATCACAATCAAAATCGTATTGATGTTTCGTTGGTTCCATTGGTTTTGGTTCTATAAAAAAGTTTCCTTTAAAACCATTTGCTCGTGCATAATCTCTTGCCATGGTTAAGAATTGTCCCATATGATCTAATTCGCGTCCCATATCTGTATTTAATAAAGACATGTACCCTTCTCGTCCTCCCCAGAACACGTAGTTTTCGCCTCCTAATTTTATGGTCGCATCCAAAGCCAATTTAATTTGCCCTCCTGCTCTAGCCACCACATCAAAATCTGGATTGGTTGAAGCACCATTCATGTAACGAGGGTTAGAAAAACAGTTAGCTGTTCCCCATAATAGTTTTATTCCAGACTCTGCTTGTTTCTCTTTTATGTAATCTGTAATTGTAGATAATCTTTCTTCAGATTCTGAAAATGTTGCGCCTTCTTGAATTAAATCATAATCGTGAAAGCAGAAATAATCAAATCCCATTTTGCTAATAAATTCGAATGCCGCATCTGCTTTATCCTTGGCAGCCTGCACTGGATCTGATGATTGATCCCAAGCAAAATTTTGTGTGCCTGGACCAAACGGATCGCCACCTTTACCACAGAAAGTATGCCAATACGCTATGGCAAATTTAAAATGCTCGCGCATTGTTTTACCAGCAACAATTTCCTGTGGGTTATAATACTTAAATGCCAAAGGGTTGTCTGATTCCTTTCCTTCAAATTTGATTCCGCCTATCCCTTTATAATATTCTTTGTTTCCTATAATTGCCATTTTGTTTTATACTTTATTTAATATGAGTTCTAATTCTTTTTTCCAATTATTATATGCTTCTAAATAGGGCTTTTTGTCTTTAAAAGGCATAAACGTCATTACATGATCGTTGTCCATAATGACCTTTCCAAAGGTTTTAAAATCACCTTTATGTAAATGGGCAGCTCGGGCTGCACCAATAGCACCTGTTGTATTGTAAATTTCTATTTCTTGTTCTATTAAAGTTGCCACAGTATTTGCAAATATTTCTGAACGGAATAGATTGTCGTTTCCAGCACGCATTACACTTGGTTTTATACCGTCTGACTTCATAATTTCCATACCATATACAAATGAAAAGGCTATCCCTTCTAAGGCAGCTCTACACATATGGCCTTTATGATGGTTATTTAAATTTATATTAACAATGCGTGTCCCAATTTCCTTGTTATTGAGCATGCGCTCTGCTCCATTTCCAAATGGGATTAAACATACTCCATCTGAACCTATTGGAATTTCTGATGCTAAAGTATTCATCTCTTCATAAGAACTCACCGCTAAGTTATTTAATAACCATCGATATTGAATGCCTGCTCCATTAACACATAACAATTTACCTATTCTTGCGTCGTCTCCTTTTTTATAATTAACATGTGCAAAGTTATTTACTCGTGCACTTTCTTTTACAGACAAGCTATCAGTAACAGCATAAACGACTCCAGACGTACCACCTGTTGCAGCAACTTCTCCTGGATTAAACACATTTAAGGATAATGCATTATTGGGTTGATCACCTGCTCTGTAATAAATAGGTGTACCTGCTGCCAATCCGCTTTCTGCTTCACCTTTTTCATCTACTAGTGATTGGACACCGAATGTTTCGACAATTTCTGGCACCAGGTCCGAATCGAAACCGTAATATTCCAATAGAAAATCTGCTACAGTTTTCTTTTGAAAATCCCAAAAAACACCTTCAGACAATCCGGAAATCGTTGTGTTTATTTTATTTGAAAACTTGTAAGCTATATAGTCACCAGGTAACATAAACTTATAAATATTTTTGTAAATATCTGGCTCATTATCCTTTACCCATTTTAATTTTGAAGCCGTAAAATTTGCTGGTGAGTTTAATAATTGAGATGAACATTTGTCTTCACCAATATCATTAAAAGCTTTGTTTCCAATGTTTACAGCTCTACTATCGCACCAAATGATACTTTTACGTAGTGGATTTCCTGCTTTATCAATTAAAACAAGTCCATGCATTTGGTAGGCAATGCCAACGCCTTTTATTTGTGTACTGCTAATATTATGTTCCTTTTTTAATCGTTTAATAGCAGTACATATATGTTGCCACCAATCATTAGGGTTTTGCTCTGCCCAACCATTTTTTTGTGCATACATACCCATTTCTTCTTTGGGCTCTTGTATAACACCTATACTTTTACCTGATTCAACTTCTACTAAAGCAGCTTTTATGGATGAGCTTCCTATGTCTAATCCTAAGTAATAATTCATTTATAAATAAACTCTTAATATTATTTTAATTGTTTCTCTTTTTAGCAACTACGGTATACATTCTACTCTCTGCTGGCAAATCGTTATCACTATTACCTGCCATAACAATACTCTCACCTTTAACTGCTTTTCTATAAAAAATAGACATCTTTACTTTTCCCACAGTGATATCATCTCCAGTATCCTTAAAATCCTCTAAAAGGAATTCTGGTCTTGGCACTGTATCATCATGCAACACATAAATATCCATATTAGTACCTGCTATAAATTGTAATAAATCGCGTGCCCAATACCTATTGTCTGAATTTGGTGTTCTAATATATTCTGCGCCTCTTAAATACTTTGGTACAACAGTGTAGTTTTCTTCCATATCGGTATATGCCTTTTTTCCCCAATGCATATTGGTGCGAAGCATCGCTTTAGCATCACCAGTGTAACTGAACTTTGTAAACAACTTACTTTTGTTCGTTTTACCTGGAATGTATTCTGGAATTTCTGGTGTATATATAGGCATAGGCTCTTCAGTCAATACATCTTCAAATACCTGAGGTAAAACTGTGGTTAATCCGTTTTTAATTTCTAAAGGATTAGACGTTAATTCTATACTAACCGAAGGTAAGCCTTCTTGAGTTGCCGTAATTATAATCGTTCCAGCTTCTAAAAGTGAACGCACTGCTACTCGATTTATACCTGCTTCAATATCTAAATACAGGTTATTTGTTGAATGCTCTTTTCCACCATTATAGCCACCACGCCAAATTGCTGGCCCAGAAATGGTAAAATCTACACGCCCTGTAGCTAATGGACATCTTCTACCTTTGGCATCAACCACTTCAACATCAATAAGTGCAATATCAGAACCATCAGCCTGCCAACCTTTTGGACCTATGATTGATGTTAGTCTTAATGCTACAGGTTTTCCTGCTGTAGACTTGGTTTGAGTAACTTTAACTTTGTTATTAATGATACCTTCTGCCCTAATTTCTCCTGATTTCCATTCAACATTTTTAAATGTAAAGATGTATCCACTCTCTGGTGATTTGTTTTCTGCTATTAATTTATCGTTGACGTATAATTTTACTCCAGCCGTATTTGAGACCACGAATATGTCCTTTTTAGTACCTTCTTTATAATTCCAATGCCCTACTATATGAACTTGTGGTTCTGGTCTCCACATGGCTTTTGTAGTATAAAAAGCCTCTTTAGGCAAACGTACAGCATCCACTTCACCACTTGCTCTGGTCACTTCGGTTTGACCACGACCACCATGAGTACCATCCGAAAAAATCCAATTGGCTCCTCCAGCATGATAGGCTTTTTTGCCCATCTTATCCCACCAATGTTCTACTTGCCGCACTGCAAACTGTTCTGAAGTTATCTTATAGGTGTTTTTTTGAATATTTGGATGGCTAAAGAAATTATCATCGGGTGAATATTTATCCCAAATACGTCTAGGTGCTTCTTCTCGCATATATTCGCTTTCTACAAGAGGTAAATTAGGATATTCTCTTTCCCAACCTTCAGTACCAATTTCGATAGATATATAATCCTCAGAATCCGTTTTTACATCAGCTCTTCTATTACCCATTAAGCGTTTTCCGTTTGGATCGTAAGTATTAATCACTTCTAAAATCTCTTCATAATGTGCTGCGCTTTCAGCCCAATTGCCGCCTTCCCAGATAAAAATTGAAGGGTGGTTTCTATAATACACAATCATATCTCTAAATGCTGCAATACGAATGTCCCAAGTTTCACCTTCATCTTCAGATTCACCACTAACTCCAGGCATTAATGTAACAAAACCATATTTATCTCCCATGGCTATTTCAGATGGTGAACCTGCACAATGTCCCCAACGAATAAAATTACCGCCTGCTTCATCCATTAATTGAAACGTATGGTCGCGCAACCAGTCTGGCAATGCAGCACCTAATCCTGCCCAAGTATTTGTTGGCTTTTGTCCCCAACCATGCAGTTTTGCATATTCGCCATTATTGAAGAAACCTTTGTCTTTATTAAACTCGAAACTTCGGATTCCTAATGGTGTTTCATAAGTATCAACCACTTTATCTCCTTCCTTTAAAAGTGTTAAAACTTTATACATATAAGGATGGCGTGAGTACCAGCGATTCGGATTGCTTAGACTTGTATTAGTTGATAGTGTCACTTTTTCACCAGCGCCAAGCGTTGTTTCTGATGAAGATGCTTGAACCACTTTACCATTTGCATCAATAATCTGAGCTTCTAAGGTTATGGTTTTTTCTACATCGTAGTCATTTTTAACTTCGGTGTTTACAAAAATATCGGCATTTGTATCACTTATATTTTCTGTATACACATAGGTGCCTACTGTTTTTAAATTATCGTAAAGTGGAAGCGTAATATAAAGTGGGTCTGTAACATGTAGAAATACATTTCTATAAATACCACCATGCGTAGGATGCCAGTGCTCATGATTCCAAACTAGTGGAAAGTTATCTCTAAAATGGTCGCCTCTATCGTTATTAACTTTTACTGCAATTATGTTGTCTTCAGAACCGAATTTAACATATGGTGTTAGGTCAAAGCCGAAGGGAATAAACCCAGTTTGGTTTTGCCCAATATGTTTTCCATTAATATAGACATCTGCTATTTGCCTTACGGATTCAAATTCAATAAATACTTTTTTCCCTTTATCGGAATCGGGTAGTTTAAAATGCTTACGATACCAAACAGTTCCTCTCCATTGATTCTCTTCTCCATTATGATGACCAAGACTATAATCATCAAAGGTATCTACATCATTAAATGTATGTGGACAACTAACTGTTGGCCATGATTCGTCATTAAAATCTGTTAACTCGGCGTTTTCTGGATTATTCTTGATAAATTTCCAATCTGGATTAAAATTATATTTTGTTCTGTTTCCTTTAGGCAAATTACCATCTTCATACACTATCGAATTTTCAGTTTGACAACTCAAAAAGAGTAATAAAAAAAGTGGAAGGATATAAAAACGCAAAGCTTTCATTTATGTTAAAAGTTCAAATTAAGATCGCTTATGACCTAAAATTCATTAAAAAAACAATTTATTCAAGATTAAGAAATCTTCTATGATATAATGTCCTGTACTATGCTGTCTTTTAAAATGAATTTTATCTCCTTGTATAAATCTACTTTAAAATATTTCTATAATTTTAATAAAATTAATCAGTATAGCACAGGACAGACCAAACAATTAACTATCTTAGTTTAGTACTTAAACAAAATCTTTACAATTCACATTAAATGAAATCCTTTATAAACGACAGTTTTCTTTTACAGAGCGACTTTGCAAAAACGCTTTATCATAATTATGCAAAATCTTTACCTATTATAGACTACCACAATCATCTTTCGCCAAAGCAGATTGCCGAAGACACTCAATTTGAAAACATTACACAAGTTTGGTTGTATGGAGATCATTACAAATGGCGTGCAATGCGTGCTTTTGGTATAGATGAAAAGTATATTACAGGTAATGCAACAGATAAAGAAAAGTTTTTAAAATGGGCAGAAGTTGTACCTTATACAATAAAAAACCCTTTGTTTCATTGGACAGCATTGGAGCTAAAAGCCTATTTTGATATTGATGACATTTTAACTCTAGAAAATGCTGATGAAATTTATGAGAAGACTTCAAAAATTTTACAACAAAAATCACATTCTGCCAATGGGTTGCTAAAAATGCAAAATGTAGAAAGTTTATGTACTACTGATGATCCTATTGATTCTTTAGAACATCATATTGCTATTCAAGAAGACGCTTCAAAAGTAAAAACATTTCCAACGTTTAGACCAGATAAATCTTTTGCTGTTGAAGACGCTACTTCTTATAATGAGTATATTTCTAAACTTGAAAAAGTTTCAAAAATCAGTATTCAAAATTATAATGATCTATTAAAAGCTTTAGAAAATAGAATCCAATTTTTTAATGAAAATAGAGGAAGGTTATCAGATCATGGTTTTGAGCAATTGTATTTCTTTAATGAAGATATTTATGATGTTAATACATTATTTGATAAGGTAAAAAGTAATGAGGTTTTAACTGATGAGGAAGTTGCTTTTTTTAAATTTAAAACCGTTATTGAGTTGTGTAAAATGTATCATACAATTGGTTGGACACAACAGTTTCATTTAGGCGCAATCAGAAATAATAATAAAAGGCTATTAGATGAATTAGGACCAGACACTGGTTTTGATTCTATTGGAGATTTTTCTCAAGCCAAAGCGTTAAGTGGTGTACTTAACAAGTTAGATAGTACAAGTCAATTGGCAAAAACAATTGTTTATAATTTAAATCCTGCTGACAGCGAAGTTTTTGCAACAATGGTTGGTA
Organism: Olleya sp. R77988; assembly: GCF_044594215.1. Taxonomy (GTDB): domain Bacteria; phylum Bacteroidota; class Bacteroidia; order Flavobacteriales; family Flavobacteriaceae; genus Olleya. The sequence goes on along the minus strand of NZ_CP138988.1, from coordinate 1,249,908 downwards.
ATTTTAACGATGGCACCATTAAAGGAAAAATGCAATATGGTGCTGCTTGGTGGTTTTTAGATCAAAAAGACGGAATTGAAAAACAAATTAACACCCTATCAAACTTAGGGTTATTGTCTTGTTTTGTTGGTATGTTAACAGATTCTAGAAGTTTTTTGTCTTTTCCTAGACACGAATATTTTAGAAGAATTTTATGTAATATTATTGGAGCGGATGTTGAAAACGGAGAATTACCTGCTGATGAAGCCTTTTTAGGTAAAATTGTAAGTGACATTTGTTATAATAACGCTAAAAATTATTTCAATTTCAATTAAAATGGAAACAATAAAATGGGGAATTATTGGTTGTGGTGATGTTGCTGAAGTTAAAAGTGGTCCTGCTTTTCAAAAGGTAGCAAACTCCGAATTGGTTGCAGTAATGAGAAGAAATACTGCAAAGGCAAAAGATTTTGCTAAAAGACATCATGTTCCTTTTTATTATGATTCTGTTGATGCTATTATCAATCATCCAGAAATAAACGCACTATATATTGCTACGCCACCATCATCACACTTAGAAATTGCAAGAAAATGTTTGGCTGCTGATAAATTTGTCTATTTAGAAAAACCAATGACCTTGAATGTTAATGAGGCTATTGAATTGGAAAAAATTGTTTCAGAAAATGATAAAATTGTAATAGCACATTACAGAAGAAATTTACCTGCTTTTCAAAAAGTGAAAGAGTTATTGGATGAAAACAGTATTGGTAAAGTCCTTTTTGCTGATATTCGAATATTCCAATCTGCTAACCCAACAATTATCACAAAAATTGAAGATCATTGGAGGTTAAAACCTGAAATTTCTGGAGGTGGATATTTTAATGATATTGCACCTCATCAAATAGATTTAATGCGTCTTTATTTTGGCACCATTAAATCTGCAAAAGGTTTTGCAATTTCAACCAAAAATAATAAAATAGAAGATGTTGTAAACGGAATTATGGAATTTGAAAATGGAATTCAGTTTAGAGGTATTTGGAATTTTATTGCATCAGCAAAAGATGAAAAAGACGAATGTATAATTTATGGTGAAAACGGTACAATCACCTTCTCTTTTTATGGAGAACAAGTGTTTTTAAATACCGTTGATAAAAGCCAAATTTTTTCATTTAAAAACCCTAAACACCTACAACAACCTTTAATAGAACAAACTGTAAACTATTTTTTAGGTAAACAAGATAATCCGTGTTCTGCACATGAAGGTTTAAGAGTCATGGAAATTATAGACGCCTTTACTTCTTAGTTCAATATAGAAATTTAAATATTCTACAAACCAAATAATCTAGGTAAAAACATTGATATTTCTGGTATAAAACTTATCAGCATCAATACGATTATCATTATTAATAAAAACGGGAGCAATGGCTTTATAACCTGTGTAACAGAAACTTTGGCAACTCCACTACCTACAAAGAGCAAGGTTCCTACAGGTGGAGTACAAATTCCAATACATAAGTTAAGTACAATTACTATTCCGAAGTGCACAGGATCCATACCTAAAGTCGTTACAACTGGCAGAAAAATTGGTGTAAAAATTAAAACTGCAGGAGTCATATCCATAAAGGTTCCAATCACCAATAAGATAATATTAATTGCCAAAAAGATGGCAAACTTATTATTTAACGATTCTAGTAGAAATGTGCTAATCATTTCAGGAATACCTTCAAAAGAAAACAACCAAGACATTGCCATAGAGGTACAAATTAAAAACATTACCACAGCGGTTGTTTTAGCACTGGATAATAAAACACCAGAAAAGTCTTTAACCTTCATATCGCCATACGCTAAAGATAATACTGCCGCATATAATACCGCAATTACTGAGGCTTCAGTTGCCGTAAAAACACCTGCAACAATACCACCAACGACAACGACCAGTAACAACAAACTGAAAAATGCTTTTCTAAAAAATGTCCAAATTTCAAAAAATGTAGCACGTTCTCCTCTAGCATAGTTTTTACTAATTGCAATATAGGCTACATAGCCCATTATAGCGAAACCTAATAAAATACCTGGTAAATAACCTGCTATAAAAAGTGCAGCTACTGATGCGGTTCCGCCACTCGCCAAAGCATATACAATTAATATATTACTAGGTGGAATTAGTAATCCTGTTGTTGAAGCTGTAATATTTACAGAGGCACTTAATGTTCTTGGGTAGCCTTCTTCTTCCATTCTATCCGTCATTATACTACCAATTGCAGATGCTGCTGCAAGTGCAGAACCCGAAATGGCTCCAAATAACATTGATGCCAAAATATTAACGTACGCCAATCCTCCAGGAAGACTTGACACCAAGGATTTAGCAAAATTAATGAGTCGTGTGGCTATACCACCACGTTTCATGATATCACCAGCCAGAATAAAGAACGGAATTGCTAATAAGGCAAAACTATCTATACCTGTGGTCATTCGCTGTGCAATTGTCGTTATACCAGGCAACTTATCAATATTTAACAGTAGGCTTAATGTTGTTGCTATTCCAATACTATAAGCAACAGGAACTTTGAGTAACAACAAGGTGAAGAAACTCACAAACAAAACGATAATACTTATAACTTCAATGCTCATAATTAATTATTTTTTTTGTTTTTCAAAATTTTTGAAATGTGAAAGATTGAAAAGCACATAATGAGAAAACCACTAAAGGGCATAATGGAATAGACATATCCTAAGGGAATACGCAAAGTGCCAGAGAGTTGTTCTAAATACAACGTTGTATAGACCAAATTTAAGCCACCTATGACCATGACAATAAGGGCAAATAGAAATATTAAAACCTCTATAAGAATTGATGCTTTTCTTTTATTAGGTTCAGAGAATTTCTGATATAAAAAATCCATTGATAAATGCTCTTTTTTACCATTAAGATAGGCAGCACCTAAAATGGTCATCCAGATTAAGGCAAATCGTGCAAATTCTTCAGTCCATGTAAAGGAAGTGCCTAAAAGATATCTTGAGAACACTTGAAATAGCACATCGAGTACTAAAAGTGCAAAAATCACAATCATAATCCACTCAAGAGTTTTAAGTACTTTATTAAAAATAAGGTCAGATTTATTCATTAGTCTTTATTTTTATTTGGTTTACAATTGGTGAGAGTTCTGGAAATTCCTCAATAAAATTTTCTAAGACCGATTTCGATTTATCGGCAAATAAGGACTTCTCAGGAATGATAATTTCTACTCCAGCTGCTTTTGCTGTTTTCATAGATGCTTCAACAGATTCATTCCAAAACACTTTTTGTGCTTGTGCAGATTCATCAGCAGCCTCTTGCACCCAAATTTTTTCTTGGTCTGATAATTTATCCCAATATTTTGTACCAATTAAAAGCACATCTGGCACGGAAGAGTGTTGGTCTAAAGTATAATACTTGCTAATTTCATAGTGATTAGACGACACAAATGATGGTGGATTGTTTTCTGCACCATCAACAACACCTTGCTGAATTGCTGTGTACAATTCACCATAAGCCAATGGTGTAGCAGAACCTCCCATAGAGTTGACCATATTAATCGCCATTTGATTGTTCATCACTCTAATTTTAAGGCCTTTTAAATCCTCAGGTGTTCTAATGGCCTTTTTACTCGTATAAAAACTTCGACTTCCAGCATCATAATAACAAAGACCGCGTAACCAAAACTTACTACCCTTTTGTAGTATCGATTTACCAATTTCGCCTTCTAAAACTTCAAATTGATGTTGCTTATCTCTAAACAAATACGGAATTCCTAAGACATTATATTCTGGTACAAAATTAGACAAGGTTGCAGCACTTACTTTTGTTGCTGCTACACTTCCAATTTGTAATAACTCTAAAACTTCACGTTCTGACCCTAATTGCGCATCAGGAAATATTTTAACTTTTAAAGTCCCATTAGATTTTTTCTCTAAGGCTTTCTGAAATTCTACGATGCCTTTATGTACAGGATGAGTTTGCGGTAAGGTATGCCCTAAATACATCACTTTAGGACCTGTATTGTCTTTACAGGATGTAAAAGTTAAAACCAGTAATAGAAGAATTGTTATTTTTTTATTAAAGCCGTACTTCATATTATTTAGATGGTGTTATAACGTTCACTTCTAAAGGGTTCTGTAAACATTTTGAAAAGCGTGATAGGTAGTTATTCCATTCTGATTTAGTTGCAAATTGACCTGATTTTTTCCAGCCGAAGCCAGCATAATATTCAAAAGCGCCTGAAACATTTGATTGAACATACAAATTGCTTTCATCTTTTCTATCGGTAAGATAGTTATCAAAAGCTATAATACGTTTTGGATTCGTAATAACGACACCTTGGCCCAATTCTGAATCGTCAAATGGTTCCCAATAGCTCATCCATCCTTCCGCTTTATTGGTAGTAACTTCTCCATCTTTTTTATGAGAAGTTAAACCAACAGAAATATTATCAGTCCCACTTAATTCAACAATAAATCGTGTTAAATTTTGACCATAATCTAGAGATATATACTTTCTTTCCTTTATTACTTTCCCACCAGCATCCCAATCTTCATAGTCTAAAATAAAACTCGTTCGTATGGGACCAGTAGTAATAGTTTTCCAAGCCGTAAAGTTTTTAGAAACTGAATAAGTAGAATCTGTTTTTACAGCAATGCCTCCAACACCACGACTCACTCCAACATGAAAGTTATCTAATCCTTCGCCAATATCTTTATGGTAAGCGCCTTTTTCAATAACACCTCTTGCATACCATTTATTTATTATTGGATATTCTACACGTTTTAACCACGCGTCCATACCACTAGTTAACGTACCTCCTTTAACACCATCTTCTATCATTTTTTGGGCTACAGGACCAAAAGTTCTAAAAGCCACTCTATTATTTTCCCAAGCGTAATCATCAGTTCGCTCTGGCACAAAACGTGAATAGCAACGAATTAAATTAGAGTCTATGTCTTTTTTTTCTACTAAATTAATCTTGAAAGTAACTTCTGAATTAGGGGAAACTTCAGGTTGAAATAGTATAACTTTATCTACAATTTGAGAAATTAAAACCTTTTTAGTTTCAGAATTTACAACCTCTAAAGATTTCCTATTTAAATCTATATCTGTGATATCGACTTCAACAGTTTCAAAAGCTCTATCTATATCTAAATTATTTTTTACAGTTACTGATAAGACTTCTGAAGATTTTTCAGCACAAGAGAAACAGAATACAACTAGGATAAGAAAGATACTTTTTTTCATTTTATTCTTCGTTTGAAGGTTTACCAATCGTTGCTAAAATCCCTCCATCTACATATAAAATATGTCCGTTTACAAAATCACTTGCTTTAGAAGATAAGAACACAGCTGCTCCTGCTAAATCATTAGGGTCACCCCATTTTTTTGCAGGCGTTCTGTTTACAATAAAATCATTAAATGGATGTCCATCAACTCTTATTGGTGCAGTTTGTGAAGTTGCAAAATATCCTGGACCAATTCCGTTAACTTGTACACCAAAACGCGCCCATTCTGTAGCCATATTTTTAGTTAACATAACCAAACCTCCTTTTGCTGCTGCATAAGCACCTACTGTATTTCTACCTAATTCGCTCATCATAGAACAAATATTTATGATTTTTCCAGCTTTACGTTTCATCATTCCTTTGATAACGTGTTTAGAAACTATAAAAGGACTTACTAAATCAATATCTATTACTTGCTTAAAATCTTCAACTTCCATTTCTGCAAGAGGTGTTCTTTTAATGATTCCTGCATTATTTACCAAAATATCGATGTTACCAACTTCAGTTTCAATTTTATTGATGCTATCAATTACTTGTTCTTCATCTGCAACATTAAATTTATACCCAACAGCATTAATTCCTTCTGCTTTGTATAAAGCCACAGCTTTATCAATTTTTTCTTGAGATGAATTTCCATTAACCACAATAGTAGCACCTGCTTTTCCTAATCCCATTGCCATAGCCATTCCTAATCCATGAGTAGAACCAGTTACTAAAGCAACTTTTCCTGTAATATCAAATAATGTTTGAGACATAGTTTTTATCTTAAATCTGTAATTTTAGCAACATCCATATCATTGTAATCTAAATTCTCTCCAGCCATTCCCCAAATAAAGGTATAGTTAGATGTACCAGAACCAGAGTGAATAGACCAAGGTGGAGAAATTACAGCCTCGTGATTTTGCATCCAAATATGACGTGTTTCTTGTGGTTGACCCATAAAATGGCAAACTGCTTGCTCTTCCATAATATCTAAATAATAATAGATTTCCATTCTTCTATCATGAACGTGTGCAGGCATTGTGTTCCAAACAGAACCTTTTTTTAATTCTGTCATTCCCATTTGTAATTGACAAGTGTCAACAATTCCGCCAATTATCATTTGGCTTACCGTTCTATGATTTGCAGTTTCTAAACTACCTAATTCAATTTTATTGGCATCTTTTTTAGTGACCTGTTTTGTTGGAAGAGAAGTATGTGCAGGAGCAGAATTCATATAAAATTTTGCTGGGTTTTTAGCGTCTTCACTTTTAAAAACAACATCTTTTACATCTTTACCAATATATAAAGCATCTTTATGATTTAACTTAAAAGTTTCTCCATCTACATAAATTGTTCCATTACCACCAACATTAATGATACCTATTTCACGACGCTCTAAGAAATACCCGGATTTTAAAGGGTCTATTGTTTCTAATTTTAAATCGGTTTTAGTTGGTACTGCACCACCAGCCATATAACGATCATAATGTGTATACACCCATTTAATTTTACCTGGTTGCATTAAATCTGGAACTAAAAACTCGTCTCTTAATTCTTGTGTGTCGTATTTTTTTACTGCTTGCGGACTTGAAGCATATCTTGTTTCAAAAGTTGTTGCCATTTTATTTCTTTTATTTAATTTATAATGAACGTCTAATTCCTAGTTCTAAACCTCTTAATTCGGCTAAACCTCTTAAACGTCCTATTCCTGAATATCCAGGATTTGTTTTCTTTTTTAAATCATCTAACATTTTATGACCATGATCTGGTCTAAAAGGCATGCGTAAATCTTGTCTTCCAGCAGCTATTCTTTTTTGTTGCTCTAAAACCAATGCTTTCATTACAGCATACATGTCTACATCACCTTCTAAATGGTCTGCTTCATGGAAATTCCCTTCTGAATCACGTTTTGTTGCACGTAAATGAATAAAATGAATTCTATCTCCTAAACGTTCTATCATTCCCACTAAATCATTATCTGCTCTTACACCAAAAGAACCTGTACAGAATGTTAATCCATTATTTGGGGATTGTACAGCATTGTAAATATCTTTAATATCTTGTTCTGTGGATACTACTCTTGGTAAGCCTAAAATTGGAAATGGTGGGTCATCTGGATGAATACACATTAACACACCTGCTTGCTCTGCAGCTGGAATAATTTCTGATAAGAAAGAAAATAAGTTTGCTTTCAATTCTTTAGGGCCAATATTTTTATAAGTCGCCAAAATCGCATTAAATTCTTCTAAAGAATATCCTTCTTCTGCGCCTGGTAAACCAGCAATAATATTTTTGATTAATTTTGTTTGTTCTTCTTCGGAAGTATTTTTGATAAATTCAGCAGCTTTTTGCTTTTGTTCATCAGAATATTCATTTTCTGCACCTGGTCTTTTTAGCAAATACATTTCGAAAGCAGCAAAAGCAGCAGCTTCAAAACGTAGTGCTGTTGATTGGTCTGACACTTCGTAATCGAGATTTGTACGTGTCCAATCTAAAACAGGCATAAAATTGTAACAAACAATATCAATACCACATTCGCCTAAATTTAAAAGGGTTTGTTTGTAGTTTTCAATATATTTTTGATAATCTCCAGATTTTGTTTTAATGTTTTCGTGAATTGGCACAGATTCTACCACAGACCAAGTCAACCCAACATTTTCTATGGTTTCTTTTCTTTTGGTAATTTCTTCAACTGTCCAAACTTCTCCATTCGGAATATGGTGTAATGCAGAAACAATTCCTGTTGCTCCTGATTGTTTTATATCTGATAAAGAAACTGGGTCATTAGGACCATACCAACGCCAAGTTTGTTCTATATTTTGTATCATTTTATTCTTTTTTTAAACACCACTATAAGCAGAAAAACCACCATCAATAGGAATTACAATTCCTGTTACAAATGCCGAAGCATCATCACATAAATATAAAGTTGAACTTATTAAATCGTCTGGAGTTCCATAACGACCCATAGGAGTTTGATCTATAATTTGCTGACCTCTTTGTGTTAAACTTCCATCTTTATTTGTTAATAGAGTACGGTTTTGATCTGTTAAGAAAAATCCTGGAGCCAAAGCGTTTACACGAATACCTACCTTAGAAAAATGTACTGCTAACCATTGTGTAAAGTTAGAAATAGCGGCTTTTGCACCACTATACGCTGGTATTTTTGTTAAAGGTGTAAAGGCATTCATTGAAGAAATATTTAAGATAGAGCATCCTTTACGTCCAACCATATCTGTTGCAAAAACCTGAGTAGGAATTAGAGTTCCTAAAAAGTTTAAATTGAATGTAAATTCAATTCCTTTAGGGTCTAAATCAAAAAAAGTTTTAAAGCCTTCTGCTGCATTTTGTAAATCTTCCATTGCAAAAAATGGATTAGAAGTAGTTCCTAATGGATGGTTACCACCTGCACCATTTACTAAAATATCTACTTTTCCAAAAGTGTCATTTATAACTTTTTTTGCTTTTTCTAAAGAATCTTTTTCTAATACATTGGCAGCAACGCCTATTGCATTTCCTCCTGCATCTTTAATTTCTTGAGCAACTTTATTTGCTGCTTCTTCTCTTAAATCTAAAACAGCAATTTTATGTCCTTGCTTAGAAAGTGCTTTTGCCATAGCGCTACATAACACACCACCTGCACCTGTTAATACGATTGTTTTACTCATTAATTTTTTTTATTAAAACATGTTTATTAGATATCTAATACAGAAAGTAAAAATAATGTTCTATTTTAAAAATTCTATCCTGTCCTGTTATGCTTTTTCTATTAATTATTTAATCTTCTCTTAAACTGTTAAATATGTTGTGAAGATTGTAATAATAATATCAAACTATTATCACAAAAAATGAAGTTTTGTTAAGTTATTGATCTTCATTAAAAAAAATCAAGTATGGTCGATATAATTTACAAGTTAAAGTATTTGAAGATGAGTTTTGGATGACTATATACTTATTCACCTAACAAAATAAAAAAATCAGAAATTTTAATTTCTCGAGCCTCACAAAGCTTTTGCAGTGTCTTAACTGGCATTCTATAACCTTCTTTTTTAAGAATCTTTCTTACTGTTTTTTCATCTATATTATGATCCAAAGCAAAGCTGCGATTGGATTTTGAAGTGCTTATCCATTCTTTAGCTATATAGTTGCATATTTTCTTATTGATATCGATCATACAACAAAAGAAATTGTTGTAGATAAATATAATGCGGACGTAAATCCGCGATTTTGATTTTTTTACTATATTTGAATAAATCTTAAGTCATGAAATTCATTTATATAACTGTTTTACTTCTTTATTCTTGTAGTAGCACTACAAATGAAGTTAATAATTTAGATATCATCAAATGTCTTTCTATTGCAGATAATTACAAAAATACAGAAGCACTTAAATCTCATTTATTAGAGTTAGACAAAGCATTTACTAATTACAACTTAACTATTGATACTTGTGTCACACTAACAAATAATGATGTCAAAATTATGAAGGGTGTAGGAAACAAAGCGGTTATACGAATCTTAAAAGAAACTGAAAATCTTAACCTAGATCTATCAGATTTTGAACGCATTGATATAATTGACCGTATTAAAACTAAAACGGTAAAGCAAACAAAGTATCTTGCTTATGTTCATAAAAAACTTATTAAAAGTATTAAACTGCTTAAAAAGACTAAAAAACAAATCGTTAAATCTTGATATTTAAAAACTAGCTTTTGGTTATATAATTATGGAAATGGACACAACATATTTTGCTACTAACCTTTTAACAAAAACGTACAAAATTGAGGATAGACAATTTAAAAAAATAAGTCCTTTATTAAAGACATACCACATTTCCAACTTAATTAGTGTACTTTCTGCTGGACTTGGATATAAGTATTGGAGTATAGAAGATCAAAAAAATAAATCTAAACTAATTACAATGTCCTTATCAAAATTGGTAGAAGTTATTGCAAATAACCCAAACGTAAAATATGACCATCCAACTATTAAAGAAATAATTGCACTTGAAGAGATTCCTATTGTTGGAGAGCTACTAGTAAAAATGATATAACAACATTTTTTTTGAAGGTTTACTTTTTAGAGTTTTCTAAAACCATATTAAAATGAATCCGTGTTTCTACTGGTAAATCTTGTTCCATAACAAAATTCCATGCTTTTTTATAATCAGTATTATCTTTATATCGTTTTATTACGATTATAGAAGATGATACAATTAGTACTAAACAAAAAAAGGTAAATAAAAATTGGTTCCTGCTATTTTTATCAAAATGAATTGTTGTTTGGTATTTCACAGGAAACTCATTTAAAAGTTCATCTATTTTATTTTTATTTTCATCAAGCTTTTCAATATTATTCTTTGATTGCTTTACAAAAGCATTAAAGTATTTATTATACACGTGGTATTGATTTAGCATATCTTCTTTTTGTTGAAAAAGATTTTGCTCATAGGATGTATTACTAATATTTATGTCCTTTAATTTATCTTCTTGTTTTTCTAATTGTTCTACAATTAATTTTAAATATTTTTCCATTATCGTTTGCGTTTTTTTCGTTTCTTTTTAAATAGGTCTATTTGCCATTCATCTGTTATTAATGACACGTCCTTTAATTCATTTATACTTGTATCATTATTATTTTTTAGAGAAACTTTATCATCCTTTTTTAAAGAATTATTGATTTCTGTTTTTTCATTTATAAAGTGTTCAAGATTTAACTTTTGTTCTTTGTTAAGTAGCCTCTTTTTAATATTTCCAAAACTGTAATCTCTACCAATGCTACTTCCTTTTGTTTTTGCTCCATTAGTTGTATTAATAAATGTAACTCCCCTTCCCATTAAAACCTTAAAGCCTTGTTGCTCTATTTCTTTTTTAAACGCTTCTATTGATTTACATTTTTCAATTGCATGGTCTATAATCCTTTTTAACTGATCTTTACCTTTATTACTAGATACAAATTTAGAGCTAGACACTTTATTTAGTCCATGCTTCATTTCTAGCGCTCTACAAATCTCTTTTGCTCTTAAATGAGAGTAAGAGGTGGATAATAATTTTCCGTCTATTTTAACCCTGTTTATTGCAATATGGCAATGCCTGTGTTTGGTGTTAAAATGTTTGATGCTTATCCATTGGTTTTCTTCTGCTCCAAATGCATCCATAAAATCTTCTGTTACTGTTTTAAGCTTATCATCACTTAACTTTTCTTCTTCAGGAAAGGATAACACGATATGCATTACACTTTTTTTTACCCTTTTGTTTAACCCTTGTATAGCATTGAACTCTGACACAATAGTTTCTAATTTTGCATCTGGATATAAATAATTGGCAGTTATAACAGCATGATCTTTGTTTGTTAAATACTGTAAAAGTCCTTTAATACTAGATCCTGTTACTATTTTTGCGATCATAATAAGCTGTTATGGATTGAGTTGTTTTTTTCAGGTCTGTAATTATCATTTCTAAATTAATTTTCTCCGATAATTTTAAAGTCTTATTAAACTTTATTAGTGTCCATAAATTTTTACCTATAATGGATAATTCTACTTTTAACTTTAATGAATGTTCATCAGGTAAGTCTTGTACTTTTATGGTTTTATTTCTAATCAAAGAAGTAATATATTGACTGATTGTGCAATTGTGCTTTTTAACTTTTTGTTCTAAAATTGTTTTTGTTTCTGATGATACTCTGATGTGTAGTCTTTTGTTTTTCATTACAATTATGAGCTTTAGCGAATAACAAGCGTTTTTAGCCTTTTGGCGTACAAAAACACAACTTGCTAACTCTTACGTTATATCCTTTATGAATATTAAACTTTAGGGGAAAAAGAATTGAGTTACTCTGATTGAGGATTACTCTTTTGGACTAATAGTGTTTCTATATCTTTATGATTAAAGTACACTCTACCTCCTAATTTTATCGGTTTTAATAAACCTTTTCCAATCCAGGAATAAATGGTTGGTCTAGTGGTTTCAAACAAGGCAACTAATTTAGAAATTGAATATACTTTTGGAGCACCTTCTTTCTCTTTTTGCTTTTCTTGTAAAATCTCAAATGTAGAAGTCTTTTGAGATTGGTTATTTTGATTTGGTGTTGCTGGGTGGAATTCTGTGATTCCATTGTCATCGATAATTAAGATTTTCATGTCAAATTAGGTTTGTTATTATTTGACACAAACTTATAACCGATTGTAAAATGATATAAAGTTTAGTGTACAAGATTTTTGTACACTAATTAGGTTTAACAATTAATTATTTCTGTATGTATTCTTTGAAAAGAAATGAGCGTTTTATTTTTGTCTATTAACCAGTCTGCATTTTTAATAATACTATTTATTACTCTTTTATGACCTGTTGGTTTAATGCGTTTAATTTCAAAATATGTACAAGGTTTTTCTGGGTGAAGATGATCTAAACTTATAAGTTTCTTTTTATCCCTATTTGCTAATTTATATAAAACACTTGCTTTTTTAACAACTGCACCTAAAGTATAATTTTCGCGATCAGGATCATTAAAAATCAAATCATCTTCAAAAACTATTATTGAAGCTACCCTAACTGATATAGATGTGCTTTTACGCTTTTTAATAATATTATTTATGTAATTATTCCCCTCTATTAGGTTTGATAACATTTTAATGTTGCTTTTAATTTCTAATCTTTTTTCAGAATTAACCACTTCATTTTTTAGTTGTTTATATAAATTTTCTCTTTCTAAAATCAACATTTTATTTGAGTCCTTCATTAACGTCTTGGTTTTTTTGTTTTAGTCTTTTTTGTTTTAAGACCGTTATCTATAATTGCTTTAACTTTTGATTGTATATACTTTATATTTTTTGAATACCAAATATTATTCAACCTATACTCTACTGCTAATGATTGAAATCTTTCTTTAGAAAAATTTTTACGATTATACTTATAATCAAAAAGCCTTAAAATTAACAAGTACATTTTATTATTCATTTTTTCATAATTGGTATTTAAACTGTCTTTTAATAATTTATCGATTACTGTTGTTGTTGATCCATATTCATCAAGTTCAATGGTATCATAAAATGATTTAAGTCTAATATCATTTATAGCATAAAACACGCGGTCAGTAAACCAATTTAAACAGTTAGTTTCATACCAAGTAGAGTGTTCTAAATTTACAGTGTCTAGGATTTCTTCAGAAACAAAATTGTCAATATCTGAGTCTTCTATGAAATTTTCAATATAATATGCCTTATCTATTAGTGTTTGAAATTGCCTATTATAATCTTCCGATTTTAATGAATTCAATAATTCTAAAACCAAAACCTTTGAATAATACGTTGTTATAACATCATCATTACAAATCGATATGATATGTTCTTTGTAATTTTCACCTTCAATATTAATCTCTGGATGTAATTTACTTGTAGTAATAGATGCTAGAATATTTTTAAAGCCTTTTTCATTAAACTTTACTTTATTAGTATAATGGCTATCAACTCCTCTTTTTAAAAGTTCATGATAATTTAAAATTGTATCCTTTCTCATTCTTATATTTTATTGATTTAAAAAAAAATCAACAATATTAAAATTTTTAACTTTTAATAGTAAATAATAAATATTTTAATATGCTGATTATTAATAAGTTGAACGAACATAAAGATGTGATATTTATATTTAACAACAAAATAAGTTACGCTAAATTTTTGTACTTTTATTATAAAAAAACATGGATTACGATTCTATTTACGACTATAGAGAAACACATAGCGATTTCCGCGAACTTATATGTGAACATCAAGGCACAGAACTTTATCAAGAGATTATTCATTATATGAATTGGCTTTATCCAAAATGGAACTCTAATCTAGGAATTGGTTATGGTGCTTCAGAGTTTATTTTAACAGCAATTCAAAACCTGGAGGGTATTTCTGATTTTAGTTCAGAAAATAGACAGACAAATTTAGAAACTTTATATGAACAACTATCCTTTTGGTATGCTAGAACTAAAGAATGGTATCAATCTACACTAAAAGAAAATATGTATGATAAATTTAAAGCCTCTTTTATAGACTTTGAATATCTTGATGATATCTGTGACTTTGAACATGATAAACTGTATTCTGCTTTTGTAAAAAAAGAAATGAGTAAAATTTATTATGAATTTTAATAAAAAAGTAATAATTGTAGCACAAATGTTGCACAAAATAATTTTCTTAAAACAAAAAAGCATCCCAATTTTCTTTACAGAAAAAAGGAAAGCTTTCCATCGGTTCAAGCTATTTAACTAGCTTTCTACCTGTTTGATAGACTACTACATCTATCAAAACAACACAACTAAATTTTATTGCCAAAAAAAGCTCCAATTTCTCGGAGCTTTTAGCAATTTTTGCGGTCTGGACGGGATTCGAACCCGCGACCTTCGCCGTGACAGGGCGACATTCTAACCAGCTGAACTACCAGACCGTTGCATAATTGCGAGTGCAAATATACACTCCAAAATCAATATGACAAACATTTTTCTGCTTTTTTTAAATAAATTTTTGACGCTCGACCATGTAAGTTGTCAAAATCGCATCAAAAGACTGATTTACATCAGCTTGAATGTATTTTATTTTATACTGTAAGCACTTCATTTTCAATTCATCAAAATAGTTTACTACTGCTTTCTTATAATTATCTTTAACTTGCTCTGCATATAAATTAACATGCTCACCTGTTTCAACATCTATAAAACGTTTGGGTTTATTATTAAAATCAAACGTTAATTCTTTCTCTTTATCAAAAACATGAAATAAAACAACTTCGTGTTTATTATGTTTTAAATGTTGAAGCGCTTCAAACAATTTCACTTCATCTGTGTTTGTTTGAAACATATCTGTAAATACAAATATTAAAGACCGTCTATGTATCTTTTCTGCAATTTCATGTAAATACTGATATGTTTCTGTTTGCTTGTTTAAAGGCTTGGAAACTAAAGATTCTTCAAGTTTATTTAATAACATTTGATGATGACGCTCGCTTCCTTTTTCTGGCGCGTAAAAATCGTAAGCATCACTGTAAATACTTAATCCAACAGCATCACGCTGTTTTTTTAATATATGCATTAAAGATGCAGAAGCTAATGCAGAAAACGCTATCTTATTAAGATTGTCTATAGCAAAATTATCCATTTTTGGATAATGCATAGAGCTACTATTGTCTAAAATAATATGACAACGTAAATTAGTTTCGTCATCATAACGCTTGGTATACAACTTGTCTGTTTTTGCAAACAACTTCCAGTCTATATGACGTGTACTTTCGCCTTGATTATATATTTTATGTTCTGCAAATTCTGCAGAAAAACCATGAAACGGACTTTTATGCATTCCAGAAATAAATCCTTCGACCACTTGTTTTGCCAAATGCTCGAGGTTTTTAAATCCACCTGCTTTATTTAGTTCGTTTTGAAGATTCATTATTCTGCAATACCATCAACAATTCCGTAAGCAACAGACTCTTCCGCTCCCATCCAATGGTCACGATTAAAATCTTTCATTACTTTATCATACGTCTGTCCGCAATTATCTGCTAAAATTTGTGCACTTAACTCTTTTGTTTTTACAATTTCTTGGGCTGTAATTTCTATATCACTTGCTTGACCACGTGCTCCTCCACTTGGTTGGTGTATCATTACTCTTGCATGTGGTTGTATAAAACGTTTTCCTTTTGCTCCTACAGATAGTAAGATAGATCCCATTGATGCTGCTAAACCTGTACAAACCGTAGACACATCACTTTTTAATGATTTTATGCAATCATACATTGCAAATCCTGACGTTACATAACCTCCTGGACTATTTATATATAATGTAATATCCTTTGTGTCTAAACTATCTAAATATAACAATCTATCAATTACGTGTTTTGCAGATTTATCATCTACCATTCCCCAAAGAAACACTTTACGTTCTTCTAATAATTTGCTATCTATTGCATCTTGGGCTTTTGTCTTTTTACTCATTTTAATAGTATTTCTTAATTTTTAACTAAAATAAAAAAAGGTTTGCCATTACAGTAAACCTTTATCAATTCTTTATGAATATATTTTATAATAAAGCGTCTAAAGCTTCAGCATAAGCGTTTTTTGGTGCTACACCAACTTGACGTCCTACTACTTCACCATTTTGAAATACTAAAACTGTTGGGATGTTACGTACACCATACTTAGCTGCAAATTCTTGATTTGCATCTACGTCTAATTTACCTACAATAGCTTTACCATCGTAATCTGTACTTATTTCGTCAATGATTGGTCCAACCATACGACATGGTCCACACCAAGCTGCCCAAAAATCAACCATTACTGGCTTATCGCTGTTTAATACTGTTTCTTCAAAATTTGCATCTGTGATTTCTAATGCCATAATAATATAATTTAATTGAATTTTACTTCTTGTTAATATACAATATTAGTCAAAAATTCTGCCAAAGCTTACAACCTGACAATTTGTTTTAACTATTATGGTATTGGTTTGATTTATTTCTTAATCTTTTAATTTCTAAGCCTTTTTAAATTTAGTATGTTATTGATTTATCAAATAATGAATCTGCTGATCCTTCAACTCATTTAAAAACTCATTAGTCACCTTAATTTTTTGCTTTCGACTTATCATTGTTAATTTAATTTTATCTCTATTATCATAGACCAAAAAATTAAGTGCATGATTGCCTGGATGCATTGAAATTAATTCTTTTAAATACTGAATTTTCTCAGTCTCTAATTCTTTAATATTAAGCTGTATTGATAGTTTTTTAACGTTTTTTTCCATTACATCATGCAATAGCTGAAAGCTATTAAATTGCAATCTTGGATCACTCTTTTTACCAGTATCTCTGTTTACCCAACCCTCTCGTACAAAAGCTTTTACATGTACAAAAGTGTTTTGAAGTAAAAAAGGACGATGCTTTAAATACTCTTCTCCAAAAATTCTAAACTCAAACGTATCTGTATAATCTTCTATAGTAAATAAAGCCCAACCTTTACCTTGTTTACTTACTCTGTGTTGTACATCTGTAACCACTCCACCAAACGTAATCTCTTTATTTACATGTGGTAACAAATCGTTAAAATAGGCAATGGTTCCGTTACAAAAAGATTTCATTTCTGTTCTAAAATCATCTAATGGATGTCCTGAAATATAGACACCTACAACTTCGCGTTCTCTCGATAATTTTTCCATGGTTCCCCAAGTTTCGCATTCTGGAATAATTGGTTCTGCTATTTGCACTTCGCTTTCTCCTCCAAACAAACTAACTTGAGCAGAGTTTTCATTTTCTTGGTGTTTTGCACCATATTTTATAGCCTTTTCTAAAAAGGTTAGTTCACTTCCGTCTTTAAAAAAATATTGCGCACGATGTGTATCTCCTAACTCATCAAAACCTCCAGCCAAAGCCAAATTTTCAAACGCTTTTTTATTAGCTGCACGTAAATCTATACGTTTAGCAAAATCAAAAATCGAGGTGTAAGCTCCATCTTCTTTTCTGTTATTTACAATTGTCATTACTGCTCCGTGTCCAACACCTTTAATTGCTCCCATACCAAAACGGACAGCATTGTCTTTGTTTACAGAAAATTTATAAAAAGACTCATTAACATCTGGACCAAGTACTGATAATTTCATACGCTTACATTCGTCCATAAAAAAGGTCACCTGCTTAATGTCATTCATGTTATTAGATAACACTGATGCCATATATTCTGCAGGATAATGCGCTTTTAAATAAGCGGTTTGATAAGCTATCCAAGCATAACATGTGGAGTGCGATTTGTTAAAGGCATAACTTGCAAACGCTTCCCAATCCTTCCAGATTTTTTCTAATTTTTTTGCATCATGTCCTTTAGCACTAGCTTGCTCAATAAACTTTGGTTTCATTTTATCTAGTACAGCAATTTGCTTTTTACCCATTGCTTTACGCAGTACATCAGCTTCACCTTTTGTAAAATCTGCTAATTTTTGGGACAGTAACATTACTTGCTCTTGGTATACTGTAATTCCGTAAGTTTCTTTTAAGTATTCTTCCATTGCTGGTAAATCATACTCAATATCCTCATCACCATGTTTTCTGCGGACAAAACTTGGAATATACTCCATTGGTCCAGGTCTGTACAAGGCATTCATTGCAATTAAATCGTCAAAAACCGTAGGTTTTAAATCCTTTAAATGCTTTTGCATTCCAGGAGATTCATATTGAAACACTCCAACAGTTTCTCCACGTTGAAACAACTCAAAAGTCTTCTCATCGTCAAGCGGAAAACTTTCCGGATCCAACAGAATATCATGCTTTGCTTTTACAATTTTAACGGTGTCTTTTATTAACGTTAGGGTTTTTAGTCCTAAAAAGTCCATTTTTAAAAGTCCAGCATCCTCAACAACAGAGTTATCAAATTGTGTAACATACAAATCCGAATCTTTTGCTGTAGCAACTGGTACAAACTTGGTAATATCGTCTGGTGTAATAATTACTCCACAAGCATGAATACCAGTGTTTCTAACCGATCCTTCCAATGTTCTGGCAAGGTTTACGGTTTCTGCTTCCAAGTCTTCACCTTCAGAAATATTTAAAAGTTGGTTGATTTTTTCTAAATCTTCAGCTCTAAATTTTTGCCCTAATTCCTTTTCGGATAAACCGAAAATTTTTCTAAGCTTGGACATTGTTGGAATTAACTTAGCAATCCTATCTGCATCAAAAAGCGGTAAATCTAAAACACGAGCAGTATCTCGAATACTAGATTTTGCAGCCATAGTACCATAAGTTATGATTTGCGCTACTTGATTACTTCCATATTTTTCGATAACGTAATCCATAACACGACTACGACCTTCGTCATCAAAATCTATATCAATATCAGGCATACTAATACGATCAGGATTTAAAAAACGCTCAAAAAGCAAGTTGTATTTTAATGGGTCAATATTTGTAATCCATAAACAATAAGCTACTACAGATCCTGCAGCACTACCACGTCCTGGACCTACAGACACATCCATGTTTCTGGCTTCTCTAATAAAATCTTCAACAATTAAAAAGTAACCTGGATATCCTGTGTTTTGAATGACTTCAAGCTCAAAATCTAAACGCTCTGTAACTTCTTCAGACAGTTCGTCTCCATATCTTTTCTTGGCTCCAACATAGGTAAGGTGTCTTAAAAAAGCATTTTCTCCTCGTTTTCCTCCATCTTCTTCGTCTTCCTTTTTTACAAACTCATCAGGAATATCAAAAGCAGGTAATAATACTTCTCTAGCTAGCTGGTAGCTTTCAATTTTATCTACAACTTCTTGAATATTTGTGATAGATTGTGGCACATCTTTAAACAAAGTCTTCATCTCATCAGAAGACTTAAAGTAGTACTCTTGATTTGGTAAACCGTAACGATAACCACGTCCTCTACCTATTGGTGTTGCTTGTTTTTCTCCATCCTTTACGCATAATAAAATATCATGTGCATTAGCATCTTCTTTTTTTCCGTAATAGGTATTATTTGTAGCAACAAGCTTAATATTGTGTTGCTTAGAAAACTTAATTAATGTTGGATTAACACGATTTTCATCTTCTTGATTATGACGCATCAACTCTATATACAAGTCGTCTTGAAATTGCTCTTTCCACCAAAGCAAAGCTTCTTCTGCTTGGTTTTCTCCTACATTCAATACTTTACTTGGTACTTCACCATAAAGGTTTCCTGTCAAGCAAATTAAGTCTTCTTTGTATTGTTCAATTAGTTTTTTATCAATTCTTGGTAAATAGTAAAACCCATTAACAAAAGCGTGAGAAGATAGTTTTGCTAAATTATGATACCCATTTTTGTTTTTTGCTATTAAAACAATCTGATAACCATTATCTTTTCTGCTTTTATCTAAATGATCTTCGCAAACAAAAAACTCGCAACCTATAATTGGTTTTATTTTTTTTACAGTTGTTGTTTCTCCTTTAGCTTCTGCTTCAGCAATTTTAGCTTCAACAGATTTATTGTGTTTATTAGCTGCATTAACAAAGTGAAATGCTCCCATCATATTGGCATGATCGGATAATGCTACAGCTTCCATATTATGTGAGGCTGCTTCTGCAATCAAGTTTTGAACACTCATTGTTGATTGCAATACCGAAAACTGAGAATGGTTGTGCAAATGCACAAAATTAGCTGTCTTTAGCTCTTGAATATTGTCTTCTAATACATCTGAAGAAACATCTGTGGCTTGTTTTTTTTGAAGACGTTCATTGATTTTTGCACTTTCTTTTTTAAGATTAATGTGCTTTAAACCAATTAACTGAATGGTTTGCGGGTTTTCTCGATTAAAATTTTCGAAATAATCTGGCTGAACGTCTAATTGTTCTTTAGTGTATTGTTGTCTTCTTATTAATTCTAAAAAACAGCGCGTTGTTGCCTCTACATCTGCTGTTGCGTTATGTGCTTCTGCAAAAGGTTGGTTAAACAAAAACTGATGTAATTCTGTTAACGTTGGCAATTTAAATTTTCCATATCGTCCACCAGGAATCTGACATAAAGACGCTGTATGTTCTGTACAGGTATCTAAAACAGGTAGCTCTTGAAGCTGGTTTGCAATATCCTCACGCACAAACTCGGCTCCCATAATATTTAAATCAAACTTTACATTTTGACCTACTACAAATTTGGTTTTACTTAATGCTATGTTGAATTTTTCTAATACTTCTAATAAAGGCACACCTTTTTCTTGTGCTAATTCTGTAGAAATTCCATGAATTTTTTCAGCATCATAAGGAATATTAAAACCTTCGGGCTTTACTAAATAATCTTGACTCTCGATACAATTACCCATATCATCATGTAATTGCCAGGCAATTTGGATACATCTTGGCCAATTATCTACATCAGTAATTGGTGCATCCCAACGTTTAGGCAAACCTGTTGTTTCGGTATCAAAGATTAAATACATTCTTGATTTTTTGAATTTCTGTTTAAAAATATTAGCCAATAAAAATACGTAGAATATTCGCTTTTTTAAAGTGAAGTTATAAACAGTTGTAAACAAAAAAGCCAACGCAAATGCGCTGGCTTTTTTGTTTGTTGTTTCTATTATTAATTAGAGCAATCTCCTAGACCATTAATTAAATCTTGGATAGAACCATCAGGATCTCCACACGCTTGTTTTTTAACTTGAAGTGCTGTTTTATAGGCAACACAAAATGGTGTATAATCTGTTCCTGTTGGATCTACATTATCTAAATTTGTTTGTGTAGTTAGTACAACTGCAGAAGCATTTTGACATGCAATTGTTTGCCCAGTAGTATCAACAACACCAATGCTTAAAATTGGCACATTATAAAAATAACCTTTATTAAAATTTTCTGAGTTTAACCCTGTATTATCAAACGCATGAAAGAAAAATGTTCCAGAAACCGTTCTTTCAATTAAGTTGTACTCTGTAATTGTTATTGTTCCTTCAGCAGGATAAATTTGAACACTAGGATGTGGAACACTATTGGTTGAATAAACAGTTCCTAACGCATCTTCATAAATAGCAGACGATACTTCATTACCAAGATTATAATCACCTTCAATAGTATTATCTGTTCTAAGGTTAATCGTTTCTGAGTTTCTAACTCCAGTAATTGTTAAATACCCTAAATCATCGACGTTAGCTCTATACGTGGTAGCTTCCCATAATTCGTCTCCATTATTACCAATAAAAGCAGGACTATTAAAAACTAATTCCTCTCCACATGATGATAATGTCAGTAATACCGCTAATAAGATTGTTATTCTTTTCATTTTAATACTTTTATGCGACATCAAAAATAGAATAAATTAATTTTAATTTATAGAATTACATTAAAAACTTGAAAATTAAAAAAATAGACTATATTTGCACACTTATTAATAATCGAGGTCGCGTACCTCACAAATTAATTATTTATGTCAGTAAAAATTAGATTACAAAGACACGGTAAAAAAGGAAAACCTTATTACTGGATCGTAGCAGCAGATGCTAGAGCAAAAAGAGATGGTAAATACTTAGAAAAACTAGGTGCTTACAATCCAAACACAAATCCTGCAACTATCGAACTAAACATTGATGGAGCAGTGCAATGGTTACAGAATGGTGCACAACCAACTGATACAGCAAAAGCAATTTTATCTTATAAAGGAGCAATGCTTAAAAACCATTTAGCTGGAGGTGTTAGAAAAGGTGCTTTAACTGAAGAACAAGCAGAAGCAAAGTTTAATGCTTGGGTTGAAGAAAAAGCAAGTAAGGTTGAAGCTAAAAAAGATGGTTTATCTAAAGCTGAAGCTGAAGCAAAAGTGAAAGCTTTTGAAGCAGAAAAAGCAGCAAATGAAGCAAGAATTGCAGCAAACGCACCTGTTGTTGAAGAAGTAGTAGCTGAAGAAGCTCCTGCAGATGAAGCAAAAGGATCTAACGAAGAAGAATAAAAAATTATTTTTTTATACTTTTAAACTCCGATAATTTTTTATCGGAGTTTTTTATGCAAAAAACATTTATATGAATATTAAAGACTGCTTCTTTTTAGGGAAAATTGTTAAAAAATACAGTTTTAAAGGTGAGTTACTAATAAAGTTAGATACTGACGAGCCTGCTTTATATGAGAATTTAGATTCGGTTCTTATAGACTTAAGAGGTAACCTTGTTCCGTTTTTTATTGAAAGCTCTCAATTACATAAATCTGAATTATTACGTGTAAAATTTGAAGATGTAGACACTGAAGCTGATGCAGATTCATTAATTAAAAGTAAGATTTACTTACCTCTTAGTTTTCTTCCAGAATTAGAAGATGATAAATTTTATTTTCATGAAATTATTGGTTTCAATATAGAAGACAAAAATTTTGGTCATGTAGGTATTATTACTGGTGTAAACGACTCTACAGCACAATCTTTATTTGAAATTGACAGAGATGGTATTGAAATTTTAATACCAATGAATGACGAGTTTATCTCAAAAGTTGACAAGCCAAATAAAACAATAATTGTTGAAACTCCAGAAGGACTAATCGATTTGTACTTGGAAGAATAGCACAACATGAATAAACCATTCAAATTCAAAAAATTTACTGTAAACCAAGACCAATGCGCCATGAAAATTGGTACAGATAGTGTTTTGATTGGTGCATGGACATCATTAAAAGCAAACCCTTTTTCTGTTTTAGATATTGGTGCAGGAACTGGAGTTTTGTCTTTAATGCTTGCACAACGTAGTAATGCGCAAGTAATTGATGCTATAGAAGTTGATGACTTAGCTTATGAGCAATGTGTTGACAATTTTGAAAACGCACCTTGGAGTGATAGACTTTTTTGTTATCATGCAGATTTAGCAGAATTTACAGAAGAAATTGATGATAAATACGACCTCATCATTTCTAATCCACCTTTTTATTCTGAGGACTATAAAACAGAAAACGCACAACGTGATTTAGCACGTTTTACAGACGCCTTACCTTTTGATCATTTACTAGAAAGTGTTGCGCAATTACTTTCAGAAAATGGAATGTTTTCTGTTATTATTCCTTTTAAAGAAGAATCTAGTTTTATTAAATTAGCTAAAGCTTTTAAACTATTTCCAAATAGTATTTTACATGTAAAAGGGACTCCAGATTCTGAAATTAAAAGAAGTTTGATGATGTTCTCTTTCCGCGAAAGCGAAATAAAAACTGAGTCACTTATTATTGAAACCGCAAGACACCAATATACAGACAACTACATAAATCTAACTAAAGATTTTTATCTTAAAATGTAGAATAATAATTGCGTTCTGCAAACGATTTCGTTATTTTTGTTTTTGAATAATAAACTACACAAATTAGTTTATTCTAACACAGACTTAAATGAAACCAGATTTATTTGAAGCTCCAGATTATTACAATCTTGACGAACTTTTAACTGAAGAACACAAATTAGTACGTGATGCTGCTAGAGAATGGGTTAAGCGTGATGTTTCGCCTATTATAGAAGATTATGCTCAAAAAGCAGAATTCCCTAAACAAATTGTTAAAGGATTAGCAGAGATTGGTGCATTTGGACCTTATATTCCAGTTGAATATGGAGGAGCTGGATTAGACCAAATTGCTTATGGATTAATTATGCAAGAGATTGAGCGTGGAGATTCTGGTGTACGTAGTACAGCGTCTGTACAATCGTCTTTAGTAATGTATCCTATATGGAAATACGGAAACGAAGCACAACGCCAAAAATACTTACCAAAATTAGCTTCTGGTGAATGGATTGGTAGTTTTGGTTTGACAGAACCTGACCATGGTAGTAATCCTGGTGGAATGGTAACTAACTTTAAAGATATGGGTGACCATTATCTTTTAAATGGTGCAAAAATGTGGATATCAAATTCGCCATTTTGTAATATAGCTGTAGTTTGGGCTAAAAATGAAGAAGGTCGTATACATGGTTTAATTGTAGAACGTGGTATGGAAGGTTTTACAACGCCAGAAACACACAATAAATGGTCACTTCGTGCGTCTGCAACTGGCGAACTTATTTTTGACAATGTCAAAGTCCCAAAAGAAAACTTATTACCAAACAAATCTGGATTAGGAGCACCTTTAGGTTGCTTAGATTCTGCACGTTTTGGTATTGCTTGGGGAGCAATTGGAGCAGCAATGGACTGTTATGATACTGCTTTACGTTATAGTAAAGAACGCATCCAATTTGGTAAGCCAATTGGACAATTTCAGCTACAACAAAAAAAGCTAGCAGAAATGATTACTGAAATTACTAAAGCACAGCTTTTAGCTTGGAGACTTGGTGTAATGCGAGAAAACGGTACAGCGACCTCAGCACAAATATCTATGGCGAAAAGAAATAATGTAGATATGGCTTTAAAAATTGCTCGTGATGCTAGACAAATGTTAGGCGGAATGGGTATTTCTGGAGAATATAGTATTATGAGACATATGATGAATCTTGAAAGTGTTGTGACATATGAAGGTACACACGACATCCATTTACTAATAACTGGTTTAGACGTTACTGGACTTAACGCTTTTAAATAAGTCACTAAGGTACTTTTGGCAACTTACTCTGACGGAATCGTTAAAAATATTAAAATAAAATATTTTTGAGTTTTTCTAAACCTTAATAATATAAAATGCGCATCTATTTGATGCGTATTTTTTTTATACTATTTTTACTTATATGTTTTCAGGAAAAAAGAAATTAGATAAAGCTTATAAAGAGGCTAAAGTGTTAGAGTTTGATGATGATTCAAAATTTATACTATTTAGCGATTGTCATCGTGGTGACAATAGTTTTGCTGATGATTTTTCAAATAACAGAAATATATATTATCACGCACTAAAGCATTATTTTGATGAAGGTTTTAATTATGCCGAACTTGGTGATGGTGATGAACTTTGGGAAAACCTCTCTTTTAAATCTATTTTAAATGCTCATAAAAATGTTTATATGCTTATGAAACAATTTCATGAGGATAATAGACTGCATATGATTTGGGGAAACCATGATATGGTTTACAGAAATCCAGAATATGTCAAAAAAAATCTATCCACCTATTTTGACCCAAAAGTTGGAGAGGAAGTAAAATTATTTGGAGATATAAAATACAACGAAGCTATAATATTAAAACATAAAGACACACAACAAGAAGTTTTTTTAACCCATGGACATCAAGCAGATTGGTGGAATTACACTTTTTGGAAATGGAGTAGATTTATGGTACGTGTACTTTGGAAACCTTTAAATGTTATGGGAATTGCAGACCCAACAAGTCCTGCAAAAAACTACAAAGAATTAATAAAAGTTGAACGCAGAACCAAAAAATGGATTACCGCAAAAAACAACTTAATAACCATTGTTGGTCATACACACAGACCACGTTTTCCTGAGCCTGGAGACGTTGCTTTTTTTAATGATGGTAGCTGTGTCCATCCTAGAAGTATTACTGGAATTGAAATTGAAAATGGAGCTATCTCTTTAATAAAATGGCAAATTGCTACTAAAGAAGATGGTACTTTACAAATTGTTAGGGTTTTATTGGAAGGTCCTAAACGATTGGTAGATTATAGAATTGTGTAAAAACTATTCTACTAAAAATTTAATTTTATGGTAATCAAAATCTTCTTCTAGATGTTTTAACAATGTGTCTTTCTTAATAAGAATACTAAAACTTCCCTTATCTCTATATTCTTTTATTAATGGCTCCATTTCGCTTAAAGAGTTCCCATTCAAATTAGCTAAAACAGAAACTATTCTTATAACGCTAACTCCTTTGTTATCCTCTTCTTTAAATCTTATTGTCATATATCAAGATTCTGGAGCTAACTCTACCTCCAAACCTTCCATTTCTGGAGTCATTTGGATTTGACATCCTAAACGAGAATTGTCTTTAACATCAAAAGCTTCGCTTAACATGGCTTCTTCATCGTCTTGCATTTCTGGTAGTTCTGTTTCACTTAAAACATAACATTGGCAACTTGCACACATTGCCATACCACCACAAACACCTATAGTTCCTTCTGGAGCAAGCTCGTAACTACGTACTACTTCCATAAGGTTCATTGCCATATCTGTTGGTGCTACAACGTCATGTGTTACACCATCTCTGTCTGTAATTTTTATATTTATATCTTGTACTTCCATTACTGTTTTTTATTCAATTTTTTTAACTACAGCTTTTGGTGCTTCTTTACGTGTACCATCAAAACCATCTACTCCAGAAACTGTTGTATATTTCATTACATATTTCTTGCCAGGATTGATAATTTGGTAAGCAGATTGACACATTAGCGTTGCTTCATGAAATCCACAAAGGATTAATTTTAGTTTTCCTGGATACGTATTAACGTCTCCTATTGCGAAAACGCCTGGTATGTTGGTTTGATAATCTAATGCATTATTAACTTTTATAGCATTTTTTTCTATCTCTAATCCCCAATTTGCTATTGGTCCTAATTTTGGTGATAGTCCAAAAAGTGGCACAAAATGATCACACTCTTTTTTAAAGGTGTCATCACCTTGTTTTATGGTAATGGATTCGATTTTATTATCTCCTTCTACTCCAACAACCTCTGCTGGTGTAATTAGATTAATCTTTCCAGCGTTTTTTAATTCTTGTACTTTTTCTACTGAATCTAAATGTCCTCTAAACTCGCTACGTCTATGGATTAGTGTTACTTCTGAAGCGACATCGCTTAGAAAAATACTCCAGTCTAAAGCAGAGTCTCCTCCTCCTGCTATGACTACTTTTTTGTCTCTGTAAAATTCAGGTTCTTTTATTATATACTCAACACCTTTGTCTTCGTAATTTGCTAGATTATCTATTAATGGTTTACGTGGTTCAAAACTACCTAATCCTCCTGCTATTGCAACTACTGGTGCATGATGTTTTGTGCCTTTATTGGTGGTTACTATAAATGTACCATCGTCTTGCTTGTCTATAGTTTCTGCACGCTCGCCAAGTGTAAATCCTGGTTCAAATTGTTTGCATTGCTCCATTAACTTGTGGGTTAAATCTCCTGCAAGAATTTCTGGATATGCTGGTATGTCGTAAATTGGTTTTTTTGGATATATTTCTGAGCATTGTCCACCTGCTTGTGGTAATGCGTCTATTAAATGACATTTAAGTTTTAATAATCCTGCTTCAAAGACTGCAAAAAGACCTGTTGGTCCTGCACCTATTATTAATATGTCTGTTTTAATCATGAAATTTAATTTTGATACAAAGGTAAAATGAACAAAGGTTACGTTTTATGACTTTTGTTAGCTTTTTGCCTGCGTTAAGGATGGAGCGGTTTGTCTGAGCTCCTCGCAGAGAGCGAGTAGCGAGAGCCTGACCCTTGTGGTAACGCCAAAAATTATGTTTTACGCAACGTTGATTACACGTTCTATTTGTGGTGCGTACTTTTTGATGGTCATTTCTACACCTGACTTTAAGGTCATTTGATTGACACTACATGAGGTACATGCGCCTTCTAATTGCACTTTGACTTCGTTATCTTCTATGGATAGAAGTGTGATGTCTCCTCCATCGCTTTGTAAAAATGGACGGATTTCTTCTAGTGCTTTTTCTACGTTTAATCTTAGTTCTTCTGTTGTCATTTATTTTTTATTAACTGCAGAACATCCTGCCATAGTAGTTATTTTAATTGCTTCGGTAGCCGGAAGATTATCGTTTCTGTCCACTACTTGCTGCACTACGTTTTGCGTTATTGTTTCAAACGCTTTTTCTAGAGGTGTACCTGTTTGCATTGCTGCTGGACGACCAACGTCTCCTGCTTCGCGAATGCTTTGCACTAACGGTAATTCTCCTAGAAGTGGTACTTGTAGGTCTTCGGCTAGGTGTTTTGCTCCTTCTTTACCAAAGATATAATATTTATTGTCTGGAAGTTCTGCTGGCGTAAAGTATGCCATGTTTTCTATAATTCCTAGAACTGGCACATTTATGCTGTCTTGTTGGAACATTGCTACTCCTTTTTTAGCGTCTGCTAATGCTACGTTTTGTGGTGTACTTACTATTACTGCTCCTGTTATTGGTAGCGATTGCATGATGCTTAGGTGTATATCTCCTGTTCCTGGTGGTAAGTCTATTAGCAAGAAATCTAATTCTCCCCAAGCTGCATCAAAAATCATTTGATTTAATGCTTTTGCTGCCATAGGTCCACGCCAAACGACTGCTTGGTCTGGCTTTGTAAAAAAGCCGATTGATAGTATTTTAACTCCGTAGTTTTCTACAGGTTTCATTTTTGATTTACCGTCTACTGTTGTAGATAGTGGACGCTCATTCTCTACATCAAACATGATTGGCATTGATGGTCCGTAAATATCCGCATCTAACACACCAACTTTAAAGCCCATTTTTGCTAATGTTACTGCTAGGTTTGCAGTTACTGTAGATTTACCTACACCACCTTTTCCAGATGCTACTGCAACTATATTTTTAATACCAGGAATGTGTTTTCCTTTTATAACATTTGGTGCTGACTTTTCTGGTGCATTAACTGTTACGTTTATTTTTATTTTAGCTTTTTGGTAAACCTGCTCATGGATGGTTTTAAGTATTTCTACTTCCGTTTTTTTACGTGCCTGAAGCGCTGGGTTTTTTATTGTAATGTCTACTATAACCTCGTCTGCAAATGTTACAACGTTAGTTACTGCTCCACTATCTACCATATTTTGTCCTTCTCCTGGTACTGTTATGGTTTGTAATGCTTTAAGTATATCTTGTTTGTTTAATTTCATTTTTTTGCTAGAAAAAAGAGATTAGAAAAGAGAACTGGGACTTTGGTCGAATTCTCAAAACCAACTCTTGGTAATTATTAACTAATTCAGAATGATTCTAAAGTGCAAATATACTACATAAACCTTGAAGAATAAAGTGGTTGGTTTGATGTTTTTTATGGTGTTATAAAGGGAAGTTATGATGGTTTATAGATGATAATGGGATGTTTAATCATAATTAAGAAATATAAGTTTTCTTTTGTAATATGCCTGTCCATTTATAGAGTCTGGAAACCTTTTCTCCATAGAAATTACCGATTCTACTTTTTTAAATTGAGAATAATTTATTGCTCCATCAAATTCATTGGAATAATATATTTTTTCTTGTGACATAAACTTAACTCTCATTTTAGTCTTATAATCTCCTGAATACTTCTTAATTGTAGACACAATAAAACGCTTTGATTTAAGTAAATAATCTCTATGACCTGTTCCACAAATAAACCCTGGAACATAATTATATTCTATCGGTTTCCAATTTCTGTTTTTATCTTTTGCTTGAACTTGCATAAATAAATCACCGTTAACTATAGGCTTAGAAATAACTCTGTCAGATTCAGAATTATTGAATATATAAACTGGTAAAGTTTTATAATGTATTCTTTCCCTTAGTGTTCTGAGCTTCATTAATTGTATCGTATCATATGAATAATCATACTCTTCAATATCGTCAGAAGATTCTTTATAATTAATAGGAGGTGGTGGAGGCGGAGGAATTAAAGAGTAAAAATTCATTTCATTAGTATGAAAATTTAATTGACTTGTATCTACAAAAATCATGATGCTATCTGCTTCATTATTTAAATCGTTCAGTAATGGTTCTCTATAATCATTTGTAAAATAATCAAATGAACCTGAAAGCTTTAAAGTATCCTTTACATTAACACCATAAACAATAGGCTCAGAAATCATCATTTCTTTAGAATTCACTTGTATAATAGTATCATATTCTGAAGTTATTAAAACAGGAAGTTTTAATGGGTTTTTCTTTTTACAAGCTGAAAAAGAAAGAAAGATTATAAGGATAGTAAAGAATACATTTTTCATTTTAATTAAGCAACAAAAACTATTCCGAAAGCAATTCTGATGGACTCCAAAAGACCTCATCAAAATTCTGGATTTGGTTTTCTATAACTATAACGCCTTCACTTTCTAATAATTGTTGCATTAGGTTAGTGCCATCAAAATGATGCTTTCCTGTTAATAAACCTTTACGGTTTACCACTCTGTGCGCTGGCACATCTTTACTATGTGATCCATTCATGGCATAGCCAACCATTCGGGCTCCTCTATTTGCGCCTAAAAAATTAGCAATTGCACCATAGCTAGTCACACGTCCATAGGGTATTTGTCGTGCTACTTCATATACTTTATCAAAAAAATTAAGCGTTTCTGGCTTCATAATTTTATAAAGTGTTAATGATGTTTATTAAGGTTATGATAGATATAATTCCAGTAATACCTCCTATAATATAGTTCATAGTTTTTTGCGACTGTAAACGTTTACTTTTTAAACGCTTAAAGAAAAACACATACAGATACAACATTACAAATGTACCTGTTGCTGCACCTGCAACATAAGATGTGATACTAATATTATCAAACGTTAACCATCCTAAACTAGCTAAAGCTATGCTCATATAAGCTTGATACGGAATAGGAAATACATTTAAAGCAGATAAAAACATACCATAAAAAAATTGGCTGTGTTTACTTTTTCTTGGTTCTTTTAAGATTTCTTTTTGTTCTTTTTTTGCTAAAAGCAAAAAGTAAATAGTTATTAATACAAATATAACAAATGCAACACGCTGTAATACTTGTACAATTTCTGGATGTTTGCTTAAATATCTTGCAAAAGTAACTGCTATTAATGTTTGGATAACAACAACCACACATACACCAATTGAAAAAGTCAAACCACGACTATAGCCTTCTTTTATTCCAATTTTTGCTGCTGTCATATTAAGTAATCCAGGTGGAATCACTCCAACAAATGCGACAAGCATGCTTAAAAAAAAGGTGATTGTTAAATTCAATAGTTAGTTAATTTTAAATCTAATATACGTAATTGGTTTGTTTTGCTCTAAATAGATGCTTTCATAATGTGTTTGTATGCTAGTAACTTCTTCAGGACTTCCTTCTTGCAAATAGACATTATGATTGGCATATAACACCTCGTGTCCTTCTCCATGTAATAATCCTAAGGTATAACCATGCATAAACTCGGAATCAGTTTTAAGATTCATTATCCCATCTGGTTTAAGGACTTTTTTGTAACGTTTTAAAAACTGAGAATTAGTCATCCTGTGTTTAGTACGCTTATATTTTATTTGAGGATCTGGAAAAGTAATCCAGATTTCGTCGACTTCGTTTTCTTCAAAAGCAGATTCTATTAACTCTATTTGTGTACGTAAAAATGCAGCATTAGGTAGTTTTTTTTCTGTTGCAGTTTTTGCTCCTCTCCAAAAACGCGCACCTTTAATATCGATTCCAATAAAATTTTTATTTGGGTATTTTTGGGCTAAAGCTACTGTGTATTCTCCTTTACCACAACCTAATTCTAAGACTAATGGGTTGTTGTTTTTAAACACTTTTTTATTCCACTGTCCTTTGTTTTCATATACTGCATCGACCAATTCTTCTCTAGTTGGTTGGAATACGTTTTCAAAGGTTTCGTTTTCTCTAAATCGTTTTTGTTTATTTTTACTTCCCACTGTTATTTCTTATTTAAGGCGTAAAATTAAGGAAATATAGTTTAGCTCTATTATAGTTACCTTTGAATTTAGTATACTTTTTAATGAAAAAACAAATTCTTGTTGCACCTCTAAATTGGGGAATTGGTCATGCTACACGTTGCATTCCTATAATTAATGGTTTAATTAATGAAGGGTTTGAGCCCATTATTGCTAGTGATGGGCAAGCTTTACAATTACTTAAAAAAGAATTT
The DNA here is from genome assembly GCF_044594215.1 of Olleya sp. R77988. Lineage (GTDB taxonomy): Bacteria > Bacteroidota > Bacteroidia > Flavobacteriales > Flavobacteriaceae > Olleya. Next base: position 1,217,436 of record NZ_CP138988.1, on the reverse strand, counting down.
AAAACGCTTGTTTTTATAGAATTACCCTCTTACAATATTAAATATTCAAAAACTAAAAAGAGATTTAAATGGATAATGTTTTGGCAATTACCAAAAATTAAAAAGGCTATTAAAGACGAAAGGCAAGCTGTTAAAAAAATAATACAAGATTATACTATTAAAGGTATAATTTCTGACAATAGATTAGGTGTTTATTCTAAAAAAATCCCATCTGTTTTTATTACGCACCAATTAAATGTTTTAAGTGGAAGCACTACAAGAGTAAGTACATTTTTTCATGACAGATATTTAAATAAATTTAATGAATGTTGGATTCCGGATTTTGAAAATGAACCAAATTTAAGTGGAAAACTAGGTCATGATTTTAAAAACAAAAAGTTAAAAATTAAATATATTGGTCCTTTAAGTCGGTTGAAAAAAATAGATACTAAACCAAAATACGATATTTTAGTATTGCTTTCTGGTCCTGAACCACAACGCACTATTCTGGAGAAAAAATTAATGAAAGAATTAGTAAATAATAAGAAATCTATCTTATTTGTTAAAGGTAAAATTGAATCTGAGCATACAATAACGCATGACAACCTACTTACCATTTACAATTTTATGCAAACCAAAGAATTACAAAATGCGATTAATAATAGCGAAATTATTATTTCTAGATCAGGTTATACTACTATTATGGATTTGGCTAAACTAGGTAAAAGGGCATTTTTTATTCCAACTCCTGGACAATCTGAACAAGAATATTTAGCTAAATATTTAGATGATAAAAAAATGGTACCTAGTTGTAATCAAGATGAATTTTCATTAAAGCAACTAAATCGTATTACAGATTATTCTGGTCTTAATAGTTTTACTAATGTAATAAATTTTAAAGATTTATTCCGCCTTTTCTAACGTAAAAGAGAACTCGCTTCCAATGTTTATTTCGCTTTCCACATAGATTTTTTCGTCATGCGCTTCAATAATATGCTTAACGATAGCTAAACCTAAACCAGAACCACCAACTTTACGCGATCCACTTTTATCGACTCTAAAAAAGCGTTCAAATAATCTTGGGATATATTTTGTTTCTATCCCTTCTCCATTATCTGTTACTCTAACAATAACTTTATTTTTTATTAATCGCTCTATACTAATTTCTGTTGTTCCTTTTTCTCTTCCATATTTAATAGAATTTACCACCAGATTAGTCAAAACTTGTTGGATACGTTCTTGATCTCCTTTTACCAAAATAGGTTCATTATAATCTGTATCAAAAGTTAAGGTTATTTTCTTTTTAGAAGCTTTCATTTCTAACAGATCAAAAACACCTTCAACTAGTGCAACAATATCAAAATTTTTAACATCTAACCTAAGATCTCCTACCTCTAATTTGGTAATCATATCTAAATCATCAACAATATATACTAAACGCTCGACACCTTTAGTAGCGCGTTTTAGGTACTTATCTGCAACATTAGGATCTTCCATAGCTCCATCCAATAAGGTTTCTAGATAACCTTGGACTGTAAACAAAGGTGTTTTTAATTCATGAGATACATTTCCCATAAACTCTTTACGGTACTCTTCTCTAACTTTTAAAGTTTCTATTTCTAACTTTTTGTCTTTTGCATATTGGTCTATCTGCTTTGTAAGCGTAGCCATATCTGTTGTTATACTTTCTTTACTAAAACTTGCAGACTCTAGAAGGGTTAAATCTTTATAAATTTGATTTATACGTTTATATATAAAGTTTTCTACACGATATTGAGTGACTAAAAATGACAATAAAAATGTTATGACAGCAAACAAAAAAAGGTTAAAAACATTGATTGTATAAAACACATATAAAAAAACACCCATTAAGAGCGTTAAAAAAATAGTGATTAAAAACGAAGTTTTTAATGCAAATTTATATGTCTTTTTTAGTTTCAACTATTCAACAAATTTATAACCAACTCCTTTTACTGTTTTAAAGCTATTGTCGCCTATTTTTTCGCGTAGCTTTCTAATATGCACATCAATAGTACGTCCACCTACAACAACTTCATTACCCCAAACTTGATCTAAAATATCTTCTCTTTTAAATACTTTTCCAGGTTTGGAGGCAAGCAAAGATAATAGTTCAAATTCTTTTCTTGGTAAAATTATCTCGACATCGTTTAAAATTATCTTATACTCTTCTCTGTCTATAACAAGATTACCTATTTGTAATAAATCTTTACTTTCTTCTTCAGCTTTTAATCGTCGTAATAATGCTTTTACTTTACTTACTAAAACTTTAGGTTTAATTGGTTTTGTAATATAATCATCTGCACCTGCATCAAATCCAGCTACTTGAGAGTAATCTTCTCCACGTGCAGTTAAAAATGTAATAAGAGTAGCACTTAATTCTGGTATTTTCCTTATAGCTTCACAAGCTTCAATACCATCCATTTCTGGCATCATCACATCCAATATAATAAGTTGTGGCTTTTCTTTTTTTGCTTTTTTTATAGCTTCTATACCATTTTTAGCTGTCACTATTTGATAGCCTTCATTAGTTAGGTTATACCCAACAATTTCTAAAATATCTGGCTCATCATCTACTAAAAGAATTTTAATACCTTTTTTATTCATGTGTCTATTCTATTATTCTTTATCGGTCACATGGTACTTCCATAAAGTAGTCATTCTTTTGAAAAATAAATACTTATTAAGGAAATTTCATAGAATTAAATCTTGAATTATCATCGTGATTATTAATGTAAAGATAAAATTATTAACAAAACTATCTGTTTATAAAAAATTAATAACAATTATATAACATACAGATAATAATTAGACGTTGGTAAATAACAGAGAATCAGTAATTAATTAGAAATCTGATAGTCAAAGCATTAAAAAGATGTTATTTAATTGTAAAGTTGTGTTATAGTACTCTAAATTATTGGTTTAAAGTTAATTTTCTGTGTATATTTACACCCTAAATTTTACACACTTAAATTATGAAAAAACTTTACTTTTTACTTTTAACAATTTTAATATCTACTGTGTCTTTAGCGCAAGAAGCTGTGATCACAGGATATGCTGATTCTCCATGTTCTGGAGCTGTAGGTAGAACTGTAGAAATCTATGTGGATGGAACAATTGATTTTACTGGTTGGAATTTACAAAGACAATCAAATGGTGGTGGCTTTGGATCTAATATGGATTTATCAAGTTTAGGAACACTTACAAATGAATTTGCTTATATCACTAATGACAGTGCTACTTTATCTGCAGAGTTTGGAATTACTACAAACGTTGTTTCTAATTCTGGTATTAGCAGTAATGGTGACGATGCTTTTCAATTAGTTGATGCAGCTATGGCTGTAGAAGATAGATTTGGTGAAGATGGTGTTGACGGAACTGGTACTGCTTGGGAACATGTTGATACTTACTATTACAGAGTTGATGGTGTACCAGCTAATGCAGGTGCATTTGACCCATTAGATTTTACTTTTGGTGCTCAAAACTTATTAGATGGTACTTGTGGAACTACCTTAGGTTCTCTTGTCCCATTTGGAACATACACAACAACAATGAATACGACACCTACAGTAACAATTACTGGTAGTGTTTCTAGTTTAGATTATTTTGAAGGAAATGGTCCTTCAACAGAACAATCTTTTAATGTGTCAGGTTTAAACTTAACACAAGATATTACTGTAACTGCTCCAGCAAATTTTGAAGTTGCTGATGTTGCAGCTGGACCTTATGGACCATCTACTACAGTTGCTCAAACTGGAGGGTCTGCAAGTACAACTGCTGTCTATGTAAGATTAGTCTCTGGGCTTTCTGCTAATACTTATTCTGGAGACATTACTGCTGCTTCAATGGGAGCAACAGATGCTACTTTAGCATTAACAGGAACTGTTTCTCCAGCTGTACCACAATTTAGTGTTTTTGGAACACCAGGAGCATTAAATTATGCAACAGGTTCTGGACCATCTAACGAAGAGTCTATTTTTGTTGAAGGGTTATTTTTAACATCAGATATTACAGTTACTGCTCCTGCAGATTTTGAAGTGTCTTTAACTACAGGAACAGGTTTTGGACCATCTGTAACCGTTGCTCAAACTGGAGGTACAGTTGCAAACACAGAAGTTTTTGTAAGACTTGCATCTGGATTAGCTGTTAATAGTTATTCTGGAGACATTACAGTATCTTCTTCGCCAGCTGCAGACCAAACAGTTGCCTTAATAGGTAATGTTTTTGGAGCTGCTACAAACGCTTTAGTATTAGTTGGAGCATATGATGGACCTCTTCCTGGAGGAACACCAAAAGGTATCGAATTAGTTGCTTTAGCAGATATTGCAGATTTAAGTTTATTTGGAATTAGCTCTGTAAGTAATGGTGGAGGATCTTCTGCTGGAAATATAGAATTTACTTTTCCTGCTGATGCTGTTTCTGCTGGAGACCGTATTTTTGTAGCTACAGAAGCTACAGAATTTACTAACTTCTTCGGATTTGCTCCTACTTACACAACAGGTGTTGTAGGAATCAATGGTGATGATTCGATAGAATTATACGAAGGTGCTACAATAATAGACACTTTTGGAGATGTAGATACTGATGGTTCTGGTGAAGCTTGGGAATATTTAGATGGATGGGCTTATAGAGTAACTAACACAGGTCCTGACGGAACATTTGTTGTTGCAAACTGGACTTTTAGCGGACCTAACGCTTTAGATGGAGAAACAACTAACGCAACTGCTGCTACACCTTACCCATTAGCTGTTTATACTAACGATGTTTTATCTGTAAACGCTTTTAACCAAGCCAACTTTAATGTATATCCTAACCCAACAAATACAGGTTTTGTAAATATAGCAACATCAAATAATGCTGCTATTAACGTAACTGTTTTTGATATCTTAGGAAAACAAGTATTAAAGCAAACTTTAAATAACACTGCATTAAATGTGTCTAACTTAAAGTCTGGTGTATACATTTTAAATATTAAACAAAACGATGCTACAGTAACTAAAAAATTAGTTATCCAATAAGCTTCAAACTTTATATTTTTAAAAAGCGTTACTAATTAGTAACGCTTTTTTATTTTCAATACTTTTGTTTTTTATTCTGAATGATTAACACTAACGACATATTTTCTATTTCTAGCGAAGCAGAATTTAAAGCAATAGCTTTAGATGTCTTTCGTTTTCAATTTGAAAACAATACAATCTATCGTTCATTTTGCGACCTACTGTATATTAATCCAAGTGATGTAAAAAAATTAAATCAAATTCCGTTTTTACCCATTCAATTTTTTAAAACACATCAAATTTTAAGTAATAAAAAAAACATCGAAACTACTTTTACAAGTAGCGGAACAACAGGACAAATAACCAGTAAACATCATGTAACTGACCTTAAAATCTATGAATATAGTTTTAAAAAAGGTTTTAGTCATTTTTATGAAAATATTCAAGATTACACTGTTTTAGCCTTATTACCTAATTATTTAGAACGTGAAGGGTCGTCTTTGGTTTATATGGTTAATCAATTAATTAAAGATTCAAAAAAACCAGATAGTGGCTTTTATTTAAATAATTTAAGTGAATTAAAAAATACACTAATTAAACTTGATAAAAAAAATGAAAAAGTATTACTTATAGGTGTCAGTTTTGCACTTTTAGATTTAATAGAAACACATACTTTTAACCTTAATAATACCATTATAATGGAAACAGGTGGCATGAAAGGTAAAAGAAAAGAATTAATTAGAGAAGAGTTACACTTGCTTCTAAAAAAAGGTTTTGGTGTTAATAATATACATAGCGAATATGGTATGACAGAATTATTAAGCCAAGCCTACTCCAAAGGAAACGGTGTTTTTAACTGTCCTCCTTGGATGAAAGTTTTAACCAGAGATACAGAAGATGCATTAACTGTTTTTAATACTAAAAAAACAGGAGGTATTAATATTATTGACTTAGCAAATATTAACTCTTGTGCTTTTATAGCAACTCAAGATTTAGGACGATTATTACCAAATAAACAATTTGAAATTATTGGACGTTTTGATAATAGTGATATTAGAGGTTGTAATTTAATGGTCTTGTAAGGAATTTTAAAAAATATCGACCAACTAGAATATGAGAAAGAAAAATTAGTTTTAGTTGGTTAACTAATTTTCTTTAAAAATGCCTGCTTGAAAAAGCAGGCATTTATATTTTACTTAACTTTTATAATAAAAGTACTCTTTTTACCTCTATTAATAACGATGTATTTATCGTTAATTAAATCATCAGTAGTCAACTTATAATCGTCTTTTACTTTATCTTTATTTACAGATACAGAGTTTTCTTTTAAAGCACGACGCGCTTCACCATTACTGGCTAAAAAATTAGTTTCGGCAGCTAATGCAGCAATCATATCTAAACCAATTTCAATTTTATCTCTGCTTACTTCTGCTTGTGGTACACCTTCAAAAACATCTAAAAACAAGTTTTCATTTAACTGCTTAATTTCATTTTTAAAATCTTTGCTAAACAAAATACCTGATGCTTTTTCTGCATTAGATAACTCTTCTTTAGAATGTACCATTGCTGTAATCTCTTCAGCTAATCGTTTTTGTAAACTTCTTAAATGTGGTTGTTCTTTATGTGTTTCAATTAGTTTATTAATTGTGTCTTCTTCTAAAAAAGTAAATATTTTAATATATTTTTCTGCATCTTCATCACTACTGTTTAACCAATATTGGTAAAACTTATAAGGTGATGTCCTGTTAGCATCTAACCAAACGTTTCCACCTTCACTTTTACCAAATTTAGAACCATCACTTTTTGTAATTAATGGACATGTAATTGCATAACCTTTTCCTTGGTCAATACGTCTAATAAGTTCTGTTCCAGTAGTAATATTTCCCCATTGATCACTTCCTCCCATTTGTAAAGAGCAATCCATGTTTTTGTAAAGGTGTAAAAAATCATACCCTTGTACTAATTGGTATGTAAACTCTGTAAAACTCATTCCATCTGAAGACTCTGAAGAAATCCTGTTTTTAACAGAATCCTTTGCCATCATATAGTTTACAGTTATATGCTTACCGACATCTCTTATAAATTCTAGGAATGAAAAGTCTTTCATCCAGTCGTAGTTATTTACTAAAACTGCAGCGTTTTTAGCATCACTTGTAAAATCTAAAAAATGTGATAATTGTATTTTTATAGCTTCTTGGTTGTGTCTTAAGGTCTCTTCATTAAGTAAATTACGCTCGCTAGATTTACCAGAAGGGTCACCAATCATTCCTGTTGCACCACCAACCAAAGCAACTGGTTTGTGTCCGCAACGCTGGTAATGTGCTAATAACATAATTGGTACTAAATTACCAATGTGTAGGGAATCTGCTGTTGGGTCAAAACCAACATAAGCACTCCTCATTTGCTCTAAAAGGTGTTTTTCTGTTCCTGGCATTTCAGTATGTAACATACCTCTCCAACGCAATTCTTCAACAAAATTATTTGCCATAATTATTTTATAGATTTTTATAGAAGCACAAAGATAAAAATCGTGTTATAAACTGCACACAATATCTAATATTTATTACCTTCGGGTTATGATTTTAGTTACAGGAGGTACTGGTTTGGTTGGCGCACATTTGTTATTTCATTTATTAAATGAAGAGCAACCAATACGTGCTATTTATAGAAATGAAAAGAAATTTGCTAACGTCAAACGTATTTTTGGATATTACTCTAAAACTCCTGAGGTTTTATTTAATAAAATTGAATGGGTTAAAGCCAGCTTAAATGACATTCCGCAATTAACTGACGCTTTTAAGGACATTACAAAAGTCTACCATTGTGCAGCTTTTGTATCTTTTGAACCTAATAAATTTGAATTACTACGTAAGACAAACATAGAAGGAACAGCAAATATTGTAAATTTAAGTATTAGTAACAAAGTCAAAAAACTATGTTATATCAGTTCTGTTGCAGCTATTGGTACACCAACAATTGAAACTAATCTAATTACGGAAGACACAGAGTGGAACCCTGAATTTGACAATAGCGTTTATGCTATTACTAAATATGGAGCAGAACTAGAGGTTTGGCGTGGCACACAAGAAGGTCTGGATGCTGTCATTGTAAACCCTGGAATTATTATAGGTCCAGGAATTTGGGATTATGGAAGTGGCTCTTTAATTAAATTGACCTATAAAGGAATGAAATATTATCCAAGTGGTAGCTCTGGTTATGTAGATGTGTTTGACGTTGTAAAAGTAATGACGCAACTTATGCAAAGCAGTATTAAAAACAAACGCTATATTTTGGTTGCAGAAAACAGGTCTTTTAAAGACTTTATTTATAAAATTGCCAGTTTATTACGTGTAAAAGCACCTAAAAAAGAAGTTTCAAAATTTTTACTTGGTATTGGCTGGAGGTTAGATTGGCTAAAACACAAACTAACAGGAAAAAGACGACAGTTATCAAAGCAAACAGCATATTCTGTAATGTCTAAAACCCAATACAGTAACCAAAAAATAAAGACAGATTTAAACTATACTTTTAAGTCTGTAGATGATAGTTTAAAAGCTACTTCTTCTTTTTTTGAAGGCGATTTTTTTTAATTTGGGATGTATCAATTGTATTTGTTTTTTTTAAATTTTTTGGCTTGTCTTCTTTTAAAAGACGTTTTTGCTTTTTAGCTTTACTAATAGAGTCTTCTTTTTTAAAGGCTGTTCTCAGTTTTTCTAAACTATCTTTTACTCTAGCATAAATATCACTATATTTTTCAATATCATAAGCATAATAATTATTGCTATTTGCAAATTGTATACTATCTATTTTATGTTTTCTATAGATAAAAGTATCAGGAACTATACCTCTATTTTCAAGCTCTCTTTTATTTATTCCTTTTGCAGAAGACATTATAGACAATTCCACCAATACCTCAACCATTTTGTCTTCGCTAATTAAATTATCTGGTTTGTTTGGTTTTTCAATTCCATAACAAGAGACAAATAATAACGCAGCTAAAAGGTATATAAAAGTGTGTTTTTTCAAAATAATTATCTATTAAAAGTTAAGCGCTTAGCGTATTTAGTATCATAAAATTTAAAATTTTTATAAGCCAAACCACCATTTACAAAGGTGTGTGTTATTCTAGATTTAAAAGTTGTTCCTTCAAAAGGCGACCATCCACATTTATATAAAATATTGTCTTTTTTTACTGTCCATGGGTTATTTAAATCTATCAAAACCAAATCTGCATAATACCCTTCTTTTATATAACCACGCTTTTCAACCTCAAATAAAATAGCTGGATTGTGGCAAAATTTTTCTACAATTTTTTCAATACTAATCAATCCATTATGATGCATTTCTAACAAAGCTGGCAAAGCATGCTGTACTAATGGTCCTCCAGAAGGTGCGTTTACATAGTTATTAGACTTTTCTTCTATTGTATGTGGTGCATGATCTGTAGCAATTACATCTATCCTATCATCCAACAACGCTTCTAAAAGCTGTGCTTTGTCTTTTTCTGTTTTTACAGCTGGATTCCATTTAATTAATGTTCCTTTTTCGTCATAATCTTTATCGCTAAACCACAAATGGTGGATACAAACCTCTGCTGTTATTTTTTTATCTTTTAAAGGAGTTTTGTTTGAAAACTGTGCTGTTTCTTTTCCTGTTGATAGATGAAAAACGTGTAAACGTGCTCCTGTTTTTTTAGCTAATTCTATTGCTTTTGAAGATGAAATATAACAAGCATCTTCGCTTCTAATTATTGGATGAAAGTTGACAGGAATATCATCTCCATAGCGTTCTTTATAAACTGCTAAATTTGCTTTAATAGTTGCTTCGTCTTCACAATGGACAGAAATTAATAAATCTGTACTTGTAAATATTTTTTCTAAAATTTCTGGATTATCAACTAACATATTACCTGTAGATGAGCCTAAAAACAATTTTAATCCAGCAACTTCTTTTTTATTGACTTTTAAAATTTCGTCTAAATTATCATTAGTACCACCAAACATAAATGAGTAATTTGCCCATGCAGATTTAGATGCTATTTCAAATTTTTCTTCAAGTTTCTCTATTGTTGTGGTTTGCGGATTGGTATTTGGCATTTCAATAAAAGAAGTAATACCACCAGCAATTGCTGCTCTAGATTCTGTTTCAATATTTGCTTTATGTGTTAAACCAGGCTCTCTAAAATGAACTTGATCATCAATTGCTCCTGGAATTAAATATTTACCTTCAGCATCAAAAACATTTACATCTGCAGATTTTGCACTAATGGATTTTCCTATTTTAATGATAAATTCTCCTTCAATTAGTATGTCACCATTAAAAATAGTCCCTTCGTTAACGATTTTTGCATTTTTAATAAGTGTAATTCTCGGTTGCATAATTCCTTTATTTTTTAAATAAACTTTTCAATTTCATTGTAATTACTCCAAAAATAGCTTCAGAAATTATTCCGGAACTCAATTTAGATTCTCCTTTTGTTCTATCTGTAAATATTACTGGAACTTCAGTAATTTTAAAACGTTTTAAATGCGCTTTAAATTTCATTTCTATTTGAAAAGCGTAGCCAACAAATTTTATTTTGTTTAAATCTAGTTGTTCTAATACTTGTCTTTTGTAGCAAACAAAACCAGCAGTAGCATCCTTAATTTTCATTCCTGTAATTAATCTTACATACATGGATGCTCCATAAGATAAAATGACTCTTCCTAATGGCCAATTTACAACATTTACACCTTTAACGTAGCGTGATCCTATAGCAACATCTGCACCTTGTTTTTGACAGGCATCATATAAACGCTCTAAATCTTTAGGGTTATGAGAAAAATCTGCATCCATTTCAAAAATAAATTGATAATCTTTTTTTAGACACCATTTAAATCCGTGGATATATGCAGTACCAAGACCTGCTTTTTCTTGTCGTACTTCTAAAAATAATCTATCCTTAAACTCTTCCTGAAGAACCTTAACTTTCTTTGCAGTTTTATCTGGAGAATTATCATCAACAACTAAAACATCAAACGCTTTTGGAAGTGCAAAAACTGCTCTTAAAATAGCTTCAATATTTTCAATCTCATTATAGGTTGGTATAATTACAACAGCGTCCTGCATCAATACTTGTTAAAGTTTAGGCAAATGTACATTTTTATAAAATTACTTTTTTATAAAAATTACTTAAATTATTAATCGTTTTCCTATTAAAAAACAATAATTTTATACCATGCTTAGAGAGTTTAACAATGTAGATATTTTAACATTAACCATAATGGGTTGTTTACTTTTAGTTGCACTATCTAAATTATTATTCGCAAAACGCTTTAACGAATTTGCTTATTTGCTTTTTAACTCAAGATATTCTAGTTTATATATAAGAGAGCAACGTTTTTTGGATGTCTTTGAAGGCTTACTGTTTTCTAATTTAGTTTTAAATTTAGGTCTTTTACTTTTTATTTATTTAAGCTATATTGGTCAAAATGATGTGTCTCAATTAAGCATTTTTAAATATTCTTTTTTAATAGGACTATTCTTAATATTAAAAGTCCTTTTTGAAAGACTACTCTCTAGTGTATTAGATATAGAGCCTATTATTGACAAATACCTTTTTCAAACTATAAGTTTTAGAAACTTTATTGGCTTACTATTATTACCTATTAATGCTTTTTTAATTTACACTCTAAAACCTAATAAAATTAGCTTTTTTATACTTGTTGGTTTTTTATTTTTAATTTTAATTTTTGGGCTCTTTTTATTTATTAAAAATAATCTTAATGCCTTTAAAAAGAGCTTGTTTTATTTTATTTTGTATCTTTGCGCACTTGAAATTGCACCTTATGTTGTTTTATATAAAATGATTACAACAAATTAGGTCTGAATTAAATGAAGCAACATATGAAAGTGAAAACCATTTTAGTCTCCCAACCAGAACCTAAAATTGAAAATTCGCCTTATTTTGATCTCTCTGAAAAACAGAAGGTGAAAATAGATTTTAGACCTTTTATTCATGTTGAAGGTGTACCTTCCAAAGAAATAAGACAACAAAAAATAGATTTAACAAACTATACCGCTATAATCTTAACCAGCAGAAATGCTGTAGATCATTTTTTTAGAGTTGCAGAAGAAATGCGCTTTAAAGTGCCAGATAGCATGAAATATTTTTGTCAATCTGAAGCAGTTGCTTTTTACCTTCAAAAATACGTTGTGTACAGAAAACGTAAAATTTATGTTGGAAAGCGTAATTTTATTGATTTGTCTCCATTAATTAAAAAATATAAAGGCGAAACTTTTTTACTACCAACTACAGATAAACTAAAACCTTCTGTCCCAGAAACGTTAAATGGTTTAGGTGTTAATTGGAAAGAAGCTGTGTTTTATAAAACGGTTATTAGTGACCTTTCAGATTTAGAGAATGTGACTTATGACATTTTAGTGTTTTTTAGTCCAAGTGGAATAGACTCTTTATTTAAAAATTTTCCAAAATTTAAACAAAATAATACTAGAATTGCTGTATTTGGAAACACTACAATAAAAGCTGTTGAAGCAAAAGGATTACGTGTGGATATTGCTGCACCAACACCTGAGACACCATCTATGACTATGGCACTTCAAAAATACATTGACAAAGCAAACAAAGGAAAATAAAAACCTTTACATTACATAAGCAAAAAGCGCAATTTGAAAAATTCAAATTGCGCTTTTTTAGTTAACACTTAATTTAACTATTATTCTGTATAACGTTGTGGTCCACCACGTCTAATTTCTTCGCTAGCATAAGACTCAAACTGTTCAAAGTTTTCTCTAAAAGCGTTAGCCAATTTAAATGCTGTTTTATAATAGGCTTTATCATCATTCCAAGTTGCTCTTGGGCTTAATACTTCTGTTGGTACTCCTGGACAAGTTCTAGGTTGTGCTACACCAAATACAGAATGGATATGATAGTCTTTATAATTATATAATCCTAAATCACCATTTAACACAGCACTAATCATTGCTCTAGTATACTTAAGCTTAATCCTACTTCCAACTCCATAAGAACCACCAGTCCAACCTGTATTAATTAACCAAACATTTACATTGGCTTCTTTCATTTTTTTGCTTAACATCTCAGCGTATTTTGTTGGATGTAAAGGCATAAATGGTGCGCCAAAACAAGCTGAAAAACTTGGTACAGGTTCTGTAATTCCAGCTTCTGTACCTGCTACTTTTGCAGTATATCCAGATATAAAATGAAAGGCTGCTTGAGCAGGAGTTAATTTAGATATTGGAGGTAACACACCAAATGCATCTGCTGTTAAAAAAAAGATGTTTTTTGGATTTTCTCCTATAGATGGTTTTCTAATATTTTCTATATGATGTATTGGATAACTTACACGTGTGTTTTGTGTGATAGAAGTATCCTCAAAATCAACTTCTCCAGCTTCATTTAAAATAACATTTTCTAGAATTGCGCCTTTTTTAATGGCACTAAAAATTTCTGGTTCTTGCTCTGCAGATAGGTTAATTACTTTAGCGTAACAACCACCTTCAAAATTAAACACAGTGTTTTCTGCAGTCCAACCATGCTCGTCATCTCCAATTAAACTTCTGTCTGGATCTGTAGATAAGGTTGTTTTTCCTGTACCTGATAATCCAAAGAAAATTGCAGTATCACCAGATTTACCAACGTTTGCACTACAGTGCATTGGTAAGGTGTTTTTAAATACAGGTAAAATAAAATTTAAAGCAGAAAATATTCCTTTTTTAATTTCGCCTGTATAACCTGTACCACCAATAAGTGCTATCTTTCTAGTAAAATCTAAAATCGCAAAATTGTGTTGACGTGTACCATCAACTTCTGGATCAGCCATAAAACTAGGTGCATTAACAATAGTCCACTCTGGAGAAAAATCTTTTAATTCGTCTTCTGTAGGACGTAAAAACATGTTATAAGCAAACATATTGCTCCAAGGATACTCGTTAATAACACGAATATTAAGTTTGTAGTTTTCGTCTGCACATGCATAACTATCTCTAACAAAAACTTCTTTATTAGATAGGTAATCTGTTACCTTATCGTATAATTTTTGAAATTGATCAGCATCAAAAGGAATATTAATATTTCCCCACCATATTTTATCTTCTGTAATACTATCTTTTACAATAAAACGGTCCATAGGAGAACGTCCAGTAAACTCGCCAGTATTAACTGCTAAAGCACCAGAAGATGCTTCTTTCCCTTGACCTTTTTCAATAGTCAATTCTTGCAAATCTTCAGGAGATAATTGATATTTAATTTGTGCATTTTTGATTCCGTATTGCTCTAACGCAATCGTTTTCGTAAATTGGGTATGGTTTACCATAATTTGTTTGTGTTGTTTATACTGCAAAGTTAAAATTTATAAAAGAGATAGACTAAATAAAACCTATTTATTCTGTTTAAGTTTTATAAAATTTAACACTAAAACCAGCCAACCTACTATTAGCAGTAAACCACCAATTGGAGTTATAAATCCTATTGTTTTAAAATCAAAAGAGGTAACACTATTTGTTGCCAACAGATAAATAGAACCTGAAAAAAAGATAACACCTATTAATACTAAATAAAAGAGTATTGTTTTTGCTTTATATGGTATTAGGTTTTGGCTACCAACAAATAAAAGTAATAAACCATGATACATTTGGTAACGTACTCCAGTTTCAAAGGTTTTAATGGATTCTACAGGTATTAAGTCTTTTAATCCATGTGCACCAAAAGCACCTAAAACGACACTTAACAATCCTAATACACTTCCTAAAATTAATAGTTTTTTGTTCATATAAATATGTGTTTTGGTTTTAATACCAACTAAATTTATCTACTTTCGTAGTCCAAAAATACTCAACAATTCTCAATTATGCGACAAATTTTAGTCATAGGTTCTGGAAAATCAACCTCTTACTTGATAAAATATTTATTAGACAAATCTAAATCTGAAAACTTACAGATAACTGTTGGAGATTTAAATATAGAAAGTGCTAAAAAAATGGTTGGAAATCATCCAAATGCCAAAGCTATTATGCTTGATGTTTTTAATACTACATCTAGAGAAAACGCTGTTAAAAATGCAGATATAGTTGTGTCTATGTTACCAGCCAGATTTCATATTGAAGTTGCAAAAGATTGCATCACTTTTGGAAAAAACATGGTTACTGCTTCATACGTCAGTAAAGAAATGGAAGCGCTAGATAAAGATGCTAAAGCAAAAGGTTTAGTGTTTATGAACGAGATTGGTGTAGATCCAGGAATTGACCATATGAGTGCCATGCAAGTCTTAGATCGTATTAGAGATAAAGGAGGAAAAATTATATTATTTGAATCTTTTACTGGTGGATTAGTTGCTCCAGAAGACGATAATAATCTATGGAATTATAAGTTTACTTGGAATCCAAGAAACGTTGTTACTGCTGGTCAAGGTGGTGCAGCAAAATTTCTTCAAGAAAACACTTATAAATACATACCATACAATCGTTTGTTTAGACGTACAGAGTTTTTAGAAATAGAAGGCTTTGGACGTTTTGAAGCTTATGCAAATCGTGATTCTTTAAAATACCAAAGCGTCTACGGTTTAGAAAACATTAGAACATTATATAGAGGAACTATGCGTCGCGTAGGATTTTCTAGAGCTTGGCAAGTCTTTGCTGCTTTAGGCATGACAGATGATAGCTATACTATTGATGATAGCGAAAACATGAGTTATCGTGATTTTGTAAATGCATTTTTACCTTATAGTCCTACTGACTCTGTAGAGCTTAAATTTAGACATGCATTAAAAATTGATCAAGATGATATTATTTGGGATAAATTTGTAGAGTTAGACATTTTTAGTAGAACAAAAATGGTTGAACTAAAAAAAGCAACACCAGCCCAAATCTTACAAAAAATATTATTAGACAGCTGGACTTTAGCTCCAGATGATAAAGATATGATAGTAATGTACCATAAATTTGGTTACGAGTTAAATGGTAAAAACCATCAAATTGATGCTACAATGGTTACCCTTGGAGAAGATCAAACATATACAGCTATGGCTAAAACCGTTGGTTTACCTGTTGCTATAGCTGCATTAGCGATTTTAAACGGAAAAATCAAAACACCAGGAGTACAAATACCAATTACTAAAGAAGTATATACTCCTATTTTAAAAGAATTGGAAGACTACGGAATAGTTTTTAAAGAACAAGAAGTCCCTTATTTAGGTTATAATCCTTTAAACGTTTAAAGCAAAAACTAGGTTTTTAAATTTCAGTTTAAAATAGTTTGATTACATTTATGTTTTAAACTATAACCTTAATCGATTTGAAAACTACAAATAACAACATAATCATAGATGGTATAGATAAAAAGATACTACGTGCATTAATGGAGGATGCTAGGACACCAGTTTTAGAAATTGCCAGACAAGTTGGTATTTCTGGAGCTGCAATCCACCAACGATTACGTAAGCTTGAAAAGTCTAAACTAATTGCTGGCTCTAAATTTGTTATAAACCCTAAAGTTTTAGGGTATTCAACTATGGCTTTTGTTGGTATTTATTTAGATAAAGCAATTAGTAATCCTGATGCAGTAAAACAACTTAAAAAAATACCAGAAGTCTTAGAATGTCATTATACTACTGGAAATTGGAGTATTTTAATTAAAATCCTTTGTAAGGATAACGAGCATTTAATGCATTTATTAAATAGCGAAATCCAATCTATTGAAGGTGTTTCCAGAACAGAAACCTTTATTTCTTTAGACCAACAAATTGATAGGCAGATTAAGATATAAAAAAAGAGCTTCAAAATTAAAGAAGCCCTTTTTCAAGTTTAATTGATGTAATAATTTATTTAATAATTAGTTTTTTTACTGTTGATGTATTTTCAGAAGAAATCGTCATAAAATACAAGCCTGAAGATAAATCTGAACTTAAATCTAAATTTTTATCTGTTGTTACTCCTTTTAAATTTTGAGTTAAAATTGTACGTCCATTAATATCTACAACAATAACTTCATTTAGTGCAATACCAGAATTTTTAATTGTAATATTTCCATTTGACGGATTTGGATAAATTTTAACGCCTTCACTTAACACTTCATCTTCTATACTTAAAGTATCAAGAACATCTAGATCAATATTATGAAATGCAAAATCGGTATTATCAGTTGCATCTGGTTGAATAATTTTAATTTCAGTAATAATTGCTGCATTACTTGCATTGTCAATGTTGATTGCACCAGATCCGACTAAATATTCTTGGTTTGATGAAATCTCTTGGTCATCTTGATTTAAAAGTGAAATAAACCCATCTTCTAAAGTATCATAATCTATTCCGTTTAATTTAAAATCTGTTGGATTACCATTTTTAGTAAGTGTCAAACTAAATGTATTATTACTAGTAGTACTACCTAAATAAAATATTAAATCAGTTCCAGATAAAGGTACTATAGTTTCTGCTCCAGTACCTGGAACATCCATTAGCAAAACATAAGTGTCAGGACCTACTATAAGTGTTTCTGTAATACTAACACCATCATCTACTGCTGTATCAATAGTAAAATTCAAGTTTTGTGCCTTTACAGAGTAGCTAAATAATAGTAAGCAACAAAACATGATGTTATTTGTAATTACTTTTTTTAAAGTGTATTTTTTTTTCATAATAATAAAGTTTAATAATAAAAACTAAAGGCATAATTTAAACTCATCATGCCCTTAGTTAAAAGTTGTTTTTTTTAATTAGCTTCTTGATGGATATAAACCATCTAAAGCAATAATATAATTAACACCTTGAAAAGGTTGCATATTATCATGCGCTTGATTACCTCCTGTTTGTCCAATAGAAACACTATCTGCTGCCATTTTAGCATTTTTCCCTTCTGCATAAACGCCTCCTTCTGCGTTATATGCATTCGTTGGGTTTGGTCCAGCTGCAACACCTCTAGGAAGTGGACTAACAGCTTCAATAGCAGCACTATGACCATGTGCTGGTATTTGATTAACATTAAGAGTTACTGTAGCTTCACCTCCTTTTTGACCTAATCTTACAACTGGCAAACCTGGTTCACTACCAGCATGTACAGGTACTCTACCTCTAAGGTCTGGTAATCCGAAAGTTGTTCTTCCATCACCTCCATAAGTGGTTCCTAAAATTGAGAATAATGCTTGATATTGCGTGATTGCTAATAACTGTCCGTCGCAAAGTGCCCAACTTCTTGGGGCAAAGTTTCCTCCGAACATCATAATTTGTCCAATAAACTGTTCCATATTTTTTTAAGTTTTAAATTGATTAATAACGACTCCAAAATTATAATTTATAGCATCCTTATATAAGAGCAATTATACCCGAACATGAAATCAAGTAGAAATACCTGTTTTTTAATTTGATAGTTATTTTAATAAAAATATCACGTAGCTTTAAAGTCTATTAATCAATTTAAATTCTATTATTATGAGTACTTTAAAAACTTTAGGCTTATTAACGCCTTTAAACATTCCTATTGAAAGAGCCAAAACTTTAGCTAAAAACTGGCAATCTGCAAATCCAAATCATGCTAAAGCTTTTTTAATGCCTGCATTAGATTTAATGGCGTGTATGCTAGAAATGGGTGCTTTAGTAAAGGAACAAGATGGTTCTTACAAAGTAACAGATATAGTAAATAACTCTGGCATAAGAGCATATATGGCAATTGACCCAAGCCAAGAAGAAGGTTTTGGAGAAAAATTACTTATTGTTGGTACTACTAAAGACACAGAAGGAAATATAATCGATATTATAGAAGGACGAAGAACTAATTCCAACGCATTAGTCGACCCAGTAGGTAGTGGTGTATTTGATTTTACAGACCCATGTCCAAGTGAGTGTGACGAAGGTAGTCCTCTTTTTTAATGCTATCAATTAGTGAAATATTTAGTTATTTAGGAGTTTTATTAGTCTTTATTAATACCATATTATACGCTAAAAGTTATAATATTGATAAAAAAAATAAAGCTCTTAAATACTATACAATGTATTTAGTATCGGCCTTTTTAGTACTAACAATAAGCTTACTTATTGTTCAATTAGTAGAACGTCCAAATAATTTGTTTTTATCTCACTTTTATTTCATTTTACAATTTGTTTTTCTGTCTCTTTTTTATCGAGAATTATTTACAAAAAAACAAATTAGATATTTACATATTGTATCGACTCTAGTAATTACAACCCTAATTATTCAATACACAAATAGACCAAGCTTATTTTATAAGTTTAACTTATTAGAAATTTTAATAACATCATTACCATTAGTCATCTACTCTGTAATTCATTTATATAATTCTTTGACTAAACCAGGTAAGTATATGTATATTAATGCAGGAGTGTTGATTTACCTAACAACCAGTACACTGATTTTTATATTAGGCGATTTTTTAGCGAGTCAAAAAGGTGTTATGTCAGTAAAAGGTATTTGGTTTATAAACAAAATACTTTATGTAGGTTATTTGATTTTAATATGTATTGAGTGGAAAAAGAATTTATGGAAAACAAAAAAATAATCATACAGGCTTTAGTTTATGGTATCATATTTTTAGTTTTAATAACTACAGGTCTGATACTGTTCTTTCATTATTCAAGACAAAAAATAGTGCAAAAGGAGTTAGAAAAAGCAACTTTAAAATTAGATAATCAACAAAAAATATTACAAACTTCTATTGATATTCAAGAAAGAGAAAGAAAGCGTATTGCTCAAGATTTGCATGATGCTATTAGTTCAAAACTAAATATCGTGAGTCTTTCTACAAATGTATTATTAGTAGATAAAACTATAAATAAAAAACAACGAAAAACATTAGAGCAAATTTTAGAAATAACAACAGGAACTCTAGAAAGTTCTAGAAGAATAGCACACGATTTATTACCTCCAATTTTAGATAAATTTGGTCTTAAAGCTGCTTTAGAAGAGTTATTTGAAGAATGTTCTGCAAATACCAATATTGACATTGAAAGCAATATTGAAACGCTTTCAATATTATCTAAAACCAATCAATTACATGTTTTTAGAATTGTCCAAGAACTCATTAACAATTCTATTAGACATGGAAAAGCTAGTGAATTGGTAATTTATATGGAACAAAATGCTACTGGTTTTGTTTTAAGATATCAAGATAACGGTAAAGGTTTTACAGTTAAAGAAGCTAAAGAAAAACCTGGAATAGGGTTACAAAACATTAAGAGTAGAGTGAAAATTTTAAATGGAAAATTAAAAATAGAAAGCACACCAAATAGTGGCAGTCAATTTATAATCCGCTGTATTTATGAAGCATAAAATAAAAATAGTATTGGCAGACGATGAACTCTTGTTTAGACAAGGACTTAAAGCTATTTTAGAAAGTAATGAGAATATAGAAGTTCTTTTTGATGCAGAAAATGGCGAGCATTTAATACAGTTATTAAGAAGCGCTATTGAGCTTCCAGAAATTGTAGTTACAGATCTTAAAATGCCTCAACTTAATGGTGTTGAAGTCACTAAATTAATTAGAAAAGAATTTCCAGATATAAAGGTTATTGCTCTTACTAGTTATTTTAGTAAACCTTTTATATTAAATATGATATCTATTGGAGCTGTAGCTTATTTAGCAAAAAACAGTACTCCTGCATTAATGATTAAAACTATTGAAGAGGTTGCTAAAAAAGGCTTTTATTATGACGAAGAAGTCATGCAATATATTCATGAAAGTCTTGTAAACCCTACAGACAAAAAAGTAAAATCTAATTTTGACGCCTCTTATTTTACCAAACGTGAAATAGAGGTTTTAGAACTTATTTGCCAACAGTTAACGACTAATGATATAGCAGAAAAATTATTTATTAGCCCAAGAACTGTTGAAGGTCATCGTAATAATTTGTTACTTAAAACCGAATCTAAAAATGTTGCTGGATTGGTGATTTATGGGTTGAAAAACAAGTTAGTTTCTTTAGAAAATGATACTTTATAAAAAAGACTGAATGATAAAAATCAAACAGCCTTTTTTTTTAAAATCAAATTCAGTATTAGTAATCTACTAATGCTGAAAAAGCATAAATAATACCGATTTCTTCAGGACTATTAACCACTGGTGCAGTAGCAAAACCTACTCCCCAATATAGAGTTGCAGCACCACCTAATTGAGATTTTCCAAAAAACGTTCCTGTTGACCCTCCATTGTTTGCAACTTCCTGTGTAATTTGCTTTGCCATATTTTTTATGGTAGCTACATCAACAGGTAAATCCCATGAGTCAAAATCTTGTGTAATAGCATCTACAACACATTTTGGTATAGAACCACCAATATTATCTTTCCAAGGTGCCATGATAGCACTGTCTTCTTGATAACTCGCATAAGTTGGAAATGCTGATGGCCATTCAGTTGAAATGTCTTTTTTTAACTTAGAATCAAGAGCTGCAACAGCTCCACTAACTGTTGTTCCTGCAGGTATTGTACCTAATCCACAATTTGTATACGCTGTTTGAAACTCGTTTACATTTACTGTTATATTTGTTACGTTTACTTTTGCCATAATATTATTATTTATAATTTTTTGTCTACTCTTTTATAGGTTTTTCGACTTCTACCTATTCAATTTTATGGTTGCAACACTGTAAATGAACAATACAAAGTTCTAGATTTATGGCAACGTATAGTAGCGTAAAATCACGTCTTTTAAATAAAGGGAGATTATACTTCTAGACAAAAGTATAATTCGCTTTTAAAAAATCAAGTACATACACGTAAGGAATATTTTTTTGTAATTAATTGCAAATCAATTTATTATATATAAATAAAAACACTATTAAAACAAAGAGGTTATTACTTTTTGAGTAACCATAGAAAACAAAAAAGCATCTAATTAATTAGATGCTTTTTTTAAATGAAGTTAATTTTTTAATCTCTTGACATAAATATTCTAAGAATATACCAGAATAATAACATTAAAGAAGCAAATAAACCTAATGCTGCTGGAATATAATCTTCTGTAGTGTATTTATTTACTATTTGTGACGTTTGATATAAAATTGAACCTGCTGCTAATAAGCACATAGCTCCAGAAAACCAAAGCCCTAAATCAAATCCAAAAATTGTTCCTGCTATAATTAATCCTAAAGCTATAAAAAAACCAATAGTTAATCCAGCTTTTAAAAACGAAAAATCTTTACCTGTTAACATTACTACTGCTGTTAAACCAGTAAATAAAGCTAAAGTAACCAATGCTGCTTGCTGTAGCATTTCTGAACCAGTTTCCATATAAAAAGCTGCAACATATATCATAGGCACAAAAATTACCGCTTGGGCTAAAACATAAATAGCATAAGCTAAATACTGTTTACTTTTATCTGCAGTTTTCATTGCTGTACTTTCTGCATAAGTAGTCACTAACATAAATCCGCCTAAAAGCAATAACCATTTATAACCTACTGTCATGGACAGCATAAAATCTACTACAACACTACTTTGAAGTAATAAGTATTCAAACAGTACAAATAACAAAACTCCACCTGCTACATGACCATACGTTTTTTTGTAAAATACTGTTCTATCTGCTTCAGAAGCCACTCTTAAATGTGTACTTCCGCCTTGATAGTTGTCATAATTGTTTTCAAAATTGTTTTCCATAAATTATTGATTGTTTTAAATTGGTTGCTCAAATGTAAAAAAGTAACCTGACTTTTTTAATAATAAGGTCTTAATTATTTTTATCTTCTATTACCTAAAATTTGCATAGCCCAATATAATAAAGAGGCTAATGCACCAATTGCAGCAACTAAATACGTTCTGGCTGCCCATTTAAGTGCATCTTCAGATCCAGCATATTCTTCTTGAGTTACTATGTTTTTAGACTTTAACCAAGCCAAAGCTCTGTTACTTGCATCATACTCTACTGGTAGTGTTACAAAGCTAAATAAAGTAGCAAAACCCATCATTGCTAATCCAGCAATCGCTACGTATAGTCCACTAGCTCCTAAAGCATTGGAAGCCATTAATGCAATACCTCCAAAAATGACCCATTGAGACATACTAGATGTTAACTGTACAACTGGTACTAATTTACTACGCATTGTTAAATATTTATAAGCTGTTGCATGTTGCACTGCATGTCCAACTTCATGAGCTGCAACTGCTGCTGCTGCTGCATTGGCATGGCCATAAACAACTTCACTTAAGTTAACCGTTTTATTTGTAGGATTATAATGATCCGTTAATTGTCCTTTAACAGAAATAACCTCAACATCTGTTATTCCGTTATCCGCTAACATCTTTTTAGCAATCTCTGCTCCTGTCATTCCATTACGTAAATGCACTTTGGAATAATGCGCAAATTTACTTTTTAATTTTCCGCTAACTAGGCTACTAATTAACCCAATTACTCCAATTAGGATATAATAACCCATATGTCCTGTCATCATATTGTATTTATTTTTAAAAGTTAATACTATAAATATAACAAAAAGTAAGCCAATTTATTTTTAAGAAAAAATGTCAGACTATTGCTTTATTAATATTGCTTTTTGGGTAACCGTTACTGGATAACTAGTTACCATTGGAGTTTCCTCATTACCTTCATTAACTAATTTTGCGTCTTTACCAGAAAATATTATTTCAAACTCCATTTTATCATCAAAAAAACGCTCTGTAGTAATTAGCAAATTTTCTGACACTTCAAAGACGCTATATAAGGTATTATCTACCAGTTTTGCATTTAGTATAATTCCATTATTTTCATCTATAACAAACTCGCCTTTTGATTTATCCTTAACCTTTAATGTATAGTTTCTTGGGCTTGGCTCTCCATTTATCATGTAAACCAGAACATAGTTATAGACGTCAACCAAGTCTGTTGCAGTTAAGTGAAACTCCATGCCAACACTTTGCTTTCCTTTTGCATTTGTAATTTCTAGATCACCTTTATAGACACCTAAAAAATCGTCTGGAAATATTTTGTCTTGCGCTTTCGCGGAAATAAAGCCTAGAATAAATAGTGATAAAAGAAGCTGTTTCATAATTCTATAATTTATTAAATATAATATTATTTAAAAAGAGTGAAGGTTTTTCTTAAAAATTGAAAATTACTAATACAGACTTAAGGTTGTATTCTAATCCTTTGATATTTCGTCGTAAGACAAAAAGTAATCATCTTCACAAGCTGTCATTGCATGTGGATAACTTGGCGTTAAATTAACCCCTTTGGGTGTCAAATTCCATTGTTTATAATCCCAATTAGAAGCTTCGGTAAATACGTCACATTCATCTTGAAACTCATCCGTTTCGTCTTGATATTTATCTTTCAAAAGCTTAAAAAAATCAACCTCAGGATATAACGTTTCTATAGTATCAATTAGCTTAAGCGTTGTCAAATCAAAAGTATAACCTACAGTTCCATGTGATGGATGTGCACCACCACAATAGACACTATAACTTTTCCTAAAACTTATAAACTGAGAATCTACCAAATGGATGGTATGCGATAATTCAAACCAAGAGTTACAGTCTAAAGCACCAGTTGCATCTTCTAAATGCAAACTATCTAGTTTTAGATTAAATGTTTCTCTTTGTTGTTGGGTAAATCCATTACCTAATCTAAATAGTTGCGCTCCAGAATATTTTTCGTGAAACCAAACCAATTGCTTATCCTGATAAGTCGATACACTGTCTTTTATAAACGTTAGTTTTGGATCTCTATAATCATCGATTGGATCTTCCTCTGTTTTAGTTAATACAACTTTAAAGGTGTCCTCTTTTAGTTTTAAAGTTCCTATAAGTTGGTTTCCGTTTTTTTGAAGATTAAAAACCTCATCAGCATCATTTACACTATCCTCAAAATAATGATAACCATCAACCATAGTGTAGTTATCATTATCAAAAACACCACTTAATGGAATGCTTATAAGCTTTGAATCGTAAAAATAACAACCATCTAATCGTCCTTTTGTTGGGTCGTCATCATTTTCATTGATTGAAATCTCTAAATGAATAGGGATTTTTCCAACATAACCAGCGTAAGCTTGTGACCAAGCTACTATTGGAAAAAGTAATAGGATGATTAAACCTTTTTTCATTCTTTTTAATTTTGCTCTCTATTTATAACATGGCTTACTTTACCATTCTTAAAAATGACAACCAATATTTCCTCTTTTGATTCAAAAAAACTTGGTGTTTTTCCTAACCTATAACTTAGGTGTTCTCTACCTTCAAGTTCTGATGGTGATTCTGGACCTAACAAGGTAATAACTTCCTTTTTAGTTTTATTAATTAGCAACTTACTATCAATAATATCGTCTGCCATTTTATAACGTAAATTGCGTTGACTAAACCATTGATCCTGATCAAAACGTTCTTCAAAAAGCCATATTAAAGTGGTGCTTAAAACAATAGCAAAAAAGAAAGTGAAGCCAATTTTATCAGCTCTACTTATCTTTAAATGCTTGATTTTATCCAACAATATTTACAATTTTACCAGGAACAACAATTACTTTTTTAGGTGTACGACCATCTAATTGTGCAATTGTTTTTTCATGAGACATGACTGCTTTTTCAATATCGTCTTTGCTTAAGTCTAAAGATAACTCCATTGTAAATTTCATTTTTCCGTTAAACGAAATTGGATAATTTTTAGAACTTTCTACCAAATGACTAGCTTCAAACTTAGGGAAAGGAGCTGTACTTATAGACTCTGTATTTCCTAATTGGCTGTATAATTCTTCCGCAACGTGTGGTGCATAAGGAGATAATAAAACCAGTAAAGGTTCTAAAACTTGTTTGCTTGTACATTTTTGAGCAGTCAACTCGTTTACTGCAATCATAAAAGTAGAAACTGAAGTATTGAAAGAGAAATTCTCGATATCTTCCTCTACCTTTTTAATGGTTTTATGTAATGTTTTTAAGTTGTCTTTTGTTGGTTCTGCATCATTAACTTTTAATCCATTATCATCAACAAACAATTTCCATAGTTTTTTTAAGAAACCATGAACACCTGTAATACCTGCTGTATTCCAAGGTTTAGCTTGTTCTAAAGGTCCTAAAAACATTTCGTATAGACGTAAACTGTCTGCTCCATAATCTTTCACAATGTTGTCTGGATTGACAACGTTGTACTTGGATTTGGACATTTTTTCTACTTCGCGACCTACTTTGTATACACCATCTTCTAGAATGAATTCAGCATCTTTATATTCTCTTTTAGTTTCTGAATCAGTTTTTAAACTTTCAAAATCAAGTTCGTCAGAAGAATTAACAAATCGAACATTCACATGACCTTTTTGAATGTTAAAATCTATTAGATCATAAATCTCAGAAGTGAAATTAGTTTTAGATTTGAAATAACTCTTAATTGTTTCATTAGCTTTTTCATTTTCAAAAATTCCTTTTGAGACATATGTATCTCTAACTTCTTTAACCAAAATTGTCAAATCATCTTTTACTTCTTTTGAATAATTTGATGGATTTCTAACGAAAATGTCTTCAACTTTATCATTATCAAGAAAAACTCTATAAACAAAAGCACTAGTCCCAAGAATCATCCCTTGGTTAATCAGCTTTTTAAAAGGCTCGTCAACTCCAACAAATTCTCTGTCTTTTAAAAACTTCACCCAAAAACGTGAGTATAATAAATGTCCTGTAGCGTGCTCACTTCCACCAATATAAAGGTCTACGTTTTCCCAATAGTTAAGTGCATCTTTGCTTGCAAAGTCTTCTCCTCTTTTGGCTTTTTCTTCCATATAACTAAAGAAGTACCAAGAGCTTCCAGCCCAACCTGGCATTGTGTTTAGTTCTAAAGGATGTATGGTTTTATTATCAATCTTATCGTTACTAACAACAGTATTTGTATTGGTATCCCAAGCCCAAACGTCTGCACGACCTAAAGGTGGTTCGCCAGTTTCGGTTGGTAAATATTTTTCTACTTCTGGTAATGTAATTGGTAAATGTGCTTTATCAATCATTTGTGGCATTCCGTTTACGTAATAAACAGGAAATGGTTCTCCCCAATATCGTTGTCTAGAAAAAACTGCATCACGTAATCTGTAGTTTGTTTTTCCTTGTCCTTGCCCTAATTGCTCCAAATCGTAAATAGCACGTTTTGTAGCTTTTTTATAATTCATTCCGTTAAGGAAATCGCTATTTGCAATCTTCACATTGTCTTTAGATGCAAATGCTTCTTCAGAAATATCTACACCTTCAAAAATGTTTGGAATAGCAATATTAAAATGCTTTGCAAAGTCGTAATCACGTTGGTCACCACAAGGCACAGACATAACTGCTCCTGTACCATAACCAGCTAAAACGTAATCTCCAATCCAAATTGGAATTGGTTCTTTACTAAAAGGATGTTCTGCATAGGCACCTGTAAATGCACCAGAAATGGTTTTTACATCTGCCATACGATCGCGTTCGCTACGTTTTGCAGTTGCTAAAATATAAGCTTCAACTTCAGCTTTTTGATCTGGAGTTGTTATAGTTTTTACTAAATCGTGCTCTGGAGCCAATGTCATAAAACTAACACCAAAAATAGTGTCTGGTCTTGTTGTAAAGACATCGATAACTTCATCATGATTAGTCACATTAAAAGTTACTGATGCTCCAACCGATTTCCCTATCCAGTTACGCTGACTTTCTTTTAAAGAATCTGTCCAATCAATGGTATCTAAACCTTGTAACAAACGTTCTGCATAAGCAGAAATACGCATAGACCATTGTGTCATTTTTTTACGCATTACTGGATGTCCACCACGTTCTGACACACCATTTACAATCTCGTCATTAGCTAAAACGGTTCCTAAAGCAGGACACCAATTTACTTCGGTTTCAGCTAAATAGGTTAATCTGTATTTTAGTAATATTTCTTGTTGTTTAGTAGCATCAAAAGCATTCCATTGTTCAGCAGTAAACTGTTCAACACTATCATCGCAAACTGCATCTACAGCTGCATTTCCTTCTTCTTGAAAAACCTTAACTAATTCTGATATAGGAAACGCTTTATCTCCATGTTTGCAGTACCAAGAGTCAAACAATTGGATAAAAATCCACTGTGTCCATTTGTAATATTCTGGACTAGAAGTACGTACTTCTCGACTCCAATCAAAACTAAACCCAATTTGATCTAACTGACGTCTGTAAGTTTTTATATTAGTTTCTGTAGTTATTGCTGGATGTTGACCAGTTTGAATAGCATACTGTTCTGCTGGTAAACCAAAGCTATCATAACCTTGAGGATGCAATACATTAAACCCTTTATGACGCTTGTAACGTGCATAAATATCTGATGCTATATAACCTAATGGATGACCAACGTGTAATCCTGCTCCAGATGGATAAGGAAACATATCCAAAACATAATATTTTGGTTTGTCACTAGTATTTGAGGCTTTAAATGTTTGGTTTTCTGCCCAATATTTTTGCCACTTGGCTTCTATGTCGTTAAAATGGTATTGCATTTGTATTTTACTGCTTAATTAAGCAACAAATTTAAACTTATTATAAGACTATTAAAAGTTTGACGTTGTAATTATAGTTAATATGAATATGTTTCATTTTTCTTTTATATTTTTACATTATAAACTAACATCCATTTATGAGTTCTTCTTTTGAAAGATATCAAAAACGCAGATTAATTTCGTCTTACTTTTCTGTAGTAATAAGCATTGCTTTAGTCTTGTTTTTACTAGGTGTTTTAGGACTTTTGGTCCTTAATGCGAAAAAAGTTGCCGACTTATTTAAAGAGCAAGTTGCTGTTACTATCTACCTAAAAGACAATGCAAAAGATGTCGAGATTAAACAATTAGAAAAGAGTTTGGCTTTAGCAGATTATGTAAAATCTACAGTATACGTTTCTAAAGAGCAAGCTGCAGAATCCATGAAAACCGAAAATGGAGAAGATTTTATGGAGTTTTTAGGATTTAATCCTTTACAAAATAGTATTGATGTTAATTTAAAAGCGGACTTTGTTACTTCTGATAAACTAGAAGAATTATCCACTACTGCTTTAGAAAAAAACTTTGTGGACGAAGTTAAATACGACAAAGACTTAGTATCATTAATGAATAGTCGTGTTAAAAAAATTAGTTTTTGGGTGTTATTACTTAGTGCTATTTTTACATTAATTGCTGTGTTACTTATTAATAGTTCTATTAGACTATCTGTTTATGCTAAGCGCTTTACTATTAAAACCATGCAGATGGTTGGTGCAACCAAACGATTTATACGTAAGCCTTTTGTTTGGAAAAGTATAAAACTTGGTGTTTTAGGAGCTGTTATTGCTTTAATAGGATTGGCTTTTATTGTTTACTATATAGACCAAACTTTTCCAGAATTAAACTTACGTCAAAGCCCAATTTTAATTGGTGCTTTATTTTTAATAATCTTTGTTTTAGGAATCATTATTACTTGGATAAGCACACATTTTGCTACTCAGCGTTTTTTAAATTTAAAAACGGATCAGCTGTATTAATCTAAACCAACCTTTTAAATGAAAAAAGCATTTGTTTTTTTAAGTTTATTATTATCATATTCATGTCTAAATAATTCTTCACCAATAAATAAAATTCCTGACCAATTTGACTATGGTATTGTAAAAAACGAAACTTATCAAAACTCGTTTTTTGATATGGTTATCCCTTTTAATAAAGATTGGAATTTAAAATCTCAAGAAGAATTTGAAGCCTTAACAAAAGAAGGAGTAAAAGAACTTTTTGGAGACAATGAGACTACTAAAACATTTGTTGAAACGTCACACATTACAACTGCAAATTTATTTGCCACTTTTAAATACAACGAACTAGATGTTATTACTAAAGAGATTGTTTTCAATCCATCTTTTTCCGTTATAGCAGAAAATATAAAAGGAGCCAAAGAAATTAAAACAGTAGAAGATTACTTAGACCTATCTAAAAACTTATTAAAAAATGCTGTTGTAGGATATAAATTTGCTGATAATTATGAAACAAAAATTATAGATGGTATCTCATTTTCGGTTTTAAAAATAAAAGCTGACTACTCTGGCGTTAGTTTTAAACAAGAAATTTATGCGACTTTAATGAATGATTTTTGCTTATTTTTTACGCTTTCTTACGCTAATACCATAAATCAATCAGAGCTTTATGATCTGTTAGATAGTATAAAATTTAATGTTTCAACAAAAGGAAAACCTAAAAAGTAGCCTATTTTAAATACTAACATTTAACAGCTTTTAACTTTACTGTTAACAATACTTTACACTTTAGCACGTTATATTTACTTAACCAAAAAAATAAAACGCGACTGATCAATCAATACTTTAAAAGTTTAATTAATCTAAAACTAATGATTATGAAACGAGTAACATTTGTATTTATAGGTCTAGTAGCAATATTTGCCTACTTAATAACATCAAAGCCTAAGTTTGAAACTAAAATTGCACAAGCAGAAAAAGTGATGGTTAAAAAACATCCAGCAAAAACAATTTACGATTAATATAAAAAAGTTTAAATTTGTCGTAAATAAACACACACAATACATTGGGAGAAAGCAATAAAAATAATAAGCTCAGTTTAAAAAATCAGCCAATTTTTGGTAAACACAACTATAAATTTATGTTTATTGGCTTAGCTTGTATTGCTCTAGGTTTTACTTTAATGTCTGGAGGAGGAAGTGACGACCCAAATGTATTTAGCGATGCTATTTTTAGTTGGAGACGTATTAGATTAGCTCCTGCTTTAATTATTATAGGTTTTGGTATACAAGTGTATGCTATATTGTCTAGTCCAAAAAAAGACAATTAAATTTTCCTTCTTTTTAGCCAAAGATTTTCATTATTAAATTTCAACTTCAAATTATCAATTGGTCATAGTATTTTAATACTTTTGCCAACATGGATATTTTAGATTCAATTATTTTAGGTATTGTACAAGGATTAACCGAGTTTCTTCCTGTATCATCAAGTGGTCATTTAGAATTAGGTAAAGCTATATTAGGTGACAACAGTATCCCAAAAGAAAGCATGCTATTTACTGTAGTACTTCACTTTGCAACTGCTTTAAGCACTATTGTTATTTTTAGAAAAGATATTTTAGAAATTATTAAAGGCTTTTTGACTTTTAAATGGAATGATGACACCAAGTTTGTTACCAAAATTGTCCTTTCAATGGTTCCTGCTGCTTTAGTTGGTTTATATTTTGAAGAAGAATTAGAACAACTTTTTGGAGGAAGCATCCTTTTAGTTGGTTGTATGTTAATTGTAACAGCTATCCTATTATATTTTGCAGACAAAGCCAAAAGCACTGGTAAAAACGTAACTTTTAAAGATGCTTTTATTATAGGAGTTTCTCAGGCTATTGCTATACTTCCTGGTATTTCTAGAAGTGGTGCAACTATATCAACATCAGTATTATTAGGTAATGATAAAACCAAAGCTGCACGATTTTCTTTTTTAATGGTTGTACCATTAATATTTGGGAAAATTGCTAAAGATATCCTTGATATAATAGGTAAAGATCAAATTGAAAAGGATGCCCTTTTTGAAAGTTTAAACATTACAGCATTATCTGCTGGTTTTATTGCAGCCTTTATTGCTGGATTATTTGCTTGTACATGGATGATTAGTTTGGTTAAAAAAAGTAAGTTAAGCTACTTTGCAATTTACTGTGCAATTGTAGGTGTTATTGCAATAATTGTTTCGTTTTTAAATTAATTATCAATGAAAAACACATATATATTATCCTCTATCTTTTTGTTTCTATTGGTTACTTCTTGTAAAGAAACTTATCAAGCTATTAGTTATGTTGACAACTCAAAATATTACGAAATTGAAGATGGTGTTTTTGTAAGTATTAGCAAAATAGGGACTGATGTTTCTATTGAAGGTGGTAGTTATTATTTTACTGGTGTTATTCCACAAATGGCAGGAATGTCAAAGGTAAAAGCTAAAGATGGATTTATTTATTATTTAGTTCACCTTAAAGTTTTTAATCAGACAAAAGCTGATATTAAAATTGACATGACTAATTTTAAACTACAAGACTCCAATGGAGATTTACATGATGTAAAACAAATATTACTTGGTTCTAAAAAACCTAAAATCAATGGAAAAAGCACTAAAACAAGACAGGTTGCTTTTGAGTATCCAACAGATAAAAAACTGCACAAATTAACCTATAAAGGCAAAGCTTTTAGTATCGCTAAGATGTAATATGAAAACTGGAGACGACTATCAAGCTGGACAAGTTTTACTAATAGACAAACCATTACACTGGACGTCTTTTCAGGCTGTTAATAAATTACGTTGGGAAATCCGTCAAGCCTTTAATATTAAAAAAATTAAAGTTGGTCATGCAGGAACTTTAGACCCTTTAGCAACTGGATTACTTGTTATTTGTACTGGAAAAATGACCAAACAAATACATACATTTCAAGGTCAAGTTAAAGAATATACAGGTACTATTGTTTTAGGAAGCACTACACCTTCTTACGATTTAGAATCTGAAATAAATGAGACTTTTGAAACTGCTCATATTACAGACGCTTTAATACACGAAACCACAAAACAATTTATAGGCGAAATTGATCAATTTCCTCCAATATTTTCTGCATTAAAAAAAGATGGTAAACGCTTGTATGAATATGCAAGAGCTGGTGAAACTGTAGACATTAAGTCTAGAAAAATCACTATTGAAGCGTTTGAAATTACTAAAATCGAGGATCTAAATATTGAGTTTAGAGTAGTTTGTAGTAAAGGAACTTATATACGATCCTTAGCACACGATTTTGGAAAAGCATTACAATCTGGAGGACATTTATCTGTTTTACGTCGTACTAAAATTGGCGATTTTGAGGTTAAAAATGGGCTTTCTATAGACGATTTTATTAAAAATCTCCCAAAAAAGGACTAAATCACGTCTTTTTTACGTTTTCTAAACGTATATCAAATACTACTCAGCCCAAACCAATTTTTTCATCGTATTTGTATGACATTTAATAATTCTCATAAAGCGTTAGCTATAACATTTTTAATTATTGGCACTTTAATGCTGTCTGTATTAAATGTGACTGTTTTTAAAATGAATGTTACTACAACAGAAACTGTTTATGAGATTGAAAAAGTTGAGATTATTAAAGACCTGACAGAAAGTATTGAACAAAAAAGCAATTCAAAATCTACTAATAAAGCCTATAATAAATCAGAAAAACAGAAACATTACGCACAAGCCTATAAACCTATTGCTCCTCCAAAAGACTACACAAATCCTAAATTAAAAACCTATAAAAATAGTATTAAAAGTGATAAATCTTCTAAAATAAGTGAAGGTAATTCTGCTATTTCGGAAGAAACTTTAACTAGTTTTAATAGCGTAAATAGTGTTTTATCCAAACAAACAAAAAACCAAAATACAGCACAAAGTAATACTGCAAACAAAAATAGTTCTATTTATTATTCATTAAAAGGTAGAACAGATACGTACTTACCTATTCCCATTTATTTATGCAATGCAGAAGGAAAAATAGTAGTTAATGTTAAGGTAGATAATAACGGAAAAGTAGTTTCAGCCTACTTAAACACCTCTTCAACAT
Organism: Olleya sp. R77988; assembly: GCF_044594215.1. GTDB lineage: Bacteria > Bacteroidota > Bacteroidia > Flavobacteriales > Flavobacteriaceae > Olleya. The sequence continues at coordinate 1,183,904 of NZ_CP138988.1, read as the reverse complement.
CTACTAATGCTTGCTTACAAGAACATGCTTTAGAATATGCTAAAGAAGCTAAGTTTAATGCTTCAAATAAAAAAGAACAAATTGGTTCTATTACTTTTAAATTTAAAGGTAAGTAAATTTTATATCAAAGCTACTAAATCTGTAACAGCAGTCTGACCTTTGTCTTTGTTATACCATTGTTGTAAATCTTCTTTAAACTCTGGAGTTAAACTACCATGCTTTGCCTTATAATCGTTAACTAAATTAGTAGCTTTACTTGGTCTTGGTCCAAAAGTATTTACAACCTCATTGGTAGTATTATCTATTAAAATTAATTTAGGAATTGACATACCACCATTGGTTAAAAACTGATTCATTAATGGTAAGTTTTCATCTCTTAATACCACTTTAAAATCTATACCATCATTAAGTTCTGCAACTTTATTAATTGCAGGCATTACATGTGCAGCATCACCACACCAGCTTTCTGTTAGGACAACCCATGTTTGGTCAATTTTCTTGTTTTTGATGTGTGTTTGTATAGACTCTTCAATCTTTAAAGTTTTATCCCAACGTTTCATACGTCTGTTATTTAACATCGTATAATTAACATATGCTTCTTCTTTATTAGGACCAGTAGTCGATTTATTTTCAACTAAATCTGTTACCAAAGTTCTATAATCTTGATAGCTTTTACTGTTTTTCAAACTATCTTTTAATAATTGTTTGATATTTATGTCATTTATTGCTTCCATAGTACAAAAATACAGTAACAATTATGTTTTTTAAGTTACTGTTGTTACATTAGTAGTAATTATTTAAAAAATCTTACAATGACAAAACATAAATGCGGTTGGTGTGTTGGTGACGACTTATATGAAGCTTATCATGATAAAGAATGGGGAGTTCCGGTTTATGATGATGCAACACTTTTTGAATTTTTAATTCTGGAAAGTTTTCAAGCTGGATTAAGTTGGATTACTATTTTAAGAAAACGTAATAATTTTTTTGATGCTTTTAATCAGTTTGATTATAAAATGATAGCAAATTATAATGAAGATAAAGTACAAGAATTACTTCTAAACGCAGGTATTATTAGAAACAAACTAAAAGTTAGATCTGCAATTACTAATGCACAATTATTTATGGATATCCAAAAAGAGTTTGGAAGTTTTAGTAAATACCTTTGGGCTTTTGTTGATGGAAAACCACTAAAAAATAAAGTTATAAATTATAAAAATGCTCCTGCAACTACTCCAGAAAGCGATGCTTTAAGTAAAGATTTAAAAAAACGAGGTTTTAAATTTGTTGGTAGTACAATTGTTTACGCCTTTATGCAAGCAACTGGAATGGTTAATGACCATGAGGTTGATTGTTTTAGGTATAATGAGGTTTAGTACTTTTTAATCCACTTGCTTTTCTTCCACTTCAATATGCTCTATAACCGTTTCATCTTTTGGGTTATATGGCATAACGTCTAAAATATGCTCAATAGCTTCCACTCTAGCTTTTGTTTTTTTATTGGCATTAATAACAATCCAAGGTGCTATTTTTGTGTTAGTTTTTTTAAACATCTTCTTTTTATAATCAGTATAATCGTCCCAAAGCTCTAATGCTTTTTGATCTACTGGGCTAAATTTCCATTTTTTTAATGGACTAGATTTAATGTCTTCAAAACGTTTAGTTTGTTCGTCTTTAGAAATTGAAAAATAAAACTTTATAAGTCTTATTCCAGATTCTGTAATCATACGTTCAAATTGATTGACTTGACTCATAAACGTTTTATATTCTTCTTGTGTACAAAACTCATTAACAGGCTCTACTATTGCTCTGTTATACCAACTTCTGTCAAAAAAAACAATCTTACCTTCTCTTGGTAATTGGTTGATATATCTCTGAAAATACCATTGTCCTTTTTCTTCATCTGTCGGTTTTGGAAGTGCCACTACTTTAAATTCTCTGGGATTTAAATGCTCAGTAGTACGTCTAATAGCTCCTCCTTTCCCTGCTGCATCTCTACCTTCAAAAATAACCACTACTTTTTCATTATTTACGGTAACCCAATGCTGAAGTTTAATTAGTTCTTCTTGCAAGGATTTTAAACGCGATTCATAATTTAAATTTCTTAACACCTTGGTTATAGAAATATTATCTGAAGTTAAAAATTGCTTAATCCCTTTTTTAGAATTTAGTTTTTTTAAGTCTTTTTCTGTTAAATTTTCTAACATAACCTTTAATCTATTTGTTTTACTAATCTATGATAACGCTGTACTACATTAGGGTCTGCAAATAAAGTAGTTCCAGATTTCCCTTTATTATCATAATCAAATTTGGATAACACATATTGCATACTTTCTAGTCTTGCTTCCTTTTTATTATTGGTTTTAATTATAATCCAAGGACTAAATGCTGTATGTGTTTTACTAAACATTTGCTCTTTATAAAAGGTGTAATCATCCCATCTTTTTTGACCTTCCTGATCTACAGGACTAAACTTCCAACGTTTTAAAGGACTGTCTAATCTGGAATTAAATCTTGCTATTTGTTCTTCTTTTGAAATTGAAAACCAAAACTTTACTAATTCCACACCATCTTCATAAAGCATATGCTCGAATTCTGGAACTTGTACCATAAATTTTTTGTATTCTTCATCATTGCAAAAACCCATTACTGGCTCTACAACTGCACGATTATACCAGCTTCTGTCAAAAAAAACAATTTCTCCTGGATTAGGCATTTCTTTAATATAACGTCTAAAATACCATTGTCCTTTTTCTACATCTGTAGGTTTGGTAAGCGCTACTACACGCATAGAACGTGGATTAAGATGCTCTATAAAACGTCTTATTGCACTTCCTTTTCCAGCTGCGTCACGTCCTTCAAAAATAACGCAAACGCGTTTATTATGTTTTGCAACCCATTGTTGTAAGTCTACAAATTCAGCCTGAAGTTGTAGTAATTCTTTTTCATATTGAATGGAATCAAGAATGGCTTGTACACGTATAGGATCTTCTTTTGACTTTAAAAGATCTATAAACTTGTCTTTTGTTTTAATGTTTTCGAAATCTTCTTTTGTTAGCATACTTATAATTTAAGTATCTAAGATAGCGATTAATACTAGTATAAAAATATGATTTTTATCAGTTTAAGTAGGATAAAAACGTGCTTCTAGAAATGTCAATAGCACCTAAGCTTTCTAAATGATTAGTATAGACTTGACAATCTATAAGCTTGTAATTTGTGTTTTGAATAAAAGTGATAAACCCAACTTTACTAGCATTACTAACTTTGGTAAACATACTCTCTCCACAAAAAACACCATTACCAAGATCTACTCCATACAATCCTCCAACTAATTGGTTATTTTGCCAAACCTCTATAGATTTTGCATAACCTAATTGGTGTAATTCTTTATAAGCTTTTATCATTCCTTTTGTAATCCATGTATCGTCTTGTCCTGGACGATTAGCTTCTGCACATGCTTTTATAACTGCATCAAAATCTTTATTAACGGTAACCTCAAAATCAAAATTACGTAATACTTGCTTCATACTTTTAGAGACCTTTAAATCTTTTGGATACAAAACAAATCTTGGATCTGGAGACCACCACAAAATGGTATCATCATCTTCAAACCAAGGAAAAATTCCGTTTTGGTAAGCAGATAATAATCGTTCTGTACTTAAATCTCCTCCAATAGCTAATAAACCATCTTGAGAAGCTAGAGAAACATCAGGGAAAAAATTATTAATATTCAAAAAATTTGGTTTTAAAATGAGATGTTCCTTTTTTATGAAAAATAGCAAATACTAACTAAAAAATGAATTTTATGACTTCAAATTAGAAAAAAAATCAGCTACGAAAACGATATAGTGACGTTTATAGTGTTAAATGTCAAGTATTTACTTTGTTTTTAAGCTTATTTTATAGATATTTAAATGGTCTTTATAGTTAAAATTAGTTCATCATTGCTTTTTAAGTTTGTAATATAAAGACTAACTAAAACCACTATTCTAAAAGTCTTGTTAACGCAAGACTTTTTTTTGTACAAAAAAACCTCAAAACTAATAGTTTTGAGGTTTTTATATTTAGCTAGTTATTTTACAAGCATCGTATTAAAACGGTAAATCGTCGTGATCTTCCGTTTTTACATCTTTTGCAGGTTCAAAAGCTTGTGCTGGTGGCACTTCTGGCATTCCTTGTGGAGCTGCAGCTTGTGCTCCTTCTATTCTCCATCCTTGGATAGAGTTAAAGTACTTTGTTTCACCTTGAGGGTTAACCCATTCTCTACCACGTAAATTAATATTTACTTTTACATCTTGACCAACTTGGTAGTTGTTTAATAAGTCACACTTATCTTGAACAAACTCTACCAAAATATGTTGTGGATATTGCTCTTCAGTAGTCACTACTAATTCTCTTTTTCTAAATCCGTTGCTACCAAAAGTTTGTGTTTCTCCTATTAGTTTTACTTTTCCTTGTACTTCCATTTTCTATATAATTATTAAATATTCGTCTAATTTGATATCGCTAATTTACGATAATAACATTTTCCACGCATTGTCTACATCATTAAAACTTAAAAAATCTTTTGCTTTTTTGTGTTTTATTTCAGTTGTTAAAGAACTTAAATTATGTTGGGTTTTAAAAGCTTGAATGCTTTTTTCTTCAGGTAAGTTTTCAACATTTGCTAATAAGCCTAAATCGTTTCCTGTTAAAATTGCACTTTCTCTAATTGCAATTGGCAATGCATCTACACCAATACCTAATGTAGATAAGGGTTTTGGGATTTCAAAAAAACCAGATTTTGCTCGACTATAAAAACTACCTCCTGCTCTGGATACTAAGTCTAATTTGTTCTGGTCAATTGCTTTATTTTCATCTAAAACATTTTCAGACACGTGCATTTTTACCACTTCACAAATTATAAGGTTTCCTGCTCCTCCTTCTGTTCCTAATTTAACAATCTCATTAACTTTACATTCCATTTGCACAGGACTTTCTGCAACTCTAAAAGGTTTTACCAAATCTGATTTTAACATGGTTAATCCAGCTTTATCAAACTCGTTAACACCTTTTGCATATTCTGTACTACTTAATGACATTTGTTGTACAATGTCATAATTAACAACATTTATGACCACTTCCTTAGTCGCTTCTGCATTTTCTAACGTGTGTTTGGTTGTATTATCTCTAACACGTCTTGCTGGCGAAAAAATTAAAATAGGTGGATTTGCACTAAAAACATTAAAAAAACTAAAAGGCGATAAATTTGGGTTACCATCTGCATCTATAGTACTTGCAAATGCTATAGGCCTAGGTGCAACAGCACTTAGTAAGTATCCATGTAACTTAGCAGTTGTAAATTCTTGAGGTGTAAATGATAACATATTGTCCTTTAAATTTTAACAAAAATACGCAATCTAACAATCAACTAAAAGTGAATTACTAACCAACTCTCACAATATTATTAACAGATTTACATTATATTAACAACAAAAAATAACCATCATGTTTTTTACTAAACATCGTCAGCTTATCCGCTGGATTATAATTATTGCTTCTTTTGGTATTATCTCATTGATTTTATGGAATACCTATGTGTTTTTTCAAAAATTTAAAGCTGAAGAACGTCGGAAAATGGAAACTTGGTCTTACGCGCAAAGTGATTTTTTAAAAAGCTTTAAAAATGGCCTTGACACAGAAGTAAATAATGTAACAACATTTATAATTACTGACTCTACTTCAACCACACCAATGATATTAGTGTCTCCAGAAGGGGAAATAAGTAGTTTTAATAATTTAGACACTTTAGGGATAAAAAAAGTAAATTCTTTTTTAAAAAAGAAACAAATTCAATTTAATAAAGAAAATAATCCAATTCCATTATCTTATTTTAATAACAAATCAAAAAAAGAAGAAGCTATTGGCACACTATATTATGGTAACTCTCCACTTTTAAATAAGCTTAAATACTATCCTTTAGCGTTATTACTAATTATTTTTCTTTTTGGAGCTGTAGTCTACTTCTTTTACAGAAGTTCAAAAATTGCAACGCAAAATAAATTGTGGTCCGGAATGGCTAAAGAAACTGCGCATCAGATTGGTACACCTTTATCCTCTTTAATGGGTTGGACTGAGATTTTAAAAGAAGAAAACACCAATCCTGAATATATTAAAGAGATTGAAAAAGACATCCATCGTTTACAAACTATTACAGAACGTTTTAGTAAAATTGGGTCCATACCAACTTTAGAAAAAACTGATATAGTTGCAGAAACCCAAGAGGCATACGACTATTTAAAAACTAGATCTTCAAAGCTTATTAATTTTAGTATTGAAACTCCTGAACATCCAATTTTTGTAAATTTAAACACTCAATTATATGGTTGGACTATTGAAAACTTAGTAAAAAACGCAATTGACGCTATGAAAGGTAAAGGAGACTTACAACTTAGCATTACACAACTTGAACAACAGGTAAAAATTACTGTAATAGATACTGGTAAAGGAATTAATAAAAATGAATTTAATAGTATCTTTGAACCTGGTTATACTACAAAAAAGCGAGGTTGGGGACTTGGTCTGTCTTTAGCTAAACGTATTGTAGAAGATTTCCATAATGGAAGAATAAAGGTTTTAAATTCTGAAATAGGAAAAGGAACAACCATGCAAATTAGCTTAAAAACTATTTAAATGCCAGAGCAATTAATAACTATAAAAACTGTTGATTTAAAAAACAATTGTCCAGAATGTTTTAGCAAAGATGGTTTAAAGTTAACCTTTAAACAACGCTTTATTGAAACTGCTTTGTACAAAAGCATTACAAAAGAGGTTAGTACAGAATTGAATTGTACTGTTTGTAATACAGCTATTTTCCCTGCACGTTGGACAGATGACATTGAGCGTGTTTATGACTACCAGATGAAGGCTTTTAAACCTAAAAAAGAGTCTAGAAAATATAAAGGATTATTTTGGGTTTTAATTATTGGTTTTATTGCAATTATAGCAGGAATTATAAGTCTACTTGTCTATAAGTTATAGGTTGGATTGAATGGTGTTTGCTAAATCTTGAAACTCTTGTTTTGACAAGGATACTTTGTTTATAAAACGCGCATCTTCCATAGTATTTAAAGGGATTAAATGCACATGCACGTGTGGTACTTCCAATCCAATAACACTAACTCCAATACGCAAACAAGGCACTGTTTTTTCTAGTGCAATAGCTACTTTTCTAGAAAATTGCATCAAGCCATTATAAGTTGCCTCGTCCAAATCAAAAATTTTGTCAACTTCTTTTTTTGGAATACATAGCGTATGTCCTTTTGCATTTGGATTAACATCCAAAAAGGCTAAAAAATCTTCAGTTTCTGCTACTTTGTAACAAGGGATGTCTCCATTAACTATTTTAGTAAAAATTGAAGCCATATTTTAAAATGAATTAGAAAATAAAGATAAAAAAAGATTCCTGTTTAATTGAAAAATGTTTCAAAATAAACAGGAATCTTAATATTTAATTGTGGATTCCTGCTTTGGCAGGAATGACAGAATAGATTTTATCTACTAATTTCGATAATATCAAATTTCATGATACCACTTGGCACTTGGATTTCGGCTACATCACCAACTTCTTTTCCTAATAATCCTTTTGCAATTGGACTGTTTACAGATATTTTACCAGACGCTAAATCTGCTTCTCCATCTGCTACCAATGTATAGTTCATTTCCATTCCATTGGTTTGATTTTTAATTTTCACCTTAGACAAGATTAATATTTTTGAAGTGTCCATTTGAGACTCGTCAATAACACGTGCTCCAGCCATCTGATCTTCTAATTTAGAGATACGCATTTCTAACATACCTTGCGCTTCTTTTGCTGCATCATACTCTGCATTTTCACTTAAATCACCTTTATCTCTTGCTTCTGCAATAGCTCTAGATGCCTTAACACGCTCTACGTCCTTAAGTTGTTGTAACTCTGCACGTAATTTTTTTAATCCTTCTTCTGTATAATAAGATACTTTACTCATATTTTTTTCGTTTAAATAAAAAGACACTAATACAATTTAGTGCTAAACACAAAAATCTCGTCGACACGAGATTTTGTTCTACAAATATACAAAATATTTAATTCAACGTTGTATTTGTTGTAAATTGCAATGCTAAAAAAATATTAAAATTTTTATGTTAAGATCTTTATTTACAATTCTTTTCTGTTCTGTTTTAGTCTTGTCATGTCAAAAAAATGATGATGACAATAACAATAATTACATCCCAAATATTGCGTTTGACACGTTAAATTCTATCGACACAACTTTACCACAATACAACGATTTACAGTTTCCTAACAATTATATAGTGCTTAATGGTTTTGGGTATAATGGTATTGTTATTTATAATACTGGAAATGGTACTTATTATGCTTTTGAAATTACAGACCCTAATCATGCGCCTTCTAGCTGTTCTAATTTAACTGTAGACAGTGCAATTGCTACTTGCAATTGTGAAGATGGCAATAGTTATAGTGTTGCTGGTGGTGGTGTCCCTTTTGATGGTACAACTGGACAGTATAGCTTAAAACCTTATTTTGTGGAGGTAAGTGGAAGTGTAATACGTGTTTATAATAACTAAAAAAGCACCTCAAAATTGAGATGCTTTTAATTAAAACCTTCAGTTTTTCTAAAACTTTAATGTTGCTCCTACTAAAAAATTAGTGGTTGCTTGTGGATAGTAACCAGCTCCTTCAATTGTAGTTGTTGCGTTTGGATCTGACCAAGTATCGTCATATGTATAATAATATCCGTTTGAGATATATTCTTCTCCAAAAATATTATTTACCAATCCTGATAATAAAATAGATTTAAAAATTTTGTTTGGCTTAATTTCATAAGTAACATTAAAATCGTTTACAAAATAGCTTTCTAATCTTGAAGCATCTGTATCTGTATTACCCATAAATTGCTCGCCAACGTACTTACTTAATAATGATAATTGCAAGCTTTTTATTGGTTTGTATACAAAAGCATTTGATGCAACTACATCTGGTGAGAATGAAATATTAGTTTTTCCTAAATCAACAAATGCACCATCTCTAGATATTATAGTTTCATGATTTTTATTAGAACTTAATGTAACATTAGGTTGCACAGAAAATTGATCGCTAATTTTTACAACAGCTTCTAACTCTAAACCTAATCTAGAACTTTTTCCTGAATTATCCCTAACAAACGATCCAACATCGTCAATTGCACCTGTTAATACTAACTGCTCATTATATAACATATAATAGGCATTTGCATTAAAAATTAAGTTGTCAGTTTTATGTCTCCAACCTAACTCGAAGTCGTTAAGTTGTTCTGGTTTTATGTCTGGATTACTTTCAAAATCGCTTCTACTTGCTTCTCTGTTTGCTCTTGCATAAGAGAAATAGAAATTATTATTATCATTTAAATTATATGACAAACCTGCTTTTGGGTTGAAAAAACCATAGCTTTTATCTATTTCAAATAAAACTAAGTCAGAGCTTATTCCACTTGTATCATAGTTTACACTTCTAAATTGTAAATCTCCAAATAAACTTAACTTGTCGTTTAATTGGTATGTTGCTTTAGCAAAAACACTAAAGTCATATTTATCTCCATTACCTTCGTAATAACGATCTCTAATACTACTATTACTTGCGTATTCTGACCATATTACTTCTCCAAAATGATCTCCATGATACGAGCTATAAAATAATCCTGTACTAAGGTTTATAGCGTCGTCTTTATAGTTAACATTAGCATTTAATACATAAAAATCATTATCTAACCAACGTCTTCTAATAACATCTGTTTCGTTTATAGTTTCTCCACCAATTATTATTTCACCAAAACCATAAGTAGAAAAATCTTCATCTTCCTTATACTGCTCAAAATATCCACGTCCATAAGTATAGTTTAAGCCTAAATTTGTAGACCAATTGTTATTTATCTTTTCATTCCAATGTAATTGGTAATGGTCTTGCTTGTAATTATCTACTTCATTATCGTAAGTGTAATAATTATATCGTCTATCCGAATTAAGCAGATTTTCAGCTTCAGCTTCACTTAAATAATTGTCATCTATAAATGTTTGTACTCCAGCTTGATCTCCATTAATTCTTGCTAAAGGTGTTCCGTACCATGCTTGGTAAGTTACTTCATGACCTCCAAAAGTAACAGCTTTAATAAGCGTATTATCATCTACATAAGCACCTTGAAGAAAGTACGATTTTAAATCTGAAGTCGCTCTATCGATATAACCATCCGAGTTTATTTGTGACAAACGACCAGAAATTTCAAAATGATCGTTTAACAATCCTGTACTATATTTTATAGTGTGTTTTCTGGTATTATAACTACCAAAACTATTTGAAATTTCTCCATTAGCTTCTTTTGCTATAGCATCAGTAAGCACATTTATACTTGCTCCAAAAGCACCAGAACCATTGGTTGAAGTACCAACACCACGTTGCAATTGCAAACTCTCTACAGAAGACGAAAAATCACCCAAATTTACCCAAAAAGTTCCTAAACTTTCAGAGTCATTATAAGGAATACCATTTATGGTAATATTTGTAGATTGTGCGCTTACACCTCTAACACGAATACCTGTATAACCTACTCCTGCTCCTGCATCACTAGTAGTAACTACAGAAGGTAAATAGTTTAATAAAATAGGAATGTCTTGTCCTAAGTTTCGTTTTTCTAAATCCTCTTTTGTGACATTAGAATGTGTTATTGGAGCATCGTCCTTAACACGAATGGATTGAATTAAAACTTCGTCAAGTTTTGTGATTTCTTTAGTTAAATAAAAGTCTACAATAGTATTTCCTGTGATTTCTATTAACTGCATTTTCTGTTCAAAACCAATTACTGAAGCAAAAATTTGATACTTCCCTTGAGGTAAGGTTCCAGAATAAAAGCCATTAAAATCGGAAATTTCCTGAAGATTATCTCCTTTCACATTTATGGTTGCTCCTACTAAGGAGTTTCCACTTTCATCGAAAACAGTTCCAGAAATTTTAAATTGTTGTTGCGCTTTAGCACTGACGGTTAACACTAAAAGTGTTAAAAAAAGAAATAAATTTTTCATTACGATTAAATTTTTAATCGAATAAAAAGAGGTAATTATTCTTTATTAGTTATTAAATAAATTTTAAATTATTAGTATTTACCAATACACTTAGACTACTCCTAATGTAACAGTTTATTAATAATTCTTCAAATTCCTAAACAGCATTACCTGTTCTAGGTTCAATGGGTATGATCTCAGCCGATATAGGCACCCCTTTTTTGAGAACGATACAAATGTAGGTCAGAATTTTGATTTAAAAAATAAGAATTTCAATTATTTTAAATAAAATTAATCAAGACTAGGTTTTTTACGATTTGCTTTACGCTCTGAATTATACTTTTTATTTTTTAATCGTTTTCTAATAACTGCTCTTGGTATTTTGGTAGGTTTTCGTTTTGTTTTAACTTTTAGTGCAGCTTCCAAAATTGAAAAAGCACGTTTTATAGCAATTCCTTTATTTTTTAATTGACTTCTACTTTCTCCACATTGTAAAATTAATACTTGATCCTTTGTTAATCTATTAGCTAATTTTGATTGAATCAATATTTTTTGCTCACTTGATAAAACTACAGATTCTGAAATAGAAAAACTTAGCTCAATTTTAGTTGCTACTTTATTTACATGTTGCCCACCACTACCAGAACTTTTAATAGCTTTTAACGTAAATTCTTTTTGTAGAGCAGCTTTATCCAACATTTTAAGAAACTTGATGTGTTGGTTTTAATAAGTCGTTTACTGTTTTTACTGGATTAAATGTTACTAAAGGGACTTCTACAAAAATAGTGTTCCAATTTGCCATACTTCCGTTCCATAAACCAGGTAATTCTAAAGCTTTAATATCTTTATTTACTTTAGTTTTCATAGTTATAAAAGCAGTTTGATGGTCTACAAATTTTTGCAAATCATAAACTTCTCCTTTATAATTTTTAATACTACACACTAAATCTACAGGATTAAAATGTGTTGCGTTTTTCAGGATGTTTTTCTGGATTTTAGATTTTTTATCTATTTGAGCAGATTCTACAATTTGAAGCGATAAGTTTGCAGATTCATCTTTAACCCAAAATGGTCCACCACCTGGTTCTCCTTCGTTTCTAACCATTCCACAAACACGTATTGGTCTGTCTAATTTAGATTTTAAATAATCTATTTGATACTGTTTAGAATACTTCTCAAACTCTGAAGAAATCACCACATTCATTTTAGTTATTAAAAATTCTGCAACTTCAACGATATCTTCTCTAGACAACTCTTTTTCATCTAAATCTTTTGCATATTTAAAAGCTTGTTCTTTGATGTTAATTAGTAAACCAGCTAACATTTTTTTAGACTTGGATACTTCCTCTTCATATTTATAAACAACTACATTATCAATGTTTTTAACAAAAATAATATCTGCTTCTAATTCGTTTAAATTTTCTAACAATGCACCATGACCTGATGGTCTAAAATATAATTGACCATTGTCTTCACGTACAATTTCATTTTTAGTTGAAACAGCTATAGTATCTGTTGCTTCTTTTTGATAAGAAAATGTAATATCAAACTTTGTTTTTGTTTTCTCTTCAACTATTTTTTGAATTCTGTTAAACTCACTATCAAATCTATCTTTATGTTTTTCTGAAATTGTAAAATGAAGTTTAGCCTCATTATTAGAAGCTGCATATAATGCTGCTTCAAATAAATGCTCTTCAAAAGCACTAGCTATATGATCTTTATATTTATGAAACGGTAATAATCCTTTTGGGTAATTACTATAATTTAATTGGCTTTCGTCCAAAATTGCTTTAACAAAAGCAACTAATTTTTGATCGTTAGAAAATTGGTTATAGTTAGGCTTATTGTTTTTAACGTAATCAATTACTAAGTTATAAAAAGGAAGTTTTTCTATACCTATAAAAAACATGGATAAATTGACCGCTTTTTGCTTATTTATAAATGCATTAATGGATTGTTTTTTGGGTTTATAACTATTAGAAAACTCAAACAAAAACTTAAACATTCTAGTTGCGGCACCAGAAGCTGGAACAAATTTTACAACCTTAATATTATCTTTTTCAGCATCATAAAAAGACAAAAGCTCTTGCTGCTCTGTATTGGAAAAACTTAATATTCCATCATAAATAGTTGCAGCTCTTTCAAGATTAATAAAAGGTAATCCTGTTTTTAGCAATTCTAATTGTTGCTCTACTTTTTTTAGAGTCAATCCTTTTTTTTCTATAAAACTTACATCTGTACTATTAAACTGCATCGTTAAATTTTGCTATTAATAAATCTATTTGTCTTGTTGCTGTTTCTAAACGTGTTTTTTTATCTCCTTTTAATAAAACATATGGTTTATTATATTTTATTAAAGCGTCTTCAAAAACTTTAAACATCGCTTCTCGTTCTTCAGGTTTATCCCTTAAATCATCAGCTTCCCATGGTGTATCAATATACGTTAAAAAGTATAAATCATAATTGTTTTCCAACGCATATTTTTCTAACAAAGGATCGCATGTACCAGAATAATAAGCTTCCGAATATACTTTAGTTTCAAGCAAATCTGTATCGCATATTAAAACAGAATCTGTTTTTTTTGCCAATTCATTTTCTAATCTCATTTGTCCTTTTGCTATTGGTAACAAATCTTGAGGTTCACAAGTTTTACGATGATCATTCCATTTGTTTTGAAGATATTCTCTAGCATACTCTGGTACCCAAACAGAATTATAATATCGTGCTAACTGTTTAGACAATGTTGTTTTACCAGTAGATTCTGGCCCAAATAAAACTACTTTTACGCAGTTTGCAGGTTTTTGTTTAAGTGTTTTTTCCATGCTAAATAACCAAAAATGGCAATTATTGTAAATCCTAAATATTGAAATGAAGTAAAAGTAAATCCTTTATGAAAATATAACGGAACAGAAATGACATCTCCTATAATCCAAAAAATCCAGTTTTCAATTTTTCGTCTTGCCATTAACCACATTCCTACAAAAAAGATAGCAGTTGTAATTGTATCTGCATACGCAATCCAACTAGTCCATTTATCAAACATGTTATAAACAGCATAAACAAAAACTAACGTGGCTATAAAAATTATAATACTGATTTTTTTCTCTTTTCTAGTTGTTGTTGCAATAGGTGTTACATGAGTTCCGTCTTCTTTTCTGGTCCAAATATACCAGCCATAAACACTCATTATAAAATAATAGGCGTTAATCATCATATCACCTAACAATTCCCACTTTAATAATAAGTATACAAAAATCATGGTACTTAACATACCTGTTGGAAATACCCAAATTTTATTTTGTTTAGAGTACCAAACAGATAAAAACCCAAAAACAACTGCAACAATTTCTAATGTTGTATCTAAAGTTGAATAGGTTGAATACTGACCAAAAAAGAAATCAAAAATCTGGTTCATAATTACTTCTGTCTGTTTTTACAACTTTCATGGATAATACACAAATGTCTTGATTTTGGAACGATTCTTTAATTTTTTGATTCAAAAAAGGCATTAATTGATCAAAATCACCAAAAACCTGAGTGCTTAATGGATTTTCTAAAACCGTAAATTCAGAATCACGTAATGCTTTTATAAAGTCAATAACATGTTGCTCAAAATTGTCACTTAATGGAGAAAGGGTTAAATCTACTGAGATTTTCATTTTTTATAATTTCAATTCTTTAAAAAAGTCTTTATTTTGTTCAAAAGCGGTTCCAATAACAACCAAATCTGCTCCTGCATTGTAAGCTTCCACCAATTGTTTTTTGCTTCTAATTCCTCCTCCTACAATTAAAGGTATTTTTAAATCTTGCTTCACAAAATTAATCATTTTTAAAGGAACAGGGTTTTGGGCTCCACTACCTGCTTCAAGATAAATCAATTTTTTTCCCAATAACTCGCCAGCTTTTGCTGTATCTGCAACTAACTGGTTATTTTTACTACCTATTGGTGTTGTTTTGGTTACTTTTTGAACTGTGGTTTCTTTACCATTTTCAATTAAAATATAACCAGTTGGAATAACTTCTAAATTGGTAGGTTTTAATATAGAAACTGCTTCAATTTGTTTTTCTATTAAGTATTTTGGATTGCGACCAGAAATTAATGACAAAAACAAAATAGCATCAGCATCTTTTGAAATCTGTGTCACATCTCCAGGAAATAAAACTATTGGCAACTTGGTTAAAGGTTTTAATCTTAAAACCAATTGTTGGGTTACTTCAACTTTAACAGTACTTCCTCCAACAAAAATATGTGATATTAAAGATTTATTTATATTATTGGTAAATTGCGATATTGTTTTAACATCAAACTTATCAGGATCTATTAAGATAGCTAACAATTTTTTGTTTTGCGCTTTGGCGGAAAGTATGTCGTTGTAAACACTCATTATTCTATAACATAAGAACAAGTAAATCCTTCAAACTCTAAAAAATTTGCTTTGTATCTCTTTTTTAAACCTTTGTAATCAATCCAACAAAAAGTTTCTGGTGATTGAAAAGTAAATGGAATGACCAAAAAGTGTTCTCTAAACAACATTCCAGGTGTTGCAAATAGTTTATATAACGATTCTTTAATTCCCCAAATAACAGTCAACTTATTAATATAATCTGGTGCTTTTTTGTCTAAATACTCAAATTCATATTCCACAAATTTTTTAGCAATTACACCAATCTTATCACGTTGCTTCTCTACATCTATACCTACTTCTTTATCACTAACTATAACCGCAGAAAAAGTAAAACTATGTGTAATAGAAATATGCTTCCCATTTTTTAAATGTGGTTTTCCATTTGTATCATAATATAAATCTTGATCTGTATAGCCAAAATCCCTAAGCAAATGTCTTACACTTAAAAAACCACGTTGGTGTAATTCGCTTTTCATACCTAAAACACGAGTTAAACTCTCTGGTTTAAGATCTAAGTCTGACAATAAATAGTCGTAAGACTCTTCAATCTTCCATATTTTAACAGTAGTTTGTGAGTTTACAGTAATGGTTTTATATAGAGGCATTTAATATTCTAAAATCTATTAGTTATCTTTGCATCGCCTAAGGCGAATTCAGCATTTTTGTTAAGCGAATTTAACCATTTTAAGTGCTATTGCCAAAGGTGTTTCATTTTATAAAAATTAAGAAATAAAAATATGAGCACAAAAACAATTGCTTACGTACCAAACAAGGTAAAAGACATGTCGCTTGCGGCTTGGGGAAGAAAAGAAATGGATTTAGCTGAAGCTGAAATGCCAGGTTTAATGAGTCTTCGTGAAGAATACAAAAACGAGCAACCTTTAAAAGGAGCACGTATTGCAGGATGTTTACACATGACTATCCAAACAGCTGTTTTAATTGAAACATTACAAGCTTTAGGTGCAGAAGTTACTTGGAGTTCTTGTAACATATTCTCTACACAAGATCAAGCTGCTGCTGCTATAGCTGCTGCTGGAACTGCTGTTTATGCATGGAAAGACATGACAGAAGAAGAATTTGATTGGTGTATCGAGCAAACTTTATTTTTTGGAGAAGACAGACAACCATTAAACATGATTTTAGATGATGGTGGAGATTTAACTAATATGGTTTTAGACCGTTACCCAGAATTATCTGCTGGAATTAAAGGTTTATCTGAAGAAACTACAACTGGAGTCCACAGATTATATGAGCGTGTTAAAAATGGTACATTAACAATGCCAGCTATTAACGTAAACGACTCGGTAACAAAATCTAAATTTGATAACAAATACGGTTGTAAAGAATCTGCAGTAGATGCTATACGTCGTGCAACAGATATTATGTTAGCTGGTAAACGTGTTACTGTTTGTGGTTATGGAGATGTTGGTAAAGGTACTGCTGCATCTTTTAAAGGAGCAGGAAGTATTGTAACTGTAACTGAGATTGATCCAATTTGTGCTTTACAAGCTGCAATGGACGGTTTTGAAGTTAAAAAATTAGAAACTGTTGTTGGAAATAGCGATATCGTAATTACAACTACAGGAAATAAAGACATTGTACGTGCTGAGCATTTTGAAGCAATGAAAGACAAAGTTATAGTATGTAACATTGGTCATTTTGATAACGAAATCCAAATGGATTGGTTAAACGCAAAGCATGGTAATACAAAAGATACTATCAAACCTCAAGTGGATAAGTATAACATAAATGGTAAAGATATTATCATACTTGCAGAAGGACGTTTAGTAAATTTAGGTTGTGCAACAGGACACCCAAGTTTTGTAATGAGTAACTCATTTACAAACCAAACTTTAGCACAAATAGAACTTTGGAAAAACAGTGCAGCATACAAAAATGATGTATACATGTTACCAAAACATTTAGATGAAAAAGTAGCAAAATTACACTTAGAAAAAATTGGTGTTGAGTTAACAGAGTTAGCTCCTTACCAAGCAGAATATATTGGAGTAACTGTAGAAGGACCATATAAGCCAGAGCATTACAGATACTAAATTCCAAATAACGGAAAGTTCAAAAAACCCAAACAGCAATGTTTGGGTTTTTTATTGTCATTTCTCAATCCAATCAAAAATAACTAACTTCACATCATAAATACTATTATTATGCCTTTAGAGAAATTAAATATGACTCTTAGTACATTAGAATCTCATATTGAAAATCACAATATTTCTAATAAAAAAGTCTCTAACGGAAACGTTGCTTGGCATATAGACCACAGTCTTAAGGTTATTAATAATGTTTGCATAGCACTCCAGAAATCAGAACCAGATACGTACAAAAATAATTTTAGTGTTTTAGGAAAAGTATTTTTCACCCTTGGTTTTTTTCCTAGAGGAAAAGCAAAAGCACCAAAACATGTTAAACCACCAGAAGTAATTTTAAAAGAAGATTTAATTTTACAACTACAACAAGCAAAAACTAATATTAAAACTATAACTAGTCTAGATAAAAACGCATATTTTAAACATCCATTATTTGGTCATGTAAACAAATCAAGGATTAATCGTTTTTTGCTACTTCATACTAATCATCATTTAAAGATTATAAATGATCTTTTAAAATAACAACTATTTTAAAACCCAGTTACCAATAACCTTCTAGCTCCTTTAATTCCACATTTTTGATATCTATTGTAGGCTTGAGCAGCTCTTTCTCTAATTTGTAAATCTGTTTCATTTAAAATCCAACCATCAATTGCAGATTTTAAAGTATATGCTTCAGGAGCCATTAATCCAGTAGTCCAAACCAATGGTTTTGATTTTGTTTTCAGTAAATAAGGTTTAAAATAGTCTTTACTAATACAAGCTAAAATTATAGCGTCTCTTTTTTTAGTGTTTATTTGTTCAAAATCCCCTTCTACATCAAAATCCATTAATCCATCATGACCAACATAACTTAACAATTGGGCATCTCCTCCAAAACATAATTCTTGTTCGTTATAGTTTATTTTTAATGAATTATTCCCTGCATTTGCTTCTAAAAAAGCAATTGTAGTTTGTTTAATAAATTCACCATCATAAGCATCAGCAAGTAAATAGGTATTTGTTTTTTTATGTTTAAACAAAACACGTTCAAGAATCTGATTTGTTGGTTTTGTAATAGTTTTAACTAATTTCCAATCTTTACTATTTTTAAAATGGGTTTTTACACCATAAAGCGCACTCCAATATAAATTATTTTTAGTGTCTTGTCCATTACCCAATTTAGCAGGAACAGGAACAATGCCTTGATTTATATTATCACATAGTGCAACAAAAACATGAATAGTTTTAGGTTCAGAATCTTCAGTTGCAAATAAAAATTGTGCAAATAGCAAAAGAATGGTTAGTAGTTTTTTCATTATAATAAAACGCAAAAAAAATTGTTTATTACAATCAAAAAACCCTCTCCAAAGGGAAAGGGTTTTTAAATTATTTAGGAAATAAAATTCTTAAGCTTGAAAAGGCTCAATAGATACGTAAGATCTATTATCTCTTTTCTTAGTAAATTTTACTAAACCATCTACTTTAGCATGTAAAGTGTGGTCTTTTCCTTGGTATACGTTTTCACCTGGATGGTGCGTATTACCTCTTTGTCTTAATATGATATTTCCAGCAATAGCAGCTTGTCCACCAAATATCTTAACACCTAAGCGTTTTGATTCTGATTCTCTACCATTCTTCGAACTACCAACTCCTTTTTTGTGAGCCATGATCTTAAGGTTTTATATTGTTATACTTAAGGTGTTTAGCAATTAAGCTTTACCACCATCTAATTCGTCTTGCCATTTCTTTAACTCATCCCACTTACCATCAGCAGCTAATTTAGCTTGTGCTGGCCAAGTGTCAGTCACGTGATTACCACGTACACCTGCAATGATTTCAGAAATTTTAGCTGCATCCGTTTTTGCTAATTCAGCAAATGTACTAATTCCTGCTTCTACTAAAGTAGATGCAATCTTAGGACCGATACCTTCAACTTTCTTTAAATCATCAGCTTTTCCTGTTGCTTTTTTAGCAGCAGCCTTTTTAGGTGCAGCTTTTTCAGCTTTTGGTGCAGCAGCTTTCGCTTCTACTTTAGGAGTTGCTTTTTTAGTTTCTTTTTTCGGAGCAGCTTTCTTTTCAGCTTTCGCTGCTGGCTTAGCTCCTGAAGCTACAATGCTCTCAATTACAATTTCAGATAAAGATTGTCTGTGTCCATTTTTTACACGGTAACCTTTTCTTCTTTTCTTTTTGAAAACAATAACTTTATCACCTTTAAGGTGCTTTAAGACTTTTGCACTTACTTGTGCTCCGCCTATAGCTGGGGCGCCTACAGTAATGTTAGAACCATCTGCAATTAAAAGAACATTATCAAAAGATACTTTTTGTCCTTCTTCAGTTGCTAAACGGTTAACAAAAACTTTTTGGTCTTTTTCAACTTTAAATTGATGCCCTGCTATCTCTACAATTGCGTACATAGCGTAACGTTTTTATTAATTAATTTATATAAAATAATCTCATTTTCCTGCGAAAACGGATGCAAATATACTCCTAATTAATTAATCTACAAACGTTTTATTCATTTTGAGAACTATTTATCCTCTTTTAAAAAAAATAATGACAACATTGTACATAAGGTCTAAACTATTTATAACATCAAAATCTTAAAGAAAATTACAATTTGATGTTAATTTTTATCAATTAACCATAAAAAATAGACTTCTATTGCTATTTTTGTTAAATCTACTGTAACAAAAACTTACAATAGGCTACTAATCTTTAAATAGTTAATAAAACAATCAAAACATGAAAAAAAGTTTATTTTCATTAGCTGCTTTGCTTTTAGCTGGTTTTACAGCTACTGCCCAAGAAGTTAAGTACGAAGAGTATGATTTAGATAACGGTATGCACGTTATTTTACATCAAGACAATACTGCTCCTGTAGTTACAACATCTGTAATGTATCACGTAGGTGCAAAAGACGAAAATCCTGAACGTACTGGATTTGCTCATTTTTTTGAACACCTTCTTTTTGAAGGAACAGAAAATATTGAACGTGGTGAATGGTTTACAATAGTATCTTCTAATGGAGGAAGCAATAATGCTAATACAACGGATGACAGAACCTATTACTACGAAGTATTTCCTTCAAACAACGTAGAATTAGGTTTATGGATGGAATCTGAACGATTAATGCATCCAATAATTAATCAAATTGGAGTTGATACTCAAAATGAAGTAGTAAAAGAAGAAAAACGTTTACGTGTTGACAACGCACCATATGGTAACATTCTTGCAGAAATCAAGAAATATATGTTTAAAAAACACCCTTACAAAGGAACAACTATTGGTAAAATGGCACATTTAGATGCTGCGACTTTAGAAGAGTTTCAGGCTTTTAATAAAAAATTCTACGTCCCTAATAATGCTGTTTTAGTTGTCGCTGGAGATATTGATGTACCAGCAGTTAAAAAAATGGTGGATGACTATTTTGCTCCTATCCCAAGAGGAAAAGATATTGTTAGAGACTTTCCAAAAGAAGATCCTATTACAGAAACTGTTAAAGCTAAAGCTTACGATAAAAATATTCAAATTCCTGCAGTAATTGCAGCTTACAGAACACCATCTTTTAAAGAGAGAGATGCTTATGTACTTGATATGATTTCAAGTTACTTAAGTGATGGAAAATCTTCTGTTTTATACAAAAAACTTGTGAACCAAAAGAAAATGGCACTTCAAGTTGCAGCTGTTAACTTAAGTCAAGAAGATTATGGAACTTATGCACTATTTGCATTACCATTAGGTGATGTATCTTTAGATGATTTAGTATCAGAAATGGACGAGGAAGTGGTAAAAATCCAAAATACTTTAATCTCTGATAAAGATTACCAAAAACTTCAAAACAAATTTGAGAATCAATTTGTAAACTCTAATTCTAGTGTTTCTGGAATTGCAAACTCTTTAGCACGATATTACATGTTATATGGTAATACCGAATTAATAAATACTGAAATAAACATTTACAAGTCTATTTCTAGAGAAGAAATGCAAGCAGTTGCAAAGAAATACTTAAATCCTAATCAACGACTGATTTTAGAATATTTACCTAAAAAAGATGACAACTAAAAAAGACTATATAATCATGAAAAAAATAACAACCTTAGTTGCATTATTATTTGTCTCAATTTCTGCAATTGCGCAAATTGATAAATCTAAGCAACCAGAACCAGGACCAGCTCCTGCAATAACGTTAGAAGTCCCTGGAGAATTTGAACTTAGAAATGGACTTAAAGTTTTAGTAGTAGAAAACCATAAATTACCACGTGTATCTTACTCTCTAACAATTGATAATTCACCAATAGCTGAAGGTGAAAAAGCAGGTGTTTCTAGTTTATTAGGAGCAATGTTAGGTAACGGAACAACATCTATTTCTAAAGATGTCTTTAATGAAGAAATTGACTTTTTAGGAGCAAGACTTGGATTTAGTTCTCAAGGTGCTTTTGCAAGTTCTCTTTCTAAATACTCAGATCGTATTTTACAATTAATGGCAGATGCAGCAATGAATCCGTTATTAACAGAAGAAGAATTTCAGAAAGAAAAAAGCAAAGCTATTGAAGGCATTAAAAGTGAAGAAAAAAGTGTAGATGCAGTTGCTGGACGTGTTGGTAGCGCATTAGCATATGGTAAAAAACACCCTTATGGAGAATTTGTAACTGAAGCAACACTAAACAATGTTACTTTAGACAATGTAAGAGCTTTTTACACTAAATACTTTAATCCAAATAATGCATACTTAGTAATTGTAGGAGATGTAGATTTTAAAACGGTAGAAAAGCAAGTTAAAAAGTACTTCAAAAAATGGGATAAAGGTATTGACTTTACAACCAATGTAGTGACTCCTTATGTAAATGTAGCACAAACAGAAATTGATTTTATTGACATGCCAAATGCAGTACAATCTAATATCTCTTTGACTAATAATGTAAACTTAAAAATGAATGATGCAGATTATCATTCTGTGCTAATTGCTAACAAAATTCTTGGTGGTGGTTTTAACAGCTACTTAAACATGAATTTAAGAGAAGCAAATGCATGGACTTATGGTGCACGTTCAAGTATAGGTACAAGTCGTTATGGTGCATCACGTTTTAAAGCTGGTGCAGCAGTAAGAAACATGGTAACAGATAGTGCTATAGTTGAAACTTTAAAAGAAATTAAAAAAATTAAAGAACAACCTGTTACAGCAGAAGCATTAGCTAATGCAAAAGCTAAATACGTTGGAGATTTTGTTTTAGCACTTGAAAACCCTCAAACTATTGCACGCTACGCATTAAACATTAAGTTAAATAACTTACCAAAAGATTTTTACAAAACGTATTTATCAAAAATTAATGCAGTTACAATAGAGGATGTACAACGTGTATCAAACACTTATTTTAAGCCAGAAAACGCAAGAATTGTAGTTGTTGGTAAAGGAAGTGAGATTTTATCAAGTCTTGAAAAAACAGGAATACCTGTTAAATATTATGACAAATATGCTACTGCTACTGAGAAGCCTGAATATGAAATAGAAATGCCTGCAGACATCAATGTAAATAAAGTATTAAACACTTATATCGATGCTATAGGTGGAAGAAGTACCTTAGACAAGGTAAATTCTGTATTTATTAATGCTGAAGCAGAGTTACAGCCTGGAATGGTAATGAATATGGAAATGAAAAAAACAGTTAAAAACCAAATGTCTCAAGAAGTAAAAGCAATGGGACAAACCATGATGAGAAAAGTTTTTGATGGAAATGGTGGTTATGTTGTTAGTCAAGGACAACGTAAAGAAATGACAGATGCAGAATTGAAAGAGTCTCAATCAGAAACGTCTCCCTTTCCTGAAGTTAACTACCTAAATGGTGGTGTAACTTTAGAAAAAATAGAAAACATTGATGGTGAAAACGCGTATAAAGTTAACATATCAGAAACCAAATCAATTTACTATAGTGTAGCGTCTGGCTTAAAAATTAAAGCAGTAGAAACTAATCCTATGGGATCTGCCTCAACTTATTATACAGACTATAAAGAAGTTGGTGGTGTTAAGTTTCCGTTTAAGATCTCTCAAACTATGGGACCACGTAAATTTGATTTTCTTGTAAAAGAAATTAAAGTTAACGAAGGTGTATCTGATTCAGATTTTGATTAATAAAATAATCAATATTATAATTAAATCCGAAGTTTAAACGCTTCGGATTTTTTTTGGTTTTCTATTTGCTAGATAAACACCAATCAAGATAATTAAGGTGCCTAAAGCTTGTATCCAACTAAAAGTTTCGCCATCTAATAAACCCCAAGTCAGTGCTACAATTGGCATAATATAAGTAACTGAAGACGCAAAAACTGGCGTTGACATTTGTACCAATTTATTAAATAACACTTTTGCTAAAGCTGTTCCAAAAAAAGATAAAATAGCAACGTATCCAATTGAAGTTACAAAGATTTGTTTATTAAAATTTTCAGGCTTAAAAAAACCTGTAAATAATAGTATAATTAGCGCAGGAATAAAAATAACAACATAATTACCTACTGCAATTGTTAATGGTTTAACATCCTGTAAATAACGCTTAATAATATTTACATTTGCTGCATACATTAAAGTAGAAGCTATAACAAAACCAGCATATAAATAGTTTTGATTAGGGTTTAAATCTGCACCTTCAAGTATTAATATTGACGTTCCAATAAAACCAATAACAACTCCAAAAACCTGTCTAGAATTAGTTGCGATTTTAAAAACAGCTGCACCAAGTAAAACCGTATTTAAAGGCACCAAACTATTTAAAACAGACACAACAGCACTATCAATTTGGGTTTCTGCAATAGCAAAGAAAAACGAAGGGATAAAAGAACCTAAAAGACCTGATAATGTTAACCAAATCCAGCTTTCTTTTTTAATTAATTTAACGTTTTTATATCCAGCTGCAAACAAAAACAATCCAGTAATTATAGTTCTTAAAGCTCCTAATTGATACGCATTTAAGCCTAATAAAGCCTTTTTAATTAAAATAAAAGAGGTACCCCAAATTAAAGACAAAACAAGTAAATACACCCATTTTGTAGTATTGTTATTTTGCATAGCTAAGTTTTACAACACAAAAATCGATTATTAAAAACAATAAAGCATAATATTTAGTAGTTTTGTGCTAATAATCATATAATTAAATACTATTAAAAAATGAAATCTATAAAACACATACTTGTATTAGCTTTAGTTACTGTATTTGCTTTTAGCTGTAAAAACGAAGCCACTCCAGAAGTAAAAACATCACCATCTTCTGACAATACAGAAGCAACAACAAAAAGCAAAATTAATCCTGATGCTAAATTGGCTAAAGCCGAATTTAAAATAGAAGGAATGACTTGCGCGATGGGTTGTGCAAAAACTATTGAGAAAAAAATGGCTAAAATGGAAGGTGTAAAATCTGCAAAAGTAGATTTTGACAAGCAATTAGCAATGGTAGAATATGATGAAGCTATTGTAACACCTGCATCTTTAGAAAAAACAGTAACTAGCGTTGCCGATACATATAAAGTAAAAGACATGCATACAGTTGATGCTTTTTCTGGTGCTAAAAAAACTTGCGACGCTAACAAAAAAGAATGTGACGCAAAATCTAAATGCAAACCAGACTGTACTAAAAAAGATTGTAAAGACTGTGCTGCTAAAAAAGCTGAATGCAAAAAAACTTGTGACGCTAACAAAAAAGAGTGTGACTCAAAATCTAAATGTAAAGCAGACTGTACTAAAAAAGACTGTAAAGACTGTGCTGCTAAAAAAGCTGAATGCAAAAAGAAATGTGCTAGCAAAACTGAAGCAGAAAAAAAAGCTTGTGCTAAAGATTGTAAAAAAGCATGTTGTACTGGAGTTAAAAAAGCTTAATAACAACTACTTATAATTAAAAAAAGCTTCGGGAAATCGAAGTTTTTTTTTGGAAAAAATTCACTTTTAATAAAATTTTTTTATGTTAAAAACAGCAGTTATTCACCCTACAATTATGGAAGCACTAGCACGCTCAGGACATTTTGCTCAAGTGGTCATTGCAGATGGAAATTTACCAGTTGGTGCCAAGACAGGCCCTAACTCTACAACAGTTCACTTAAACTTTAAACCTGGATTATTAGACGCTATTACAGTACTTGAAGGTTTACTAGAAGTTTGCCCTATCCAAGGTGCAATTGTTATGAAAAAACCTGCTGAAGCTAAAGCAGACGTACATGAAGCTTATAAAAACTTACTAGGAGATGTCACTTGGGATGAGATGGAACGTTGGGCTTTTTATGACAAAATAAGAGAACCTGCTACAACATTAATAATTCAAACTGGAGAACAACGTCGTTTTGCTAATTTAATTTTAACTGTTGGCGTTGTAAAAATGGCAGAAGAAAGTAACTTTTAAAAATTTAATTTACTGTTTCCATTGTACGCTTTCCATAATGCGTTTAATGTCTTTTTGTAAATAATTAGCTGCTGGTAAGATAGAATCATAATTTGGCTTGGCATAAAAGTATAAAGAGCCAGTTAAAAAATGATTTAAACTGTCTGTTATATAAAACTGGGATTGGGATGCTGCATTACCTCCAACCTCATAAAACATTCCGTATACTTTTGTTTCTGGGTTTTCCCAAACAAATTCTTCAATTGCATCTGCTTTTTTTGTGTGTTCTTGAGTAAAATTTTGGGCGTTTTTTAAATATTGTGTTAAACGCTGTTTACCATCTATAGCTTTATAGGTTAAATAAATGGTTCCTTTTAATTTTTTGTATTCTAAATTTAATCCAAAACTTTCAACATCATCTTTTAATGGTTTATACTTTATAGTGTCACTCTGGGTATTTCTATCAAAAGTAAAAGGTAAATCTTGATTATACCTTTTATATTCTGCTTGTGGATATTCTAAACGCAAATACCCTTTTGGCTTAGGGATAGGGTCGTTACCACAACTAAATAGTGTGATATAGGTTAATAGAATTATTATTGTGTTTTTCATAATAAGATCAATTAAACATACTTTTTGTGACTTTTAATTTAAATTATGGTAAAGTAATTTTTACGCGTTTTATTCGTTTTTTGTCTAATGCTTCAATAGTAAAAACGTATTTGTCAAAATTTATTTTACTGTTTCGTTTTGGAAAACCTCCAGAATTTTCTAAAATAAAACCTGCAAGCGTTTCTGCTTCTCCTTTTTTATCTTCAAAAACAGCATCATCTTCAAATTTTAAAATTTTATAAAAATCTTTTAAAGCAGTTTTTCCTTCAAACACATAATTTTTATCATCCAATTTAGAGTAAATTAAATCTTCGTCATCAAACTCATCACTAATATCTCCTACAATTTCTTCAATTACATCTTCTAAAGACACCAAACCAGAAGTCCCTCCATATTCATCTACTACAACAGCAAGGTGTACTTTTTTTTCTTGAAACTCTGCCATCAAGTCGTCTAGTTTTTTGTTTTCTGGAACAAAAAATGGCTCGCGTAAAAGTGTTGTCCAGTCAAAGGTTTTCTTGTCAATATATGGCAATAAATCTTTAACATAAAGTACACCCACAATGTTATCAATATTATCTTTATACACTGGAATTCTGGAATACCCTTTATCTATAATTTCTGAAATAATCTGACTATAAGGCTGCTCAACACTTAAAGCAAATACATCAATACGTGGTTGCATCACTTGTTTTGTATCTGTATTACCAAAATTGACAATTCCTTGAAGTATTTTTTGTTCTTCTTTAGTTGTATCATCCTCACTTGTTAGCTCTAAAGCATGTGACAATTGATCGATACTTAAATTGGTTTTTTGCTTTCCTAATTTATTATGCATTCTTAAAGTTATGCTTCGCATTGGTCTGCTTATTGGAGAAAACAACACATCTAAAACACGTAATGGATATGCCATAAAAGTGGCAAATTTTAAATTATTACGACTAGCATAAATTTTTGGCAAAATCTCTCCAAATAAAAGTATTAAAAAAGTAACAACAACAACTTCTACTGTAAACTTAACAATTGTAGAGGTTATGCCTGAAAACATATAATTACCTAAAAAAGCAAATAGGATTACAATACCAATATTTATAAGATTATTAGCTACTAATATAGTTGCTAAAAGTTTTTTTGGACGTTCTAACAATTTACTAATAATCTTAATTTTCTTTTTGCCTTGTAAAGCTTCGTCTTCTAGGTCAGATTTTGATAAAGAAAATAATGCTACTTCTGCACCAGATATCATTGCAGAACATATTAAAAGTATTATTAATAGCACAAAACCTAGTGCAATATTAATATTGTTTGTAACTATTAAGGCTATAAAACGCGAGGGTTCGGGATCCATAATTAATTATTAAAACGGAAGATCGTCGTCACTTGATATTGGTTTTGACGCTGGTTTTTCTGTATTTGGTATTGCTTTTTGTTGTGTATTATTATTTGAAGCTGTTGCTGAACCTGTTGAAGCTTCTGCTTCTCTTTTAGTGCTTAAAAAAGTAAAATCATTGACTTGTATTTCTGTACTATAACGATCGTTTCCAGAATCGTCTTGCCATTTTCTGGTTTTAATACGTCCTTCTACATATACTTTATCACCTTTTGTTAGGTATTTTTCGCAAATCTCTGCTGCTTTATTACGTACAACAATATTATGCCATTCTGTATTTGTAACACGTTCGTTAGTTTGTTTACTAGTGTAAGTCTCATTAGTAGCTAACGGAAAACGACCAACGCAACCACCTCCTTCAAAATAGTGCATTTTTACTTCGTCTCCTAAATGCCCAATTAGCATTACTTTATTTAAAGTTCCTGACATAAATCTTGGTTTTTACCGCTACAAAATTACAGCTTTAAGCTTCAATGTAAATAAATTTAATAAAAAATATTGAAGTGTTGCCTTTTTGATTTTAAAAATTAAAATTTTCTATAAAATTTCCAATTAAAATAGGGACAGGATATTCTTCAATTGTATCTATTAAAATTCCATTAGACAATTTTTTATCTATAGTTAAAATCCAAAATTTAGTATATAAATGTTGATGCGATAATTTATGAATAATTACAGCTTCATTATATAATGACAAATCAACTTGTTTTTCTTTTATAAAACCTAGTGTTTCAATTTCTTTTTTTATTGTTAAAATTGTGGCTTCTTTATCTGTTTCTACTAACGGAAATTGATAAAGGTTTTGCCAAATACCACTACCTTTTCTTTGTTCTAAATAAGTTTTATTGTCTGCAGATAATACTACAATAAAATTGAAATGCTTTTTGGCAACCTTAGTTTTTTTCAGCTTGACTGGTAGATCGCTTATCATGTTTTTTTGAAGAGCAATACATTTGGTATTAAATGGACAACTATTACAATCTGGGTTTTTAGGCTTACAAAGTCGTGCACCAAATTCCATTATTGCTTGATTAAAAGTGGCTGGTTGTTTTTTATCAATTAATTGTTGGGCTAATTGTTTAAACTCTTTAAACCCTTTTCCTGTATTTATTGGTGTATCAATTCCATAAATCCTAGACAATGCTCTATAAACATTACCATCTACAACTGCAGTTGCTTTATTAAAACAAATAGACGCTATTGCACTTGCTGTATAGTCTCCAACACCTTTAAGTTTTAAAATATCATCAAAAGTATCAGGAAATTTACCATTCATTTCAGTTACAATATATTTAGCAGAAGCATGTAGGTTTCTAGCTCTAGAATAATAACCCAATCCTTGCCATAATTTTAAAACCTCTTGTTCTTCCGCTTTAGCGAGATCAAAAACAGTAGGAAAATGAGATGTAAATTTATTATAATATGGTAAGCCTTGAGCAACTTGGGTTTGTTGTAATATGATTTCTGAAAGCCATATAAAATAAGGGTTTGTAGTATTACGCCAAGGTAAATCCCTTTTGTTATCTGTATACCAATTAATTAGTTGTTTTGATAGGTTCATTTATTAGAAAAAAGTAAGAAAAGCAAAAGTAAAGTTTATCGCATTAAATTTTAATGAATTAGGTTTGAAATATTGAATATTAAATCCCTATATTTGCCAACCCTTAGAAAAATTAATAACGCAAATAAGAGACGAAAATGACTAAAGCTGATTTAGTAGCAAAGATTACAGAGAAATTAGGAATTGAAAAAGGAGATGTACAGGCAACTGTAGAAACTTTTATGGAAGAAGTTAAAACATCTTTAGAAGGTGGAGACAATGTATACCTTAGAGGATTTGGTAGCTTCATCATTAAAACAAGAGCAGAAAAAACAGGAAGAAACATTTCTAAAAATACAACTATCAAAATTCCTGCTCACAACATTCCAGCGTTTAAACCTGCAAAAGTATTTGTAGAGGGTGTAAAAACTAAAGTAGACGTAAAGTAAAAAACATTATAAACGAATTATTAATTTAAAAAACATTAACCTATGCCAAGTGGTAAGAAACGTAAAAGACACAAGGTTGCAACGCATAAGCGTAAAAAACGTAGACGTGCTAATCGTCACAAAAAGAAAAAATAATTCAAAAAAGTAGTTTTTTAACTACTTTTTTGGGTTACTAAATTATCGTTCTTTGAAAATAGAGTTTAAATTTTAAAACGTATAACCTTGCGTATTTATTAAACTCAACCGGATTTAAAAAATCCTGTGAAATATCCTAACTATAGTAGTTAGGGTAATGTATAATCCATCTATACTTAATTGTATGGATAAAAATTAACCTAAATGGATAAAGAATTAATTATTAGATCTAGTCCAGAAGCTGTTGATTTTGCCTTATTAAAAGATGGAAAATTAATTGAATTACATAAAGAGGAAGATGGTAACAACTTTGCGGTTGGTGATGTGTTTATCGCCAAAATAAGAAAAGCTGTTCCTGGTTTAAATGCTGCATTTGTAAATGTAGGATATGAGAAAGATGCATTTTTGCATTATCATGATTTAGGCCCAAAAATTTCTTCTCTTTTAAAATTCACAAAAAGTGTAAGCACAGGTAAACTAAAAGATTTTTCTTTAAAAAATTACCCATTTGAAAAAGATATTGATAAAGGCGGAAAAATTTCTGACGTCTTAAAATCAAATCAGTCTATTTTAGTACAAATAGTAAAAGAACCTATATCTACAAAAGGCCCAAGGATAAGCTCTGAGCTTTCCATAGCTGGTAGATACATTGTTTTAGTGCCATTTTCTGATCGTATTTCAATCTCGCAAAAGATAGAAAGTAAAGAAGAAAAAGAGCGCTTAAAACGTTTAGTTAGGAGTATTACTCCTCAAGGTTTTGGAGTTATTGTACGTACAGTAGCAGAAGGCAAAAAAGTAGCCGAACTAGATAAAGATTTACAAAATTTGCTTAGTCGTTGGACTGCAATGTGTAAAAAATTACATAAAGCTAATCATCCTACCAAAGTATTAGGAGAATTAAATAAAGCCTCTTCAATTTTAAGAGATATATTTAATGATTCCTTTACTGGTATTAATGTAGATGATGAAGCTTTACACGTTCAAATAAAAGAATATGTGCAGCAAATTGCACCAAAAAAAGAATCAATAGTAAAATTACATCAGTCTAAAGTTCCAATTTTTGAAAAATTTGGAATTGCAAGACAAATAAAAACTGCTTTTGGAAAAACAGTCTCTATGGCTAAAGGTGCATACCTTGTTATAGAACATACGGAAGCACTTCACGTCATTGATGTAAATAGTGGTAATAGATCTAACAAATCAAACTCACAAGAAGACACAGCTCTAGAAGTAAACTTGATTTCTGCAACAGAAGTTGCAAGACAATTAAGATTACGTGATATGGGTGGAATTATTGTAGTAGATTTTATAGACCTAAATACTGCTGAACACAGAAAAAAACTATTTAATCATCTTCGTGACGAAATGAAAGATGATAGAGCCAAACACAAAATATTACCTCCTAGTAAGTTTGGATTGATTCAGATTACACGTCAAAGAGTACGACCAGAAATGAATATTAAAACCAGAGAGGAAAACCCTAATGGCTTTAAAGGACAAGAAGTCGAAGCACCAATTAATATAGTGCCTAAAATAACTCATGACTTAGAACAATTATTAAAAAAAGACTATAAAAAGGTGACCTTAAACACACATCCCTTTATAGCAGCCTTTTTAACAAAAGGTTTTCCATCAATTCGTTCAAAATGGTTTTTTGAACACAAAAAATGGGTAAAAGTACAACCAAGAGATGCTTACACATACCTTGAATATCATTTTTTTGATAAAAATGGTAAACAAATTAAATAACAAAAAAGCCTTACTAATAATTAGTAAGGCTTTTTTTTATGCTCTAAAATTAAGTTTAATTATGGCGTTACCCAAAGGGTCAGGTTATCCGTTATATCTTTTTTTGCCATATATGGCAGCAAAAAAAGGATGCCACTACTACCCTTAACGCAAAAAAACAGTTATTTGAAATTTCAAATAACTGTTTTTTTATTATAATACTATTCTTATTACTGTCTTTGTGGACCACCACTAGTAATAAAGAATTGACTTCTTCTGTTAAGTTGGTGATCTTCTTCACTACAAGGGTCACAGTTTATAGCTGGTTCTGTTTCTCCACGTCCTGAAGCGCTAATTCTATTAGCAGCAATACCTTTAGATATAATGTACTGTATTGTTGTCTGTGCACGTCTTTCTGATAATTTTTGGTTGTAATTATTTGACGCTCTAAAGTCTGTGTGTGATGTTGCTTGAATAACCATGTCTGGATACTTATTCATTACTTGTACTAAGTTATCTAACTCAAAAGCTGCACGTGCTGTTATGTTTGATTTATCATAATCAAAGTAGATTGGATTAAGTACTACACGTTCTTGTGGTACAACAATCTTCTCGATTGGTTTTAATTTAACCGTTACAGCTACTTCTTCTTCATTACTTCCTGCTACAGTTGCTTTGTTACTTTCATAACCTTCCATAGTGACTTGTAATTCTGTGTCTGTTTCACACTCTACAATATATTCTACCTGTCCATCTGCGTTTGCAGGTTTAGACGCTAATACGTTTCCGTTTGCATCTACTAAACTGGTTAATGCACCTACTAATGGAGTTCCTGTTTTTTCGTCTAAAACGGTTCCTACTATTAATACATCACATAAGGGTTGTAGTTTTTTTATAGCATAAATATCATCACTTCCTTGCCCTCCTTCTCTGTTTGAAGATACAAATCCTTCTCCTGTCTCTTCATTCATGTTAAATGCAAAGTCATCTCCATTACTGTTAATTGGGATACCTACGTTACGGATTGGTGCTATTTTACCATCTATCTCTTTTGTGTAAAACACATCCATTCCTCCTAGTCCTAAATGTCCTGTTGATGAGAAGTATAAGGTGTTGTTACTACTTATGTATGGAAACATCTCTTGTCCTTCTGTGTTTACTTTTTGACCCATGTTTACTGGTGTCCCAAGGTTTCCGTTGTTGTCTAATGATGCTTTGTAGATATCAAAGTTTCCAAAACCTCCTGGCATATCACTTGCAAAGTAAATGGTACGTCCATCTGCACTAATGGTTGGGTTTTTAATCGAGTAGTTTCTGCTGTTTAATGGCAAGGCTTCTACTTGTGAAAATCCTTCACTTCCTTTATTGGCTTTAAATAAGTGTAATACACTATATTTTGTGTTAGATAAACTGTCTTTTTCATAAATGTTTTCAAAGAAACTTTCTCTTGAAAAAAACATGGTTTTTCCATCTGGTGTAAAACTAGTAACACCTTCATGATATTTTGTGTTTATATCTTTATCTAAAAGTGTTTCACCTTGATAGGTTCCATCGTCTGCTAAAGTATACTCGTAAATATCTAAAAATGGTTCTTCGTTCCATCCGTAGTTTTTTCTACTTGCATTTCTAGACGAGGTAATGTATAATTTTCCGTCTTGAAGTGTTCCTCCAAAGTCTGCATTAGCACTATTAAGTGGTAAGCTTTGTACGTTAAACTTTTTTCCTTTGTCTAATATTTTTGATAAATATTCTGGATTGGCTTTGTATAATACTGCACGCTCATCTGCTGGACGCATAGATGCAAATTTATCCATCTGTACGTTAGAGACTGCATACTTCCCGTTTGCTTTTAGCATTTCTGAGTATTTCCAAAGCATTTCTGGTTCTGATGCTCCAGACTCTATTGCTTTTGCATACCATTTTTCTGCTTCGACTGTACTAAAAATATTGTAGTTTGCTTCTGCTATTTTAGAATAGATATAAGTATCTCCTTGTCCTTTATCAATAAGCTTATTATAGGCTGCTATAGCATCTACAAATTCAAATTTAGAAAATAGTTTATCTGCTTTTTTGGTCGCATTACTTTGAGCAAATACGCTAGTACTGCTTATTAATGTGGCTAGTATAAATAGTTGTATTTTTTTCATTGTCTTGGTTAGCTTATGGATTAGAAATAACGTGGTGAACGTGATACTTTTCTTGGTAAATTGATATCAAAATTGATAAATATCTCGTGTGATGAATTGGTCACTACATCTAATTGCGATTGGATGCTGTCATACGCATAACCTATTCTTAAATTTGGTGCAACTAAAAAGTTAATCATACCACTAAACGAATCGTCTAAACGGTAACCTGCTCCTACTTCTACAAAGTTGTACATAAATAGGTTTAAATTAACATCAAAACTAATAGGTGCATCAAATGCTACTTTAGCTAAAGCGTGTGGCTTTAACTTGAAGTTTTCTGATAGATCAAAAACATATCCTGCTGCTCCAAAAAAGTGCTGCGTTTCTGATCCTATCTTAAATCCATTGGCATCTAAGTGTACCGAGTTTAAAATATTTGGCATCGATGCTGAGATATAAAACTTATTAGGCTTATAAAAATATAATCCTGCTCCAATGTTTGGAGTGACTTCATTAATGTTTTGTGAGAAAAATGGATCACTAGGATCTATTAAATCTAATCCTACAAGTCCAATATCATGAAACGTTGCTCCTGCTTTTAAACCAAATGCTAATTTAGTACCTGTTCCTACTGGTAAGGTATAAGAGAAGTCTACATAAGCATTAGTCTCGCTTACTGGTCCTACGTCATCACTAATTAAAGAGAATCCTAAACCTACATTTTTTCCTACTGGAGAGTGGATGGCTAGAGTACCTGTGGTTGGTGCTCCTTCTAATCCTACCCATTGACTTCTGTATAATGCACCTATGGCAACACCATCAAAAGAACCTGCATAAGCTGGATTAACAACATTCATGTTATACATGTATTGCGTGTATTGTGGATCTTGTTGGGCTTGTACACCTATAAAAACTAGGAATACGATATATACTATTTTTTTCATCTGTTATTTTGTTGGTTTACTAGTTAGTTTATCTGTTTATATATACCCAAGCGGCTTTTGTTTTTGTTCCTTGATATTTCATAACGTAATAGTAGGTTCCTACTGGTAGCATATCGCCATCATTAGATTGTCCTCCCCATTCCATTGAGTAGTTTTCTTTTGAATAGACTAAACGACCATTACGGTTATAGATTTCTAAGGTTTGTACGTCATAACTACTTAAATCAAAGTTGTCATTAATACCATCTCCATTTGGTGATATACCTTGTGGAATAACACAAGTCTCTAACTCGTCAACAAACACATCTGTTGTACTTGCACAGCCTGTATCATTAAAGGTAACTTCTATACTATAGGTTCCTTGTGTTAATACGGTTGGTAAGTCTAAACTTGTTTGTCCTGGCACTTCTACACCTTCATTATACCACTTAATACTAACTTCACTTTCTGTATAGTTTACAGCCTCTGCTGTTACTATAATTGGTACTGTGGCGTTTGGACATACCTCGTAAACAATATCTGTTGGGAAGGTCGTCTCTGGTGTAATTCCAAAATATAAATCAAACATTGACGTTTCAAAACAACCTGTTGTCATGTTTTCTGCTCTAACATAAATGGTTGTCGCACCTGACATATAGTTTACTGGATCTGCAATAGCTCCTGTACTAGATTCTGCATCTGCTAAATCTAAATAGTAAGTAAATGCTAAATCTGTTTGCCCATTGGCTAATAACATCTCATTTGTGGTTAAATCATAATCCGAAATACCATCATCAT
The DNA here is from genome assembly GCF_044594215.1 of Olleya sp. R77988. Taxonomy (GTDB): domain Bacteria; phylum Bacteroidota; class Bacteroidia; order Flavobacteriales; family Flavobacteriaceae; genus Olleya. The sequence continues at coordinate 1,148,277 of NZ_CP138988.1, read as the reverse complement.
CATTATCACAGCCTAAAATGTCGTCTGGTAAACCTAATAGTGGTTTAGGTAAAACACTTAAGTTAAAGAACGTGGTTTTAAAACATCCTGTTGCAATGTTTTCTACTCTAATATAAATTGTACCTCCAGCAGAAGTATATGTAGTTGGTGTAGCAATTGGGCTTGTACCATCTAAAGCGTCTTGTTCTGTTTCATGATAAGACACAACAACTCCAGTTTGACCTCCAATAGTTGTAGCTTCAAACTCAGTAAGGTCAAAAGTAGCATTACCAGTTCCATCATCACAAGATTCTAAATCTAAAGGTTGTGTTGCATTTGGTGTTGTATTAACTACTAAGCTATAGTTAGTATTTGTAGAAGCACATCCAGACATAGAACCAACCGCATCAACATCTTCTGCCCTAACATAAATTGTAGTTCCATCTACAGCTGTATAAGGTGATGTTAATGGATTCATTCCTGATTGAGCATCAGCAAGATTAGCATAATAAGTGATTACAAAATCAGTTGATGATTGAGTACCTAAAATAGTTGCAGTTTGAGATTCTAAATCAAAAACTCCATTTCCACTTCCATCATCACAAACTTCTAAAGCTGGAGCTTGTTGGGCAGTTGCAGCGTCAAAGAAATTAATATCAGCAATTAAAGAAGAAGTAAAATCAGCACAAATTCCACCACCAACTATACATTGGTATTGTCCAGATTGTGTAGCAGTAAACGTTGGAGTATTAACTCCATTTTGATAAATTCCGTCTACATACCAATCATAAGAATCTACAGTATATGCAGTATCAGCAGTCAATAAAACAGAAGTATATCCACATAAGTCTATATCATCACTTGATCCATCTGGAGCAGATAAACCTTGCTCTATTACTATTCCGTCATAATCTAAAGTTACATCACAAACAACATCACAATTGATTCCGTTAACTGGTCCACTATCCATAGAGAAAGTATATGTACCATCTGATCCGTTAAAATTTGTAATTAATATAACATAAACAGAATCTGCTGGAGCTCCTGTTATAGTTACAGTCTCTGTAGCTGTTGCAGAATAACTACAATCTTCAATATTTTGAGATAATAAATCAAAACATCCAGCGTCTTGAGCAGAGAATGGTCCCCAAACAATAAAGTCAATATCAATTAAATTACCTGTTAACGATGTTTGCTCTAAAGTGAAAGAATAATCTCCAGCTAAATCTACGTTAATAGTATTCCAATAAGGATTAGGTTGAGACCCTAAGCAATCATAATCTAAATAAAATGGTGCTGTAGAACCATCCGAAACATTTGGAAATGGATCTGGTAAGTCTGGACAAATAGGTAATGCATCCGTACAATATGTAGGGATACCTAAAGTTTGAATACATAAATCAAATGTTATAGATGTAGAATCACTACCTGCAGAGAATACTCTAATATAATATGTATTACCTATAACTAATGCTGGTGTCAAACTAAAATCATCTGTAGTACAATACATTTGAGTCAAGTTATTACAATTTGTACCTTCATATAATGCGTGATCTACATTAAATCCTCCAACAACATTTTGAATTTGAATTATTTGTTGATCACCAACTGCTGTAAACTCAAACCATACATCATCATCTGCGTTAGTTGTACAAGTACCATTAGGTACTCCTGAATCAGTAGCTTCAATTAAAGTACCAGAAGTTATTACAGTACAAGATTCGTCAGGATTAACTAGTGCAACTGTAGCACTACATGGATTATCATTTACTGGTGGGCAAGCTGCTAATGAAATAGATTGACTATTTATAACACAATTAATATCTTGTTCATTTGAAACTGTAAAATCAATAGGTGTATTAAATGGATAAGGTCCAAACTGCGTTACTCCTGTAGCAGAAACACTAACTGGTGTACTACCTTGATTGTCTACTATTGATAATGAAGTAGCATCACCTAAAGATGTGATATCTACATCAACTAAGAATTGATTTCCATTTGCACAATCATCTACAACTACAAAAGTAGCAGTTGGATTAATACAAGTAGCACATGAGACCGTTAAGTTAATAGACGGATAACCATTGCCTTGACAGTTAACACTTCCATCTGATTGTACTTGAAAAGAAATAGTACCACCTGTAGATTGAAAGGTTAACCCACTTATCTGACCTGCTGCACCATATGGTGTAGCTACATTTAAATCTGTAATACCATCTGAATCTAGTACAATTACTTCATCAAAATTATTTTCTACTTGACCTGCGTTAATTGTTAAATTAAGAGGTGTACCATCTGTACTACTAAAAGTAAATACGTTTGTATCATTATTATCGTAGCAATAGCTTATTGTTTGAGGTCCATCAACAGCACAATCTAAAGTAAAGTTAAATTGTAATAATGTTGAAAAGTTAAATGGTCCAGCCCATACACTAGTATCTGCTCCACAAATAGCTTGTACATATACTTCATAATCTGTTGCTGGTGATAGTCCAGTTTCAGATACTGTTGTTGTGCTAACTGTTGTTCCAGAAGTTGGTGTTCCTGTTCCTGCTGGTTGTATTACATAATTCCATTGTGTTTCTGGTTCACTTGGTGTCCAAGAAATATCTGCGGATGTTTCTGTTATACTTGTTGCTGTTATATTTGATGGTGCAATACAAAAATTACCACAAGTCTCTACACGTACTTGATCAATAGACATATCACCTTCAAATCCACTTCCTTCTCCACCATAGCTAAATTCTACATAAATAACTTGTCCTAAATAGGCGTCTAAGTTAATTCCTATTGGTACCCAAGCTTCATCTGCTGTTGTTTGATAGTCTCCTATCCAAGTATATTCTGGAGTAAATGGTCCTGTTTGAGAGGTACTAACACCTACATTTAAAGTTCCCAAATTATCTCCAAAAGCATGCATCCAAAATGATAATTCTGCACCATCTACTGCAGTAGATAAATCTATTGCTGGAGAGATTGCAGATGCAATTGCTGTAGAGTTTCCTGAAGCTTCATACTCTAGGTGCATTCCTGGGTTTGTATCCCAAGTGACGTTTGGTCATGTACCACCAGAGTTTCCGTTTTCTGCAGTGATATCCCAATTTCCATTAGAACCATCAAAACCAGTTCCTGTCCATCCTGCTGGGTCTGTATTAGTATCTGTTCCAAAATCTTCTGTAAACACAAAAGTTGATGTACCACTTGCACAAGTAACTCCTACTGGTGCTGGAGGTGGTGTATTAAGTGTTGTAAAGTTTACTGGTCCTGCCCACACACTCATTCCATTACCACAATCGGCTAGAATGTACACCTCATAAACTGTACTAGCTGTTAAGCTCATTGCTGTGTAAGGGTTAGTTGTAATTGCTGTTCCTGGACCTGTTGGTGTTCCAGTTCCTGCTGGTTGTACTACAATTTCCCAAGCTGTTTCTGCATTATTAGCTGTCCAAGAAATATTTGCAGAAGTATCTGTTATAGTATCAACAATAATTCCTGTTGGTGCTACACAAAAATTACCACAAGTCTCTACACGTACTTGATCAATAGACATATCACCTTCAAATCCACTTCCTTCTCCACCATAGCTAAATTCTACATAAATAACTTGTCCTAAGTAAGCATCTAAGTTAATTCCTATTGGTACCCAAGCTTCATCTGCTGTGGTTTGATAGTCTCCTACCCAAGTATATTCTGGAGTAAATGGTCCTGTTTGAGAAGTACTAACACCTACATTTAAAGTTCCCATATTGTCTCCAAAAGCATGCATCCAGAATGATAATTCTGCACCATCTACTGCAGTAGATAAATCTATTGCTGGAGAGATTGCAGATGCAATTGCTGTAGAGTTTCCTGAAGCTTCATACTCTAGGTGCATTCCTGGGTTTGTATCCCAAGTGACGTTTGGTCCTGTACCACCAGAGTTACCGTTTTCTGCTGTAATATCCCAATTTCCATTAGAACCATCAAAACCAGTTCCTGTCCATCCTGCTGGATTAGTATTAGTATCTGTTCCAAAATCTTCTGTAAACAGAAATGTTGATGCACCACTTGCACAAGTAACTCCTACTGGTGCTGGTGGTGGTGTATTAAAGGTTGTAAAGTTTATAGGTCCTATCCAATTACTAAATCCGTCTGCTCCACAATTTGCTCTTACATAAACTTCATAAGCTGTACTTGGTGTTAATCCAGTTGCTGGATAAGGTGCGTTTAAAGTAGTAACAACACCATCTGTTGTTGGTGTTCCTGTTCCTGCTGGTTGTACCCATATTTGCCATTCTGTTTCTGATCCTCCTATGTTCCATGTAACATCTGCTGTACTATCTCCTGTTGTAACAGCAGCTAATCCAGTAATATCTGGACAGGTTGGAGGTGCTTGAGATGTTACTGTTGGAGAGTTCATGCAAAATCCCCATCCCCAAATGCCACCATCATCATAAAAAAGACGGTATTTAAATCCTGATAATTGACTTGATGTAAATCCTGCAATATTTAATTGCTCTGATGTATAAGCTTCTGTAGTTCCAGTACAAAAATTATCTGTTGGTGAAGCTGCAGTATCTGCTTGTATTGGTGGTCCCCAAGGATTCCATGTGCCAGCATCTGCATCCCAATATTCTGCTCCAATGCTATCTGCTCCAATCCAATTAAATACATAATCAAAATCTACAAATAACCATGTTTCTCCTGCTGTTGATGCTGCAGTCAAATCAATAACTGGTGATTCTGCTTGAATGGCATCTGTATTACCATTTCCAGAATCATCATCATCAAATGAAAAATTTGCTGTTAAGGTTGGATCTGCTTCAAATGCAGCTGGATCTGTATTATATGTTCCTGTGACTAACCAATTGGTATTTGGCCAGTTTGCTGGCTCATTGATTACTTGAGCTTGAATAATGATACTGAATAATAGTAAAATTATTAATGTAGTTTTTTTCATTTTGAGGAATAGTTAATTAATTTAGTCTTCTAAACTAAAAAAAAAACAACTTGTAAAATAGATAAGAATGTTATAATAGATTAACGACCTTAATTACCGACAAAAAGTGTTAATTATGAAACAAGTTTAACTAATAAAAAACTAAGGAGCTGGGTTTGGAATTATAGCATGTATTTTATTGATCTCTTCTAAAATAGAATCTGATAAATCTAAATTAACACTTTCAATATTTTCTTTAAGCTGACCTAGGTTAGTTGCTCCAATAATATTACTTGTTACAAAAGGTCTTTGATTAACAAAAGCTAAAGACATTTGAGCTAAAGACATATTATTTTGTTCTGCTAATTCTAAATACTTTTTAGTAGCTAAAGTAGATTGCTCACTACTGTATCTTGCAAATCTTGGAAAGAGTTTTAAACGTGCATTATCTGCAGCAGTGTTTTTTACATATTTCCCAGAAAGCACTCCAAAAGCCATAGGAGAATACACTAATAAACCAATGTTTTCACGAAGTGATACTTCTGCCATATCACCTTCAAAAACTCTATTTAAAAGTGAATAGGCGTTTTGTATTGTAATTGGTCTTGGTAAATTGTTACTTTTAGATTCTTGAAGATAACGCATGGTTCCCCAAGCTTTTTCGTTTGAAATTCCAATTTCTCTAATCTTACCTTCTTTTTTTACTTCGTTTAAAGTCTCTAAAATTTCTTTAAAATTATCCTTCCAAGGGTCAGCTGAATCATGTTTATAATCTCTAATTCCAAACATATTAGTATGTCTTTCTGGCCAATGTAATTGATATAAATCTATATAATCTGTTTGAAGTCTTTTTAGCTCTAATTCTACAGCTTCTTTGATAGCAGATTTTGAAAACCCTGTTGTACGTATGTGTGCGGTATAATCTCCAGTCCCTGCAATTTTTGATGCTATTACAAGTTCTTCTCTTTTTTTGTTTTTTAACCAATTACCAATTATTGTACTGGTTTTACCAGATAATTCTGCTGTTGCTGGAACAGGATACAACTCTGCTGTGTCAATAAAATTTACTCCATTTTCTGTTGCAAAATCTAATTGCGCATGTCCTTCTGTTTCTGTGTTTTGGTTACCAAACGTCATGGTACCTAAACAAATTTTACTAACTTTTATATCTGTATTTGGGAGTGTTGTGTATTTCATGATTGGTTGCTAATTTTATTTTCAAAGATAAAAAAGACCTTTGGTTTAATTTTAAATCCAAAGGTCAAATATTTGTTAAGGTTTGTGTTAGGGATTACTCATTCATATAATTTAGAAAGAAGTCGTGAGTGCTTCGCAATTGAGCGATCTGTTTGAGCTACTCAAAGAGAGCGAGTAGTAAAAGCCTGCCCCTTGTAGTAACGCACAAATTTTAATTATTTAAAAGATTTGAAATTTTATCCAATTTTGGCGTTAAAATAACTTCTATACGTCTGTTTTTTGCTTTTCCTTCTGGAGTTGTGTTTGATGCGATTGGTGTATACTCACCACGTCCTGCAGCAGTTAAATTATCTGCTTTAATATTTGCATTTTCTTGTAGTATTGAAACGATTGCAGTTGCACGTTTTGTGGATAAATCCCAATTGTCTTTAATGTTTCCGTTTGGAGAATATGGTGCATTATCTGTATGTCCTTCTATTAGTACCGCTATTTCTGGATTATCTCCTAAAACGACAGCTAATTGTTGGACTGCTTGACGACCTTGTGTGCCTACTGCCCAACTACCTGATTGGAATAATAGTTTGTTTTCCATAGACACATATACCTTTCCATTGCGTTGCTCAACCGTTAAGCCTTTACCTTCAAAGTCTGTTAATGCACTTGATATTGCATTTTTTAATGTTGTCATTTCTGCTTCTTTAGCTGCTATGATACTTTCTAAATCTGCTACGCGTTGAGAACGTGATTCTAATTGGTTTTTTAATTGTTGTAAACGTGCGTTTTCTGCTGCTAAAGCTTGTTCTTTTACTTCTAATTGGGCTAATAACTCCCTGTTTTTTTGAGTATTTGCAGCAATAACTGAGCTGCTATTTGTGTCTAACGCATCATAGGATGCTTTTAAATTGTCATACTTGCTTTTTGTTGCTGCATAGTCTGATTCTAATTGATTTTTTCTTGCTAAAGCATCATCATATTTTGATGCTAATTCTGTTAAATCGTTTACCAAACTATTTTTTAAGTCTAACAATTCTTGATTGTCTTTAGTTAAGTTTTTATTTTCTTTTTTAAGATTAGCGTATTTACTTTCTAATTCTTTATAAACCTTTGGTGACACGCAACTGTTTAAAAATAGAGCTAATGTTATAATTGTAATTATGTTTTTCATTTTTATTATTTTTTAAGCTCTACCAAAATTGGGCAATGATCACTATGTACAGCTTCTGTTAATATAACTGCTCTTTTTATTTTTTGTTGTAGTGGTTCTGTAACCATTGCGTAATCCAAACGCCATCCTTTATTATTTGCTCTGGAATTAGCACGATAACTCCACCATGAATATTCTTGACGTTCTGGATTTAAGTGTCTAAATGAATCTATAAATCCACTTTCTATAAAGTTTCCTAACCACTCACGTTCTTCTGGTAAAAACCCAGAAACACCTTTCATTTTTGGGTTATGAATATCTATTGCTTCATGACAAATATTATAATCTCCACAAATGACTAGATTTGGAATTTTGGTTCTTAATTCATTTAAATAATTATGAATCTGATCCATGTAATTAAATTTAAAATCTAGCCTTGCTTGGTTTGTTCCAGAAGGTAAGTACATACTCATTACAGACACATTATCGTAATCAACACGAAGGTTACGACCTTCAAAATCCATAGTTTCTATTCCTGTACCATACTCTACATGGTTTGGTTTTGTTTTACACAAAACTGCCACACCACTATACCCTTTTTTTTGTGCACTAAACCAATAGTTGTAATTATAACCTGCATCTTTAAATAGATCTAAATCTAATTGTTCTTCCATTGCTTTTATCTCTTGTAAACAGATTACATCTGGATTAGCACTTTGAAGCCATTCTATAAAACCTTTCTTGATTGCTGCACGTATTCCGTTTACGTTATATGAGATAATTTTCATGTGTTAGATTTTTATTGTTTTTTTTATATGTCACATGCAGTTCGCTATTAACCATTTCTTCAAACAATAAGGTTTTTAGCATGCTTGTTTCATGATAATTAAATTAGTTTCTGCTAAATTAAATAATGCTTTACTTTTACAAGATGAATTACCACCTTTTTACTCAAAAAATATTAACAAAATAAACTGGTGATTCTGGTGTTATAGTTATAGATGAAATTAACCTTTACATGTTTTCTTTTTCTCTTTGGTGTTTTTGCGGTTGCGCAAGAACATTCTAATGACTTAAAACAGAAAACAGTAGCTCTGTCAAACACTATCATAATTGACAGTGTAAGTATTAATAGTGATGGTTTTAAAATTGAATTAAAAGATAAAACCGTTTTAAATAGTACATATTACTCAGTCGATTTTGGTGCATCCTTAATTACCTTTTTAAAACCTATTGAAGCCGATTCTGTAATTATTAACTATAAAAGCTACCCTGAATTTTTAACTAAAACTTACACACAATTTGATAAACGTGTTATTGTTGAAAACACAGATAACATTAACAAGCTAATTAAATTAACCCAAGCTAATACTAATCAAACATACACACCTTTTGATGGCTTAACAACCTCAGGTAGTATTAGTCGTGGAGTGACTATTGGTAATAATCAAAACTCGGTTTTAAATAGCGAACTAGATTTACAAATTACAGGAAAACTTAACGACAAAGTATCTCTTAGAGCAAGTATCCAAGATGCAAATATACCATTGCAAGAAACAGGGTATTCTCAACGTTTAGACGAGTTTGACCAAGTTTTTTTAGAGCTATTTTCTGACGATTGGGCTATTAGAGCTGGAGATATTGATTTGCTAAACAATCAATCTTATTTTGCGTCTTTTACCAAACGTGTACAAGGTTTACAGATTAAAGCTAATTTTGGTGATGACACACAACAAACCAACGTTTTTGCATCTGGAGCTTTAGTGCGTGGACAATTTACTAACTACCAATTTACAGCTCAAGAAGGTAATCAAGGTCCATATAAATTACAAGGTCCAAATGGCGAATTATTTGTGCTAATTGTATCTGGTAGCGAAACCGTTTATGTTAATGGTAGTGCCTTAAAACGTGGCGAAAACGAAGACTATATTATTGATTATAATGCTGGCGAAATCATCTTTAATTCAACATTTCCTATTACTTCAGAAATGCGTATTAGTGTTGATTTTCAGTTTTCAGAGCGGGATTATTCTAGAATTATAGCTTTTGGTGGTGGGAACTATAAAAGTGAAAAATTAAAAATAGGCGCATCTGTTTATTCTGAAAACGATTCTAAAAACAACCCTTTACAACAAAATCTATCAGAAACACAAGCACAAATTTTAAGTCAAGCTGGAGATGACACCCAACAAATGGTATCTCCTTCCGAAGTTGCTGAAGCTTATAATGAAAACCGCATTTTATATAAAAAAGAATTATTTAATGGTGAAGATATATATGTCTTTTCAAATAATCCGGATGATGACTTATACAGCGTCACCTTTACTTTAGTTGGTGATAATCTTGGCGATTATATTTTAACCTCAACCAATGCAATTAATAATATTTATCAATTTGTTGCTCCTATTTCTGGAGTAAAACAAGGTAATTATGCTCCAATTGTACAATTAGTAGCTCCAACCCTATTACAGATTGCTATTGTAAATGGCGAATACAATCCATCAGAAAAAACAAATGTCTTATTTGAAATTGCTGCAAGTAAAAATGACCTTAATTTATTTTCTGGTATTGACGATGCAAACAATACTGGTTTAGCAAGTAAATTAACCATTGAACAAGCCCTTATTAAAAACGATAGCTTATGGAATGTTAATGCTTTTGTTGATGCAGATTATTTACAACAAGATTTTAAAACCATACAACGTTTATATGCTCCAGAATTTAATAGAGATTGGAATTTAAGTCAAACAAATTCCAGTTTACTAAACACTAATTTAGGCAATCAAAGCCTTATTTCTGGAGGCTTTAAAGGCTTTCATTATAAAAAAGGAAGTATAAACTATAACTTTCAGCATTTAAATTACTCAGAAAATTTTAATGGAAACAAACATAACTTAACAGCAAATTTAAACCTTGACAAGCTTAGATTATCTACTACAACTAGTGTTTTAAAAGCTAATGGAAGTCAGAACACTTCCAAATTTTTTAGAACCTATAATAAAGCTATTTATGCTTTAGACAAACAATGGTTTGGTGCTGGATTTTCTGCTGAAGAAAACAAAGAACGTGTCATCCAAACAGAACAGTTTACTGATTTAACCCAACGTTTTACAGCTTACGAAGCCTTTACAGGGATTGGAGATAGCACAAAAATATTTGCAGAAATAGGTTACAAATACAGAGTAAACGATAGTTTACGAGTTAATAAACTTGATCGGGTTAATAGTTCTAACACCTACTATTTGGATAGTCGATTACTAAAAAATAACAAAACTAATTTGTCATTATACGTCAACTACAGAACATTAAAAAACGAGGACGATACTAAAGACAACGAAAACTCATTAAACTCTAGATTGTTATTTAGCCAACGCTTTTTAAAAAATGGTATCCTATGGAATACTGCTTTTGAAACCAATTCTGGAACACTACCTCAACAAGATTTTACTTATGTACAAGTAGAACCTGGACAAGGTGCTTATACTTGGATTGATTATAACACAAACGGAATACAAGAATTAGAAGAATTTGAAATTGCACAATTTTCAGATCAAGGCGAATATATTAGAGTACTGCTTCCTAATCAAGTGTATATTAAAACACATCAAAATAGACTAAGTCAAACACTAACGTTAAATCCAATTAATTGGGTAAATTCCACTAATAAAACCAAAATATTCTTTTCAAAATTTTATAATCAAACAAGCTATTTAATAGACCGTAAAATAAGGCGTGATGGTAATGGTTTTGATATAAATCCTTTTAGACAAGATGAAGAAAACCAGTTAGGTCTAAGTCAAAATTTTAGGAATGTGTTGTTTTATAATCGTGGAAAACAGCATTACACAACCTCTTACACCTATCTAACCAATCGTTCTAAAAACGCACTTAGTTTTGGTTCAATTTCGAATGAATTAAAAAGTCATCAGCTTAATTTTAATCATAAATTTGGAGGAAGTTGGCTATTTACTTTAAACACTGCTTTAGAGCAACAATTTAGTGAAAGCGAAAATTTTAGTAGTAAAAATTTTGATATTGACACTGAAAAATTCAACCCCAAACTGTCTTATTTATTAAACAGCAATGTACAATTTGATGTATTTTATCAATACACAACAAAAACTAATACTATTGGAGACTTAGAAACATTACAACAACAAAAATACGGAGTGTCATTTGCATTATCGCCAAAAGACAATGCTCAAGTTGGAGCTATTTCTGGCGAGTTTAATTTTTTTAATAATACTTTTAAAGGTAATGCTAACAGTCCAGTTGCTTATCAAATACTTGAAGGACTACAACCAGGTAAAAACATGACTTGGACCTTATTAGCACAAAAAAAATTGACTAAATTTTTAGACTTAAACCTATCTTATTTTGGCAGAAAAACAGAAACTAGTAAAACAATACATACTGGGAATGTACAATTAAAAGCATACTTTTAATCACCTAAGTAACATTAGTCACTTAATTACATTTGTTTTTTTGTAAATTAGTACTTCAAATGAGCAAACTATTAGCAATAACGTATTCATTTTTGATACTTATACAAAGTTTCAATATTAACTTAGAAGATATTTCTAAGTTTAGTGCTTTGATGGAACATGCTAGTTTTCATAAAGAAATGTATGGTGATACTTTTTTTGAATTTTTAGCCGAACATTATGGAGATGCAAAAGATGACCATGAAAACGATCATGAAGAACATGACGATTTGCCTTTTAAAGACAATCATCACCTCTGTTCTCATGTTAACACATCTTTTATAAACGTTTCCTTTTCTTTTGATTTTAATTATCAAGAATTTATTGAAATTCCTTTTAATTTCTTTTATAACGACACGTTTTCTTCTTTCGAAAAAACCACTATTTTTCAACCACCCAAACACGCATAATTCAATTTAGATCTTAATCCTGTTTACTTAAAATAGGCATTTATTATTTCTTAATTATTATGAATTATGTTAGAAAACATTATCAAATTCAGCTTAAAAAACAAGCTGATTATTTTCCTTTTCACAGCCTTTATTGTAGGCTTTGGTATTTTCTCATTAACCAAAATACCAATTGGTGCTGTTCCAGATATTACCAATAACCAAGTTCAGGTTATTACCACATCGCGTAATTTATCTACGCAAGACGTAGAGCAATTTATAACCTATCCTGTGGAGCTTGAAATGGCTAATTTACCAGGTGTTGAAGAGATTCGTTCTGTTTCCAAATTTGGCTTATCTGTGGTAACCATCGTTTTTAATGACGACATGGGAACCTTTTTACCAAGACAACTTATTGCTGAAAAAATAAAATCGGCTTCCGAGAAAATACCAGAAGGTTTCGGAACTCCAGAAATGGGACCAATAACTACTGGTTTGGGTGAAATTTACCAATACATTTTAGATGTAAAACCTGGTTACAAAAGCAAATATTCCACAACCGATTTACGTACCATCCAAGATTGGATTGTAAAACGTCAATTGTCAGGAATTCCTGGAGTGGTTGAAGTGAATACTTGGGGAGGATTTTTAAAGCAATACGAAGTTGCTATAAACCCAAACAAACTAACTGCAATGAATATTTCTATTGCAGAAATTTACAATGCTTTAGAAAAAAACAACAGTGTTTCTGGTGGTGGTTATATCGAAAAAAATGACAAAGCTTTTTTTATTCGTGGCGAAGGTTTGGTAGGCTCTTTGGAAGATATTAAAAACATAGTCGTTAAAAATGATGGCTCACCAATTTACATTAAAGATGTTGCTATTGTTGGCTTTGGAAGCGCTACGCGTTTTGGAGCCATTACAGGAAATGGAGAAGGCGAAAAAGTATTAGGACAAATAATGATGCTTAAAGATGGTAACTCTAAAGAAGTTATTGACACTGTAAAAGAACGCGTGGCATCCATTCAAAGTACATTGCCAGAAGGTGTTTATATTAATGGTTTTTTAGAACGAAGCGAACTGATTGGAAAAACCACATTTACCGTTGCCGAAAACTTAATTCTAGGCTCTTTAATTGTCATTTTTGTGGTGGTTTTACTACTTGGTAATTGGCGTTCTGGTTTAGTGGTTGCTTCGGTTATTCCTTTAAGTTTATTGTTTGCAATAATTTTAATGCGTCAATTTGGTGTCGATGCTAATTTAATGAGTTTAGGTGCTATCGATTTTGGAATTATCATTGATGGAGCAGTTATTATTGTCGAGTTTATTGCGTTTCAAATTATGTCTAAATCTGCACATCTTTCAGAAATTAATAAAACCGAAAAACAAGCCGAAATTGACCAAATAACACTAAAAAGCGCATCAAAAATGATGAATTCAGCCATTTTTGGGCAATTAATCATATTAATCGTGTTTATTCCAATTCTATCTTTAAGTGGTATTGAAGGCAAAATGTTTAAACCTATGGCAATGACTTTCAGCTTTGCTTTAATAGGAGCAATGATTTTATGTTTAACCTATGTTCCAGTGGTCTCATCGTTGTTTTTAAAACCAAGTAAACAGTCTGCAAAAAACATTTCGGTTAGACTAATGCACTTTTTAAATAAAGGCTACCAACCTATTATTAATTGGGCTTTATCTAACAAAAGAATAGTAGTTGTATTGTCTGCAATTTTACTAGCGACTAGTGTTTGGGTTTTTAGTAAAATGGGAGGCGAATTTGTACCCACTTTAGACGAAGGCGATTTTGTTATTCAACCTGTTTTAAAAACTGGAACTTCACTTGGAAAAACGATAGAAATCACAACAAGAATTGAACAAGTGCTTCTGGAAAATTTTCCTGAAGTAGACCAAGTAGTCACACGTATTGGTGCTGCTGAAGTTCCTACAGATCCAATGTCTATGGAAGAAAGTGATGTGATTATTAAACTGAAACCTAAAAAAGAATGGACATCTGCACATAGTAAAGATGCATTAGCAGATAAGTTCAAGGAAGCTTTAACCGTAATTCCAGGAATGGAAGTAGAATTCACCCAACCTATAGAAATGCGATTTAACGAGCTAGTTACTGGTGTTCGTGCAGATGTTGCGATTAAACTTTTTGGGGAAAACTTAACCGTTTTAGCTAATAAAGCAGATGAAATAAAAAGACTTATTGAAAATGTGGAAGGCGCTGCTGATATTTCAGTAGAAAAAGTAGAAGGCTTACCACAAATGAGTGTGAAATTCAACAGAAGTAAAATTGCGCGTTACGGACTTAATATTTCCGATTTAAACGATGTTATTTCCATGGGATTTGCTGGTAAAACAGCAGGAAGTGTTTTTGAAGGTGAAAAACGTTTTGACTTAGTACTTCGACTTCAAGAAAATAATAGAAAAAACATGGAAAGCCTTCAAAACCTCTATGTCGATACACCAAGTGGAAATAAAGTTCCACTTAGCGAATTAGCAGAAATTAGCTATACAACTGGTCCTGCTCAAATTTCTCGAGACGACACCAAACGTCGTATTGTAGTTGGTATTAACGTTAGAAACCGAGATTTACAATCTGTTGTAAACGACGTGCAACACATTATTGAAAGCAAGCTAAAACTACCTGTTGGTTATACTATTACGTATGGTGGACAATTTGAAAACTTACAAAGTGCAAAAGACCGTTTATTAGTTGCAGTACCTGTGGCTTTAGTCTTAATATTTATCCTCCTTTATTTTGCATTTAACTCGGTTAAAGAAGCACTAATTGTGTATTCTGCTATTCCATTATCTGCAGTTGGTGGTATTTTGTTATTATGGATAAGGGACTTACCTTTTAGTATATCTGCTGGTGTTGGATTTATAGCATTATTTGGAATTGCAGTACTAAACGGAATTGTATTAATCGAGCATTTTAAAGAGCTTAAAGCTGAAGGTTTCAGCAATATAAACGAACGTATTAAAAAAGGAACCACAGAACGTTTACGACCAGTTTTACTTACTGCAACAGCAGCAGCTTTAGGGTTTTTACCTATGGCTATTTCTACAAATGCTGGTGCAGAAGTACAACGTCCTTTAGCAACGGTTGTTATTGGTGGTTTATTTACTGCAACTTTACTAACCTTAGTAGTATTACCTGTTTTATATGCTTGGTTTGAAGAAAATAAAGCACTTAAAATGAATAAAAAATCAATAGCTACAATACTTATTTTGCTTTTAACTTTTAGTATTCAAGCGCAAAACAAACCCTTAACTATTGAAGAGACTTTAGCTTTAGCAATTGAAAACAATGCGAATTTAAAAGCTGAAAACTTAAAAATTGACCAATCTAACGCGTTAGTTCGTTCGGCTTTTACGTTTGATAAAACGAGTGTTTATTATAATTATGACGAAAGTAATTTAGCAATAAACAATGAGCCTCTTAAGGTTTTTGGAATCTCACAAGATTTTAAATTTCCAACGGTTTATTTTGCTGAAAAGAAAGTAAACGAATCTAAAGTGAGTTTACAAAAAGCAAATTTTAGTTTGCAATTACAGCAAATAAAAAAACAAGTTTACGCTAATTATTACCAATTAAGTTATGCTAAAAACAAAGCCAAAAATTACAAGTATTTAGACAGCTTATATAAAGATTTTGCACAAAAAGCAAAGCGTCGTTTTGAGTTAGGCGAAACTAATTATTTAGAAATGATTACTGCACAATCCAAACAGAAACAGTTAGAAACACGCTACAAACAATCGCTTCAAGACGTTGTTTTATATAGAGAACAACTTAAAAAAATAGTGCAAGTAGATTCTATAACTATTGAAGATGGTTTGCTTCAAAAACTAGAAATAGCACAATTATCTGCTAATCAGAATGTAGGTTTATCGGTTTTTGATGCGTCTATAAATTATCAAAAAGCACAAACTAAACTAGAAAAACAAAGCATGCTTCCAGATTTAAATGCGGAATATTTTCAAGGTACAAACAGTACTCTAAACGACAATATTAAAGGCTATCAATTGGGCCTTAAAATTCCTATTTTATTTGGTGGTCAACGTTCAAAAATTAAAGCTTCAAAAATTGCACAAGATATTATTGCCGAACAAAAACAAGATTATCAGGCTAAATTAAATGCCGAATATCAATCGTTATTGGCAAAGCTTCAGCAGTACGAAGACGCTATTAATTATTACGAATCGCAAGGAAAAACCCTTTCCGAAGAAATTATAAAAACAGCCAACAGAACCTTTAAAGAAGGTGAGATCGATTTCTTTCAATACATACAAAGTTTAGAGACTGCAAAAGATATTCAGCTTAGCTATTTAGAGCAATTAAATCAATACAATCAAACCGTAATTACCATCAATCACTTAACACTATAAAGAGATGAACAAGATATATATCCTATTATTTTCACTGGTTTTAGTAGCCTGCGGAAATTCAGAAAAGACAACAGAACTAGTTCCTGAAACGGAAACACATAACGACGACATCACCATTACAAAAGCACAATTTGAAGGCGAAAAAATGGCTTTTGGCACCTTAGCCGAATACGATTTTAACGAAACCGTAAAAGTAAACGGAATGATAGATGTGCCACCAAAAAACAAATCTAGCGTTTCTACTTTTACAGGTGGTTATATTACAAAAACACCATTGTTAGTTGGAGATAGGGTAAAAAAAGGACAACTTTTAGTCACCTTAGAAAATCCAGAATTTGTGGAACTACAGCAAAATTACTTGGAAGTTTCAGAGCAATTAAATTATTTAAAATCTGAATTTAACAGACAAAAAACATTGTTTGATGAAAAAATTACTTCTGAAAAAAACTATCTAAAAGCCGAAAGCGCATACAAAAGCAACCTTGCGCATTATAACGGATTACGCAAAAAATTACAAATGTTAAATCTTAATCCGAGTAGTGTAGAACAAGGACGCATTGCTTCAACTATAAACTTATATGCACCAATGAATGGTAATATTACAAAAGTTAACGTGAGTAACGGAACCTATGTTTCGCCAAGCGATGTTATCATGGAAATTATAGATATTGACCACATTCATTTGGAATTATCGGTCTTTGAAAAGGACATCATGCAAATTAAAAAAGATCAAAAAATCGAGTTTACAATTCCTGAAGCATCAAATAAAACCTTTGAAGCAGAAGTGCATTTAGTTGGTACCACAATTGATGAACAAACACGACGTGTTAAAGTACATGGACACGTAGAAAACGACAAGGAAAACTTTATTGTTGGTATGTTTGTAGATGCTGATATTATTATAGAAAGTAAAAAAGGATTCGGCTTGCCAAAAGAAGCACTAATTGAAGTTGATAATGAGTTTTTTGTTTTAATTTTAGACGAAGAAAATACAGATGAATTTCATTTTGAAACGTTTAAATTAGAGCTTGGAAAACAAACGGAAGCCTATGTCGAAATTTTAAATTCTGAAGCTTTAAAGGATAAACAAATAGTGATTAAAGGCACAAATATGTTACTAAATAATGGCGAAGGAGGACACACTCATTAAGTCCAACTTAAATCTATATTATCAATATTAGTTTTTTTAACGCAACCTTTTATTACATTTGACATCTATAAAAGGTATGCTTTTTGATAAGTAATACTTTTTAATCAATAAAACTAACATATGAAAAAATCAATTGTAGTATTCGCTTTATTACTAAGCTCTTTTTATGGCTTTGCACAAGAGACAGATAACGACGCTTTAGCCATTAATAAAAAACACGAGTTAAGACTTGGAGTAGTTAAATTATTAGCTGGACCAATCTTTGAAGGTGTTTATGAGTATGTCCCGAATAGCAATACTGGTTATGGTGCTGCATTACTTTTTAACTTAAGTGGTGATAATTCTTACCCTGAAGATTACTCTTTAACCCCTTTTTACAGAATGTATTTTCAAACTAAAGAAGATTATGGTGCAAAAGGTTTTTTTGTTGAAGGATTTACTTCTTTTTTTGGTGGAACTAATGATGATTATTATGATTATTTATCTAGTGATGGTACCTCTCAATTTAGAGAAGGTGACAATTTTTTTGACATTTCAATAGGACTTGCATTAGGAAAAAAGTGGATTAACTCTTCTGGTTTTGTCTTTGAAGCAAAAATTGGTGCAGGACGAAACTTATTAAATGGTAGTGAGTTTGATGCTTTAATTAAAGGTGATTTATATGTAGGTTATAGGTTTTAAGCTTTAATTTAATACAACCAATTATGAAAAAAACAGTTATAGTACTTACTCTTCTTTTAACGTCTTTTTTTGGATTATCTCAAGAAGATATTGAAATAGAAGAATCTAACAAAAATGAAATATCTACTAATCTACTAGACCTAGTTGTTGCTGGATCTTTTAATGTTAATTACGAACGTTATTTAGACAAAAATCAATCGCTGTTTATAGGAGCAACCTTCTTTGATACTTTTGCCTATTTTGATGCAGGTAATATAAAAAACACAAATGCAGTAAGTTTAAAAGCTGCTTATATAATCTATTTTTCGAAGAAAAAAGATCATGCAGGTTTTTTCTTTTATCCACAAGCAAGGATAAGAACAGGAGAAGTAACTATTGAAGATTACTACTATTATTACGATGTTTCAGACACTCCATCTGATTATATTTATACTAATGATACCACCTATGATGTTGGAAGTTTTTCATTAGGATTTGGTATTGGACATAAGTGGGTTTTTAATGATAAATTTACACTTGGAATTAATGCAGAAATAGGACGTGTATTGGCAGGCGAAATAAACACAGACTATCTAGATTATGTAGAGCCTAGATTTGGTGTTAATTTTGGTATTCGTTTTTAAAACAAACCTCAATAGAACATAAAAAAAAGCCCAAACTATTAGTTTGGGCTTTTTTTTATTTTAAAGAAATTTCTGCTTTCGCAAGAATGTGTGTTACATTTTCATTAACCACTCTTTAACATCAACTTCTTTTTTAATTATGTCTTTAAGGTCTGAGATTGCAACACGCTTTTGTTCCATAGTATCTCTGTGTCTTATAGTAACTGTGTTGTTATCTAAAGTGTCATGATCTACTGTAATACAAAAAGGTGTTCCAGCAGCATCTTGACGTCTGTAACGTTTACCTACAGCATCTTTTTCGTCATAAAACACGTTAAAATCCCATTTTAAATCTTCAATTATTTGTTTTGCTATTTCTGGCAATCCATCTTTTTTAACTAATGGAAAAACTGCTGCTTTTGTAGGTGCTAAAACTGCTGGCAATTTTAAAACTGTCCTTACACTTCCATCTTCTAGTGTTTCGTCCATTAATGAATTAGAAAACACTGCTAAAAACATACGATCTAAACCTATTGATGTTTCTAACACATAAGGTGTGTAGCTAGCATTCTCTTCATGATCAAAATATTGTAGCTTTTTACCAGAAAATTCTTCGTGTTGTTTTAAATCAAAATCTGTACGAGAGTGGATACCTTCTAATTCTTTAAATCCAAACGGAAATTTAAACTCGATATCTGTTGCTGCATCTGCATAATGTGCTAGTTTTTCGTGGTCATGAAAACGGTAGTTTTCTTCACCTAAACCAAGTGACTTATGCCATTTAAGACGCGTCTCTTTCCAATAATCAAACCACTCTTTCTGTGTTCCTGGTTTAATAAAATATTGCATTTCCATTTGTTCAAACTCACGCATTCTAAATATAAATTGTCTTGCAACAATCTCGTTTCTAAACGCTTTACCTGTTTGTGCAATTCCAAATGGAATTTTCATACGTCCTGTTTTTTGGACGTTTAAAAAGTTGACAAAAATACCTTGTGCTGTTTCTGGACGCAAATACAAATCCATTGCAGTCTCAGCAGATGCACCTAGTTTGGTACCAAACATTAGGTTAAACTGTTTAACGTCTGTCCAGTTTCTGCTTCCTGATAAAGGGCAAGCAATTTCTAGCTCTTCAATTAATGCTTTAACGTCTGCTAAATCTTCGTTTTCTAAAGATTTACCTAAACGTTTTAATATGGTATCTATTTTTTCTTGATAGCCAACAACTCTTCCGTTTGTAGATATAAATTCTTCTTTATTAAAAGCGTCTCCAAAACGTTTTGCAGCTTTTTTGACTTCTTTTTCTATTTTAGTTTCAATTTTAGCACAGTAATCTTCTACTAAAACATCTGCACGATAGCGTTTTTTTGAGTCTTTATTATCTATTAATGGATCGCTAAAAGCATCAACATGACCTGAAGCTTTCCAAGTGGTTGGATGCATAAATATTGCTGCATCTAATCCTACTATATTATCGTTTAATTGCACCATTGCTTTCCACCAATAGTCGCGTATGTTTTTCTTTAATTCTACACCATTTTGAGCGTAGTCATAAACTGCACTAAGTCCATCATAGATTTCGCTACTTTGGAACACGTAACCATACTCTTTTGCGTGAGAGATTACTTTTTTAAATTGATCTTCGTTGTTTGCCATAATAGCACAAAGATAAACGATAAATAAAAGTGTGCAATGCACTTGTCTTTACTTTTTTTATTGAAGTTAAAAAGTAATAATAACTATTAGTTTTTTTGACAAGTATAAACAAATGCTGGTGGAATGTTTAAAGGCTCAAAACCTAAAGACACATGACCTTTAAATGTTTTTTTTAATGCAGAATAATACGTTAAACTATATTGATATTGAAAGAAGTATCCTTTTGGATTTAAACAATTATAAGCGTTTGCAAGTATAGAGTCTGTAATTGGTTTTGGGATATTAGTAAGTGGAAGACTTGATACAATATAATCTGTAGTTTCAAAACCATGTTTTTTTAACACATCCATTACTGCGTCTGCAGATTGGTTAGACACTATTAATCTTGGGTCTTCAATCTTTAATAATGCTTTATAAAATTTTTCGTTTATTTCAAAAGAAACAAGTGTTGCATCTGGTTGCATGCGTTTTAAAATCTCTTTAGTAATGACTCCATTACCAGGACCAAACTCTATAATTAGTTTTGCTGTTTTAAAGTCAATTCCCTTTAATAGTTTTGATGCTAAAAATCTGGAGCTAGGAAATAAGGTTCCAGAAGTTTTTAAACTTTTAAGTGATTCTTTTAAAAAGAGAATTTTATTCAAAATTATTGATTTAAGCTATTTTTAAACGAATATAAGGTTTTTATTACTTCGTTTAAAAGCAAAATAAAACCATTACAACTGTAATGGTTTTATTTATACTGCAATTTATTTGTTATTTAAGTGTTATTGAGGTACTTCCCAATCTAATATTATCATTAAATACATTAACAAAATATACACCTTTGGTTAGAGGTTGATCAATATCTGTTGTAATTAATGCATTAATATTTACATCTTCGTTTTTATAATCTACTTTAATTTTTTTACTAAAAATTAAAGATTGCTTTCCAAAATTTACAGATCCTTGGTCAGAAATAACGTTGTTATTTGGATTTAAAATTTGGATATAAATGTCTTTTTCTCCTCCTTTTACAAATTTGTTTTTGGATAGTGTAAACTCTATATAAAGCTTTTTTGCTTTATTAGAGTTTTGGGTACTTACAATTTTTTTTGAAGTTACACGCTTAACTGCTTTTGCGCTAAGTTGATCAATCTCTAAATTGCTGATACTTTTAATTTTTTCTGAAAGATTTGTATTGGTTAAAACCAAATCTTCATTTTTAGCTTTTAAAGACGTTGTTACACTTTTAGCACCTAAAAGATCTTGTTCGACTTTTTTTGCTTTAACAGAAAGGCGTTGATTTTCGTTTTTTAGTGTTGTTACTAAATCTAATACTTCTGCTTTTTCTTTTTGCAAAAGTTTGATTTTGGTACGAAATACAGCTAATAACGAGGCACTAGGTTTTAGTGTTTTAATAGAATCTAAAATACGTTCTATTTTTATTTTAGAATGTTCAAGCTTACCGTTTAGGGCTTTACTTTCTACTTGAACACTTTCATAACGTTTTATCATTTCTGACAATTCGTTTTCTAAAAGTTTTTTTTCTTGTATGATATAAGTTTTATAACCTTCTAATGTATTATAATTAGAATAGCTATATGACCCTAAAACCACAAAAGCTACAACCAATGAACCAATTATTAATCTGTAGTTAAAGGAATGAGGGAAAACTATCATGATTAAATTAATTACAATTTAAAAATATTGATTAATTATTTAGGTATCTATTATTAATCGATAAATGGGAAAAATAATTGTTAAACTATCTTTTAAAACAAAAAACGCTTTGGTAAATTACCAAAGCGCTTTTTTAATAAATGGACTAATATTTATGTCTTTACATTATTTAAGGGATAATGTTGATTTACCTACCAATCTATTCTCGTGATATATATTTATATAATAATTTCCTTTTTCTAGAGATTCTCCTTCAGATGGCTCAATAAAAATACACTCTTGTAAACTATTATTATCATAGTCTACTACTATTTTTTGACTGTAAATTAATGATGCATCACCAATCTTAACATCTCCTTTATCTCCAACAACATTACTATTTGGGTCTAGGATTTGTATATATAATTCTTTTTTTCCTTTATCGCTAAACCTATTCTCTGGAATTGTAAAACATACATTTAACTTTTTAGCTCTTCTTGCAGAAGTAGTACTTTTTATAGTTCCGCTATTAGTAATACGTTTTACACCTTCAACAAAGACATCTTTAACACTCAAGACTTTAGCCTTGTTCATTATTTCTTCGTTCTTACTATTTATTCTAGATAAGGTAGTGTTTCTGGTTTTTAAAGTTTCTGTAACAGACATAGTTTGGTCTAACTCCATACCAACACGAAGCGTTTCTTCTTTTAAAAACTCGTTTTCTGCATTTAATTGATCAACTAATGCAAGTATCCTTTTGTTTTCATCTTTAAGAACCTGTAATTGCTTTTTGTAATGTGCTACTAAATAAACATCTGGTTTTAAGTATTTTACAGAATCTAGTATACGAGCAATCTTGATTTGTGAATTTTCTAATTTAGATTGTATCTCTCTATTATCAATTTTTAGCGCATTATAATTTATGGCCATTTGATTTAGCTCTACTTCCACAGAAGCATTCTCTTCTAAAAGAAATTTGTGATACTCGTTTAAAGACGTATAGTTTGTATAACTATAATAACCTAAAGCGCAGATTAGTGATGTAAGGGCAACAATAACTAACTTTAGATTATAGATTTGGGGTTTTATAATCATCAGTTCTAATATTTGGTTCAAAAGTATTACAATTCTCTTGAGTATTTAGGAATTTTTCGATAACTTGATTAAAATATTAGTTAAAGTATTATTTTACAACATTTTAAAGGTGTTTTTTGCATTTTAACCGTAACTCAACTTTCATTAAATCAGTAATTTATGAGTATTAAAGCATTAACAGATCTGTTTTTTCCGGAGGTTTGTAATGCTTGTAAAAGCTATTTATCAGATAACGAAGTTTTTTTATGTACAAATTGTAGACATGACTTACCAACTACAAATTTTCATTTAGAGAATGATAGCTTTGTTAAAAATGTCTTTTATGGAAGAGCAAAAATAGAAGCTGCTACTGCTTTATTACGTTTTGAAAAAAAAGGAATAGTACAGCATCTTTTACATCAATTAAAATATGGTAAAAATGAAAATGTTAGTGCTTTTTTTGGCGATTGGTTAGGCGAAGAATTAGAGACTACAAATAATTACAATACTATTGATTTAGTAATTCCTGTTCCGCTTCATCCTAAAAAACTAAAAAAAAGAGGCTACAATCAAGTGACTAAATTTGGCCAAAACATTGCTAAATCATTACAAGTAGAATATAATGAAGACCTTTTAATTAAAACTACAAATACCATAAAATCTCAAGCCAGTAAAACCAGATTAGAAAGATGGCAATTAAATAACGAAACTTTTTCCGTCAGACAAATAGACAAACTTAACAACAAACACATCTTACTTGTTGACGATATAATCACCACTGGAAACACCTTAGAAGCTTGTATTTTAGAGCTTAATAAAGCTCAAAATATAAAAATAAGTATAGCTACTATGGCAATAGCTTAAGGCATTTTTCGTTAAACGATAAATATGTTGTTAATTTGTATCTTCATTAAAAATTGGTATGCAAAATCGTCTTTTAAATTTTTGTTTTTATAGTGTTTTAGCGCTTACTTTTATTAATTGTGCTAACAGAGGAAATATTACTGGAGGTGATAAAGATATTACACCACCAGAAATTATTAGTACTGTACCAGAAAACTATTCGACAAATTTTAATAGCCAAGAAATTAGAATTTATTTTAACGAATATATTAAGGTTAAAGACCTAACTAAACAGTTAATTATCTCTCCACCAATGACTACAACTCCAGAGATTACACCTCTAGGAAGTGCTAGTAAATACATTAGAATAAAGATTTTTGACACCCTAAAACCAAATACAACTTACGCCTTTAATTTTGGAAACAGTATTGTAGATAATAACGAAGAAAACCCTTATACATATTATAAATATGTGTTTTCAACAGGAGAGCATATTGATTCTTTAAAAGTAAAAGGTAAGGTTATGGACGCTTTAAACAGAAAAACAGATCCTTTTATATCTGTTAATTTATATGAAGCAGATACAACTTATACAGACTCTATTGTTTATAATAAAAATCCAAGATATGTTACTAATACATTAGATAGTACTACCAATTTTACAATTGAAAATTTAAAAGCAGGAACGTACAAACTTATAGCCTTAAAAGACAACAACTCTAATAATAAATTTGAACAAAAATCTGATAAAATTGGATTTTATGAAGATTTTATTACAGTTACTGAAGATACTTCTAAGATTTATGAGCTTAAATTATTTAAAGAACAAATAGACTACAAAGCAGAAAAACCTAGATTGGTTTCTGGAGAAAAAATTGCTTTTGGTTTTCAAGGTCCAGACTATAAAAAAATAAAAGTTGATGTACTATCCGAAGTCCCTTCAGACTTTAAATACAGACTTGTAAAGGATCAAGAAACGGATACCTTAAACTATTTTTATAAGCCAAAGTTAAAAGTAGATTCATTAGTTTTTAAAGTCACAAACAGAAAAAAAATAGATACATTTACTGTAAGAATTAAAGACAACAAAAGAGATTCATTAGTTATTAAAGCTACACCAAATAGCACAATTGGTTTTACTGAAAATTTTATAATATCTGCTAATACACCATTAGTTAAATTAAACGAAAATAAAATTACAATATTGGACAAGGACTCTACCAATATTGATTTTAAAGCCCAATTAAACAGAAAGCATAGTTCCATTTCAATTATGTTTGATAAAAAAGAAGATAACTTGTATAAAGTACAATTACTCCCAAAAAGTATGATTAATTTTTATGGTGAAACTAATGATACTTTAAATTACAATTTAAGGACAGTAAAAGAGTCAAGTTTAGGTAGTATACGTATTGCTGTTAAAAATGGAGTTTACCCTTTAATTGTTCAATTAGTAAACGATAAAGACGAAGTCAAATATGAAAAATATTTAACCAAACCCAAACCTGTAGATTTCTTTTTTATTAAGCCTGGAAAATATTATATACGTGCTATTTTTGACACTAATAAAAACAAAATTTATGATTCTGGAGTGTTTTTAAAAACAAGGCAGCCAGAACGTGTTAGTTATTCTGAAAAACAGATAGAAATAAGAGTTGGTTGGGATTTAGTTGAAGAATTTATTCTAAACTAAACGCATCTGCATCATCTAAAAAACGTAGTTTGTTCCTTGTTGTTTCAATATGATATTTGGTTAACATAACTTCCTTAACACCTTCCTTATCTGGCTTTAAATTAGTTAGTTTTTCACCTAAAGTATTATAAACTGCAGAGTGTCCTGGATAGTCAAAATTATTAGCATCTAATCCAACTCTATTTACACCAACACAATAGCTCATGTTTTCAATAGCTCTAGCTTGTAATAAGGTATCCCAAGCTTTTATGCGTTTTTTAGGCCAATTAGCTACATAAATTAAAACATTGTAATCTTGCTTATTTCGGGACCAAACTGGAAAACGTAAATCATAACAAATAAGTGGTCTAATTTTAAACCCTTTGTAATCAATAATAACTTTACTATTTCCACTTGTGTATACTTTGTCTTCTCCTGCTAAAGTAAACGCGTGACGTTTGTCATACGTGTTTATTACTCCATTTGGATGCACAAAAACTAAACGGTTATAATAACTATCTGCTTCTTGTATTACCAAACTTCCAACTATAGCAATTTTTTGTTCATTTGCTAAAGACTTTAACCATTGTATGGTTTGACCTTCCATAGTTTCTGCAACAGACTCTGGAGACATTGTAAAGCCAGAGGTAAACATTTCTGGCAATACAACAAGATCTATATTTTTAGATAGTTTTTTGATTTTAGCACTAAAATTAATCCAGTTTTGAACTGGATTTTCCCACACCAAATTGGATTGGATAATGGCTATATTTAAAGTGCTATCAGCCATTTTAAAGCTTATTTAATTTTTGCTGTGCTTTGTCTACTTTTTGGTTATACTTTTCAATTTTACCTAACCATTTAGACTCGTCATTTGGAGATAATTTTCCTTTTTGCTTTAACTTTTCAAACTTCTTTTCAGCTTTACTTAAGTTATCTTTTGCTTTGCTTAAGGCTTTCTCTGCACTTTCTCTTTTAGCAACTACTTTTTCTGCTTTTTTACGCTCTTTTTCGGCCTTCTTTCTTGCTTTTTCAGCTCGTTTTCGTTCTTTCTCTGCTGCTTTGCGTTCTTTAGCTTCTTCTTTTAATGCTTTTGCTTCTGCTTTTGCCTGCTTTTCTCTTTGTTTAGCATATTTTTCTTCTTGCTTTTCTTTCTTCTCTATTTCATTTAAAAGTGCTCTTTTTTCTTTTGCTAAATCTAATATTTTTGTCTTCTGCTCTTTAGTTAACGTCTCAGACACATCTTCTCCGTTTAAAGAAATAGATTTATTTTTTACTTGATACACTTCGTCTTCAAGGTTAACTTCTTGTGCAAAGCTGCTACATGTGATTAAAAAAGTAAGGGTAAACAGTAATTGTAATGATTTCATTTTTTGTAAAATTTAGGGTTTAAAAATATATACAATTTATCAAAAATTAGTCCAGATTTAAACTATTCTTAACTTTTTTAATAAATCTGCTTTATAGGTTCTTCCAATTGGTAAACGTTGTGTATTTATATAGACCTCGTTTCCAGAAATTTTACTAACATAATTAGTATTAATTATATACGATTTATGGGTCTGAATAAATTGCTGTTTTGGCAATTTTTCTGTCCAATTTTTTAACGAATCTATATAAGACAAGCGTTGTGTTTTGGTCACCACAGTAATATAATTACGATCTGATTCTAGGTATAGAATATTGTCTAAAATAATTTTATGAAGTGTTTTGTCGACATTTAAAAAAATAGAGTCTTCTGAGGTCTCTGTTTGGCTATGGTCCTCTTTTTCTGTAACATTTTCGGCTTTATTAATTGCTTTTAAAAAGCGGTCAAAACCAAAAGGTTTGACTAAATAATCTACAATAGTATCCAACTCAAAACTACTAACTGCATAATCTGGATAAGCAGTTGTCATTATTATTGCTGGAGGGTTTTTGATTGTTTTTATAAAGTCTAAACCAGAAATGTCTGGTAAATTAATATCTAAAAAAACAACATCTGCAGTTTGGGTTTTAAAAAAATTATGAGCTTCAATTGCTGCTTGAAATGTACCTAACAACTTGACATTTGGCAACTTACTTAAATAGTTTTTAAGTAAATTTTGAGCAGGTAATTCGTCTTCAATAATTATACAAGTCATATTAAATCTAGAGTTAAAATTACCTCAAATTGATTAGCATTATTAATAGTAAATTGATGCTTGTTTGGATACAATAAGCCCAATCTTTTTTGTAGGTTTATAAGTCCTATCTTAAAGTTGGTTGTATCTTCATTTTTACTTTCAAACTCATTAGTACAAACACAAGTTAATGTGTTGTTTTTTTCTTCGATGGTAATAAAAATCATGCTATTTAACGTACTGTGTTTAAAAGCGTTTTCAATGATTGTAATCAATAATAAAGGTGCAACTTTTTGTTGCGGATTAACTATATTAGTTTGGTAGTTTACTTGCTTAACACCTTCTGTTCTTATCTTCTGAAACTTAATATAATTATCTAAAAACTGAAGTTCTTTTTCTAAAGATACATACTTTGCATTACTGTCATACAATACATGTTTTAGATTGTCTGACAACATTAAAATTAGTTCTGGTGTTTCGGCAGGTTTTTCAATAGAATACGAGTAAATTGTATTTAAATTATTAAACAAAACATGTGGATTGATTTGAGATTTTAAAAACTTCAATTCCATTTCTGTATGTTGTCTAATCATCTCTTCCTTCTGGTCTTGTTCGTCTAAAAAACGATATAACATCCATATAAACGAAAAAAATATTAGTGGCACCAACGTCTGCCAAAGGTAATCACTCAAACATTTCATTATAGAACAGCCGCATTGTGCAAAAACATTACAATAAATCTGTGTTGCAAAAAACGAAATAGCTATAAAAAGCAAGCCATACATTAGATACCATTTTCGTTTTACAAAAAAAGGTAATAGCACTAAATTATTAACATAAACTAG
Organism: Olleya sp. R77988; assembly: GCF_044594215.1. Classification (GTDB taxonomy): domain Bacteria; phylum Bacteroidota; class Bacteroidia; order Flavobacteriales; family Flavobacteriaceae; genus Olleya. The sequence goes on along the minus strand of NZ_CP138988.1, from coordinate 1,119,499 downwards.
CACTACAAGAATAGATAGATATTGTAAAAATGGGTTTTCTGCCCAATAATATCTAGAAAATATGAATAACGATACAAATATAAATAGCATCCAAAATAACAGATGTACTAAAATTTGCGACGTATGTTTTTTTAAGTGTTTCATAATTAGGGTTAAAGTAATTGAAAAACCTAAAACCATCAAAAAACAAAGTACAAAATCCAATAAAAGCATTACAAACAACACATTTAATGCAGTTTGTAACGATAAGTATGTAGTTGGTTAAAATATTTTTTAATTAAAAAGGCTTACGTGTAAGTTTGAGTTATCAAACAAAAAACCAATACTTATGAAATCATTTTTAACGCTTTCCATTTTTTTACTTAGCTTAACGTTTGCAGTTGCTCAAACAATAAATAACGAAGTAGTTGATGATAAAGGAAAAGCAAAATTACTAGGACCAATTAACAAAAAAGGGCTTCAAAAAGAAGCTTATAAAGACTGGTTTAACAAAAATCATGACAATTATATTGTTAACGACAAATTTGTAGAGACTTTTAAAGACTCGCTTAAAGACTATAAAATCAAGGTCTTTTTAGGGACTTGGTGTGGTGATAGTAAAAAAGAAGTACCTAGACTTTACAATGTATTAGAAACTGCCGATTTTAACATGAACAACCTTGAAGTTATTGCTTTAGACAACGTTAAAGAGCATTATAAACAAGGTCCAAATAGTGAAGAAAAAGGCTATAAAATACACAGAGTACCCACTTTTATTTTTTATAAAGACGACAAAGAAGTTAGTAGAATTGTAGAACATCCTGTTGAAACTTTAGAACGCGATATTGAAAAAATAGTAACTAATAAAAGGTATACTTTTAATTATATAGCAGCAAACTATGTACAACATTTATTGGAAGAAAAAACAATTGAAGACTTACAAAAGGAAGAAGGTAACCTTGTTGCTAAACTATCCGAATTTGTAAAAGGAACCAGAGAATTAAACACTTTAGGTTATGTCTTACTACGTGCTAAGGAATATGAAAAAGCAACCTATATTTTTAAACTAAACACACTTATATTTCCATATAAATCTAATGTTTATGATAGTTTAGCAGAAGCTTATTTTGAAACCAAAAACTATACTGAAGCTTCAAAAAATTATTATAAAGTCTTAAGTCTAAACCCAGAAGATAAAAATGCTTTGGAAATGCTTGAAAAAATTAAACTAGCAACAAAAGAGTAATCTTACCTTCTGCTATTCAGTTTTAGATTAATCTTCTTTTAAATAAAGGAAGATTAATCTATTATATTTCGTCCTTATTTATTTCATGTTTTTTATCTTTGAAAGTAATCAAAAATAATAATTATGAGATTTTTAAAATTCATTTTACTTTTTATAGCTTTTAATGTTTCTGCACAACAAGGTGGTATGTGGATTCCTTCGTTATTAGAAGGTATGAACGAAACAGAAATGACCAATCTTGGTAGTAAACTAACTGCTAAAGATATTTACGATGTCAATAACTCTAGTTTAAAAGATGCAATTGGTCATTTTAATGGTGGTTGTACTAGCGAAGTGATAAGCGACAAAGGTCTAATATTAACCAATCATCATTGTGGTTTTGGTCAAATACAATCACATTCATCATTAGAAAACGATTATTTAAAAGATGGTTTTTGGGCTATGTCTTTAGACGAAGAATTGCCAAACGAAGGATTATTTATCGAGTTTATTGTTAGAATTGAAGACATAACCACTCAAGCATTGTCTGGAATTACAGATAGTATGACTGAAAAAGAAAAGCAGTCTTTAATAGACAAAAACAGTAATGCTTTTCAAAAAACAGTTACAAAAGAAGCTTGGCAAGACACTAAAGTAAAATCTTTTTACAACGGAAACCAATATTTCTTATTCGTTACAGAACGTTTTGAAGACATCAGATTAGTTGGTGCTCCACCAACAAGTATTGGTAAGTTTGGAAGTGATACAGACAACTGGGTTTTCCCTAGACATACAGGAGATTTTTCTATGTTCAGAATTTATGCAGATGCAAATAACAGACCAGCAAAATATAGTAAAGACAACCAACCATACAAACCAAAACACTTTTTACCTGTCTCTTTAGATGGTGTTGAAGAAGGCGATTTTACTATGGTTTTTGGTTTTCCTGGTCGTACAAACGAGTATTTACCAGCTGTAGCTATACAGCACATTACTGAAGAGTTTAACCCAACAAATATTGCTATTCGTGAAGCAGCTTTAAAAGTTATTGATGCTAAAATGAAAGAAAGTGATGCTGTTAGAATTAAATATGCATCAAAACAAGCACGTATTGCTAATGCTTGGAAAAAATGGATTGGCGAAAATCTTGGTATTGAAAAAAGTGATGCAGTAGCAAAAAGACGTGCTTTTGAAGCCACTTTTACTAAAGCGTTAAACGAAAAAAATCTTGAAGACCAATATGGAAATATTCTATCTGATTTTGATAAACTTTACAAAGATTTTGGACCAATAAACATCAAACGCAGAAATTTTATTGAAGTCTTTTTGGTTACTAACGAGTTAATGCAAATGACGTTTAGAGCTTATCAAATGGAACAAGCCATTACAGCAAAACCAGAAGCTTTTGAAAAAGCTAAAGCAGGTTTAATAACTAGACTTAAAGGCATCCACAAAAACTACGATGTACAAGTAGACAAAGGTGTTTTTAATAATGTCATGCCTTTTTACAATAATAATGTAGATGCTTCTATTTATGAAAAAACTGCGTTTACCAATTTAGAATCTGCTTTAAAATTATTGGATGGTAATGCAAAAACTGTACTTAAAAAACTAAATAAAGATGCAGCATATAAGTATGCAAAACCAATGATTGCTAAGTTTTACAATACAATAGATAAAGAATACCAAGAAAAAAACGAACCAATTACTGCTTTACAAACCAAGTACATGACTGCATTAATGGATGCTTTACCAAATGCACGCTATTTTCCAGATGCAAATAGTACACTTCGTGTCACTTATGGTCAAGTAAGAGGTTATTCTCCAAGAGATGCTGTGTATTATAATCCAGTAAGTTATTTAGATGGTGTTGTAGAAAAATATGTACCTGGAGATTACGAGTTTGATGTACCAGAAAAACTTTTAGAGTTACACAAAAATAAAGATTATGGACAATATGCAGATAGTAACGGAAAAGTGCCTGTTTGTTTTTTAGGAACCAATCACACCACAGGAGGAAACTCTGGTAGTCCAGCAATTGATGCAAACGGAAACCTAGTTGGTCTTAATTTTGATCGTGTTTGGGAAGGTACTATGAGTGATATGAATTACGATCCGGAAATTTGCCGAAACATAATGGTAGATTTACGCTATGTGCTTTTTATTGTAGATAAATACGCTGGAGCAACACATTTAATTGACGAAATGAAATTAGTACATCCTAAAAAGGATAAATAACAAATCATTAATTATAATTCAAACCTCATAAGTTTAAAACTTATGAGGTTTTTTATTTTACAATAAAAACCAGTATTCTTAAGTTATAATATCACTAACCAACATGTTTTAACTATCAAAAAATTCAACTTTTTAATAATAGTCATTTTGTGTTTTATAAGTTGTAATAAACTTAAAACCGAAAGCATCTCATTAAACTCTCCTGAAAATACTAAAATCCAAAACAAAAAAACCAATAACAATTATACTGGTTTGGATAGTACAACACTTGGTATTAATTTTAAGGCAAACGGAAATTACAACACAATACAATCTAAAATAAATAGTGATAAAAGCTATTTTAAAGCCTTGTATGCCACCAATAAGAACAAAGCAATTGATAGCGCATCAAAATATTTATACCATAAATTAATTAATGATATTACACCACATTGGTATGGCACAACTTGGGATTTTAATGGTCACACAAATACACCAAATGAAGGTTTAATTGCTTGTGGTTACTTTGTGTCAACTACTTTAAAACATTTAGGTTTTAACCTAAATCGTTATAAAATGGCACAACAAGCTGCTTTAAACGAAGCTAAAGCTTTACAACCTAAACAAGATTTAAAAATATATAGCAACCTTACTTTTAAAAGCTTAAAAAGTGAATTAAATCAAGTATATAACGATGGAATTTATTTAGTTGGTTTAGATAATCATGTAGGTTATCTATTAATTAAAGATAAAGAATTGTATTTTTTACATTCTAGTTATTGCGACAATAAAGTAGTTATTGAATTAGCTGAAACGTCTCCTTGTTTTAGATCTAATTTATATGTTTTTGCCGAAATTACAACAAACGATGATTTGATTAAAAAATGGATGTTTAATGAAACTTTGGTTGTTCCTACGAGTTAATTATTTATAAAATGAAATTTACATTTACACTTTTATTACTGTTTTATTTTTCAATTAATAGTATTATCAAAAAAGATACTGATATCGATTATCAAACACCAAAAATTAAAATTTTTTCAAAATTTAATAATCAAAATATTGTTTACAGAGGAATCATTAATCCTATAGTAATTAAAATCGAAAATAATCTTTCTTACACTGCTTCTGGTGATGGCTTAAAAAAAATTGATGATTTAGGAAATTATAAGCTTTCTCCTCAAACAGGAAAAGAAATTATAATTACTGTAACCGGAAAGTCTTTTTCATTTTCAAAAACATTTAAAATAAAAGATATTGGAATTGGAACAAGTCAAATAAACGGAAAGAGTTGTAAAAAATGTGAAATAAGATTATCTAGAAAAGAACTAAGTAATGGTAAAGTATCCTATGCATTTCCTGATTTATTAATTGATGGATTAAAAACAGAAGTGGTTAGTTTTAGCTTAAAAATTCCTGGGAAACCTACTAAAAAAATAAAAGGAAATAGGATTAAATCATCTTTATTAATTAAAGATATCCTAAAAATAAAAAGAGGTACTTTGGTGCAAATTTTTGACATTCAAATAAAATCAAATCTTACTGCAAGAATTTGTAAAACGGTTCCAATGCAAATTAGGATAATAGGATAAACTCTAAACAATCTCCATTTTCTTCAACAAGAAACTAGCATTCATGTTTTGACAAATTCCTTTTTTAAAGGTGTAATCAAAATAGAGTTCGTCATCAATAATTTGTGCATCAAAATAGTAGTTTTTTACTTCTTCTAATTCTTTTTCAATTTCGCATAAGCTTAAATCGTGTGTTGCAATAATACCTGTTGCGTGACTTGCAACTAGCTTCTCAACAAACTTTCTGGAACCAATTGCTTTGTCTGTACTATTTGTTCCTTTTAAAATTTCGTCTAAAATAATAAAGTAATTATCTTCTTTTATAGCATCAACAATGTACTTTAAGCGTGTTAATTCAGAAAAGAAATAACTACTATCATCTGTTAAACTATCGCTTGTACGCATACTTGTAATTAACTTGACTGGACTATAAACAGACGATTTTGCACAAACTGGCAATCCAATGTTTGCCATAACAATATGCAAGGACACTGTACGCAAAAATGTACTTTTCCCAGCCATATTTGCTCCTGTAATAATAAAAAACTCTTGATTTTTTATTTCAAAATCATTGTCAACACGTTTTTCTGTTTTCAATAAAGGATGTCCTAACTGTGTGACCTTAGTATCTTTATTTATAGCTATTATTTCTGGATAAGTATAATGTTGATGGTTAAAAGCGTAATTACCAAAACTGTTGTAAGCATCAAAAAAGCTAACCACATCAAACCAATGATCTACGGTAGATTTATAGTTTTCAATCCATTGCTCAATAGTAAAAGTATGCTTTATGTCTGTAATAAAATAACCGTTTCCAAAAATGGCAGAAATCAAGTTATTACGGTTATCCAAAGCATCCATTGCTTTTGATAATTCGTTTAAAATAGCTGACGCTTTTTTGTCTTTTAAATTAATTTCTGCTTGCTTATCTAATAATAATTTGGAAGTGAATGTTTCGGTTTCAATAGCTTTTAACAAAGCTGCATATTGTCTAAACGTATCACGCATACGATCTGTATTTGCGCTTAAAATATTAATTTTTTTAACATATCGACCTGTAATAAATAAACCAATAAATAACCAATATGCAATGATTGCAATTGGAATAATTTTAGTAAAAGCTAATACACCAATAACAAGCGTTATTATGGAAAGTACTAAAGGAATAAATTTAAAGATTTTTGGTAAAAACGATTGATGCGATTTTAAAAATTTAAGTATCTTTTTTGCTTCTGTTTCTACTTTAATTAAACTTGCTGTGGCATGAAATTGTTGCCTCCAATCTTGTTTTTGAGACAATTCTTTAATGGCTTCTTGCCTTAACTTTATATCTTCAATATTATTAGCTTTTAAGCTATTTGCTAAAGTTAATGAACCATCAATATTTGTTGTCCTATCTATAAACTGAAAAAAACTACCTCTTCCAAACAAATCAATATCTAATGCATAATTATGATTTGAATCATGAAATTGTAAGCCTTCATTTTTATAAAAAAAATCACCTGAAGCTATTTTAATTTCTTCTTTATTAATTTTTAATAATTCTTGCTTTAATTTATAAGTAGATTTTATATTGGTATATCTAGATAATAGATAGATAAAAACTACAATACCAACCAGCAATATACCTCCAAAAATAGTCCAATTATTAAACGTAAAATACAAGCCAATTGCTGTAGCAATAAACACTAAAAGTCTAGCAATACTTAAACTAGTTAATTGCTTGTATAGTTTAGATACCTCAGCAGTATAATTTGTAATATTTGAATTGTAATATGTTGTTGCGTCTGTCATTTGTATTATAAATCTAAGCTGTCAAACTGATTAAAAACAGTAATTATTGTTTGCACTGCATCTTTATAGAATTGCTGATCGATATTTATAAAATCGTCAGTTGGTTTGTGGTAATCTTCATGATCTGCAACTCCAAAATAAATAAACGGAATATTTGCTTTATGGAATGCAGCATGATCGCTTGAGTAAGTCCAATCGTCTCCTTTTGTTAATCCTTCGTGACCAATAACTAAATCTACAGAACCTATATCTTTAAAGTTTTCTATTGTTGGTTTTAATTGTGGATAATAACGCGTACCTACTGCAAATAATTCTTTTTTCTCGCTTCGGCTAATCATATCCATATTTAAGTTTAGCACAATATTTCTTTGCTGAATAACATTATCATTCACAAAATGATAGGCACCTTTTAAACCTAATTCTTCACCATCAAAAGCTGCTAAAATTACATTATGCTTTGGAGGGTTTTTAGCAAAATATTCAGCAAAAGCAAATAATGCACTTACACCTGAAGCATCATCATCTGCTCCATTATAAATTTGTCCATTCTTTACACCTTCATGATCGTAATGAGCCGATAAAACTATATGTTTTCTATTATTTTCTGTTCCTTTTATTAATCCTAAAACATTTTCTGCTTGATAATTACCAAATGCAAATGGTTGGATATAGCTTCCTTTTATAGGCTTTACTTCTAAAGTTTTAAATTGATTTACGATATAGTTTTTTGCTTTTTTTGCACCTTCTGTTCCTGTACGTCTTCCTTCGTATTTATCTGACGATAACTCCTTGATGTTTTCAAGTAAATTGTCAGCATTAAAACTATAGTTTATCGTTGGTTTTACCTCAGTTTTTACTGTTGTATTGTTTTGTGTTTTACAACTAATAAACGAGAAGCTTAATGCTAAAATATATAATAGATATGCTCTTTTCATTTAAAAAAAATTATAGGTAAAGCTAATAAAAAAACCCAAGCAAATTGCTTAGGTTTTTTATATTGAGATTCCTGCATTTGCAGGAATTTGTTATCCTTTTAAGCTAGCTGCTAAATACTCACGATTCATACGTGCTATGTTCTCTAAAGAAATTCCTTTAGGACATTCAACCTCACATGCTCCAGTATTCGTACAGTTACCAAAACCTTCTTCATCCATTTGCTTAACCATGTTTAAAACACGATCTGTAGCTTCTACTTTACCTTGAGGTAATAATGCAAACTGAGATACTTTAGCTCCAACAAATAACATTGCTGATGAGTTTTTACAAGAAGCAACACAAGCACCACAACCAATACAAGTTGCTGCAGAAAACGCATCATCTGCATCTTGCTTATTAACTGGTATTGCGTTGGCATCAATTGTATTTCCAGAAGTATTTACAGAAATAAATCCTCCTGCATGTTGAATACGATCAAAAGAACTTCTGTCAACAATTAAATCCTTTACTACAGGAAAAGCAGTTGCTCTGAATGGTTCGATAGTAATAGTATCTCCATCTTTAAACATTCTCATGTGTAATTGACAAGTTGTAATACCTCTATCTGGACCATGTGCTTCTCCATTAATATATAAAGAACACATTCCGCAGATTCCTTCACGACAATCGTGATCGAAAGCTACTGGTTCTTCATCTTTATTAATTAGTTGTTCATTTAAAACATCTAACATTTCAAGGAAAGACATATCTGGAGAAATATCTGTGACTTTATAGTCAACCATACTTCCTTTATCACTAGCGTTTTTTTGACGCCAAATTTTTAACGTTAAATTCATATCCATAACTCTCTCCTTATTTGTATGATCTTTGTTTTAATTCTATATCCTTAAACTCTAATTCTTCTTTGTGTAACACAGCATCACTTGGTTCTCCTTTGTATTCCCAAGCTGCAACGTAAGCAAAATCTTTATCGTTACGTAACGCTTCACCTTTTTGTTCTCCATCTAATTCTACAGAGTCTTCTCTAAAGTGTCCACCACAAGATTCTTCTCTATTTAATGCATCTTTAGCAAATAATTCTCCTAACTCTAAGAAATCTGCTACACGACCAGCTTTTGCTAATTCTTCGTTGTATTCTTCATTAGTTCCAGGTACTTTAACTTCTTTCCAGAATTGCTCTCTTAATGCTTTAATTTCTGCAATAGCTTCTGTTAAACCTTGAACGTTTCTAGACATTCCTACTTTGTTCCACATGATTTTTCCTAATTTTTTATGGAAATAATCTACAGAGTGTGACCCTTTATTTGTAACAAAGAAATTAAGTCTTTCTTTAACTTCAGCTTCAGCTTCTTCAAATTCTTTAGAATCTGTAGAAATTGGTCCAGTTCTAATATCGTCAGATAAATAATCACCAATTGTATATGGTAACACAAAATAACCATCTGCTAAACCTTGCATTAAAGCAGAAGCTCCAAGTCTGTTTGCTCCATGATCAGAGAAGTTAGCTTCTCCAATACAGTATAAACCAGGAACGGTTGTCATTAAGTTATAATCAACCCATACTCCACCCATTGTGTAGTGTACTGCTGGATAAATCATCATTGGTGTATTGTATGGATCTTGATCTACGATCTTCTCATACATTTGGAATAAATTTCCGTATTTGTTCTTTATTACTTCTTGACCTAAAGATTTTACTAAAGCTGCATCGTTTTCATCTAATCCTTTTACATGCGCAGTTTCTTTTCCGTAACGTTGAATTGCAGAAGCAAAATCTAAAAACACAGCTTCTCCAGTTGCATTAACACCAAAACCAGCATCACAACGTTCTTTTGCTGCACGAGAGGCAACATCACGAGGTACTAAGTTTCCGAATGCAGGATAACGACGTTCTAAGTAATAATCTCTATCCTCTTCTGCTAAATCTTTTGGTTTTAATGTTCCAGCTTTAATAGCCTCGACATCTTTCATGTGTTTTGGTACCCAAATACGTCCATCGTTACGTAAAGACTCAGACATTAATGTTAATTTAGACTGATGATCTCCAGACACTGGAATACATGTTGGGTGAATTTGTGTGTAACAAGGGTTAGCAAAGTATGCACCTTTTTTGTGTGCTTTCCAACCTGCTGTTACATTACTTCCCATCGCGTTAGTTGATAAAAAGAATACATTACCATAACCACCAGTTCCAAGTACAACTGCATGTGCAGAATGTCTTTCAACTTCTCCAGTAATTAAGTTACGTGTTATAATTCCACGAGCTTTTCCATCAACCTTAACAACGTCTAACATTTCGTGACGGTTGTACATTTTGATTTTTCCACGTCCAATCTGACGATTCATTGCAGAATAAGCTCCTAATAATAATTGTTGTCCTGTTTGTCCAGCTGCATAAAAAGTACGTGATACTAATACACCACCAAACGAACGATTATCTAATAATCCACCATATTCTCTTGCAAAAGGAACTCCTTGTGCAACACATTGGTCAATAATATTTGCAGATACCTCAGCTAGACGATATACGTTTGCTTCACGAGATCGATAATCTCCACCTTTTACTGTATCGTAAAATAATCTGTAAGTAGAATCTCCATCTCCTTGGTAATTTTTTGCTGCGTTAATTCCACCTTGTGCTGCAATAGAGTGCGCACGTCTAGGAGAATCTTGAAAGCAAAATGCTTTTACGTTATAACCTAGTTCTGCTAAAGTAGCAGCTGCAGATCCACCTGCTAAACCTGTACCAACAATAATAACATCTATGTTACGCTTGTTAGCTGGATTTACTAAGTCTATATGATTTTTATAATCTGTCCATTTATCTTTAATTGGACCATGAGGTATTTTAGAATCTAATGCCATAAAACGCTCTGTATATTAATGATTAAAATGATGGAATAATGCAATGATGATAAATCCTACAGGAATACCAATTGCATAGATTTTACTAAATCTTTTTAATCCTTTTGTGTATTTGTTATTTGCTCCAACAGATTGGAAAGCAGAATCAAAACCATGTAATAAGTGTAGTGCTAAAAACACAAATGCTAAAACATAAACACCTACTCTAATAGGATCCTCAAACATGTGTACTACATGATGATGAAAATCTTTTCCTAATTGACTTTTACCTTCAACGTATTTTTCAACTATTTCTGGTACCCAAAAATCTTTAAAGTGAAATACCATGAATAATAAAATAGCTGCTCCACTCCAAATCATATTACGACTCATCCATGTAGAGTTAGCTGCTCCATTATTTTTAGCATAGCTAATTTGTCTTGCTTTTCTGTTTTTAATTTCTAAAACAAATCCCATTATAAAATGAAATAATACTCCAATTAATAAAATAGGCTGCATAGCATATTGAATTAAAGGATTGTTTCCCATAAAATAAGACACTTCGTTAAAAGCTTCTGGACTAATTACCGAAAGTAAGTTGATTAAAAAATGTTGTAGTAAAAAAAACATTAGAAAGAGTGCTGATAAAGCCATAGCAAACTTCCTACCTATTGAAGAATTTAAAATTCCGCTCATTATAATTGTGGTTAATTATTTGTTATTACAAAGATAAGGCTCAACTTATTTTGAAACAAATTTAAAAACCTATTTGTTTTATTTAGAATGTGTATAAGTAACGTCGTTTATTCAACCTCAAAACCTTTTTCAATACCATCAATTTTAATATAATAATTCCCTAATGAAAGGTAATACTTATCATTTTTAGCTTTGTTGATATCAATAGCTTTATTGACTTTCATTAAGGCTTTTCTACCTTTTTCAGTAATAGTCAAATCGTAGTCTACGTAATTAAACCCTTTATTAACTTTTACTGAAATAGTATTTAAAACCTTTTTGTCTTCAGATAAAATTTGAATTTCTTGCATCCCTGTTTTACTTGTATAAAACTTGATTGAAACTGAAGGTTCATAAGGTTGCATCCACTTGCTCCAAGAATTTCCCCAACGTCGAGAATAACGAATCTTATCTAAATCGAAAATATTAGTCTGACCACTTAAAACTAGATAACCAAATTGCTGAAGTGGTTCTACATTAGTTTTATAAATACTTCTTCCGTGTGTACCTAACAGTAAATCATTACTTTCTTTTTGAATTTTCATATCATGTACTGCAACTGCTGGAAGATTTTTTGAAAACGCATCCCATTTTTGTCCATTATTAAAACTTATGTAAGCTCCATTATCTGTTCCTAAATAAATAATATTGTCTTTTACTTGATCTTCAATAATAACATTTACAGGTGATTTTGGAATATTATTACTAATTGATGTCCAAGTTTGCCCATAATCCTCACTCATATAGACGTAAGTTGTAAAATCGTCATTTCTGTAACCATTTAATGTTGCGTAAACGCGTTCTTTTTTATGCTTAGAAGCTACTACACGTGTTACCCACAAATCGTTAGGTAAATTAGTAGAGATGTTATCCCAAGTAGCACCTTGATTTTTGGTTACATGTATTAACCCATCATCACTACCAACGTAAAGCAATCCAAATTCAAAAGGAGATTCGCTAATTGTGGTTAACGTCCCAAAAGCAACATTTCCTTTTTTTCCACCTTGTGTAAGGTCGTCACTAATAGCTTTCCAAGTATTACCTTGATCTAAAGATCGCATTAATTTATTTCCTCCTAAATATAAAATATCTTGATTGTGACGTGATAAATGTATAGGTGTTTGCCAATTAAATCTATATGGTTTTTCGCCTAATTCATGTTTTGGTTGGATGTAATCTTGGGTTCCAGTTTCTCTGTTTAGTCTAAAATAATTACCAAATTGATAGCCAGTATACACAATATCTGGATTACGATTATCTATTTCTATCTGCATACCATCTCCACCCATTATAAATTTCCATGGATATTCTCCATTTTGATGCCAACTTTTGTCTTCTGGAGCATTATGTGCACCAACCCAAACACCATTATCCTGTAAACCACCATAAACACGATAGGGTTTTTGGTTATCGACATTTATAGCATAAAACTGTCCAACAGAAGGCGAATTATTTTTTATCCAATTTGCTCCATCATCATAAGTTATATTTACTCCACCATCATTTCCATTTACAATATGATTTGGGTTTTTAGGATTAATCCACAAAGCATGATGATCTGCATGCACATTTTCGGCACTTATAGACGTAAATGTTTTACCTCCATCTTTAGATTTTAAAATAGGTACTCCATACACATAAATATTGTTTTGATTTACTGGTGACACATGTACATGTCCAAAATAATAACCGTAACTGTAATATAAATCGTCAAGATAATCGTTGTGTGTTTTTTTCCAAGTTTTTCCTCCATCTGTACTTTTATAGACCTCAGCTCCAATAACAGGTGTGTCAAATAACATAGAATTGGCATCTTCTAAATAATGTGTTAAATCTATTGGTTTTACGTTTCCGCTACGTACCATTTGCTTGACATTTTCTGCTCTGTATTTTTCCTGAAAGCCATTCATCTTTAAAAAGTCATTTAGTTTTTTATCCTCTAGATTTAAAAAATCTGAAGTACTCATGCTTTTAAAATCATCTTTTTGTAATCCTCTTCTAGTTTCTTTTTTACCATCTGAAGGACGTCTAAACTGACTATCATGTATTGCATAAACAATATCATTATCGTAAACTGCCAATCCTATACGTCCTACACCTTTTCCAGTAGGAAAACCACTTGCTTCTGTAGACATTTTAACCCAAGTCTCTCCAGCATCTATACTTTTATATATTGCTGAGTTATTTCCGCTTCCATCAAAATTCCAAGCTTTTCTGTCTTTAGTCCAAGAGGATGCAAACATGACATTATAATCATTAGGAGACTGCCTTATGTCTATAATTCCGCTAACATCATCAACATATAATGTCTTGGTTCAAGTTGTCCCTCCATCTTTTGTTTTGTATACTCCTCTATCTTTGGATTTTGTATATAATGCTCCTGTAACTCCAATAACAACTTCTTTTGAGTTATTTGGATTAATTAAAATACGTCCAATGTGTTGAGAGTTAGGTAAACCAACATTTTGCCATGACACACCATTATTAGAGGATTTTAAAATACCAATACCAGAATAAGAAGATCTTGACGCATTGTTTTCTCCAGTTCCAACCCAAATAGTTTTAGTATTCCAGTCTACAGCAATATCACCAACATTTTGCGTTTGAGAGCTATCTAAAATTGGCACAAAAGTAGTCCCATTATTTGTGGTATGCCAAACACCTCCAGAAGCATAACCTACATAAAACTCTGTTGGGTTATCTGGATTAACATCAATATCTACAACACGACCACTCATAACAGTTGGTCCAATATTAGTAAACGGAACATTTTTAACTACAGAATTATTTTGAGATAAAATTGGAAGCGAAAAAACTAAAAATAAGGATAATATAATGTAAGATCTCATAGCAAAATTATTTAGAGATTGAAGATACTTAAAAGTAATACCAACATCAAAATTAGAACAAAAATATATGAATTTTGAAATTTTATTTTGAATAAATTTTTAACATAAAAAATTAATTGTTAATAAAAAAATTGTGTTTATAATTAAAAATCATCAAATAATATGTTATTTTAACACATTATTACTAACTAAAACTTTATTAAAATGAGCGAGTATTTACCAATGATTATCAATTTACTTTCAGGAGCTGGAGGAGGATTTGCAGCAGGAAAACTTCTAAAAAACTTTTCTTTAGGTAGTGGCTTAAACGCTTTAGTCGGAATCTTAGGAGGAGGACTTGGAGGAAAACTTCTTGGAATGTTAGGACTTGGAGGTGCAGCAGCAGCTGAGGCTTCAACAGGAATGGACATGACTAGCATCTTAGGTAGCGTAGCTGGTGGTGGTGTTGGTGGTGGTGTTTTAATGACTATCATCGGATTTATCAAAAAAGCGATGGGTAAGTCTTAAGCCTAAACCGATTTAAAAAATTTAAAGACGACCAAAAATGGTCGTCTTTTTTATTGCATCTATTTTAAAGTTGTTATTTTTACAAGACTTAAATTTTAATAAAAAAATTTCAGATGAAATACCATAAAATAGATTCCAAGCTTTTTATAAAAAACCGTAAAAACTTTGCTGCACAAATGCAAGCTAAAAGTTTAGCGGTTTTTAACTCCAACGATATTTATCCAGTAAGTGCAGATAGCACTTTACCTTTTGAGCAACATAGAGATATTTTTTATCTAAGTGGTGTTGATCAAGAGGAAAGTATCTTGGTATTATTTCCTGATTGCCCTATAGAAAAACATCGCGAAATGCTGTTTTTAAAAGAAACCAACGAGCATATTGCTGTTTGGGAAGGGGAAAAACTAACAAAAGAAGCTGCATTAGCCACAAGCGGAATTAAAACCGTGTATTGGTTACAAGACCTACATAAAGTTATGGCAGAGCTAATGTCTCAAGCTGAAACGGTTTATATTAACACCAACGAACACTATCGTGCTAATGTAGAAACCCAAACACGCGAAGACCGTTTTACTAAATGGTTAAAAGATAAATATCCAGCACATCGTGTTGCCAAAAGCAATCCTATTTTACAACGTTTACGATCTGTAAAAGATCAGATAGAAATAGATTTAATTCAACAAGCCTGTGATATTACAGAAAAAGGCTTTAGACGTATCCTAGGTTTTGTAAAACCTAATGTTTGGGAGTTTGAAATTGAAGCCGAATTTATGCACGAGTTTTTACGTAACCGTTCTAAAAAGTTTGCATACACACCAATAGTTGCTTCTGGTAATAATGCTAATGTATTACACTATATAGAAAACAACCAACAATGTAAAGCTGGTGATTTAATCCTACTTGATGTTGGTGCAGAATATGCTAACTATAGTAGTGATATGACCAGAACCATTCCTGTTTCTGGTAAATTTACAGCACGTCAAAAAGCAGTCTATAATGCTGTTTTAAGAGTTAAAAATGCTGCAACCAAAATGCTTGTTCCTGGTACAGATTGGGCAGCATACCATAAAGAAGTTGGAGGATTAATGACTAAAGAGCTTTTAGATTTAAAACTAATAGATAAAGCAGACGTTAAAAACGAAAATCCAGATTGGCCAGCTTATAAAAAATACTTTATGCATGGTACATCTCACCACATGGGATTAGACACACACGATTATGGTATTTTAACAGAGCCAATGCAAGCTAATATGGTTTTTACTGTTGAACCTGGAATTTATATTCCAGAAGAAGGGTTTGGTATTAGACTTGAAGACGATGTTATTATACAAGCAAAAGGAGACCCTTTTAATTTAATGCAAAATATACCAATTGAAGCAGATGAGATTGAAGCGTTAATGAATAAATAACCTTATATAATTATTTAAAAAAGAGAGCCTTATGTGCTCTTTTTTTTATTTTACAAAACTTTGACTTTGTAAAAAAATCAACTAACTTCGTTTAACATTCGATAAAGTGAAATGGAAACTCACCTTATATATACGTTCTACACCATTTGAAACGAACATTCGTCATAGCATTAATATTAGTAATCGGAATAGTTTCTGGCTGTAAAAACAATGACACTCTGAATTCAAAAAATATGTCTGAATTACCAAAGTTTAAATACCAACCGAACGCACTCGAATTGGGAATAATTGAAAAGAAAAATATTGATTGTCCAGTTTGTGAGAAAAATAGAGACTATGCTTACTCTGGCGGAATTTACGCTGTCGAAGAAGTTGAATTTATTTGTCCTTGGTGTATTGCGGACGGAAGCGCAGCCGAAAAATACGATGGAATGTATATTGACGATGCTTCTTGCGAAGAAGTTTCTGACCAAAACAAACTGACTGAATTGGTTACGAAAACACCAAATTATGTGAGTTGGCAACAAGAAGTTTGGCTTGCACATCACGATGATTATTGTTCATTTGAGAAATATGTTGGCTGGAAAGAAATTGAACATCTGAAAGAAAATTTATCAGACGATATTGAAAGAATTAAATCGGAATATGGATTATCGCAGTTGGAATTTGAGCAATATTTAGTAAATGATGGCGGAATGCAAGGTTATTTATTTAAGTGTTTAAATTGCGACCAACATCGATTACATATCGACACGAATTAATAAAATCTGAATAAAAACGGTGTAGAACAACGTATAAAATTAATTGCTTGGCTCGAGCCTGCTTACGAAAATCTTCACGGATTTTCTATTCGGTTTGTATTTGCTAAATTCGTTGCTAAACCACTCAACTGAAACTTATACAAACACGTAAAACAAAACATAAAAGCTCGCTTTTTTAATTTATACCAAAACAGGATTACCTTCAAAAACGTAACGTTGTAGTTTTTGCAACGTTTCGACTTTATCACTTGTATTTATTAGTAATGATATATTATTATTAGAGCCACCATAAGATATCATACGTACACTAACATCTTGTAAGATTTGGAATAAATTTGGTGTGTCTGAATGGAAAATTATTGCATTACCAACTAGGCAAACAATGCTCATATAATTATCAACCTCTACATGTGCAAAACGGCTTAACTCTTCTACAATTGCATTTAGATGCGTCGTGTCATCAATGGTTAAAGACACAGCAATCTCTGAAGTAGTAATCATGTCTATTGAGGTTTCATAACGCTCAAAAATTTCAAAAACCTTCTTTAAAAATCCATGAGCTTGTAACATTCTACCAGACTTAATTTTTATAGCTGTAATACCATCTTTAGCAGCAATTGCTTTAATCCCTTCTCCATGGACTTGGTTGGTAATTAGGGTTCCGTCTGCTTTTGGAAGCATGGTGTTTTTTAAACGTACAGGAATATCCAATGCTCTAACTGGCATTACGGTTTGTGGATGTAATATTTTTGCTCCAAAATAGGCCAGCTCTGCAGACTCATCAAAAGACAGGTTAGAAATAGCTTTGGTGTGCTCTACAAATCGTGGATCATTGTTATGAAATCCATCAATATCTGTCCAAATTTGCACTTCTTCGGCTTTTAAAACTGCTCCAATAATAGTTGCAGTATAATCGCTTCCTCCACGTTGTAAATTAGCAATATCACCTTCTGCATCACGACAAATAAAACCTTGTGTGATGTAGATTTCGGCTTGATTGTCTTCAGCCATGATTCGGTTTAAATTCTGTTGTATGTAGTAGTTATCTGGTTCAAAAGTTTTATCAATTCGCATAAAATCTAAAGCTGGTAATAGCTTAGCATTGATGCCTTCTTGTTTTAAAAAATGAGTAAAAATGTATGTAGACATCAATTCGCCTTGAGCGACAATAGTGTTATACAATAAATTACTGTAATTGGTATTTACAAGATTTGCTAAACCATTTAAAACGTTTTGTACATATTGACTAACATTTTGATGTAAATCTGGACTAGTAATTAATGTTTTTATAGTTGTAGCATAGGTATTACTAAGTACATCAATAGTATTTAAGGCTTCCTTAGTTTGTCCATTTTTAATATAATCTGAAATAGTTACTAATGCATTGGTAGTCCCTGACATTGCAGATAAAACCACTACTTTTTGTTGTCCATCATGAATAATGTTTTTAACATTAATCATATTATTTATTGATCCTACAGAGGTACCTCCAAATTTTAATACTAACATTTTTTTTAATTTTATATAGCGAAACTACATGCCAACTCACTAATAGCCATAAAATTGAAAAAATTACACTACTTTTACACATAATGTTAAATAATTAACAAAATGAAAACTATTGCATCTTGTGTAGAGGATATTTTAATTACACAACCGTTTTTAGAAGAAGCCTTATCTAGAAGTATCATTAATTATTCGGCTTTAGCCGAAGAATTGAATGCGCCAATTAGTACCATGTTACGCAAACCTGTAAAATCTGGTGCTATAATGATGGCATTACGTAGGTACAATACACCAAATACGCTAAGACATTCTTTAAAATTAAAAAGTACGTTGCAAAATCTAGGAGATATTACAGTACGGTCTAACTTAAGTGATTTTACGTTTCAAAACTCGGAATCGTTAATTAAAAGTCACACTAAAATACTAGATCAAGTAGAAACTAATAAAGATATTTTTTATGCGTTTACCAGAGGGATTTTTGAAAGTAATATTATTATTTCAAGCTCTGAAAACAAACAGGTTTTAAAATGTTTTAATGCCGAAAAACAAATTGGTTTACAGGAACATTTATCAGCAATTAGTGTACGTTTACCAAAAGATAATTCTAAAATATCTGGTTTGTATTATCAGATTTTTAAACGTTTGGCTTGGGAAAACATACCTATTTACGAAGTGGTTTCTACCACCAACGAATTTACTGTTTTGGTGGAAGACCATGTGGTGGACAAAGCGTTTTCTGTAATTAAAAATTTGAAGAATTAATTGTCATAAAAAAACCGTTAAAGTTAACTTTAACGGTTTAAAATATAGCGCTATCAATCAATTAATGCTGCATTTTATTATTACCTACTCTACTATTAAAGTGTACTGTGGTGTTTCGTTAAAAGGGCAAAAATATTTGTAAGTCCCTTTGGTTAATTTGACTTCTTTTGAAGATTCTGTTTTACCATGTTTTACTAATTGAGACACATAGGCATTTGCAATATGGTTTTTAGGATCTGATCCATCTTTACCGTCTTTAATTAAAACTAATCCAACTTCTGCTACTGCGTTATTATTTGAAACTTCAAATATATAAGTCCCTTCTGCTAGTGTTAATTCTGTTTGTGTAAAGGCTCCTTTTGTTTGCTCTAAAGAGACTGTTGTCACCGTTTCTTTTTTGGTTATACTATCTTGTGCTGTAGCTGTTATTGAAAAGGCTACTAAAAATACTGCGATAAATAAGTTTTTCATTGTTTTGTGTTTTAATTTGTGTTAATTTTTATTAGTTGTTTGTTACTGTAAATTTTCCTGCTTCAATGCTTGGAAAATCAATTTCGGTTTGGGCAATATGATTGACATAGTTTGTTAATGTGTTAGACACAACGTTTAATACTATTTCTAAAATATCGCCATCATTATAGCCTGCGTCTTTTACTGCTTGAATAATTTCTGTAGATACTTGTCCTTTATTTTTTGTTACTGCTTGCGCAAATTGTAAACCTGCTTGCGTTTTAGTATCTGCTGCGATTGCTTGTCTGTTTAATTCTGTTTGTTGTTCTGTTAAACCATTCATTTTTCCAATTGCTGTATGTGCAGATAGGCAGTAATTGCATGCGTTTTCTTCTGCTATTGCTAATGCTAATTGCTCTCTAAACTTATTATTAAAGTTTCCGCTTGCGGTTAACTCGCCCAAACTTAAATAGGTTTGTAAGGTTGCTGGAGAGTTACCAAATACTTTTATTAGGTTTGGAATAAATCCTAATTTGCTTTGTACAGCATTGAATAATTCTTTTGATTTTCCTGTTGTTGTTTCTGGGTTTAATGTTTTAATTCTTGTGCTCATAATTTCTATGTTTTTATTATTGTTGTTGTTGTTTTATTTTATTGTTGTTGCAATTGCATATTTTATTGTCTGTTTGTTTATTGTCGTATTCTTGAAATCCCCAACAATTTGGGCATTGGTTGTTTTGTATTGTTTTCATATTAGCTATGTTTTTATTGTTACTAATTAATTACAGTGCAAAGATGCGACGAGAAGACAGTTTAAAAAATGGACAAAAGTTCCTTTTGCTTGGACTAAGCTATTTTATTAGGTTTTTGAGCCTGTAATTATTGCGTGAAGGATAGAAATGGCATCCTTTTTTTGCTGCCATATATGGCAAAAAAAGATATAATGGATAGCCTGACCTTTATGGTCACGCCAAAAAAAAATTAATGGTCTTTTTTAAACTGAAGTGGAGATTTTAAGGTTCCTTTTTTAAAAAACCTTGTAAAGTAGGCTGCGTCGTTAAATCCTAAATCAAATGCTATTTGTTTTACAGAATCGTTTGAATAAATTAATTGACGTTTGGCTTCTAGGATAATTCTGTTTTTAATAAAATCGCTTGGTGTTTGGGTGCCTATTTTATTAAAATGTTTGGTTAAAGATTTTGGCGATAGTCCTAGTCTGTTAGCATAGGCTGTTACTGTATGTAGCTTTTTATAATTTTGTTCTACTAATACACTAAAGTCTTTAAATAGTTTGGTATCTGTATCTTCTTTTATGGGATCGTGTTCTGCTCTAACACGAACAGCGTGAATAATAAATTGTTTTAAATATGTTTGAAGCATGTCGTATTGTGCAGCTTCTGACGATTTAAACTCTTCTATTAATCCTTCTAAAATAAATTGAAGTTTTTGTGTGTCACTATCGCAAGGTTTTACAAACGGAGTGTCGTATACATTATTAAACAACACGCCATTACAAGCGACTTCTTTATCATGTGTTTGAATACAATAAAAATCACGAACAAAAGATATTTTATAGGCTTCCTGAATCAACTCAGAATCTATTGAGAATACTTGACCTGGAGATAAAAAAAACAACACATTATCTTGAAATTTATAACTTTTAAAATCTATGTTATACATTCCTTTTCCTTTTTTAACCCAATATATATTATAAGCCTCTACTTGTTCTGGCTTGTTAAATACACAGGCTTTTTCAAACTGTACAATACTTAAAGAAAATATATCTTTAAAAGAATAGGTTAAAATATCTTGAACTGCCATATAAAATTAATTAGAGACGCCTTTAGTCGTAAATATTTTGAAATTTACTAAAACAAAGCCCGTAAAAGCTGATGATACCTTTTTACCAAAGTCGTACAATGTCCCTTGTAATTTGGCGTGTGCATAAATACCAATAATAGGAATTACAACTGCTGTAATGATAAATCCTAAGGTTACCCAAAACCAATCGTCTCCTGCCTTATAACCTAAAAATGGTGGAAGCAGCAAATTTCCTGCTCCAAAAAACAGAGAAAACAAAGCGAAACTGGTTATAAAGAGGTCTTTAGTTTTGTTCATTATTATGTTTATTATGTTGGCAAAAAACACCAACTTTAGCTAATATTTTTATCTTCTTATACCTATAGGTTTCAAAAATATTTCAGGATAATTAATTGGTTTTTTTAAGTTCTAAATTCTGAAAATCGAAACTAAAATCTGTAATTGGTGCAATATGACTCATGGTTGCACTTACTGTTTCTCCTTTTGCATTAAAAGTAAATTGCACAAATACATCTGCATCATAGCTTCTGTTATTCCATTTTGCAACGTAGGTAGTTGCATTGTATGGCAATAATTGTCCTGTTAAACTTTTAGAATTTTTGCAAGTAATGGTTAATCCTTTTTTGCTTTCAGAAATAATAACATTTCCAAACCAATCGTCTGTATACGTTCCTGCAATAGTGGATGGTTTTGGTAGTTTTGGACTACGTTTCATTTGTTTTACCTGAGCATAAACACCTGCTTTAATACTGTCGTTATATTTAAGCCAATTAGTATTACTTTTTCCTAATTTTTCTAACCAATTTCTGTCCTCATAACCTAAATAACTATCTTTAATAGTATTGGTTATTGTACTAAATGCTGATCCATTCATTTGATTTGTTAATACTACAATTGCTAAATCTAAATCTGGTATCATAGTAAATTGAGTTACAGTACCTAATAATCCTCCTGTATGATATACTTGCTTATAACCACCTTTTACATCTGTTACAAACCAACCTAGACCATAGCCTTTAAAATTAGAATTATAACTATCGTTTTTTCTTACTTTTAAAGGTGTTTGTAGCTGCCAAAGCTCATTAAACTGTTTTTCTGTTAACAGACGTTCACCATTTTTGGTTACTGCGTCATCCATTAAAAACTGAGCCCAAGTTAACATGTCATCTACATTGCTTACAATTCCGCCTGCTGCATTTGCAGTATCACTCCAATCATGCGGAATCTGTTCCAATTTTCCATCTGCTAAGGTATGTGCTTCAATAATATTAGATTTATCTGTCACACGATTGTAGGATGCCTTACTATTTATCATGCCAACTGGTTTCATTATTTTAGTTTCAATAAAATCTTCCCAAGTCAAACCGCTAACACGTTTTAAAACTTCTCCAGCAACAATAAACATGTTATTATTATATTCAAAAGCACTTCTAAAAGAGGATTGTGGTTCTAGGTTTTTTACGTTATTAATTACATCTTCCACTTTAAAATGACCATTTTCTGGAAAAAACATTAAATCTCCAGATCCTAATCCTAATCCACTTCTGTGTGTTACCAAATCTCTAACAGTAAATTGCTCTGTAACCCAAGCATCTTGCAACCTAAACTCTGGTATATGTTGCCTTACTTTATCGTCCCAATTAAGTTTTCCAGCATCTACCATCATTGCTAAAGCAAAACAAGTAAATCCTTTACTGTTAGACGCAACACCAACTAAAGTATTGTTGTCCATGTTTTTTTTATTAGATAAAGCACGTACACCATGACCTTTTGCATAGACAACTTTTCCATCTTTTATGACACCAACAGAAATTCCAGGAACTTCAAAAGTCTTCAAAGTATTTTCTATAAGCTGATCTAGTTTTGCTTCTTCAATTTGAGCAGATATAAAATATGGGCTTATTAATAGGAATACGAAAAATGCTTTTTTGATGTTCATAACAGCGATTTATTTAATTGAATATCTTCAAATATAGTAAAAATACTTCCTTATAAGGCTGAAGCAAAAACACAACAAATACTATCTTTGCTATCTATGACAATTACACACAAAAATGCATCTGTTTGGTATACAGTTTCTGGAAAAGGATCTGCAATTGTATTACTTCATGGTTTTTTAGAAGACAGCTCTATGTGGAATGATTTGGTAGCACTTTTGTCTAAAAAAAATAAAGTGATTTGTATTGATCTATTAGGTCATGGTAAAACAGAATCTTTAGGTTACGTACATACTATGGATGACATGGCAAATGCTGTATATGCAGTCTTAAAACATCTAAAATTAAGAAAATATACTTTTATTGGTCATTCCATGGGTGGATATGTTGCGTTGGCTTTTGCTAAATTACATACCAAAAATATTAAAGGATTATGCTTATTAAACTCTACTTATCAAGCTGATGATGAAGATAGAAAGCTATTAAGAACACGCGCTAACAAAATGATACAATCCAATTTTAATAATATGGTACGTATGAGTTTTGCTAATTTATTTAGTGCTTCTAGTAAAGAAAAACATAAGCAAGCTTTTCATGCTGCTTTACAAATAGCACTTAAAACATCACTTCAAGGTTATATGGCTGGACAAGAAGGCATGAAATTACGTGAGGATAGTTCAGTCTTTTTTGCAAATGCACCTTTTAAAACCTGTATTGTTTTAGGTAAAAAAGATACTGTTATTGATATAGAAAGCACAATTAACTTTGCTAAAAAACACGCTATTGAAACCTTTGTTTTTAGCGAAGGTCATATGTCACACATTGAAAATAAAGAACAGTATTTACAACAAATAATGTTTTTTATCGAAAAAATACATCATTTTGTCGATACTTTAGAATAATTGTCTATATTTGTACAGTCAATAATAAAGCAATCACAATTTGATTGTTTTATAAAAATAGATAATTAATGGAAAAAGTAGCAACCAAATCATCATCAAAAGGTAGTTTATATTGCTCTCTTTTTGGGCATAACTTTGAAGTTAGCAAAAAAATTACCTATCACGTTAAAGAATATAAATGTTGTCATTGCAAAAAAGAAATGACCACAAATGGTAATGGTCATTTAACAGAGTTAACAGAAAAATTTAAAGAAATAAACTCTGTTTTAGAACGCATTCATAAAAATAAAATGCTTCGATTTTCAAAAAACAAAACACAATATTCTACATTAAAAATGACGTCTTAGTCCTTTTTAAAACTAGTCCATCCTTGAGCGGTTAATTCTATTTTTTGATCAGCTCTAGTAACCAAATGCGCTCCTGCATTTTCTTCAGTAATAAAACCAATAACAGTTACATTTGGATTGGCTTTTATTTTTGGAAAATCTTCCTGAGAAATGGTCATTAACAATTCATAATCTTCTCCTCCATTTAAAGCAACTGTAGTGCTATCCATATTAAACTCTTCGCAAGTAGAAATAACCTGAGGGTCTAACGGAATTTTGTTTTCATATAAATCACAACCTACTTTACTATGCTTACATAAATGCAAAATTTCTGACGATAATCCATCACTTATATCTATCATAGATGTTGGTTTAACCTCTAAATCCTGCAATATTTTAATAATATCTTTTCTTGCTTCAGGCTTTAATTGACGCTCAATTATATAAGTATAGGCATCTAAATCTGGTTGGCTATTTGGATTGACTTTAAAAACTTCTTTTTCTCTTTCTAACACTTGTAATCCTAAATAAGCTCCTCCTAAATCTCCAGTAACCACTAACAAATCGTTTGGTTTTGCTCCACTTCTATAAACCTCATCTCCTTTTTTAACTTGACCAATTGCAGTAACAGAAATAATTAAACCTGAAGTAGAAGATGTTGTGTCTCCACCAACTAAATCTACATTATATAATTTACAAGCAGTTTGTATTCCTGCATATAACTCTTCGATTGCTTCTAAAGGAAAACGATTAGAAACAGCAATAGAAACTGTTACTTGAGTTGCTTCAGCGTTCATTGCATAAACATCAGATAAATTAACAATTACAGATTTGTAACCTAAGTGCTTTAAAGGCATATAACTTAAATCAAAATGCACGCCTTCTACTAAAAAATCTGTAGTAACAACCACTCGTTTATCATCAAACTCTAAAACAGCAGCATCATCACCAATACTTTTAATTGTCGATTCTTGTTTAATATCAAAGTTTTTAGCTAAATGATCAATTAATCCAAATTCGCCTAACTGACTTAAAGCTGTACGTTGTTGATTTTTATCTTCTATCATGTTGCAAAAATACTAAGCTTAATTTAATAGTTGCCTTTTAGCATGTAAAAAAGGGTTTAAATTGTTTTATTTTCAATAAACATGTCAATAATTAACGGAAAATTAGCAATTTAACATCTATAACATGTTATTTGTCGGTAATTCTGCTAAATTTGTGTCACAAAATTTTGAACAACTTAACCTAATGAATATTTCAAAAAAAATTCTCGTAACTTTTATATTTTTAACTAGTCAACTAATAATGGCTCAAAGTCCTTGTGCAGACGGTTTTGCCACACAAACCATTGATGGTGTTACTACTTCTTATCCTTGTAATGGATATGATTTATTATCTAGAGTTCCAGTATCTACATTAGCAACAACTCTTGGTACAGAAGAAGGAAGTGATATTTGGGGTTGGACAGACCCACTAAACGGAAATGAATATGCTATTGTTGGGACTACAAACAGTACTGCATTTGTTAATGTAACTGACCCTTTAAATCCTTTGTTTTTAGGTCGAATAGAAACATCAAATGGAAACACTTCATATTGGAGAGATATTAAAGTTTACAACAACCACGCATTTATAGTTGCAGATGGTGTTGGAAATCATGGAATGCAAATCTTTGATTTAACCAATTTAAGAACAGGTGCTAATCCAGACTTAACTTATACAAGTGATCCAACAGATGGGAATGTAAAATTATTTAATGGTGATAATGGAATTACTATAGGAAGTTGTCACAATATTGTAATTAATGAATCTGAAGGTATTGCTTATTTAGTTGGTTGCGGAGCTGCAAGTGGTGGACCAATTTTTGTAGATATCTCAAGTCCTTTAACACCAAATGTTGTTGGTAGTTATTCTGGTAAAGGGTATACACACGATGCGCAAGTTATTACATATAACGGAACAGATACTAATGTTACTAGTCCTACAGTTACTGGAGTAGCAAGTTATGTTGGAAGGCAAATATTATTAGCTAGTAATGGTGGATCTAACGATAGAGTTGTCTTGTTAGATGTAACAGATAAAAATAATCCTCAGTTTATTTCTGAAATCACTTATCCAAACCCTGGTTATGCTCATCAAGGTTGGTTTACAGAAGACCATAGGTATTTTATCTTTGGAGACGAAACAGATGAACAGTCCTTTGGAAGTAACACAAAAACATATGTTTTTGACATGTTAGATTTAGACAATCCTGTTTTATCTTCTACATATACAGGACCATCTGCAGCAATAGACCATAATGGTTATGTAAAAGGAGATGAATTTTTCTTAGCAAATTATCGAGCAGGAATGCGTGTATTAGATATCACAAATATTGCAGCAGCTACAAACGCAATGACAGAAATAGCATATTTTGATACTTATCCTTCTAACAATAACACAAATTTTAATGGTGCTTGGAGTATCTACCCTTATTTTACAAGTGGCAATATTATAATTAGTGATATTGAACGTGGCTTATTTGTAGTAAGATCAAGTAGTTCTCCTTTAAGTACAGACAATTTTAGTTTAAACAATTCTTTTACTATTACTCCTAACCCTGCACAATCAGAATCTAAACTAAAATCAACATCGGGTAATACAATTAAGACAGTACAGATTTACAATGTGCTAGGTAAAAGTCTATTTTATAAAGACAATATAGATTCAGAAACTTTCGTTTTACCAATACAAAATCTATCTAGCGGAATTTATTTAGTAAAAATCAACGACTTAACTTCTAAGAAGTTAGTAGTAAACAAATAAACTTATGGCTACATTTAAAAAAGCATTAAAATCTATAATACTAATTGTTAGTGTTTTCAGTTTTGTGATGATTTATCAAAGTTGTTCAAATAACGATGATGAAAATAGTGGAACAATAATTATTGATACTGATGGAGATGGTGTAGCAGATGAAATAGATAATTGTCCTGATATTGCTAACCCTAATCAAGAAGACACAGATAATGATGGTATTGGAGATGCTTGTGACACCCAACAACCAGTTCCTCAGTTTCCATGTATAAATGGAATGGCTGGTCAATACCCTTGTAATGGTTATGATTTAATGTCAGAAATAAATGTTGCGACATTAAGTGGTGTCTCTAATGCAGATGGAAATGATATTTGGGGTTGGACAGATCCTTTAGACGGAAAAGAATATGCACTAATTGGATTATCAAACAGCACAGCTTTTATAGATGTTACAGATCCAGTAAACCCTATTTTTTTAGGTAGATTAGATACTAATGCAGGTTCTAATATTTGGAGAGATGTAAAAACTTATAATAATTATGCCTTTATCGTTGCAGATGGAGTCGGTCCACATGGCATGCAAGTTTTTGATTTAACGCGTTTAAGAAACGTGACTAATCCTCCAGAAACTTTTACTGCAGATACTGTTTATACAGGTGTTGGAAGTTGTCATAATATTGTAATTAATGAAACAGAAGGTGTTGCTTATCTAGTAGGATGTGTAAGTACAAATGGAGGAGGTCCAATTTTTATCGATATTTCTAATCCAACTAATCCAACTTTATTAGGAGACTACACAGCTGTAGGTTACACGCATGATGCACAAGTAGTTACATATTCTGGACCAGATTCAGATTACACTGGCAGTCAAATATATATTGGTAGTAATGGTAATACAGATCAAGTTGTTATTTTGGATGTAACAGATAAAAGTAATATTACAGAAATTAGTAGTTTTACTTACCCTCAAACATCTTATGCTCATCAAGGTTGGTTTACAGAAGACCAAAAATATTTGATTATTGGAGATGAAACTGACGAAACAACTTTTGGTTTTAATACCAAAACAATAATTTTTGATCTTACAGATCTTGACAATCCGCTTTTACATGCAGACTATTTTGGCCCAACTCCAGCTATAGATCATAATGGTTATGTTAAAGGAGATGAATACTATTTAGCTAACTATAGAGCAGGATTAAGGGTTTTAGATATTTCAAATATTGACTCTACAACAAACCCAATGACCGAGACAGGTTATTTTGACACCTTTCCTACAAGCGATAGCGCTAATTATGATGGAGTTTGGAGTGTTTATCCTTATTTTGAAAGTGGTAATATAATTATTGGAGATATAAATAGTGGACTTATAATTGTCAGAAAAAGTAATTAACTATGTTTAATAAGACATTACAATCCATATTCGTTTTCGTAATTTTATTAATATCGATTAACTCATGTACAGATAAAAATGATGATGACGATATTATTAACCCACAAATTTCTGCTCAAGGTATTATAGAAAACATTGATACTTTAGGTGGTTCTAAAAACGAAAGTGGTCAAGCAGTTAAAACTACATCTGATGGTGGATTTGTAGTCCTAGGATTTACACAATCTATGGACCAAGATGTAACAGATAAAACAGATGAAAGCTATGATGTTTGGGTATTAAAATATAATGCTGAAGCAGAATTAGAATGGACTAAAACTTATGGAGGAACAAATGACGAAAGAGGAAATGACATCATACAAACACAAGATGGAGGTTATGCTATAATAGGATTTACTTACAGTAATGATGGTGATATATCAAACAATAATGGACAAGAAGACTTTTGGGTTATAAAATTGGACAATCAAGGCAACTTATCATGGCAAAACACCTATGGATATTCTGGAATTGATACTGGATATTCAATCTTACAAACCAATGATGGTGGTTATTTTATAACTGGTGTTTTAGATGTCACAGCATCTGGAGGAGCAGGAAATACTAGAAATAATCAAACCCAACACGCTGGAGGAGATTATTGGTCACTTAAATTAGACCAAAGCGGAACAATAGAATGGAGTAAATACTTTGGCGGTTTTTTTACAGATACTGCTTATGATGCTATCCAAACAGAAGATAATGGGTTTTTAATCATTGGATCCTCAGATAGCGAAGACACAGATATATCAAACAATAAAGGATCTTACGATTTTTGGATTGTTAAAGTCTCAAACACAGGAACTACAGAGTGGGAAAAATCTTTTGGAAGCACAGAAATTGATGAAGCTAGAGCAATAATTAAATCTAGTGATGGCAACTATCTAATTATTGGTGATACCAGAGGACAAGATACAGATGTTAGCTCTAATTTTGGAGCTGCTGATGTTTGGGTCATTAAAATATCTCCAACTGGAGATTTACTTTGGGAAAAAACCTATGGAGGAGAAAACTTTGATGTTGGTCGTGCAATTGCTAAGACAGTGGATGATGGATTTGTAATCTGCGGAAGTTCCAGAAGTGCGTCAGGAAATCTTACAGAAAATCAAGGTCAAAATGATGCTTGGATTTTAAAAATTGATAACTCAGGAAGTCTAAAATGGCAACAATCTATTGGTGGAACTAATGTAGATTTTGCTTACGGAATTGCTGAAATTGGAAACGGAAACATTATAGTAGTTGGAGAATCCAGTAGTAATGATGCTGATATAACTGAAAACAAAGGATTTACAGATTTACTTTTAATTGAGATAAAATAAAATGAAAAAAATTGCGTCACTTTTACTATTTACATTATTACTATTTACCTGTAATGAAGACATGGATGACAACACACCTTCTACAGCTTCAATAGCATTTAACTTTACTCATAATTGGGACGATACACAGATAAACAGTACTAATTTAGAAGCTGAAACAGTTACCAATGCAAACGGAGAAGTTATAAATATAGACAGAATTAGATACTTAGTGTCTCGTTTTGAATTAGTAAGCCTTTCAGGAAACACCTATAGTTTTGATGGTTACAAATTCACAGATTTATCTGATGAAGCGACTTATAATTTTAACCCAGAAATTAATACTATTCCAACTGGAACCTACACCTTAAGGTTTATTTGGGGTTTTAATGAAGAAGATAATATCGATGGTCTTTATCAAGATTTAAATACAGCAACATGGAGTTGGCCAGCAATGCTTGGAGCAGGTTACCACTTTTTACAATTTGATGGTATGTATAATGTAGACACAACTAATCCGAGTCCTTTTAATTATCATAATGGTACAGCACGTGTAAGTGATGGTGTTTTTGAGCAAAATTTTGCAGTTATAGAATTAGACACACCAATTTCAATAACTAATGATGCATCAATTGAAGTAAAAATGAATATTGCCGAATTCTTTACAAACCCAAACACATGGGATTTAAACGTTTTGGACACACCACTAATGCCAAATTATAATGCACAAAAAATGATGCAAGAAAATGTATTAAGTGTATTTAGTATTGGTGAAATAACTCAATAAAAAGAATGAAACATTGGTTAACATATAGCTTTGTCTGTATTTTATTTTTTGGATGTTCTTCTAAAGATGATACACCAGACGACACTTATGTACCAATACCCTATCAATTAGAATTACCTTCCCTTTTTGAAGAAAAACTAATTGACCCAATAATTCCGCTTAATAACCCTTTAACTGTTGAAGGTGTCGCTTTAGGAAAACGTTTGTTTTATGATAATATATTATCTGTAGATAACACAAAAGCATGTGCTAGTTGTCATATGCCTCAAAACGCATTTACAGATTCTAACCAATTTAGTTTTGGTGTTTCTAATGTTTCTGGTAACAGAAACAGTATGCCTTTATTTAATCTAGCTTGGAATTTTGATGATAAATACTTTTGGGATGGTCGTGCTTTAGGTTTAGAGCATCAAGCGTTAGAGCCTGTTACAAATCCAATTGAATTAGAAAACTCTTCTTGGACTGAAGTAGAAAACAGGCTTAATAACCATCAAGAGTATCCGCTTTTATTTGAGCAAGCATTTGGAACTTCAGCTATAACAAAAAACTTAGTAACTAAAGCAATTGCGCAATTTGAGAGGATTATTATATCTGGCAACTCAAAATTTGACAATTATTTAAACAACCAAGCCACATTAACACCTGAAGAACAAAATGGTTTTGATGTTTTTATGGATGAAACTAGAGGAGACTGTTTTCATTGTCATGGAAACCCAAATAATCCGTTATGGACAGATAATCAATTCCATAATAATGGTTTAGATGCAACGTTTACTGATTTAGGTTTAGGTGAAGTCACTGGTAACCCTAATGATAATGGAAAATTTCGTTCGCCTTCACTTCGTAATTTAGCTTATACTGCGCCTTATATGCATGATGGTAGATTTGCAACTTTAGAGGAGGTTATTGAGCACTATAGTACAGGGCTTCAAAACTCTCCAACAGTTGATTCTTTAATGAAAAAAGTGGATGAAGGTGGTGTCAATCTTTCTGCACAAGACAAAGCAGATTTAAAAGCTTTCCTACTGTCATTATCCGACCCTTCTTTTATCAATAATCCTACTTATATTCAGTAATAAGAAAAATCGATAAAACCATATACTAATATAATGTTAGTTGATATGGAAAAAAGCGACTGATGTTGTATCTTTGCACTCTATTTAGATAAATTCTAATTAACAGGTATGATAAAAGTTTCCGATATAGCTAAAAAGAAAGTTATTCAATTAATGACAGATGATGGCTTTAACCCAAGTACAGACTATGTAAGAGTAGGTGTAAAAAGTGGTGGTTGTTCCGGCTTATCTTACGATTTAAAATTCGATAAAGAAAAAGCTGAAGAAGACAAGATGTTTGAAGACAATGCTATAAAAATCATCGTTGACAAAAAAAGTTTTTTGTATTTGATAGGTACAACATTAGAGTATTCTGGAGGATTAAACGGAACAGGTTTCGTGTTTAATAACCCTAACGCTAACCGTACTTGTGGTTGCGGAGAATCATTTTCACTTTAAAAAATTACAATGAGTAAATATACAGAAGACGATCTTAGAGAAGAGTTAAAAACCAAAGAATACGAATATGGTTTTTATACAGACATTGAGTCTGAAACATTCCCAATTGGTCTAAATGAAGATATCGTTCGTGCTATTTCTAAGAAAAAGGAGGAGCCAGAATGGATGACAGAATGGAGGTTAGATGCTTTTAAAGTTTGGAAAGAAATGACTGAGCCAGAATGGGCAAATGTAAATTATAAAAAACCAGATTTTCAAGCTATAGCTTATTATTCTGCACCAGTTGCTGTAAATCCTAACAAAACTTTAGATGATGTAGATCCAGATCTTTTAGCGATGTACAAAAAGCTAGGTATCTCTGTTGACGAGCAAAAAAAGATGAATAATGTGGCAATGGATATTGTTGTCGATTCTGTTTCGGTTGCAACAACATTCAAAAAAACATTAGCCGAAAAAGGTATTATTTTTATGAGTATTTCTGAAGCCATTAAAGAGCATCCAGAATTAGTCAAAAAATATATAGGAACCATTGTTCCTACAAAAGATAATTTTTATGCTGCATTAAATAGTGCAGTATTTAGTGATGGTTCATTCTGTTATATTCCAAAAGGTGTACGTTGTCCAATGGAGCTATCAACTTATTTTAGGATTAACCAAGGTGGAACAGGTCAATTTGAACGTACATTATTAATTGCTGATGAAGGTAGTTATGTATCCTATTTAGAAGGTTGTACTGCTCCAAGTCGTGATGAAAATCAATTACATGCAGCAGTGGTAGAGTTAATTGCAATGGATGATGCAGAGATAAAATACTCAACGGTTCAAAACTGGTTTCCTGGAACCGCAGAAGGAAAAGGTGGTGTTTACAATTTTGTAACTAAACGTGGATTGTGCGAGAAAAACGCTAAAATCTCTTGGACTCAAGTAGAAACCGGTAGTGCAGTAACCTGGAAATATCCAAGTTGCATTTTAAAAGGAGACAATTCTGTAGGAGAGTTTTACTCAATAGCTGTTACCAATAACTATCAACAAGCAGATACTGGTACTAAAATGATTCATTTAGGTAAAAACACTAAATCTACAATTATATCAAAAGGTATTTCTGCTGGAAAATCTCAAAACTCTTATAGAGGATTAGTTCAAATTGCTAGTCGTGCAGAAAATGCACGTAACTTCTCTCAATGTGATAGTTTATTAATGGGTGACCAATGTGGTGCACATACTTTTCCATATATAGAAGCCAAAAATAAAACAGCGCAAATAGAGCACGAAGCAACAACAAGTAAAATTGGTGAAGACCAAATATTTTACTGTAACCAACGTGGAATAGACACAGAAAAAGCAATAGCATTAATAGTTAATGGGTTTAGTAAAGATGTACTAAATAAACTACCTATGGAGTTTGCAGTAGAAGCACAAAAACTATTAGAAATCTCGTTAGAAGGATCTGTTGGTTAAAAAAATATTATAATGAAAAAAATAACCATATTATTAATAAGTTTAGCATTTTTAGTAGCTTGTAAAAGTGATAAAAAAGAAGCTGATGTCACAAAAATCGAAAACAAAGAGCCATTAAAAGTCTTTATGTTTGATGGTGGAACTGTACAGGTTAATAATCTAGAAATTTTCTCTCAAGGAGATTTATATAAAGGTGAAAGCAAAACATTTGCAGACGCATTTTATGTTATACAACACCCAAAAGGTAACATGCTTTGGGATGCTGGGTTGGCAGAAGCTTTGGTAGAACAAGAACCATTTACAACGCCTAATGGAGCCTTTACAGTATCCAGAAAAATGGGTGTCAACGAACAATTAAAACAAATAAATTTATCACCAAATGACTTTAAATACATTGCTTTGTCACACACACATTTTGACCATTCTGGATCTGCATCAAAATTTACAGATGCCACTTGGATTGTACAAGAAGCAGAGTATAACTTTGTAACCAGTCAAGAACAACAAAAACATAGTGCAGATAATTATAACGCAATAAAAGATTTAAAAAATATTAAAAAAATTAAAGGCGATTTTGATGTTTTTGGAGACGGAACAGTTGTTATTAAATCAACTCCAGGTCATACACCAGGACACCAATCTTTATTTTTAGATTTAAAACAAGAAGGTCCATTATTATTAACTGGAGACTTATACCATTTTGAAGAAAACAGAAAAGGTGCTATTGTACCAAGTTTTAATCATAGTTTAGAAGACACTAAAGCATCAATGGAAATTTTTGAAGCTTTCGCTGAAAAAAAAGGAGCACGTGTTATTATACAACACTCTTTAAAAGACTTTAATAGTTTAAATCACGCACCAGAACCAATTCAATAAATTTAATATTACAATGAAAAAAGTAGTTATTCTATTATTATTTATAGCGTTTGTTAGTTGTAAAACAGACCAAGGACAATCATATACTGGAGATTTTGTTTACTATGCAGAAGCAGCAGTATTCCAATCAGGAAATGACATACATGGTGTTGTTTTAGATGACAAAGCAGATGAAGTAGCTAAACAAGCAAAAGCATTTCAAAAAGACCCAACAGACATGGTTAAAATAGAAGTTTTAGGAGAGTTAATTCCTAAAGCTGAAAATGAAGAAGGTTGGCCTTTTAAATTAAAAATAAACAAAATAGTAAGCATAAAAGCTTTAGATCCAAATAAAAACGATATTATCAAACTAGGAAAATAAATAGTATGTTAAAAATAAACAACCTACACGCAAGTGTTGAAGACAAATCCATATTAAGAGGAATTAATCTTGAAGTAAAAGCAGGAGAAGTACATGCTATTATGGGACCAAATGGTTCTGGAAAAAGTACTTTAGCTTCTGTAATTGCAGGAAAAGAAGAATATGAAGTTACCGAAGGGAACATTCTTATTGAAGGAGAAGATATTGAAGAGTTAGCAGCAGAAGAACGTGCACATAAAGGTGTATTTTTATCATTTCAGTATCCAGTAGAAATTCCAGGAGTTAGTGTAACTAACTTTATAAAAACTGCAATAAACGAAACTAGAAAAGCTAAAGGTTTAGATGATATGCCTGCAAAAGAGATGTTGCAGCTAATTCGTGAAAAAGCAGAGCTTTTAGAAATTGATCGTAAATTTTTATCACGTTCTTTAAACGAAGGGTTTTCTGGAGGAGAAAAAAAACGTAATGAAATATTCCAGATGGCAATGCTAGAACCTAAATTAGCTATTTTGGACGAGACTGATTCTGGTCTTGATATTGATGCTTTGCGTATTGTAGCTAATGGAGTAAATAAGCTAAAAAGCAAGGATAATGCTGTAATAGTTATTACGCATTACCAAAGATTATTAGATCATATCGTACCTGATTTTGTACACGTATTATACAATGGTAGAATTGTAAAATCTGGTGGAAAAGAACTAGCACATGAGCTAGAAGAAAAAGGTTACGACTGGATTAAAGAAGAAGTAAACGCTTAAATAGTTGACAGTCGCAGTCGCAGTTTTTCAGTACTAACTCGGTTGTGATCATTCAAAATTTTAAAGCATCAATTAATATAAAAAGTAGTACAGATTTTTTTCGCTTTTCTAAATAACTGAAAACAGCGACTGAAAACTGAAAACTGAATAATATGAGTTTAAAAGAAAAATTAGTATCCTCTTTTTTAGCATTCGAAAATCGTGTAGATTTAGATACAAAGGTGCATGATATTAGAAGCGAAGCTATAAAAGCATTTGAAACAAAAGGGTTTCCTACTAAAAAAGACGAAGAGTGGAAGTACACATCATTAAATAGTGTTTTAAAACACGATTATAGTGTCTTTCCAAAGCAAGAAAACGCATTAGAATATAGTGATATTAAAAAGTACTTTTTACACGATATTGACACTTATAAGATTGTGTTTATTGACGGAAAATACTCGTCTCATTTATCAGAAACAACTCATGATGGTATTGATGTTTGCTTAATGTCTTCTGCATTAAACAAACCAAAATACCAACTAATTATAGAAAACTACTTTAATAAAGTGGCTACTAAAGATGGTTTGTCATCTTTAAACACTGCTTTTTCAAAGGAAGGTGCATATATACATATTCCTAAAAATAAAGTAGTTGCAAAGCCTATACAAATTGTACATTTTTCTACAGGTAATGAGTCTGCATTACTACTTCAACCACGTAATTTAATTGTTGTGGATGAAAATAGTCATGTACAAATTATAGAGCGTCATCAAAGTATAACTGACAATCCTGTATTAACTAATAGTGTTACAGAAATCGTAGGTAATAAGCGTGCAATTGTAGATTATTATAAAGTACAAAACGATAATTTAAACGCGTCTTTAATTGATAATACGTTTGTTGAGCAAAAGCGAGAAAGTCATGTATCTGTACATACTTTTAGTTTTGGAGGAAAACTAACACGTAACAATCTTAACTTCTATCAAAATG
Source organism: Olleya sp. R77988 (assembly GCF_044594215.1). Classification (GTDB taxonomy): domain Bacteria; phylum Bacteroidota; class Bacteroidia; order Flavobacteriales; family Flavobacteriaceae; genus Olleya. Next base: position 1,082,716 of record NZ_CP138988.1, on the reverse strand, counting down.
GCGAACATATGGATTCGACATTAAACGGTATTACTATTATTGGAGATAAACAACACGTAGACCATAATACTTTAGTGCATCATATAGAGCCAAATTGCGAAAGTCACCAAGATTACAAAGGTATCTTTAACGATAGTGCAACTGGTGTTTTTAATGGAAAAGTTATAGTAAATAGAGAAGCACAAAAAACCAATGCGTTTCAATCTAATAATAATATTTTATTAAGTGATAAGGCAACAATAAACTCTAAACCTCAACTAGAAATTTTTGCAGACGATGTAAAATGCTCTCATGGTTGTACAATAGGTCAATTAGACGAAAGCGCTTTATTCTACATGAAGTCAAGAGGTATTCCAGAAAAAGAAGCCAGAGGATTATTAATGTATGCGTTTAGTAATAATGTATTAAGTTCTGTAAAAATTCCAGAATTAAAGCAACGTATTACTAAGCTTATTGCTAATAAATTAGGTGTAAATATTGGTTTTGACCTGTAATAAAAAAGCATGGATATTTTACAATTACAGTCTAAAACGCACTACAAATTAATTAGTATTTGTTTAGCTATAGCAGCCGTAACTGGTACTATTTACTACTTTACAAGAGGTGGTTTTTTTGATGGTATTCTATTAACATTTGTAGGTTTAGCTTTAACTTATTTTATACTAATTTTAGCTTTATTATTATTTAAAACGTTAACCAATATTTTAGCAAAAAAGACCATTCGTGTGTCTGATGTTGTTATTGCATTTATAGTTACAGCAACTATTTGTACGTTTTTATTTGTAATGTTATTTAAGTTAATTGCTAACGAGTTTTAAGAGTTATGCTAGACATCACCAAAATAAGACAAGACTTTCCTATACTTTCTCGAAAAGTAAATGGTAAACCATTGGTGTATTTTGACAACGCAGCAACATCACAAACACCTCAACAGGTTATAGATGTTATTGTAGATTATTACTCTAATTATAATGCTAACATCCATAGAGGTGTACATGCTTTAAGTCAAGAAGCAACAGATAAATATGAAGCTGCACGACAGACAGTTAAGCAACATTTTAATGCAAAAAATGCCTACGAGATTATCTTTACTTCAGGCACAACACATAGTATAAACCTAGTCGCAAATGGCTTTGCAACGTTATTAAAAAAAGATGACGAGTTAATTGTTTCGGCTTTGGAGCATCACAGCAATATTGTCCCTTGGCAAATGTTGTGCGAAAAAACAGGAGCTATTCTTAAAGTAATTCCAATGACATTGGAAGGACAATTAGATATGGATACCTATAATAATTTATTATCAGACAAAACAAAACTTGTTTTTGTCAATCATATATCAAATGCTTTAGGAACCATTAATCCTATTAAAACAATTATTAAAAAAGCACATCAGGTTGGTGCAGCTGTTTTAATAGATGGTGCACAAGCATGTCCACATATTAAACCAGATGTACAAGCATTGGATGTTGACTTTTATGTTGCTTCTGCTCATAAAATTTGTGGTCCAACAGGAGTTGGAATGTTGTACGGAAAAGAAGAATGGCTTAATAAAATGCAACCTTATCAAGGTGGAGGAGAAATGATTGATCAAGTTACTTTTGAAAAAACAACCTACGCAGGATTACCTCATAAATTTGAAGCTGGAACACCTAATATTTGCGGTGGAATTGCTTTTGCTGCAGCTTTAGACTACATGAATACTATTGGCTTTGATGCAATTGCTAAATATGAAGAATCGCTTTTAAAATACGGAACACAGCAATTATTAAAAATCGAAGGTCTAAAAATCTACGGAACTTCAAAAAATAAAACCTCTGTAATTTCATTTAATTTAGAAGGTATTCATCCTTATGATGTTGGTACTTTATTAGATAAAATGGGTATAGCAGTACGTACTGGACACCATTGTGCACAGCCAATAATGGATTTTTATAAAATCCCTGGAACCATACGTGCTTCCTTTGCATTTTACAATACAAAAACAGAAATTGACGCTTTGGTTGAAGGCGTGAAAAAAGCAAAAATGATGTTATCCTGATAGTTTGGCTTCTTTTTTGTAATATTATAATCAAATACCAAAATATTATTGCAATGAAAACAATTACTATATTACTATTTTCTATCCTACTAAATGGTTGTGGCGCATCAAAAGATGCAACAACTAACTTAAATGCAGACATGACAGAAAACACACTTAACGGAAACTTTATAGTTACTACATTAGATAGTAAAAATAATCTTGACAAAGAATTAACGCTAAATTTTGATGACAGTACAAAACGTGTATCAGGTTTTTCTGGATGCAATAATTTTTCTGGAACTTATACAGTAGATGGTAATAAAATTACTTTTGGACCGCTAATGTCAACTAAAAAAATGTGTGCTGACAGTGGAAATGAGATTGAGACAACCTTTTTTAAAACCATTGAAAAAACTAATAAATTTAATTTAAACGATAATAAAATTACCTTACTAAAAAACAAAAAAGAGTTAATAAGTGCAGATCAAATAATCAGCTCTAAAATAGCACAAACACAAGATGACGGACTATATTTTGAATACTCTGCAATTACAAGAGGAACTTTTAAAATGGTTAAGGTCGATCAAAACAATATTAAGACACAATTAAGCAGGACAGCAAAAGAAGCTACAAATGCTTGTAGCAGAGAAAATTGGGATATTTTAAAAAGCTTAACAGAAGCAATAGATCTTAAGGCATTAAGCAAGTTAGAAGCGCCTAGTAAAGCACATCAATATGATGGAGCTGCTGTTGCTAGTTTAACCATAAAAGTAAAAGGAGAAACTTATCAAACACAAGCTTTTGATGATGGAAACCCACCAAAAGAGATTGCAGAATTAGTTAATAAACTTTTAAGTTTTACAACTCAGAAAACTAAAACTGAAAACTAAAATTTTTACATTTATCTTTAAGACAACAATTAGTAATATATCAGTGAATATTGATTAATTTTGTATTCGAAATTTTTTAGACCAATGCAGACTATAAAAGAAATACAAGACGAAATTATTGATGAATTTTCTATGTTTGACGACTGGGAAGAGCGTTATCAATACATGATAGATTTAGGCAAATCACTTCCATTAATTGAATCAAAATTTAAAACCGAAGACAATATTATTAAAGGTTGTCAAAGTAAAGTTTGGGTACATGCAGAAATGGACGAAGATAAAATTGCCTTTACTGCAGATAGTGATGCTATAATAACTAAAGGAATAATAGCAATACTAATTAGAGTGTTCTCAAACCAACATCCAAAAGATATTATTGAAGCTAAAACAGATTTTATAGATCAAATTGGATTAAAAGAACATTTGTCTATAACTAGAGCAAATGGCTTAGTAAGCATGATTAAGCAATTAAAAATGTATGCAATTGCATACCAAACACAACTTAAATAGTACATTCCTGCGTAGGCAGGAATCTTATAAATAAATTTTTGATGAGCGACACAACTATAGATACAGCAGCATTAGGAGAAAAAATAGTTAAGGTTTTAAAAACCATTTTTGATCCAGAAATCCCAGTGGATATATATGAACTAGGGTTGATTTACGACGTTTTTGTTAACGAAGATTACGACGTTAAAATATTAATGACATTAACAACTCCAAACTGTCCAGTTGCAGAAACTTTACCTTTAGAAGTAGAAGAGAAAGTAAAATCTTTAAACGAAGTTAAAGATGCAGAAGTAGAAATTACTTTTGATCCACCTTGGACACAAGATCTAATGAGTGAAGAAGCTAAGTTAGAACTTGGGATGCTTTAATAGTTGTTAAAATTTATGCATCATATTAAAACACTTAGTATCTTTTTCTTTCTCATGTTGATTGGAAAAACTTTATATGGGCAAAAAAATTACAAAAAAGATTTAATTGCTACTTGGCAACTTATAGAAACAAAATCTGATTCATTAAATTCAAAAGTCAATGTTGGTGAATTAATTGTTTATAATAAAGAAGGAGATACCCTAAAAACTACTAAAGAAAACTCAAATATTAAGATTGATAAAAGTTACCTAAATAGGTACATGAAAATAAATAAAAAATATGTTACATATTATTTTTATGGAAATGGAAGTAAAAAATTATACAAGTTAAAAAATGACTCTTTAAAAATTGATGAATATGATGAGTTTAAAATCATTGAACTAACTAAGGATTATTTGATTTTAAAAGGAAAAATAGAATTCTATTACAAAAAAGTTAATATTGATTTAAGTGACTATATAATATTTAAAGATTAAATTAATTATAAACTTAGACTATTAAATCTTTTATGGCAGACCAAATTATAAATCGCGTAGCGAATAGCAAATTAGTAACCATAGACCTTGAGGATTATTATCCTGAAGGCAAACGTGTGCTTTTTGATATTAAAGATTGGCTATTCCAAGAATTGGTTTTAAAAGAGAAGGATTTTAGAGGTTATATCAAAAATCATGATTGGAGTCAGTACAAAAACCAGTATGTTTCTATCACTTGTTCAGCAGATGCAATCATTCCAGATTGGGCTTTTATGCTTTTAGTCGTTAATTTAGAACCTTTTGTCGAAAAATGCCATATTGGCTCACTTAAGGAGTTAGAGACATCCATTTATCAAGACATTATTAATGCAATTGATGGTAAAATCTATCAAGATAAACCTGTTATAATTAAAGGTTGCAGTAACAAGCCAGTGCCTATAAACGCTTATGTTATGATAACAAACAGGCTAAAACCTTTTGCTAAATCTATTATGTATGGAGAGGCGTGTTCTTTTGTGCCTTTATTTAAACGTTAACAACTCTGTTAATTACTTAATTAATTGATTATTAATCATTTACAATTCTGTTATATTTTTATAAAATTATAACTAAACACTATCTTTGCAACCGTTTTATTAAAAACTTAAACTTTATGAAAAAAATATTATTAGTAGGTGCATTTTTTATCGGAATGATTTCTATGAATGCCCAAACAAAAGAAGAGTTAACTACTCAAAAAGCAGAAAAACAAGCTGTAGCAGATGCTGCTCAAGCTGAAGCAAATGCATTACAAGCACAAATAGACGCACTTCCAGGATGGAGAAAAGGTGCTTTTGGTACTATTGGTGGAAGCATTTCAGAATTTAGCAACTGGTACTCTCAAGGTGCTGCTAACAATGCATCTGGTAACATTGGTTTTACAGTTAATGGTTTTGCTAACTTAATTGAAGACAAATTTTTCTGGAGAAACAATCTTAATGTAAACTTAGGTTGGGTAAAATTAGACAATAAAGATATTGCAACTGATAGTGAAGATTTTAACGAAACTACAGATGTATTTAATATTACGTCTTTATACGGAAGAAACATTGCTAAAAACTTAGCAATATCTACTTTAGGAGAATACAGAACTACTATCTTAAATAACTTTAACGATCCTGGATATTTAGATTTAGGAGTTGGTTTAACTTGGACACCTATTGAAAACTTAGTAGTTGTTGCTCATCCATTAAACTACAACTTTGTTTTTGCAAAGAATGATGCAGTTTTCGAATCTTCTTTAGGAGCAAAAATTGTAGCTGACTATACACGTCAAATTGGTGCTGTTAGTTTTAAATCTAACTTTTCTACTTTCCAATCTTACAAAAATGGTGATTTATCTAACTTTACTTGGATAAACAGTTTTGGGTATAACTTATGGAAAATGATTGGTGTTGGTTTTGACTTTGGTTTAAGAAGCAACAGACAAGAAGCTGCAAACTTCCAAGGAACAACATTATCTGCAGCAGATAACAAATTACAGTCTTACTGGTTAGTTGGTTTAAACTACCAATTATAATAAACTTAAGTAATTTTTATTACTATAAAAAACGCTTCCCTTTTTTGGGAAGCGTTTTTTTTGCGTTAAGGATGGAAGCATTTGTTGGAGCTCCTCGCAGAGAGCGACTGCTGAGAGCCTGACCCTTTTTAGGGTAACGCCCAACTTTTACTCTTCTTCTTTTCCCATGTTTTCATAATCATAATCTGGATACAGAAAATGATTGTATGGAAAACGTGTAACGTGTATATCTCTAACTTCATCATAGACACGTTTTTTAAACTCTTCTAAGTTTTGTTTATTTAGTGCAGAAATAAATAAAGCATTGTTTTTACCTACTCTATTCATCCATGTTTTTTTCCATTCTGCAAGTGAGTAATGCTCTCCTGTACGTTGGGCTATTAAATCTGTATCGTCAAATGGTTTGGCTTTATAAGCATCTATTTTATTAAAAACCATGATTACTGGTTTGTCTGAGCTATCAATCTCGCCTAAAATTTTCTCGACAGAAGCAATGTGGTCTTCAAAATTAGGATGTGAGATATTTACAATGTGTAGCAATAAATCTGCTTCTCTGACTTCGTCTAATGTGCTTTTAAAACTCTCTACTAATTGCGTTGGAAGTTTACGTATAAAACCTACGGTATCTGTTAATAAAAATGGTAAGTTTTGGATCACTACTTTTCTTACAGTTGTATCTAAAGTGGCAAATAATTTATTTTCTGCAAATACTGCACTTTTACTTACAGTATTCATTAAAGTAGATTTACCAACATTTGTGTAACCTACTAAAGCTACACGTACCATTTTACCACGATTACCACGTTGTACAGACATTTGCTTGTCTATGGTCTTTATTTTGGCTTTAAGCAAGGCTATTTTGTCGCGTACAATACGTCTATCTGTTTCTATTTCTGTTTCTCCTGGTTCACGCATACCAATACCTCCTTTTTGACGCTCTAGGTGTGTCCACATACCTCTAAGTCTTGGTAAAAGGTATTCGCATTGTGCTAATTCTACTTGTGTTCGTGCACTACTTGTTTGTGCGCGTTGTGCAAAAATATCTAGTATTAGATTGGTACGATCTAATACTTTTACGTTTAATATTTTACTAATGTTACGCTCTTGAGAAGATGATAGTTCATCATCAAAAATAGCAGTAGAAATATGATTATCTTCAATGTACTGTCGTACTTGCTCCATTTTTCCTGTTCCAATATAAGTTTTAGGATTAGGAAACTCCATTTTTTGGGTAAAGCGTTTTTTTACTTCTCCTCCAGCAGTAAAGGTCAAAAATTCAAGCTCGTCTAAATACTCTTTAGATTGTTCTTCATTTTGATCTTTAGTCACAACACCAATTAAAACTGCTTTTTCAAGCTCTATATCTTTCTTTTCTATCATATAATAATTTATACTACAAAGTTACATAATTGTAACCATAATAAATTTGCTATTTTTAGGCTCTAAATTTTATTTAATTGAATTTTAATCTCTTTAGAGCAAAGACCAACAAACAGACCATTGCATTTTATAATATCGAAAACTTATTTGATATTTATAAAGATGATTTAACGCGTGATGATGACTTTGCGCCAACTTCTGAAAAACGATGGACCATCAAACGTTACAAAAACAAGTTACGCAAAATTGGCTATGCAATTTCCAATATTGGAAGAAAAGAAACCAATACACATCCAGCAATTATTGGATTAGCTGAAGTTGAAAACGAAGCAGTTTTAAAAGATTTAATTGCTTCAAAACACCTTAAAGAATATCCTTACCAATTTGTGCATTACGATAGTAAGGACGAACGTGGTATTGATGTTGCTTTTATCTATGACAGCAAAAAATTTAAAGTGTCAACCTCTGAAGTTTTTACTTTTAGTTTTAAAGATGACGATGGGTCACCAGATTACACTAGAGATATTTTATTGGTTTCTGGAGCCTTTTTAGGCGAACCAATTCACTTTTTAGTCAACCATTGGCCATCAAGACGAAGTGGAGAACATAAACGCATTACTGCCTCAAACCATTTACAGTCTATTATAAGTACATTAAAAAATAGTTTACCTAATGCTAAAATAGTTGTAATGGGAGATTTTAATGATAACCCTTCTGATATTAGTGTTGATCAATTAACAACAAATCAAGGTTTATTTAACCCAATGGAAACCTTATTATCTATAGATAGAGGTACAACAAGTCATCATTCTGAATGGAATTTATTTGACCAAATAATAATAACACACAATTTTTTAAAACGACATTCTAACAAACTTCGCTTTGTTAAAGCAGATATTTATGATGCTGATTTTTTAAAACAATCAGACGGAAAGTATAAAGGCACACCATATCGTACTTATGTTGGAAAAAAATATAAAGGTGGTTATAGTGATCATTTTCCGGTCTATATGATATTGAATATAAAATAAAAAAGGCTTGCAATTGCAAGCCTTTTTTTATGTAAAATATTAAATCAAGCCAAAACATCAATTATTAAAAAAGCGAAATACTGATTATATTTCATAGTATAAAAAAGGTGGCTTACTATCTGTAAAATCCAATAAATGAGCGACTTATATTAAATTTTAAAAGCAAAACCTTTTTTAAAAACGTAACTTCTACTATATTAGTAATATAACAGCAAAAAGAATGAACCAATAAGGTTTTTCTTACGTATATTACAATAAAGTCATCTTAATTTCTCATGAAACTAATTATGAAAAAAGAAATACTTGCGTTATTAATTTTAATAACTTCTTGTGGAAGTGTAAAACAATACTGTCCTAGTGACACCTATACTAGTAAAGGAACATTAACTTATAAATCAAAAAAATATATTGTTAGAAATACAGCTGATACTTTAAAAATCAGGTTTGTAAAAATTGAGAACTTTAACTTAGGAGAGCAATATAATTTTAAAATAAGACGGTTTTACACCAATGAGTGTTTGAATGATTATAGTGAAGTCCTTCAAATAAAAGAATTAGAAAAAAAATAAAAATGGCTTGCAATTGCAAGCCATTTTAAATATTAAATCACTGTTTTACTATTTCCCTAACATCAATAACTCGTTACAAACTACTTCTGTAATGTAACGCTTCATACCATCTTTGTCTTCCCAAGTTCTAGTAGTTAGCTTCCCTTCTATTGCAACTTCTTTTCCTTTAGCAACATACTTTTCAATAATATCTGCAGTTTTTCCCCAAGCTACTATATTATGCCAATCTGTTTTGGTTTGTTTTGTTCCATTAGCATCTTTGTAACTCTCGTTTGTAGCTAAAGAGAATTTTGCTAATTTTTTTCCTGATTCTAAATTAATGATTTCTGGATCTTGTCCAAGGTTACCAATTAACTGTACTTTGTTTCTTAACGTATTCATAAGATAAGGTTTTTATTATATCAAATTTCATTAGTTCTATTTGACACTGCAAACATAAAACAGCATCCAAATTTTAGTCGGTTGTTACGCATTTAATGTCGATTGTAAACGTTTGTTGTCGTTTGTAAACGAATAATGTGTATATTGTAAGGCATCTATATACAAAGAGGGACAAGAAAACATAATAAGTTAATGAAGCGATGATTACGCTTTTTTTTTGGAAGTAATAAGACCTTTAATCCACGATTGAAATTCCACCTTTCGGAAACACAGAGCGTGAGCATCTTGCCGAATAAATCAAATTAAAGGTTGCACTTATTTCAATTAACGTGTTGCACTTGTTAATGTTTCTCAGTTGAGATAACTCTAACTATACGGTCAAAACCGATGCTATTCCTTTGCTTTTGGCTTAGGAACAGAAACTTTTAGAACATCGTCTAAAGTTCCGTTTATTTTTAAAGCCTTGTCTTTTGGTTTAGGCTTTTGTTGTTCTTTATTCATGAAATGTTAAATAATTGTTATAAATGTATTACATGAAAAAATGACAGTTTATATACAAGAAAAGGAACGTTTTTAAGCGCTCCTTTTTCTTTTTTATAATTGTTTAATAAATTTAAAGTCCGTCGACGCCTCTAGTATTAACGCCATCTCTGCCAAGATTTTTCATATTCAAAAAGTTTAATTTTTAAGTGTTAATTATTGTAAATATATAAAAATATACTACATATGTGTATGTAAAACAATTTTTATGCCGTTTTATTATCCTCAATCCATATTTTACATATTTTTTCATAATACATCCAACTGTCTGGATATTCTTTTTGTCGAAAATCTATGTAATTCCTTAAAACATTATAATAACTTACAAATAAAGACTTAAAAGCTTTTTTAATTATTTCTCTATCAATATGGTCTGTTTCTATCATAGTGGCTATATTTTCAAAATAATTTAGAGTTTGAACAAGATAACTTCTTTCTTTTTGATGTTTTTGCAAATAATCTGCAAAATCCTCTATTTTAGTCATGTTTTCTAATTCCTTCTGTCTTGCTGGTGTTTTTAACATCACTCTAACCGTATTTACACAATCTCTCATATTAGGGTTCGTCCATTGTGATATTATCTCATATGTATATTTAGCCCTTAAAAGATCAGTGTTTTTTCTCTGCGTATTTATTTGATATTCTAAACTAAACGAATGATATAATAGTGTTAATGTTGCAGTGATTCCAGCTATATATATAATAACTTCTCTTACTCCAAAATAAATGTCATAATAATTAAGAACTGAAAATAGTATTACCCCCACTAATAACATCAATATTATACCAATCCAAACGTATTTAATTTTATAATTTATTTTTACCTCGTGTTTCATATCTTTAGTTTAACACTAAGTTAATGATTAATTCAAGTTAGTCAAAGATTTATAGCTTAAAACACTCTCGGCTTCTACTAAAAAATTATCAAATCGCTCGCGACTAGATAAATGACGAGTATTAAACCTCGCTGCATACTCATCTAAATAACGCTCTAAATGCTTCTCACTTACTTGGTGATAAACACCATACAAACCACGCTTTAAAACGCTCCAAAAGTTCTCAATAGTATTAGTATGTACAGAACCTTCAACGTATATATTTAAAGAGTGCTTAACGTTATCGTGAGTGTAATATTTATTTAACTTTCTGTACGCATGTGCTTCATCTGAATATATAGTAGCGTTTTTTGGAACGTGTGTCGTCACAAAATCTACCATATTTTGAGTTGTTTCTCCAGATACATGCTTTAAAGCTACTTTACCGTTACGTTCAATAATACCTATAACCGTTTTCTTTGGCACAAATACTTTACCCTCGTTAGTTAAGTGTTTATGCTCTTGCGAACGTTTTTTGTTTAAATGCTTGTTTCCTTCTTTACCACCAATATATGTAGCATCAGATTCTACTACATTATTTTCTCCCAACATTTGCGGTGATTTCTCCTTTAGCATTTCTCTAATTCTGTGTAATACAAACCATGCAGTTTTTTGAGTGATTCCTAAATCAATTCCTAATTGCACAGATGAAATACCTTTTTTTGAGAAGTAGCCAACCATATAGAAGCAAACCAGATTCTAAAAGGAATTTTAGAACCATGAAATATAGTCCCAACTTTTACAGTAAACTTTTTATAACATTCGTTGTTAGCGCATTTATGACCTCTATTCGTTTTATACGTGCGCTCACTACCACAATGAGGACAAACAACGTTTCCATTCCAACGTGTCTGCTCATAGTAAGCTATACAAGTATCTTCATCCTTGAAATAGTCTAATAATTGAGGTAGTGATTTAAAATTCATAATCTTTGGTTTTAATTATAATACAAATATATTCGAATATATTGACATATAAAAATATTAATACAATTATTTCCGAATATTTTTGTAGTTTTGTAATATGACTACATACAAAGAGAGAAAAGAAAACCAGTATAATTTCGTGCTTCTTAAAAACGGAATAGTATTAGGTACGTTCGGAAACCTAAAAAAGATTACTGAATTTGTAAAAGATGAGGATTTTCCAAGTTATTGGACTTTGGTAAGAAAAAAAGAATTTCCAATAGAGTTAACAGATTTTCAGATATTTAAGGTAAAACATTATTAATTTTTTACATTTGTTTAAAACGATGTCTTTCCTTGTAAAGAATAATTTGTTGATAAGGTGTTAATAAAACTCTTTTTTACTTAACTAGAATCGTTAAAAATTTACTAACTCGCTGATTATCAATGAGTTCTTACTTAATTAGAATAGTTAAATAATATGTCCGACAATTGGTTAAACAGAGCTGTAGGTCTATTAGACCAAAGCCTAAGCCCTATTCCAAACGAATTAAATGAACTTGATTGGAAAGAAAAATTATCTCCTAACAAAGAAAAGTTAAAACAGCATTTAATAGCTATGTCTAATCTTCCTAGAGGAGGCTATCTTGTTTTTGGAATTAGAGATAATGATGCTAAAATAATAGGTATTGAGCAAGAAGATGCTTCTAAAATTATAGATCAGTTAGCAAGTATTGGAAGAGATGCTGTCGAGCCTCCAATAGGAATAGAGCATCGTTTAGCGTCTTATTCAGGTAAGGTTTTGCTTTTCATTTATATTAAAGAAAGTCTTTCAAAGCCTTCTCATGAGAGAGGGAAATCATTAGAACAAACCTATATTAGGTCAGGAGGAACAACCAGAACAGCGTCAAGACAAGAGATAGGTTCATTAATGTTGAATAGTAAATCTCCACAGTTTGAAGAATTACATTGCTCAAGACTATTAAGTGATGTTGATGTTCTTAGTCTTTTAGACTATAAATCAATTGCAGAACTTTTAGAATATAGACTTCCAGAAAATAAGATAGAAATTTTGAATTGGATGCAAGATGAAAAGCTAATTAAATCTATTGACGACAGTGGTTATTATGTAACAAACTTTGGCGCATTAGCTTGTGCAAAAAATCTTGAACAATTCCAATCTCTATCAAGGAAAGCTGTTAGACTTATTAAATATAAGGGCAAAAACAAAACTGAAACCGAAAGAGAGTGGACAGGGAATAAAGGATACGCTATTAGATTTAAAGATTTGATACAGTTTACTATGGATAAGCTACCAAGTAGTGAAATAATCGAGAAAGCCTTAAGAAAAACTACATCTATATACCCAGAAATAGCTATTAGAGAATTAGTTGCAAATGCGCTTGTTCATCAGGATTTCAGCATAAGAGGCACAAGTCCAATGATTGAGATTTTTGAAGACAGAATAGAAATATCTAATCCTGGAAAACTTTTACCAACAAAAAAACTAGATAGACTTATAGGTACTACTCCAGAATCTAGAAACGAATTTCTTGCTAAATCATTTAGACAATATGGTATCTGTGAAGAGAGAGGGTCAGGGTTTCAAAAATCCGTTATGGCAATAGAATTATATGGGCTTCCTCCACTTAAATTCATTGAAGGAACCAATTCTTTTAAGGTTATTATGTATAGCCCTAGAAAGTTTTCAGAAATGAGCCAAGAAGAAAGAATAGAGTCTGTTTATCAGCACAGTGTAATTCAATTTTTGTCTAATGGCTCCTTGACTAACAAGTCTTTAAGAGAAAGGCTTAGAATGACTACTCATCAAAGACCACAAATATCATTGCTAATAAAACAAGCGATAGATTTAGGAAGAATTAAACTAGAAGACCCTAACAATCAATCTACTAAGTTTGCTAAGTATGTACCCTATTGGGCTGTTTAGTTTTTTAACTTGTAGAATTAATTAAACCATAAACTAATCGGTCATTTGTCCCTCAATGTATATAGATGCCTATTGTAAGAAATTAAATAAAAATGAAAAACCTAGCAATCATAGTGCTTATTGTAGCTTTTACAAGTTGTAAAGCACAAACCAATACATTAAAGTTTGAAGATGGAATGACATCTCCAAAAGCTGATTTATCTCAAGTAAGTTGGATGGAAGGTCACTGGAAAGGTGAAGCTTTTGGAGGAATTACAGAAGAAATATGGAGTCCTCCACTTGGCGATTCTATGATGTTTAGCTTTAAATTAGTTAGCGATGGAAAGGTTGTTTTTTACGAACTTGGTGGTATTAGAGAAGTAGACGACACTCTTATTTTTCAACTTAAACACTTTGGAAACGACTTTAAAGGTTGGGAAGAAAAAGACGAAACTGTAGATGCTAAGTTGATTAAAATTGAAGATAACAGAGCCTATTTTGATCAGTTTACTTTTGAAAAAATAAGCGATACAGAAATTAATATTTACGTAGTTATTGAAGAAGAAGGTACAACAGAAGAAGTAAAATTTAATTACAAAAAACAATAATGACAATTAACATAGAAACCGAAAGATTAATCCTTCGTGAGCTTAGAAGTACTGATTTAAAAGGTATGTTTGAACTTGATTCCAACCCAAAAGTACACAGATATTTAGGTAATAAACCTATTAAAACAATAGATGAAGCTAAAAAAATAATTGACAATGTAAAACAACAATATGTAGATCGTGGTATTGGTAGATTTGCAGTTGTCGAAAAAACTTCTGGTGACTTTATAGGTTGGTCAGGAATACGATTAAATACAGAATATAACATGAATGGCTTTACCAAATATTACGACATTGGCTACAGGTTAATTGAACGTTTTTGGAATAAAGGCTATGCAACAGAATCAGGAAAAGCAGCTGTAGACTATGCATTTAACGTCATGAAACTACCTGAAATTTATGGAACTACAGAAATAGGAAATGAAGCATCACACAATGCACTTTTAAAAATAGGACTAACTTATGAAGAAGACTTTTACTTTGAAGAAGAAAAACTAGACTTACGTTGGTACTCAATTAAAAACCCAAATAAATAAATTATGACTAAAACTTGTCCAGAATGTGGAGATAAAATAGTAGGACGCATAGATAAAAAATTCTGTAGTGATGGTTGTAGGAATGCCCATAACAATAAGGTTAACAAAGACGGAAAAAACCTAATTAGAAACATTAATAACCGCTTACGTAAAAATTGGCGCATTTTAGAAAGTTTAAACCCTGACCAAAAAACGAAGACAACCAAAACTAAATTAGAAGCCAAAGGTTTCGATTTTAATTACTTTACTAGTGTTTATACAACTAAAGCTGGAACTATATATTACTTTGTTTACGATCAAGGGTATTTACCTTTGGATAACGATTTTTATGCACTTGTAAAACGTCAATAAAATGAGATACATATTATTATTATCATTGCTTTTAAGTTTAAGCTGTAACAATAAAACAGAAAATAAAAATACTACTAAAACAGATGAAGTAAATGTAACTTCAATACCGCTTGACAAAAAAAAAGCCAATTACTTATATCATTTTGCTTATGATTGTGTGGATCAAGAGTACCCAAATAAGTTAGGTCAAGTTTTGGGTGACAATAGCTATTTAAAAACACCTCAAGAATTACATCCTGCGTTTTATGGTTGTTTTGATTGGCACAGTTCTGTACATGGTCATTGGACATTAGTTAATCTGCTTAAAGACTTTCCAGAATTTAAGCAACGTGATGCTATTTTAGCAAAGCTAAAATTGACTTTAACTAAAGACAATATTTTAAAAGAAATCCAATACTTTGATGACAAATATAACAGTACTTTTGAGCGTACTTATGGTTGGGCTTGGCTACTAAAACTAGCCGAAAGTTTAAATGAATGGAACACACCAGAAGGTAAAGAATTTGCTAAAAACCTAGAGCCTTTAACACAGCTTATTGAAGGTAAGTGCATCAAATTTTTTAATAAATTAAACTATCCAATACGTGTTGGAGAGCATCCAAATACTGCTTTTGGGATGAGTTTTGCTTTAGATTATGCTAAAAAATACAGCCCAAAATTAGAGCAAGTAATTATTAAAAGAGCAAAACTGTTTTATCTAAAAGATGAAGGTTGCCCAATAACTTGGGAACCTGGAGGCTTTGATTTTCTATCACCTTGTTTACAAGAAGCCTCTTTAATGGCAAAAGTATTACCAAAAGAAGAGTACGTAAAATGGTTAGATGCCTTTTTACCTGACTTTAAAAACAACCCTTCAAAATTTATAAACACAGTGGAAGTCGTTGATAAATCTGATGGAAAGATGGCACATTTAGATGGACTTAATTTTAGTCGTGCTTGGTGTTTGTATGAAATGGGACAAATTTTAAACAACCAAAAAATGATTGCTTTAGCAAATACACACTTTAATGCTAGTTATAACAAAATGGACACTGGAGAATATGCTGGAGCACATTGGCTAGCCTCTTTTGCTTTGTATGCTTTAAAAGCTGGTAAGTAATAGTTGTAACTAATTTTTAATTTGTAATACTAATAAAGTAATAACCTAAACGATTATTATGACCACACCAATCATTATAACTCTTGCTGTTTGCGCTTTTGCTATTGTAGCATTTTTAATCTATTACTTTAGTCCTAAAGTTATTATGTTAAGAAGACTAAAAAACCTACAACACCAACGTATTAGTAGTTTAAAAACCAATACCTATTCTAAGATTGAAGGTAATGCACTTAATATTGAAGACGCTTTAATCGCACCTTTAAGCAAGCGTAAGTGTGTGTTTTATAAAATGAAAATTGAAAAAAAAGTAAGTAGTGGTAAAAATTCTTACTGGAAAACAATGGTAGATGAAGAGCAAATACAAGATTTTTTTATAGAACAAACAGGAGAACGCGTAGTTGTTTTACCAACTAAAGTCCCAAAAAACTACTATGATTATTTAATTACAGACGAAAAAACAAATTCTGGAACTTGGAATGATCCTACACCAGAATTTAAAAAACTATTAAAGTATTATAATATTGAATCTGAAGGTTTGTTTGGCTTTAACAAACAACTTCGTTATAGCGAAGCAATTGTAGAAGTTGGAGAACGTATTACAGTTGCTGGATATGTCAAATGGATTAAACTAGATAATCCTGTTAAGGATTATAACTACTCAAGTGTAGCTTCTATTACAGCAAAAGACAAAGACAAAATTTTAATTACAGATAGTCCTGATGCGTTACGACCTAAGCATGGTCGTGTATAACTATTTCCAGTTTTGACCTTTTAACTGCATGGCAGCTTTTAAAATATCTTTTTGGCTAATTTGACCTACTAATTTACCATCCACAACAATAGGAAAACGTCTACGTTTGGTCTGTAAAAATTTATTAGCTGCATCAAAAACATTAAGATTTCCATCAATAGTTTCTACATTTTTAACCATATGTTGTTCAACACTATTATTTTGAGATGGCATATTGTAATATCTGCTTTCGCTAATTTGTTTGATACAATCACCTTCAGAAATTATACCTATTAATTCATTTTTATCATTAACAACTGGACCTCCAGAAATTTTATGCTTTATTAAGGTATCAATAACCTCATCTACACTTTGGGTTACTTTAAAAGTTATTAAATCTCTTGTCATATAATCACTAACTTTTAAGGATTGATTTGTATCTGCTTGTAATTGTCCTTTTCTTGATCCTTCAAAACTTTTAATTCCCATACCTTTCTATTTTTAGTTCAACTAAAGTTACTGATTTTTAATTAGTTATCCTAAATCAATAAAGCATCTAATATTTTACTACTTTTATAACGACCAATTAAACCTTCCAAAAATGCTAAAAAAAGCAATTGCTCTTCTAATTATTTGTGCTGCAATTTATTCTAGTTTTGATGCGCTTTTACCTAATACAATCTCAAATTTAGAGACGCCTTTAAATCAATTTTCTACAGATAGAGCATTAATACAGCTTGCAGAAATTTCAAAGAAACCACATTATACTGGAAGTGAAGAAAGCACAAAAGTTAGAAACTATATTGTTTCAGAATTACAAAAATTAGGCTTACAAACGCAGCTTCAAGAAGGTTATACCATTAGTAAATGGGGGAATTTAGCTAAACCTATTAATATTTTAGCACGAATAAAAGGAACAGAAAACACTAAAGCTTTAATGCTATTAACGCATTACGATAGTAATCCACATAGTGCAATTGGAGCAAGTGATGCTGGTTCTGGAGTTGTTACTATTTTAGAAGGATTACGTGCTTTTTTAAGCAATGGTAAGCAACCTAAAAATGATATTATTATTGGTATTACAGATGCTGAAGAATTAGGTTTAAATGGAGCAGATTTATTTGTTAACCAACATGAATGGGCAAAAGATGTTGGTTTAGTTTTAAATTTTGAAGCACGAGGTAGTGGTGGCCCAAGTTATATGTTAATTGAAACTAATGGAGGAAATGCTAACTTAATGAAAGAGTTTGTAGCAGCAAACCCAGAGTTTCCTGTAGCAAACTCTTTAGCTTATAGTATTTATAAAATGCTACCAAACGATACGGATTTAACGGTTTTTAGACGCGATGGAGATATTGATGGTTTTAACTTTGCTTTTATCGATGATCATTTTGATTACCACACAGCACTTGACAACTATGCAAGATTAGACAGAAATACTTTAGAGCATCAAGGGACTTATATTATGCCTTTATTGCATCATTTTAGTAAAACTGATTTAGCAACAATTAAAAGCATTGAAGATTATATTTATTTTAATATTCCTTTTTTTAAAACTGTGATTTACCCATTTAGTTGGATTATACCAATGTTATTATTAGCAATAGGATTATTTATTGGTTTATTAATTTATGGTTTTAGAAACAGAAAACTACAATTAAAAGATGTTGGTAAAGGCTTTTCCGCTTTTATATTCAGTTTAATTTTTTGCGGACTGGTTGGGTTTTTGGGCTGGAAATTTATTAATATATTATATCCTAAATATGCCGAAATCCTTCAAGGATTTACTTATAATGGTCATACTTATATTTGGTTGTTTGTACTACTTAGTTTAGGTATCTGTTTTCTATTATATAGTAAAGTTTACAAAGTCACTAATACAGTTAGTTTAATAGTTGCTCCACTAACTTTTTGGCTAATTATTTGTACTGCAATTGCTTTGCAATTAAAAGGTGCTAGCTTTTTTATTATTCCTGTTTATTTTGGTTTATTAGCATTCTTTATAATGCTTAGACAAAAACAGCCTAACCTAATATTGATGGCTGTTTTATGTATTCCGGTTTTGTTTATCCTATCTCCTTTAGTTAAAATGTTTCCTGTTGGATTAGGTTTAAAAATGTTAGTAGTTAGTGCTATTTTTGTGACTTTAATTTTTGGGCTTTGTTTACCAGTTTTCGGTTTCTTAAAACATAAAAAACGTTGGAGTTACTTGTTGTTTTTATTTGGGATTATTGCCTTTTTTACAGCGCATTTTAATTCTAGTTTTATGCCTGACACTCCTAAACCTAATAGTTTAGTTTATACTTTAAACACAGATACAAACTCTGCTTTTTGGGCAACTTATGACAAAGTTTTAGACACTTATACTACAAATTTTTTAGGAGAGTCACCAAGTATAGCTACAGCATTAAACAAAGATACTTTTGGAAGTAAATATGCTTCAGGCTTTACTTATGCATCAAATGCACCTATAAAAGCCATTCCAAAACCAAAAATTGAAATCTCTAATGATACCATTATTGGTAATACACGTTTTTTTAATATTTGTATTATGCCTCAAAGAGCAGTGCAACGCATGGAAGTGTTTTCAGATTCAACCAATCTTTTTAAATCCTTTAAAATTAATGGTGTAGATGCTTATCGAGCTGAAGGAGATTCGTTAGTTTTTAACAACCGAAAGAAAAATAGGTTGTTTAGTTATTTTGTTAGTAAAAACGAAATGCTTGACTTACAAATTAGTGTCCCAAAAAATCAAAAAACAAGTTTGCAATTATTTGAAGCCTCGTTTGATTTGTTAAACAATCCGTTGTTTAGTATACCTCCAAGATCTAATAATATGATACCAAAAGGGTTTATATTAAATGATGCTGTTATTGTAAAAAAAACAATAACTATCCAATAAAGTTTATATGACACATTAATTAATACTATTTTAAGACTTTAAGTCAACTATTTTTTTAGTTTTGAAACAATTAAATTTTAAAAAAATGAAGAATATATTTTACTTATTACTTTTTTGTTTCAGTTTTAGTGCTGTTGCACAGAACAATGACGCTTTAGTTAAACATTATGAAGCTTATTATAAACAAATGAAAACTCAAGGAGATGTTCAAGGTGTGATTAATGCACTAACACATCTTAATGTTTTAAAACCATCTCAAGCTAGAAAAGACACCTTAGCTTATGTTTATTTAAATGACGGAAAATTTACTCAAGCATTAAATACTATTGGTATTGAATTTAAATCTTCTGATTCTGATATTGCTTTAGAAGTAAAAGCTGTTGCTTTAAAATCTTTAGGAGAAATAGAACGATCTTTACCTTTTTACAAAGCTATTTATGATAAATCTCAAAACACTCAAGTTGCCTATGAGTTAGCTGAAATAAATCTAAATTTAAACAAGCTTATAGAAGCTAAAAAATATGTTGACTTAGGATTAGCACAAGTAAAAGATACGCAAGGGAAAAGTTTTTATGAAACCCAGCAACCCTATACAGTGTCATTAAAAGCCGCTTTTTATTATCTAGACGCTTTGGTTAAGTTTAACCAAAACAAAGAAACAAATGTAAATGCTGCCTTATTGCTTCTTGATAAAGCTTTGGCAATAGAGCCTAATTTTAATATGGCATTTCTTGCAAAAAATGCTTTATCGTCTCAACAACCAAGTACAGAAACAAAAAATTAAAATTTAGTATTAAATAAAAAAGCCTTCCAAATTGGAAGGCTTTTTTATTTAATGTTGTTGGTTTCTACCAAATTCTAACTCTGTCTTCTGGAGCAATATACATGTTATCTCCTTCTTTAATACCAAATGCTTCGTAAAACGAATCAATATTTAATAATGGTTGAACAGCTCTATTCATTCCTGGAGAATGTGGATCTGTTTTAATTCTAGTTTTTAAAGCATCATCACGCATTTTTGTTCTCCACACAGTTGCCCAGCTCATGAAAAAGCGTTGCTCTGCAGTAAAACCATCAATATCTTCTGGTTTACCATCTTTAAAAGTCATTTGTAAAGCATCATAAGCAGCTAAAACACCACCTAAATCTCCAATATTTTCTCCTAAAGTAAAAGCACCATTAATATTTGTTTCTGGCAATACTTCAATAGCACTATATTGATCTGCTAATTTTTTTCCTAAACCTTCAAATTGTTTTAAATCTTCATCTGTCCACCAGTTGTTAAGGTTTCCGTCTTTATCGTATCTAGAACCAGAGTCATCAAAACTATGCGAAATTTCATGTCCGATTACTGCTCCGATTCCTCCATAATTAACAGCGTCATCTGCATTAAAATTATAAAAAGGTGGTTGTAATATTGCAGCTGGAAAAACAATCTCGTTATATGAAGGATTGAAATAAGCATTAACAACTTGAGGAGCCATATACCACTCGCTTTTATCAACAGGTTTTCCTAATTTATTTAAATCATCTTTAAAATTCCAAGCACTAGCATTTAAAGAATTTTGTAGATAAGATCCACCATCTTCAACACTACTTATTTGTAAATCTGAATAATCCTTCCATTTATCAGGATAAGCAATTTTTATTTTTGTTGCTTTTAATTTTTCGATTGCTTTTAATTTAGTTTCTGGACTCATCCAGTCTAACTTGTTTATACGATTTTCAAATGCTAATATTACGTTTTTAATCATTTTTTCTGCTTTTATTTTTGCTTCAGGTGGAAATTTTTTATCAACATATAATTTACCTAAAGCTTCACCAATAGTTCTATTTAAAGATCCTAAAGCACGTTCATCTCTTGCTCTTTGCTTTTTAGAACCATTTAGTTCTTTACCGTAAAACTCCCAGTTAGCAGTTTCTATATCTGTGCTTAAAAAACCTGCTGCACTATTAAACACATCCCATTTTAAATAGGTTTTAATTGCATCAATATTGTCTTCTGCTAATACTTCTTGCAATCTATTAAAATATCCTAAATCACCAATAATAACAGTGTCTAGCTTTTTAACACCAATACCAGATATAAATTTTTTCCAATTTACTGCTGGAACCATTTTTTGTACCTCTTCAATAGATCTTGGATTGTAACGCTTACGTGCATCACGTCTATCTACTTTGTCCATTTTTGCTTCAGCTAATCTAGTTTCAAAAGCTAAAATCTGATTGGCTTGTGCTTGTGCTTCTGCTTCACTATCTCCTAAATACTGTAGCATATTAGTAATAAACGCTACATATTTTTGTCTTTTTTCTTTAGAGTCTTCATCATCTTTTACATAATAATCTCTATCTGGTAAACCTGTACTTCCTCCTCCTAAATATGCAACATTACGATTACTATTTTTTGGGTCAGAACCAACACCAAAACCATATAGACCTCCTCCTCCTTTAGGTTGCATATCTATCATATAATCTTGTATATCTTCTATGTTTTTAATAGCATTAATTTTTGCTAAATATGGTTTAACAGGGTCAATTCCTAGCTTATTACGACCTACAGTATCCATTATAGTTTGGTAATAGTGTACTGCTTTTTCCTGATCAGATCCTGGTAATACTTTAATACTTTCAAGATCTTTATTATCAGACATTGCAGCTTTCAAGATACCTAAAGCATCTGCATCTGTTTTTTTACGTAGTTCTTGGAAACTTCCCCAAGTAGATTGGTCATCTGGGATTTCGTTGTTTTCTAACCATTTTCCGTTTACGTATTTAAAGAAATCTTCTTTAGCTTCTACAGTTTTATCCATATAGTCTAAATTAATTCCAGGTACGACTTCTAATTGTGCAGTTGGTTGTGATGTTTTGTCTTCTTTACATCCTAAGATGGTCAAACATCCAATCACACCAATTACAGTAGTTTTTTTAAGATTGATTTTCATATTAATAGTGTTTATATAAGCGAATTTATTTTTTTGAAGATATAAAAAAAGCACCTATATACTGAGTACATGGTGCTTTATTTAAGTTTAAATTAACAATTAATTAACAATTAACTTTTTAGTAGTTTTTCCTAAACTTGTTTCTAAATTTAAAAAATAAACACCATTAGAATAGTTGCTTAAATCTAGTTGATAAGTATTATTATTTGTTTTAACATGACTTTTTTGATATATAATTTTACCTGTTACATCAAAAACATTGACATTAAATGTTTGATTAATTTTAGTCTTTATATTAAATAATCCTTTTGAAGGGTTTGGATATACTAAAAAACTATTTGTATTAAATTGATCAACACTTAAAACATTTCCTCTTACTACAAAATCATCTATAATTGCTCCTTCTTCTACAACAGATTGATCGGAATGGAATACAATTCTAAACATTATACTTGTTTCTGAATTAAAAGGGGTCAAATTATAAATATACTCTGTTAAAGTAGCATTTGTTCCAGTCCATTGCGCTCCTGGACAATTAAAACACGTGTTGTTTTCTCCTGTAGCTGTACTACTATTATACCAATTTGGATCTGATGCAGTTCCTAAAACGGTCCATGTTAACCCTTGATCTAGGGTATATTCTACATAAACAATATCCCAATTTAATTCAAGTTCAAAAGCCATATCAAACTTAAGTTCAGGATTTGCCAACTGTGTTAAATCATAACATTCTGACACTAAATAACTTTTAGTATTATTAGCATGATCTCCTAACAAATTTGTTCCATATACTTGGTTATTAAGGTTGTTATTAGGATTATTTAAAACAGCTCCATTTGGTATTCCTCTAGTCCAGTATTGTGTTGTTTCACCTTCATCAAAAACTAATAATTCTTCTTGTGGTGTTTCAAAAGTATTAACTAATTGTACTGTTCCAGTATCATTAGCATTTATCAAACTTTGTTCAGAATTATTATTTATTGAATAGGCATCATTTGCTGTTGTGCTACTTACTTCAAAGGTGTGCTGACCTTTAGATAATGAAAACTGAGGTAATGTTACAGTTGTTGTAGCTGTTGAAGCTAAACTTCCTGTCCAATTAAATGCATTAGGAGTACCATCTATTAGATATGTAAAATCTACTGAAGTTATTGTACTAACTCCATTATTTTCAATTTCTACATTAGGTGTTATGTTTGTATTACAATCTATAGCTGTACTTATTCCACTAACTGCTACTAATTTTACATCTGTAGATGCTAATTCTGTTGGAATAGTAGATTGCCAGATACCTCTACCATAAGTTGCAGCAGTAATTTTATTATCTGTAATATTAATTTCTAAATCTCTAACTGTAACATTTGGTAAGCCTATATTAAACAATTCCCATGTTAATGTATCATCATCATATCTATAAACGCCTAAACTAGTTCCTAAAAACAAAGGGTTTTTAGAGTGTAAATTTTGATGTTTAATGCTATTTTTACTTACACTAGGTAGTCCTGATGATATGTTAGTAAAATTGTTTCCGCCATCAATAGATTGATATACTTGTCCATTAGAGCCAGAAGTTGTTACGTAAATAATATTATTGTTTAAATTATTAACTTCTATAGATGTGATATTGGAACTAAAAGTTTCGACTTGATTAAAAGTTGAACCTGAATCTACACTTTTATTTAATCCATTTCCTAATGCTAAATAAATATTAGCAGGATTTATTTCATCTATTTCAATAACATCAATTGTAGATCCAAAAGAAGATGAAACTGCTACCCAATTATTATTTTGTAGTTTGTATAGGGCATTATAACCTGAATACAATTGACTATCACTAGACATTGAAAGAGGTGTTATCCAGTTTCCGTTTTCTCCTGCTGGATTTGCAATACTTCCATTTAAAGACGCTCCAGCTGTTGTAGAATAATATAATCCACCACCAGATTGTATAAAACCGTAATATAAATTAGAATTTGCTGGGTCTATAGCTGTATCCATTCCATCTGCTCCATAATAGTTTTGCCATTGCCCATTATTATAGGCATGACCACCATTATCTTGTAATCCTCCAACCATTTTATCAGAGCTTTGTTTAGATACAGCAATACGATAAAACTGACCAATTTGCATTCCAGCTGTTAAGTCCGTAAAGCTACTTCCACCATTAGAAGATTTATAAAAACCTCCATCTGTACCAGCAAATAACTCGCCATTAAAAAACCTTAAAAAATGAATATCTGCATGTGTATAGGCAGATGAAAAAGGAGCTGACCAACTATTTAATTTAGTAAAAGTACTTGAATTACCAGATACAATACCTTTCCAGATATTTAAAACACCAGTATATATTTCATTTTCATTAGTATCTGAAACAGCAAATGCCATATCATACCAAGTTTGAGTAGATTCAAATATATCTCCATTTGAAGCTACAGAAGCAACTTCTGTAAACGTAATACCAGAATTTATTGATTTATAAACTGCTTTAAATGAGCTATTGTTAGTTGCTGCTAAAGCATAAACCACATTAGGGTTTGCAGGAGTAACATCTATAACATATCTAGACACGTCACTTAATGGTAATCCAGAAGCAGCAGTAGTATATTGAGTATAAGTATTTCCTGCGTCTATAGATTTCCAGAAACGATTTGAAGATACAGCATAAATTGTATTAGAATCTCCTGGTTTTATTTTTATATCTCTAATGTTTTGACCTTGTGTCCCATTAGTATTACTCCAATTATTTCCAGCATCTGTTGTTTTATAAATCCCATTATTAGTAGCTACCCATAATGTATTAGAGTCATTTGGATCCATATAAATATCGTTCATGGAATCTGGTGAATTAGCTGGATTAAGACCTGTAGTATTCCAAGTTAATCCACCATCAATAGACTTCATAACACCAACGCTATAAGAGTCACCAGCATCATCATCTCCTGTGGCAATGTATATTATATTTGAATTATTTTTATCTATTGCAATTCCTGAAACACCAATTTGAGGTAAATCATCTGTTGTAGTATTCCAAGTTAGTCCTGCATCTGTAGATTTCCATAAACCACCAGCTGGTGCTCCTGCATAAACTGTTGTAGAAGTATTTGGATCTTGAACAACCACATTAACCCTTCCTTGTCCAGAAGACCATGATCCAGTGTTAGAATGTGTAAATGGTCCTACTGGGACCCAATTACTTTCATCTACTAAAACACTACTACTTCTTTGGTTGTTTTCTAGACCTTTTACTTCAAGATAAGTATTCCATAACTCTAAAGACGTTGGTAATGTACCATCTTCTTTTACAAAATTAGACCAATAGGCTTCCCATCTTTTAAAGGGTTTATAGCCACTACCTTTTACATTAGGATCTCTTGTATCCCAATAGGTGTTAAAAGCATCTACTAATTCTTGAAATTTAACTGGGTTTGTGCTTGTCCTTGATTCTGCGTTTAAAGAACTCATCCAAGGTGCATCTTGATTAAATTGAGCATAAGTTATTGTGCCAAATAACACAAAAACTAAGATTAATAATTTTTTCATTTTAGCTTTCTTTTATTTCAAAAATAGTGTTTTTATGCTAAATCTCTGATGAATTAACAAAAACATCGACAAAATACATAGGGTAGTACGGTTATTCTACTGCTTTTTCATTTTTAGCTTAAGTATACTGTCGGTTTTTTTCTTTAAACTTACTACCTCTTTTACATTGTCATTTGGAATTGCAATGGATAACACATAATGTTTTACTTTCCAACCTTCATTAGTGTGTTGTAAAACACCAGATCCTCTACATAATTCCATTTGAGTGTCAAGTAACTCGTCAAACCAAACTATTTTTTGGTTTTCAGAGACATAAATATTTCTCTCTAATGCTTTAAAACTCCAAGCTTTTCCTTTATCAAAATAAGGTTTTGAAAAATCTTTAAAGTTATCTATCTGCCAATTTTCTGTAGCATCTGTACCTATAAAAACACCATCTTTTGTCATTAAATTAAAATAATCTTCAAAATTTGCATTTGCAGCTGCTTTATGCCAATTATCAATATTAATATTAACTTCTTTTTTAATTGAAGCAACGTCTGTTTTCTGTTCTTTTTCTTTACAAGAAAAAACAACTAGAAAGCAACAAACATAAACATTTAACAACTTCATCTTAATAGGGTTTTATAATAACTTGACTATCTTTTTCTACCTTCTTATTGATTTGTAAATTTAAATTAGAAAGCGCCACAAAAACGTCTTGTATAGATTGTAATTTTTCGTTTTTAGTACTTGTAATTAAACTTTCAATTTCATGAAATTTATACAGCATTGTTTTTAAAACTAGTACTCTTGCTTTAACAGGCTCAGAATTAATAGCTTCTGGAATTGTGTTTTCAAAATCTTTTAGAGATGAATTAAACACATCTATATCTGTATTAAAAAAAGTAAAGTCTGCAGTTTTAAGATTCTCTATACCATTTACAATATTTAAATACGCTTGCCAGTTAGATATTACTGTATTAGTTTTTGAGTCTAAACCAATGTCTTTAAAATTAATCTTAGAAACTTCTTTTGGGGTTAATTTTAAAGAATCTGAAACTTTACTTTTAACTTCTTGGTTTGTATTTGTTGTATCATTTTTACAAGCGGTAAATAATAATGTTATAAATAATAAAAACTTAAAAAATCTCATAATAAATACTAAATGTTTGATACACAAATATATTAGTTTAAAGAGTTAAATTTTCCCAAAACTTAAAATTGTTTATCTTTTACTATTATAAAAATTTAATTGATAAATTCTCAAAATGTTATTACTTTTGAACACATATTTTATGCATAATTCAAAAAAATGAGTAAAAAAATATTAATTATTGGTGCAGGTGGTCAAATTGGTTCTGAACTTACTTATAAGTTAAGGTCAATTTATGGTCAACAAAATGTAATAGCTAGTGATTTAAATTATAACAATTTAGAGCTTGTAAATTCTGGTACTTTTGAGATTATTGATGCTATGGATTATGCTTCAATAAAAATATGCTGCGAAAAACATGATATAGACACTATCTATCTTATGGCAGCAATATTAAGTGCTACAGGAGAAAAATATCCTATGAAAGCTTGGGATTTAAATATGCAATCTCTATTTCATATTTTAAATTTAGCTAAAGCTAAAGCTATTAAAAAAGTATTCTGGCCATCAAGTATTGCTGTTTTTGGACCTACAACTCCAACAGAAAACACACCTCAGCATACTACTATGGAACCAACAACCGTTTATGGAATTACTAAACAAGTTGGAGAGCGTTGGTGTGAATATTATCATGAAAAATATGGTGTAGATGTAAGAAGTTTACGCTATCCAGGAATTATTAGTTGGAAAACATTACCAGGAGGAGGTACAACAGATTATGCTGTAGAAATCTATCATGAAGCAATAAAACATAAAAAATACGAATGCTTTTTAAGCGAAAACACTGCACTTCCAATGATGTATATGGAAGATGCTATTAAAGCTACAGTTAATTTAATGTCTGCTGATGCTGAAAAAGTAAAAATTAGATCGTCTTATAATTTATCCGGAATTAGTTTTACACCTAAACAAATTGCTGCGTCTATAAAAAAACAAATTCCAGAATTTGAAATTTCTTATAAACCAGATTTTAGACAAGATATTGCTAACTCTTGGCCAAGTAGTATTGATGATACCAAAGCAAGAAAAGATTGGGATTGGAAACACCAATTTGATTTGGATGGTATAACTAAAGATATGTTAAGCAACCTAGTCTCTAAAACGAAGTAATAGCTACAATTTAGAATTAAACTCTAATGCTTTTGTTACCCAAAAATCTAAATCTGTTTCTGCATCAAATCCATCTGGAGTAATAAATAAAAAACCTCTCATGACTTTGCCTGTAAAGTCCATATTGGTACTTCCTTTTCTAAAAATAAGATTATCGTGTTCAATCCTACCTATTCTTACCATCAATCTATCAAGATTTGTTTTTTTGTCAATATCTATTCCAATACACATTTTATGGTTTACCATAAAAATTAATCCACCCATCATTTTCTTTTCGTCAGTTAGATTTGCCTTTTCAAGCCTTTTTCTAACACGATCAACCAAGTAGTCACTATAAGCCATGATTTGATATTTTTATTAAATAATAACCATTGATTTTTAGAATATATTAATCTAATTCTTCAAGTAAATTGATGGCTTTTTGGTAATTAAAATAATTTTTATTCTGAGCAATTAATTTCAAGGCTAGAATGGCTTTATCTCTATTTCCTTGTTTTAAATAAATAAGAGCTCTAAACCAATAAGACTTATGTTGATCTAATGTATTGCTATGTTCTAGTTCTTCTAAATACTCTAGAGCTTGATCATATCTTTTAAGCTCAGAGTTAGTTAATGCTAAATATAATTTAAGACTTGGATTTTGATTTTGACTATTTTCTTCAATAGATTCAAATAAACTTATAGCTTGATCATATTTTTTTGCTTTAAATAAATTCTCAGCATTAGCTAGTTGATTAATTTCATCATTTTTTAACGAAAAAGATGGAAGGTCATTAGTTGTATAGTAAGAAGAGTATAAGTCTTGGGTGGATTTTTGTTCTTTAAACAAATATCCAGAAAAAAAGATTAAACCTATTGCAGCTATTGAAGATGCGTAAATTAAAATTCGTTTTAAAGATTTAGACTGATTATGTTTTTTCTTGAACTCAATTTCAGATTTTCTTACTTTTTCTGAAAAAATATTTATGTCATTGTTTCTAAATAAAGTAACAGCTTCTTTAAGTTTATTAGAGTCCTTATTAAAAAGCAACCAATCATCAGGACTATAAATAACTTCCATTTTCTTTAGGATAGTAACGGTATCTTTTAATTCAATATCATTCAATAACTTGTTTTCAAAAGTCAGCAACTCCTCATTTGTCATCTCATTATTGAGATAATTATAAATCTGTTTGTAGGCATTGTTATCTAATTCCATTTTTATTTTAATTTGGAAAATCTATTATCTTTTTTTATTAATTGTGTAAGCTTGGTTTTGCATTTAAAAACACGTTGTCTAGCTACTAATTGAGATGAGTAATCATACTTTTTTACAATTTCTTTATACGATTTTTTTTCAAAAACCATTTTCAATATCTCTTTACATTGGGATGACAGAAGTTCAAATTTTTCTTTATACAATTCCCATTGGCTATGCTCTAAATAAAAGGCTGCTAAATCAAGCTCTTCACTAACTAGAGGTATTGTATCTATATTTGTTACCCTTTTTTTAGAATTTTCTCTTTTCCATAAGTTTTTACAAACCGTAAAAAAGTAATTATTAAAGGATTGCACCTTAATTTCTTTGGCTTTAAGTTTTACGTACAAAATAATTAAAGCGTTATGAAACACATCTTCGGCATCCTTTTCTGTACCATCTCTACTAGTAATATAATGCTTAACGTACTGAAACGAATTTTTATAAATACTATTAAGTGTTTTTTGGTCTCCTTTTAAAAACAGACGAATAAAATCATCGTTTTGCATATAGGTTTTTTAGTTGGTGGTTAATTAGTAAGTGAAGATAATTTAAAATTAATGGGTAACAAAATTTAAGGTTTTACTCTTAATTATGAATTAATTAAAAATAGGTGACATCCGAAAAGCCTAAATATAATAGAGTAGGAACTAATCAAATAAACCTTTTAATTATGAAAAAAATTATTTTTATTCTATTCCTAATAGGAAACTTAACGTACGGTCAAGAGTTTCCTAATATCGGATTTGAAAACACATCATGTGTTAATGATTGTACCGACCCAAATAATGGACAAATGTCTTGTGTAAATGGATGGTGGGAAGATATTGTTCAAGGTGTTGTACCATTAAAAAACATAAACTGTGATCCAAATCTTGTTTGTAGTGGCAATAACTCTATATATTTAGTGTCTACTTCAGGAGCTCCAGGTTCTTCAATTAGGACTACTAACCCATTCTTTGGGTTAAATTCAACTAATGGCTTTACAATAGACCTAACAGTTAACCGCTCTTCTAATGGAGCATCTAATGGTGTTGTAAAGGTTGTTGGTAGACATGCAGGTCAATTTAATTGGGATGTTGTTGGACAAGCTGGACCAAATAGTAGTGATGTTTGTGAAGATATTAGTATTATTTTAGATCCAAGTGTTGTTGATTATGAAGAGCTATCTTTTGTTGCTTGTACTGCAACAGGAACATGTCATGGAGGTGTTGGTAATTATATCGTAGTTGACGATATAAGAGTAGGTAAGCCAATTGTAGAAATAAGTGATGATTGTGGTTTAGCGACAATAAGTATTAACTCTAATTTGAATATTGAAGAGTTTTTTGTTGAAATTATTGATAGTAATGGTAATGATATTACGGATTTATTTAACCAAACTGGAGATCCATTGACACATGAATTTGAAAATGAAGGAACTTATACCTTTAATGTGTTTATTATTCATACAGTAAATGGACAATCTGAATTTATCATTTATGAATTAACACATACAATTGTTTTTGGGCCTGAATGCTGTGACGATATTGATACAAACTTTACTTTAGATTACTATTGCCATGATGGTGTATACGATGTTATAGCAACAACCTTAGACCAAAATCAAAATCAAGGATGGGAATTATGGGAAACTAGTGTAGAAGGTTCTACAAATGGAAATGATATTATAGCTTTAATAGATAGTCAATACTCATGGCAACCACCAGGATTAACTACTGTAACATTTACAGATTTAGATCCTAATAAATTTTATTTCATAAAACATGGTATTTGGGAAGATCATTGTGATTGGAGAGAAACTAGAATTGCATTAGACAGAGACTGTTGCATAGATGACCCAGTAATTATTCCATATTGCGAAGACCCTTGTGCTTTAGATTCTTTTCCATTAAAGGTAAAGGGTAAAGACGGAAATATAATAACCATTTTAGATGGTGCCACATTTAGCTGGACTAATACCACAACTGGTGCTAATAGTAGTAATGATATTGTAATAGCAGCTGAATTTGATCATTGGTTCTTAACATTAACAATGCCAGATGGTTGTATCTATAACTTAGAATACAAGTTAATCTGTTGTGAAGATGATATTCAATTAGAGGCTTACGAATGTCCTACTAGCCAAGATATTGCAGCTTTAGAAGCGCAATTGCAAAGTAGAAAATCAACATTAGATAAGAAGACTTATGATAAGTATTCAAACTATCTAAATGCATTTAAAGGTGGTGGTTCTGCAGAAGATTGTGATCCTTGTGAAAGTGGTCTTTTCATTATTAGAGTAGTTGATGGTAATGGCAATTTAGTGACAAATTTTACGTCAATAACTTGGAGTGATGGGCTCTACACTAATCAAAATATTCGTTGGGGAGAAATAAATACGACGTATTCAGTAACTGTTGTTGTACCAGCATCTAACGGTATAGATACTTGTACATATACTGATGAAATCATATATGAGTGTAAAGACGATTGTACAGTAACTGCACCAACTAATCTTCAAAATAATGGAGCAACATTAAGTTGGGACCCAGTACCTGGTGCTGTTTCTTACATTATAAGCTCTCCAAGTCAAATAAAAATAAAATGTTGTATAACAGGTGTATCAATAGCTCCACAGTCTACAACAAATACATTTTTTACATTATCATCTAACTTACAAAGTCGTTGTTTTGTATGGCAAGTAACTGCAGTTTGTGCAGATGGTTCATTATCACCTGTATCAAATCAATCATGTCATTTACCTAGTCAAATAAATAATGATGGTGGTGGAGTAAAAGATAAAGTCTCTATTTATCCTAATCCAAATCAAGGTAAAATGACTGTCAAAGTTGAATTATCTGATGATTCTGATATAGAATTAAATGTATATAAATTTGATGGTACTTTAATTAAAACAATTAAAAACGTTAAAACAGAAAATACAATTCTAAGCTTAGATTTACAATTAAATTTACCTAGTGGATTATATTTCTTTAACTTTAAAACAAATGAAGGACCTATTACCAAAAGAGTAATAATAGAATAAACATTAAGCAAGAGAATTCCGGTCTGTTTTACCAGACCGGAATTTTTATTTACCTAGACAAAATTAATTTAAACTTAAAGACATGAAAAAAATAGCAAAACTACTTTTGGCAGTAATAATATTATTTGTCAATAGTTGTCAAAAAGATTCTATATATATAGAAGATATTAATAATACAAAAACTACAAATCAACAAAATAAAGGCTTTAATAATTCCGGTTATAATGAATTAATTATTTTATATCCAGATGGAACCACAGATATAGAAAAACAACAAAAACGAATAGAATATGGAGTAGAAAATTATAAACAATGTAAATGTGCAGACGAAAATCTAGAGTTGTGGGTTTTTTCTAGCGGAAATTCTGGAAATATAAATATTGAAGAAAAAAAAGAAACTGCTAAAGTTGATGAAGAAATTGAAAGTGTTGGTTTAAATAATACAATATCTATCCAACAAGATCAATTTATATCTGCATCACAAACTGGAATATTAGATACTGCTATCACAAAAATTGTCCAATCTAATACTGGTATTACTGTTGCAGTACTAGATACAGGAGTTGATTACAATTATAATGGTTTTACGTCTCCTTTTTTATACAATAGTGGACCTGATGCTTGTGACGATAATAATTACAAAGAAAAATTTGGATGGAATTTTGTAGAAAACAACAATAACCCTTTTGACAATTATCCTGGTAAACACGGTACAATTGTTACTAATATTATTACTTCAAATCTTAAAAACAATAATATCCAACATCAAATACTACCAGTAAAAATTGCAAATGCTAATGGAAACATTAAATATTTTGATGCATTATGTGGGTTTAAATACGCTATTAAAAAAGAAAATGTAAAAATTGTAAATATGAGTTTTGGATGGTATTCTGAAAACTTTGAATTACTTCAAGAGTTTATCCAAGAGGTTGAAAACACTATTTTAGTCGTTTGCTCTGCTGGAAACCAATATCTTAATAATGATATAATCCCTCATTATCCTTCATCTTACGAGTCAGAAAATATTTTAGCTATGGCTGGTTTAGAAGAAACAGCTTCAATAGGATTCATAAATTCTAATCCAAATCTAGCTTACTTTTCTAATTATGGTAATAATTCAGTGGATTTAGCAGCTGCAAGTGAAAATATCCCATTCGCATATAATAACCAAATATTTTACGTTAATGGTACATCTTTTTCAACAGCTTATGGTTCGTTTTTTAGTGCTCTAAATTATCAAAACGGAATGACAGCACCAGCTTTAAAAAACCAAGTTATAATGAACAGTGTCTTTTCTCAAAACTTACAAGACATCAAATATTCTAAGCATATATTAAATAATTAATAGCTAAAGTTTAAATAAAGGTTTAGGTAATCTTGCGTTTAAACAATAAAGAGGGGTTAAAACCCCTCTTTTAAATTTAAGTTGTTTTCAATTTTAAACTTAAATTCTTAAAAAAGCAGTATTTTTAAAAGAAATGAAATATGTTTTTAAAACTCCACCAAAGGTAAATGTATCTAAAAATTTCATGCTTATTTTTGATTTATTGTTGGTCTTTTAGTGTGTATGCGCAAAAGGAAAAGGTTTTTATTGATGAATGGAATCAAATAGAACAATCAAATTCACTAACTCTTAAAGAAAAAAAAGCTTGGTTTGATAACTGGATTAAAGCAAATAATAAACTTAAAAACCCAGATCAAGTTGCTAAAACGTATTACTTTTTTCTTATAGCCTTTTTAAAAACTGGATCTATAGAAAACTCCATTGATTGTTCTCTTCAAATACAGTCAATTGGAACTAATCACAATATAAAATCTGATTTTTTTGTTAAAAATGATAAAAATTTAGTCAATCTATATTATAAGAATGATGACTATTACAAAGTGATATCTTCTGGTAATAATTATATAAAAAAGTATCCTAAAAAAACGGTTCGTTTAGGACAAATTTACAGGTTCTTGGGTAATGCCTACAGCGATATTGGCGATTTTGAAAAAGCAATTTCATATTATAATAAGGCAATCTATACCTTTAAAGAATTAAACAATTCTAATCAGGAAGGAAGGACATTAATTAACCTTTTAGAAGTTTATGTAAAATTAGAAAGCAAATTTTACTCTAATGATATTATCAAAACTTTAGATATTATTGATTCAATAGATACTTTTAGTGATAAAGACATTATTGCAAAATCTTTAAATGCAGGAGTTTTTTACGATTTTTCAAATGATTTTTCAAATGCTAAATCTAATTATAAAACAGCCTTAAAATTATCTTACAAATTAGACGATTCATTAAACGTGTTTAAATCTTTAATAAATCTTGGTATAGTGTATAAAAAACAAGACAGCTTATCTAAAGCTAAAGACATTTTTAGAGAAGCCTATACTTATTCATTAAATAATAAAGAAAATGAAGCTTCTTTGTTTAATAATCTAGCAGATGTATTTAAAACAGAAAACAACTATGAGAAAGCATTAAACTATTATGACAAAGCAATTTTAAAGGTATTGGATGCACAAAATTTAAAAATCGAAAATTTAGATGTACTATACAATAAAATTGATCTTTTAGGTTACTTAATAGATAAAGCAAATGTTTTAATACTAATTAATGAAACCAACAATAATGAAAATTATTTAAAGCAAGCTTTAAATATATACGATATAGCAGATAAAATTATTGATGTTATTTATTTTGAAAGTAGAGAGGATTTATCAAAACTATTCTGGAGAAAACAAGCTAATGACATATATGTTAATGCAATTAACGCAGCTTATAAACTAAACAAGCCTAATAAAGTCTTTTACTTTATTGAAAAAAGCAAAGCTCTTTTACTTCTTGAAAACATAACAGAAAGTAATGCAAAAGCACAAGCTAATCTTCCAAATATCTTAATTGAAAGAGAGTTTAAATTAAAAAATGAAATTAATAAAACTGAAATTATACTTTCTGAATATAAAAGTAAAAAAGTAAGCCTTTCAATACTAGATAGTATAAAAAATCAAGTTTTTGTGAAAAAACGAAAATACTCAGATTTTATAGATTCATTAGAAGTAATATCACCAAGATATTATGATTATAAGAAAAAAATTAATGTTTTTTCTAAAAAAATGGTTCAAGAAAGTCTTAAAAAAGACGAGATCGTTTTGCAATATAAATTTACTTTAAATAAAGGATATCTTGTTTTTTTAAGTCATGAAGATGTCAAATTATATGAACTAAAAAACATAAAAAATATTCATTCAGATTTAAATCAATATAAAAAGGCTATTAACAAACCCTTCATTAAACAAGAAGATAGTCGTGATTTTAAAAAATTATCTGCTTCTCTTTTTTCAAGTTTATTACCCTTAGCAAATAAAAACATCCTTATTGATAAAAAAGTAATTATTATTCCTGACGGTTTACTTCAAACAATCCCTTTTGAACCACTGGTTTTGAATAATAAAGAATCTTTAAATATGTCATATTTAATTAATTATTGTGATATAAGTTATGCTTATTCGTTTTCATCATTAAAAAATTCTTTAAATAAAAAAATCAAATTTAAAAACAATTTTTTTGCCATAAGTCCATCTAAATTTAATGATAAAACTCTTCCAGATTTAATTATATCTGACGACGAGGTTAATCAAATTGAAACATTACTTAACACTAAGTTATTAATTAATAATCTAGCTACTAAAGAAACATTTTTGAATAACTATGGAAAATCTAAAGTTGTACATATTTCAACTCATGGAGGTATTATTGATAATAATCCTTGGATAGCTTTTAATGATAAAAAGTTGATGTTAAATGATATGTATTTTAACAATAAACAAGCAGATATAGTTGTTTTAAATGCTTGTAAGACGTCTCAAGGTGAACATAAAAAAGGAGAAGGAATTATGAGTATAGCTAGAGCTTTTTCTAATTCTGGAGCAAAAAGTGTCGTTTCTTCTTTATGGGATATAAACCAAAAATCAAGTAATGAAATTATAACAGAATTTTATAAAAACATTAAACTAGGACTGTCAAAAGCTAATGCTTTAAGAGAAGCTAAATTAGTTTATTTAAACAAATATAGTAATACAAGTGAAGCTTCTCCATATTTTTGGAGTGGTGTAATACTAACAGGAGATGAGTCTGCTATTATGCCAAAAAACAGACCTATATGGCTTATACTACTTATAACACTTATTAGTACAATAGTAATTGTAAAGTGGTTTTTCTATAAAAAATAGATTCAACTTACTAAACAATAAGTAAAAAAAACTAAAATCCAATCTATAAAAAAAGCCACTATTTCTAGTGGCTTATTCAAACTTGCTCCTCCTCTTAGGCTCGAACTAAGGACCCTCTGATTAACAGTCAGATGCTCTAACCAACTGAGCTAAGGAGGAGTGTTTTTCGCTGTTGCGAGCGCAAATATAAATTGTTTTTTATTTTCTGCAAAGCAATTTTTAATTTTTTTAATTAAAAACTGCTTTAAATATGTCATTACCGTTTGCAAATAACACTAAAGCTAATAAAATTATAAATCCTACAAGTTGTGCGTTTTCTAAAAACTTCTCGCTAGGCTTACGACCAGAGACCATTTCAAATAATAAAAACATGACGTGTCCACCATCTAAAGCTGGTATTGGCAATAAATTTAAAACCCCTAACATAATTGATAAAAATGCAGTTAAATTCCAAAAGTCTGCCCAATTCCAAGTACTTGGAAAAACATCGTAAATAGCTTTAAATCCACCAACACCTTTATAGGCTCCAGTGCTTGGATTAAATATTTTACCTAATTGTCCCCAATAACTTGATACTTGTTCTACAAACTTATCTTTACCTCCTCCAAAACTTTCTAAAAAGGTATATTCTTTAAGTGTAATGTCATAATATCCTAACTCTTCAAACCTTTTAGGATTTTTCATTGGTACAATACCTACAAATCCTTCGCTATCCACTTTTAATTGTCTTGTAATAGTATCATTACCTCTTAAAAATACAGAGTTTACAGTTTGGTTTTTATAAGTTAACATGCGTGGTTCAAATTGATCATAATACTTCAGGTCTTTACCGTCAATAGATAATAACACATCTCCTTCTTTTAAATCAATCCCTTTGTTAACCATTGTATCTTTGATCTCTCCAACCATAAAAGGATGTCTAACTTTAAATAGTTTTCCTTTGACTTTTCTAGACGTTAATTGTCCTAAAAAATCTACAGGTAGCTGTATGGTTACCTCTTCGCCATTTCTATCTATTGTGTATTTCTCTGTTTCTACTAATCCTTTAATAACATCTCGATGACTTTTTACTTTTACATCATCTAATGCAATTATTTTATCTCCAGTCTTAAAACCTAAATCATTTAATAATGGATTGTCAATCTGATACCCATCTTTCATGCTTTTTAAAGTAATATCTGTATCTCCATAAGCAAAAGATAATACTACATATATAAGATATGCTAATACAAAATTGACAAAAACACCACCTAACATAATAATTAAACGTTGCCAAGCTGGTTTAGATCTAAACTCCCATGGTTGTGGTGGTTTAGCCATTTGCTCTTTATCCATACTTTCATCAATCATTCCGGCTATTTTTACATAACCTCCAAGTGGCAACCAACCTATACCATAAACGGTTTCTCCAATTTTCTTTTTGAATAATGAATATTTTACATCAAAAAATAAATAAAATTTTTCGACTCTTGTTTTAAATGCTTTAGCAGGAATAAAATGTCCTAATTCGTGCAAAACAATTAATAATGACAGACTTAATAAGAACTGTCCAATTTTTATAACAAACTCCATGTAGTGTTTCTATTCTTTTTAATAATCGCCCAAAAGTAAGTATTTAGACTTAGTTTAAAAAGTAATAACACTAATGCTTACTAAATAATTAACAAATTTTATGAGCTATATCATAAGATAGGCTAAACATTTCATTGTATTTTTGCAGGATAACACTAAAACTGATTGATAATGTTGTCTTTTTTTAAAGAATACAAACTGTTTGCTATTGTATTTGGTATTATATCAATAATTATAATTTCTATTTTTTATAATATTTTAAAGGTTGAAAAACCTTTACCTATCTATCAGCCAGCAATGGTTACAACAGAGTTAGTAGATAGTACTATCCAACATCAAAAAAAATATCATAAAATTGCAAATTTTAGTTTAACTAATCAAAACGGAAAAACTATTACCCAAGACCATTACAAAGACAAAATCTACGTTGCTGATTTCTTTTTTACAACTTGTCAAACCATTTGCCCAATAATGACAGACAATATGGCAATTATCCAAAAAGAAATTAAAAACGATCCAGAAATTATGCTATTATCACACTCGGTAACTCCAGATATTGATACTGTAGATCGACTTAAAAAATATGCAGTTAAAAAAGGGGTTATTGACACTAAGTGGAATTTAGTAACAGGAGATAAAGGTCAAATATATCGTTTAGCCAGAAAAAGTTATTTAGCTGTTAAAGACAATGGAATGCCAGACGACTACGGAATGGTACATACAGAAAACTTTATGCTTATTGATAAACAAAAGCAAATTAGAGGTTATTATGATGGT
Organism: Olleya sp. R77988; assembly: GCF_044594215.1. GTDB lineage: Bacteria > Bacteroidota > Bacteroidia > Flavobacteriales > Flavobacteriaceae > Olleya. Next base: position 1,043,485 of record NZ_CP138988.1, on the reverse strand, counting down.
ACTAAAAAAGAAGAAATCACTAAATTACTAAACGATATTAAAAAGTTAAAAAAAGAGTATCAAGAATAGTTTTATCCGTTCTATTTTTTTAGATAAATTATTTCTATTACTTTTGCTTCTTTAAAATCAATCTAAATAAGCTTGAGCCATACACTTGACACTTTAAAACGTGGAGAAATTGCAATAATAATTGATGTTTCCTCAGAAGAAATCCCGCTTAAACTCCTAGAAATGGGATGTTTACCAGGCAACAACGTCAAACTAGTACAAGTTGCACCTTTTGCAGACCCAATGTATCTTAACATTAATGGAAGCCATTTAGCAATTAGAAAAGAAACAGCTATTCATATAATTATTGAAAAAGAAGAGATATGAGTAAGCAAATAAATATTGCTTTAATTGGAAACCCAAACACAGGAAAAACATCTGTGTTTAACGCCTTAACTGGTCTTAATCAAAAAGTTGGGAATTACCCAGGAATTACCGTCGAAAAAAAAGAAGGTATTTGTAAACTACCTAGAGGTGTCAAAGCCCATATTATAGATTTACCTGGTACTTATAGTTTAAATGCATCTTCTTTAGATGAAAACGTGGTCATAGAATTACTACTTAATAAAAACGACAAAGACTTTCCTGATGTTGCAGTAGTTGTTAGTGATGTAGAAAACTTAAAAAGAAATCTATTACTATTTACCCAAATTAAAGATTTAGAAATCCCAACCATTTTAGTCATTAATATGGCAGACAGAATGAAATATAAAGGGATCTCTTTAGATATTATACATTTAGAACAAGAGTTAAAAACTAAAATTGCAGTTGTCAGTACTAGAAAAAAAGAGGGGATTGATAACTTAAAACAATTAATTTCCAACTATAAAGATATTTCAACTACACCTTGTTTAAATGCTTCAGAAATTGATAAAGAGTATTTTAACAAACTAAGAAAAGCGTTCCCAAACCAGTTATTATATAAACTTTGGTTAGTAATAACACAAGATGTAAACTTTGGTAAAACAGACAGAAACCAAGTTGAAGCTATTGCTAGTTTTAAAACAAAATCCAAAAGCGATCTAAAACGTCTACAGCAAAAAGAAACCATAAAACGCTACCAATTTATAAACAATACACTTAAAAAAGGACAAACTATTGATGCGTCTCAAGCCAAAGATTTACGCACAAAATTTGATCGTGTTTTAACCCATAAAGTTTGGGGATACGCTATTTTCTTTTTGATTTTGCTAACTATTTTTCAAGCTATTTATGATTGGTCAACTGTACCAATGGATCTTATAGACGGTCTTTTTTCTAACTTAAGCGATTGGGTTAAAAACACATTACCAGCAGGCGTTTTTACTAATTTATTAGCAGAAGGAATTATTTCTGGATTAGGAGGAATAGTTATTTTTATTCCACAAATCGCTTTTTTATTCCTTTTTATAGCTGTTTTAGAAGAGAGTGGTTATATGAGTCGTGTTGTGTTTTTAATGGACAGAATCATGCGTCGTTTTGGGCTTAGTGGTAAAAGTATTGTACCCCTAATATCTGGTACTGCTTGTGCTATTCCAGCCATTATGGCAACTAGAAATATTGAAAGCTGGAAAGAACGTTTAATTACCATATTAGTAACCCCTTTTACAACCTGTTCTGCAAGATTACCAGTCTACTTAATTATCATAGCTTTGGTGATTCCTGAAGGGCGTTTTTTAGGATTAAGTTATCAAGCATTAACTTTAATGTTATTGTACTTAATAGGGTTTTTAGCAGCTATTTTCTCTGCTTATATTTTAAATAAAATTTTAAAAATAAAAAGCAAGACTTTTTTTGTAGTAGAAATGCCAAACTACAAATTACCAATGTTTAAAAATGTAGCTTTAACTGTATTAGAAAAAACTAAGTCATTTATTTTTGGAGCAGGTAAAATTATATTAGCAATCTCTATTGTACTTTGGTTTTTAGCTTCTTATGGACCTGGAGAACAATTTAATAATGCAGAAGATATTATTAAAACAGAATACGCTTCGCAACAATTAAATGAAGAAGAACTAGCTCAAAAAATAGCCTCACATAAACTAGAACATTCTTTTATTGGAATTGCAGGACATGCAATAGAACCTGTAATTAGGCCTTTAGGATACGACTGGAAAATTGGAATTGCAATTGTTAGTAGTTTTGCTGCACGCGAGGTTTTTGTTGGGACTTTAGCAACTATTTACAGTGTTGGAAATGACGATGTAGATACTATTACCAATAGAATGGCAAAAGAGACTAACCCAATTACTGGTGGCAAATTATTTACTTTAGCTTCTGGAATTAGTTTATTACTATTTTACGCATTTGCAATGCAATGTATGAGTACGCTAGCTATTGTAAAAAAGGAAACTAACACATGGAAATGGCCAATCCTACAATTAGTAATTATGACTGCAATTGCTTATATTACTGCTTTAATTGCTTATCAATTTTTGAAGTAAAATGAACACAATTATTCAAAACACACTTGTTTTTATAACCTTAGGATTTGCTTTGTTTTTTCTGTGGAAAAAATATTTTGTTAAAACAAAATCAAAAAAATCTTGTGGAACAGATGATTGTGGCTGTCATTAATCTTTATCAGATTTAGTTATTTCCTTAAACGTTAGCTGTAAACTATAATTTACATCAGATTCCTTTTCTATCCCATCAGGATAAGGCAACAAATTATAAGCAGATATTTTAAGATCACTAGACAAAAACAGAGGTGACAATTGTGTGATTGCAGCTATTTTAACAATTTTTTCTTCGCTTTTTTCACCTTTTTTAGAAATACTAACAAGTACCTCAGCTTCACCAGCCCAAACACACATGACATTTTTTGGACACCTAGAATCCCTAATAACTTTAATAAAAGTAATAGTTACATCATCAATCGTAAAACTATTACCTATTTGTAATTGATTAACAATTTTTGGCGCTTCAACTTTTACTAAAGTACTATCCTAAGCATTAACAACTAAAGTAAAACAAAAGGCAAATAATAAAAACAAGTATTTCATCTTAATTTATTTTGATAACAATATACTTACTAAAAGTGTACCATAATGTTAACGTATTCAAAATTTTAGTTATATTTGAAAAATTTTTAAGCTAACTTAAAAATTTATTAAAGTTATTTAAAATGTCAGTTGCAACAGAAAATTTTGTAAAAGCTATTTACAAGAATAAAAATAATGATATTACAGACACTAAGCCTGGAAATATAGCTAAGTTACTAGGTATATCAAACGCTGCAGCAACAGACATGGCTAAAAATTTAGCTTCAAAAAACTTAATTAATTACAAAAAGTATAAAGCCTTAAAATTGACTAAGGAAGGCGAAAAATTAGCCTTAAAAGTAATACGAAAGCATAGACTTTGGGAAGCTTTTTTACACAAAACATTTGATATGTCTTTACATGAAATACATCGTGAAGCAGAACTATTAGAGCATGAAACCTCAGATTTTTTAGCCAATACAATTAGTGCTTTTTTAGGCAATCCTAAATTTGATCCTCATGGAGACCCAATCCCAAATGAAAATGGAGAAATAACGACTAAAGACGCTTCTATTTCTTTATCAAAAGCAGCAGAAAACAAAACATATATCATCTCTAGATTAATGAGTGATGACAAGGAGTTTTTTGATTTTTGTGCGTTAAACGGTTTAAAATATGGAAATAAAATTTCCATAATTAAACAATTTAGTAATAATAAAATGACACAAATAACTATAAACAATAATACAATTCTTTTAAATCAAGATTTTACAAAAATTATTTATGTAAATGAAGTCTAAAAACATGAAAAAAAACATACTTATATTACTAGCTATCACAACAATTTTTAGTTGTAAAAACAATAAAAAAGAAAACGGTAAACTTAACATTGTTACCTCAACAACTATGATTACCGATTTAGTAAGAAATATTGGTGGAGATTCCATTAATATTAATGGGTTAATGGGAAGTGGTGTTGATCCACACCTATATAAAGCAAGTGAAGGAGATGTCACCAAGTTAGTAAATGCAGACATCATTTTTTATAATGGTTTACACCTAGAAGGAAAACTTGTGGAGGTTTTTGAAAAAATGGGAAGTAGCACTAAAACACCAATAGCCTTAGGAGAGGTCATTGACAAATCCACTTTAATTGGATCAGATTATTTTGCTTCAAATTATGATCCACATGTATGGTTTAATATTAATTATTTTAAACAGTTTGCAAAGAAGGTAACTACTACTTTAACTGAAAAAGACAAAGCAAATGCAACCTATTACAAATCAAACGAAACTATATTTTTAGCTAAATTAGATAGTCTTCAAAACACAGTAAACGCAACTATTAAAACCTTACCAAAAGAAAAACGAATCTTGGTAACTGCACATGATGCTTTTAATTATTTTGGAAAAAATTACGGGTTTGAAGTTGTAGGTTTACAGGGCTTATCGACAGCTACAGAAGCAGGAGTAAAAGATGTACAAAATTTAGCTAACTTTATCATAGAAAAACAAGTAAAAGCCATTTTTGTAGAAAGTTCTGTACCAAAACGTACCATTGAAGCCTTACAAGAAGCAGTAAAATCTAAAGGACACGACGTTAAAATTGGAGGAACACTATATTCTGATGCATTAGGAAGTGCAGGAACAATTGAAGGTACTTATATTGGCATGTTTGAATATAATGTAAACACTATTGTTAACGCGCTACGTTAGTTAGTAAAATGAAAAAATATTTGAGATTAAAACAAAAGATAGTAAAGTAAAAGTCCCAGATCAATTAGCAGAATTGAGCGCCAAGGCGAAGAATAAATGAAGAAAAGCTTCGAAAAATAGGAGAACGCAGTTCGACGCGAAGTTTTTAAATTGGTTTTCAGTTTTAAAAACTGAAAAAATCCTTGGCTTGGATGACTTTTTTTGATTCGTTTTTTGGATAAGCAAAAAATGAATAAAGAATAAATTAAAAACCATGAGTAACAAAAGAAGTAAGACTCCTGCTTCCTCAGGAGTTATAGCAGTAAAAGTAGACGACCTAACAGTAGCATATAACTACAAACCAGTCCTTTGGGATATCGATTTAGAAATCCCTGAAGGCGTTTTAATGGCTATTGTTGGACCAAATGGAGCAGGAAAATCTACGCTTATCAAAGCTATATTAGGTATTTTAAAACCCATTGCAGGAAGTGTTACTATTTATGACAAACCTTATGAAAAACAACGTCAACTAGTCGCATACGTACCACAAAAAGGAAGTGTCGATTGGGATTTTCCAACCACTGCTTTAGATGTTGTAACTATGGGAACTTATGGTAGTTTAGGATGGATTAAACGACCAGGACAGAAACAAAAAAAAGCAGCTTTAGAAGCACTTGAAAAAGTAGGAATGCTATCTTTTAAAGGTAGACAAATTAGTCAACTATCAGGAGGACAACAACAACGTATATTTTTAGCACGTGCATTAGTACAAAATGCATCCATTTACTTTATGGACGAGCCTTTTCAAGGTGTTGACGCAACCACAGAAATTGCTATTATTAATATTTTAAAAGAATTACGTAAATCTGGAAAAACAGTAATAGTTGTTCATCATGATTTACAAACCGTTCCAGAATATTTTGATTGGGTTACCTTTTTAAATGTGAAGAAAATTGCAACTGGTCCTGTAAAGGATATTTTTAATGACGATAATTTAACTAAGACTTACGGAATTAATTATAAAGTAAGTATACAAGAGTAGTATAGTTGGCAGTGTTCAGTCGCAGTTGGCAGTCCTTACTCGAGTTTAATTTACATATAGATGAATATATAAACTGAAAACAGATTATTAATTGAACTTGGAATTCCGACAAAGTCGGAAGATTCAAAATTAAGAAATAATGAGTGAAGGAATGTAGATGCAAAGCGAAGCTTTAAGCACGAAATTCCGAAAACGAGTGATGCTTTAGCAATTTCCTAATTTTGATATGATTTTTTGGTTCGTTTTGTATCAAGACAAAATGAACGTAAATGAAATAAAAAACAATAAAGTAGATTCCTGCTTTTGCAGGAATGACAAATATGGACATAACAGAATATTTTAAATTAGTCTTTACAGACTACACATTAAGAACCATCACTCTAGGCACAGCAATTCTTGGAGCTGCAACTGGTATGTTAGGTAGTTTTGCAGTGCTTAGAAAACAAAGCCTGCTTGGTGATGCAATCTCGCATGCAGCTTTACCAGGAATAGCAATTGCCTTTTTAATAACTGGAGCAAAAGACAGCAACACGTTACTTTTAGGTGCTTTAGTTAGCGGATTGATTGGCACCTTTTGGATTAGAGGTATCGTCAAAAAAACACATTTAAAAAGCGATACTGCTTTAGGATTAATCTTGTCCTTATTTTTTGGATTTGGAATGTTGTTACTCACTTTTATACAAAAACAGCCCAATGCTAATCAAGCTGGATTAGACAAGTATTTATTTGGTCAAGCTGCCACTTTAGTTGAGAGTGATGTCTGGCTAATGGCAATTGTAACAGGTTTGTGCTTATTTGTTTTGTTGCTGTTTTGGAAAGAGTTTAAAATATTATTGTTTGATGCAGATTACACAAAAACCTTGGGTTTTAACACTAAACTTATTGACGTTTTAATTACTAGTTTTATTGTATTAGCAATCGTATTAGGGTTGCAAACCGTAGGTGTTGTATTAATGAGTGCGATGCTTCTTGCTCCTGCAGCTGCAGCAAGACAATGGACCAATAGTTTATCAAAAATGGTGTTTTTAGCTGCTATATTTGGAGCTTTTTCTGGTGTTTTTGGTACTGCAATAAGTGCAAGTCAAACCAATCTATCAACAGGACCAGTCATTGTTTTAGTAGCTTCAGTATTTGTTGTGTTTTCGTTTGTGTTTTCGCCAAGTCGTGGGTTACTATTTAAACAAATACGCTTTTTAAAAAATAGACGCGATTTAGAACTTCATAAAACACTAGCTTTTATGCATCAAATTGCCGAAACACATGAAGATATTTCGCATCCTCATGCTATTAAATTACTTAATAATTTTCAAGGATTTACACGTAAAACCCTTCAGCAGTTAGTAGAAAAAAACTACGTTATATTGAATGGAAATATGTGGAGTTTAACCAAAACTGGTTTTAAAACTGCTTCAAATTTATACACTAAACAAAACACAGATAATGAATAGTGCACAAATAGAAATACAGCTTATTGCCAGCTTAGTAGCAATTGCTTGTGCTATTCCAGGTACTTTTTTAGTGCTTCGTAAAATGGCAATGATAAGCGATGCTATAAGCCATTCTATATTACCAGGAATTGTCATTGGCTTTTTTATAACACAAGATTTAAATTCGCCATTACTAATTGTTTTAGCTGCTTTTACAGGAATTATAACTGTTGTTTTGGTTGAGTATATCCAAAAAACTGGCTTAGTAAAAGAAGACACTGCAATTGGATTAGTGTTTCCTGCATTGTTTAGTGTTGGTGTTATTTTAATTGCCAAAAACGCTAACGATATCCATTTAGACGTGGATGCTGTTTTGGTTGGAGAATTAGCTTTAGCGCCTTTTGACAGACTACTAGTTTCTGGAATAGATATTGGCCCAAAATCCTTATGGATTATTGGTATCATTTTATTAATTACAATTACATTATTAATTGCCTTTTTTAAAGAACTTAAAATAAGCACGTTTGATAAAGGTTTAGCAGCTTCATTAGGGTTTTCTCCAGCAATTATACATTACGGATTAATGACAGTGTCATCTGTGACTACAGTTGGTGCTTTTGATGCAGTAGGAGCCATTCTAGTAGTCGCTTTAATGATTGCTCCAGCAGCAACCGCATATCTACTAACCACCAATCTAAAAAAAATGCTTGGCTTAGCCATATTTTTTGGAGTATTTAGTGCAATTTCTGGGTATTGGCTAGCGCATTTATTAGACGCATCAATTGCTGGATCTATTACTACTATGCTTGGGTTATTGTTTTTATCTGTGTATTTATTTGCGCCAAGCAAAGGTATTATTGCAGTCATGTATCGCGAAAAACAACAACGTACAGAAGTTAGTTTACTAACCTTTTTGCTACATTTAAAAAACCATAACGAAGTTGAAGAACGTCATGTAAATCATCTTCGAGAGCACATTAATTGGCAAAAAGTAAGAGCTAAAACGGTTTTAGAATTAGCTCAAAAAAACAACATGATTGTTATTGATAATAATGTGGTGTCCTTAACCGAAAAAGGAGACACCTTTACCTCTAAAGCTATTGATTATATCATTACTAATGAAGATGCTCAAATAGAAGACATGAAAGACGATTTCTTTTTGTTTAGGGGTTAATAGCTAATCAAAATTAGGATTCAATTTTTGCAATTCAGATTTTAATTGGTCTAAACTCACTTCTTTAAAATCAAATTTAAGCTCTGATATTTGTTTAGTTGTAGCATTTTTAATGCCTAAAAACAATTTATCATCAATCATCTTTATTGCTACTAAAATAACTTCTTCATTTATAGCTACAGTACCAAAATCGTAGTTATCATTATTCCTTTTACTTGGCAGAATAGAGTTATAGGATTTAAATACCATTTTGACATCTGCTCCATTTGCATCCTTAATTTTTAGTTTAAATTTTATTGCGTTTTTATTGCTTCTAATAAATCGATCGCAATTAATCCAACCTAATTTAGAGCCATAAAACGCATACCTAGAAACCGATTTAGCAGTAATAACATTTGTTGAAGTACTATTTACAGTGTCTCTATTTTTTAATTGTGCTTCAAACTTTTTTTCAAAAGATGTTTTATCCTTTACAGTGATAAGATTTAGATTATTTTTTGTGCTACCATCTACAGTAAAATTAATAGGCAACCAATAAGGAACAATAACTGTTTGACCACGTTGTGTCCCTGGTTTTAGTTTTGGTATTAATTTTAAAACTCTTATAGCTTCATTGGCTAACTCAGTATTAGCAGCTCTTGCTTGAATATCTACTACTTCTCCATTTGTATCAATTTTAAATGAGGTTCTAATTTTATGTTTTCCTGTTAAATTTAAGTCTTCAGCTAAACTAGTATTAAAGTTTTTCGAGATTAGTTTTGAAAGTGCTTGATCAAAACATTGTTTTTTTTCTGTATTTGTACCAGTATCACAACCAGGAAACACAGGTACTTCTTCTATAATGTTTATTGGCACTTCTACTATTTCCTCTTCTGAAAATCTAACTTCATGGACTTCTGCGGTTATTATCTTTGGCTCTACTTGATTATCTAAAACCCAATTAACTCCATCTTTATTTTGTTGACCTAAAAAGAGTTGCATATCTCTTTTTTTACTCTTATTTGAAGAAAATATATATTTGATTGTACTTCCCGTTTTCAACTTTAGTTCTTTACCTTTTTTATTGGCTTTTACAAACAACATGCCTCCAGTTTCCAATTGTTTATAATCAGATTTTGTGGTCAAATTAGCTAATAACATATCAGATAGTTGATAATACTCTGTAACTTCTATATTAATATTACCTCTTGCTAATTTTCCTTTAGCATCTACAAAACATTTTGCTGGAATGGTTAAAATGGTTCCTTCTTTAAACGTTATAGTCGTTTCTTTTTCGTTATTAATCGTTTTTGTTTCTGGTTGTTTTTTTACTGAATTGTAAAATGATGATAACTCCTCGTTAATGAATTTTGTTTTAGTAATTTTTTCAAGTTTTTTAGTACTTGTATTAGAACTTACAACAGTTTCAGTAGATCCAAATCTTCTTTCAACTTTTTGAATGTTAATAATAATAGAATCGTTTTTTGGGTGAATATGCTTATAGATTGGAAAGTTTTTTTCAAATTCTTGTTTAGTGAAATGTCCTAATTTTTCAATTATAATAGTATCCTTTACAACAGTTATTCCTCCATATAGATTAGTTAAACTATCTATTTCTATGCTTTTTACTACTCTTTTTACGACTACAAATTTCTTTTTTGAACTATCAATTTGTTTTAAGGTTTCTACTTTATTATTATTAGGAATTGAATCTATATTAGTTTCAATTAAATTTTGATTTTCATGTTCTAAATTTGGAGTTGTTTCTGTTTTTAAAAGCAAGTTATAAGCTAAGATTGAAACTAAAGCAACAACACTTATTAAACCAATGATTTTAATCCATTTTAATTGAATAAAACTGGTTTTTGCAGAAGCAATTTCTACTTTTAATTGCACACGTTTTAAGCCTTCTAAAAACGTCAATTGCTCTTGGTAAAGTGTATTAAATTCTGGGTTTGATTGTAATTGATTTTCAAAATTTTGTCTATCGGATTCTAAAAGTTGTCCGTTTATATATTGATTGATTAATTCTATTTGTAAGATATGATTTTCCATGATTGCTGTAATTAAGATTGAATAGATTGGTACGATTCTTTAAAGATGTCTTTTGCTTTTTTTAAGCACTTATACTTCTGGTTTTTTGCAATTTTTTCAGATTTAAATTGCATCTCATTGGCAATGTCTTTAAAAGACTTTTTGCTGTGATAAAACAGTTGTAATAATTGTTGACATCTTGCTCCTAATTGCGTAAACGCATGCTCGGCAAACTGGTATTTTTTTTCTTCTAAAACATGCTGAAATAATTTGACATCGTCAGCTTTTAAGTCCTGTAGTTCTTGACTAGAAAACTTGTTTTGCATGTCTTTCCATACAAATCTGGATACGGAATATAAATAGGTGTAAAACGACGCTGTTAATTTAAAATCTGTTTTTTCTAAATTTCGATTTAAGATAATTAATGCTTCTTGAAAAACGTCTGATGCATCTGCTTTTTTTCCTCCTTTGGATAGGATTAATTTCTCTATTTTAGGATAGAGTTTATATAATTGTTTAAACGCTTTGTCACGTTGACCTGTTTTAAAGAATTCTAATATTTTTTGATCGCTCATATATTATCTTTATTCTTTAATGGTCAAAATTGAAAAAGGTCTCCTATTATTTTAAAATTAATTTTAATTAATAATGGATTCCTTCTTTCGCTAGAATGATAAACTAACTAAGAAATATTTTGAGTAAGCTACTGAGCACTACAGCTAAACTCTAAAATCGTCTTTCCTTTTGCAAAAACTCGTAAGCTTTTTGAACTTGCTTAAACTTATCTTCTGCGCCTTTTTTATGTTCTTCGCCTAAATGTTCTACACGATCTGGATGATATTTTTTAGCCATTTTACGATACGCTCTTTTAATCTGATCTGTAGTGGCTGTTTTTTCTATTTCTAAGATTTTATAGGCATTATCACTACTGTTATAAAACATGGCTTTTATACTTGTGTAATCACGACTACTAATACCCAAGTAGTTTGATATTCTGTGGACTTCTGCTTCTTCATCGTCTGTAACCATTCCATCTGCTTTTGCTATCCCAAACAAAAAATGTAACAGTTGTAAACGTGCTGCATGATCCATCATTTGCTGGATCTGTCCACAAACATCTCTTGTAGAAATGGTTTGCTTACTTATGTTTTTAAATAGTTTAAAGGCTTTGTTTGCTCTGTCTTTTCCGTAAAGCTCTACAAACTTGTTACGTACATAATCCAGCTCGCGTTGGTCTTGTACACCATCTGCTTTAATTATTACAGATGCTAATATTAATAAACTAACTTCAAAATCTCCAGATGTGGTTTGCGCACGTCTTTGTTGTTGAGTTCTGTAGTTTGGTCTGGTTCTGTATTGTGGTTGTCGTCTTTGTTGTTGTCTTTGTTGACCTTTTGGGTTTCCGTCTCCTAACAAAAAGCCTCCTTTTCCAGACATAGCATCTCCAAGACTACCAATTGCTAATCCTATTATTGCTCCTATTGGACCTCCTAAAGACCATCCTAAAGTTGCACCTATCCATTTTAATCCAGCCATAAATTTTATTCTAATTTTAAAAAAGTAAATATACTACTTTGTTAGTATACTTAAAATTACTTTTGTTACTGATATTGGCGGATTAATGCGTTAAGGATTACTCATGCATGCTATTTTAAAGAAATCGTGATTGCTTCGCAATTGAACGGTTTGTTTAAGCTCCTCGAAGAGAGCGAGTAGTGATAGCCTGACCTTATGACACCATAAGTGTTATAAGGTAACGCCAAAACAATATTTGCATGGTTTTTGATTATCTTTGTAACAGATAGATTTATAAATAAAAAATTACAAAAATATGTATCCAGCAGAATTAGTAAAACCAATGCGTGAGGACTTAACTAACGTAGGTTTTGAAGAATTACATACAGCAGAAGCAGTAAATGTAGCACTTGCAAAAGAAGGAACAACTTTGGTTGTTGTAAATTCGGTTTGTGGTTGTGCAGCTGCTAATGCAAGACCAGGAGCTACAATGAGCTTAGCTAATGCTAAAAAACCGACAAATATTGTAACGGTTTTTGCAGGTGTTGATAAAGAAGCGGTTAATCAAGCAAGAGCACACATGGTACCTTTTCCTCCAAGCTCGCCAAGTATGGCTTTATTTAAAAACGGAGAATTAGTACACATGTTAGAGCGTCACCATATTGAAGGTAGACCAGCAGAATTAATTGCTGAAAATCTTATTGATGCTTATAACGAGCATTGCTAGAAAGCTTTTAAAAGTATTTATATTAAACCACGATTTTTATCGTGGTTTTTTTATTTTTGAAATATTAATCCTTAACTAACAATGAGAAAGCTTTTAGCCTATCCTTTAACTTGTATTTACTACCTTTTTTTTGGGTTAAGTTTACTTATTTTTCATCCAATCCAATGGTTTTGTTTTAATGTCCTTGGATATAAAGCACATAAAAAAAGTGTGGATCTTTTACAATTCTTTTTAATGCGATGCATTAACCTGTTAGGTTCTAGTCATCAATTTATTAACCCTTACACATTAGATAATTCTCAACCAGTAATTATTGTATCTAATCACCAAAGTATGGCAGACATACCACCAATAATGTGGTATTTTAGGAAGCATCATGTTAAGTTTGTAAGTAAAAAAGAATTAGGTAAAGGCATACCAAGTGTGTCTTATAATTTAAGGCATGGTGGATCTGCTTTAATTGACAGAAAAAATCCAAGACAAGCAATTGTTGCAATTAGAAAATTTGCAGATTATATAGAATCTACTAATCGTGCAGCAGTTATATTTCCTGAAGGTACAAGAAGCAGAGACGGAAAGCCTAAACCCTTCCATACAAAAGGTCTTGAAACACTTATAAAACATATACCTAGTGCAGTCATTATACCTGTAACGATTAATAATTCTTGGAAAAATTTACGCTATGGTAAATTTCCTTTAGGAATAGGTAATAAAATTACTTTTACAGCTCATAAGCCAGTTAAATCAAGTGATTTTGATACGACTGAAGCTTTACTTTATCATATAGAAACTACTATTAAAAACAGTATTAAAACTTAAACCTATGTCATTAAAAAATGTAAGATTAGAAGTCATGAAATTTTTGGAGAAAGACGTAGAGTCTTTAATCAAAAAATATTTAATACCTGCTGAAACTATATGGCAACCAACAGATTTTTTACCAAATTCTGAGAGTGATAACTTTTTAGAAGAAGTAAAAGAAATTAGAGAATTATCTAAAGAATTACCTTATGATTTTTGGGTTGTTTTAGTTGGCGATATGATTACTGAAGAAGCACTACCAACATACGAATCTTGGCTTTTAGATGTTGAAGGTATTGGTCAAAAAGAAAATAATGGTTGGTCTAAATGGATTAGACATTGGACAGCAGAAGAAAACAGACATGGAGATGTGCTAAATAAATACCTTTATCTTTCTGGTCGTGTTAATATGAAGGAGATTGAAAAAACCACACAGCATCTTATTGCTGATGGTTTTGATATTGGTACTGGTCGTGATCCATATAAAAACTTTGTATATACTAGTTTTCAAGAGCTAGCAACTTATGTATCTCATAACAGAGTAGCAAAAATTGCAAAAACTAATGGTAATAAGCAATTGGGTAGAATGTGTAAAATTATTGCTGGTGACGAGATGAGACACCATCATGCCTACTGTGATTTTGTGGAGCGTATTTTTAAAGTTGATCCAAGTCAAATGATGATGGCCTTTCATTATATGATAAAACAAAAAATTACAATGCCTGCTCATTTTTTAAGACAGTCGGGAGAAAAAATAGGAACTGCTTTTGAAGAGTTTTCTAATACAGCACAACGTATTGGTGTGTATACTTCTTTGGATTATGTAGATATTTTAGATAAGCTTATTAAACGTTGGGAAATTGATAAAATCACCAACCTAACTGATGAGGCAGAAAAGGCAAGAGATTATTTAATGAAGCTTCCTGCAAGAATGACACGTCTAGCAGAACGCCTTGTAATTCCAGAAAATTCGTTCCAGTTTAAATGGGTTGAACCTGCTAAATTGTAATACATGTCTAACCACCATTTAATTGAAACTACAAAAGCGTTTGTAAAAGAGACCTTAAAAGATGCCGAAGGTGGTCATGACTGGTTTCATATTGAGCGTGTGTATAACAATGCTTTATTAATTTCTAAAAATGAAAAAGCAGACAAATTAGTGGTTAAACTTGGTGCTTTATTACATGATATTGCAGATAGTAAATTCCATAATGGAGATAGTACTATTGGTCCTAAAATAGCTGGAGCATTTTTGTTAAAACAAAATGTAGATTCTGCTACTATTAACCATGTTATTAAGATTATAGAAAATATTTCTTATAGTTCTAATATAGAAAAACCTTCCAATTTTAAATCATTAGAATTAGATGTGGTTCAAGATGCAGATCGTTTGGATGCACTTGGTGCAATTGGTATTGCACGTACCTTTAATTATGGTGGATTTAAAGATAGAGTAATTTATAATCCTGATATTAAACCTAATTTGGAAATGAGTAAAGCAGAATATAAAGCATCTACTGCTCCTACTATTAATCATTTTTATGAAAAATTATTGCTTTTAAAAGATAAAATGAATACCAAAACTGGTAAACAAATTGCAAAAAAACGACATGATTATATGGTTGATTTTTTAAAGCAGTTTTATGCTGAATGGGAAGGAGAGAAATAAAGCCTAATTCTCATTAGCAACCTCTAAAGCTGTTATTTTATATTCCAAAACAGCCATTTCTTGTCCAAACTCTATAATTTGTTCTGCTGTTAAATTGGAATTAGAGTTTACTTCATTCAATATTCCGTTTCGCTTATGGTTATAATAATTTAAAGCAATTTCTATTTTATCTTCCATTACTAATTTATTTAACTATTGCTTTTAATTCTCCTCTATATTTTGAGGCGCTTTTACCTATAACATCATTAAATACTTTGTTGAAGTGCGAAAAATTATTAAATCCACATTCAAAACAAATATCTGTTATACTACTTTTACTTTCTGTTAATAATTTTGTGGCATAAAACACACGATATTCATTTACAAATTGAGTGAAGGTTTTGTTTGTTATTTTTTTAAAATAACGACAAAAAGCAGGAACTGTCATACTTACATGATCTGCAATCTGATCCAGTGCTATATGGTTTTGATAATTTTTATTAACGTATTTAAAAACTTTGTCAATTTTATCTGTATCCTGAGGTTGAGTTTCAAATACGTAACCATTTTCATTAAGTAAAGTATAGTCTTCACTTAATGCTAGTTGCTCTAATATTTCTAGTAATTTTGTTATACGTTTTATTCCTTCGTATTTAGGTAATTTTTCTATTTTTGGTCCAACAATTTTTTTGATTTCAGCTTTAAATAAAATTCCGTTTTTGGCGCGTTCTAATAATTGCAAAATATTTTTCAACTCTGGTAAACTATTATGTATATCGCCTAAAAACCTAGGATGAAACTGTACCAAAGTCTCTTTACCTTTAGAAGTTAATCGGTCTACAAACCCATTATGAGGTAAATTTGAACCAATAAGTATTAATTGACTGTTATTAAAATAGGATAAGTGATTACCAATATGTCTACGTCCTTTTCCTTTATTTACATATACCATCTCAACTTCAGGATGAAAATGCCAAAAGGCTTCGCTTCTTTTTCGCTTTTTAGTTTTATGTATTGCGATTATTGAGCTGCCAAAATTTGGTGTTATTTTTTTAAATGTAGGTTTTGTATTCAAGTTGTTAAAATCTTAATGTAAAATTACAAAAATTGCGTCTAAATAGATATACAAATTTAACACCAATGTGTGCTATATTAACCTTTAACGTTTTAGTAGCAAAATATCAAGTTAATATAGCATATGTAATTGCAAATTCTATTGTTTTTTAAACTTCCTTTCTGCTATAACTTTGTACCCATAATCAGTAAACTATTTAGATTATGAAAAAATTTATGAAACACATTTTAGTCTTTGCAATCGTATTTGCAACACTAAGCAGCAACGCAACGGAAAACACTTCATTAACAAATGAAGAGGATGGAAAAACAACTTTAGTTTTAAAGAATGTTTTACAAGGTGAGGAATTAATTGTAAAAGATGCTTTTGGTATAATTTTATATAAAGAGTCTATTTTAAAAAGTGGAGACTATAATAAATCTTTTGATTTAACATCTTTACCAGATGGTAATTATATTTTTGAATTAGATAAACTTAACCAAGTTAAAATTTATCCTTTCGCAGTTAAACTTAACACAGTAACTTTTGATAAAGATAATTTATCAGTAATTAACAAACCTAAAGTAACTGCTAAAGACAATGTTATTTTAGTAACAGCTTCTAGCATTGAAAAAACAGATTATACAGTTGAAATTTTTTATAACATTTCAGAAAATTCATTTGAAAAAATTCATACTGAAACTATTGAAAATGCAACTAGCTTTGGTAAAAAATTCAAACTTTTAAAAGACAAAAAACAAGATTACCAAGTAGTTGTTACCTTAAATGGTAGAAAATTTACAACTACTATTAACTTTTAATTTTGTCCCTTACAATAAAAAAAAGACGCCATTTGGTGTCTTTTTTTTATTGTAATATTTTGATTTTTATCTATTTACCAGGGAAATCTGCCTTGCGTTTTTCTAAAAAAGCTGTGGTTCCTTCTTTAAAATCTTCGGTTCCAAAGCAAGCACCAAATGCTTCTATTTCGACACTAAAACCATTTACTCCATCTTTATAATTAGCATTTACTGCTTTAATAGCTTTACCAATTGCGACTGAAGAATTACGCATAATTTTACTTGCTAATTTTTTGGCTAAAGGCAATAATTCGTCTTGCGTTACAACATGGTTTACTAGTCCATAATTTAATGCTGTTGAAGCATCAATCATTCCTGCAGTCATCACTAGTTCCATTGCGCGACCTTTACCTACCAATTGAGGCAATCGTTGTGTCCCACCATAACCAGGTATTACACCTAATGATACTTCTGGAAGTCCCATTTTAGCATTATCACTTGCTACTCTAAAATGTGCAGACATTGCTAATTCTAATCCTCCTCCTAACGCAAAACCATTTACAGCAGCTATTACTGGAGTTGATAAATTCTCAACAAAATCAAATAAAATCTCTTGTCCTTTTGCTGCTAGCTTCCCTCCTTTTTCAACGCTAAAATTTGCAAACTCGCTAATATCTGCTCCTGCAACAAATGCTTTTTCTCCGCTTCCGGTTACAATAATTACTTTAGTGTTTTTATCTGTGTTTGCTGTATCCAAAGCTTGGTGCAATTCTTCAATAGTCGCTTTATTTAAGGCGTTTAACTTAGATGGTCTGTTAATTGTAATTGTGGTTATTCCGTTTTGGGTTGTTGTAAGTATGTTTTCGTAATTCATTGTACTTGTTTTATTATTTTTTAGGAAAAATTACTGTAAATGTTGTGCCTATATCCTTTTGAGACACAAAGGTAATTGTTCCTTGATAGGTTTCTACTATATTTTTTACCATTGCTAGTCCAAGTCCCATTCCGCTTGATTTTGTTGTAAATTTAGGTTCAAATACTTTAGGTTTATTTTCTTCAGAAATACCAATTCCGTTATCAGAAATGGTCATGACGACATTACCATTATTATCAGTAACTTTTACAATAATTTGTGGTGTTTTATCTTCAGGAATGGCTTGAATACCGTTTTTAACCAAATTAGTTACTACTCTAATTAATTGAGTGCGATCAAAATTGGCTATAATTTCTTCTTTATCAGAATCAAATTCAATATAATCTTCATTAAAAATATCCAATGCAAGGTCAACAATTTTTACTACGTTAAGCATTTCGTTTTGTTGAGCAGGCATTTTTGCAAAATTTGAAAACGCACCAGCAATAGAGCTCATAGTGTCTATTTGCTGTATTAAAGTTTTACTATACTCGTCCAATTTTTGAACAATCTCTGGGTCTTCTGGATTAAATTTACGCTGAAAACTTTGCACTGTTAAGCGCATTGGTGTTAATGGGTTTTTAATCTCGTGTGCTACTTGTTTTGCCATTTCTCTCCAAGCTTGTTCACGCTCGCTTTTTGCTAATTTTACAGCACTTTCTTCTAATTGGTCAATCATTCCATTATATGATTTTACCAAAGTCGAAATCTCTTCTGTAGTACTTTCTATTTCAATTTTTTGATTGCGTTTTTCTAAACGTGTTTGATTCATTTTATCGCTAATTGTTTTTAGCGTTCTGGTAATGTATTTTGAAATAAAATACGCTAATGCAATTGCTATAATTAGCATTAAAAGATAGGTGTATCCTAAGCGTTCAAAAAACTCGTTAAGCTCTTTAGACAAAAAATCATCATTCTCTAAGTACGGTAAATTTAATATGGCTAATGGTTTAAATTTATGGTCTGTTATGTACGTGTAAGACGATCTAAAATTTTCGCCTTTTTCCTCTCGTAACTGCACAAATTTATGGTCTAATGTATTAGATAGACTATTTAGTATTTCTGCATTAATACAATTTTCTACAGTATCTTGAGGTAAACTTGCTTTAGATGAAATTAATAAAGTCCCTTCTAAATCATAAAGGTTAACTTTAAGCCCATGGATATCTGCAATTTTATAAATTTCTTTTTTAAATATAAATGGTAAGTTGTCTGGAACGACCTCAAAAGACGTTTCTCTAATTACAAAATCAAGATGTCTTTTAATATTTTTTTCTTTTCGATCTAAACGTTGTTTGTGGTAGTCTTGCGTTTCTTCAGAATATTGATAAGCAGCTACTAATGCAATTAAAATTGACGCTAAAAGCACCAAAAATATCATTGCAAAAAAGATACGAAGTCGTAAAGAGAGTTTTGTTATTTTCATTGCTTAAATATAACAATAATCAATCCAAAAATTGATGTTAGGATTAGTTTTAAGCATTAGGGTTTTTTACTCTAATATTTTTATAGATTTTAAATCCTAATATTAAAAGCATCCCTAAAACCACAATACCAATGACACCAAACACCCAATTTATTGCGCTTTTTAAAATTACTAAAAACACTACAGCAAATAAAATGAAGGTTGCGCCTTCATTGTAAATCCTCATAAAATTTGAAGTTTTTTTAACCACATCATTTTGTAATTGTTTAAAATAAACCTGAGTTTGAAATTGGTATAAAAAAAGTAATATTACAAAGCCTAACTTAACATGCATCCAAGGTTGTTGCAACCAATAAGGTTGCAAAATTAGCAACCACACAGCAAAAATAGTGGCTAAAATTGCACTTGGCCAAGTAATAATATACCATAACCGTTTAGCCATTAATTTAAGTTGTTTTCCTAAAATTTCTTTCTCTGGAGAAGGTTTATGAAACGCTTCTATTTGATATACAAATAGTCTTGGAATGTAAAATAATCCTGCAAACCAAGTCACAACAAAAATTAAGTGTAACGCTTTTATGTAATTATAATACTCCATAAAGTTATGATGCTTCAACTGTATTATTAGCCCAATTATTAATCCAATTAGCTAATAAATTAACCCAATTTTGATCTGTATTTAAACAAGGTATTGTTCTAAATTTTTCTCCTCCAACTTCATGAAAAATTTCCTGACCTTCCATTGCAATTTCTTCTAAAGTTTCTAGACAATCACTAACAAAAGCTGGTGTAACAATTGCCATATTTTTAATTCCGCTTTTACCTAAACGTTCTATAGTACGATCTGTATATGGTTGTAACCAAGGGTCAAATCCTAAACGCGATTGAAATGATGTTGAGTAAGTATTATCCTCAAGGTTTAAATATTCTGCGACAAGTCTTGTTACTTCTTTACATTGGTGTCTATAACAAAACTCATGTGCTTTACTAGGTGTAACACAACAACTACCATCTATTTTACAATGTCCATTTGTAACATCGCTTTTTCTAATATGACGTTCTGGAACACCATGGTAAGAAAACAATAAATGATCATATGTTTTTCCGTTTAAGTCTTTTTTAATAGACTCTGCCAACACTTTTATATACTCTGGATTATTATAAAAAGCTGGTAAACTTTCTATTTTTAAATTAGGGAAATTTGCTTCTCTAATCTCTTCTGCTAACACCAAAATAGTTTCTGTAGTTGCCATAGCAAATTGAGGATATAATGGAATTAAAAAGACTTCATCCACACCTTTGTCTACTAATTCTTGCAATCCTTTTTTTATAGTCATGCTACCATAGCGCATAGCTAAAGCAACAGGATACTTTACTTTTTCTTGAACTTTGTTTTGTAACCTTTCGCTTAAAACAATTAATGGAGATCCCTCTTCCCACCAAATTTTTTTATAAGCTTTTGCACTTTGTTTTGGTCTTGTATTTAAAATAATTCCTTTTACCAAAGCTGTTCTAGCTACCAAAGGAATATCTATAACACGTGGATCCATTAAAAATTCACCTAAATATTTTTTTACATCTTTAGGTTCTGGACTATCTGGTGAACCTAGATTAACAAATAATACGCCTTTTTTCATGTTTTATTCTTTTTCAAAAGCAAAAATACAACTCTAAATTATATTTTATAACAAACTTAATGTCCTGATTTTACTAAAACAGTGTTATTATTAAGGCTTAAAACTTTCAAATAAAGTTTAGTTTAATATATTTACATATAGATATTTAATAAAATATATGAAAAATTACATCCTTGCACTATTCTGTGCAATTTCTTTTGCCTCATTTTCTCAAGAACAAAAACAAAACACAGACCGAAGTTTACTTTGGGAAATTACTGGAAATAAATTAACTAAACCATCATACATTTACGGAACAATGCACGTCAGTGCAAAAGTTGCCTTTAGGTTAGATGATGTGTTTTTTAAAGCTTTAGAAAACTGCGAAAGTGTTGCTTTAGAGTCTGACCCATCGACCTGGTTAGCTTTTAATTATGAAACCACAACATTAACACCACAAAACTACTCGCAGAGTTATGATAAAAACTTTTATTCTAGTCTTTTTGGATCAGAACACCCTGAAGAAGTAGCCATTAGAGGAAGTATAAGGTCTGATAATAGAATGATTAATGGGTATTTATATAGAAAGGATGGTTATGCAGATAATTTTGAAGAAGAAACATATTTAGACATGTTTATTTACCAAGCTGGTAAAAAGAAAAACAAAAAAATATATAGTTTAGAAGATATTGAAGAGTCTCGTTTTTTAGTATCTAAAGCGCAACGTAATGCTAAAAAAAACAAAATAGACCCTTGGTTAACAAAGTTATACGAAAAAGAAAACCCTTATTTAGTCCAGGAAAACACCTATTGTGATCGTAATTTAGCATTATTAGACTCGATTGGAGCAGCCTCTAATACAGAATTTTTTAGAGAGCATATGTTATATAAGCGTAACGACAATATGGTTATTGTTTTGGACTCTTTAATGCAAACTCAAACTGTTTTTGCAGGTGTAGGTGCAGCGCATTTACCTGGAGAAAAAGGAATGATTAAAATGTTAGAAGACAAAGGATATACTGTAAAACCTATAGTGTCTGAACAAACTAGTATTGCTCAAACTAAAAAAGAGCAAATTGAAGATTATATTTCTCCTCCAACGGTTAAAACCCAAACAACACCAGATGGGTTTTTGTCTATAAAGACCTTTACAGATTTATACGAGTTTTATTATAGTGGTCAAAAATATTATATCTCTCCAGACATGACAAATGGTGCTTATTTAACCATAAGCAGATTTAACATTTACGATTATCTACCAAATGAAAAAGAAATCTCTTTAGAACGTTTGGATAACTTTTTGTTTGAAGACATTCCAGGAGATATCATAAAAAAAGAAGCAATAACAGCACCTTATCCAGGAATTAGCATCTTAAATAAAACCAAAAAAGGAGACTATCAAAAATACCATATTTACAAAACACCTTTTGAGGTTATTGTTATAAAATTTGCAGGTCAAAAAGAGTATGTCTTAAAGCATGAAGCACCTATTTTTAATTCAATTAAATTTAAAACTCCAAGTAATAACTTTAATACATTTACGTCTACTTATAATAAATACGAGGTAAATTTTCCAGAATACAACACTACAGATAATATTGAAAATGCTGGTCAAAAGCTAATCCAAGGAAAAGTAAATGATGACTATTACTTTTTAAAAGAAATAGCTTATAACGATGTGTATTACATCGAAGAAGATAAATTTGAAGCTAAATTTATTGTGACAAACTTCTTAAAAGATTTTGAAATAGAAGACTCTGAAGGTGAATACAAAACAAAAAAATACACATCTTACGAAGGGTTTGCTAAAAAGGATTCAACTTCTACCGAAAGTATTTATTTAAAAAGTATAGTAAAAGATGGTAGCTACTTTTTATTAGGTTATGTTGGACAAACTAAAGATAAAGCAGATAGCTTTTTTAATTCTTTTAAATTTAAAACACCTAAGCAAGAAGGTTATGAAAAAGTAACAGATACATCATTACATTTTTCTGTTTTAACAAATACAAAAGCAACTCCACCTTACGATTATTATAGTTATAGTAAACCAAAGGACTACGAAGAAAAGACAAAACGTACAACCTACTACTCTAAAGCAAATGAGCAGGTTTTTATAACCAGAATGAAGTTTCATGATTTACAGATGTATAAAAATGTAGATAGTTTATGGAACGAGATTGATGACGAAGTAAAATCTCTTGAAGATATTGATGGGTTTAAAAAATATAAAGTCTCAAATAAAAAGAAATACAAAAAAGACGATCAATTTTTTTATGAATATACTTTAAAAGACTCCTTAAGCGCAAAAGCAATTCTAGTTAAAAACATCCTTAAAAAAGGAGCGCTTTTTGAAATTAAGAGTTTAACAGATTCTATTTCTAAACCTTCAGACTTTATCACTAATTTTTACGATACTTTTGAACCATTAGATACGCTTTTAGGAGAGTCTGTTTTTAGCGATAAAACTGAACGCTTCTTTAAAGCATTACGTGATAATGATAGTATTGTTTTTAAAGCTAAGTCTAAAATAAAATTTAATAAATCTAACGCTAGTACAATGATAGATTTAATTAAAAACTTTGAATTTCCAGAAAACAAAGAAGACTTTAAAACCTTTTTAATATCAGAATTAGCAGAGCTTGAAGACCCAAGGACAGATGCGTTTTTAAATAAACTATATGTAGACTCTTATTCAAAACCAGACATCCAAAACACTATTTTAAGATCATTACTTAACAAAAAAACAAAAAAATCTTACTCAGCATTTTTAAGCTTACTAAATAAAGATTTACCGTTAAGTGGATCCATAGGCTCAATGTTTTATAATTATAAAGATTCTTTAGAGCTTAAAAAAACGCTATTTCCAGATTTAATGGAGTTTACAACTATTGAGGAGTATAAAGAACCTATTTACGAGTTGTTAGCACGACTAAAAGATAGTAGTATTATTAAAACTAAATCTTATAAAAAGTTTAAAAAACAACTTATAAAGGATGGTAAAATAGAAGTAAAACGTAGTCTAGGATCTAAATCTAGTTACAGCTACAGGTCTTACAGTAGCTCATTATATACGTTTGTAAAGCTAATTTTTCCGTTTAGAAAAGAAACAGAAGCCAAAAACTTTTTTGATAAATTACTAGATAGTGATAACGTCTCTGCATTAAGTACTTACTATGTTTTATTGGAAGAAGCAGGAGAAACTATACCTGAAAAACTAAAAGAAAAAACCATTGACGACTACAAAAACCAAGCAGCATTAGTCGATAGGATGTACAGAAAAAAGCTATACAAACCCTATTTAGCAAAAACTATTACACAAGAAATGTATGCTAAATCCACCTTGTTTAATACAACAACTATAGAAAAAGAACGTGATTCCATTCACTTTTTAGGTAAAAAAGCCTTTAAAACAGATGATGATAAAGAAGGTGACATGTACTTTTACATGCTAGTACAAAAAGAAGATAAAGACGAAACCAAACGTTTTTATTACGCAGGATTTTTGAAGCCAGAACATGAAGATAGGATACAAACAGATGTTTATTACGAATCTGGTTATAGTGGTGATTATATAAACGAAAACGAGGAAGAAGACGAACTAATAAAAGACGTCTTAGACTTAGTTATCCATAAAAACCGAAAACGATTGGATGATAGTGGAGGCTATTAACACTAATAAAAACTTAAAAAAAGCGCTTAATTAATTAAGCGCTTTTTTTATATAGACTGCACATATTTTTTAGGAGTAATACCATATTTTTTCTTAAAAGCAGCAATAAAGTGGCTAGACGTACTATAACCCACTTTTAAACCAACTTCGTTTACATTACTAGTACCAGTTTCAAGTAATTTTCTTGCTACTTCCATTTTATAATCAAACAAAAAACTAAACACAGAATCTCCATAAATTTGCTTAAAACCCTCTTTTAATTTTTTAAGCGGTAAATTAATTTCTTCAGATAATTTTTGAAGTGTTGGAGGCTTAGACATTCTAGCTATAATAATATCTTTAGCTTGTTTTATTTTTGCAACATTGGTCTCGTCAACTAAAAAAGGACATTGCTCAACATTAGCATCTTCTCCTCTATTAAAGTATAAACTTAATAACTCATAAGCTTTTCCTTTAAAGTACAATGTTTTAATAGAAGAGTTAAGATTATAATTAATAATTTGGTTTAAAGCAATAGCCATAGATGGGCTAATCTTTCCGTCTTTATAATACTTTTTGTCTTTATTATCATCACTTAAAAAAGTAATATAATCTGCTTCTTGAGAAAACAAACCATGAAAATTTTTAATCGAAATTAAAACCGAAACCAACCAACAATCTGGATTAACTTCCAAATGAATTGGCAAATCACGTTGTGGATTATAAAGTAATAAAGAGGTTTCTTCAGCAATGTTTAAAGTATAACTTCCACTATTAAAAATAAAGTCACTTTTACCTTTTAAACAAAAATGAAACTGAATAAAACTACTATCTATAAAACGTTCAACTATTTGGTTTTTAGTCGTTTCGTTTTGATAAGTCAATACAAAAACACCTTGATCAACCTGAGTTTCTTCAAAAGAACCTTCAGCGACATTTTTTAAAGAAGATGATAACGACATAAATTAATGTTATTTAGATTAATTCTAAACAATACTGCTTAAAACCCCTGATTTTAGTGCTAAAATATGACAAATATCATAGTAATGTAAATTTTAACGCTAAAAAACCACAAACGATATTAAAAGTTCTTTCAGCGTTACTTTTTAAATAAGATACAACATAAATTTGCTTTCAACAAAGTCCCAGTCAGGTAAATGGAGCACTATCAAATGTCAACAGGCACATATTTTTACGCCTTAGGTTTAAGCTATAAAAAAGCAGATGCAGAAATTAGAGGTCATTTTAGTTTAGATGATCAGTCTAAACTTGCGCTTTTAAATCAAGCTAAATCTAATGGTATCCAAAGCCTTATAGTTACATCTACATGTAACCGTACAGAAATTTATGGCTTTGCTCAACACCCATATCAACTAATCCAATTGCTTTGTGACAACACAAAAGGGACTGTTGAAGAGTTTCAAAAATTTGCTTATATCTATAAAGGTAACGAGGCAATTTCTCATTTATTTAGAGTAGGTTCTGGGTTAGATAGTCAAATTTTAGGTGATTTTGAAATTATTGGACAACTTAAAAAAAGTGCTTTTATCTCTAAAGACTTAGGATTATTAAACCCTTTTATAGAGCGTTTAGTTAATACAGTTATTCAGGCTAGCAAGCGCATTAAAACAGAAACAGAAATATCTTCTGGTGCAACTAGTGTATCGTTTGCATCTGTACAATATATCTTAAATACTATACAAAACGTAACAGATAAAAACATTATACTATTTGGAACAGGTAAAATTGGTCGTAATACTTGCGAAAACCTAGTAAAACACACCAAAAACGAGCATATTACATTAATAAATAGGACTAAAGGAAAAGCTGAAGCAATTGCGGGGAAATTTAATTTAGTGGTAAAAGATTATGCCAATCTACAAGAAGAGATTAGTGATGCAGATATATTAATTGTAGCAACTGGAGCACAAAACCCAACGGTTGACAAACAGTTAATACAAACTAAAAAAGACTTATTAATTTTAGACTTGTCTATTCCTAAAAATGTTAACGACAACGTTACAGAACTACCTAACGTAAAGCTTATACATTTAGATGATTTATCGCAAATTACCGATGAAACTTTAGAGCGTAGAAAACTACATATTCCTTTAGCAGAAAGTATTATTGAAGATCTAAAAGAAGAATTTATTGGTTGGTTAGAAACCAGAAGATTTGCACCTACAATAAAAGCTTTAAAACATAAATTACAAGATTTTAAAAACGCAGAGCTAGATACGCAACGCAAAAAAATGGCTAACTTTAATGAAGAACAAGCCGAAATTATTAGCAATAAAATTATTCAAAAAATAACCAATCATTTCGCGCATCACTTAAAAGATGATGCTTTTTCTACAGACGAAAGCTTGGATCTTATAAAAAAAGTGTTTCAATTAGAAAACACCGCAAAACATGTCTAAAACTATTAGAATTGGAACTCGTGATAGCGAGTTGGCACTTTACCAAGCCAAAGCAGTACAAAGTCAATTAGAACATTTAGGTCATAAAACCATTTTAGTTCCTGTAAAATCTACAGGAGACTTAGTGCTTGACAAGCCTTTATATGAACTTGGTATTACAGGAATTTTTACACGTACCTTAGATATAGCCATGCTAAATGGAGATATTGATATTGCAGTACACTCTTTAAAAGATGTGCCAACAGTATTACCAAAAGGAATCATACAAGCAGCAGTTTTAAAACGTGGTAATGTTAGAGACACGCTACTTTTTAAAAATAATGAAGAGTTTTTATCTTCAAAAGAAGCCATAATTGCAACCGGAAGTTTACGCAGACGTGCACAATGGTTAAACCGTTATCCAACACATACTGTTGTAGATATTAGAGGTAATGTAAATACCAGATTACAAAAACTGGAAGATAGCGACTGGAATGGAGCAATTTTCGCAGCAGCTGGAATAGGTCGTTTAGATTTAAGACCAGAAGATGCAGTAAATTTAGAATGGATGGTTCCTGCTCCTGCACAAGGTGCAATTATGATTGCAGCAATGGAAGACGATGAAGAAACACAAACTATTCTAGCCGAAATTAATCACCAAGAAACACAAATTTGCACTTCAATTGAGCGTGAGTTTTTAAACAAACTTGAAGGTGGTTGTACAGCTCCAATTGGTGGCTTAGCATATATCAAAGATGAAGAGGTAAACTTTGAAGGCATCCTTTTAAGTAAAGATGGTACTAAAAAAATACATGTAAAACGTGTCAAAGCTTTAGGCGAACATCATGATATTGCAGAGTGGTGTGCTGATTACATATTAGATCGTGGTGGTAATCGTTTAATGGATCAACTTAAAGAATCTTACGTAAAGACAAACGTATATTCTACAAAGTCATTAACTAAAGACCAAGGTTTTCTATTTAATGAAAAAGTAAAAGCAGAAAGCTCAGATTTTGTAAAAATCAGTTTAAACAGGATTCATCCAAGATTTCTTAAAAACGAAATTAAAAATGTTATTATAACAAGTCAAAATGCTGTAGAAGCATTGCTTACTAACTATTCTGCGGTAGAACTTCAGTTTAAAAACATTTATTGTGTAGGACGACGTACTAAAAAAATGATAGAAAAGCGTATTGGTAATGTTATACATGCAGAAAAAAACGCAAAAAAATTAGCCGAGTATTTAGTCGAATTTATGGAAGGTACAGAAGTAACTTATTTTTGTA
Organism: Olleya sp. R77988; assembly: GCF_044594215.1. Taxonomy (GTDB): domain Bacteria; phylum Bacteroidota; class Bacteroidia; order Flavobacteriales; family Flavobacteriaceae; genus Olleya. Next base: position 1,015,289 of record NZ_CP138988.1, on the reverse strand, counting down.
GTGACATTAGATTGGATGAGTTACCAACTATTTTAGAAGAAAACAACATTACAGTTAAAGAAGTAGAAGCCTATCAGACTAAATTAGATAGTGTAAAACTTCCAGAAACCGTTGAAGGTGTTATGTTTTATAGCCCATCAACTGTACAAAGTTTTAAAAAAGAAAATACAGTAGAAGACAATACAATTGCGTTTTGTATTGGAGAAACCACAGCAAAAGAAGCAAGTAAGCATTTTAGAGATGTTAGAATTGCAAAAGTACCAACAGTAGAAAGTGTTATAGAATTAGTAAACGAATATTACGTTTAAAATGATAAAAAACGATTTATTTTTAAGAGCATTAAAAGGAGAAACAGTAGAGCGTCCACCAGTTTGGATGATGCGTCAAGCAGGTCGTTACTTACCAGAATTTATGGAAATAAAGGCTAAGTACGATTTTTTTACGCGTTGTCAAACTCCAGAATTAGCTAGTGAGATTACAGTACAACCTATACGTCGTTACGGAATGGATGCTGCAATTTTATTTTGTGACATTTTAGTAATACCTCAGGCTATGAATATTGAGGTACAAATGAAGCCTAATTTTGGTCCTTATTTACCAAATCCAGTACGTACACAAAAAGACGTGGATAACGTAATTGTTCCAGATGTAAAAGAGTCTTTAAGCTACGTTTACGAAGCAATAAAAATGACCAAAGAAAAACTAAACAATGAGATTCCGTTAATTGGTTTTGCTGGTTCACCTTGGACAATACTTTGCTATTGTGTACAAGGACAAGGCTCTAAAAACTTTGATAAAGCTAAAGAGTTTTGTTTTACAAATCCAGTAGCAGCACATCAATTATTACAAAAAATTACAGACACAACAATTGCTTACTTAAAAGAAAAAGTAAAAGCAGGTGTTAATGCTGTCCAAGTATTTGATAGTTGGGGAGGAATGCTATCTCCTGTAGATTATCAAGAGTTTTCTTGGCAATATATTCAGCAAATAATTGACGCTTTAAAAGACGAAGCTCCAGTAATTGCTTTTGGTAAAGGATGTTGGTTTGCTTTAAATGAAATGTCTAAATCTGGTGCTTCTGCATTAGGAATAGATTGGACTTGTTCTGCTAGAAACGCACGTTATCTAACTGGTGGAAACATTACTTTACAAGGTAATTTTGATCCAACCAGATTATTTTCGCCACCAGCAGAAATCAAAAAAATGGTAACACAAATGATTAACGAGTTTGGTAAAGACAAGTATATTGTTAATCTTGGTCATGGTATTTTACCTAACATCCCATTAGAAAATGCCAAAGCATTTATTGATGCTGTAAAAGAATATAAAGCGTAACATAATAAAATAAATTGCGTCTTATAAAGTATGATACAAAATATAATAAAAGGTATTAACGGTTACTCTGGTGCTTTTGCTTTAATTTCAAAACTAAAGCTCTGGAAATACTTTTTTATACCAATTATTATTAGTGTTATTGTCGCAATAACAATAGGCTTTTCAGCATATGGATTATCAGATAATGTTGGTAATTATATAGCAAAAATATGGTTTTGGGATTGGGGAAAAGACACCTTTACCTCCTTTTCTACCATTATTAGTTTCATAATTATTTTTGCTATTGGACTTATCTTTTTTAAACATATTATAATGGCTTTGTCGGCTCCATTTATGGGTCCAGTCTCAGAAAAGATCGAAACACATTTAACAGGAGTCACTAATCATAATCACAGAAAAACATCTTTTGAAGAGCAACTTTGGAGAGGAATTAAAATAAATTTTAGAAACCTTACTCGCGAATTACTAATAACGGTTCCTATTTTATTGCTAAAATTTATTCCTGTTGTTAATATTTTTTCAGCAATTTTATTATTGCTTATACAAGGGTATTATGCAGGTTTTGGAAACATGGACTATACACTAGAAAGACATTTTAACTTTAAAGAGAGTGTAAACTTTGTAAGACGAAATAGAGGTTTAGCTATTGGTAACGGTTTAGTTTTTATAATGCTTTTAATAATTCCGGTTATTGGTGTTGTTTTAGTATTACCACTTAGTGTAACAGCTGGCTCTATTACTACAATAAAACAAATCAAAACCGAAAACCAAAAACTACTACAATGATCGCTCAGTTTGATGATTTTGAAATCAACCAAATCCATAGTGGAGACGCTTGGAAAGTTTGCGATTTTATGATTGCTAATCAAGACAGGTTACAACGTTATTTTCCTAAGACCTTAGAACAAAATTTAACACCAACATTATCGCAATTATTTGTCAATAAAAAAGCTAAACAATTTGATAATAAAGACGAATTCCTATTCACAATAAAACAATCTAAAACTAGAGAACTTGTTGGTATAATCTATATTAAAGAGTTAGATTGGTCTAAAAAACAAGGTGAATTTGCTTATTGTATTGGTTATCCTTTTGAAAAAAAAGGAATAACATCAAAAGCTATTAAAACCCTTTCGGATTATGCCTTTACAGAATTAAACTTAAAAACTCTTCAAATAATTGTATACAAAACCAATATTGGCAGTGTAAAAGTAGCCCAAAACAATAGTTTTAAATGGATTAAAACCTTAAAAAACGAATTTACTCCAGTTGGCGAAAACCCACTAGATATGGAGTTATACGAATTATATAATGAAAGATAAATTTTTTAAATACATACATCAATTACAAGACAGTATTACTGCTGGACTAGAAAAAATTGACGAAAAAGCAACCTTCCAAGAAGATATATGGAAACGACCTGAAGGTGGTGGTGGACGTACACGAGTTATAGAAAACGGAAATGTTTTTGAAAAAGGAGGTGTCAATATTTCTGGTGTTCATGGAAAACTACCAGACAGCATGCAACAATATTTTGGTGTGGAAGATGCCGATTTTTTTGCTTGTGGATTAAGCTTAGTGTTACATCCAAAAAATCCAATGGTACCAACTGTACACGCTAATTGGCGTTATTTTGAAATGTATGATAAAGACGGAAACATTGTAGATCAATGGTTTGGTGGTGGTCAAGACCTAACGCCTTATTATTTGTTTGATGAGGATGCAAAACACTTTCATCAAACTTGTAAAAGGGCTTGTGATAAACATAATCCAGAATTTTATCCAAAGTACAAAGCACGATGTGATGAGTATTTTTACAATTCGCACAGAAATGAAGGTCGTGGTTTGGGTGGTTTATTCTTTGATTATTGTAAAGCTACTGAAGATATGAGCATGCAAAATTGGTATGATTTTGTTACTCAAGTTGGTGATAGTTTTTTAGAAGCTTACATCCCAATTGTAGAAAAAAGAAAAGATTTAGAGTACACCAAAGCGCAACGCGATTGGCAAGAAATACGACGTGGACGTTATGTAGAGTTTAATTTGGTACACGATAAAGGAACCCTTTTCGGTTTAAAAACCAATGGGAGAATTGAAAGTATTTTAATGAGTTTGCCTCCTCATGTGCAATGGGTTTATGATCATAATCCTGAAGCTGGAAGTGAAGAAGAAAAATTAATCAAAGTATTAAAAAAACCTATAGATTGGGTTTAAAATGAATTGTTACTGCGGAAATAACACAACCTATGATGCTTGCTGTAAAGTCTTTCATTTAAACCAAGGAAAAACTGAGACAGCTCAACAACTAATGCGCTCTAGATATAGCGCTTTTGTTTTAGCAAATGGTAATTATTTAATGCAAACACATCATAAAACCACAAGACCATTATCACAGAAAAAAGCAATTGTACAATGGGCTAAATCTGTCGAGTGGATTAAGCTTGAAATACAAGACACCACAAACGGTTTAAAAAATGACACAAAAGGCACAGTCACATTTAATGCTTATTTTTATGAAAACGGAAATGTAGATGTCATTAATGAAAAATCTGCTTTTATAAAAGAAAATGATCAATGGTATTACTTAGGGTTTAGTAAATAATATAAAACACAAATTTTATAAGTATAAGGAAACAACTTTTAACTTTATACTTATTAACTTTTAACTAATAGAAATGTATCCAATTAGAAGAAATAGAAGATTAAGAACTAACGAGTCAATAAGAAGTTTGGTAAGAGAAACTATAATCTCTCCAAACGATTTTTTAGTACCACTTTTTATAGTGGAAGGTAAAGGTGTGAAAGAAGAAATAGCATCAATGCCAAATTACTATCGTTTTAGTTTGGATTTATTAGAAGCAGAAGTCAAAGAGATCTGGAAACTAGGTTTAAAATCTGTTTTACTATTTGTAAAAGTACCAGACAATTTAAAAGACAATAAAGGTACAGAAGCACTAAATCCTAACGGATTAATGCAACGTGCTATAAAGACCGTTAAAAACGCTTGTCCAGACATGTTAGTAATGACAGATGTTGCGCTAGATCCATATTCTTCTTTTGGACACGACGGAATTATAGAAAACGGTAAAATTGTAAACGATGATACTGTGGAAGTTTTAGCAGAAATGAGTTTATCTCACGCACAAGCTGGAGCAGATTTTGTGGCACCAAGCGATATGATGGATGGTCGCATTTTAGCTATTAGAGAAACCTTAGAAGACGAAGGATTTATAGATACAGGTATTATGAGCTATTCGGCAAAATATGCATCTGCTTTTTATGGTCCTTTTAGAGACGCTTTAGACTCTGCTCCTGCAGATATAAAAGATGTACCAAAAGATAAAAAATCCTATCAAATGGATTTTTCAAACCGTTTTGAAGCCATCAGAGAAACCGAAATGGATATTGACGAAGGTGCAGACATCGTCATGGTAAAACCAGGTTTATGCTACTTGGATATTGTACGAGAAATTAAAAACGAAGTTGATGTACCTGTTGCTGTGTACCAAGTGTCTGGTGAGTATGCCATGCTAAAAGCTGCTGCAGAAAAAGGTTGGTTAGACCATGATGCAGTAATGATGGAACAAATTATTGCAATCAAACGTGCTGGAGCAGATATCATTGCAAGTTATTTTGCTAAGGATGTTGTTAAATTATTATCGTAAATTCGTAGCAAATTAATTAACAATCATTCATGGGATTACTAATATTTTACGGAGTCATATCAATATTTTTCTCATTTTTATGCTCTATTTTAGAAGCTGTACTTTTAAGTGTAACACCAACGTTTATTAACGTTAAAAAGCAAGAAGGCAAAGCATTTGCAACCAACCTTGAAGAACTTAAAAAAGACGTAGACAGACCACTAATTGCTATTCTAACCTTAAATACAATTGCACATACAGTAGGTGCCATTTTAGTGGGTAAAGAAGCAGAAGGGTTATATGGTAGCGAAGGTGGTTATGGTGTATTTATAGTATCAGCAGTCATGACTATTTTAATCTTGGTCGCTTCAGAGATTATTCCAAAAACCATTGGTGCAACCTACTGGAAAAGTCTAGCAGGATTTACTACCACTGCACTTAATATTTTAATTTTTCCATTAAAATGGACAGGTTTATTATGGCTAATGCAATTAACTACAAAGTTAATTGGTGGTAAAGGTCATGGAAGTGTTTTAAGCAGAGAAGGATTTTTGGTTATGGCAGATATGGCACATGAAGAAGGTGTTTTTGAAGGTAATGAAAGTAGGATTATTAAAAACTTATTGACTTTTAAAGAAGTGTTTGCAAAAAACGTAATGACACCTCGTACAGTCATGAAATCTGAAAACGAAACTACAACAGTGGAAGACTTTTTTAATAGAAACATGAATCTTCGTTTTTCTAGGATTCCAGTCTATTCAGATACAGAAGACAATATAAAAGGACTGGTTTTAAAAGACGAAATTTTTAAAGAAATGGCTTTAGGTCATGGCTCAAAAAAGTTAGTCGAACTTAAAAGAGATATCATTATTGTAGACCGTAATTTACCAATCCCAACCTTATTTGAACAATTGGTAGAAACCAGAAATCACATGGCTTTAGTGGTTGATGAGTATGGAAGTGTAAGTGGATTAGTAACTATGGAAGACGTTATTGAAACCCTTTTAGGAATGGAAATTATGGACGAAAGTGATAACGTAAGTGATCTGCAAAGTCTAGCTAGAAAGAGTTGGGAAGCTCGCGCTAAAAAATTAGGAATCATAGACGAAAATAGTCCAGAATAATATATGGAAGAATGCATTATCAAATCACCTTTAGGGTTTACCAAAATAATAGGTGATATAAATGGTATTGCATCAGTAGGTGTTTTAAATGACAATACGCTTGTCGAAAATTATGAAGGCAAAACAGGTAATTTGTCTTCCTCAAGACAGTGGAAATCTAAAGAAAAAGTAACAGATATTATTCCAGATGTTTTAGAAGATTGTGTCATTCAACTAAACGAATATTTTGAGGGTAAACGAGAACAATTCAGCTTAAAGTTAAATCCACAAGGCACTATTTTTCAAAAACACGTTTGGGAAGAACTACAGAATATTCCATATGGAAAAACCACATCTTATCTTTCACTTTCAAAAAAATTAGGAGACGTTAAAGCCATTCGTGCTGTAGCAAATGCTAATGGTAAAAACCCGTTATGGATTATTATTCCTTGTCATCGCGTCATTGGTAGTGACGGAAGTTTAACCGGTTATGCTAGCGGATTGCACAGAAAACAATGGTTGCTAGAACACGAAAGTCCATATAAGCAACAAAGCTTATTTTAATTCTTTTTTTTTCAAAGGAATCTCTTTAAAATATAGTTTTAATTTTCCTATATTTAATATCTAACATTATTTAAATGAAATTTATCAAAAAACTTCTAAAAGTACTAGTTGTACTTTTTGGATTACTAATCGCAACTCTTTATATAACAGATACAGATTACCTTATTAAAGCTGTACGTACTATTTATTTGCGTGGACATACAACTGCCTTTTTAGACGATTATCATAAGTTTGATAACCAGGTTATAGAAAACGGAACACCTCAACCTTGGCCAAATCATAAAAATTACAATTCTGCTACAGAAACATCAATATTGCAAAAAGCCAATAAAGATTGGGGAACAATAGCTTACGTAATTATTAAAAATGATAGCATCTGGTTTGAAAACTATTATGATGGCTATAATGCAAACTCAAAATCCAACTCTTTCTCTATGGCTAAAAGTTATGTGTCTGGATTAATGGGTAAAGCCATTATGGAAGGATATATTAAAAGTTTAGACCAACCTGTTTGCGATTTTCTTCCAGCTTTTTGCGATGGAGAAGCAGCAAAAATGACTGTTGGAGATTTATCAAGTATGGCATCTGGAACCAATTGGGACGAAGCCTATTACTCGCCTTTATCTATTACAACACGTGCCTATTTTGATGACGATTTACAAAAAGTAATGAATGGATTAAAAGTAGTAACAACACCTGGACAATCTTTTAAATACGCAAGTGGTGACACACAAATGCTAGCAATGGTTATAGAAAAAGCTACTGGTAAGAAAATGTACGATTATTTAAGTGATAGTTTTTGGAAACCTTTAAATAGTGAAAATTCAACTTTATGGCAATTAGATAGCGAAGAGGATGATCTAGTAAAAGCTTATTGTTGTATCGCTAGTAATGCAAAAGATTTTGCACGTTTTGGAAAACTATATAAAGACCATGGACAATGGAATGGACAACAAATATTAGACTCAGCTTTTGTAGCAAAATCTTTGAAACCACGTTTTCCGTCTAGTCCAGAATATGGTTATGGTTGGTGGCTTAAAAACCATAATGGTAAAGATTTTAAAATGATGCGTGGTCATTTAGGTCAATACGTTATTGTACAACCAGAAGACAACGTTATTATAGTACGTTTAGGTCATCAAAAGTCTCCAGATGCAGGAGTAGGTGCATTTACAGAAGATATTTCGCTTTATATAGATGAAGCTTATAAGATGTTGGATATGAAAAAGTAATAATCATGATTAGTAAACTTAACCTAGAAAACATCTTGTTTTTAGATATCGAAACGGTTCCAGAAACTGAAAATTTTTCTGAATTAGATAAAACCACACAAGAGCTTTGGGAAGCAAAATCGCGTTACCAACGCAAGGAAGAGTTTTCTGCAGAACAATTTTATGATCGTGCTGGTATTTGGGCAGAATTTGGAAAGATTATTTGTATTTCTGTTGGTTATTTTACTAATCAAGGCACTACGCGTTTGTTTAGAACCACTTCTTTTTATGGCGAAGAACGTAAATTACTAGTCGAGTTTAAAAATCTATTAATCTCTCATTTTAGTCAAGCCAAGCACTTATTATGTGCGCACAATGGTAAAGAATTTGATTTTCCGTACATCGCACGTCGTATGATTATCCATAACATAGAATTACCTTATAAATTAAACCTATTTGGTAAAAAACCTTGGGAAGTACCACATTTAGACACATTAGAGCTATGGAAGTTTGGTGACTATAAAACCTACACATCTCTTAAACTAATGACACATGTTTTAGGTATACCATCTCCAAAAGATGATATTGATGGTAGTGAAGTCTACAGAGTCTATTATGAGGACAACGATATTGACCGCATCATTACCTATTGCGAAAAAGATACTATTGCAGTAGCACAAATATTTTTAAGACTTCGTGGTGATAGTATTTTAAGTGATGATGAGATTATACATGTGTAATAATATGGATCAGCCACCATCTATTTCAAAGCCAATAATTTCATTAAAGAATGTAAGAAAATTTGATTTAAATTAGAAGTTGGTTTTAATTCAATATTAATAGAATCAGTTTTTGAATAAAAAACAATTCAAAATTTATGAATATAAACCCATTAAAAAAGCCCCAACTTTCGTTGGGACTTTTACTTTTTTATCTAAAATTGTTTATTGTTTAATAAATCGTTTCACTTTTGTTTTCTCACCAATATTTAATTGTAAAACATAAACGCCTGCATCAAACTTTGAGACATTAATTGAAGAGGTATAACGACCTTTCAATACTGTTTGTCCAAGCATGTTTTTAATTTCGAAGCTTTGTGCTTCAAAACCAACTAAATCTATATTTAAAATTTGTTCTACAGGATTTGGATAAACTTTAAATTGCTGGTCTAAATTGTTAGATGTTGTTACAGTAGATGTAAATCCATGATTTACAGTACTAGTACTTAAACAGAAATTAGTAGTTTCAGTACTAGTAAATGATCCACCAGATGCTAATGTTGTTCCAGAATCTGTATTTGTTAAAGTATAAGATCCATTACCATAAGAACAGCAAATACCATCTCCATAAGTATCAGTAAATATTAGATCATAACATCCATCATCTAAACAACCAACAGAAACATTTAATGTTGATCCATCTGATTGAGATCCATACGTTCCTCCTGAAGCAACAGTAGTCCCAGAAGCATTTACAATACTCCAAGCTGTTTCTTCTGGATAATTATCAAACGTAATTGAAAGGTTTACATTAGAACAGTTACCTGTTCCGCCACCATCTGTTGATAAATTAACCGCATCTACAGCCATATCTCCTCTCCAAGTAGTTCCAGTAATTCCGTTAAAACGTAATTGAACAGAACCACCTGTATAACTTGATAAATCTATAATTGCTGTTGCCCAAGCATTTCCTTGGTTTCCAGATTTGTTCCAAACACTTATCCAAGATGTTCCGTTATCATCACTAATCTCTAGATCTAAACTTCCCATATTAGTTAATCCATACATATGGTATTTAAATTCAAAAGTGGCTTGCGTAACTGCACTTAAGTCAAAACAAGGTGAGTTTAAAATGGCTCTTTTTGTTGAATAATTAGGTGCAGAAGATTCCATGTAAACATAATAACTCCCTTCGCTTGCACTTGATGGTCCTGTGTTGCTTGAAGGTGTTCCATTAGCATCAACAGTCCAATTAAAGTCATCTCCAGATCCTTGTGTCCAAGCGCCAAGAGTATTTTCAAACCCTTCATTATAAGGAAAAGAAGAAATACCACCAGAACAACCTGTTCCAGTTATAGGCTCTGTAACGACTATACTTCTAGAAACCTGATTTGCTGCATTTCCGGCTGCATCACTAACGTTATAGTTGCGTGTATATGTTCCTGCAAGACTTGTGTTAACGGTTCCTGTAATGACAATACTTGAGGTTAAATTTCCATCTACATTATCTGTTGCAGTTGCACCTAACTCGCTATACGAATCACCAACTTCTAGGTTTATTATTGAAGCTCCTGTCAGTGTAATAACTGGTGCTATTGTGTCAGCAGGCACAGTCACTACTACTGTTCTAGTTACTTGGCTGGCTGCATTACCTGCTGCATCACTTACATTATAATTTCTTGTATATGTTCCTGCAGAATTTGTATTAACGGTCCCTGTAATGACAATACTAGAGGTTAAATTTCCATCAATATTATCGGTTGCAGTTGCACCTAGTTCGTTATACGTATCACCAACTTCTAAATTTATTATTGAAGCTCCTGTCAGTGTAATAACTGGTGCTGTTGTATCTGCTACTCCAGAAGTAATATTAACTGTATAATCTTCTACTTCTCCATAAGTAAAGGTTTCGCAAGATGTTGGAACAGCATTATACTTCATAGAAACACGCATTCTAGTTGCTCCATTTGTTGCGCTTGTTGGTACTGTAAAACTACCACTAACTGGTGTTGTTTGCGTTACAGCTTGTGACCAAACTTGCTCACCAGAATCTCCAAAATCACCATCTTGATTATAATCTATCCAAACCGAATAGCCTTCAGAATACACAGTTCCTGTCCAAATTGGTGTAACTGTAATAGTATTTGAAGTTCCTTTTGTTAATCCTGTTGAAATACTAGTAAAATCTGAATAGAATTGTCCTCCAGAACTATTATCAATTCCTCCTAATTGTACTCTTCCAATATATTCGTCATTAATATTTGTACTAGCTGAAGCGCAATAATTTAAAGGTGCTGTTCCTGTTGTTGTAACAGAGGTACTAGATGTTGTACCACTTCCTCCAGTTGAACAATTTGCTACAACTGTACAAGAATAAGCAGTACCAGGGTCTAATCCTGTTGCTGTATAAGACGTACTAGAAACTGTATTAGAAGACCCATTAACTGTTACTGTATAAGAAGCTGCACCAGAAACACTATTCCATGATATTGTAAATCCATTATCATTTACACTTGATCCAGCAAAACTTGAAGGCGCTGCTAATGCACAAGCTTGAACATATTCTGATCCAACACCTACTGCATACCATGCATTGGTAGTAGAAATTACTTCTTGACTTCCGGCTCCATATAAATCTTCAGCAGCTTGGATAGCACCTGTTCTTGCATTTGCAAAAGTTGAATTAGAAGACAAGTAAAAACGCTCTGTACGATAAGCAATTGTTGCTGCTTTTGTCATACCTATTCCTGACACATTAAAAACATCATTAATATCATTTGTTCCGGATCCACCAGCAGTTAAAAGATAAAACCAATGGTTTAAAACTCCAGAATTTGTATGTACACCACAATAATCATTAGCTTGAGTTGGTGTGCCACAGTTTGGTTCTTGCCAATAAGTACCACCATAAGTATCTGGTTGACTTCTAGCGTTAGGATTACTCATAGAACGCAACCCTACAGATCCACTTCTTCTATCAATTTCATCACCAATTAACCATACCTCAGCAGAAGGTGCAGAATCATTACCGTTTCCTTTAGCAAAATGTTCTACAGCTGCTCCCCAAATGTCTGAGAAACCTTCATTTAATCCACCTGATTCTCTTTGATAAGCTAAATCTGCAGTAAAAGTACATATAGCATGTCCAATTTCATGAGCAGCAACATCAATAGATGTTAATGCATCAAAATTACCATTTCCTTCATTTCCATTTGATGAACCATCTCCATAAGACATGACAGATCCATTCCAAAAAGCATTATCATAATTAGTACTAACATGTACATAACTTCTAATTTGAGCTCCATTACCATCATAACTATTTCTACTATGCACACTATTAAAATAGTCATAAGTTTCCATAGCTCCCCAATGTGCATCTAAAGCAGCATTATCTTTATTAGCACTATGTTCTGCAGTTGTCCAGTTATTATCGTTATCTGTAAATTCTGAATAATTAGAAACATATGGATAACCAGAAGTGGATTGATTTAATGCATCACGAGTATATACTTTCCTACCTGCATCATTAAGTGTATAATTAGACCCACTTAAGGTTGTCTCTATCGTTTGTGTTCCGCTGTATCTAGTTTGGGCAGAACCAGAAACAAACATAGCTTCTAATGTTTCTATTTTATCAACCTTACTAGCTTCTTTTACTTCTCCAATATGTCCAAATTTTTCAGCATGTTTGATTATTGCATTAAAAAACAAAGTTTTTCCTGTGTGCGCATCTATATATAGATACCCTCTACTTATTGGTTGTGTAGCATAAATATCAAATTTATACGCTAATCGTGCTTGAGAATCTCCTATTACTTCACCAGGTAAAATCAATAATTCTCCTTCAGGTTTTTTATAGTTATCCATCTCTTTACATGCATCTGGATATTCCCATAAATAATGCTCTGCACCTGTATGAGATAGTGCTCTTTGAAAAGCGGTTTCTTTAGATAAAGTTGGTGTAATATCTATTTTTCCTGCGGAAAATAATTCACCATTCATAGTTTTAATTAATCCGTTTTTTGCATGTACTTCAAACGTTGCAAATTCTACTTTAATTCCATTAAAATATAGCTGGAATTTATCGTGTGTGAAACCTAATTGATCAGTTTCTGATTTAATTTTCATTAACTCATCATCTGATGATAATTGCAAATTGTCTTTAATAATTTGACTTGCATCTCTTAATTGATGTTTTGCTGAATCGTCAAACTTGACGAATTTTTTTTGTCTTTTTTCTTGGGCAAATGCAAAAAATGCAAAGAAAAAAATTAACAAAGAAATGGTTTTTTGTTGTTTCATGTTGTTGGTTGTTTTAAAGGAATTAATAGTCTTTTATTGATTATTTAAATTTAAGAAAAAAATATTAAAATGTTGATGTTTTTTAAAGCTTTATTGCTCAAAATGAGGTAGTTATGGTTTTTTTATGTAAATACTGATTTGTTTTTTTAACTTATTTAAAAGAAAAAGTCCCGATTAAAAAATCGGGACTTTTACAATAACGCTGTTAGTTTAGGGATTCAATATTATTGCTTTAAAAATTTTCTAGTTTCAATAGTATCATTAACTTCAAACTGTACTAAGTATAAGCCTGCTTCTAATTGACTTACATTTATTCCGTTTGATGTTGTAATTCCTTTTGCAACTTGTTGTCCTAACATATTAACCACTGTAAATGGTAAGTTTTCTACATTAGCTTTAACAAATAGCGTGTTTCCTTTTACAGGATTTGGATATACAGATATATCTACTCCTAAATATTGAACAAAACCTTCATTGGTAGTTCTTGCTGTACCACAAGCTCCTAAGTTTATCCAACCTGTTGCAGTTCTTTCATATAAAGTACCAAAATAAGTTACTTGATCTCCAACAGAGTAAGATTGACCACTTACATATTCTGATACACCATCACATTTATCTGTAGAGGTCGCTCCATTAGAAAGTGAAATTGCATCTACTGCCATATCACCTTGCCATGTTGTACCAGTTGTACCATCTAATCTTAATAGAACAGAGCTTCCTGCGTAAGAAGATAAATCTATACTTGCATCTTGCCAAGAATTACCTTGGTTTCCAGATCTAGTCCAAAGTGTAGACCATGAAGAACCATCATCTGTACTTACTGCAACATTTAAGCTTCCCATTGAAGATGATCCATACATATGATACTCAAAAGTTAGTGTTGCTTGATTTTGACCTGTTAAATCAAAACAAGGCGAAACTAAAATAGCTCTTTTAGTAGAGTAGTTAGGTGCAGAAGACTCCATATATACATATTGAGAACCTGCTGCTGCACTTGATGGTCCAGTGTTACTTGATGGTGTAGAACCAGAACGTCTAGTCCAATTAAAATCGTCTCCACTACCTTGTGTCCAAGCTCCAAAATTAGACTCAAAACCTTCTGTGTAAGGGAATGATGAAATAGCTCCAGAGCAACCAGACGTACTTGCTGGACTTACTACTATAGATCTTGATACTTGATCTGCTGCATTACCTGCTGCATCACTTACATTATAATTTCTAGTATATGTTCCTGCAGAATTAGTATTAACCGTTCCAGAAATAACAATACTAGATGTTAAATTCCCATCTATATCATCTGTTGCTGTTGCACCTAACTCGTTATAAGTATCTCCAACAGTTAAGTTAATAGTTGATGCACCTACAAGAGTAATAACTGGTTTAACGGTATCTACTACTCCACCTAAACAAAAGTTTGTTGTATCAGAACTAGTAAAAGATCCTCCAGATGCTAAAGTTGTTGAACCATTGGTTACACTATAAGAACCATTACCATAAGAACAGCAAATACCATCTCCATAAACATCGGTAATTTCAAAATCATAACATCCATCTGGTAAACAATATGTTTCATTTACTGTAGATCCATCTGCATTAGCAGATGAATATGTACCAGAAGCTACAGTAGATCCGCTAGCATTTTTAAGTGTCCAAGCAGTTTCTTCTGGATAATTGTCAAACGTAATAGATACGTTAACTTCATTATCATTACATGCTGTTTGACAAGGAGAACATGAAGAACCTCCACAATCAACACCTGTTTCATCGCCATTTTGAACACCATCTGTACAAGTTGGTGTTGTACCTCCTCCACTACATTTGTCAGACAAACCTAATGATGCTCTACTACCACCTGATAATAATACAGTTCGCATTCTGCTTTTTTGTCCTTGTGTAAAAAGGTTCATACAAGAATCATCACTATAATCCATATAATTTTGAACCATATCTGTACTACTACAAGATACATGTCCTGTTGCACAACCATAGTTAGCTGCATCAGAAGTTGGTGTATCACTTACAAAATCGTCTACAGAACATCCTCCATCTCCCCAAATATGACGAAGATTTAAAAAGTGTCCTACTTCATGCGTTGTTGTTCTTCCTTTATCGAAAGGAGCAGATAAATAAAATCCAGAACCAAGGTCTGAAGACCCAAAATAATTTGGTCCCATAACAACACCATCTGTTGCTGCACTACCACCAGGAAACTGTGCATAACCTAGAAGACTACTTCCTATATTACAAACCCACATATTTAGGTATTGAGAAGTGTCCCAAGGATCTACTCCTCCTTGGCTAGACTTTTTCATTGCATCATTAGTTCCCCAAGCTGTTGTGCTTGAAGATTTTCTAGTAATACCATTGGTTGCATTTCCGCTTGGATCCACAGAAGCCATACAAAACTGAATCTCAGTATCTGCTGCTTGTGACCAAGTATTATTTGCATCAGAGTTTTGTCTTCTAAAGTCGTCATTTAAAACTTGTATTTGAGACAAAATCTGAGCGTCACTAATGTTTTCGTTTGAGTTACTATAAATTACATGAACAACTACAGGAATTGTAATAATACTACCATCTATTCTTGCATTTTGAGATTCTGCAATACGTTGTTGCGTATAGGTTTCTATTTGATCCATTCTTTGCTGTAAAGTTGGATCCAATTGTTTTCTGTACTCTAGGTTTTCCATTGAGCTACAATTTCTGTCTTGCTGTGCAAAAACAGAAAACATCATTAAAAAACTTAATAATGATAAAGTAATTGTTTTTTTCATATCGAATATTTAACAGATTAATATAATTATTGTTGATTTGTTATTGAAATTATTAAAAATATATCGATATATCATTTAAATTTTTGATTTTTTCGATAAAAAACATGATAAAAAAAAGCATTCGCTTTTAAGTGCGGTTTTACCCTCAATCAATTGAAAGAAATTAGTTACTTTTACTCTATATGACTGATATTTTACTACAAATTAAAAATCTATCTATTAGCTTCAAACATGAAGATATGGACAAGTCAATTATTAAAGACATTTCCTATTCTATTTATAAAAATGAAATTGTAGGAATTGTTGGAGAATCTGGTTCCGGAAAATCAGTATCATCACTTGCTATTTTAGGTTTACTTCCAAAAAAAATATCAAAAATCACTTCTGGTTCAATCGTATTTGATAACACAGATTTAACCCAATTAAATAATAAGCAGTATCAAAATATTAGAGGACAAAAAATTGCAATGATTTTTCAAGAACCTATGAGTTCTTTAAATCCATCTATGACTTGTGGTAAACAGGTTGAAGAAATTTTATTTCAGCACACCTCTCTTTCAAAAAAGCAAGTAAAAGACGAAACCCTTTTACTTTTTGAAAAAGTAAAACTTCCAAATCCAGATCGTGTTTACAATTCTTATCCTCATGAGATTTCTGGTGGTCAAAAACAACGCGTTATGATTGCTATGGCTATTGCCTGTAAACCACAATTACTTATTGCAGATGAGCCAACAACTGCTTTAGATGTAACGGTTCAAAAAGACATTATTAGTCTGTTAAAAGAGTTGCAAATAGAAACTGAAATGAGTATCATTTTTATTACTCATGATTTAAGCTTGATTTCTGAAATTGCTAATCGTGTATTAGTAATGTATAAAGGTGAAATTGTTGAGCAAAACACAGTACAAAACATTTTTAACAATCCTGAACATAGCTATACTAAAGCTTTAATTAAATCTAGACCGTCTTTAAATGTGCGTTTAAAAACATTACCAACAATTACAGATGTACTTGAAAATACAGTATCTAACGACATTGTTTCTAGCGAAATGCGACAAATAAATCATAAAAAAATATATGCTAAAGCGCCTTTATTAGAAGTCATAAATCTTGAAAAAGAATATATGTCTAAATCTGGTTTATTTAATAAGACTGAAACGTTTAAAGCTGTAAATAATGTGTCTTTTAATGTTTATGAAGGCGAAACTTTAGGATTAGTTGGAGAATCCGGTTGTGGTAAATCTACCTTAGGTAATGCTATTTTACTTTTAGACAAAGCTACAAAAGGTCAGATTTTATATAAAGGAAAAGACATTACTACGCTATCAAAAGCTGAGACGAAAGCGATTAGAAAGGATATTCAGATTATTTTTCAGGATCCTTATGCCTCATTAAATCCAAGAATTACTATTGGAAATGCGATTATGGAACCCATGAAAGTCCATAAATTATACGCATCTGATCAAGAAAGACAAGAAAAAACTATTGAAATTTTAAATCGTGTAGGATTAGACGATACAGCTTTTAATAGATACCCTCATGAGTTTTCTGGAGGTCAAAGACAACGTGTTGGAATTGCTAGAACTATTGCTTTACAACCAAAATTGATTGTTTGTGACGAGTCTGTGTCTGCATTAGACATTTCTGTTCAAGCACAAGTTTTAAATTTGTTAAATGAATTGAAAGAAATTTTTGGGTTTACTTATATTTTTATTTCTCACGACTTAGCAGTTGTAAAATATATGAGTGATCAATTATTGGTTATGAATCAAGGAAAAATTGAAGAACTAGACGATGCAGATATTATATATAACTCGCCTAAGAAAGACTATACTAAAAAGTTGATTTCTGCAATACCAAAAGGGTTATAGAAGATCTAAAAAAACAACTCTTTTATTTTTAAAAACAACTTAAGTAATAATAAATCAGTATTCATAAATTATAAAACTTAATTAAAACATGAATACTTTTTTGGTTAAATAAAAAACACTGCTTATAAATTGAGCAGTATTTTTAATTCCTTTATTTAAATTTTTTAAAAACATTGTAGGTTAAGTTTTTGGTAAATTTGAAACAAAAAAGTTTAACATTTAGGCTAAGTCATGGTAGACTTGGTTTTATGTTAAATGGTTAGGTTTGGGATGACAAACATACAACCTCTTTTTAGATAAATCAGATAAAAAGCAGTATTTTTCGATGAAATACCTATTTTTTTAACATTTCAATCCTTTTCGTAAATTTTTACTTAACCTTTTTTTGTGCGTTTTGTAGTTAACACACCTCTTGTAGGATAGTAACTTCTACCATAGTTAGAGCGTCTATCTTCGCCTAGTCTTGCTGCCACCTGATTAGTCATTTGTATTACAAAAACTTCTTCTGCATTTGGAAAAGATAAATCACGTCCATCTGCATCTATTTTTTGACCTTTAGAAGAATGATCTCTGTTTACGCGACAAGTAATCTTGTGTGTCATACAACTCGTTATAACAATGGATTAACTCGTGTGATAACAAAGACACTGGAGAGTTGTAGCCTTTATTACGTCTAAACCACTTTTTTTTATGGTTTTTTCTAAAGACAACACCATGTGTATCATAAAACAGTATAGTATTATGTTTTGGACTATACGCATTTTTCTGAGCAGGAATAATAGTAATATTATTATCTGTATCTGCAACCAAAACGTCTATTACATCTATCTTTTGGGTCTCTCCATCCTCTTCAAATGTAATGGTTAAAGCACTACTCTTTACTAAAAAATCTAATGCTATTGTTGTGTTTCTTAAAAAACGATCTTCAATTATATCGTGATCTCTGTCTAAAATATAGTTATAATCTACGTAATGATTTGTAAGTGTTTTAATGCGCATATATAGCCTGTTTTATTTACAAACTCATTTCAGGAATATCTCCTTCAATAATTAAAGTTCCATCAGTTGCGTTTTTAATCTCATCTACAGATACTCCTGGAGCACGTTCTAATAATTTAAAACCTTTGTCTGTAACTTCTAAAACAGCTAGATTAGTTACTATTTTTTTTACACAACCAACTCCTGTAAGTGGTAAACTACATTTTTTAAGTAGTTTAGAGGCTCCTGCTCTATTAGTATGCATCATGGCAACAATAATGTTTTCTGCACTAGCTACTAAGTCCATTGCTCCACCCATTCCTTTTACCATTTTACCAGGTATTTTCCAATTGGCAATGTCTCCATTTTCTGCTACTTCCATTGCTCCTAAAATTGTTAGATCAACATGTTGACCTCTAATCATTGAAAAACTAGTTGCAGAATCAAAAAAGCTTGCACCTGGAAGTGTGGTTATAGTTTGTTTACCTGCATTTATAATATCTGCATCTTCTTCGCCTTCAAAAGGAAAAGGTCCCATACCTAAAACTCCGTTTTCTGATTGAAACTCTACTTCTATATCGTTACGCACATAATTTGCTACTAATGTTGGGATACCAATCCCTAAATTAACGTAGTATCCATCTTGGACCTCTTTAGCTATACGTTTTGCTATTCCTGTTTTGTCTAACATGATTTAAGTTTAAAGTATTTAAAGTAATAAAGTTTGCTTACTCATACGCTAAATAACTTTAGAGCACTTTAGGCATTTGTAACTTTTAACTTCTAGTTCTAACTGTTCTTTGTTCAATTCTTTTCTCATATTTTTCTCCTTGAAAAATACGTTGTACAAATATGCCTGGAATGTGTATTTGGTTTGGATCTAATTTTCCAGCAGGAACTAACTCCTCGACCTCAGCAACAGTAATTTTTGCTGCTCCAGCCATACATGGATTAAAATTTCTTGCAGTCCCTTTAAAAATTAAATTTCCTGCTGTGTCACCTTTCCAAGCTTTAACAAAAGCAAAATCTGCTTTAAAAGCATGCTCTAACACATACATTTTACCATCAAACTCTCTGGTTTCTTTTCCATTAGCCACTTCAGTTCCGTAACCTGCAGGTGTGTAAATTGCTGGAAAACCAGCTTGTGCTGCACGACAACGTTCTGCTAAAGTCCCTTGCGGAATTAACTCTACATCCAACTCTCCAGACAACATCTGTCTTTCAAACTCGTCATTTTCTCCTACGTAAGAGGACACCATCTTTTTTATTTGCTTTTTTTGTAGTAAAAGACCTAAACCAAAATCGTCTACTCCTGCATTATTAGAAATACAGGTTACTCCTTTTACATTAAGCTTTACTAGTTCTGCTATTGAGTTTTCTGGGATACCACTTAACCCAAAACCTCCTAACATAAAGGTCATATTATCTTTTACACCTTGAAGTGCTTCTTGTACAGATTTTACTGTTTTTAGAATCATTATTATCTAATTTATGTGGTTTAAATTTAAGAAATAAAAAAGCCATTCTAAAGTGAATGGCTTTTATTTTTTTAGGATATCTTTTATTATATTTCTAATTCGTCTGGAACGTCTTCTTCTGGTGTGTCAATACTTTGAGAATCTGATCCTCCTTCTGGCACATAGTTTTCACAATCTACTTCAATTGTTAAATTAGAAGGTTTTTTAAAATCGGATTTTGACACTTCTAGAGTTTCATCTTCATAACAACTCTTCATATACATTCCCCAAATTGGTAATGCCATAGCTGCACCTTGTCCATATTTAGTAGAAGCAAAATGAGTTGCTCTATCTTCTGCTCCAACCCAAACACCAGTTACAAGATTTGGTACCATACCCATAAACCATCCATCAGACTGGTTTTGTGTTGTTCCGGTTTTTCCTGCAATAGGATTAGTAAATTCATAAGGATAACCTGTAATTATTTCTCTATAGTCAGCTCGCCATTTATCACGTCCTTTCCCTCTTAATCTACCGCCTGAACCAGACTCTGTTACACCTTGCATCAATTTAACTGCAACATAAGCAGTTTCCTCACTTAAAACATCTTTAGTTTCTGGTACAAATTGATATAAAACGGTATCATTTTTATCTACAATAGTCGTTACCATTACAGGTTTAGTATAAACACCTTGGTTTGCAAATGCAGAATAGGCTCCAACCATTTCATATACACTAATATCTGGAGTACCTAATGCAATAGAAGGTACTAATGGAATATCTGAAGTTATACCTAAATCCTTTGCTAATTCTGCAACTGGTTGTGGTCCGACTTTATCCATTAATCTTGCTGTAATAGTATTTACAGAACTTGCAAGAGCAGCTTTTAAAGTCATCTCTCCACTATAATCTCCACTGTTATTTTTAGGAGCCCAAGGTTCTGGGTTTCCGTATTTATTAGCTTCTATTGTTATTGGAGCACGTGGTAATTTATCGCAAGGTGACATATGCAATTGGTTTATTGCAGTTGCGTAAACAAAAGGTTTAAAAGTAGATCCTACTTGACGTTTTCCTTGTTTTACGTGGTCGTACTGAAAACTCCTATAATTTGTACCTCCAACCCAAGCTTTTACATGTCCAGTTTGAGGGTCCATACTCATCATTCCTGTATGAAAAAATGATTTGTAATAACGCATAGAGTCTATAGGTTTCATAACCGTATCTACTTCACTTGGTTTTCCGTTTTTATCCCATTTAAAAACTCTCATTTTTGTTGGTTTATGGAAGGATGCTCTTATATCTTTCTCACTTTTTCCAGCTTTTTTCAAAATTCTCCAACGTTCTCCTCTCTTCATTCCGTCATTTAATAACTTCTCTATTTCAGATTTATCCAGATTTAAAAAAGGTGCTGTTGGATTTCGTTTTGGTGTGTTTTGATTATCAAACTCTGCTTGCAATCTTGGCATATGTCTAGCAACAGCTAGCTCTGCATACTTTTGCATTCTAGAATCTATTGTGGTATAAATTTTTAAACCGTCATTGTTTAGATTGTATTTACTACCATCTGGTTTTCTGTTTTTTGGATCTTTAATCCATTTTTTCATGAAATCCCTAAGGTATTCTCTAAAGTAAGTTGCTGTACCAGCACTATGACTATCTGGAGTGTATTTTACACCTAAATCTGTTTTTTGAAGTGAGTCTTTTTCTGTTTGTGTTATGTAACCATACTTTGCCATTTGAGCAAGCACTACATTTCTTCTTTGTTTAGTCCTGACTGCTCTTTTTCCTTTATCTTTTAATGGGTTGTATAAAGAAGGGTTGACAAGCATACCAACAATCATAGCAGATTCTTTTTGGGTCAATTCTTTAGGCTCTTTTCCTCCAAAATAAATTCTAGAAGCAGATCTAATTCCATCTGCATTATTATCAAAATCGACAATATTTAGGTATTGTGCTACAATTTCTTCTTTAGTATATTGACGTTCTAAACGAATAGCAATAATCCACTCTTTAAATTTTTGCAGGACTCTTTTAACCTTATTACTAGAAGCTCTTTTTGTAAATAATTGTTTTGCCAATTGTTGTGTAATTGTACTTGCTCCACCACTTCCTGGTTTTAAGATTGCACGCAAAGTACCACGTCCATCTATTCCAGAATGTTCTTTATATCTTACGTCCTCTGTTGCAATTAAGGCATTTACTAAATGCTCTGGTAACTCGTCGTAACTTACTGGAGTTCTATTATCTCTAAAATAAAATTTTCCTAATGTTTTACCGTCAGACGAGATAACTTCTGTTGCTAAATTAGTTTTTGGATTTTCTAATTGAGTGTGATCAGGCATTTCACCTAAAACTCCCCAAGATGCTAATAAAAATAGTAGTATTACGGATAGTAATCCTCCTAAAAACAACATCCAAAACCAACGTATGTATTTTTCGAAGCCTGTTGCTTCTGCTTTTTTTGTTTTTGCCATATTACTCTGACTTATTTATTCTGTTTTTTCAATTCTAAAACCAACATCTGTTAAACCTTCAAGATTTACAACACCATTAACTTCTCCATTACTTCGCATAGCATGTTTTATGTTGACATTGTAAGTTCCGCTTTCGCTAAAAATAACACCTTCTTTGTACCACAATTTGTTTTCTTTTACAGAAGATAGACCTTCTCCAAGCCATTCTCCATTTTTCTCTGTCATTTCATACTCTAAAGTATCTGCTTGAGTTTTTCCGTGAGGAAAATTCATCTCGACAATTAAATATAAATTACTAAATTTATAATCGTTAGTGTTTCTAACATTAACAAATAAATTATAAGGTTTTATAGAGTCTGGTGCATTTATCTTAAAATTAACAACATCTTCTTTATTCCATGCAGTAGACACACTTTTATACTCATCAAAAACAGCTTTAGAATCGCAGGAAGTGATTAAAATAAACGCTAAAAAAAATAGAATATTACTTACTCTCATTGGGTTTATTGTTATTATTATCCGGTTTTTTTCTATTTGGTTTACGTCTTGGTTTAGGCTTAGCATTGGTATTACCTTGCTGTGTTTTATTAGCTTGTTTTGACTTATTATTTTGTGGATGCTTATTGCCTTGTTTAGGTTTGTTATTGTTACTGTTTTTAGCTTCCGTTTTAACGTGTTGTGGCTTCTTTTTGTTTCTGTTTCTATTATTTCTACGTTTTTTATTGCCTTTTGGACTATCAAAACGTGTTAAGCTATCTTGACCTACAACGTTTTCAAACTTAGTTTTATCCTCAACAACTAGGTCTGCAGCATATTCTTCAAGACTTGCAACTTTTTCTTTTTTCTTGTTTAATGCAATAATTTCTCTAGCTTGATCTGTAGTTATTAGATGCCAATTCATCCATTCTCCTTCATAAGCATACCACATGTGTCCTTTAAAAATGTCTGTTTTTTGACATACAGCTGTTCCTTTTTCTGTGTATAATTTAGTGTCTGATTTTGGAAATGCTTTTAAAGCGTCTAGATAAGAATCTAGCTCGTAATTTAAACAGCATTTAAGTTTTCCACATTGTCCAGCTAATTTTTGAGGGTTTAGTGACAGTTGTTGGTAACGTGCTGCACTTGTGCTTACGGATCTAAAATCTGTTAACCATGTAGAGCAACATAGCTCGCGACCACAAGATCCAATACCACCAAGTCTAGAAGCTTCCTGACGGAAACCAACTTGTTTCATTTCTATTCTAATCCTAAATTCTCTAGCGTAAATTTTAATTAATTCTCTAAAATCTACACGTTCTTCTGCTGTATAATAAAAGGTTGCTTTACTGCTATCTCCTTGAAACTCGATATCAGAAATTTTCATTTTAAGTTTTAAATCTATAGCAAATTGACGTGCTTTAACCTTCATAGGTTCCTCCTTGTCACGTGCTCCACTCCAGATATCTATATCTTTTTGAGAGGCTTTTCTATAGACTTTCCAAACGTCAGTTTTAGTATCAAACTTTTTACGTTTTATTTGCACGCGCACTAATTCTCCAGTAAGAGTAACCATACCAATATCATGACCAGATTGTGCTTGAGTAGCAACTATGTCTCCAATACTTAGTGTTAGGTTTTCTGTGTTATGATAATAATGTTTACGTCCATTTTTAAAACGGACTTCAACCCAATCAAAAGGTTTTTCGCCATTTGGGACAGACATGTTTGCTAACCAATCAAAAACGGTTAATTTATTGCAACTATCTGTACCACATGTTCCGTTATTTTTACAACCTTTTGGTTGTCCGTCTTTTCCTGTAGCGCAACTTTGACAAGCCATACTATTTGTGTGTGTATATTGAATCTAAAGGGTTTATGCTTTAGATGAAGATTAATAATTATTTATTTCCGCGTAAGCGTAAAACAAACTCTACTTAATTTGTAAAGATAAGATTATTTAGGTGACTTTAAAACATAAAAAAACACGATAAAAATTACCGTGCTTTTAGCTATGATTATTAAGATTTTACTTCTTTAAAACTTCAAAAATATTACGTAAATCTTTTTTATAAGGTAAGTGGTCTGCACGACCTTTTTTAAAGATATCATTACTGTTACCTTGTCCTTTTCTAAGCTCTTTTTGCTCTTCAAATGGCAAGGCATGTATCTCTTTACAATTAGTAGAACAACAGTTATTCATTTCTGTTTTACAATTGTCGCATTGTATAAATAATAAATGACAAGCATCATTAGCACAGTTAACATGTTTGTCGCAAGAGGCTCCACATTGGTGACATTGTGCAATGACATCATCACTAATTTTTTCTGATCGACGCTCGTCAAAAACAAAATTCTTACCAATAAATTTGTTTTCAATACCTTCTGCATTGACTTGTCTTGTATATTCAATTATTCCGCCTTCTAATTGATACACATTTTTAAACCCTTTGTGTTTGTAGTAAGCACTTGCTTTTTCGCATCTAATACCACCAGTACAATACATTAAAAGGTTTTTTTCTTCTTTATGCTCTCTTAAATCGGCTTCAATAATGTCTAAAGATTCTCTAAACGTGTCTACATCTGGTGTTACTGCTCCATCAAAATGACCTATTTCGCTTTCATAATGATTGCGCATATCGACACAAACTGTATTTGGATTGGCTAACATATCATTAAAAGCTTTTGCGGATAAATGAACTCCTTTGTTAGTTACATCAAACGTATTATCGTTTAATCCATCTGCTACTATTTTATTGCGAACTTTAACTTTAAGCTTTAAAAAAGACATGTTGTCTTGCTCAACAGCTATATTTAACCTAACGTCTTTTAAAAAGTCAATGCTATCTAAGTGGTTTTTAAAATCATTAAAATGATCTGCTGGAAGGGATAATTGAGCATTAATACCTTCTGTAGCGACATAAATACGACCAAGGACGTCTAGGCTGTCCCATTTAATAAATAATTGGTCTCTAAGTTGTTGTGGACTGCTAATAAGAGCATACTGATAAAACGATAACGTTAAACGTTCTTTACCTGCTTTTTCAATAAGTTCTGCTCTTTCATTAGCGCTTAATTTGTTGTACAGTTGCATGCTATACTGGCTTTAAGTGTTAATAAAAATTTATGCAAAGGTATTATTTTTAATTGTTTGGCAAATAATTAAACAAAAAAAAGTCCCTTGCGCTTTGCAAAGGACTTTTAATAGACTAACTCGTTAATATGTTTTTTAATTTTTTGATTAAAAAAATATCAAGAGTTAACCTCCATCGGCTTTACAATTGCCATTAACAATTACAGCAACTGAAACGCCTAATGCTTTTGTAAATACTGTTCTTTTTAAATATTTCATACCCTTAACACTTAAAAGGATTATTATATTAAAAAGCGGATTAAATTTTCTTTTTCATAGCATATTTTTTCCACTTCAATAAGTAGATGCAAAAACTTTAAAAAGGTTGCGTCAGAAAATTAAAATTCTTTAAAAAAGTAGTATTTTAGCAAGGAATTTTAATAACCTATTGACTATGAGTAAAGAGAACGAAGCAAAACTAAAAGCACTACAATTAACATTAGATAAGCTAGACAAAGCCTACGGAAAAGGAACAGTAATGAAAATGAGCGATGCTGCAATTGTAGATGTAGACGCTATACCTTCTGGATCTTTAGGATTAGATATTGCATTAGGCGTTGGTGGTTACCCTAGAGGAAGAGTAGTTGAAATATATGGTCCAGAATCTTCTGGTAAAACAACCTTAACACTACATGCTATTGCAGAAGCACAAAAAGCAGGTGGTATTGCAGCATTTATTGATGCAGAACACGCTTTTGATAGATTTTATGCTGAAAAATTAGGTGTAGATATTGATAACTTAATTATCTCTCAACCTGACAATGGAGAACAAGCTTTAGAGATTGCAGACAATTTAATTAGATCTGGAGCAATTGATATTGTTGTAATTGACTCTGTTGCTGCTTTAACACCTAAAAGTGAAATTGAAGGAGAAATGGGAGATTCTAAAATGGGACTTCATGCACGTTTAATGTCTCAGGCTTTAAGAAAATTAACTGCATCTATTAGTAAAACTAATTGTACTGTGATTTTTATTAATCAATTACGTGAAAAAATTGGTGTTATGTTTGGTAATCCAGAAACGACAACTGGTGGTAATGCTCTTAAATTTTACGCTTCAGTACGTTTAGATATTAGACGATCTACACAAATAAAAGACAGTAATGGTTCTGTTTTAGGTAATAAAACTAGAGTAAAAGTGGTTAAAAATAAAGTTGCTCCACCTTTTAGAATGGCTGAATTTGATATAATGTATGGTGAAGGTGTAAGTAAAGTTGGAGAAATTTTAGATGTAGCAGTAGAAAAAGAAATTATAAAGAAAAGTGGTTCTTGGTTTAGTTATGGTGATACAAAACTTGGACAAGGACGTGATGCTGTAAAACTAATTATAAAAGACAATCCAGAACTTTTTGAAGAACTGGAAGAAAAAATAAAAACAGCCATTAAAGACAATCTTTAAAATAAAAAATCCCGATTAATCGGGATTTTTTATTTTTAGACGCAACCTTTTTACAAATCATGCATCTAATAACAAAACAAACGTTAGTTTACTTTAAAATGAAACAATTTTTTATTTGTTTAATAACCCTTTCTATGCTCTCTTGTAGTTTGGACGAAGGCTCTAATAGCTATTTAAAAACAATTCCGATAGAGACTGCATCAATGCCAGAATATTTTCAATATGGTCAAGTTTACCAAATAAACCTAACTTATTTAAAAACTTCTAGTTGCTATTCTTTTAATGATGTTTATTCAGTAAAAAATGATAACACAATAACATTTGCTGTTATTAACTCTGTAACAGATAATGGAAATTGTCAAACTATAAGTCAAGAAATAGAAAAATCTTTTGATTTTACTGCAAGCGATATTGGAACTTATATATTTAAATTTTGGCAAGGAGAAGATAATAATGGAGAGGATGTTTATCTAATAATGGAAATTCCGGTTGAGCAGTAAGAATATTAACTAACACCAACTATAAAATTGAGTTTAGATCAACTCATACAAAAATGTAAATCAAATGATACTAAAGCACAAAGCGAATTATACCAGCTTTTTTCAAGCAAGTTGTTCTCTGTTAGCTTAAAGTATTCAAGTAGTTATGCAGAAGCTGAAGATAATTTACAAGATGCATTTATTACTGTTTTTGACAAAATAAAACAATATAAAAACAAAGGAAGTTTTGAGGGATGGCTTAAAAGAATAACAATTAACACAGCTCTTCAACGCTATAGAAGTCAAAAAGTTTTTGATATTATAAATGAAGATGCAATTGCAGAAGAGGAAATAGAAATTGATGAAGATGATGTAAGTATCGATTTTTTACTAAAATGTATACAAGATTTACCTGATAGATATAGATTAGTATTTAATTTATACGTTTTAGATGGCTTTTCTCATAAAGAAATAGCAGATATGTTAGCAATAACAACAGGAACAACAAAGTCTAATTTAGCAAGAGCAAGACAATTATTAAAAGCAAAAGTAACTGAACACAAAATGGGCTTAAACACCCAATCATTATAATGAGTAATAAAAAGAATATAGACCGCCTATTTCAAGAGAAATTTAAAGATTTTGAAGTCAAACCAGACGCAAAAGTTTGGCAAAACATACAATCTAAATTAAAAGAGGAAGAAGATGACAAACCAGTTGTTATCATTCCGTTATGGTTAAAATTATCTGGTATTGCTGCTTCATTTACATTATTATTATTTTTAGGAAACTCTATATTTAATACAAATAATAATCCAGTAACTCCATCAATTGTTGATGGTGAAAAAACTAGAAATAATATTATAATTAAAGACTCTTCTTTAAACAATAAAAATTATATTAAAAAAATAGATATAAAAAGCACTGAAAAAATTAATAATAACGAATTAATAGCTACTCAAAAAGAAGATATTAAAAACCCAATTGAAAACAATAAAAAAACATCTACTACATCTTATTATAACAAATTAAATAATAAGCAATTAACATCTAATAACAATACAAATAAGCCTACCAATAAAGTATCTTTTAATAAAAAAAATACAATAGCTAGAAACACGACTTTAATAAAGCAAAATAATATTACAGTTTTAAACAAACCAACTAATAATATTGATAAAACTAGTGTAGATAATAAAAACGTCATCAAAAAGGATAAGCAACTAATTGACAACAAAAATAAAACTGATATTAAAGAAGCTGTTGCTGAAACTAACTTAAAAAAGAATCCTATTGAAAAGGAAAAAACATCTATTGAAGATGCGATAGCCGAAAACGAAAAAACAGAAGACCTTATTGAAAAAGAGGACGTAACTAACAGGTGGAAAGTTAATGCTAACATTGCGCCTGTTTATTACAACACAATTGGGAAAGGTTCTCATCTTGACGAGCAGTTTAATGAAAACAATAAGTCAGGAGAAATCAATACAAGTTATGGTGTAAAAGTAGGTTATGCTATTAACGATAAATTTACAGTTAGATCTGGAATAAATCGTCTTAACTTAAGCTATGACACAGATGATGTTGTGGTTTATAAAAAATTTAATTCTTCAACTAGTAATAGTTTTACATCTATTAATAATTCTTCAGTATTAAGAAACGTTAATTTTATCACTACTACATCTGGGCAACAATTAAGCATGATTAGTGCTAATAATGTTAACACTATGGAGGTTAGTAGAAGTCTTAACGCAGCAATTAGTCAACGAATGAGTTATTTTGAAGTCCCATTAGAGATTGAATATAAACTAATAGATAAAAACTTTGGAATAAACTTAATTGGTGGTCTAAGCACATTTATATTAAATGACAATCAAGTAGTATCTGAATTAAATGGAAGTAAAACCAAAATAGGAGAAGCTAATAATATCAACTCTGTTAGTTTTAGTGCTAATTTTGGTATAGGTTTAAATTACGCTTTTAGTAAATCTGTAGTTTTTAATTTTGAACCAACCTTTAAATATCAATTAAACGCTTACAGTAATACCTCTGGAGACTTCAACCCATATATTGTTGGAGTGTATTCAGGGTTTACTTATAAATTTTAGATTAGATTTTTTAGTTCCCTTTTTAGGGAAAGCAATGATGATAAAAAGCTGCTCAGTGCCATGAGCAGCTTTTTTATTTACTAAAAGCTTCTAACTGTTGCAAAACAATCGTTCTTGATTGTGCGTTTAACGTTTTGGTATCATCAGTAGTCAATCCTTCGGTTGGAATAAAATGATGTACTTTAGTTCTCATAATACCTGGTCCTCCACTAAAAAAAGTATATGAAAATCGTTTTTTGTTATCCGCAAATGTAATAGGAACAACAGGTGTGTTATGGTTAATAGCCATACGGAAAGCACCATCTTTAAACTGATCCAAAAGAACATGTTCTTCTGGCACTAAACCTTCAGGGAATATACAAATGCTTAAACCTTGTTTTAATCGACGTTGAGCTCTTAAAAATACTGCTTGCCTACTTTTTGGGCTACTTCTATCCACCAAAATACTAGTGCGTTTATAGAAAAATCCAAATAATGGGATTTTAGCAAGCTCAGCTTTACCAACAAACACAAAGGGGTTTTTAACAGTGACCAGCATCAACATAATGTCTACCATAGACGTATGATTAGCAATAAACATATAACTTTTATTAGGCTCAGGTTTTTGCAAATATTCGGTTTTAGTAATAAAACCCATCCCAATTAAAATAAACCTAGCCCAAATACGAGCCAATTTAAAAAAATAAGGATACCAAGACTCTTTTAAAATAGACAAAACCAAAAAAGGAAACAGTAAAATTATTGGTAAGGCAACCAGTATATAGAACCATATACGGTAAAGTGTCCAGAAAATATATTTAAATACAATCATTAGCGTCAAAACTAATTAAATTAATTGAGGTATTCTATTAAAAAAATTACCTTTGCTTTTATAGATTTAAAATTACGTTTAATTTAAAAAGATTCCCATTTTCATGGGAAATGCTATGTCAAGAATACTAACAGGAATACAAAGTACAGGAACACCTCATTTAGGAAACATATTAGGTGCATTACGTCCAGCAATTGCATTAGCTAATGATGAAAAAAACGACTCGTTTTTATTTATTGCAGATTTACACTCTTTAACCCAAATTAAAGATGGCGAAACATTAAGACATAATACGTATTCTACAGCAGCAACATGGCTAGCATTTGGTTTAGATATAGACAAAACTGTATTTTACAGACAGAGTGATGTCCCACAAGTAACAGAATTATCTTGGTATTTAAACTGTTTTTTTCCTTTTAAAAGATTAGAACTAGCACACAGTTTTAAGGATAAAGCAGATAGATTAGACGATGTCAATGGTGGCTTATTTACTTATCCAATGCTTATGGCTGCTGATATTTTATTATATGATGCAGAGATAATTCCTGTAGGAAAAGATCAAGAACAACATATAGAAATGACTCGTGATGTTGCTTCACGTTTTCATGCTAAAATGGGAGAAACTTTTGTATTACCAGAAGCACAAATACAAAAAGACACCATGTTAATCCCAGGAACAGATGGATCTAAAATGAGTAAAAGTAAAGGGAATATTATTGATATTTTCTTACCAGAAAAAAAATTGCGTAAACAAATCATGTCTATTGAAACCGATAGTACACCTTTAGAAGACCCTAAAGATTGGCAAACTTGTAATTGCTTTGCTTTATATAGTTTATTAGCTTCAGATGATCAAATAAAAACTATGAAAGCAAATTACCAAAATGGTAATTATGGCTATGGTCATGCCAAGCAAGCGTTATACGAGTTGATTTTAGACACCTTTAAAACACAACGTGAACGTTACAACCATTTTATGGCTAACTTAAATGAAATTGATGAAGCGTTAGCTAAAGGTGCAATAAAAGCTAAAGTTGTTGCTGATGCTGTTTTGACTCGTGTACGTAAAAAAGTTGGATATTAAATATGAAAAAACACCTTAGCGCTTTACTTAATATGCTAGCTATGGCTATGCTTATGTTTTCTAGAAAAGATAACTTAGATTGGTTGTTTTATGTTGCTTTAATTATATTTATTTTAAGTTTAAGTTCTATAATTATAGCTCAAGTTAAAACTAAATAACCTCAAACAACTTCCCAGGAAGTGGTCTAACAACTCCTTTTAATTCCATAGTTAATAGTAATCCTGCTAGTTTATAGGTTGGCATATTGCAATTAATTGCAATAACATCTAACAACTCTTTATCGTTGTCTTTTAAATAATTATAAATCACTTTTTCGTCTGGCTCTAACTGGACAAATAATTGTTTTTGTACTGCAGGTTTTTGCAGTTCTTCCAATTGCCAATTTAAAATATAAGGTACGTCTAAAGGTGTAGATAATAAATGTGCTTTTTGCTGCTTAATTAAATTGTTACAACCTACACTTTGGCTATCTGTTGTGCGTCCAGGTACTGCAAAAACATCTCTATTATAAGAATTTGCAATATCTGCAGTCACTAAACTTCCACCTTTTTCGGCAGATTCTATAACTATTGTGGCTTGACTAATACCAGCAATAATTCGGTTGCGCTTTAAAAAATTATTTCGGTCAAAAGTATCACTACTCCAAAAGTCTGTAAAAAACCCTCCATTGTTTTCGACCTCAGCAACATACTTTTTATGCACTTTAGGATAGATTTGGTTTAAACCATGAGCCAAACAACCAATGTTTTGCAACTTATGTTTTATGGCTGCTTTTTGAGCAGTAATATCTGTTCCATAGGCAAAACCAGACACTATAATTGGTTTATAAATAGCTAATTCTTCGACAAGTTTTTCGCAAAAGGCAATTCCGGAAGTGGTTATTTTTCTAGCTCCAACAATACTAATAATATGCTTGTTATTTAGATTAATGTTTCCGCTTTCAAACAATATAATTGGACCATCAATACAGTGTTTTAAATTTTCGGGATAGCTGTCGTCAGTAAAATAATGATGTTTAATTTTTTGATCTTTAATAAATTTTAATTCACTTTCAGCAGCTTCATAAAGATTAGATTGGTGTAATTCGCTTAAAATAATTTCTCCAATTCCATCAATTTTTAAAAGGTTTTGTTTTTTTTCTTTAAAGACAGCTTCTGCACTTCCGCAATGGTTTATTAGCTTTTTTGCGGTTGTATCTCCTATTTTTGAGACATGTTGTAAGGCTAAAATGTGCAATAATTGGTCGTCTTTCATTTTATATTTAACTGATTTTGAAACTACAAGAAAAGAAATTTAAGTCTGTTAATAACTAATCCACCCAAAATTTTATTGGTTTTCAAAAATTTCTAACTTTGTTAATATGCAATTAGAGACCTACATCAGTGATTTATTATACAGATACGATTGTGTAACTGTACCAGAATTTGGTGCTTTTTTAACACAACGTCAGTCTGCACAAGTACACCAAAGTACTAATGCTTTTTATCCACCAAAAAAAAGTTTGTCTTTTAACGAACAAATCCAGAATAATGATGGTTTATTAGCGCGTTATATTGCAGATGTAGAAAAAATACCTTTTGAAACTGCTTTGCAGAATCTTTCAAAACGTGTTAAATCTTTAAAGTCATATTTAATTGAAGGCGAAACACTTAGCTTAGATAACATTGGCGAATTAGCATTAAATAGTGATGGAAAAATAGAGTTTAGTCCATCTTACCATTTAAACTATTTAACAGATGCATTTGGACTATCTCAATTTGTATCTCCTGCTGTCACTAGAGAGGTTTATAAAGAAGAGGTAGAAACTATTGAAAAAGTAGTGCCAATTGCTGTAACACCAGAAAAACGTAAAAGTAAATCGTATTTAAAATATGCAGCAATTGCTGTTGTTGCTTTAGGTCTAGCTGGTTTTGGTTTTAATAATTACGTAAATAACGTTGACCAACATAACCAAATAGCGCAAGAAGAAGCAAACAAACAATTAGAAAACGAGATACAAGAAGCTACCTTTATAATTAGTAATCCATTGCCTGCAATTACTTTAAACGTTAATAAGCAAACTGGTAATTATCATGTAGTTGCTGGAGCTTTTAGGATTGAAGCAAACTCAGACAAAAAAGTAACACAATTACAAGACAAAGGTTTTAAAGCACGTAAAATTGGCCAAAACAAATTTGGTTTACACCAAGTCGCTTATGCTAGTTACACAGACAGACAAGAAGCTTTACAAGCATTAAATACAATTAGAAAAGAACAAAACAAAGATGCTTGGTTGCTAATTAAAAAATTAGACTAAATCAAGTTTATATAAGTTAAATTAACCTCACAAATTTTAAAGTTTGTGAGGTTTTTTATTTTATAATAAATCTTAAATTATATTATCAAAAATAGGAAATGGTTATACCTTTGCATTTTAAAAAAATTTCCAAAAAAACATTTTTTTATGAACTCAAGTACAGCAGAACACTCTAAAACCATAATGACAGATTTAGTTTTACCAAGTGAAACTAATCCTTTAAATAACCTTTTTGGTGGCGAGCTTCTTGCCAGAATGGATCGTGCTGCTAGTATTAGTGCAAGACGACACTCTAGGCGTATTGTTGTTACAGCATCTGTTAACCATGTAGCATTTAATAGTGCTGTACCTTTAGGAAGTGTTGTAACTATTGAAGCAAAGGTGTCTAGAGCTTTTAAAACGTCAATGGAAGTGTATCTTGATGTTTGGGTAGAAGACAGAGAATCTGGACACAGAACTAAAGCTAATGAAGCCATTTATACTTTTGTTGCTGTAGACGAAACCGGAACGCCTGTTCCTGTACCAGAATTATTACCAGAAACAGATTTAGAAAAAGAACGCTATGCTGCTGCCTTAAGGCGTAAGCAATTAAGCTTGTTATTAGCTGGAAAAATAAAGCCAAATGATGCTACTGAGCTGAAGGCTTTGTTTGAGTGAAAAATAATAAAAACCCAATGCAATGCATTGGGTTTTTATATGGCTAATTAATATTCAAAAATTAATTTTTCATCTATAAAATACAATTTGACATATTTTCTGAATCTAACCTTCAAATTACTTTTTTGATGTATTACTGGTTCCCATTGTTTAATTATTTGTATTAGCTCTAAAGCAAATTTCTCAAAATCATTTTCTGGTTTTCTGTATCTTTTATTTTTAATAATATTGAGATTAAAAATACTATCTTTAATTTCAAACTCTAAGGTTTCATTTCTTGGCATTAAATTAGTTTTTAAAAGATTCCCTTTTTCATCCATATCCAACATTATAATTACAAAGCTGGTTTTATTAAAACTAGCTTTATTTACATTTAATAAAATAGAATCTATATTTATTAGTGGTCTAGAAAAACTAAAACCTGAAGTGTCATTATTAAAAATATAATTATTTAAATTAAAATCATTACCGTTTTGTAAAACTAACAACTCCTTTTCATTAATTTCTTTATTTGTTATAATTTTAGTATTAGAGCAAAATAAATTAAAAGATAATTTGTTGTCATTATTTTTTCCATAAATCAATAATTCTTCATATTTATCAATAAAAAAATCACAAGATGTTTTTTCTAAATTATGAATTGAATTAAATGTAAAATAAAAATGATTTGGAATACTATCACTCTTTTTATAATGCACTAAAACATCAATTTTTATTGTATATGTTGATAGGTCATTTGAATAAGTTTTTTCTGTAACTTTTCCTTTAAAAACATATTCGGACTCAAAAAACTCCAAAGCAGTTTTTGGTGTTTTACAGTCACAAGCGTATGATTTTACAGTAACAAATAAAAATAATATTATAAGTCTTTTCATATTTTTAATTGTTTTTTAGCACTAAATAGGTCTTCTATCAAGATAATAAACTTCTTTTATTAAATAAGTTTTATCCTTTTTTTGACTTTCATCAATCAAATAAATAGTTTTTGCTTTTTCAAATATTTGTAAAGTATTCTCTTTTCCTATTTTATACATTTTTTTTTGAGTTAATATAAGATCTTTATTCTTACGTAAAAAACTCTTGCAAACTCTAAACCTTTGAGGTTGTTCTTTTTCTTTAATTGAAAAACTTACAAAGTTAAATGTTAATGGAACTTTTTCTAAAACGCCTTTTGGAGTATAAAAATAAAAAAAATAAATGTAAGGTTTTTTATCTTCGTTAACTTCATAAGTTGCTTTAGACAGTTTTTTTTGTTCTTTAACCGTTTCATTAAAATACACAAAAACTACGTTTGAGTTATTTTTTACCTTTTCATTTTGCGAGATGCCAATTTGACAAAACAATAAAATTGTTGCAATAAATAAATATTTAGTCATTACAAGGAGTGTTAAAGTTATTAGTTGCGTAAACTCTATAATCAAAAAAGTTTGCACTCTTAGGAGTTGATGAGCCAATTTCGTTTTGAAAAGCTTGTGTATTTACTAAACCTTCTAAGCTTCTATAGTAATAAAATTGATCCCAATCCCAACTTGTTAAAGGGTAACCATTAATCGAATCTTCATTTTGAAACGTACTTTGAGTTTGAGCTGCTGCTATTTCAGCAGGAGTTAATAACGAGTCTCGAATTTGTGATAAAATCAGTTGCATTTAGATATTATTTTATTAAAAACTAGCTCGTATTTTTTTAGCTTTATATTGGTCTATTTGGCAAATTTTTAACTTCACGAATAAGAATCTTTTTTTTAATGATGTCGATAGAATCATCTATAAGTAGGATTGTTTTGGATTTTTCTAAAATTTGTAATGTTTTTTCTTGACCTAGTTTATCCATTAACTTTTGGTTTAAAATTATACTTTTATTTTTTCTAAGAAAACTTTTATGAACTCTAAAAATTAAAGGTTGTTCGCTTTTTGTTTTATTCGAATCAAAGAAAAAGGATAATTCTATTGAATGAACTTTATCTAATTCACCATTAGGTTTATAAAAACTAAACCTATATAAAGCTTGTTTTTTTTCTTCTTCCTTTTCAAGACTTGCAAATACTATTTTTTCTTGAATTTTCTCTATATTTTGATAATGTATAATTACTATATTCTGACTATTAATTTTTTCATAATCTTGATAGTAAATTAAATTAATAAAATAAAGTAATAGATATAATTTTAGTCATTGCAAGGTGTATTAAAGTTGTTAATAGCATAAACTCTATATCCAAAAAAGTTTGTTATTTTAGAGCCAGTAATTTCATTTTGAAAAGCTTGTGTATTACCTAAGCCTTCTAAGCTTCTATAGTAATAAAACTGATCCCAATCCCAAGAAGTATATGGTAAACCGTTTATTGCATTATAGTTTTTAGTTTCATATCTTTATTAAGCGATAATTTCTATTCTTCATCGATATAAAAATGTTCAACCTCTTTTATGATTATTAAGTTCTTTTGTGTCTCATTTTTATCAATTAAAAATATGTGTTTTGCATTTTGAAACATCCTAAAAATTTTATTAAAACCCAATGCAATACATTGGGTTTTTATATTATTACTGATTAGCAATATTAAGAAATACAACTTGTTTAATTAACACTTGATTATTTTCAATTTCTGAGCTATCTACTAAGAAGATTACTTTAGCATTGTCAAGTAATTCTTTTGTTTTCTTGTAACCTATTTTATCAATAAATTTTTTTGTTATAATTGTTTTCTTGTTTTTCTTTAAGAAACTTTTACAAACTCTAAAGTACAAGTATTTATCTTTAAAACTCCCCAAACTTCCAGAAAAAATGAGTTTTATTGGGTTTAGTTTATCAATAATACCATTGGCAGTTTTAAAATAATAATTATAGATGGTGTAATTTTTTTCTAAAGATACACCTTCAGTAATAATTTTTTTTTCAGTATTTAAATCTTTTAAATCATACCTAACAAAAACAGTATTACTATTTTCAATTAAGTTTAGATCTTGGCTCATACTTAATTGAAAAAAAGAAATATAAAAAATACAGATGTATATAAATTTAATCATTGCATGGAGTATTAAAATGTGAAGTTGAATATGACTTATAGTCGTAAAAATTAGTGATTTTTTGATTTGATGCCTCTATTTCATTTGTAAATGCAGTAGTATTGTGTAACCCTAGCAAGTTTGTATAATAATAAAATTGCTCCCAATCCCATGGTTGATAAGGTAATCCGTTAATAGTGTTTTCATTTTGAAATGAAGATTGACTCTCCGCTGCTTGTTGCTCTGTTTCAGAAATTAAATCATCTTTAATATCTCCTAAAATGTTTGATAAAGTTGGTATCATAAAATTAAACATAAACTCATGATCTTCTTGAAGAAACGTACAAGTTCCATCAAAATATTCTGTCAACAAGCTTCCTAGAGTTGAATTGTTTAATTCTTCAAGACTTGTTCCTAAATCACAATTTAACATTTTTAATTGCAAATAAGCATGTATTGATTCATGCATTACTGTTTGCGCAACAAAAAAACTTCCAGAGTTATTTATATAATTTCTGTCTATTTGTATTGTAATATCGACATTTGTAACTTCGCCATTTGTTATTGTATGATTAGTCACATGACATGTGCCATTTGGTGGATTTGATTGACCATTAGGAGTTGGTATATCCAAAATTTCAAATTTAACATTCAAATTTTCGTTTTCTCCAAATGTATCAATAAACAAATCTTTAAATTTAGGTGAGTTTACCAACTTATTATAAATACACATAAACTTAGCGTTTTCTGCAACGTTTGTAGTGTCTATGGTGTCATCGCAAGGTGCTCTTAGATTACTTAAGTCTACGTTAAATGGGGAATTGGCAGAGTATGTAGCGTTAAAAGCATCATCAGAAATTGAACAATCATCTTCAAAGATTAAAACACCAACATCACCTACACAATCACTAATTGGATCACCAGCAGTTCTTCCAAATAAATTCGAACAAAGAGCTGTAAATGTAACACTCCAACCATCATTTGCGTTACATCCTGATGCATTTGGGTCAGTATGATGCCCACCACCTGTGCATTCCTGTTGTATTGTATATTCACAAACCGTATCAAAAGGTAATTCTGTATTTGCATCACTACCACCTCCATTTGCTGGATTTGAACCTGAGCCACTATTTCCTGAGTTGCTACTTCCACCAGTACTACCAGTAGTATTGTCATTTGTAGTATCATCAGGTTCTTCTTCTTCTTCTTCAACTTCATCACATGGATCGTTTACCACATTAGAAGTATTTGGATCTACCGAACCATTTACAATCTTCAAAACACTTGACTCAACACCATCAGTATTATAGAAAATAATATCTCCAGTAAAAAAGCGCATATCTTTTGTAATATCGTGAGTTGTTGACCATGATGCTTCTGGTTTGTATGATATATAGTAATTAACAATATCTGTACCTAAATCTATAACCACAAGATTATGTTTGGAAGATACATCACTGTTAATCATTTCAAAAGTATATTTGGTGTTAGTCTCGTTAACTACCATTGCAGACTTAGAAGTGTCAACTGTACCAATTTCTAAATCTACACCTCTTGAAGCGATGATTTGTTGATTTAGAGGTTGTATTTTCTTGTTAGTTATACCAAACTGTAATGTATTATCAGTTTTATCATTTAGGAAGTTAGTTATGTTTTTAGGTATTTGTTTCCCAACAATGGTTTTAATATTAATCTCATCTACAGCAATGTCATCAACTAATCCCTGTTTAGATAGGTCGTCTTCTTTTTGACAACTATAAAAAAAGAGGGTTATACCAAATAAGAACAATCCAAATTTTAGATACGTTTTAAAATTGTGTTTCATATATAAAGTTAATTGGTTAAGTTAAATGTAACTATTACTTATGCTATGTATTACAATTAGTAATTAGTGCATTTTAATGAGTAAACACTTTTTGTTACATAAATATATAAAATTTAAAATAGTGTTGTTGTGGTTTAAACCATAACAATAATTAGTTTTTTTGTGTAATTAAATGATTGTAAGAGAATTACAAAGGTTTGTGTTTTTAGATAAAATAACAAGATTCCTGCTTTCGCAGGAATGTTACATCTTATAAACCCATTCTGCTGGA
Organism: Olleya sp. R77988; assembly: GCF_044594215.1. Classification (GTDB taxonomy): domain Bacteria; phylum Bacteroidota; class Bacteroidia; order Flavobacteriales; family Flavobacteriaceae; genus Olleya. Next base: position 975,815 of record NZ_CP138988.1, on the reverse strand, counting down.
TTTACAGACTTATCGTTTTTATATAAGCTAAACCATAGTAAAGTTTCGCCTTCACTAGTAGTAAAAACCTCTCCAATTTCTTGTCTGGTTACTACTTTATCTCCTGGTTTAACAGATACTTTTTTAAGATTATGGTATGCAGTAATATAATTACCATGTTTTATTAAAACCGTTGGATTTCCTCTTTTTTGAACAATAATTTTTAATACTTCACCATTAAAAACAGCTCTTACAAGTGCATTTTCTTCTGTTGCAATACGGACTCCATTACTATTAATAGTTAACGACGCATCTGTTGGATGACGTTGTACACCATACTTTACTTTAACCAAGCCTTTTTCTACAGGCCAAATTAATTTTCCTTTATTACTTAAAAAATCCGCTGCTAATAGCTTTGCTTCTGGTGTTAAGGCAAAGGTTTTAGACGTTTTTGTTGTTGTGGGTTTTCCAGCTTTTTTATTAGAACTTACAATAGCTTCTTTAATAATACGATCTATTTCTTTATCAATCTCTCTTGCTGCACGTTGCTTTGCTTTAATCTGAGCATTGTATTTTTTTAAATCTTTTTTAATGGCAGTCATGACCGTTTTATGCTGTTTCATGTCTACCTCTAATGCTTTTTGCACCTCTTTATTTTCTGCAACAAGCTTGTCTTTATCTGTTTTTTGCTGTCCTAATTTTAAGTTTAGGCTTTGTAGTTCTAAGGCTTTTTCTTTAATATTTTCTCCTTGTTGCTTTTGGTATTTAGAGTACTGATTCATATACTCCAAACGCTTATAGGCTTGTCTAAAATTACTGGAAGACAACAAAAACATAACACGGTTTTGCGATTTTTTATTTTTATATGCTGTTTGGATAGTTTTTGCGTAGTTTTCTTTTAAAATAACCAACTCTTCGCGTAAAGCAGTAATCTGTTTTTGATTACTATTTATCTCTCTGGTAATTAAATTAGCTTGCTGATTTGTGACTTTAATTAAGTTACGTCTAACGCCAAGTTTATAGTTTAAATCTTCTATTAATGAGGTTTGATTTTTCTGTTTAGACTTATTTTTAAACAATAAATTATTAATCTGTTTAATCTGGTTTTTAATTTCTAAACGTTGTGCTTCTAATTGGTCAATTTTATTTTTTTGCGCTAAAGCAGAAGTGCTGCCAAGTAAAACAAAAATTAAAATCAAAAAAAAGGATTGACAATGCTTCATAAATTATAAATCTATTTCTTTATATCCTGAAGGAATACTAAACGGAAAACGTATGTTTTCGTTTAATTTTACAGACTTTAGTTCTAGGTTGATTTCTAGTTGCTCTTGATCTTCTATAGCTAGTATTTTTGTGCGTTCTGGCAATGTTTTGCTATCTACATCTTGATACGTCAAGTAATCTATATGTAAAATACGTTTGTCTTTAGGTTGAGATATCTCTTGAGAATCCATTTTAAAATGCGATGGATTTACAAACAAAAACAACTCAAACAAATCGCGTTGCTTTTTTGGTTGCAAAATGTAAGATTTATCATTTGCAGATATCTCGTATTTATCATCTTTTAAGTTAAAAAGTGATTGTCCTAATAATAAGTTTTGCACTTTATTAAAATCTAAATCTGTTCCTAAAAGACTACTTAAATATGCAAAATCTCCATCAAAAAAAGTATTATCCCAAGTATTATAAAAAGCCACTCTAGCTGGAGTTATTAATACTTTTACCACACCTAGCTTACTCATCCAAATGGTTTTATCTTTTTCCATTCTAAAACTAACTGTCGTTCCTTTAGATTTTCCGTTTTGCAGATATTCTAGCTTAAGTCTTCCAACTAAGGTCGAAAAATCCACACTTGCTTTATTACTGTTTTTAATAAGCTGTTTAGCAGTTAAACTAGTATTAATCTGCCCATTAGACATCAAAGTTTTAGAGCCTTTACAGCCAGAAATTACTAGTGTTAGTAATATTAATAAAAACGATATGTTTGTTTTAAATTTCATTAGTTTAAACCTTCTAATTTTTTTGCTTTATCACTAAACGTCTTAGCTTTAGATAAATTGTTTGTGGTTGTATAAGCTTTGGCTAATTGCTTATAAAAATCTATTTCTGTTTTAGTGTCATCAATTATATAATCTAAGCCCATTTCTAAACTATTAATTGCTTCTTTAGGTTTGTTTAAATAATTTAATGCTACACCATTTGCTAAATATAAAACTGGTTGAGAAGGGAAAATTTCTAAACCTTCTTTACTTTTTTTATTAGCTTCTTCAAATTGCTTTAAATCTATATGAAGTAAAATTATGTTTCTTAAAATCCCAAAGTTTTCTTCTTCTTTTTGAAGTGCTTCTTCATAAAAATTAAGTGCTTTTTGTTTTTCGCCTTTAAGCAAATAGTATTGTGCTAATTCTACTAATGTTTTACCACTAGATTCTATTTTTGTTAGCATTGATGTGACGTCCACCAAATCTTGTTCGTACTGTTGATTTTTACTAACAAATTTGACAAAATCTGCTAATACTTTAATCTTAGAATCTGGATTAATCTGAGAGCTTTGCAACGCTATTTTCATAGAGTTTATAGCTTTATCATTATTACCTTGATCCAAATAAAATTTATATAAAGCAAGATGAACTAGCTCTGATTTTGGGTTGATCTCTAATAGTTTTTTAGCAGTTTCAAATGCTTTTTCAGTATTTCCGTTTTGGCTGTAACGATAAATTAATCTTAGATAAGAGTCTTCGGATTCTGGGTTTTTATCAACACGTTCTTCTAAATTTTCTATCTGATCTTTTTTACGTCCAGTAGCATTATAAATTCTGTTTCTTAAAATGTCACGATCTTTAGTAATACCTAACTCGTTATCTAAGTCGTCTAAAATCTTTAAAGCGCCTTTAAAATCTCCTGTTTGCATATAGATATTAGCTAAATCCTCTTTATAATCTGGATGATATTTTACTAATTGCTTAACAGTTTTAATTGCTTTTTTATATTCTTTTTGCTGAATATAAGTGCTATATAACTCATCTAAAAACCACTCGTTATCTGGCACCTTACTAATGGCTTTTTTTAAAGCGTCTTCTGCAGCACCAAAGTTTTTAAGTTTATTATAGTTTTTACCTAATTCAAAATACAAAATTGCATCAGAATCGTCCATATCTATACACTTCAATAAGTTTTCAATAGCACGTTGATGGTTCTCTATTCCTTTTTGTTTTAACGCTTCAAAAAAGTGCTCTTGATAGGCATCAGAAACATCTCCTAAATCATCATCTGGTGGTTTATTAAAATCTACTTGAGCAGAGTTTATCTGCGGAAACAAGAGTATTCCAAAGAAAAAAAGAACTATGTAAACAGATTTTTTCATTTATTAGGAAGATCTTTAAAAAAGCTCTTCATTATTATGTTAGTTAAGTTTATAGTCTCAATAATTATTCCAAAACAGAATAATCTCCAATACTAATTTTAGTAAATTTTCCATCATACTTAACATGATTTCCAATCATTGCGTCGTCTAAATTAGCGTTTTTTATAGAGGTATGGTTTTGTATTAAGCTATTTTTAACGGTTGAATCCTCAATAACACAATTATTACCAACCGAAACAAATGGTCCAATAGTGGTGTTTTTAAGTACTACGTTTTCGCCAATATAACAAGGTTCAATAATTGTTGAGTTTGTATTTTTAACAGAATCTGCAATTAATTGCTCATCTCCATCTGCTTTTAAAAAGCCTAACATACGTTGGTTGGTTTTTAAAGTAATTACCTTATTTCCGCAGTCCATCCACTCTGTAACTTCTCCTGTTTTAAAGGTTTTACCTTCTGCCATCATTGCTTTTATACCATCGTTAATCTGGTATTCTCCTCCATTTATAATATTATTATCCAATACCTTTTGAAGTTGGTCTTTAAGCTGATTGACTTCTTTAAAGTAATAAATACCAATAACTGCTAAATCGCTAACAAACTGTTCTGGTTTTTCTACCAATTCTACAATTTCTTTTTGATCATTTAATTTAACAACTCCATAGGCTTCTGGTTGATCCACTTGTTTTACCCAAATTACAGCATCTGCTTCTGGATCTAGATTAAAATCTGCTCTAATTAGTGTATCTGCATAAGCAATAACTGCTGGTCCAGATAAGGACTCTTTAGCACACATAATAGCATGACCAGTCCCTAATGGTTGGTCTTGTCTGTAGATAGACGCTTTGGCACCTAAGCTTGTTGCTAAATCTTTTAAACTTGATACAACATCATCTCCAAACCAAGCTGGATCACCTAAAACAAAAGCGACTTCTGTTATTGGTTGATTTAATACTTTAGCTATATCTTTTACTAAACGATGGACAATTGGTTGTCCAGCAACTGGAATTAATGGTTTTGGTACTGTTAAACTGTGTGGTCTTAAACGAGAACCTCGTCCTGCCATAGGTACTATTATTTTCATACTTAAATGTTGATTCGAATTTTGTTGATTTGTTTATTTGTTTTTGCCACGACTATTAGTCTTCTACTAATTCAATTTTATATTTTTTAGATAGTCTTTGAAGCACATCTAATTTGTTACTTTCTTCTAATTGTTTAGCTAATAATACAATATATTTTTCGGCATCTTTTTTATATGGAGAATTCATATTAATATATAAAATATAGGCTTGCATCATGTTGTCCAAACCGTTTTCATAATCGCCTTCAATGGTGTAAATACGACCTAAACCAAAATAGGTTTCTGGATCATCTTTAAATACTTTACCATATTGTCTGTATGCTTTTTTTGCTTTATCAAATTCTTCTAAAAATCCATATGCAACTGCAATATTCATTAAAGGCATACCACCTTTTGGGTCAATTCTTAAAGATTTTTTATAGCATTTAACAGCTTCTTTAAAATTGTTTAATTGTCTATGTGTCCTTCCTAAATTATCCCATGCAAATGCAAATTGTTTATCCTCTTTTACAGCCTTTTTATAAAAAGACAATGCTTTTTTATAGTCTTGATTATCAAAAGCAACTAAACCTTGATTATAATATTCCATTGCTTTTTCTTTATCAGAATAAGAGTTTTCGGACTCTTCATCGTCTGTAAAGTATATGGATTCCATATCTCCACAGGTTTCGTATAAATAAGATTCTATTTCATCATAATCAGAATCTGTTATTATAATATTTAGATCGTCTGATGGTATGGTTAGCGAATCAATTTTTGAAATATCATCCACTTTACTTAAAGTATCACTTACTTTTTCTGTCATTTCTGACATGGACTTAGTTAATTGCCAAGACATATTTGCAGAAGTAATACACGATTGAATAGCTTCGCTTTTTGCCTCTTTACTTAGGTTTGTTTGGATTTTACCAATACAATCGCAAGCATCATAAGCGACGTCCACAATTTTTTCTGAGTTGTCTTGAGCATAAGTAAATGCACTAAATAAAATGGTTGTGGTTGTTAATAGCTGTTTCATTATAAAAAATTATTTAGTTCCTGTGCTTCCAAAACCACCTTCACCTCTTGAGGTTTGAGATAAAGTTTCTACCTCAATCCATTCTGCTCGTTCATGCTTTGCAATGACTAATTGCGCAATACGCTCTCCATTTTCAATAGTAAAGTCTTGGTTAGATAGATTAACAAGAATCACACCAATCTCTCCTCTATAATCTGCATCTACAGTTCCTGGTGCATTTAAGACTGTAATTCCTTTTTTGGCTGCCAATCCGCTTCTTGGTCTCACTTGTGCTTCTAAACCTATAGGCAATTCTATAAATAAGCCTGTTTTAACTATGGTACGTTCTAGAGGCTTAAGTATTATTGACTCTGTAATATTAGCTCTTAAATCCATTCCTGCAGACGCTATAGTCTCATAATGTGGTAATGCATGATTGGATTTGTTTATTATTTTTATATTCATATTAATGATGATGAGATGCTTACTAAAGTAAAGCATGACATTAAATTATTTTTTTAATAGTTGTTTTAATTCGTTTTTTTCAAGCTGAAAAACGATGCCTAAAAATACGATTATTGCACCAATTCCTATAAAATAATTGCCTCTAAAATTATAGAAATATAACATTGAAAACACTGTTGAAACACCAAAATACAGGGCTATTTTTTTAAGATTATAAGGAATTGGATAGTGCTTTCTTCCAAAATAAAAAGATAGTAACATCATTACAGCATAAGCTGAAAGTGTAGCTATAGCTGAACCTTTAAACCCGATTTTTGGGATTAAAATATAGTTTAACACTAACGTTAAGAGTGCTCCAAATACCGAAATATAAGCTCCAAATTTAGTGCGATCTGTAATTTTATACCACACCGAAAGGTTATGATAAATACCTAAGCAAAAATTAGCTAAAAGAATAAAAGGCACAATCCACATAGCTTCATAATAAGCTTCGCTTCTAATAATGTAAGGTTTTAATAAGTCTGCAAAAACCACAACTGCTATAAAAATAACTGATCCAAATGCCACAAAGTATTCTAATATTTTTGCATAATTTTTTTGAGGGTTTTTGGCATTAGAATGACTAAAAAAATAAGGTTCGATACCTAAACGGAAAGCAGTAGCAAATAAGGTCATAAATAAAGCCAACTTGTAACATGCTGAATACATTCCTATTTGTTCTTCCGCTATATTAGCTGGTAATAATTTTTCTAACAAAATGCGATCAAAAGTTTCGTTTACAGAATAAGCAATACCTGCTATTAATACTGGCATAGCATATCGCATCATTTTTTTCCATAAAACAATATCAAAACTAAATTTAATTTTTTTATAAAATGGAAGTAATAACAATAAGGTAATTCCACTAGCTATTACATTAGAGATAAAAATGTAACTAATCTCAAAATCTGGTTTATAAATACTATTAAAAATAGAGTCTCCATCAGCTAAACCCTTTAAATACAATAACAAGAAAATATTTAAACCTAAATTAATAGCGACATTTAAAATTTTTATAATGGCATAACGCATAGGTTGTGCAGTTGCACGTAACCAAGCAAAAGGGATAATAACTAAAGCATCTAATAAAAGAATAATGAAGACTAAATTAAGGTATTTAATCTCTATGTTTATTAATGCTGAAATTTGATTTCGAAATAAAAAAGCAATACCTAGTATTGCAACAGAGCTAATAATTAAAGAGATTGCTGATGTATTCGTAACTTTTTCCTTGCTTTCTTCCTTATTAAAAAATCTGAAAAATGCAGTTTCCATTCCATAAGCCAAGACCACATTAAAAAGAACGAAATAAGCAAAAATGAATGAAACGCGACCATATTCTGCAACAGAAAGTACTTTAGGGTCAGTATATAGCGGAACCAAAATAAAGCTTAACATTCTTGGTAATACAGTCGCTAAACCATAAATAAATGTTTGTTTAAATAAAGATTTAAATCCGCTCAATGTTGTGTTTTAATTAGGCTTAAATGTATTGAATTTGTAGCAGTATAAAAAGCATTAATCTTTTGGTGGTCCATATGGATAATAAACACCTTCTTTTTCTTCGACGTAATTTACTTTATGATATTTGGTTACTCCGCTTTCTATATAGCTAATAACACACTCTCTATTCCCTAATTTAAATGGGAAAAAACCTGTTGTGGTTAGTGCATTATCTTCTGCATTGGTCAATCGTTTAGTTAATCTGGATCTATACAACCCTTTTTCTTCTTGAAGCTTCCCTTTCATTTTCCTAAAATACACACTATCAATAGTTATGTTTTTTTCAGGAATAAGGTTGGCTAAATATATATTAACTCCAGTACTTCCAATTTTAACTCCTGTAGTCCAGTTATTAAAATAAGCACGTGTTAACTGTAAAGGTGCTTCCTTTTGAAAGGCATACTGTGAGGGTTTACAACTAAAAATTGAAACAATAGTAAGAAGTAAAACTGTGGCTTTTATTGTAGGTTTCATGGTTAGAATACGTTTTTAATTTTTGTTTCTTGGTGGCGCACTTGGATATTGCTGAGCTTGTTTTTCTACAAGGTTTTCAATTTTAAAGTACTTTATTGTTCCGTTTTCTGTATAACTAATAACTGCGTCGTTTGGATTTAAATCAAAAGGGATTTTATCAGTCTCTGATGTGTAATCTTCCTTTTGATTCCCTTTTGTTAAAATACGTCCAATGAATAAATTTGGATTATTAGGCTTGGTTGTTAATGCAACTTTTTGTCCTCTAAAATAAAGGCTATCTAATTTTAAATCATTTAATTCTGAAGTTACAGGAATAAAAACATTTATTCCAGAACCTCCTCCTCTTACTCCTGCTACCCATGATTGGTAATATGCTTTATCTGTTTTAAAAGAGGCTTCTTTTTGAAGTTTTTGAGCACTAGAACATTGCATAAAAAAAAGACATGATAAAAATGAAACACTTAAGTATTTAAAAAACTGCATATATAATTGTATTTGTATAAAGATAATTAATCAAAATGTATTCCATAAAAAAACCTTATTCAAATTGAATAAGGTTTTATATTAATTTAAACTTTCTAGTTTATTTTTAATTCACCTAAAGCATCTCCTTTTTTATTTCCTCCATAAATTATAAAAGTATCTTCAGATTTTCTAAAATGTGTAGAAGGTCTTAATACAATTTGCTTTTTTTCGAAATCAGTAGGGTCAGTTCTTGTAAGTTCTCCTGTTTGTTCATTAAATGTAAAAGCAACAGGAATCATTTTGTTTACGTTTCTTACCTTTTTAACATCATCAATATCAGTTATTCCAATGTTTTTAGGATCATCGTTTACAATTACTGTTAATTGTCCATCTTTATAAATTGGGATAGCACTTAAATATTCAGGACCACTTCCTAATAAAGCTAAAGGAAAATAAACTCCAGCAGACACAGATACACCTCCTGAGCTTCCTCCAAATGATAATGTAAACCCAAGTTCTGAAACAGTTACTTGTTGTTCTTTAGGGATGACGTTACTCCAATCCAAAGTTCCATCTTTATTTAAAGCTGTTACAATAATTTCGTTTGTATTATAAGTAATTGGTGTAATTGATAAAGGACCAATTCCTGCTGATCTACCAACATAAACTAATTTAAACTCAGACATTACTATTACACCTCCATTATCTCTTTCTACAAAAGCAATATTTTGATAAAATGGTTTTAAATCTTTTCCTTTTTTTGCTCTTCTTTCTCCTATTAATTTTGTTTTTACATCAATTGTAAAGTCATTAAAGGTTTTTTTAAACACTTCTCCAGTATTATAATTAAAACTTACATCATATATACCTTCTACAGTATACTCTGCTTTACCGCTTTTTTTAAGTGCAGAATAAAATCCAATAGCGTGTAAAGTATTATCTTTAGTTTCTAATAAACTACAGTTTAAAGCACGTTTACCAGATAAAGTAATCTTGGTTACCTGCTTTTTATAATTATCTTTTGCAAGATATGAGTGTATTGTAATATTATTAATATTTGTTTTTTTCTTTTTATCCCTAAAGCTTTCAGTAGTTGCAATTAAAACATCACCATGCTCGTTAACTTGCACATCAGAAAAATCAAACAACTGTCTGTTTTTCTCTTCAAAAACAGTTTCATAAGTATCTGTTAATACTTTAGTTAAATTGTCATCTAATAATACTACAGAATAACTAAGTTCTTCTTTTCTAGAATTTAATCCAACATGTGATACTAGATAATTAAAATCATCATAAGATGTTGTAAAAACAAAAGTCCCTTTTTTTCTGTTACTTTCAGCAGGTACAGACAACACGTTTGTTGTCTTAACAATTTTGTTTCCCTTAATTTCTTTAGCTAAAAAATTATATTTCTTTGTTTTCTTATCAAAATAAGAAACCATTAAAAACACTTTTTCTCCTACTATTGCTAAATCTTCTATTTGTAATTTTTTACCGTTTATTTTATCAAATTTTAATAACGAACTAGTTTTAAATTCTTTTGAAGAAGCGTCAAAAGTTTGTAAAAAGAATTTCTTTTTGTTTCTAGCTAGTGTATAAATTGTATTATTAAGTTCTCCTGCTATTTTAACAACATCACCATCTTTAGAGGGTATACTTTCACCAAAATTAAGGCCTATGTTTCCAACTTTTAGTTGAGCAAATAATGAAGTACTGATTAATAATAGAAATAAGGTTAAGTGTTTTTTCATATTGTTTTGGGTTTTAAGATTGCTAAAATAAAATTATAATTCATTAATCTGTTAATTAAGTCCATAAAAAAACCTTATTCAAATTGAATAAGGTTTTAATACTTTATCATTTAAAGTACTTTAACTGTACTTAATGTGACTTTTATTAGTTATTTAAAGCTTCTGCACCACCAACAATCTCAAGGATTTCATTAGTAATGGCTGCTTGACGCGCTTTGTTGTACGTTAACTTTAATTGGTCTCTTAATTCTGTAGCGTTGTCTGTTGCTTTATGCATTGCAGTCATACGTGCTCCATGCTCTGATGCAAAACTATCTCTTATACCTTTGTATAGTTGAGTTTTTAATGACTTAGGAATTAATTGCTCTACGATTTCAATTTTTGAAGGTTCAAAAATATAATCTGAATTAGCTTCTGCTTCTCCTTCAATTGGTACAATAGGCAAAAACTGCTCTGTCATCACTTCTTGAGTCGCTGCGTTTTTAAATTTATTGTAAACGATTTCAATTTTATCAAACTCGCCTGCAGTAAATTTATCCATTAATAATTCTGCTATTTCGGCAACATTATCAAAAGTTAAATCATCATATATAGCGCTTTTGTTATCTATAACAATTCCTTTTTTCTCAAAAGCATCATTAGCCTTTTTACCTACTGCTAAAACAGATACGTTTTTACCTGAATATACATTAGATATTAAGTTTTGTGTCTGCTTTATAATATTAGAATTAAAAGCACCACACAACCCTCTATTTGAAGTTATTGAAACAATTAATACATTATTAACGTCGCGTTGGTTTGCAAATTTACTTCCTGAATCTGAATCTAAAGTTGCACTTAAACTTTGTAAAAGTTCTGTTAACTTATCTGCATAAGGACGCATTGCAGTAATAGCATCTTGAGCCTTCTTTAACTTAGCAGCAGATACCATTTTCATGGCACTTGTAATCTGCATCGTTGAAGATACTGAAGATATTCTATTACGTATTTCTTTTAAATTTGCCATATTTTAAAATATGAAATAAGATTCCCACTTTCGTGGGAATGTTAATTATGCTCTATATTTAGCTGATAAGTCTTTACATACAGTCATTAATGTATCTGTAACCTCATCTGTTAATTTACCTGCTTTTAAAGTATCTAAAACACCTCTATGCTTAGCATTTAAGAATTCGATATAATCTCTTTCAAATTCTTTTACTTTGTTTACTGGTACGTCTTTTAATAAGTTTTTAGATCCAGCATAAATAATTGCTACTTGATCTTCTACTGTAAACGGATCGTTTTGACCTTGCTTTAAGATCTCTACATTACGCTTACCTTTATTAATTACGTTTAATGTAACTGCATCTAAATCTGATCCAAATTTAGCAAACGCTTCAAGCTCACGATATTGTGCTTGGTCTAATTTTAAAGTACCAGATACTTTTTTCATTGATTTAATCTGTGCATTACCTCCAACACGAGATACAGAAATACCTACGTTAATTGCTGGACGTACACCAGAGTTAAATAAATCTCCATCTAAGAAAATTTGTCCGTCTGTAATAGAAATTACGTTTGTTGGAATATATGCTGATACGTCACCTGCTTGTGTTTCAATAATTGGTAATGCTGTTAAAGATCCACCACCTTTTACGATTGGCTTTAATGAGTCTGGTAAGTCATTCATTTCTTTAGCAATAGCATCATTATTAATGATCTTTGCAGAACGCTCTAATAATCTTGAGTGTAAGTAAAATACATCTCCAGGATACGCCTCACGTCCTGGTGGACGTCTTAATAATAAAGACACCTCACGATAAGCAACTGCTTGTTTTGATAAATCATCAAATACAATTAAAGCTGGTCTACCAGTATCTCTAAAATACTCTCCAATAGATGCTCCTGTAAAAGGTGCATAAACTTGCATTGCAGCAGGATCTGATGCATTTGCAGCTACTATTGTAGTATATGCTAAAGCTCCTTTTTCTTCTAAAGTTTTAGCAATAAGTGCTACTGTTGAAGCCTTCTGCCCAACTGCAACATATATACAATATACAGGCTCACCTGCATCGTAAAATTCTTTTTGATTTAAAATAGCGTCAATACAAACTGCTGTTTTACCAGTTTGACGGTCACCAATTACCAACTCACGTTGACCTCTACCAACTGGTATCATAGCATCAATTGCTTTAATACCTGTTTGTAATGGCTCTGTTACTGGCTCTCTGTAGATAACTCCAGGTGCTTTACGCTCTAAAGGCATCTCATAAGTTTCGCCAGTTATTGGTCCTTTACCATCAATTGGGTTACCAAGTGTATCTACAACACGCCCAACAATACCTTCTCCTACTTTAATAGAAGCAATACGATTAGTACGTTTTACTGTAGATCCTTCTCTAACTCCTACTGAAGTTCCTAATAGTACAATACCAACATTATCTTCTTCAAGATTAAGTACGATACCTTCTAATCCACCATCAAATTCTACTAACTCACCATATTGTGCGTTAGCTAATCCGTATGCACGAACGATACCATCTCCTACTGTTAATACTGTTCCAACTTCGTCCAATGAAGCGCTTGCTTCAAAACCTGAAAGTTGTTGTTTTAAGATTGCTGATACTTCAGCTGGTTTTACTTCTGCCATTTTATTTTAATTTAAAGTAAATTCTCTTTTCAATTTATTTAATTGGTTAGCGATACTAGCATTATACTCTGTATCTCCAACACGTAAAATGAAACCACCTAAAATGCTTTCATCTACTATATTTTTTACTGCTGTTTCTTTTCCTGTTAACTCTTTAACTTTAGCTAAAACTTTAGTCTCTAATGCTTCTGTTAAAGGTACTGCTGTAGTCACTACTGCAATCTGACTTCCTTTTTGTTGTTCAAATAAAGTCGTGTATTTTGATGCTACTGCTGCTAATAAATCTGTACGCTTATTAGCTATTAGTGTATCTATTAAATTAACCGTTGCTGGGTTTATACCTTTAAAGATTTCTAATAAAGCAGATTTTTTTATAGCCGAAGTAATTACAGGACTATAAAGCATGTCTTTTAAGTCTTTACTTTGTGCAACTGTATTGCTTATTAGCTCCATGTCATTATTTACAACCTCAGCTGTATTATTATCTGTAGCTAAACTTAAAACTGCTTTTGCGTAACGTATTGCTGCTCTTTCTCCTGCCATCTTTTGACTAGTTTAATTTTGCATCACCTAACATAGACTCAACTAATTCTAATTGCTTGTCTTTGTTTGATAATTCTTGACGTACTACTTTTTCTGCAATGTCTATAGATAAACTTGACACATGATTTTTTAATTCTGCCATAGCAGATTTTTTTTCGCTTTCAATAGCAGCTTGTGCTTGAGCAATCATATTGTTTGCTTGCGTTTGTGCTTCTGTTTTAGCGTCTTCAATCATTGTGTTTTTCATCTCACGTGCTTCTTTAAGCATAGCTTCACGCTCTGCACGTGCTTCTTTTAAAAGATTTGCATTATCTGCTTGAAGATTTTGCATTTCTAATTTTGCTTTTTCAGCTGCATCTAATGCTCCTTGGATACCTTCTTCTCTTTCGTTTAAAGAGTTCATGATTGGTTTCCATGCAAACTTTACCATTAAAAATATTAATAGTAAAAGTAATATGGTTTGAACTACAAATAGTCCTGGTGAAAAATCGTTTAATAACTTGTCCATACTTAAATGTATATAAAATTTTTTCTTCTTAATTTAAAAACACAACCTGCAACCAACCGTTGCAGATTTGTGTTTTAAAGTTTTAATGCTGCTTATTTTCCTAAGAATAAAGCACCAAATGCTAACCCTTCTAAAAGTGCTGCAATAATAATCATCGCTGTTTGGATTTTTCCAGTTGCTTCTGGTTGACGAGCAATACCTTCCATTGCTTTTCCACCAATTTGTCCTAGACCAATTCCTGCTCCGATTACGATTAAACCTGCTCCAATTAAATTGTACATAATAAATAGATTTATAGTTAAATTAAAAATACTCTTGTTAAATGAAATCTGCTCTGACATCTTCTGCGTCAGGGACTTCGTGACCATGCTCATCATGATCGTGTTCGTGATCGTGCTCTGCTACTGCCATACCAATAAATAATGCTGAAAGCATTGTAAAGATATATGCTTGTAAAAAAGCAACTAACACTTCAATTAATGTTATAAAAAATGATAATACTAATGATAACCCTGTAGCACCTACGACACCTAAAGATTTCTTTAAGGTGAACATTATTGCTATCAAACTCATGACAACAATGTGACCTGCTGAAATGTTTGCGAATAAACGTACTAATAATGAGAATGGCTTAATTACCAATGCTCCTGCTAATTCTATAATTGCCAATACTGGACGAATTAAAATTGGCACTCCTGGCATCCATAAGATGTGCATCCAATAGTCTTTATTACCACTTACTGTATAAATAACTAAAGTAAATATTGCTAAACAAGCAGTTACTGCTAACTGTCCTGTTACGTTAAAACCAAATGGAGTTAATCCTAATAAGTTTAATATCCAGATAAAAAAGAATACTGTCATTAAATAACCTGTAAACCTTCTGTAATGCTTCTCTCCAATATTTGGTCTAGCAATTTCATCTCTTACATATAATACTAATGGCTCTAATACACGTCCAAATCCTGTTGGAATTGCTTTCTTTTTGTATTGTCTTGCTAAACGCGAAAACCAGAATAACATTAATAATCCAATAAGTAATACACCAACCACACTTTTAGTGATTGAAAAGTCTAAAAGTTTATGTGCATTTGTTGCGTGATGTGTATCGTCAAAAGCAACGGTAGATGCTCCTGCTTCAAGTTCGTAAATTTTAGAGTGAATCTTAGCGAATTTCATTCCGTTTTTCTCTACGATTACATGACCATCATCATTATGATGAAACTCAGACGACATAAAAGTTGTTAAACCATTACTTGTCCATATAATTACTGGTAAAGGAAAACCAAAGTGTTTACGTTCTCCAGCATCATTTGTATAAGAAAACAAATTAAAATCGTGAGAATCTTTAATGTGATGCAAGATATATTCTTCCACCTCTGTTTTTGTATCTACCTGACCACCATCTTTATGACCCTCTGTTGTTGGGTTTTCAGCCAACACAGAAGTTCCTGCAAAAAGCATTGAGATAATGACGAAAAATTTAAAAGTTTGTTTAGCTACCTTCATTGTTAAAAAAATCAAAAAAACTGTGTTTTTAAATTCCGTGCAAAGGTATGTAATTATTTGAAAATAAATTTAATTTTTCTTCAATAAGTTTAATCGCTATTTCTTGTTCAAAATATTAGCAATAAAATAGACCTCTAAAAACAAAAAGAGAAATAATGGAATTAGTAGGTTTAAGCTTTCTAGTCTACTTAAATTTTCAATACCCAAAAGTGTGTCTTTAAAAGCTGCTGCAAAGAATAAAAACTTAGTTATAAATGCAAAAATGTAAACAAAACCAAGTTGAGACGACCATTTTAAAGACTTAGAAAGCATTAAAAAACCAGCACTAATTATAAAGGACACTATAAAATGAAAAATATAAATGGACAATAACGAAAATCTTAGCTGAAAATCTGATGCTTTTAAGATAGCTTGATGAGCAAAAAAAGAAACTGCAAATAAAACAGAAAACGATACAAGATAAACACTGATTTTTTTAATCATATTTTAATTATTTGTCTTTAGACATTTTTAAAACTTGACTAATAACTAGGTACATTGAAGCAAAGACCGCTAATAATGTGACTATGTTTTCCCAATAAATTGTTTGATATTTAGTATCCAACCAAGCTCCTAAAAGATTACCTAACCAAATGGTTCCTCCCATTTGAAATGCAACAGAAGTAAACCTTAAATATGGACTAGGCTGTTTTTTTGGTTTTTGACCCACTATTTAGTTCTTTTACTGTGGTTTTCATAACGCAAGACACGTTAAAAGTTGCTCCAGGCTCAACTGCTAATTTTTGTGTCACAACATCACCTTCTATATGTGCTGAAGACTTTAAAGTTAATGTTTCTGTTAACTCTAAAACACCTTTTAGTTTTCCTTCAAAATAGGCATTACTACATTCTAACTTACCAGTAATCTCACCATCTTTTCCAACAACGACTTTTCCTGGTGTTTTAATATTTCCTTCTATTATACCATCAACACGTAAATCTCCTTCACTAAAAAAATCACCAACTATTTTAGTTCCTTTTGCTATTATGTTTTGAATTGACAACTGATCCTGCTGCTTATTTTTCATCTTTTAGGGAGATTATGATTTTTCTAAATACTGTTTTAAATTTTTATGAATTTGAAGAATGCTATAATTTTCTGTCGAAATTCCAAAATTTGGTTTTGATACTTTATACTTGTCTTCTGTTCTAATCATATCCACATAACCTTTTGCTCCTTCTATGCTTCTTAAACCATGTATTACTACAAATGTAATTTCTGGATTAAAAATATCTATAGATGTATTTAAGGTTTTGTAATTGTTTTTCTGATTAACATCGTCTAATGTTTTCTTAAAGTTAGCTATTGCTTCTGTTTGACTTGTTTTAAACTGATAAACAGTTTTAAAACTAGTCCCTTCTGTATCTAGCTTAAACTCTTTTTTAGACACCGATTTTAAACTGTTTACAATTGCTTGTGCTTGTGTTGCCTCTTCTGTATTAGCATAAGCCAATGCTACATCATTTAAACCATCTACATAAGCTTGATATCCATTAAGTCTTCCGTTTGCAGTCGCTTTTAGTAATGCAAATTTTGGTACAATAGCATCTCCATCAAAAAAGGTCATATACTTTTTTGACTTTGTAATAACTTGACCATAATCTTGATTTTCTAATAACTTGTAAGTCGCTTCATAAAGACTTTCTGGACTACTCTCGTCTCTAATTGCTGCTAATTCAGGATTTTTTAAAATCTCTGCATATCTTGAGCTTGCGTAATTAGATATAATATCTTTTTTGGTTGTTGACGCTTCTTGATTTTGACCTAAAATATCATAAATTTTATATAGGTTATACTTAGAAGGCAGTATTAATTTATCTTCTGGTAAGCTTGCTAATAAATTTAAAAACTTGCTTTTAGACAACTCATACTCTTTAAACTTCTCTTTATATATTAATCCTAATTGGTAATAAGCATAGTTACGTTCCTTTTTAATACTATCTACTTCTTTTTTTGTAGAAGGAATTTGAGATAGGTAATATTCTGGATCTAATAAAACATCATCCTCTCCATTTATAGCAACTGCATCAGGTCCTGTTTGATTATTAAAAACACCACCTCTTGCAGAAGACCATCTCCAATTATCTTCGTTTTTACGGTCTCCCCAAATGCGTGAAAACTCGTTTTTACCATAAGACACTGTGCTTTGGTTATAAAAATAAAAGTTAGAGCTTGCTCCTGGCAAACCTCCTCTTGGTTTATTTACATTGTCTATTGGTGTATTAGTTGTCGCTAATCCCTTTTTACGTTCTTCAATCTCAAGACGCTCTTGTTCTTTTTTAAGTTTTTCTTTAAGCAGGTTAGTATGTTCTTTAAAAAAGGCTAGACGCTGTGCTTCTGGCATTTTTACAATTTTAAGAATACTATCATTGGTTTCTGCAACACCTTCGTAATAAATAACATCGTCAAGGTTTTCGCGTTTACGCTTAATAGTTCTGTATGGTTTGCTGTTTTTAACCATACTTGTCATTGTACTATCAAAATAGGCTCCTGCTGTTTTGTAGCTATTTCTATCAAAATAAAAATCTCCTAAAGTCTCATAGTTTTTAGCTACTAATATTTTGTCTTTAGAATCTTCTCTTAAAGATTTATTATAATAAGAAACTGCTAAAGAATCAAACTGATTTGTAAGATGAAACTCGGCTATTTGGTGGTAAATCTTATCTAAATATGGACGATTTTCTCTATCCTTTTCTAATTTAGTTAATTGTTTTAAAAAGGCAACTTTATCTCCTGATGAATAATCAAAATTCTTAGCTTTTTCAACATGAGCTGCCATTAGGTAGCGACGTGGAATTTTACGATTTAGATTTAAAACCTCATCAAATGCAGAATTAGCACTATCCTTGTAAGTTAAAGCATTGTATAATTGTCCTTTGATAAATTGGAAACGACCTTTTTCGTCATTTTTTTTAGTGACTTCAGCAGCAATTTTCATTTGTACTAAAGCACTATCCAGAGATTTGGTATTAATATAAGCTTGTGCTAATATTGAAGTAGCATCTGCCAACTCTTGATCATCTAACTCTTCCTGTTCTAATAGTCTTTTTAAGTTTTTAATAGCTAGCTCGTCGTTTTCTAAACGAATATTGGTTTTTTCTCTCCAAACTTTAGCTGTATTAATCTTATCTGATGCTGGATATTTATATAAAATGTAGTTAAAAGCTTCTAGTGCAGGGACAAAACGTTGGTCAAAATACCTAGCTTGACCTAAAAGTAAATAAGCTTCATCCATTTGCGGATTATACTCTTTACCTTGTATATTCATTCCGTGTTTTTGGATTGCTTTTACAGCTTTTTCTTCTGCTTTTGTAAAGTCTTGATTTTTAGATTGACCAGGTAAAACAATCTCTTCGTTAACTTGCATACGCTCTATCGGAAGGAGTTCCCAATAGTTATCATTGTATCCGTTATTTAAGTTTTCTCTACCTTGCTCTAAAGCGTTAGAGCCATTAAAAAGCGCGTTATACTCTCCAGTTACCGCATGAAAGTTACGATTAATGAAACTGTTTTTTTTTCTAGAACAACTTGTTATTGTTGCTATAGCAAGAACAGAAATTATGGAGATTTTATATACTATTTTCAATGCTTATTATTTTATGTATTACATAAACTGTTTGTTAGCTATTTTATTATATAAAATTGCTCACAAGTGCGTAAAAATAAGCATCTTTTTGTCTTTTTGCCAAAAAATGAACTGAAACTTCTAAGTTTTAAAAAAACTAAGTTGTTTTTAAGCTGGATTTATTGCGCCTCCAAAATGCGCTTCTAATTCCTTTAAAGTAGCATCACTAGTCTTAATATCTTTAATGACTTGTCCTTTTTCAAGCACAACAATACGCTCGCAAACATCTGTAACGTGAGATAAATCGTGACTTGAAACTAAAACAGTTACTCCGTTTTTTTCTGCTAAATCTTTTATTATTTTTTTTAATCTAATTTGGGTTGTTGGATCAAGGTTTGCAAAAGGCTCGTCCAAAACAATCACTTCTGGATTACCAATAAGTGCAGCGACAATACCTGCTTTTTTCTGATTTCCTTTACTTAAGTCACGAAGATATTTTTTCTTCCCAATGATTTCTCCATTAAAAAACTCTTCAAATTGAGATAAAAAAGACTTAATGTCTGCTTTATTCATACCTCTTAAATCACCAATAAAGTTAAAATACTCTTCTGGTGTTAGGTAGCCTATTAAAAAGGATTCGTCTATGAATGAGCCTGTAAAGTTTTTCCAATCTTCACTTTCGCTAACAACAATATTATTGTTTTTAATTTGTCCAGTTGTTGGTCTAATTAAATCTAATAAAATATTAAATAAGGTTGTTTTACCTGCACCATTATTACCAACTAAACCAAAACTTTGTCCAGTTGGAATATCTATAGATGCTACATTTAAAACTTCTGCTTTTCCGTATTTTTTTGAAACATTTTCTATTGTAATCATAGTTTTCTCTTTAAATTTTGTGTGTATTATGCTTCTTTTCCAAAAGCATCAATCATGACGTATTTGCTTTTTATATATTGTTTTTCGATTAAATTCATAAAGTAATTTTTAAAAACTAATCCTAAAACACCAATAACTGCTAATGCAATAAAACCTAAGTGATGGCCAACAAATTTATCGAACACCCAAAATAATAACATTGGAAACAACATTAAAGGAATTATAATTACAAACTGTGTAATACTAGTCCCTTGCGTATTACCAAATCCGCTTTTATTTAAATCAATTCGTTTTTTATTAAAAGAACCTGCAAATAATAAAAATAACGAGTTGAAACCTATATTAAATATTGCTCCTGCTGTTATCATTAAAAATATGTCTACTCCAAAATATAAATAAGGAATACTTAATAGGTATAAAATTGCTGTCATGGACACCATTAAAACCCATTTGGATTCTAAAAACTTACGGTATCTAAAACTCTGACTCATTAACATTTTATAATGTGCACTGTCCCAAGCAGGAATAAATTGTCCATAATTTAATGAAAAACCACCTGTTATAAATAACGCAGCAAACATTAACATAGCTGGCATTTTACTATAAACGTCATTTGTATAAAATATTAGCCCATAAAAAAGAAACAAGAAAGACATTAAAAACACTGTTTTTGTGCGTTTGTTTCTCCAGATTAATCTAATATCGTTTTTTATAAAAGGTGCTACGTCTCCAAATTTGTCAGCCCAAGATAAATCTGCAGACTGCGCTTCTTTTACTTTTTTAGTGACTGCCTCGTCTAAATAAACAAGGTTTCGTAATTGCTTATAATTTAAGTAATATAACCCAACCAAAACAATAATACCAATTAACGAATATATTGGGTTTGCATAAATAGCATCAAAAATTTGACCTCCAAACCCAACAACATCAAAAATTTCAAATTTTTGAATTGCTATTAAACCAACCAATATTGTTACAATGCTACCTAATGCAATATTGTTTTTATTAATTAAAAAGTTTAAAAAATTAGCTGACTGAATAATTAAAAACATAGTAAATAACCATCCTAAAACACCAGCAACACTATAACCTTCTTTAATAAGTACTATTGAAAACGGAATGTAAAAAAACAAGCCTAATATATTAAACCCAGAGCCTGAAGATTTACCTAAAACATAGTGTACTAAAGTACTCTTTTTGATTGGTAAATGCAGCAGTGGTTTGATATTCATTACAGGTAATTTTTGCATTAAATACCTGAAAATCAAGTCTGCTAAAATTGCAAAAAGTAGGTAAGAGTTTACAATTTTTAAAGGATCTGCATCAGGAAACTCTTTCTTTAAAATATAATAACCAAAAACACCAATTGATAAAAACGTTAGAATAAAATAAAGCGCAAAAAAGCCAATTAATATTTTTACTGCTAAACTTTTTCCAAAATTAGCTGAACGGATAAAAGATTTCCATTCTAGGCTTATAAATTTACTAATCATATAAATAAGGTTTTGGTTTGGTTTAATATGTAAGTCTTTAAAAATATTGATTTGTTACAAACAAAATGTTATTTATTAAAATTAGGTATTAATTTTTACATAAATAAAAGGCTAAATGTTTTAGCTTCATTATTTTTACAAAAAATAATACCATGTCTCAATTTAACACACTTACAATATCCAACATAACACGTCAGACAGATAAATGTGTGACGCTTACTTTTACAGTTCCAGATCAATTAAAAAAGGATTACAATTTTAAAGCTGGACAATACATAACATTAAAGACTAATATTAATGGCAAGGATGTTAGACGAGATTACTCGTTGTGCTCTTCTCCGTCAAGCGGAAAACTAACCGTTGCTATTAAAGAGGTTGAAAACGGAACATTTAGTACCTATGCCAACCAAAAGTTACAAGAAGGACAGACTTTAGAAGTTGCAAAACCACAAGGTCGTTTTGTTTTTGAACCTAATACTGAAGCGACTAGAACCATAGCAGCTTTTGCTGCAGGAAGTGGAATAACACCAATTTTAAGCATTGCTAAAACAGTACTAACCGAAGAATTAAATAGTGATTTTGTTTTGGTATATGGAAACAAAACTAGTAACGACACTATTTTTTTAAACGAATTATTAATGCTTCAAAACCAATATAAAGATCGTTTTTTTATTCAGTTTTTAAACAGTCAATCTCAGGAAGACAATGCCTTATTTGGACGTATAGAAAAAAGTACAGTTAACTTAATTGTTAAAAATAAGTATAAGGATGTAACCATTGATGCTTTTTATTTATGTGGGCCAGAAGCCATGATAAACACAGTAAAAGAGGTGTTAAACGAAAATAACGTAGATCAAAACAATATTCATTTTGAATTATTTACTGCTTCTGAAACTACTACACCAAATGTAAATGTTAGTGAAGGTGAAACCGAAATAACAGTTACAGTAGATGATGAGACAGAAACCTTTACCATGTCTCAAAAACAAACCGTTTTAGATGCTGCTTTAAAACAAGATTTAGATGCACCATATTCTTGTCAAGGTGGTGTATGTAGTAGTTGTATTGCCAGAATTATAGATGGTAAAGCAACCATGCGACAAAACAACATTTTAACAGATGCAGAAGTAGCAGAAGGTTTAATACTAACCTGTCAAGCACATCCAACAACCTCAACATTAGTTGTGGATTATGATGATGTTTAAACCGTTTATCGATTTTATTTACTTTTTATCGAAAGAGCATTAAAAGTGAGTGAAATATATTCTTTTTCTTACTTAACAAAGTAATTTAGCTAAAGATTATAACGCTAAAAATTTGTTAGTTTAAGGGATAATATTAATATATTATATAGTAGTTAAAATCAATAAACCTCACTAATGTGAGGTTTTTTTATGCTTTTAAAATTGTGTTTACTTTACTTGTAATTAACTCAGGTTTAATACTACCTGCAATTAACAAGTACTCTTCAGGATACGTGTTACCATACACAGAGGTAGGTGTTTTAGGATATACTGTTCTATCCGGAATTAAATTATAAGATTCTGGTTGATTGAAAGCTCCAAATCCAGCATAAGGATGCGTTACACCCCAAATAGTTAAAACTTTTACACCAAGCATAGCTGCCAAATGTGCGTTTCCAGAATCCATAGATATCATTATATCTAAATTAGAAATAAGATCTAACTCTTCATTTAAACTATATTTTCCAGCGACATTTAAAACATTTTCTGAAGAATTAATTAAAGTATCTAACTGTTTTTTATCCGATTTGCCTCCAAATAAAAAGATAGAATAGGTTTTACTTAATATATCAATCACCTCTTTTAATTGAGTTAAAGGATACATTTTAGATTGGTATTGTGCAAAAGGTGCAATACCAATCCATTGTTTTTTATCTTGAATTTTTCTGGTGTCTAAAACCTGCTTTGGTAGTGTCTTTTTTTCTGGAAAACTAGGGTTTTCTAACTCTATTTTAAATCCTAATTTTTTAAATACATCAGCATAACGTTGGTGTGTGGTTTTTAAAGGTTTAAAAAAATCACCTTTAATTAAAGCTTTCTTTTCTGCCCTACCTTTATTAATCTGTACAAACTTTTTTCCGAAGAAAAATAATTTTAAAATCTTAGTTCTTAAAACATTGTGTAAATCTGCTACAGCATCAATATCAAGCGCTTTTAATTGTTTAGATAATTTATAAAGACCAAAAACACCTTTATGTTTTTGCTTTAAATCTATTGAAAAAACTGTGACGTTTTTTAAATCTCTAAAAAAGGGAGTAAAAAAAGGACGTGTTAAAACTGTTATTTTAACCTCAGGATTTTGAATAGAAAAAGCACGTAAAACTGGAACAGTCATAGCAACATCTCCCATTGCTGAAAGCCTAATAACTAAGATATGTTTTGGTGTATTTGTCAAACCTTTCCGTCTTTCAATTTATAAAAAAACCTTTCCTTTAATAAGGAAAGGTTTTTTTATAATAGTTGAATTTATTTTTGCCCTCTAAGTACAGGATTAAGTTCGTCGTCATTATACATTTTCATTTGCTTATATACTTTCATGTATTTGTCTCCTTTTTCAATGTCTGATAATAAGGTGTCTATTGCAGTACTTAAATCCACACGTTGTTCTAATAAAATGTCTAATTTAGTCTGACAAGTATTTCTATGAGCCTCAGTAGCATCTGTACGTGTAGCTTCTTCTTCCATGTGGTACACTTTTAAAGCTAAAATAGACAATCTATCAACTCCCCAAGCTGGACTTTCTGTATTAATAGTAGCATCATTTTTGGGTGTTGCTTCTTTATATTGCTCTAAAAAATAGCTGTCAATATACTCAACCATATCAGTTCTGTCTTGGTTTGAAGCGTCAATTTTTCGTTTAAGCGTTAAAGCTGCAACAGGATCTATTTGTGGATCACGTATAATATCCTCGTAATGCCACTGTACAGTATCTATCCAACATTTTCTGTATAAAAGATGTCCTAATAAATCTGCATTTTTGTCATAAATATTAGTAAATGGTTGGTCTACTGTGTTAATAACGTGGTATTTTTCTATTACGTCCTGAAATATTTTATTGGCTTTTGTACTAAACATATTATAATTTTTATGAGTGTAAAATTACACAATTTAAAATGAATTTTAGGTAGTGATATTTCTACCTTTTAAATTTTAGAGTAACTTTACTGAATCAAAGACCTTTTTAGCTATGCATATTCATAATTTATCTAAAACAAATTCGATTTTAAATCAGTTTATTGCTGAAATAAGAGATGTTTCCGTCCAAAAAGACAGTATGCGTTTTAGACGAAATATTGAGCGTATTGGTGAGGTTTTAGGTTACGAATTGAGTAAAAATCTGTCTTTTGAAACAAAAACCATTACTACTCCTTTAGCAACCATTGACAGTGAAGTGCCAAAAAATGATGTTGTTTTATGTTCTATATTAAGAGCTGGTGTCCCATTACATAATGGGTTATTAAATTATTTTGATCAAGCAGAAAATGCTTTTATTTCTGCTTACAGACACCATTTAGACAACCCAGAATCTTTTGAAATTGTTGTTGAATATCTTGCATGTCCAGACTTAACCGGAAAAACATTACTTCTAGCAGACCCAATGTTAGCAACTGGACAGTCTTTAGTGGCAACCTTTAAAGCGTTAGAACCTTTTGGTACACCAAAAGAGATTCATATTGTTGCAGTAATTGGTGCAGAAGCTGGTGTTGACTATTTAGAAAAAAAATTACCAAGTAATACTAACCTTTGGATTGCTGCAGTAGACAAAACGTTAAATAGTAAAGGATATATTGTTCCAGGATTAGGTGATGCTGGAGATTTAGCTTTTGGCGAAAAACTACAACACTAATAACACTATTGGTATAATAACTAGTAAGCCTAAAAACACTTCTTTAAACCATTTTTCCTCAATAGTTTCGATGTAATTTGTAATAATTACTGCTATTGGTGCAAATAAAAATAAAAACTCGCTTCCATTTTTTTTAGGAGCAAAAAGCACAATTATAGAAGCTATCATACAAGCAAAAAACAGCACTTTGTAGGATGGTCTGTAGCTTCTCATTTTCTTTTTAATATCTCTTAAATAAAATAAAGAAGACCATAACCCAAAAGATAATAACATGGTTATTGCTGTTATAAACTGTAGCGAGTTATAATTACTAAGGTCCAAATTAATGTTTGTATCTATAGGTAAAGCTTTTAAATAATCGTCATAAACAAGTAAAGAAAAACAAATAGCTAATAGCGCAACTGTTGCCAAGCCAATAAAAGGAACTAAATAATACTTTGGTGTTGTTTCAGAAAACAACAGTAATGCAATTAATATTAATGGAAAAAATAGAATAGCCCAAAAATAAAATAATGAGGCTGCACCTATTAATAAACCACTATCAAATAATTTTTTAATGACTTCCTTTTTAGATCTAATACTTATAATTCGTCTTAAGGCTAGTAAGGTAAAAAGGTTAGAGACTACTATTTTATAATCTAAAAATGCTTGAGGAATAGCTAGAAAAAATAGCGCAAAAACTAGGGTTTCGTAATTATTTTGTTGCGATAAAAAGTTTTTTGTAACTATAAAATTGAGTACCAAAATTGATAAAAAAGCTAAAGAAAAAACCCCAACACTTACCAAAACACTTGGGTTTTCATCCATTGCATTTGGGTATTTAAAAGACAACATAAAAAAAGCAATTAGCGTAATACTAAAAACAATTATAAAATTAATTGGTTTGGATTTACTAAAAATAGTTGTAATCATTAACTCTTTTTGTATTTTTGTACTATAAATATACTATTATATTATTATGAAAGATTTTTTTAACGCCATACAAGACTTATTTGTAAACGTATTATTTGCACCTTATGATGCATTAAGGGCTTTAGAGCTTGAAAGCTGGTGGGCTGCAAACTTTATGTCATGGATATTTGCAATTATTGGTTTAGTAGCCTTTACTTATTGGATGTTACAACTAAAAGCACATGCTGCTAACAACGAAGAAGACAAAAGCATTTCTTCTCATTCTTATTTATAAGACTTAAAGGTCAAACCCTATATCTTTACGATAATTCATCTTATCAAAATGTAGTTTTTCTATGTTTTGATAAGATTTTTTTATGGCTTCTTTATATGTTTCTCCATAACTAGTAATTGCCATTACACGACCACCAGAGGTTACTATATTACCTTCTTTTTGTTGTGCTCCAGCATGAAACACTAAAGAATCTTTAATGTTTTCTATTCCAGTAATTTCTTTTCCTTTTTCATAAGCTTCAGGATAACCACCAGACACTAACATGACTGTTGTAGCTGCACGAGGATCTATTTCAATTTCAATTTGATCTAATGTTTGATTAGCTACTGCCTCAAAAACATCTACTAAATCGTTTTTTAATCTTGGCAATACCACTTCAGTTTCTGGATCTCCTAAACGTACGTTATATTCGATAACTTTTGGATCGTCTCCAACTTTAATCAAACCAATAAATACAAATCCTTTATATGGTAAATTATCTTTTTGTAAACCTGCAATAGTTGGTTTTACAACTTGCTCTTCTACTTTATCTAAAAATGCCTGGTTAGCAAAAGGTACAGGAGAAATTGCTCCCATTCCACCAGTATTTAAACCAGTATCTCCTTCTCCAATGCGTTTATAATCTTTAGCAGTTGGTAAAACCTTATAGTTTTTACCATCTGTTAAAACAAAACAACTTAATTCTATTCCGTCTAAAAACTCTTCAATAACAACTTTTGTGCTTGCTTCACCAAACTTAGCATCTACCAACATGCTTTTTAATTCCGCTTTAGCGTCATTTAAATCATTTAAAATAACAACCCCTTTACCTGCTGCTAATCCATCTGCTTTAAGTACAAATGGTGGTTTTAGCGTTTCTAAAAAAGCATAACCATCTTTAACTGTTGTTTTATCAAAACTTTGGTAAGCAGCTGTTGGTATATTATGTCTATATAAAAACTCTTTTGCAAACTCTTTACTACCTTCTAATGTTGCTGCAGCTTGTTGTGGACCTATAACTGCTACATTTTTTAATGCATTATCTGCTAAAAAAAAGTCATGTACGCCTTGTACTAAAGGGTCTTCAGGACCAACAATAACCATTGTAATATGATTGTTTAAAACAACCTCTTTTATAGCCTCAAAATCTGTAACACTTACTGGTACATTTGTAGCTATTTGTGCTGTTCCTGAGTTTCCTGGAGCTACAAAAAGCGACTTACATTTAGGGCTTTGTTTAAGCTTCCAAGCTATTGTATGTTCTCTTCCTCCAGATCCTAATATTAAGATATTCATTATAGTAAAGTTGTTTGCACAAAAATAAATATTTAAAAGAATTTGATTGCCATTAAACCCAATAGTTTTTTATTTCTTTATTTTACAGAAAATTATTTAGAGTTGAAACTATTTGAATGGTCATTACGCTTAAAAGGCTTCCCAATAAATGAAGCTAAAAAGACTTTAGACGTTATAAAAAATTTAACGCCTGAGCAATACAGTAATTATTTAAGTAAGCAGTTGCGTGACATTGTGGCTTTTCATTTAGAGCATACTATTTTTTATAAAGATTTATGCAATGGGATTGATACCAAAAACTGGAATGAAATACCTGTTTTAACAAAAGCCGATTTACAACAACCTTTAGAAAATAGATTATCTGATAAATTTACACCCAAAACAGTTTATACCAATAAAACCTCTGGATCTTCAGGAACACCTTTTGTTTTTGCTAAAGATAATTTTGCTCATGCAATAACTTGGGTCACTTTTATGCAACGTTATGGTTGGTTTAATATTGATTTAAACACCTCAAAACAAGCGCGTTTTTATGGTATTCCTTTGGACACAAAAGGCTATTATAAAGAGCGTTTTAAGGATTGGTTAGGTAATCGCTATCGTTTTTCTGTATTTGATTTAAGTGATGCTGCTTTAGAAAAAGTATTACGCAAATTTAAACGTACTAAGTTTAATTATCTTAACGGTTATACTAGTGCAATTGTACAGTTTGCAAAATTTTTAGAGCAAAAAAACATCACTTTAAAAACTGTTTGCCCAACTTTAGAAGTCTGTATTGTAACCTCAGAAATGCTGTTTGATGATGATAAAGTATTACTTGAAACCCAATTTGGAATTCCTGTGGTTAACGAATATGGTGCTGCAGAATTAGGTTTGATTGCTTTCCAAAATAAAAATGATGATTGGTTAGTGAATAGCAACCATTTGTATGTCGAAATTTTAGACGATAACAATCAACCTGTACCTTATGGTAAAACAGGAAAAATAGTTATTACCGATTTATATAACAGAGCACATCCTTTTATACGTTATGAGCTTGGTGATTTAGGAAGTCTATCCCAAAAAAGCACTTTGCAACATCCAATATTAGATAGTTTAACTGGACGAACCAGTGATTTTATTGAACTACCAAGTGGTAAACTAGCAGCAGGATTAACCTTTTACTACGTTACTAAAACAGTAATGAGTAAAGATGCTAATGTTAAAGAATTTATTATTGAACAACTAGAAATTGATACATTTAAAATTAGTTACGTCGCTTCTAAAGCTTTAAACGAAGTACAAAAAGAAGCTGTGCAACTAGCTGTAGACAACTACTTAGAACCAAATCTTAAATTAATTTTTGAACAAGAAACTGTTTTAAAACGTCAAAAAAGCGGGAAGTTGAAGCAGTTTACTTCTTATTTATAGAAACTATCAATTTAGATTTTACAAAAAACTGTTCCCAAATAAACACACACATATAAAACAATGATTTTATTGTAGAAAAACCTAAACCCTTTTTATATACTAAATAATTAAATTTTAGCATCTCCATTTTGTTAGATGAAATAGAATTAGCTCTAACACGATAAAAGGCTAAAGATTCTTGAATACCTAAAGCAGGTTTTCCGGACTTTTTAATTGCAGACAACCATAGCAGCCAATCTTGACGCTTACGTAGGTTAGGAGATGTTATTTTGCCTAATGTGTTAACGTTATACATTCCTGTTAGGTTACCAATATAATTGGTTTTTAAATATTTGTTATAACTAAGTTTTGGCAATGCTTTTACTAATTTGTTTAGTGGATTACCTTCCTCATCCATTTGCTGGTAACTACTAAAAGAGACATCGCAATTATTGGTTTGCATAAAATTAACTTGGACTTCTAGTTTATTAGGTGCCCATAAATCGTCAGCATCTAAAAAAGCTACAAAATGACCTTTTGCTTCAGTTATCCCTTTGTTTCTGGATATTGCAGCTCCAGAATTAGTTTTGTTTTTTAAAAGTTTTATTTTAGGATTTTGTGAAATAAAATCTTGAGTTATCTCAATTGTATTGTCTGTAGAGCAATCATCAATAAGTAACAATTCCCAATTGGTATAAGTTTGGCTTAGAATACTATTTATTGTTGCCTCGATAAAGGCTTCAGAGTTATATAGTGGTGTTATTATAGAGACTAATGGTTTCACTTTTAATAGGCTTGTTTTTGTCCTTTAAAGACATTAATCATGGTCTGAAAAATAATTTTTAAGTCTAATACTAACGACCAATTTTCGATATAAAAATTATCGTATTTAATACGGTTTATAATGTCTTCGTCGTTTTTAATTTCGCCTCTATATCCTTTTATTTGGGCTAATCCTGTTACACCTGGTTTAACATTATGCCTAAACATAAAGTTGTATTTATCTATCTTTTTTGAATAGTCTTCTGTATAAGATAACATGTGTGGACGTGGTCCAACAACACTCATGTCTCCTTTTAAAACGTTGTAAAACTGAGGAAACTCGTCCAAACTAGTTTTACGCAAAAACTTACCAATTTTAGTAACACGTGTATCATTTTTTTTGATGTAAGTCCCTTTGACTATTTTATTGGTTTTTAAAGATCTAAACTTATAACAGTCAAACTCTTTATAATTAATCCCATTACGTTTGTGCTTATAAAACAATGATCCTTTAGATTCTAATTTTATTAAAATAAATAATAAAGGAGTTAACCAAGACATTACAAAAACAATTATTAGCAATGAAAATACAACATCAAAAATGCGTTTCATAAACTTATTAAAGTCATTATTTAAAGCTATTTCTGGCATTGACAATACTGGTAAGTAATTGTAATAATCTGTTTTAAGTCTTTTGGTTAATAATTTATTGGTTTTAGGTATAAACTTGATGTTACAATGATTAATTTCTGCATACTTAACAAAATCGTTGACTTGTTTTTCTGTTAGCTCATCAATTGCACAATAGATTTCGTCAACCTCTTTATTATCTTTTAAAAACTCAAAGCTATCGGTTATAGATCCTGTAAGTGTTTTTGTTTTAGAATCTGCAAAGGTTGCAATAATATTATATCCTAATTCTTTTCTTTTAGAAAATAATTGATTAAGCTCTTGTGCTCCTTCTCCTTTTCCGATAATTACAACACGTCTTACATTACCTTTTAAATAAGATCTGTATGTTTTTAAAGCATAAAAACTTAATAACTTAATTGCGCTAATTAATGAGAAACTGTAGAGTAAATATTTTAAGGTGTCAAATGCTTGAATGTTTATACTTCTAAAAACACCTATAAATGCAAAAACAATAATAGCAAATACTAAAAATTGTTTTATTAAAAGTGAAATAATATTAACTGCTGAAGTGTACCTATATACTTCATAAAATTTTATAAACGACGTAGAAACTAACCATAATACTATGGAATAAATTATATAAAGAAGATGCTTATTGTTAAGTAAAGCAGATGAAAAGAAATATAAGTTAGCTTCGTTAAAATTGAAAGAATAAAACGCTAATACATTTATGATAATAACATCAAAAATGATAAGAAAAGGTCTAAGTAACCATGAGTACCTTCCGCGTTTATACTCCATAGGCTAATTATTTATTATTAAAACTAGAAAAATCCTTATGTTCGCTTTTATGTAGTTCTTCTTCAGTTAAGTTTTTAAAGTAGTCAAATGTTTTTTTCATTCCTTCTGCTCTTCCTACTTTTGGCTCCCAATCTAATAATTTTTTAGCTAATGAAATGTCTGGTTGACGTTGCATTGGGTCGTCTACTGGCAAATCTTTATAAATCACCTTTTGAGTTGTTCCGGTTAATTTTATAATTTCTTCAGCAAAATCTTTAATAGTTATTTCATGTGGATTTCCAATATTTACTGGGTTTGAATAATCACTTAACAGTAATCTGTATATACCTTCTACTTGATCTGTTACATAACAAAATGATCTAGTTTGCATACCATCTCCAAAAACGGTTAAGTCTTCTCCTCTTAAGGCTTGACCCATAAATGCAGGAATAACACGACCATCATTTAATCGCATTCTTGGTCCATAAGTGTTGAAAATTCTAACAATACGCGTTTCTAACCCATGAAATCTATGATACGCCATAGTAATAGACTCTTGAAAACGTTTAGCCTCATCATAAACACCTCTTGGTCCAATGGTATTTACATTACCGTAATAATCCTCTGTTTGAGGGTGTACTAATGGATCTCCATAGACTTCTGATGTTGAAGCAATTAATAACCTTGCGTTTTTAGCTTTAGCTAAACCTAGTAAATTATGAGTCCCTAAACTACCTACTTTTAAAGTTTGAATTGGTATTTTAAGATAATCTATTGGACTTGCTGGAGAGGCAAAATGAAGGATATAATCTAAACCGCCTTCTATATTAATAAAGTTAGTAACATCATGTTGTATAAAAAGAAAGTTAGGATTTGTAGATAAGTGAGCTATGTTTTTAGGGTCTCCTGTTATAAAATTATCCATTGCTATAACAAAGTAACCTTCGTTTATAAAGCGATCACATAAATGCGAACCTAAAAAACCTGCTGCTCCAGTAATTAAAATCCTTTTCTGATTCATTATCTTCCTATTGATACGTATTTAAACCCTTCGTTTTTAACGTCGCTTACATCGTATAAATTACGACCATCAAAGATGGTTAACTCATTCATTAAATTTTTCATTTTTGAAAAATCTGGAGTTCTAAATATACTCCACTCTGTTGATATTACTAAAGCATCTGCATCCTGCAATGTATTGTACATACTGTCAGCAAATTTTATTTTATC
Organism: Olleya sp. R77988; assembly: GCF_044594215.1. GTDB lineage: Bacteria > Bacteroidota > Bacteroidia > Flavobacteriales > Flavobacteriaceae > Olleya. The sequence goes on along the minus strand of NZ_CP138988.1, from coordinate 943,400 downwards.
TCCAAGTTTTCGTTTAACATTTGGCATTGCTTCTGGATCAAATGCTGTAATATTACAACCTGCTTCTAATAAAGCATCAATCATATATAAAGAAGGTGCTTCGCGGATATCATCTGTTTCTGGTTTAAATGCTAATCCCCAAACTGCAATGTTTTTTCCTTTTAAATCATTATTGAAATGATTTTCAATTTTAGGAATTAATACCAATTTTTGTCTTGCATTAACGTTTATTACTGCATCTAATATTTTAAAATTGTAATTGTTATCTAAGCCTGATTTATGTAGTGCTTTTACATCTTTAGGAAAGCAAGAACCACCATATCCTATTCCTGGAAACAGAAATCGTTTACCGATTCTAGAATCTGTTCCCATTCCTATTCTAACTTTGTCTACATCTGCTCCAACTTTTTCGCAAAAGTTAGCAATCTCATTCATAAATGTGATTTTAGCAGCAAGAAAAGAGTTTGAAGCGTATTTAGTTAGCTCTGCAGATTTTTCGTCCATTACAATTATTGGATTGCCTGAACGTACATATGGTTTATAAAGTTTTTCCATTAATTTAGTTGCACGATCACTACTAGATCCTACTACAATACGTTCTGGTTTTAAAAAGTCGTCTACTGCAAATCCTTCTCGTAAAAATTCTGGATTAGAAACCACATCAAAATCTACTTTAGCATTTTTAGAAATAGCTTCTTTTACTTTATCAGAAGTCCCAACTGGAACAGTACTTTTATCTACTATAACTTTATAGTCCTTTATTAGCTTTCCTATGTTATCTGCTACTCCTAAAATATATTTAAGGTCTGCTGATCCATCTTCGTCTTCTGGTGTTGGTAATGCAAGAAATATTATGTCTCCATGATCTAATCCTTCTTGAAGACTGGTTGAAAACTTAAGTCTATTTGCTTTTATATTTCTTTCAAACAAAACATCAAGATGTGGCTCATAAATAGGAACCTCTCCTGCTTGCATTTGTTTTACTTTGTTTTCGTCTATATCTACACATAGTACTTCGTTACCTGTTTCGGCTAAACATGTACCTGTTACTAAACCTACGTAACCAGTACCAATTACTGCTATTTTCATTTATATTATACTATCTTTTTATCAAAAACTTCAAAGTCTGAATTCATACTTAAAAATTCTGGAACTATGTCTTTCATTTTTTTAACGATTGCATTTTTATCGTCTTCTTTAGCTAAAATTAATAACTCGTGTATATCTTTATTAATTTCGTCATGAGAACAATTTTCTACTTTTGCAATCATAATTTTGTCGTTATAGGTTGGTAGTGTAGTAGATTTATCGCTTAGTAATTCTTCATACAACTTTTCTCCAGGTCTTAATCCAACAACTTTAATATCTATCTCTTTATAGGGTGTAAAACCTGCTAAACGGATTATTTTTTTTGCTAAATCAATAATTTTTACTGCTTCACCCATATCAAAAATAAATATTTCGCCTCCATTACCCATTGCTCCTGCTTCTAAAACTAATTGACAAGCTTCAGGAATAGTCATGAAATATCTTATAATATCTGGATGTGTAATTGTTAAAGGACCTCCTTCTTCTATTTGGCGCTTAAACAATGGTACAACTGATCCATTACTTCCTAAAACATTACCAAATCTTGTCGTTACAAAATGCGTATTACTTTTGCTTTTGGACATTGCCTTTTTTTGTAGAGCTTGGACATATATTTCTGCTATACGTTTGGAAGCTCCCATCACATTACTTGGGTTAACAGCTTTGTCTGTAGATACCATAACAAATTTTTCTGCTTTAAAACGAAGAGAAAGATCTGCTACGTTTTTTGAACCTAATACATTTGCTAATATAGCTTCAGATGGATGACTTTCCATCAAAGGGACGTGTTTATATGCTGCTGCATGATAAACAACTTGAGGTTTATGGGTTTTAAAAATTTCTTCAAGCACATCTACCTTTCTTACATCTGCTATGATTGCCTCAAAACTTAGTTCTGGAAAATCGTGTTTTAATTCTAATTGAATATTGTATAAAGGAGATTCTGCTTGATCTAATATTAACAGTTTACTAGGCTTATAATTAGCAATTTGTCTTGCAATTTCGCTTCCAATGGATCCTGCTCCTCCTGTTACTAATATGCATTTATTAAAAATCTCTTTAGCAACTAATTTATTGTCTAATTTTATTGGGTCCCTTTCTAAAATATCTTCAATTTGAATTTTTTGTATTTGATTAGAAAGATTTGTATTTGATTCTATATCAGATATCAAAGGTGCTCTAAATACTTTAAAGTTATGCTCTAAGCAGCTATCTACAATTTTAATATTCTCTTCTTTTGTTAATGTACTGTCTGCAATAATTAGTGCTTGTGCATTATAAATCCTTAACATAACAGCTGTATTACGCTCTATATGGATAATTGGCAGTCCTAATATCTCTTTACTTTTATTTTTACCTTCTTTGTCTATAAAACCTAATACTTTATAACGTGATGGTTTTTCAGATTTTAATGCACTAGCAATTGCTATTGCATTTTCACCAGTTCCGTAAACTAATACGTTTAACCTTGATTCATTTTCATTATAGCGTTGATAAACCTCAAACACTTGTTTTACTAAAATCCTAAAAAGAAATAATCCACAAAAGGAAAGTATTGAGTATATAAATAATTGCGGAATTGAAAACAACTCATCACCACTTAAAATTAGATACCCATAAAATACAGCAAGTGAAGTGATTAAAGTTGCTAAAGATGCTAAAAAGAATTTTGCTGCATCTATAAATGTAGAGTGTCTTATTAGTCCAGCATAAGTCCTAAATAAAATAAAAAACAAGACGTTTATTGCTACAACAATTAACTCTTCGGTTGAAAACCCTAAATTAAAAAATGCTGCTTTTTCTATTTTACTAACTATTATCTTAGTAAAAAACAAAGCTATTAGAAGGATTGAACCATCAAAACATAATATTGCCCATCTTGGCAAATAGTTAATGTTTTTAAAATCTATCTTTTCTCTACTAGATTCTAGTACTTGAAATAAGGCTTGTTTTAATTGTTTAAGCATTTGGGTCTTCTTAACAGATAACAAATATCTTAATTATATCTACAATATAGAAATAATTAAACAATTTAAACACTTGAAGAGACAACAATTTACGAGGTTTTTGTTATATATTTAAACTTACTAAATTTCCTAATTATAAAAAACAATAATATTAAACAAATTATATAACCTAAAAAATTTGCTACTGAAGCCAATAAACTTCCTCTTAAAATAAAAAATAAAAAAGGAATAAAAATTAAATAGCTGGTTTTAAACATTAAACTACTTTCGTTATATTTAAACCAGTATTTATAATCGAAAGTAGCATTTACAAACGCTAATATTAAAGTGAAAAGAAACATTCCCAAATATCCAAAGTTTATATATCCTTCTGCAAAATAACTTACAGCAACGTTTGAAAATCCATCATACTCAATTGCATCTGCTAAAACATGTCCACTACCAATACTTTTACTTTCCCAATAAGATCTAGGAATAAAAAAAAGAGCTGTCCCTAATAATTGGTTGCCATTTGTAACTACTTTATTTGTTATAATATTTACTGAATTTTGATATGAATCAAAATGTGCTTCTGTAAACATACTTGGGTCAAACAACTTTTCTGGCATTAAATCATTATTATATCTAAAATGATGAAGATAAGGAAACACACTCATAAACAACAATACAAACGCTATAGGAAACATTTTTCCTTTTAGCAATGGTTTTGTATAAATTAACAAAATAGGCATGTAAGTAATGGCTATTTTATACCTTGATATACCTAAAGGAAAATTACAGAGTATTACTAATAATAAAAGCCCTATTTCTATTGGTAGGTTATTCTTTTTTGATAATTTAAAGAAAATAAAAAGTAATAATGGTATTCCTCTCAAGACATTTATTATTGATAAAATTGAAGAATTATAGTCACCTTTATCATTCCATAAAAACCGTCTTTGAAATAATGATTCAAAACTAAAAGAAAAATAAGTGAAAATTATTACAGTAGTAATAATTGAAAATATGATTATTATTTTATTATCAAAAACTAAAGTTGAGTATTTTTTGATATTTATATTTCTTAGTAAGTTTTTATTTTTAAACCATTGATAACAAAAATTATACAACAATATACAGACAGAAAAAATGATATTTCCTAAAAAATAATCTGATTCTGACAACTTACTATTTTCTCCTAAAAAAAAAACACCTTTTTTAAATTGTAATACAGGTGCTAAACCCAAAAAAAACAGTGTAAATAAATAAAAAATAGTGTTTAGAGAAAATAGATTTTCTTTTTTTGATAAAATTTTTATGATACTAAATCCACAAATAAAAAAGCTAGATAGTAAAACTTTAATACTATAATTTACACCATCATTATTAAAAATAATAAAGCCAATAATTAGTATTAATACTACTTTAAAAAAATTAGATGAATTTTTAATTATCATAATTTAATTATACATTCTTCTATCCTACTTAAATCATCAGAACTTAAGTTAGATCCGCTTGGTAAGCATAACCCTTTATTAAAAAGTGTTTCACAATTATTCCCTCCATAATATGGGTTGTCTTTAAAAACAGGTTGCATATGCATTGGTTTCCATAATGGTCTAGTCTCAATATTTTCCTTTACCATTGCTTCTTGAAACTCTGATTTTGTAAATGGTGCATGTTGATTTATTAAAATACTACTTAACCAAAAGTTTGAATGATAATCTTGGTTTGGTTCTTTTTGTACTTCAACACCTTGTATGTCTTTAAATATCTTTGTGTAAAATGTATTTACTTGTCTTCTTAATCCTACATGCTTATCTAAAACCTCCATTTGCCCTCTACCAATACCTGCACTAATGTTACTCATTCTATAATTGTAACCTATATTTTTATGCTCATAATGAGGTTGGTTTTCTCTTGCTTGAGTAGCAAAATATATTGTTCGCTCTTTTTCTTCTTGTGTATTACAAACTAAAGCACCTCCTCCAGAGGTTGTAATAATTTTATTTCCATTAAACGATAAAATAGAAAAATCGCCAAATGTTCCGCATTTTCTACCTTTATAAGTAGATCCTAAAGCTTCTGCTGCATCTTCAATTACTGGGATGTTATATGTATTAGAAATAGCCAATATGTCATCTATTTTTGATGGCATTCCATACAAATGAACAATAATTATTGCTTTTGGTTTATTTCCTTTTTTTATCCTGTCTTTTATAGCATCTTCAAGTGCATTTGGGCAAATATTCCAGGTATCTAATTCACTATCTACAAATATAGGTTTTGCTCCAACATAAGCAATTGGATTAGAAGAACCACAAAATGTAAAACTTTGACAAATTACTTCGTCTCCTGTTTTTACACCTAATTGTACTAATGCTAAATGGATTGCTGCTGTACCAGATGATAGGCATGCAACTTTCATGTCTTGGTTTAAATATTTTTCTAAATCAGATTCAAAACCATTTACATTTGGGCCTAAAGGTGCTACCCAATTTGTATCAAAAGCTTCTTTAACATAGTTTTGTTCTGTTCCTCCCATATGTGGAGAGGATAACCAAATTTTTGATTTCATAATCTATAAAACAGTTTTATAAATGTATTTAATATCGTTGAAAATACTATAATTGTAAATATACTCTTTATTTAATTCAACTTTTTTAGGCCAAATAACCTTTTTGTTATAATCTTCAGGATTTTCTTGTTGAGCCAAAAGGTTTTCTTCGTCTTTAAAAAATATTGAAGCAGGACCTGTTATTCCTGGTTTTATAGATAAAATAATTCTGTCTTCTCCTTCTAATTTATCTGCAAAACCTGGTACATCTGGTCTTGGTCCTACAAAACTCATGTTTCCAATAAATACGTTAAATAGTTGAGGCAACTCATCTATTTTAGTTTTTCTCCAAAAACGACCTGCTTTTGTTATTCTAGGATCATGATTTGTTGATACAGTTGTTGTAAATCCCTTTATGTTTTTCATTGATCGTATTTTATATACTTCAAAGATTTTTCCGTTTTGTCCAACTCTTTTTTGTTTAAAAATACCACTTAACTTAGTGTCAAACCTAGCAACAATAATAGCTATTATAATTAACCAACCTGTTAAAATAAGACCTGTAAATGATAAAATAATATCAAATATTCTTTTTGTTAATTTTTGTGTTTTAGTCAACTTTAATATAATTAAGTTTTAAAAGTGTTGGTTTTAAAATTTGATTTAATTTAACCTGTTCTTCTTTATTAAACTCCTTTTTGTAAGAGCCTATACTTTTTGTGCTTACATTTTTTACTAAAGTAGTAATATCAATATTATCTTCTACTTTTAAAAAACTTAAAAGTTCTTTCATTTTTTGTATTGGGTCATTGACAAAGGTCTCATAGCGTACATCAAAAACGTTTTCTGTTGGCAAATTCTCTCTATGTTTTATTGTGTTTTCTGCACAATGCATCCATTGTTGCGCACAAAGTTCCATGGGTGATAAATCTTCTATGTCTTTATGTATGCCTTTATATACTGGACCCCAAAAAGATAAACTTTCATGGTTTAAAAAGGTCTTTTTTAATCTGTTTGCCCCAAATTTCCAAACATAAAAAAACAGATCTGTTAAGGGTACGTATCTTAGTTTTTTTAAAGTGTATTTTAAATCAAAACTAGAGTTCCATCTTTTCATTGCACTTGGTACAACATCTCTACCATCTCTATTTATAATAATATATTTTGCTTCTGGAAAAATTTCATATATATAGTCCAAACGCAGGGAATTTGCACAAGTTTTTTCAACTATGTACTTAGCTTTACTTTTTTTATGTCTTTGATTAAATCGTTTTCTGATGTAAGATTTTATTTTATTTGAGGCTAATTCTGGTGATAATTCATCTGTCTCAAAATTTTTATTACCATACCTCCAAACAGGGTTAATCTCATCACAATCCCAAGTATCAAAATCTGGTATTGATGTTATTATATCACGCAACATATTAGTGCCAGATCGTCCTGCACCAATTATAATTACTGGAGTAAAATTTAATTTATGATTTTGCAATTTTCTTAAAGTTTTTTTCTAATTTATCTACACTTGATATTATAGATAAGTTGTTTTTATAATAGTCTTTTCCATTCTGACCCATTTTTTTAATCTGATCTAAATTTAAAGATATCATTTTTTTTAGTTTGATTTCCAAATCCACGCTATTATCTGGTTCAAAGGTGTATCCTGCATTTGCGTTATTTAATATATCACTTGCATCTCCTTTTAATCCCATTAATATTGGTTTTCCAGACTTTAAATAGGCTAATATTTTAGATGGTATTGTAATCTCAAATAGTGGGTCACTATTTAAATGAACTAAAAGAAAATCCGCAGTATTTAGATATTTACTTACTTCTGAGGACTCTACCCTTGGTATGAAGCTTACGTTTTTCAAGTCGTTTTTTAAAGCAAATTCTTTTAAGTTATCTTCATCTGCTCCTCCTCCTAAAAAGACAAACTGTACTTTATCTAATTTTTGTTCTTGCAAGCTTTTAGCGGTTACTAAAATTGTTTTTAAAGATTGTACGATTCCTAAATTTCCTGCGTAAAGGATATTTATTTTATTTTCATCAAAGTATTTTTCTTTAATACCTTTTGGTAAAGCTTCGTCAGAAATAACATCGCGACTCCAATTTGGCACTATTTCTAGTTTGTTTTCTGGTACACCTTTAGAAATTAAACTTTTTTTAAATCCTGGTGTTGCCACAGATATGAAATCTGCATTTTTATAATTCCAATGACACCATTTATTAATAATCTTTAATGCTCTTGGTTTACTTAACATACCTGAAGCTGCTACTGTTTCTGGCCATAAGTCGTTAATATCATATAAAAAAGGGACACCTCTTAGTTTTTTTAACACAATTGCAGGTATTGCAACAGGTATTGCACCTTGATAAACAAAACATACATCTGGTTTTTTTACCAACCACAATCCTATAAATGTTGCAGAAATGGCATAAGAGATATAATGTAAAAAACGTTTTAAGCCAGATGTACTATGATCTGGATAAATAGGTACTCTTATTAGGTTTACACCTTCTAAGGTTTCTCTTTTATATAGTCGCTGTTTATAGCCTTTATAAATCTTACCTATTGGATATGACGGAAAACCAGTTAGCACTTCTACCTCGTGTCCTCTTGCTATTAACTCTTTAGCAAAATCTAAACTTTTAGCAGTAGGTTCTGGATTAAATAATTGTTTGACAAGTAATATTTTCATTTTAGTATTTTGACCAAACAACTCTGTTTATATAGTCTGTATAAGATATAATTATTCTCACCATTTTTTCTGAAACATTAGGCATCGAATAGTCTGCTACTTCTCTAAAATTACGGTTTGGGTTTCGTTCTTGAGCATTTAAAGCTGCTAAACCTTGCATGATACGTTCTGGATTTAATCCAACCATCATTACTGAGGCTTCTTCCATTGCTTCTGGACGCTCATGTGCATCTCTTATATTTAACGCATGAAAATTAAGTATTGATGATTCTTCTGAAATAGTTCCTGAATCTGATAACACTGCAAATGAGTGCATTTGTAATGCATTATAATCGTTGAAGCCTAATGGTTTTAAAAACTGAATGTTTTTATGTGTTTCTAATTTTTTAGCTTCTAACATATTACGTGTTCTAGGATGTGTAGACACAATTACAGGATAATCATATTTCTCTGCAATTTGGTTTAAAGAGTCTATTAAACCTTTAAAGTTTTTGGGATTGCTTATGTTTTCTTCTCTGTGAGATGATACTACAAAGAATTTTTGTTTTTCTAGTCCTAATTTATTTAGTACATCTGATGCCTCAATTTTAGACTTAAACTTGTTAAGCACTTCATACATTGGGCTTCCTGTTTTTATGACTCTGTCTGGAGATAAACCTTCACGCAATAAATATTCTCTTGCAATATCACTATAAGTTAGGTTAATATCTGAGACGTGATCTACAATTTTACGATTAGTTTCTTCTGGAACACGTTGGTCAAAACATCTATTACCTGCTTCCATATGGAATACTGGGATTTTTCTTTTTTTAGCAGGAATGGCACACAAACAAGAGTTGGTGTCTCCTAACACTAAAAAAGCATCTGGATTTTCTTGTTCTAAAATTGGATCTATTTTAATCAAAATATTTCCAACCGTTTCTGTTGCATTTTTACCAGCTGCGTTTAAAAAGTGATCGGGTTTTCTAAGTCCTAAATCTTCAAAGAATATTTCGTTTAACTCATAGTCATAATTTTGTCCTGTATGGACTAAAACATGATTAATAGCTTCGTTTTTATCTAATGCTAATAATGTGCAGGATAATCTAATAATTTCTGGTCTAGTACCAACAACTGTAACTACTTTTAATTTTTTCATAGAACTGGTTTAGAAGTGCAAAAATAGGAATTTAATTAAGTTTTAAGGTCTACACCTCAACAAAATAAGTATCTGGATCTTCTGGATTATAAGGCTCGTTAATCCAGAATAAAGTAATCAATTCTGTGTCACCAATATTGGTAATATTATGTGTGTACCAGATTGGCATGTCTACATAAGCAGGTTGGTCACCATCTAGCTCATAATTAAATACCTGATCGGTATTAATTTTACGTAATTGGATACGTGCTTTTCCACTTATTACAGCAAAACGCTCTACTTTACGTGTATGGTAATGATTACCTCTAGTAATACCTGGAACTGTTGTAGAATAAGACGATTGTCCAGAGGTATTTGCACGCATAATCTCCACAAATGCACCACGATTATCTGTATGTTTTGTAAACTTACGTGGAAAATAATCTTTAGGTATAAAGCTAGTAAAGGTGTTAAAAAGTGCCAGCTCAAAAGGGTCGCGTAAGTCTGCAACAACACCATTATCTACATAACTTTCTTTATAATAGTTAAGTAAATTTAAAACTTCTGATACTTTTTTAGTTGCTGTATGTGCAACGTTAACTGTAGTGCTTGTTTGTTTAGGGTTGCTTATTACTTGTTGATAAAAAGCTTCTGCCAATTCGTTTATGTAAATAAGTTTAACTTCTCCATCACTATTAATTGTTGGTGTTTCTCCATTAACTATTTGATGACAAAATGTTGCTATAAAAGAGTTATAAAATGGTTTACCAAAAGGTCCAAATACATTAGGTATAACTAAAGAGCTTACTTGTGCTCCTGCTTTTGTTGCCCAAGCTTCTAATGCTTGACGACCATCTCTTTTTGATTTTCCGTAAAGGTTATCTTTTTCTTCTTGAGTTGAAGATGAAAATATAATTTTTGGTGTTGCATTTGTAGCTTCGCAAGCTAATATTAGCTTGTTTACTAATCCAACATTGGTATTGTAAATAACTTGTTGGTCTTCGTGCCTATTCATTGCAGCTATGTGTAAAATAACATCGCAAGATTTTACAAAAGTTTGTAATGCGCTATCATCTTCAAAAAAAGAACGTTTAAAATCTACTAAAACTATATCTTCTTTTGTGCCTAAATAATTATATAAATGGCTTCCCATAAAGCCAGCTTGTCCTGTTATACCTACTTTTATCATTGTTACCAATTTATCCATTTATTACTATCAAAACGGTAGTCATCGTTTTTGACTTGATTTAAACCGTAGTTTGATAGTATCATTAATTTAGAATCCTTTTGTGTGGCCTTAAAGCCATTTGCAAAACCGTTAGGAATGTATAATACTTGTGGTTTGTCTGCTTTTATTTCAAATTGAAAAATCTCGCAATTATCTGATGGGTTTTCCCAATCGTCCACTTTAACAAGGTTAACCTTAAATGCACCTTTTACACAAAAAAACCATCTGCTTTCTATTTTGTGTCCTTGCCAAGCCCTTACAGTTTCGACTAAAGGGTGTGTTATAAAATACATTCGTTTAATTTCAGTTAAATCAAAATCGTTTACAAATTGTAACGTTCCTCTATTATCTGAAAACACACCACCTTCAATAAGTGCTGGACTGTTTTTTTTCATTTTACTTAATATCTTCTCTAATAAAGTCTAATTTTAGAAGTAGTTTTTTCATGCCTTCTACATCTAATTGATCTGTATTGTGTGAGTGATAGTCTTCTATTTTATCCATATCAACTTCTCCTTCAGAAAAGTAATTAGCATAATTTAAATCTCTATTATCTGCTGGCACTCTGTAATAATCTCCTAAATCTTCAGCTTTTACACGTTCTTCTCTTGTTAGCAAAGATTCGTATAATTTCTCACCATGACGCGTACCAATTACTTTAAGTTTACTGTCTGATTTATATAAATCTATTAAGGCTTTTGCTAAAGTCTCTATAGTTGCTGCAGGTGCTTTTTGTACAAACATGTCTCCTGGTTGGGCATTATCAAAAGCGAATAATACTAAATCTACAGCATCATCTAAAGTCATCATAAAACGTGTCATTTTAGGATCTGTAAGAGTTAGGTCTTGCTTATTTGCCATTAACTCTACAAATAATGGTATTACAGAACCTCTTGATGCCATTACGTTACCATATCGTGTCCCAGAGATAACTGTTTTTCCTGCGTTTCTGGATTTAGCAACCAATACTTTTTCCATCATAGCTTTAGAAATACCCATTGCATTAATTGGGTACACTGCTTTGTCTGTACTTAATACAACCACACTTTTTACATTATGGTTTATGGCAGCTTCTAATACATTTTCTGTTCCTAAAACATTTGTTTTTACAGCTTCTATTGGAAAAAACTCGCAAGAAGGTACTTGCTTTAGTGCTGCAGCATGGTAGATATAATCTACACCACGTACAGCAGTCTCTACAGAGCGATAATCTCGTACATCACCTATGTAAAATTTTACTTTTGGATTTGATAGACGTCGTCTTAACTCGTCCTGTTTTTTTTCGTCTCTAGAAAAGATTCTAATTTCTTTTATGTCTGAATTTACAAAACGGTCTAATACTGCGTTTCCAAACGATCCTGTTCCTCCTGTAATTAATAACGTTTTGTCTTTAAAATTGCTCAATGTTTTAGTTATTTAAGTTTTTAAATAAATATTCTAATGTTTGCTTAGAACATTCCTCCCAAGTGTATTGCTTTGATTTTGATTTTGCTTCTAATGCTGATTCTTGTCTATCTGATGGATTATCTAAAAATGTTTTTAAATTTTGATAAACACTTTGTTTGTTTGTTGGATCAAAATAAAATGGATGATTAGCTCCTAAAAACTCAGGCATTGGCTGGTAATTAGAGCATAATATTGGTAATCCAGATGACATTGCTTCAATTAATATATTTGGCATATTCTCGCATGTTGAGGCAAAGATAAACCCATCTGATGATTTATAAAAATTTTCAACCTCTTCATAATCAACCTTTCCATGATATTTTACAGCTTTATTATATGTTTTGTCAGATTCTATTTCTGACAAGTATTTTTTATAATATGGTTGATAGTCACCTCCAACTAAATTTATTTTAATATTATATCCTTGATTATATAAATCTAATACTGCTTTTATTAAAACTGTTTGATGTTTATAAACCGTAATTGGAGAAATATATAATAAATTATAAGGGTTGTCTGTTGTGTATTCTGAAATATGCTTTTGTGGTTTTACATCTTGGGCAAATTTTTGATTAACTCCATGATGTATTATAGGTGATTGACTTAAGTCTTTTTTTAAAAAACCTAAGATTGTGTTTTTTGCATACTTAGAAATAAAAATAATCCCATTAGAGTTATTGAATGCTTTTTTTTGAAAATAATGAAGCAACTTAAACTTGTGTTTCATTATTGATGATTTTCCGTACCTATCGCTTTCCTTTTCATCCCATATTAACATGTTTTGACTCATCTCAATATGTGGCTTAAATGCACCTGTATATGTTCCTGCTGGATTAAACAATAGTGTTTTAGTATTAACTAATGTTTTTAAATATTTTTCAAAATGTAGTTTTTTCCAAAGGGAAATAAACACTGTTCCTTTTTGTAACCAAGGATGTGTTTTTTTTATAATCCAGCTTTGATCATTAATTTTTGAAAGTGTGTTTGTGTTACTAAACACTTCAATAGTATCAAATTTTAAAGTGTCTTTATTTATAGCATTTAAAACTTCTATTAAGTGTGTTACTCCACCTCCTGATCTAATGTTAGATGCATCAATTATTAGTCTCATATTTTTTTAACCATAATTCGTGTAAATCTCTATCTAGTAATTTTGATAGTTTTGCAACATCTTCTTTGAAAAACTCTAATAGCGATAAATTTTCATGTGTGTCTTTTTCGACCTTTTCGTATTTAATTAGTTTATTAAAGACTTTTTCTTTTAAAAATAATTTTAATTTTTCTGAAAGGAATAGCTTTCTAAAAGCTCTTCCAAATGAAGATAACACAAAAATTTTATGAAATAACTTGTTTTTTGGTATACCTGTTACGTTGTGGTTTTTTTCTAAATCAAAATTAAATTTACTTATGTTTAAAAATTCTAAAACACCATCCATTGTACTTTGTGTTTTGTGTCTTAAATCTGTATTAAAAATAATTTTTACGTTAGTAAAATTGTCCATGTAGGCTTTTACTTGATTGTAGTATAAACCACAATTTTTATAATGCCAAATAAACTCATAGTCATTTTTAATTCTGTTATTTTCTTCTTTTAATGCATCAGAATAACTTAGGGTTTCTCTGGAGTCTCTTAATTGCATTGAATAGGCAGAGAAAGCTCTGGCTATTGGGTCTCTTAAACAAATAATAATTTTAACGTCGCCAAGTTTTTCTTTTATTAATGGTATAACCTTGTTGTAGTAATATAAATTATCTACGCTTCCATCTCCAGCAAGTTTGTTTCCTTTATTTTGATAAAGCTCTTGATATTTTTCTGGTGTTTTTACTGTAAATTGTATTGTTTTGTCGTCTCTTGGACCATTTAATTTGTTTATTCCAGAACTATAACTAAAAAATTTAGGTTCTTTTCTTTTTGGTAGAAATATTTGAGGATGTTCTCCTAAAAAATTAAACAGTGATGTTGTTCCTGCTTTTGCGCTACCTACAACTAAAAAATCTGGTTTATGGGTAAATTTAGACATCCTCATTATTTATTTGATGTGACCAATTGTGATCTTTCTCATAACCCATTTGAATCAATTCTTCTCCAGAATATTTAATGATTTTTTTACAAGATTCTTCATTAAAATAATTTTTCCAATCTCCAGCAATACCTTTTCTTATAAAACTAGTTTTATCTTCTTCTCCTGGTTTACGATTGGTTTGATTTTGAAACGAAAATTTGTGAACTACTTCTTCGACTCTATTCTCATCTACTTCTTCATTTAAAAACATAAGTATGTTTATTAGCTCTTGTTTAGCGTCTTTTAACATGTCTTCATATTTTACAATATGCACATCTGGTTTATCTACATAAAAGTCAATAAAATTAGCCCAAGTAAATTTATTAAAGCTTTTGGTATAGGTTGTATTTACATATTCTATAAATTTTGGCAGATTGTCTTTTACGTTTTGATAATCTACAATACCCATTTTATCTCTGTAAGATTGATTTAGGCTTTCTGGTCGTCTTTTGTTTCCAATAATAAGCATATGGTAATAAGACACCATAACATCTCTTACATCTCTTACTATAAAAATAGTTTTATTGTAAGAGGTTTTATATTTATAATGTCCATGTAAAATGGCTTTTTCGAATTTTGGGATTTTATTTCTCCTGTTTTCTAATCCTAAATATTCTGATAAGAGCTGAGTTAACCATGAGCCTCCTGATTTAGGATATTCTGCAACATGAATTAAACCTAGTGGTTTTGAAAAATAATTCCACAAGGCATATCTATAAACACTATTTATTTTTTTTTGAATTTTATTCATCAGGTATTCTTATAACTAATCTGTTTGAAAATGAAAGGACTGAAATAAAAGCAAACACCAATATCATTTTTAAATATACTGCTGTTAATGCTCTTGGCATATAAAAGGATAGTGCTAATGAAAAAGCAACTATTATTAACTTTTTAAAAGTAAAGGCTGATTTAAGTCTTAAAGTATAACAATCTATTTTTGCCAGGAAAAAGGCAATAAGTATTGATGCAAAAACAACTCCAGTTTTACCAAAATCTGAATATGGGACGCCTAAATAACTTGTAGAAATACTATTGTAACCTTTGTATCCTGGTATGACATGTTCTCTTAAAAACCAATGTGTAAATCCTTGAGGTTTATTATTCCAAATTGACCTTGGCATCCAAACAAAAACCAATCCTGTTGTAGAGACTCCTTTGCGATAATCTTTAGTGTCAAAATACTCAACCACATAATTCATGTATCTTCCTGATGGGTCTCCTCCTATTTTTTCTGGTTCAAATTTAAAATTTGAAAAATCAAATATATTTGCATAACCTACCTTTCTTATATGTAGCATTGCAAAAGAAAAAAACAATCCAGCTGACAAAATTATAACAAAGGTCCTTACCTTAATCCTTATTCTTTTATGATACAACAAAACAAAACAAGCAATAAAAGATAATCCTGATAATAAAATATGGTGTCTGGTTCCTAGAAAAAATTGGGTCATCCAAATTGGAACACTTAATATAAATGTAACTGCTAATGCATATAGTATTCTTAATTTTTGCAATAAAATTAAAAACATTAAGGATGGCAGTAAATAACCACTTATTTCTGTAAGGTAGTACAATAACGTTATTATTATACTTCTTCCGGTACCTTGCTCTCCTTGTCCTCCAAATGAAGAGTTAACCACAAAAGTACCTCTACCCATTGTCATAATCTGAAATGCTCTTTGTCCATTATAGATTATGAAAATTAAATAAACAGCAATAATAAGAAGTAGTGTAAAGGTTTTAATTGAAGTAAAAGGACTATTATCAACCTCGACCTCAACAGGGTATTTCTGTTTTTGTTTTTTTAAAAAATAATGATAAAAGAAAATTATAGTTATTGAGCTTAAAAAGAAAATGTTAGCTGTTTTTTCATAAACACCTATACCAAATTTTTCAACAATATCGACTTTGTCAAATAGATTTACACTACATGACAAAAATACAAACCCTAAATTCCAGAAAAGTAATGCTGTAAAAAAGCTATTGTTTCTTATTTGTTTTAAGATTTCAAAAAAACTGATTAATATAGTAAGTCCGTAAGGATTATAACCTAGTGTAGTACCTATTAAGAAAAAGGTAATATATATTAGTACTGTTATTGGATATGTAAATTTTATTTTTAACAAAGTAAAATATATTTCCTTTTTTTTAGGGGGTTAAAAGTACAAAAATATATGCAATTACTCATCATTAGCCTTAATTAGAATTTAGCGAGTAATGGGTTTTTCTAAATATGAAAACCATCATTAGTATTTCAATTATTAAATAAAAGATCATAAACAATGTCAATTGATTAATAAAAAAAATAGACCCAATAAGAGATAGTGATGTAATTAATGTTGCTTTTGTTAAATAGAATTCGTTTTGCTTGTTTATAGCTATAATTTTTAAAATCACTAAAGGAAATGTTATGGCTTTTAGTACAAGTAGTAATCTAAACACAAAAATCTGATCTAAATATTCTTCACCAAAAAAATAACCTATAATTTGTTTGTCAAATAAAATTAAAATGGCACCAAAAAATGTTATTAGCAGATAATTTCCTATTATTATTTTATATGTTTTAGACTTATACCCATTTACTTTAGAGCTTAATAAGTTTCCAACTTTACCAAGATTTAAACGACTATAAATTAAATTTAAAACACTTAATCCTGTTATTATTTGAGTATATACAGTTATTACACCAACTAGTTCTATGTTTTTTAAAATAAACTTAGCAAAGTATCTTGGTGCGTTTAATTTTAAAGAAGAAACTAATGCGTTTAATCCTAAGTTAAATCCGCTTTTAAATTTTAATTTAAAAAAATTAAAATCTATTCTTATAAAGCTAGAATGTTGATTTAGCTTTTTCTTTAAAAGATAGAAATCTATCAATAATGTTAATGTAACTAGGGTTCCAGAAATATAAAATATTTTTAAATCATAATACCCTTTAAGGTATAGAACAAATGATAATGAAACCAATAAGAAAACTATAATTTGATTACCGCTTAGAAAATCAAAACACTCTTTTCTTTGATAATATGAATAAAAGATTTGTTTAAAATTTAATGCTGTTTTAAAGAAGAAAAAACCTAAAACGATGATTAAATTAAGTTGAAATAAGTACCCAAGTATTAAAACTATTGGAATTGCTAAAACACTATTAATTATTGCGTTTCCGATATATAGAGATGTATTGTTTTCTATATCATCATCTGCTAAGATAGAGCTATTAACATCAAATAAAAAAAAGGTGGTTATTGGCACAACTATACTGGATACTAGACCGTAAATTCCTATTTCTTTTAAGCCACCTTCTTTAGATATTAAATATACTATAACAAATTGCATTAGCATTGCTGAAAGCTGCCCAAAACTTGTTAAAACAATATTTAAAAACTTTTTTTTAATGAATATAAATTTAAACTATGAATATTAACTAAACTTTTATTTAGGTGATGGTATTTAATTCTTTTGACTTGGTTAAAAAAGTATTAGGTACTGTAAAAATAAATAATGAGTAAAAAAACAATATAAAAGACAAACCAATATATCTAGTAAACATAGATTCTGTTACTAAATTAATAAGTGTAAGTATTAAAAAAGAATTTGCAATTAACTTCATTTTTTTATTCTCATATGCTTGTACTTTACGATATAATTGAAAAAACATAAAACTAACTAATATTAGCCCAATTACACCTGTTTCAATTAGGGTTTGAAGGTATCCATTATGTGCATTCAAATTTTTATTTAAAATAGGTTCTGCATAATAACCTGCTAATTGATACTTTCTGTTTAATTCTTTTTGAGCTTTATTATAACCTAGTCCAAAAATTAGTTTTTGTTTATCAATATTTTTAATCGAATTCCAAATGGCTAATCTTTCGTTTACACGAATAAAATATCTATTTTCTTCTTCTACATCATCTGTATTAAATGCTTCATATAGATTAGATAATCGGTCTTTTCCTAAATATAATATAGAGACTAGCAATAAAGACACTAATACAATAAAATGTTTTTTTTCGATTTTTGTCTTTATAAATAAAATAATGAAAACACCTAAAAGGATTAAGCCCATTTCACTAAACACAAGAATTATAGATATAAATAGTAATGCTATAAAAAACATGTTTAATTTACTTTTGCTTTCTAAAAAATAGATAATAATAATTGCAAAAGTATAATACATTGCTGCGTAAAGGGTTTGTATATTAAACGCAAAATTGTTTCCTAAAAAGTGATGTGTTTGCAAAGGTAATTCTTCTAATAACGTAATGTCTTGGACGCCTTTTGATAAACTATATGGATAAAACTTAAATGGATTAAATTGAAAAGACCTAAAAAAAGCATATAATATAGATATTATACATGCTGCAATACAACCGTACACAAATGATTTTAAAATATTAACTAGTTGTTTTTTAGAAACCTTTATCGTCCCTAAAATAATTGGCATAGCCAAAAAAGATGCTTTTTGCTCAAATAAATTAAATCCTATTTGGTATGAGTCCCTATAATAGGCTATAGCATATAATAAGAATATAAGTATTAAAGGAAAAAACGCTTTTAAGTTTTTAAACTTTTTTAATTCAAACAATGCCAAAAAGACATTTATTAAAATTAAAATCGTAGAGATTTTTTCATTAATTGGTAAAAAAAAGGCAAGAAGTATTAAGAAATAATATCTAGCGCTTTTAAAAGATATTAAAACTGCTTGATTATCTATATGTGTGTTTTTTAACAATAGGTTTAAAGGTAATTACTGGTGAGTGTAAGTTGTTTATCCGTTTTGTTTTTAAAGTATGTGTTGTTTTATCAAAGGACACATATTTATTTAATGTAAAATACTTTATTATATCTTTTTGATTAATAACAAATGTGTTTTGATCAAAATTTAACTTAACTTTTTTTAAAACTATCTCTTTCTCTTCTTCATTTCCTAAACCAATTGAAATTGATTTTGGCCTACCTTTAATTGGCATTTGAAAACTTAGCTTTTGAAGTTTGCTTTTTGATATAATATGCTTGTTTATTGTTAAATCTATTAGTTGTTCCTTAAATAATGTTTTATTAAAAATCATCCTTAAAACATCATCTTTATTAGATATATATTCTATATCAATTGACAAAGTGTGTTTTAAATTATTAATAGCATTTGTACTATCAATTTGCTGATTTTTATTATCATCTTGACAAGATACTATACTTAAAAAGAATAATATAAATATGCTATTTAATAGACTTTTACACATTAAAATTAAATACCAAATAGTTTTTTAACACGCCCTTTTTTAAGTGTCATTACAGGAGAATGTTTACCATCAATAGCAACTGTTTGAATGGTACTATTTTCTGCATCATATTTAATAAACTTATTAAAAGAGAAAAAATTATCTAATTTAGATCCATCTATTTTAAATGTAACATCTCCAAAATTAATAGCCATATTATTAACTTTTAAAGTCTTTACTTTTTTACCAAGCTTTAATTGGATTACAGTAGTTATGTAATCTCCAATCATTTCAAAATTAAAATCTTTTGAAGGTGTGTTTGGGTTTAATTTTTCTGTAATAATATAGTTTCCATCTCTATTATTTTGTAATTCAATTTTATTAAAAACAACTTGAATAATATCAGATGAATTAGTTTCGCAATTAAGCTTTAAATTAAGTTTATTGACTTCTTTAGCCTGTTTAACTTCTTTTACTGGCAAAGGTTTTGGGTCTTCTTTTTTACAACTTACCATTAAAGTAACACAAAATAAAGCTAATATGATTTTTTTCATTTTATAAGTAATTTTTTATTAAACTATCATTCCTGCTGCAACGGTTTCATTTGTAGCATCATCAACAAGAATAATACTTCCAGTTGTTCTGTTTTCTCTGTAAGCATCTACCATTAAAGGCTTTGTTGTACGTATTTTAACCTTACAAATATCATTCATGTTAAGCTCTTTATCGTCATTTATACGCTCTAGAGTGTTAATATTATATTTGTAAACTACTTCTTTTATCATTGCTTTTTGATCGTTAGAAGTATGTTTTATAGTATACTTTGCTCTTGGTTTTGCTGCTGCATTATTTAACCAACATAACATTACCTCAATATCTTGTGATGCTTCTGGTTTGTTATTAGAACGTACAATCATGTCTCCTCTACTAATATCTATATCATCTTCTAATGTTATAGAAACAGACATTGGAGCATAAGCTTCTTCTAATTCTTTATCTAGTGTATCAATCGCTTTAATTTTAGAAGTAAATCCTGAAGGCATTACTGTTACTTCATCTCCTTTTCTAAAAATTCCACTTGCCACACGTCCTGCATAACCTCTATAATCTATAAAACCTTCACGTTGTGGTCTAAGTACTGTTTGTACAGGAAAACGAGCGTCTACCTTATTAATATCGCTACTAATATGCATAGTTTCTAAAGTATGTAGCATTGGTGCGCCTTGATACCAATCCATATTTTTAGATTTATTTACCACATTGTCTCCATTTAAGGCACTCATTGGGATAAAACGCACATCAGTAACTAACATCTTAGAAGAAATATCTTCAAATTGTCTAATGATATCATTGTAAACTTTTTCAGAATAGTCTACTAAATCCATTTTATTAACACAAACAATAATGTGTGGTATTTGTAATAAAGATGCTATAAAAGCATGTCTTTTTGTTTGTTCTATTACACCATGTCTTGCATCTATTAAAATAGTTGCAACGTTAGCTGTAGATGCTCCTGTAACCATGTTACGCGTGTACTGTATGTGTCCTGGAGTATCTGCTATTATAAACTTACGCTTGGGTGTTGTAAAGTATCTGTATGCAACATCTATGGTAATACCTTGTTCTCGTTCATCACGCAAACCATCTGTAAATAAGGCTAAATCTACACCTTCATGACCTTTCTTTTTACTTGTATTTGTAATAGATTCTAATTGATCTTCAAATATAGATTTAGAATCATATAGTAAACGACCTATTAGTGTACTTTTTCCGTCATCTACACTTCCTGCTGTTGTAAAACGTAATAATTGATTGTTATCTAACATTTTTTGTTTTTTATTTAATAAATTCTTGTTTTACAAGAATTACAAATTTTTTATTTTCTAGAAATATCCTTGGCGCTTTCTGTCTTCCATTGCAGATTCAGAACGCTTATCATCACTTCTGTTTCCTCTTTCTGTGTTACGCATTCCTGCAACTTCTACAGCAATTTTTTCAAGTGTATCTGCTTCCGATTCGTCTCCTCCTGTAATAGTAATATCACCTAAAGTTCTAAAA
The DNA here is from genome assembly GCF_044594215.1 of Olleya sp. R77988. Classification (GTDB taxonomy): domain Bacteria; phylum Bacteroidota; class Bacteroidia; order Flavobacteriales; family Flavobacteriaceae; genus Olleya. Next base: position 921,972 of record NZ_CP138988.1, on the reverse strand, counting down.
CGTATCTTTTTAGTTACTACTTCCTCATGATCTTCTAGTATTAAAAATTCTGAATTAGGAATCCATGTGTTTTGTCTCCAAACCACCTCGCGTTCATGTGCAAAGTATAATGATGGTATAGCAATATTTTCTCTTTTTATATAGTTCCAAACATCCATTTCTGTCCAGTTACTAATTGGGAATGCTCTAAAATGTTCTCCTTCAAAATGTTTTCCATTAAAGATATTCCATAATTCTGGTCTTTGGTTTTTAGGATCCCATTGTCCAAAATCATCTCTATGAGAGAAGAAACGTTCTTTTGCTCTTGCTTTTTCTTCATCACGTCTTCCTCCTCCAATTGCACAATCTACTTTATTTGCTTCAATAGCATCTAAAAGCGTTGTTATTTGAAGTGCGTTACGTGTTGCATTTTTACCTTTTTCTTCTGCTACTCTTCCGTCATCAATAGATTCTTGTACAGAACCAACAATTAACTCCACGCCTAATTCTTTTATAACATCGTCTCTAAATTGAATAGTTTCAGGGAAATTGTGACCTGTATCTACATGCATTAATGGAAATGGTATTTTTGCTGGATAAAATGCTTTTTTAGCTAAATGTGTTACTAAAATAGAATCTTTTCCTCCAGAAAATAAAATTACTGGGTTTTCAAATTGTGCCCAAACTTCACGTAAAACAAAGATTGCTTCACTTTCTAATTCGTCTAAATAATTTAAGTAATATTTACTCATTTCTATAAGTTTAATTTAGGTTTTATATAGCTCAAGATGTATTGAACTGCTTCTTCCACCGTTTTTTCTTCTGTTTTAATTTCTATATCTGGATTTTCTGGCGCTTCATAAGGCGCAGAAATTCCGGTCATGTTTTTTATTTCTCCTGCTCTTGCTTTTTTATAAAGCCCTTTTACATCTCTTCTCTCACACTCCTCTACACTAGTGTTTATGAAAACTTCAACAAAGTTAACACCTTTAACTATATTTTTAATGTTTTCCCTATCTTTTTTGTAGGGTGAGACAAATGCTGCTAGAACAACTAATCCAGAATCTATCATTAGATTAGCAATTTCTGCAATCCTTCTAATATTCTCTGTCCTATCTTCTGGAGCAAAGGTTAGGTCTTTATTTATACCTTTTCTAATATTATCTCCATCAAGTGTATAGGTTTTTACACCTAATTTATATAATTCTTGTTCTACAACATTAGCAATTGTTGATTTTCCAGAACCTGAAAGGCCTGTAAACCATAATAAAAAAGATTTATGATTATTGTTTTCTTGTCTATCTGATTTTGAAACTTGATAGTTGTGTGGAATAATATTCTCTTTCATTTTATAATAACAATTCTTTTTTGTGTTTCTTATTTTCTACCTAAAAAAAAGTTTCTGATTTTTCCTAATGGTAGTTTTAACCATATTTTTTCGTGTATATAATATAATACAAATTTGGTAAATAATTCTATAAGTGTAATATAAAGTGCAACTTCATTAAACCCATTTAAAATGATTCCTGAAATTATAAAAGTCGTTGTAGTGGCAACAATTCTCCATGAAATGGATTTATATAAGATTTCTTTATTGGTTGTGGCTTGTTTACCTAAATATCTTAACCATATTCTTTCATGAAAATAAAAAATAGCTAGTTTTAATAAAAACTCTGATGCGCCTATTTTTAAAGCGTCATCAAGACTACATTCTCCTAACATACACGTTACAAAAAGAACTACTAAAATAGTGTCTGCTAACGCAATAAAACGCCAAGAAACACCTTTTAGGATGCTACGTATATGTGATGATTTTTTTAGCTTGGCCATGTTTAGTTTTTAGATACTAAAAACCATGGGTTTAATAGGTTTTCTTTATTATATAAAAGTGATTTATTGGTTTTTTGAGAAATCACATCTATACCTACTGCATTACAAATGGCTTGTCCTGCAGCTGTGTCCCACTCCATAGTTGGTGCAAATCTTGGATAGACGTCAGCATTACCTTCTGCTACTAAACAAAATTTTAATGAGCTTCCTTTTGAAACTACCTCAACGTCTTTTCCTTCTTTTTTAATAGTTTCAACAAAATCTAGTGTTTCTTGACTCATGTGTGAGCGACTACCCACTACTTGTACTGGATTAGATTTAGGTCCTTTTGGTTGTAATTTTTTTGAAGATGACATTACTTCTTCAAGAGAAGCGTCGTGTGAATTTAACTGTGATTTAAAGGCTTCTTTAGTCGTTACGTTTGCCACATAAATGGTTTTTGTTGCTGGTACATAAATAACACCTAACTCTGGCTTACCATTTGTTACCAAAGCAATGTTTACTGTAAATTCTCCATTGCGTTTAATAAACTCTTTTGTTCCGTCCACAGGGTCAACAACCCAACAAGTTGTCCAGTTTTTTCTTGAAGAATAATCTGTTTGCTTGTTTTCTTCACTTATAATAGGAAACGCTGTATTAACTAAGTAAGAGTTTATTACATCATTTGCTTTTTTATCTGCTTCTGTTAGTGGTGATTTATCGTCTTTTATTTCAATATTAAAAGAGGTATCATAGACTTCCATGATAACTTTCCCTGCTTTTAAACTAGCTTCAACAGCTATTTGTAGGTTTTTATTCATTAAAATTGATTTATGGCTAAACTTTTAGTTTATAATTAGTCAAATATATTGATTTTGAGCCTTATACTTATTAAGATGTGTTTTGTTTTATTAAATTTATTTATAATCTTCCGTTTATATCTTTTTTATTTAAAGTGCCTTTAACGTCATAAACCACTGATTTTTGTTTTTTAAATTTGCTAAGATTTAGATTTTTAAATTCATTATGGCTAACAGTGTGTACTATTGCGTCGTATTTTTTTTCTTCAATTTTTGAAATTAAATCTACTTTAAGTTTATTGTTTACTTCTTCTTTTGATGCCCATGGATCATAAACATCAACACTCATATTAAAGGCTGTTAATGAGTTATATACATCTATAGCTTTAGAGTTTCTGATATCTGGACAATTTTCTTTAAATGTTATTCCTAACATTAGGACCTTAGCATTTTTTATGGCTATGTCATTTTTAACCATTAGCTTAAGCACTTGGGTTGCTACGTATTCTCCCATACTGTCATTTAAGCGTCTTCCTGCTAATAATATTTCAGGGTGATACCCTACTTCTTGAGCTTTTTGAGCTAAATAATAAGGGTCTACTCCTATACAGTGTCCTCCAACTAAACCTGGTTTAAATGGTAAAAAATTCCATTTAGTCGCTGCAGCTTCAAGGACAGCATGTGTATCAATATCTAACTTATTAAAGATTTTAGCTAACTCGTTAACAAACGCAATATTAATATCTCTTTGTGCATTTTCAATAACTTTTGCTGCTTCTGCTACTTTAATTGAAGGTGCTAAGTGTGTACCTGCTGTTATAATAGATGCATATAAATTATTTACTCTTTCTCCAATTTCTGGTGTTGATCCAGAGGTTACTTTTTTAATTTTGGTAACAGTTCTATTTTTATCTCCTGGATTAATACGTTCTGGAGAATAACCACAATAAAAATCTTTATTAAACTTTAAACTACTTTCCCTTTCCAATATTGGAACACATTCGTCCTCTGTTACACCTGGATAAACAGTCGATTCGTAAATAACAATGTCTCCTTTTTTTAAGAGTTTACCAATTGTTTTAGAGGACTCTATTAAAGGTGTTAAAATTGGTCTGTTGTTTTTGTCTACAGGTGTTGGTACTGTTACTATAAAGATGTTGGCAGATGACATATCAGATTTATTATTAGTAAATAACAAGGTGTTATTCAATAACACTCCTTCTAACTCTGATTTTGAGACTTCTAAAGTATTGTCTTCTCCTGATTGTAATTCGTTTATTCTAATTTGATTAATATCAAACCCTACAACGCTATACTTTTTAGCAAATTCTACCGCTAAAGGTAACCCAACGTAACCCAGACCTATTATTGCTATTTTATCTTTCATTTATTCTTTGATTAATCAACTAAGCTTCTTTGTTTTTAGTATAAAACCAAGAAGTAGTTAACTCTATACCTTTATTAAACTTAAATTTAGGATTATAACCTATAAGTTTTGATGCTTTAGAGATGTCTGCTAAAGAGTGTTTTACATCTCCTGCCCTTTCTTCTCCATTATTAATTCTGCTATTTGAGACTACTCCTGCTTTTTTAAGGTTTTTAATTATTGCTTCTGTTAATTGGTTTAAATTAATCCGTTCTCCACAAGCAACATTAAAAATTTGATTTACAGCTTCTCTATTATTTGTTAATGCAGATTTTATATTTGCTTGAACAACATTTTCTATAAAAGTAAAGTCTCTAGAGTGTTCTCCATCTCCATTTATAACAACCTCTTCGTTTTTAAACATTTTACCAATAAATTTTGGTATTACAGCAGCGTAAGCTCCATTTGGATCTTGTTTAGGTCCAAAAACATTAAAATATCTTAATCCAATTGTTTCTAAACCATAAGTTTTATAAAACACATCAGCATATAACTCATTCACATACTTTGTTACTGCATAAGGTGATAATGGTTTACCTATATTGTCTTCTGTTTTTGGTAAAGTTGGACTGTCTCCATAAGTACTTGATGATGCTGCATAGACAACTCTTTTTACTGAGCTAGATTCTTTTGCAGCAACTAATATGTTTAAAAAACCATTTACGTTTGCGTTATTAGAGGCAATTGGATTGTTTATTGATCTTGGCACAGACCCTAAAGCTGCTTGATGCAAAACATAGTCTACGTTTTGCATAGCGTTTTGGCAATCTTGTAAATTGGTAATATCCCCTTCTATAAAAGTGAAGTTTTTATAAGACATAAAAGGTTTTAGATTACTTAGTTTTCCTGTTGCTAAGTTGTCTAATACTAGTACTTTTTTAGCGCTATATTTTAGTAGATACTCAACCAAATTTGATCCGATAAATCCTGCTCCTCCTGTAACTAAAAAGGATGTATTTGATAAATCTTGTACGTGATATTTTTCTGAGTACATTTTTTAAAATTTAGTATTAAAGATAAGTTGTTTTAATATGATTTTCTAAACTTTGTTTCCAATCTAGAATCTTTATATCAAATACTGTGCTAATTTTAGTTTTATCCAGTACACTATATTCTGGTCTTTTTGCTTTTGTCACAAATGCTTCTGATGTTACTGGGTTAACTTTTATTATTGTCTTAGAAAAGTTAAAAATAGCCTGAGCAAAATCATACCAGGTTGTCTCACCTAAGTTACTAAAATGGTATGAACCATACTCTTTTTTATTACTGTTTACTATTTTAATAATTGCTTCAGCTAAGTCATTAGCATTTGTTGGTGTTCCTTTTTGGTCATTTACAACATTTAGCTCGTCTTTTTCAGAAGCTAAACGCAACATTGTTTTTACAAAATTGTTTTTATACTCAGAATATAACCAAGAGGTCCTTATAATATAATGGTTTTCTAAAACTTCTCTTATTACTCCTTCTCCTTTTAATTTTGTTGCTCCATAAACACCCGTTGGATTGGTTTTATCACTTTCTTTATAGGGTGTTTTTTTGGTTCCATCAAAAACAAAATCTGTTGAAATATGTATTAATGTAACATTAAACTCTTGACAAGCTTCTGCTAAGTTTTTACTACCTATAACATTTATATTAGTAGCGGTTTCAATGTTATCTTCAGCAGCATCTACTGCTGTATATGCAGCACAATTTATACAATAATCAAAGTTTGTTTTTTTAAAAATTGATTTAACTTGGTTTGCATTAGTTATATCTAAAATTTTACTGTCTAAAAAAACAAAATCTAAGCTATTTGTAAGTTTAGATTTGGTTTTAAAACAGTGTCCTAATTGTCCATTAGCTCCTGTTATAAGAATTTTTTTCATTTGAATAATTCTTTAACTGTTGGGAGTATTTTATCTTTTTCTGAAATTATAAACTCTTCAGGTTTAAGTTGCCAGTTTATATTTAAGTCTAGATCATTATAAATTAAACCTCCTTCTGAAGCTTTATTATACCAATTATCACATTTGTAATTAAATACAGCTGTTTCGCTTAATACTATATAGCCATGAGCAAAACCTCTTGGGACAAATAATTGTTTTTTATTATCTGCTGATAACTCAATTGCAATATGTTTTAAAAATGTTTTTGATTTTGGTCTTAAGTCTACAGCAACATCAATAACAACGCCTTGAGTTACTCTAACTAATTTTGCCTGAGCGTGTTTGTCTTTTTGAAAATGGAGTCCTCTTAAAGCTCCTTTTTTAGAAAAGGCTTCATTGTCTTGAACAAAGTTAACATTTTGATTTATTAATTTATCAAATGTGTTTTTGTTATAGCTTTCAAAAAAGTACCCTCTATCATCTTTATAAATAGTTGGTTCTAGAATGTAACAGTCTTTAAGTAAAGTTTCTGTTGCTTTCATCTTATTCTTTATTTACAAGGCTAATTAAATGCTCTCCATAACCACTTTTTAAAAGCGGTGTTGCTAAGTCAATTAGTTGTTGTTTAGAAATAAAACCACTTGTATAAGCAGCTTCTTCTATAGCTCCAATTTTTAATCCTTGACGCTCTTCAATAACTTGAACAAATTGTGATGCTTGCATTAGCGAGTTAAATGTTCCTGTGTCTAACCAAGCTGTTCCTTTGTCCAATATAGAGACTTGAAGTTTTCCTTGTTTTAAATATTCTTTGTTTATGTCTGTAATTTCTAGTTCTCCTCTGTGACTTGGTTTAATGTTTTTTGCAATTTCTATAACATTATTATCATAAAAATAAATCCCAGGAACTGCATAATTTGATTTAGGATTCTCTGGTTTTTCTTCTATCGCTAAAGCTTTTCCGTTTTGATCAAAATTTACAACACCATATCGTTCTGGATCAGTTACATGATAAGCATAAACAATTCCTCCATCTGGATTATTATTAGACTTTAATAGGTCTGATAATCCTGTTCCATAAAAAATATTATCCCCTAAGATTAAGGCTACTTTGTCTTTTCCTACAAAATCTGCTCCTATAATAAAGGCTTCTGCTAGTCCATTAGGTGCGTCTTGTACTGCGTATTGAAAATTACAACCTAATTGACTACCATTGCCTAATAATTGCTTGAAAAGCGGTAAGTGTTCTGGTGTAGAAATGATTAAAATATCACTTATACCAGCATGCATTAACGTTGATAAAGGGTAGTAAATCATTGGCTTATCATAGATAGGCATTAGTTGTTTACTTAACACTTTTGTTAATGGGTGAAGTCGTGTTCCTGATCCTCCTGCTAGTATAATCCCTTTCATTAATTATTATATTTTTCTAGGTACCAATCTATTGTTTTTCTTATTCCAGATTCAAAATCTTCATCTGCTTTCCATCCTAAATCATTTTCAATTTTAGTTGCATCTATTGCGTATCTAAAATCATGTCCTGGTCTGTCTTTTACAAATGTAATTTGTTCTTTATAAGATTTTGAACTTGGCTTAATATCGTCTAAGATGGAACAAATTGTATCTACTATATATAGATTGTTACGTTCGTTTCTTCCTCCTATATTATACGTTTCTCCTGCTTTACCTGTTTTATAAACTAAATCAATTCCTTTACAATGGTCTAACACATACAACCAGTCTCTAATGTTTTTACCATCTCCATAAATTGGAATATTTTCTCCTGAAATTGCTTTTCTAATAATAGTTGGTATTAGTTTTTCATTATGTTGTTTTGGTCCATAATTATTAGAACAATTAGTTGTAACCACGTTCATACCATAGGTGTGAAAATAACTACGGACTATAAAATCTGAAGCTGCTTTAGATGCACTATATGGACTATTAGGAGCATAATGGGTATCTTCTGTAAATAAACCTATTTCTCCTAATGTTCCATAAACCTCATCTGTTGAAATATGATGAAATCTATTATTTTCACAGCCTTCTTTAGTTTGAAATGGTGCTTCCATCCAATGTTGTTTTGCAACATCAATAAGATTAAATGTACCTGTAATATTCGTATCAATAAATGCTCCTGGATTAGTAATTGAATTATCTACATGAGACTCTGCAGCAAAATGAATCACTCCATTAAATTGGTGCTTATCAAATAAACCTTCAATTAAAACTCTATCACAAATATCCCCTTTTACAAATGTATAATTAGGATTACTTTCAATTTGGGTTAAGTTAGATAAATCTCCTGCATAAGTAAGATTGTCTAAATTAACTAAATGAATATTTGGATTAGACTCTAAAAAGTAAGGCACAAAATTAGAGCCTATAAAACCTGCTCCTCCTGTGACTAAAACTGATTTATTTGTTAGTGTTTTTTTCAAAAAGTTTTTCTTTTGTTCCAAATTCATTTAACTTTTTAACAAGTCCTAATTCTCTAATTATTAAAATTAAAACAATTAAACCAATTAAATATAAAGCCACTTTTATTGGGCTTCTTATATTTTCACTATCAATTGTGTAAGCTGATGAAAAATCTTTTTGAAGGACAAATATATCTTCTTTCTTTTTTAATTCGTCTTCAATTTCATTGATCTTAATTTTTAAATTTTTAGAATCTAAAAACAAATCGTATTCCTTAGTATTAATTCTATCCTTTTTATTATCTAAATTTACGTTTATTGTAGGTTTATCAGAAATGGTATTATCATTATTAATTATACCATAATAATCTTTTAATAATTTAAAATACTCTGATTGAAGTGTGTCAGACTCTTCTACCAATTTTGTATAAAGTTCCTTTTTTCTTATAATTGCTTCTACCTCGTCTTTTTTTAAATCTTCAAAATATTTGTTTTTAAGAAGGGAGTTTAAAATATAACTAGATAAACCTTCATAGATATTTGGGTCTTTTGAATTGATATTTATAGATTGTATTTCAAAATCTTCTAAATTTTGTTGAGCTATAAACTCTTCATAAGTAATATCATTTTCAAGAATTGAATCTAAAGACTTTTTAAAACTAACATAGTCTTTTATTAAAAAATTCTTATTTGCATTATGCGATATATTAATACTTAAAATATTAGAAGCAACATTTAATGGTATTCCTAACTCTCTGGACAATGCTACAGAGTCTTGCGCTGCTGCATAAGCATTAAAAGCAGAAATGTTACGATATAAAATTTTTCCGGTTTTAAAATTTTGTTTTAACAGTAAATTTGAACTATAAATTGTTGGTTTATTGCTGTTTAAATAAAAAACTACACCAAAAATAATTATAGCAGGTAAAGCAACTAGCGCTAAGTTTTTTCTAATTAAATTAGTTATGAATAATAAAAAGATTAAAAGTCTCTCACCCAAACTAAATGCTAACTTATAAAGCGCAGATAGAAATTTTCCAATTTTCTTGAAAACTCTCTCAAAAGCTGAAAAAACAAACATGATGTCAACCTCTCCTGATTTATTGTTATTTGGTAACTCTTTACTCATGATTTTTAGTTTAAAATTAATTAAATATTTGTTGTAATATTTTTCTAGTTATTAAATACGTTGGTTTTACACCTGATGTGCCTAAGCCTCCAGACGCTAAAGTACTACCTGTTTCTAAAGGGTTATCACTTGCGTAATATGCATATCTTACTTTAACATTAGGATTTATACTACCTCTTACTTTAGAAGCTGCTTGAATAGCTTTTTGGTAATGAGCGCCTTCCATCTCTAATCCAATAACATTCCATGTAGAACTAAAAAAGAACTTTAAAATGTCTTTGTTTTGAAGTGAAGTTCCTAAAACAGATATCATTGATCCTTCATACACATCTACTCCTTGACCTTCTAAATCAGACTTGTTTAACTCGTTTTTAAAAGGGTAATTATCTGCTGTACCTTCAAAAATATGAGCAGAAGGGATCATAATATCTCCTTTTCCTCCTTCTAAAATACCTGCTTTTCCCATTATTGAAATAGACTCCACATTTAAATGTGTTTTACTATCTCCTTCTCTAAAAGGTTTTAGTAATTCGTCTATAGTTTCGTAAGCTTGTTCACCAAAAGCGTAATCCATAACAAAAAGTACAGGAGCTTCAGTGTTTTTATCTGATTTTTGTAATTTCAGGTCAGTTTTAGTCAAATCAATTTTAGACGTATCAAAAATTTGTACATCTATATTGGTTCCTGATGTGTCTTCTATATAAACCATGCCTTGTAATAAAGCTTTTTTTGTGACTTTATTGCGTAGGTTTTGGTTTTTACTATCACTTAAGTCTTCATATATCTTAAAAACTTCGTTTTTACTACATTCTGCTTTTAAGGCAATTGGAGCAAAAAGAGTATTCATTACACTGTGTAAATTAGCGCTTATTATATGTATTGGTCTATTTAATAACCCTTCTTTTTTAAGTGTCTCTTTTATTGTATTTGCCCAAATTTCGCCATGTATATGATGTCCTAAACGCTCTCTTAAAACAGGGCTAAACGTAACTGTACGTTTATTGTTTTTTACAACCTCATCTATAGCTAATTTACCTAACCAATAAACAATATGCAATAAGCGTTCTGGTTTGCTTGGTAAAGCAAACACATCGTAAACTGCAGATAATTCTTTAAATGTACGACCTAAAATATTTGCTGTGTGTGTAATTGCAATTTCGCGTTGTTTTTGAGTGAGTTTCTTTTTAGAAAACACAGCACTTTCTAGCTTTTGCCAATCTCTTGTTGTTGCTCCATTTTCGTCTATAATTACACGTTTGCTAATTTTATGAGACTCAACAAACAAAAACGTTAAATGGGTTAAAATATCATAAATTTCTGAACGTCCTCGAGTAATCTCGATATTCATCTGTTCTTCATCAATACGATAACAGTTACGACGTCTTTTAGGTGGAATTATAGCTTCAAAATGAGAATCTTTATAACCTTCATCACTTGTTAGGTTTATAAATCTACATTCTTCAATGCCATGTGGTAACCTATCAATAACATAAAGTAAACCTTCTAGTTCTGCTTTCTCATCTGCAATTGAGCCATAAATTTCTGGCCTAAGTACTAATAATGCTTCACGAAGTGTTTCTCCAGAAACTCCCATTGGTTTATAAAACCCTCTATTAAACAAGTGACGCATAGTAATATACATGCGCTCTATAGCATTTGAGCTTTCTTGAGCTCTCGTTCTTTCATGTTGTTTAATCTTACTACTCATAAAGTGTCTTTAACTGGCAAATATAATATTATTTAGTCAGAATATGTGGTTTTAAATTTTCTGCGATCTTACGATCGTTTGATAAACGTGGAATTTTGTTTTGACCTCCCAATTTCCCTATAGATTTCATGTAATTTTGAAACCCTTTTTTTTCAACTTTACTAATCTTTAAAGGCTGCAATACTTTTCCTTCAATCAAATCTAAGTAATAACTGTTTTGTTTTTGTAATGACGCATCTATTTTTTTCGCTAAAGCGGAAAGATTTTCTGGTTCGTTTTCAAACTCTATAAACCATTCATGATATGGTAGGCCTGAGTTTGGGTTTATTTGTGGTGCAACTGTAAACTCGTTAATTCTAATAGTTGTTCCTTCTGTTGCTTCTTTCATGGCATATTCTACTTCTTTTCCAATAACATGTTCGCCAAAAGCAGATATAAAATGTTTGATCCGTCCAGAAACAATAACTCTATATGGTTTTGTGCTTGTAAACATTACTGTATCACCAATATTATAAGCCCAAAGTCCTGCATTGGTAGAAATTATCATGACATAATTTACACCAACCTTAACATCTTTAATAGTTATTCTTTTTGGGTTTTCTTCAAAAAATTGATCTGCTTCTACAAACTCGTAAAACATACCAGAGTCTAATTGTAGCAACATTCCTTTTTTATTTTGCTTATCCTGAAACGCAAAAAAACCTTCGCTTGCTGGATACAATTCTATACTATCTACTTTGCGTCCAATTAGGTTTTCAAACTTTGCACGATAAGGTTCATAATTGACACCTCCAAAAATAAAAAGGTTGAAGTTTTTAAAAATATCTCCTACTTTTTGTCCCGTTTTATGCTGTAGTTTTTCAAAATACATTTGTACCCAAGATGGTATTCCGGAAATAATGGTCATGTTTTCTGGCAACGTCTCTTCAACAATTGCATCTACTTTTGTTTCCCAATCTTCTATACAGTTGGTTTCCCATGATGGCATTCTGTTTTTTTGAAGGTATTTTGGGACGTAATGCGCAACAATACCTGACAGTCTTCCCAATTGGATTCCGTTTTGTTCTTTTAAAGTTGGACTTCCTTGAAGAAAAATCATCTTTCCGTCTACAAATTTTGCGTTTCCGGTTTCATGGATATAAAGCAAAATGGCGTTTTTTGCTGCATTAACATGATTTGGCATACTTTGTTTGGTTAACGGAATATATTTTGCTCCAGAAGTTGTTCCTGAGGTTTTTGCAAAATAGATGGGTTTTCCTTTCCAAAGCACATCTTTTTCTCCTGCAACAACACGATCTACATATGGTTTTAGCTGCTCATAATCTCTAATTGGTACGCGTTTTACAAAATCTTGATAGGTATTGATACTAATAAAGTCATGGTCTTTACCAAAAGCTGTACCTGCAGCTTCGCTTATTAAATTTTGAAATACTTTATCCTGTGTTTCAATTGGATTATTTGCCCATTTCTGAATCTTTTTATAGACACGTTTTGCAAATGGTTTTGCTAAAGCTGATTTTATTGAAAACATTATTTAAAATCTATAAAATTAGTTGGATTTACTGGATATCCATCACTCCATAATTCAAAATGTAAGTGTGGTCCTGTTGACAGTTCTCCAGTATTTCCTGCAGTCGCAATAACTTCTCCTGCTTTTACTAGATCTCCTTGGTTTTTGGTTAAAGAAGCATTGTGCTTATATACAGATATTAAACCTTGACTATGCTCTATAATAATAACATGTCCTGTTTGTGCTGTCCACTCTGCAAAAATAACAGTTCCATCTGCTGTTGCTTTTATTGGTGTGTCTAAAGCAACAACAACATCTACAGCGTAGTGTTTAGTTTTGGTATCGTAGTTTTCGCTAATTGTACCACTTACTGGTGGAAATAGTACAAAACTTGCTTTTGTTGCTGTTTCAAATAAACTGTATTTATCTTCCTTATCAACTTTTTCGCGTAATAAAGAGTCTTCTTTTATTGGATTTAAATCCACTTGGCTTGCCTCTAGTTTTGCAGCTTGAATAATAGAGTCTTTATTAAATTTTACAGTACTTACTTCTCCTTGAAGCACCTGTTTTATGGAAGCGAAATATTTTTGGTTTATTTCTATAACACGCTGTAAAGAGTCTGTTTTAAAACTAAGTTTTACTGCTTTCTTTTTAAGTGATGTCGATGAATAACCTGGAATATATTCTTTTAAAGGTGTGTAGGCAATTAAAATAGTTGTCAAAACAATTAATAAGATTGCAGATAATGTACCTAAAACAAACACATTTAAACGTGTTAAATTAAGAGACAAGCGTTCTTCAAAGGTTTCGTCATTTAAAACAACTAGACGATATCTGTGAAGTAGTTTCTTCTTGATTTTTTTAGATTTTTTTTCTGATTTTGCCATATTAAAAACAAAAGTAAATAAAAAATTGAGCTCTCATATGTAGCTAAAGCTAAAGTTAGTGTTTTAACGTTATTATTAAAGTTTAATTATTAACTTTGTAGTCTAAATTTTAAGTTATGATTTCAGCAAGTATATTTTTAGGAATGATTGGTCCTTGGCAGATTGCAATTATTGTAGTTTTAGTATTATTAATGTTTGGAGGTAAAAAAATTCCAGAATTAATGAGAGGATTGGGTAGCGGTATTAAAGAGTTTAAAGACGCTAGTAAAGAAGAAGAAACAGAAGACAAAAAGTAATTTTTACTTTATTATATAAAAAAACCCAATGCATTGCATTGGGTTTTTTTATGAATTATCTTTTTAAAGATTAATTAACCTTTAAAGATTTTATTATAGATTCTAACTCTAAAACATAATCTCTTTTACTAACTGATGGCGCAAAGGTAAACCCTTCTAAAACCAGATAACGGTTATTAATTTTATCTTCAACCATATAGTTTAAAAATGGACCAGCGTTATAAGAGCCTTCAATCTCCCAAGTACTTCTAACCTCATAAGTTGGTTTATTATCAATACTTGTTTTAAGTAAAAACGGTGTATATGCTGCTTCTGTTTTCATGTAAGACCCATCAACAGGTCCAGGAATATATTTTTTTCCTATACTATCTCTTATTTTAATAACTTGTTGGATAATATCTCCTTCTTTATTAATGGCATCAAAAGGTATTTGATATATCATAAAGTTATTACTTCCAGTTGTTAAGTCTTTTCTAACCCAGAAAAAATTTTCTTCTTCCTGAGCAATTCTATATACAGACGGAAATTTAATCGTGATTCCTAATACTTTTTCAATATTATTATTAGTGTGAAGTGATTTATTAGTTAAGGCTTGACGTGCTGCTATTTCTTGATTTTTGAAAGTATCTAATATTTTGTCTTTATTAGCCTTTAATATCTCTATAATCTGCTGATTATCTTTCCCTCTTACAACAATCACTTTTTGAGGTCTAGCAAAAGCATCTGTTGCTGTTTTAAAACCTGTCTTATCTCCTGTTTCAATTTTTAAAATGGTTCTGTTTTTTGTTGCAAAACCAGAAAACACTTGTGGTGGCATTTGATTAATATCAAACATAGGTTCGTCTTGAGGTAGACCAATAACTTTAGTTGTTAAAATATTTCTTACAACATCTCCTACTTTGCCTTTCCATAGTTGGTTGTCTACAACTACACTAATATTATATAAATTCCCTGAAGATTGTGGAACAATACGCTTGTTGCTTTTTGACCCTTCATCGCACGATAAGATTGTGCTAACTAATAAAATTAATACCGCTAGTTTTTTCATTTTATTAAATTTTTAAGTGACTATTACCCTTTAGAAACAATTAATTTCATTCCTGGTTTTAATTTAGTACCACTAATATCATTCCAATCTTTAATATCTTGAACAGAAACTCCAGTAAATTTTTGAGAAATGCTCCATAAGCTATCTCCTAGTTGTACTGTATAGGTTTCACCATTTACTGGCTTAGTGCTTTTTTTGCTTGAAGATGCTAATTTGGGTTTATTTACTGCAGCTCCATTTCTGGGATAAATGGTTAAACGTTGTCCAATTTTTAAATTATTACTTCGCAAGCCATTCCATTTTTTAATTTGACTAACTCTAACACCAAATTTTCTGGCAATTTTACCTAAGTAATCACCTTGCTTGACTTTATATCGTGTTTTGGTATCCGAATTAAAAAACTGAGGTAATGGTTTTTCGCGTTTATCAAATTCTGCTTTAGCATGAGCATATAACTGATCTTCGTTATTAACAAATGCGCCAATAATATTTCTAGGTAAGCGTAAGGTGTAGTTTTTCCCTTTTATAAAAGGGATAATATCTAGTTTGTAAGCTGGGTTTAAAAACTGAAGGGTTTCAATTTTTACTCCTGTAAATTCTGATACTTGATCCAAACTTATCATTTGTTTGACATGTATCGTATCTGTTTCTATTAAATGAAACTCTGGTCTGTGTTGTACAAAACCATGCTCTTCTGCATATTCAAAAATATACATTGTTGCTAAAAAAGCAGGTACATATCCTGCTGTTTCGCGAGGTAAATTTGGACGAATATTCCAATAATTTTGATATCCACCAGAGCGTCTAATGGCTTTACTTACATTTCCTGGTCCAGAATTATAAGCTGCTAGAGCCAAATCCCAATCTCCAAATAGCTTATATAATTTAGATAAATAGGTTGCTGCTGCTTTAGTTGACTTTATTGGATCGCTACGCTCATCCACATAACTACTAACATCCAAACCATACTCTTTACCTGTTGCAAACATAAATTGCCATAAACCTGTTGCACCAACTCTTGATCTTGCACGTGGTTTTAATGCAGACTCTACAATTGACAAATATTTCATTTCTAACGGTATGTCTTGATTGTCAAGCTCGCGTTCAAACATTGGAAAGTAATAATTACTAAGTCCCATTAAACGCTCAAAAGATTGATGACGATTTTTTAAAAAAGACTTGATGACGCTTTCTAAACCTGGATTATATTCTACATTAAAAGGTGTTCTAGCATTTAATCTTTGTAGCCTTGCTTTTAAAGTGTCTGTTGTTAATTCTGGATAATAAACTGCATTATATTTTAAGTCAGATACATCTCTATAAATTGTATCAAACAAGGTGTTGCTATACAACTCCTCTAACCATCTTTGGTCTATGTTTGAAGCAAATTGGTCGTCTTGTAATACTTTAGGTAAATCAACAACTTGTAGTGCTTTTATAGATTTTACAAAATAGGCTTGACCATCTATAATAGTATCAATAACATAATCCTGACCAGCAATCAATTGATCTTGTGTTAATCTGGTGGTTTGGTTTTGTTCATTGTCTTGAGTAAAACCGAAACAGCTTACTAAAACAAACAAAAAGAAAGAAATATATGTTTTTACTTGATGCATTTACTTGTTGTTTATTGAATAACGTATTTAAGTGGATAATTATTCTAAAATAGCAGCAATACCAGGTAAAGTTTTTCCTTCTAAACTTTCAAGCATTGCACCACCACCAGTACTTACGTAGCTTACCTTATTCTCAAAACCAAACTGTTTTACTGCTGCTACAGAGTCTCCTCCTCCAACTAAAGAAAAAGCTCCTTTTTTAGTAGCTTCCGCAATAGAGTTTCCTAATTCTATTGTTCCGTTTGCAAAAGTTTCCATTTCAAAAACACCTAAAGGTCCATTCCAAAGTATGGTTTTACATTGCATAACCACATCATGGAAAATAGCTTTAGACTTTGGTCCAGCATCTAAACCTTGCCAACCATCTGGTATTTTAGTAACATCCATAACCTGAGTATCTGCATCGTTACTAAAGGCATTTGCTGCTAATACATCTACTGGTATGTGAATCTGAACGTTTTTAGCTTTGGCTTGTTTTAAAATATCTAATGCTAAATCCATTTTATCGTCTTCGCAAATAGAATCTCCAACAGAGCCACCTTGTGCTTTTACAAAAGTAAAAGTCATACCACCACCAATAATTAGGTGATCTACTTTGTCTAAAATATTTTCAATAATTGTGATTTTTGAAGACACTTTTGCTCCTCCAAGCACTGCTAAAACTGGTTTCTCGCCAGTTTTCATTACTTTATCAATACTTTTTATTTCTTGCTCTAGTAAGTATCCAAAGCATTTTTTATCTGTAAAAAACTGTGCTATAATTGTTGTAGAAGCGTGTGCTCTGTGCGCTGTTCCAAATGCATCGTTAACATAAATATCTCCTAATTTGGCTAGTTTTTCTGCGAAAGCAATATCTCCTTTTGTTTCCTCTTCATGAAAACGTAAATTTTCTAGAATTAGGATCTTACCAGGTTCTAAATTAGCTGCAGCATGTTCTGCTTCTTCTCCGATACAATTTGAAACAAATTGAGTTTCGACACCAATAATATCTTCGACTTTATTAATGATATGTTTTAATGAAAACTCATCCTGAACACCTTTTGGTCTTCCTAAATGAGACATTAAAATACAGCTTCCTCCATCTTCTAAAATTTTAATAATTGTAGGTTTTGCAGCTTGTATTCTGGTCGCGTCTGTTACTTTAAAATCTGCGTCTAAAGGGACGTTAAAATCTACGCGTATTAAAGCTTTTTTGTTTTTAAAATCGAAGTCGTTTAGTGTTTTCATTAAATTGTTTTGGTGTTTAATCTAAGTTGGCTTTTAGTACCCAAGCGTCTCTATATCTGTAATTTGTTTTTAATTCTTCAGCAAGTTTAAAGGCTTCATCTGCAGTATCACTTCTTAATAAATAAACATAATTCCAATTGTTTTTTGGGTTAATAAAAGCATTAGCATCATACCCTTTTTTTATTAGTTTTGAAGTCCATTTTCCTGCTCTTGCAGACTCTGCAAAAACACCTGCTACAACATAATAACCACCTTCTATACCTGCAATAGCTGTAGATTTTTTGTTTTTTAAATATTTATATGCTTTAGAGTTTAATCCTCTTTTATAATAACGGTAAGGTTTACGTTTCTCTTTTGTATCATAACTTGGAACAGATTCTGGTTGTGCTCTTACTATTTCTGGAGCGACACTTGCGCTTTGACTTGCATTAGGATTGTTTTCTTGAACAATATCATCAAAATACGTTTGGGCTATTTCTGTCTGAAAAGCTGTAAAATATAAGTAAAACCTATCAGATTGTGTTTTTAAACGCAATGTGGTTTCGCTTGTGTTATTATTTATAATCGTATTATTATAATTCGGGATATCTAATTTAGCAATATCAAACCCTAAAGTGTTTTCGCTATTAGGCAATCTATCTCTGTTTTTTATACTGTTATTTGTAATAGAACTGTTAAAAAAGTTTTGCTGAAAACGTGCTCCATTACTCAAAGATTGAAACGTTCCGTCCTTTTGTTTTATAATTGCAAACTCGTCTCCTTGAAGATCAGAATCTCCTTCAATTGCTGCCAAAACAACAGATGTTTTTACGTCTCCTTTTTCAACAGATTTAAAGTTTTTAAAGGTTAAATCTAAAGGCTCTTCTTTATTAACCAATGCAAAACCATGATATGTAGAAATGTACTTTGGGTTATCTGTTGGTGATTGGTAAACAACATATAACATCCATCCTGCTGCACTACCTCCAGACAAATAACCTTCTGTTGCTTTTACATTTGCAACCGCATAGTCTCCTGTTTTATTTTCCGCTTTTATTAAAAGTTTAGTAACGTCTGCATAGCAAACGTAAGGCGAGTTTATTGCATGTGTAACGTTTTCTGATCCATCATAAATAACTGACCCTTCAACATCTTGATACTCTTGATTTGGTAATTTAAACTTGATTTGATTTATTACTGTAGAGCGTTCTCCATTTCCTCTATAATCATAATTACCCTTTTGTTCTTTACGGGTTCCTTTTTCGTAAGCATAAGTCGCTGTCCAATATAATCCTGCGTAAGCGATTTTTTTAAAATCTGTGGGTAAATTTAAAGTGGCTTGACTGGAGCTAAACGTCTCTGTATCGCTATCTATATCTACATAACGCATTTTGGTGTCATCATTATTAGCTAACGGATTGTTAAATGCGTCTTTATCGTCTTTACTTAAAATATTGTTTCCAATAACTGCAACATCTCCAAAAATGTAAAATTCTTTTTGAGATTCAAAAGAAACTCCACCTGCAAGTGTATCTAATTGCAGCTCTGATTCCTGAGCATTAACACAAATTAAACTAACTAATAAAAATAGTATTGGCAATAACCTTTTCATTTTAAAAATTAAAACTGTTAATAATCTCCAAAGATATACAAATACTGCGATACTTTAAATATGTAAGACGAAAATCAATCTTTAATAAAAATAGTTTTTAATTAACAGGAAAACTATATTTGCGTTATGCTTTTTAGTGATATTTTAGGTCTTAATCATATAAAAAAACACTTAACAACAAGTGCTGACAATGGTCGTATACCACACGCTCAACTGTTTGTAGGTCCTGAGGGTTCTGGTACATTACCTATGGCTATTGCCTATGCGCAATATGTTTTATGCAAAAATACTTCTGGAGAAAACTCAGGCGAAAACGAATCTTGTAACTTGAAATTTAATAATTTTTCTCACCCAGATTTACATTTTGCCTTTCCTGTAACTTCTACAGATAAAATAAAAAGACACCCTGTTTCTACTCATTTTTTAGAAGAATGGAGGCAATTATTAAATGAACAACCTTATGGTAATTTATTTGATTGGTACCGTTTACTTGGTGTTGATAATAAACAAGGACAGATAGGTGTTGACGAAGCTTTAGATATTGTTAAGTCATTAAGCTTAAAATCTTATGAAGGAGGTTATAAGGTCATGCTTATTTGGATGGCTGAAAAAATGAATACTCAGGCTGCTAACAAATTACTAAAGCTTATTGAAGAGCCTCCAAACAAAACGGTTTTTATATTAATTGCTGAAGAAGAAGAGCAAATTATTAATACCATTAGATCGCGTTGTCAGGTTTTACATTTTCCTCCTTTAGCTGAAGATGACATAAAAAAAGGAATTATAAAACAATTTAATTTAGAAGATGCTATTGCAACTAAAATAGCACACCAAGCTAATGGAAACTACAACAAAGCTTGTGATTTAGTTTATAATGACAGTGAAGACAACCAATTTGAACAATGGTTTATTTTCTGGATTAGAGCTGCCTTTAAAGCAAAAGGAAACAAAGCAGCAATACATGATTTAATTGGTTGGAGTGAGGATATTGCAAAAACTGGTAGAGAAACTCAAAAACAATTTTTACATTTTTGTTTAGACTTTTTTAGACAAGCCATGCTTTTAAATTATGGTGCTGACGAGTTGGTGTTTTTTGAAACTAAAAGCAAAAATTTTGATCTTTCAAAATTTGCGCCTTTTGTACACAACAATAACATTATGGATATTTCTAAAGAGCTTAATGATGCTATTTACCATATTGAACGTAACGGAAACTCTAAAATTATTTTAACAGATTTAAGTATTAAACTGACTCGATTACTTCACGCAAAACAAGAATAATTTGACAGCTAAGTTATCTTTTTTTGTAATTATCAATCCTGTTTCTGGGAATGGAAAAGGAAAAACTATTTGGAAAAAAATACAAGACAAACTTAATACACAATTTACAATAGATTTTGCTTTTACAACGCATCCTAAGCATGAAATAGAATTAACCAAAATTGCTATAAAAAAAGGAATTACACGCTTTGTGATTATTGGAGGAGATGGTACTTTAAACAACTTTATTAATGGTGTTTTTAGCCAAAACACTGTTGACCACTCAGACATTGCTTTTGGAATTATACCAATAGGTACCGGAAATGACTGGGTAAAAACACATCACATTTCTAAAAACATCAATAAAGCTTTACAAACCATTTTTGATGGTCAGACAGATACTCAAGATGTTGGATGTATTAGTTATCTAGATAACCCAAAGTCTAAAAAATATTTTATAAATCTTGCTGGAATTGGGTTTGATGGCAAAGTGGTTAATATTGTTAAAAATGATAGAGCTTTAGGTAAATTAACTTACATCCTTGGAGCTTTAAAAGGGGTGTTTAGTTTTAACCTTTTTGATAGTAAAATAACCTATGATAAAGACGTCTTAAACCTTATAGACTGTTTCATGATTCAAATAGGTGTTTGTAAATATACAGGATCTGGAATGCAATTGACAAAACAACCTAATCCTAAAGACGGATTATTTGACATTACCATCGCTACTGCTTTTACCAAATGGGATATTATTAGAAATTTACACAAATTATTTAGTGGAAAAATAACATCTCATAAAAAAGTAAACGTCTTTAAAACTAATGCTTTAAAGATTAGCTTTAATAAGGAGCAGCCTTTTATTCAAGCAGATGGAGAACAGTTAAAAACAGGAACCATTGAAGTCTCAATAATACCTAATGGTATCCGTTTTTATTGCTGATTTAATAGGATAACATGTTTACTTTAAATACCCAATTTTCTTTAAAGGGATCTTTAACAATTAGCGTTTTGTGTTGCATATAGGCATCATAATAGTTTTCTGTATGAAAAACATATACGTAAAACAACTCTTTGTCTTCATCAATTAAAATATTGCTTTCATAGCCTTGTTCTTTTAATTGGTTTTGCCAAGCTATTGCGTTTTTAGCTTCAGAAAAGAATTTGTTTATTACATAATAGCCTTTTTTAACACCTTCTATTTGGGCTGCGTTTTTCTCTAATAGCAATTTAAAAGCTTGTGTTTCTAGTGGTTTATCTTCTAATTTTAAAGCTTTAACATAAGTGGTAGAACTAATA
This sequence comes from Olleya sp. R77988, assembly GCF_044594215.1. GTDB lineage: Bacteria > Bacteroidota > Bacteroidia > Flavobacteriales > Flavobacteriaceae > Olleya. The sequence goes on along the minus strand of NZ_CP138988.1, from coordinate 900,105 downwards.
TAAACCTCGCCTTCTGCTAGTGTTTGTTTTTGCATTGTTGACGCTGCAATTTCTAACGATATTGGATTAACTGGCTCTTTTACAGGTTCTTTTTTAATTACTTCTGGTTGTTTTAACGTTATTGGTTTTGCAATAATTTCTTCAATTAAAACATCCTTAACTGGCTTTGTTTCTATTTTAGAAACAGCATTGGTTTTTGGCTTAGGAATAGCTTCTTTTTTAGGTTTTTGAGATGCAATTACAATTGCATTTTTAGGTGCTTTTTCTTCTATTTCATTGAAAAATGATTCACTAATTTCGGTTTGAAAAGCAGTAAAGAACAGATAAAAACGATCTTGTTTTGTTTTAAAAAAAAGGTCAACTTTATCAGTGTTATTGGTTATTACAGCATCTTTTCCATTGGGTAGTGTTACAGAAGCGACATCAAAGCCTAAGGTATTCTCACTGCTCGGAAAACGTTTTTGGTTATGAATGATTGACGATGATATCTGGCTATTAAAAAAATTGTTTTGATCCCTCTTAATTGTCTGTAATCGCCAAGCTTTTTTGGTTTTTGGATTTGCTATAACGCATTCGTCTTCTGTTAAAATAGAATCCCCTTCCAAAGCAGCTAATGTCAAATCTGTAGTGGTCTCTCCTGTTTCTGGAGTTTTAAAATTCTCTAAATTTATAGCTACTGGTTCATTACCAACATGTGTAAAACCATTAAACGTCGTTATATATTTAGGTTTTTTAGTTGGTGCTTCATAAACAACATACAACATCCATCCTGCTGCGCTTCCGCCAGAAACAAAACCCTCTGTAGCATTTACGTTTGCTACAGTAAATTCTCCATTAATAGTCTTTGCGTTATTTAAATATTTTGTCACATCTGCATAGCATACATAAGGAGAGTTTAAAGCAAATGAGGCTTGTTTTGCGCCATCAAAAAGAACTTTACCATTAATCGATTGGTAATTTTCTCCTGGTAATTTTAGTTTAATTTTACTAATTAAACTTCTGTTTCTTTGTCTAGTTCCTTGAAAATAAAATTGCGAATTTTCTTCTCTCCTTGTTCCTTTTATATAGCTATACGTTGCGGACCAATATAATACTGCATAAGCTATTTTAGTCTGATTATCAGGTAGTTGTAGGTTCGCAGAGCTTGATGAAAAGGTTGAATCATCATTATCAATATCAACATAAACCATGTCAATATCATCATTAGTTAATTGATTATCGTTATACGGTTTATTGACGTCTTTACTTAAAATATTGTTTCCTATAGCTACAGCATCTCCATAAATATAAAACGCCTTTTGAGTTTTAAACGGAACAGCTTCTTGAGCATAACTAACAGAAAAAATAGAAAAGAAGATAGCGCAATGCCAAAGCAAGCTTTTCATAGTTTTATTGAATATAATTAATAGCACGCTAAATATAAGTATTAATAAGAAAAACACTGATATTAAAACTATTATAAACAAAAAAAAGACGATTAACTGTTGTTAATCGTCTTCCTTGAAGCTATTTTTTATAGCTTATTTATTATAATCAGCATCCATTGCATTAATTACTTTCTCTGATAAATCATACTGATCTTTAGCAAACATTACGCTTGGTGAAGCATCTACAGTACCTAAAATTAGGTCAAATCCATTTGTTTTTCCATAATCTTTAACAAAAGTCTTTACTTTTTCAATTATAGTGTCCATTTCTTTTTGAAAACCTTGAGCAAGTTGTTGTTGCTCAAACTGTAATTGCTCCTGTAGCATTTTTTGCTTTTTACCAAGTGCTTCAAATTTAGCAGTAGCTTTAGACTTTGACATTTTCTGAGCATCTAACTGAGTTTTTTGTGCTTCTAACTGAAATGCTTTTCCAATACTATCTGTTCTTAGCTTAAAAGCACTTTCTTTTGTTTCGTACTTTTTTTCTAAATCAATTTTTTCTTTAATACCATTAATAACATTTACATTATCAACGTATCCAATTTTTTGATTTTGACAAGATGTAAAAATTAATGTAATTAATAATAATCCTATTATTTTTTTCATGTTTATATAATTTCAGAATAAGCGCAAATGTAAATAATTAAATAAATTGATTTTAACTTTTTTAAGAATTTTGACCTTAATAAGGTTTTTCTATAACAAACCAAAACTAATATAATTAAATACTATTAAAAACAAACTTAAATAAAGCGCTTTAAAGACGTTTTAGAAAAACGAGAGGTGTTTAGTTGTTTTGTAAGTCGAGTCTTAAATAAGCGCGTTTAAAATTGAAATTAGCTGTTTTTAATGATGTAAATTAGTGAAGAATACTCTCCAGAAGACTTTGCTTTTAGATTTGACTTAAAACCTGTCCAAGACGCATTAAAAATTTTCATCTTTCCAGATTTATATTTTTCAGAAAGTAGACTAACATAGTACGAGTCAAACACCATTGGTTTGGTTTTGATAACTTTCATTTTAATACTTGAAAATAATTTAGAAACGGATGTTTGATTAAAATGCCATAAATGTCTTGGTACATCATAAGCAGCCCAAAACTGTTTATAATATGTTGCATCATAACTTTTATAATTTGGTACAGCAACAATTAAAATACCATCTTGTTTAAGTAAGTTTTTTAGTTGTTTAATCTGTTCTTCCAGATTAGGAACATGTTCCAATACATGCCAAAGGGTAATTACATCAAAGCTGTGTTTTGTAAAAGACATTAAATGATCTGAACCAAAAACAGTATTGCTTGTTTTTTGATTTGCAATTTTTCTTGCGTCTTCATTTGGTTCGATTCCGGAAACATTCCAATTATTACTTTGTGCTGTTTTTAAAAAATCACCTGTTCCACATCCAAAATCTAACAGGGTTTTTTGTTCAGATTTATCTTGTTGATTTTCTAAAATATTAAACGAATTAATCAATTTTAATTTCTTCTTTAAAGAAATCTGTCGGATACTATGATATGCTTTTTCAAACAAATTTCGTTTAGAATCTGTATGGGAAATATAGTCTTCTGTTTTATAATATTCCGGTAAATCTTCTAATGAGGGTTTAGGAATAGTTTCCAAAAAACCATAGGTTTTATTTTTAACTAATTGAAACTCTTCTCCTGAAACAGAGTGGTCTTTTACTTTTAAAGCTATATTATTTTTTATTTTATTGTCCATTAAAAAACAAACGTTCCACGTGGAACTATTTTAAAGTGTTATGCAATTCCACATTAAACATTGTAGATAATTGTGTTCCTAGTTTGACCACTTCAACTCTGTTTTTTGAAGTAAACAAAATCTCGTTTTTATGACCTTTAAAAAACTTTATAGTATATAATCTATACTTACTATCGCCTAGAATATCTGGTGAAAAACCAACATGATTTGACTGAACGAATGACTGATTAAACAACGAAACATAATCTGGAAATAACAATTCTTTTTTTATTTTAAAAAGGGAAATGTTGAATATTCTGAATTGATAATAATTTAAAAACCCCTTTGTTATGACAAGGTTATAATTAACAAAAAAGAAGAGAATACCTAGTACATAAAAGAGCACCCCTAAAAATTCATTATACTTATCATTTAACAAAGTCCCTATAAAAAACAAACCAGTAACAACTACTAACTTTTGTCTAAACGGGATAAATTGTTTTAAAATAACTCGCTTCATTATCGTCCCATATAAACCAATAATACAGAAATATCTGCAGGAGAAACACCACTAATTCTTGACGCTTGAGAAATGGTTACTGGTTGTATTTTTTTTAGCTTTTCTCTAGCCTCTAAACTCATTGATTGTAATTTTGAATAATCAAAATTAGCTGGAATTTTTATATTTTCTAAACGTGTTAATTTGTCAGCGTTGTTCTTTTCTTTAGCAATGTATCCAGAATATTTAACTTGTATTTCTGTTTGTTCAATAATCTCTTTATCTAAATTATTATCATTAATGTAGGCTGAAACTGAAGCCACTTGTTTCATGTCTTCGATGTCAATGTTTGGTCTTGCAAACATTTTAAACATCTTGTCTTGTTGTCTAATTGCTGCTGAATTTTTAGCTTCTAAAGTTGGATTTATTTCTGCTGGAGTAACACTTGTATCTCTAAAAAATTGTACAAATTTTTCTGCCGCATTGTGCTTTTCCTCCATTCTTTTTAAACGCTTTTCTGAAGCTAAACCAAGATTAAAACCTTTTGGAGTTAATCTAATATCTGCATTATCTTGACGTAATAATGTTCTGTATTCTGCTCTTGAAGTAAACATACGATATGGCTCTTCTGTGCCTTTTGTAATCAGATCATCAACCAGAACACCTATATATGCCTCATCTCTTTTTAAAATAAAAGGGTCTCGCTCTTGCACTTTTAAAGCAGCATTTATACCTGCCATTAAACCTTGAGAAGCAGCTTCTTCATATCCAGTTGTTCCGTTAATTTGACCAGCAAAAAACAACCCATCAACCAACTTAGTTTCTAAAGTATGCTTTAACTGTGTAGGTGGAAAGTAGTCATACTCGATAGCATAACCTGGTCTAAAAAACTTAACGTTTTCAAAACCAACTACAGATCGTAATGCTTTAAATTGAACATCTTCAGGTAGAGATGTTGAGAAACCATTAATATAATATTCTACAGTATTCCAACCTTCTGGTTCGACAAATAATTGATGTCTATCTTTATCTGCAAAACGATTTATTTTATCTTCAATAGATGGGCAATATCTTGGTCCTAAACTTTTAATACGACCATTAAACATTGGAGAACGATCAAAGCCTTCACGTAGTAAATCATGAACCTTTTCACTTGTATATGACATGTGACACGAACGTTGTTTTGTTAATGGTTTAGTAATGTCTAAATAAGAGAACTTGTCTGGATTAACATCTCCAGGTTGTTCACTCATTTTAGAAAAATCTAACGATCGTCCATCTACCCTTGGAGGTGTTCCTGTTTTCATTCTTCCAGATTCAAAGCCTAATTCTATTAACTGTTCTGTAATTCCTGTTGCAGCTCTTTCTCCTGCTCTTCCTCCACCAAAGTTTTTATCTCCTATATGTATTAATCCATTTAAAAATGTTCCGTTAGTTAATACGACTGTTTTGGCTTTTATTTTAACACCAAGAGATGTTGTAACACCACAAACTTTTCCGTTTTCTACAATTAAACCAGACACCATTTCTTGATAAAAATCAAGATTTTTTGTTTGCTCTAAAAGCATACGCCAATCCTCTGCAAAACGCATCCTGTCACTTTGGACTCTTGGACTCCACATTGCAGGTCCTTTAGATTTGTTAAGCATCTTAAATTGGATAGCAGATGTATCACTAACAATTCCAGAATAACCACCAAGCGCATCAATCTCTCTTACAATCTGCCCTTTGGCAATTCCACCCATAGCAGGATTGCAAGACATTTGTGCAATGTTTTGTAAATTCATGGTGATTAGTAGCGTTTTGCTTCCCATATTAGCAGCAGAAGAAGCAGCTTCGCTTCCTGCGTGACCAGCACCTACAACTATAACATCGTAAACTTCGTTAAACATAATTTATATTTATATAGGTTCTTGCTTAAGCAAGATTTTGATTGTTCCACGTGGAACGTTTATTATAATTTTAGCACGCAAATATACAACAAACTATAACATGCTTTTTAAGACGCTTAAAGCCTCGTTTTCTTTGCCTCGCATTAGCTTAGCATCATCATCTGTTTTATCTTTGTATCCACAATAATGTAAGATACCATGAATGATAACGCGACGTAATTCTGTTTCAAACTCCACTTTAAAATCTTTTGCATTATCGACTACTCTTTCTACAGAAATAAATATATCTCCTTGTAGGGTTTTTCCTATAGAGTAATCAAAACTAATTATATCAGTTAGTGTGTCATGTTGCAAAAACTCAACATTAAGTTTATGTAAATAGTCATCATTACAAAACACATAATTAATCTCGTCTTCTTTACAGTTTTCGTTTTTAATTATAGTTGATATCCATGATGATATTTTAGGCTCATCTAGAAGCTTAAAATCTGTTTCGTAATTAAAGCTAATCATTTTTTTGTTTGAAATAGTGTTGCGCTTTTTGCTTATAAATTTGCTGCAAAGGTAAGGTTTGCTTATTCAATATTTCTGTAGTATTAAAATATTGTTTTGCTTTATCAACTTGGTTAATTGTAGTGTTTTTAAATTCTGCTTTATTTGTTTCAGATTGTCTTTTTTGTTCTTGACCTTGTTGTAAAGCAGCGTTTTCTAGCTTTAGTAATTGATGTTGTAGGTTCATCATTTTGCTTAAAGTTTCATTGGTAAACCCTTTATTAATTAAATCCAACTCAACTTCTTCCATATCTTTTAAAAGTTGTTTTGCGTCTCCATTTTCTCCTAAACCTTCTTTATCTAATCGTTCTTCTAAAGCTTGTCTAAGCATTTGTTGTTCTTGATAAATTTTAAACAGCTCACCATTTACATCTTCGTTAAAACCATCTTGTCCTTGTCCTTTTTGGTCACCTCCTTGACCCTCTCCCTCACCTTTGCCTTTTTCTCCTTTTCCTTTCTTACCATCTTTTCCTTCATTTCCTTCTTTTTCTCCCTTGTCACCTTTTTCACCTTCACCTTCTTTTTCTCCTTTCTGTCCTTCTTTGCCTTCCTTCCCTTTTTTCATGGCATCTTCCATTTTTTTAGACAGTTCTTCTTGACTAATAATAATATCTGGAAGAGGCATACCTCCTTCTCCTTGACCAGGAGATGGCATTCCCATTTGCATTTGCATATTATCTAATGCTCCACTTAAAAAATCTGCTAAATTATTTGCTGATGTTAAGGCGTATTGCTGTGATGCAACACCTTGATATAACATGTTTTCTGATAATTGTGCTAAAGACTTATCGATATTAAAATACACTTCGTTTATTTCTCTATTTATGTTTTCTGAAAACATAGGTTGACGTAATGAGATTGCAAACAAACTATCGTCTACGTGCTCAAAATGTGTGCGTAATTCTTTTTGTTTTTTAAGATGTGTTGCATACTCATTATGATTAATTTCTATACTTTTAAATTGGTTCATTAACGATTCTTCGTCAAAAGAAAACACAACAAGGTTATCTAAAATTTGACGTAACATCTCTATATCTTCTTCTAATTGCTTCTGTCCAGAAGCTCCCATTTGCATCTGCATTTTCATGCTCATTTTTTTCATTTTCTGAGCAGCGCTTTTTTGTTTTTGTTTTGCAGATTGTTGCTTTTCTTGTTTTTGTTTTTGGTCTTGCGACTCTTGCTTGTCTTGAAGATCGTCACTTGCTTCTTGTTGGTCTTTTTTAATATCCTCTTCTGTGTTTTTATCACGAGGTACATCCATTGGACTTTTTAGCTCCTTATTATCTTTTTCTAAATCTTCTAATTGTTTTTGGATGTCTTCAAACTTATCGTTAATCTCATCCTGTCTATCTTTAGTGTTTTCTTCTTCTTTTTCGTTTGATAATTTATCTTGCTCTTTTGCTAATTTATCCAACTCGTCACCTATTTTTTCCATTTTCTTGGTGACGTAATAACGTTTAGTAAGCTCTACTAACTGCTCCAAACTACGCTTCTGGCTTTTAGCTTTTTTTGCTAGATTATCCAATTTTTCTGAAAACTCTTCTTTGCTAAATTTGTCCTTTAGCTTTTCTAATTCTTCAAGCAGTTTTTCGTCTTTTTTAAGCTGTTCTTCATTATCCTTTAAACGCTCTTTTAAATCTTCTTTAAATTGATCCTCTTCTTTTTTATCTTTTTGAAATTTGTTTAAATTATCCTTTAATTTTTTATTGAATTGCTTCATCATCTGCTCTTGCTGCTTCTGACGTTTAAGGAAATTTTCAAACTTCTTTTTATCGTTAAAGTTTAGTTCTGCTTTTTCTTTTTGTGTTTTAGATAATTCTTGAAGCTCTTTTTGTTGCTTGTCAAACTTTTCTAAAGACTTGTTTAAATCCTGAATAGTTTCGTTTTGTTCTTGTAATTGCTTCTGCTCTTCTTCGTCTTGTGTTCGTTTTCTGTAATTAAATACTTGACTTTTTGTACTCTTATTTTTATTTACCGCATCGTTATCAAACACTTCAAAATACAAATCGTAAGGCACGCCATCTTCAATTGTTAAATTGTTTGGAAAAGCACTAATAAATTGGTCAAAATTAGATTTTGAAATAGCTATGTTTTGGCTTTTCTTACTGGCTTCATTTCCGTTAGGATAATACACCAATTGTAATTTGTTTAAACCATAATCATCACTTACTTGTCCTTTAAAATAAAGTGTTTGCTGATCTAAACTATCTATTTTAGCTTCTATCTTTAATTCTGGATGCTGATCCTTAATAACCTGAATACTATAGGCTAAATTCTCGTAGTTTTTTAAGTTTTTATTGCTTGTACTAATGTTGTAATCAAAATTATTATAGATGTTTTTAGAGGCTTCAAAAACTCCTGTTTTATCAGTAGAAAACCCTAAAGTATCTACACTAATTAAATCTACATTTTCGGTTGCTTTAGTTTTAAGTTGCCATGTCACACGCGTGCCTTGTGGTACAATTGCATTACCAATACCTTTTAAAATTTCATTGCGCTTATTAGTATAATTTGGGTAGTTAAGCACCATATTAAAACTTAATAACGTTGGCACCTCAACTACTTTTAAAGTATAAGGTTTTGAGGTAATACCATTTGCAGATAAATTAAAGCTAAGGTCTTGTTTTGGTTGCTCAAAAACGTACTCAAAACTTCCGTTTCCGTGTTGCTGTAAAAAATAGGTTTCGTTATTAAATGTTATTTGTGCGTCTTCTGGAATAACGTCTCCTTGAGTAGACACTAATAATCTAAACTCTTTGTTTTCAACTGTTTGCAAAACGTCATTCAATACAAAAAACTGAAAAGGAGCTGGAGGTTCATAAGCAGTTTGGTAATTTACAACACGCTGATAACTATCACTAAACCAGTTTAATTTACCAAAAATTGCCGAAATCAATAATATAGCAATTGGAATAGCTGCATATTTTAAATACTTGGTGTTTTTCTTAAAATTAATTGCGCTTTTAAACGGAATTGGACTTAGCTCTTCCGCTTTTTGATCGATACTTGCAAGTAATAATTCTGACTGACTATTGTCTTCTTTTAACTGTAAAACATTGATTAATTTATCATTAACCTCTGGAAAATGATTACCAATAATTGCAGATGCTTTTTTATAATCAATCCCTTTTTGAAGCTTAAATAGTTTTGCTATTGGTAACGCTATAAACTTTATAAATAATGCTAATTCTACAACAATAAACAACCAAAATAAAATAGTTCTTGCTATAGAGTTTAACCATAAAAAATGCTCGATTAATAAGGTGAAAATAAAATATAACAAGCCAATGCTAAAAAATAGGATAGCACCTTTTATAAGCTCATTAGTGTAATATTTTCTAATAAACTGTTCTAGTTTGGATTGTATGGTATTAAAGTTATTCAAGTATTATGTTATTTAACGGACTAAAATACAGTTTTATTTTTACACTTATATATTTAGAATTGTAAGTTGTTGTTAAAGGTTTTCGCTTTCGCGGAAATTAGGCAACATTATAAAATGTTTGTTTGTTACATTTTCTTTGCTCTTTCCTCTACTCTATTCTATCTTTGCAACCACAAACAAAACAACATGTCAAAACAAGTCAGAGTGCGTTTTGCACCAAGCCCAACAGGACCTTTACATATTGGAGGCGTGCGTACAGCACTTTTTAACTATTTATTTGCTAAAAAATACAACGGAACTTTTGTGTTACGTATTGAAGATACTGACCAAAATCGTTATGTAGAAGGTGCGGAACAATATATTATAGATTCGTTAAACTGGTGTAATATCCCTTTTGATGAAGGACCAGGTAAAAACGAAACATTTGGACCATACAGACAAAGCGAACGTAAGGATTTATACAAACAATACGCAGACCAATTAATAACTAGCGGAAACGCTTATTATGCTTTTGATACTGCAGATGAATTAAACACCAAAAGAAAAGAACACGAAGCTAATAAAGAAACTTTTATCTATAATTGGCACAACCGTTTAGAATTAAATAACTCGTTATCGCTTTCTGCGGAAGCTGTAAAAGCAAAATTAGATTCAGGTGAAGATTATGTGATTAGATTTAAAAGTCCTCAAGACGAAACACTTCGTTTAAAAGATATTATTCGTGGAGATATTAAAATAGATACAAATGTTTTAGACGATAAAGTATTGTTTAAAAGCGATGGTATGCCAACCTACCACTTAGCAAATATTGTAGATGACCATTTAATGGAAATATCGCATGTTATTAGAGGTGAAGAGTGGTTACCAAGTTTAGCATTACACTATCAATTATACAAAGCATTTGGTTGGGAGTCTCCGGAATTTGCACACTTACCTTTAATTTTAAAACCAACAGGAAAAGGAAAATTAAGCAAGCGTGATGGAGATAAATTAGGGTTTCCTGTGTTTCCTTTGGAGTATACTTCTCCTGATGGAGACGTCTCAAAAGGTTATAAAGAAGAAGGTTATTTTGCAGATGCAGTTATTAACTTCTTGTCTTTTTTAGGATGGAATCCAGGAACTGAGCAAGAAATTTTTAATTTAGAAGAACTAATAGCTGCTTTTGACTTAGACAGAGTAAATAAAGCAGGAGCGCGTTTTGATCCAGACAAAATCAAGTGGTTTAATCATCATTATATGCAAGAGCAATCTAATGATGCTTTAGCTGAGGCATTTCAAAAAAATCATACAGAATTAGCAGCTATTGATGTTAACTATATCTCATTAGTAGTTGGTTTAATTAAAGAACGTGCTACGTTTGTAAACGATTTTTGGGATTTAAGTCACTACTTTTTTACAGCTCCAGAAAGTTATGATGAAAAAGCCTCTAAAAAAGCATTTAAAGACGATACTAAGTCAATAATGACTGATGTATTAGCAGTTGTGTCAAATATTACTGATTTTGAAGTAGAAACGCTTCAAACCGAAATAAAAGGTTGGATTACTAAAAACGAAATAGGTTTTGGAAAAGTAATGATGCCTTTACGCTTAGCTTTAGTAGGTGCTTTACAAGGACCTGATGTTTTTGACATCATGTTTATGATAGGTAAAAACGAAAGTATAAAACGAATTAAAAAACTTATAGACACTATATAAAACAAAAAAGCCATCTAAATTAGATGGCTTTTTTTTTATGCTTATGTGTTATTAAAAAGTAATCATTGCTGTAAAAGCTAACATGCTTTGGTTTCCTTTAAACTGTTTGTTTAAGGTTTGGTTAAATTCAGCATCATTTAAAGCGCCTAAAATATTGGTAAAACCATAGATGTATTGTGCTTTTACTTTAAAATGCCCAAAGCCTAAAGTTGCACCTACTACTCCATTAACATTAAAATTATTTAACTCTTTAACGTCTTTTGCTAAAACAGTATCTAAATCTGTAAGGATAAAATCTTCTTGGGTATCATCATTTAATTCTAGATCACTATTATATTGTAACATTGGACCAAAATCTATTGTAAAATGTGATGATCCAAAAGGTTTAGCGTGCCATAAAAAAGCAACTTGAGCTGCAAAAATTTTATATTCTACAGGTTCTATAGTAGAGGATAGACTAGATGTTAATCCGTTTAAACTCATTGTGTTTTCAGACAATTGCATACCATAACTAATGTTATACCATTTTTGTGGTATATCAACAGTAGCAGACATATGACCCATCCAACCATCGCCTTTTTGGGTTTCAAAATTATCTGTTATGATATCAAATTGTGTGATTCCTCCACCTAAAGCAAATCCGTTTTGAATCTTATATCGTGTGTGTTGAGAAAAGTTTTTTGTAACAAAACCTATAGTTAGAGCTACTAATAAAGCATATTGAAGTTTTTTCATAATAATTTAAGGGAATATTGCGCAAATATAACTTAATTTAGTAAATCAAATAAAGTAACCATTTAAAACCATTATCACATGATTAATCCAATTCTTATTGCAGTAATTGTTATAGGGCTAATTATTTTAGTTTCTTCTATATTTACTGTTAAACAACAAACCGCAGCTATTATAGAACGTTTTGGTAGATTCCAAAGTATACGTCAATCTGGATTACAGTTTAAAATCCCGTTAATAGATAAAATTGCAGGACGTTTAAGTCTTAAAATTCAACAACTAGATGTTATAATTGAAACAAAAACTAAAGATGATGTTTTTGTAAGGCTAAAGGTGTCTGTACAATACAAAGTTATTAAGCTTAAAGTTGAAGATGCTTTTTATAAATTAGATTATCCTCACGATCAAATTACATCTTATGTATTTGATGTTGTACGTGCTGAAGTGCCAAAAATGATTCTTGATGATGTCTTTTTAAAGAAAGATGATATTGCAATTGCTGTAAAGTCTGAACTTAACGAAGCTATGCTTGATTATGGTTATGATATTATCAAAACCTTAGTAACAGATATTGATCCTGATGCTCAAGTAAAAGAGGCTATGAACCGTATTAATGCAGCTGACAGAGAAAAAACTGCTGCTCAATATGAAGGAGATGCGCAACGTATTTTAATTGTTGAAAAAGCAAAAGCTGAAGCAGAAAGCAAGCGCTTACAAGGTCAAGGTATTGCTGATCAAAGACGCGAAATTGCTCGTGGACTAGAAGAATCTGTAGAAGTATTAAATAAAGTTGGTATTAACAGTCAAGAAGCGTCTGCTTTAATTGTTGTTACACAGCATTATGATACGTTACAAGCAATTGGAAGCGAAACTAATAGTAACTTAATTTTATTACCTAATTCGCCACAAGCAGGAAGTAATATGCTTAACGATATGGTTGCAAGTTTTGCAGCTAGTAATGAAATTGGAGAGGCTATGAAAGAAGCTAAATTAAATAAGAAAAATAAAGAGAGTTAATCTCTAATATTTTTTTAAAAACCTCAACACTAGTTGGGGTTTTTTTATGCTTTAAAAGGATGTCTTTCGACCCATTCCTTTATTGGATTTAGGGTTTTTACAATAAATTTTAAAGCAGAATTGGCTATAAAATTATTGGTGTGTTTCATATAAATAAACATAGTAAATGGTTTAGCACCAACAGAGCTTTTTATTTCCATTGCAGTTCTTGCATATACAACAGTTTCAAGCTTGTTTTCAATACCAAATTTAAGCATATCGTATAACATATTTAAATACAATTGATGTTGGTGTTGTAACCCTGGGTTATAGCCTAAAAAGTACGTTTCTAGCTTATTATTATTTATAATTAAAGTATAAAACCCAACCAACTCTTCATTTAAATAATACCCAAATAATTTAAAATTATCTTTTAATTGTTTTTTTAAACTAAAGAAATGCCTGTCGTGTAATACAAACGAATTAACCTTAGCGTTATCAGACACATTTTTATATAGCGAATATATTTGTGCCGAAAACAAATCTATATCTTCTAAGCTTAATTCTTTTTTAGTTATATCTACTGCTTTTTTAAAAGCAGATTTATAACGTTGTTTATACTTTTTACGAAGTGTAAACACATAGTCATCAAAAGTATTCCATTCTTTAGGTATATGAAGTATCATGTTGGGCTGAACCTGTACTTTGTATAAGTGATTATTAGTAAAAATAGCTTCGTTTTTAATTATGGTATCTGATTCAAAATAATCTTTAAAACCTACTATTCTTATATTTTTTTTATACTCTTTTTTAATTTGAATAGTTAATGTGTCAATCACTTTAAAAATAGTGTCTAAAAAAACTGTTTGATTTATTTTTTTGGTATTAAAATACAAACCATGTTGACCTGTGTGCATTAAGTTACCAACTATTAAAGCATTACCTCTAACTATTTTGGCTATTATAGCCTTTCCGAAGCGTTTTAAAGTGTTATCTGTAGTTTTCCGGAATACATCTTCAATATACATTTCTACACGCTGTATAATAGCTATACCAACTAATACGTCCTTTTTAAAAATAGCAATGTAATTAGAGTGGATGTTTTTTGGACACGACTGCTCTAGCGATTTTAAAAACGGTGTTTTTAAAAACAAATCATTGGTGTGTAAATCATCCCAAGAATCAGGTAATTGATTTACAGAATTGTATATTTTAAAATCTATCAAAAGCGCAAATAAAAAAGACTGAAAGTTAACCTATCAGTCTTTATTTTTTTTAAAAGTTACATTTAATTATACCCAACCGCAAACTATTGCTCCCATTGCTGCTAATGAAACTATCCAATAACCTGAGTTTATAAAAATATATTTCCAACTTTTACGCTCAAACAATCCGTTAATTGCAATTACTGGAAAAAACAAGAAAATACCAGCTAAAACACCATGTAAAGCACCATGTTTAAAAGTTCTAAAAGCATCTTTATAATCTGCCATAAAAGCAGCTAAAGACGGTTTGGCTAATGCTGGATCACCACCAGCTAATTGTACTGCTCCCATTTGGTGTATAGTTAATGTTTGCACAAAAAAAGCTAAAACAAATGACAATAAAAGTGTTATACCAAAAACAACTGGCATATTACCAGATTTCATTTTGTCTTCAGTCATTTCTGCATGACGCATCCAAGCAGTACCAAAGGTCTTAGGATTGTACCAAACAAAACCTATTAGTATTGGTACAATTGCAGCTACTGCAATTGCTAAATAATTAAATTCCATAATTTTAATGTTTTAGTTAGTAAGCATTAAATGTACAAAAAAACCGCTAAATAAAATCTTAACGGTTTTTAGATTGTTTAATTATGTTTTATTTAATTGCTTCAGCTTCAGAGACTAACAAATCGTTTTTATCTTCTAATGCTTTATTTATAAAGTCGTTAATAGCCTCATTTTTTTTAAGTCCATTGTCTAATAAAACACCTAAACTTATCATTGTAATAATACGTGTACCAGCCTTTTTTACTGCTGTTCCAAATAAGCTTTCTAAATCTTCATAAGATACAGATTTAGCAAGTTCTTGTATTTCGGCTTTAGCTTTTTCTCTTTGATCATCCTTCATCCTATCGTACTTTTTACCATAAGATTTTATTTGATCGATTGCTGATCTATTATTTTGTTGTGATTGTTTTTGTTGTACGCTTTGTTGCTCTGTTTTTGGCTTTTGTTTTGCCCAACTATCACGTAAACCAACCGTTTTGTTAAATACTAAAGCATCAGATTTAGAATCGTTATCTACATTAAAATAACCTAAACGTTGAAACTGAAACTGCTCTCCTATTTTCGCTTCAGTTAAACTAGGTTCTACAAACGCATCAATTGTTTTTAAAGAGTTTGGATTGATAAAATCCATAAACGATTTGTCCTCATGACTATCAGGAGCTTCGTCTAAAAACAATCTATCATATTCTCTAACCTCAGCTCTTACAGCGTGTTTAATACTAACCCAATGTAAGGTTCCTTTTATGCGTCTTTCTGTGTCTTCAGAATACGTACAATGTACTTCTGTGATATTACCATTAGCATCTTTTACAACGCTATCTGCTTTAATAATATAAGCGTTTTTAAGTCGTACTTCTCCTCCTAATTTTAATCTAAAAAACTTACTGCTTGCTTCTTCTTTAAAGTCTTCTTTTTCTATATAAATTTCTTTTGAAAAAGGAACTTTTCTAAAACCAGCAGAATCATCCTCTTGATTATTTTCTGCTTCAAACCATTCTTCTTTATCTTCTGGGTAATTAGTAATTATAACCTTTAAAGGATTTAAAACAGTCATAACACGTGGTGCTTTTTTATTTAAATCCTCACGAATACAAAATTCTAGTAAAGCAACATCAATAATGTTTTCTCGTTTTGCAACTCCAGCTGTCTCAACAAATTTTCTAATTGCTGTTGGAGTATAACCTCGACGACGTAAACCAGAAATGGTTGGCATACGTGGATCATCCCAACCAGACACTACTCCATCTTCCACCAACTTAAGCAGCTTACGCTTACTCATGATAGTATAACTAAGGTTTAAACGTGCAAATTCACGTTGTTTAGGTAGCATTGGATATTTGTCTTTACTGTAAGCGTAGACCTGCTCCTTAAACCAATTATAAAGCTCTCTATGTGGATTAAATTCTAAAGAGCATAAACTATGTGATATTTGCTCGATATAATCGCTTTCTCCATGCGTCCAGTCATACATTGGATAAATACACCAATCATTACCTGTTCTGTGGTGTGCCTTCTTTAAAATACGATACATTAATGGATCACGCATTAACATATTAGTGTGTTGCATGTCTATTTTAGCACGTAAAATATGTGAGCCTTCTTCAAACTCGCCATTTTTCATACGCATAAAAAGGTCTAAGTTTTCCTCGACAGATCTATTTCTGTTAGGTCCATCAACTCCTGGTTGTGTTGGTGTTCCTTTTTGTTCTGCCATAGCTTCAGACGATTGCGAATCTACATACGCTTTACCTTCTTTTATCATATTTACAGCCCAATCAAATAAGATTTGAAAATAGTCTGAGGAATATAATTCGTTAGCCCATTTATATCCTAACCAAGCAATATCTTCTTTAATTGCATCTACATATTCCTGCTCCTCTTTTGCTGGATTTGTATCATCAAATCTAAGGTTTACTGGAGCATTATATTTTTCGCCTAATCCAAAACTAATACCTATTGCTTTGGTATGTCCAATATGTAAATAGCCATTTGGTTCTGGAGGAAACCTAAACCTAAGCTTGCTTTGGTCTAAACCATTAGCTAAATCTTCTTCTATAATTTGCTCTAAAAAATTGAGTGGTTTTTTATCTTCAGACATAAATTTTGTACTTTATTTTAATTGAATAATTGCTATTAATTCAATTTAATAATAAGCTGTAAAATTAGTTATTTTTTAGTTTAAATGAATTTAAGCAAGCTTTAAAATTTAGTAAAGTACTATTTTAAGTATTTTTGCACAAAATTTATCACAAATGGGAATTATAAAACTTGAAAATATACGTGTAACTGCTTACCATGGTTGCTTAAAAGAAGAAACAGCTATAGGAAGCGACTATAGAGTAGATTTAAAGGTAAAAGCAGACTTACAAAAAAGTACAACCTCTGATAAATTAGAACACACAGTAGATTACGTGTTTTTAAATAAAGTTGTAGTTGAAGAAATGGCTACACCAAGTGCGCTTTTAGAACATGTTGCTAAACGTATTTTAGATCGTATTTTTAAGGAAGACACATTAATTACTTTAGCTACTATTGGTGTAAGTAAAATTAATCCTCCAATTGGTGGTGACGTACAGATGGTTACCATTGAATTAACACAAAAAAGAAAAAACTAACAGAAATAGCGTAAAACGGTAAATATTTTTATATTTGCTGTCCTATTAAGGGTGTCGTGGCCGAGTGGCTAGGCAGTGGTCTGCAACACCATCTACAGCGGTTCGAATCCGCTCGACACCTCAAAAAACCTTCAACGCAAGTTGGAGGTTTTTTATTTATTAATTAAACCAAACAGCATATCTCTTACGCCTAAGCTCTAAAGCTAAAGTTTCTTCCATTTTTAATGCTTCTGCTCTGGTGGTAATTGGTCCAATATGGTTGTAAAGACTTGGTCTTAAATATGATCCATATTTTTGGACAATGTTTGAAGATAATTTATGTCCTTTTTTATTTCTATAACCTGTTTTGTGTTGTAAAAAACGTTCTTTAGGGGTTTTGCTTGTCATACCAACATATAAGCACTCTAACACACCATTAAACTGTGGGTTAGCTGCTCTAAATTTAGTGTTTTCTGTAAACACTTTTTTTTAAGCTCTATAACGTAAATATGGTATTGTATTTTTGGCATTTTTAATAATTATTCTCTAACAAAATAATCAATAATTATTAAAATTGAAGTACTTATAATTCCTAAAGTCATTAAAATATTACTGTAAGGCCAATGTTGTATTTTAAATATTGCTCCTAAAAACACACAAGCAATACTAAAAACTACAACTAGATAATACATAAATTGTACTGTTTTATTAGTTTTTAATTTTCTGATAGTTATATAATCTGTTCCTTGATTAATAAACCACCAACCAAACAATAGTGCTAATATTATATTAAATACTATTGGTGGAGAATATAAATGAAATACTCTTATTCCATAAATTAAACACCACAGAATAACCATTGCTAGTTTAATATAATCCATACTATCCTTTTTACTCTTTAAAAAAAAGCGGATTGGATAAACTATCAAAATACCAATAATAGGTGTTATAATTAATGGACTGGAGTATGGCCAATGCATGATTTTAAATAATGCACCAATCAATACAACCGAAACACAAACACGAAGTAATAAACTAAACTTTTTTTGTTGAATAGTATTCACAAATACAATAAGGTTATAAAGGATTAATCTGCTCTAGTTTTTCTTTTAATCTTTCTTTTTCTTCAGGGAAAAAACCTTGAGCAAGTAATAGGATTCCAAACCCTAAAATAACTAAAGCTATTATTTTTTTAGTTTTAAAAATAAGTCTTGGTGTAAGTTTGTTTTTTAAACGTTTAGCAGCAAATATCTTTACTAAATCTGTGACAAAGTAAGCGACTAACATAGTTGTTATAAATACAATAACTCCGTTTTGAGAGGTTGTAACCTTATTTGCTAAGACAATAAAACCTAACCAACCTAATAACACACCAATGTTTATAAAATTAAGTAAAAAGCCTTTTATAAATAATTTACCGTAATCTTTTTGGATTTCGACTTTATGGTATTCCTTTACTATTGCACGAAAAGATCTTGATGTTTTTATAAATGAAATTAACCCATAAATAGCTAATAATACACCTCCAAAAATGATAAAATTTGGATCATTTTCTATTTTACCTACTAATTTTTCTGTACTAAAATAAGCAACAACTATAAATAATATATCAGCTAAAATAACTCCTGCATCAAAAATTAATGCACTTCTAGCTCCTTTAGTAGCACTAGTTTCTAATAAAACGAAAAAAACAGGACCTACGGTAAAAGATAATATAATACCTAGCGGAATAGCTTTAAGAATGTCGTCTAACATGGGTTGATTAAATGCGTGAATTACAAAGTAAAGAAAATATTTAATTAACACACAGTAGTACTGCTACAAATTAAAAAAGCCTCAAATTAAATTTGAAGCTTTTAAAAGTTTTTTAAATGTAAGGGTTTATTAATTATCCTTAATTTCTATACGTCCACCAAAAGTTTGTTTTTTATTAACTGTTTCAGGGTTTCCGTAGATATCAATATCTCCACCAGCAGTTATACGTGCATCTACAGTACCACTTGCTTTTACCTCAGCTTCTCCAGCTGCTCTTATTTTTACTGTTGTATTTTTAGTTTCAAACACACGACCTTCATAAATACCTCCTGTATTAAGCGTTATGTTTTGAGTGTTAGCTTTACCTCTAGTTTCTATAATTCCGCCAGAAACAGCTCTTATTTGAACCGTATCAACGTCTAAACCTACAATTATAGAAGCACCTTCTTGTGCGCGAAGCTCTATAGTATCTTGTTCTATCAACTCATTACCAATAATAATTGCACCTTCATTAGCATCAATAGTTTTTAAATCTGTGTAATGTACTGCAACAAATGTTTTGGTACCATCAAAACTACGATCTAGTTTCATACGTACTTTTAAAGTATTATTTTTTATAAGTACCTCAACATCATCAACGTCTTCTCCAGAAATTATAACTTTATTTTCGTCAGATTTTACAAGGCTTACTTTAATTAAATCAAAGACTTTTACTGTATTAAAATCGCCTACATTTTTATCTTTTGGATTTTGAGCCATTAAAAAAGTAGTACTTAAAAAGAAAACTGCAACTAGTAAATTTTTCATCTTAAAAAGGTTTGTGTTGTAATAAAGAGTTTACTTTTTTTGGATTGTTACAGTTTTATAAAAAAGTTCTCGATACAATTTTCTTTTTTTAAAAGAAAATCACTCGAACTGACGTTATAAATAAAATTACTTATCTGTAGCAACGCTTACAGCTGTTCCTGTAACTGAAACAAAAAAGTAAGATCCATTAACGGTTTCAAAATCTACATTAATACCAACTACTGCATTAGCATTTAAGTTGCTTGCATTGGTTTGTAATTTTTGAAAAGCTACTTCTTTAGCTTCATTAATTACGTCATCCATTATTGCTTTATTCTTTTCTGTTTTAAAAGAAAATTTAGTTTTTGTTTCAAAAGAATTTCCTGTAACAATACCTTTATATTCAATTATTCTGAAGCCTTCTATCGAGTTTGTTGTGGTTAAAATCATGGTTTATTGTTTAATTATTGGTAGTTAAATTTATAGAAAAGTTACAGTTAATTAAAAAATTGCATCAAGAATATTAATAATACTTGATGCAATTTGCTGTTTTTTTTATCACTAAAATTAACAGAACTGTTTAAGATTCTGTTTTCTCTTCATGTTTACCAATTAATTCAAAATCTAAGTGACGTTTTACAAGATCTGCTTGTTTTACTTTTACAATAACCTCATCTCCTAATTGGTACATTACCTTTGTATCACGACCTATTACAGCATATTGCTCTTGATCAAAATCAAAATAATCGCCTTTTATATCTTTAATTCTTACCATTCCTTCACATTTGTTTGAAATGATTTCGACATAAATTCCCCAATCTGTTGCACCAGAAATGACACCAACAAATTCTTCGTCTTGATGATCTTGCATAAACTTAATTTGCATGTACTTTATAGAATCACGTTCTGCTTTTGTAGCTAAGTTTTCTCTATTAGAAGAATGCTGACATTTTTCTTCATATTCTTCTACATTTGCACTTTTACCACCATCTAAATAACGTTGTAAAAGTCTATGAGCCATAACATCTGGATAACGTCTAATTGGAGATGTAAAATGAGAATAATCTCCAAATGATAGACCATAATGTCCTATATTTTTTGTGGTATATTCTGCTTTAGACATGGTACGTATTGCTAAAGTATCTACTAAATTTTGTTCTTTTTTACCTTTAACATCAATTAATAATTGATTTAAAGACGCAGCAACATTATCGCTATTAAAGTTTAATTTATGTCCAAATCTTGCCACTACACCTTGTAAGGATGCTAATTTACTTTCGTCTGGTTGATCATGCACACGATACACAAAAGTCCTAGCTGGTTTCATTTTAGATACAAATTCTGATACTTTTTTATTAGCTAGAAGCATAAACTCTTCAATTAACTTATTAGCATCTTTACTTGTTTTAAAATGTACACCTATTGGATTAGCTTTATCATCTAAACTAAATTTAACTTCTACTTTATCAAAACTAATTGCTCCTTCACGCATACGTTTTGCACGCATTTTTTTAGCTAATTCATCTAGTTTTAAAGTGGCTTGAGCAACTTCGACACTTGTTTGGTATTCTTTATCTGTTAAAGAAACTTCTGCTGGAATTGTAGTGTCTATTTTATTAGTATTATTAAGTACATCTTCTGGACTTAATCCTATATTGTTTTCAATAATTGCTTGTGCTTCTTCATAAGCAAAACGTGTATCACTATAAGTTACTGTACGACCAAACCATTGGTCTTTAATTTCGGCTTTATCATTTAATTTAAACACTGCAGAAAAAGTATATTTTTCTTCATGTGGACGTAAAGAACACGCTCCATTAGATAATATTTCTGGTAACATTGGTACCACACGATCTACTAAATAAACAGATGTTGCACGCTCATAAGCTTCGTCATCTAAAACTGTACCTTCTTTAAGGTAGTGTGATACATCTGCTATATGAATACCAATTTCATATAACCCATTATCTAAAACAGTAAATGATAAGGCATCATCAAAATCTTTTGCATCTCTTGGATCTATAGTAAAGGTTAAATCTTTACGCATATCACGACGTTTTGCAATTTCTTCTGGTTGTATTTTTAAATCAATTTGGTTTGCATAATCTTCAACCTCTTGCGGAAACTCATATGGTAAACCGTATTCTGCTAGTATAGAATGTATTTCTGTATTATGCTCGCCAGCTTTTCCTAAAACTTTAATAACACGACCATTTGGCGAATCCGCTTTTTCTGGCCAATCTTCCATAGTAACAACAACTTTGTCACCATCTTCAGCTCTCATTGTTTTATTAATTGGTACAAAAATGTCTGTTTTCATTTTATTACCATCAACCACTACAAAAGCAAAGTTTTTCTTTTCATGGATTTGTATAATACCAACATATTCTGTCTTAGCACGTTTTATAATATTGGTTATTTCGCCTTCAAGTTTACCTTGTTTTCTGCGTTTATAAACATATAATTCTACCTCATCACCATTAAGTGCTTTATTAACATTATTGGATGCAATGTAAATATCGTTTTCAAAAGCATCGCAAATAACGTAACCGTTACCACGTTGTGCAGCATCAAAAATTCCTGTATGATACTCTGTATTAACAACCGCTTTAAACTTACCACGATCGGTTTCTATAATTTCTTCTTTAGCTTTAAGTTGGGCTAATTTTTTTATAATCTGGTTTCTACTACTAGCATCATTTACTCCTAATTTAGCAGCAATTTGTTTGTAATTAAAACTTTTGTTTCTCTCTTTTTTTAAAATACTAAGAATTGTATTTGTAAGGTTGGAAATCTTATTATTTGAAGGTTTCCTGTGTTTCTTTTTTGTCATTTAATTTGTAATCTTATTGTGTGTCATTCAGAGTGAAACGAAGAATCTCATTTGTTGTAGAGATTGCCACGCTTTGCTCGCAATGACATCTGTTTTCAACTTAATAAAAGGAGAAGACTGGTTATTAAGTTTTTACAAAGCTACGTTTTTAATATTAAATAGATATTAAGCTACTATTAAATTTAAAATCTAGAGTTATCCACAATTATATTATATACTATTATTTTTTCTTTAAAAATTTAAAAAAAATTGATGATGATTATTGCTTGTTAATAGCGGTATAACTTTTTAAGTATTTGATTGTGTAGGTTACTTTTCTGTTTCTATTAACAGGTTATACAATAGTTAAATCATTAATTTACTGCTTGTTTAGTTTAACTATTAACAATTGTTTATAACCTAAGTTAACAATCAATTTTTAATAAGTATTTTATTTTTTAGTGTTGGTATGTGTAGTTTTTTGTCTGACAACTTAACTAAAAAAAAGGGTTAACTTTTTTGGTGGTTAAGTTTACGTTTTGGTTTGTAAAATTAACTGGATAATCCTAATTAAAGTTTTTAAAAAGTATAAGAAGATATTAACAAGTAATAAAGATTTAAACAAGGAGAAGTTAACAATCATTAATCAGCTTATATTTTTAAAACCAAAGACTAAATTAATTTTTATGAATAAGTAACACAGTATTAGTTGTTAATAGTTGTTATCAATTATTAACTTTGAGGTTATAAACAATACACTAATATATTTTTGCTTAAGCAGAAATTTAAAATACTTTTTTAAATGAAAATAGCAATAGGTAATGATCACGCAGGAACAGACTATAAATTTGCAATCGTTAAACATTTAGAAGCAAAAGGATACACTGTTAATAACTACGGTACAGATGCAAATGATAGTGTAGATTATCCAGATTTTGTACATCCTGTGGCTACAGATGTAGAAAATGAAACAGTAGATTTTGGTATTTTAATTTGTGGAAGTGCTAATGGTGTTGCTATGACAGCAAATAAACATCAAAAAGTTAGAGCAGGAATTTGTTGGACAAAAGAGATTACTGCATTAACAAGGCAACATAATAATGCAAATATTATTTGTATTCCTGCACGTTACACAGCTGTGCAGCAAGCAATAGCAATGGTTGATACTTTTTTAGAGACTAAATTTGAAGGTGGACGTCACCAAAACCGAGTTGATAAAATACCTGTAAGCTGTTAAAAAATGGGTCACAACCACTCACATAACCATTCACATAATCATAACGACTTAAAAGGACGTAACTTAATTATATCTATACTTTTAAATATTTTAATTACTGTTGCACAAGTTATTGGTGGATTAATTTCTGGTAGTTTAGCTTTGTTAAGCGATGCATTACACAACTTTAGTGATGTATTATCATTAATTGTTAGTTATATAGCTAATAAATTATCTAAAAAAGAAGCCTCTTTACAACGGACTTTTGGTTTTAAACGTGCCGAAATTTTAGCTGCTTTTATAAATGCTTCTACATTAATTATAGTCGCTGTTTTATTAATTATAGAAGCTATTAAACGTTTTCAAAACCCTCAAGAAATAGAAAGTAATTTGGTTATTTGGTTATCTCTTTTAGGAATTTTAGCTAATGGATTTAGTGTATTATTATTAAAAAAAGATAGTCAAGCAAATATGAATATGCGAAGCGCATATTTACACTTATTAACAGATATGTTAGCAAGTGTTGCAGTGTTAATAGGTGGTTTATTAATGAAATTTTACCAAGTGTATTGGGTTGATAGCGCTTTAACTTTAGCAATAGCTATTTACTTAATTTGGATGGGATTTGATTTATTAAAAGCCTCTACCAAAGTCTTAATGTTATTTACTCCAGACACTATTCCAATAGATCAAATAGTAAAAGAAATTAACGCTTTCGCGGAAATAAAAAATGTCCATCATATACATGTTTGGCAACTTAATGAAGACGAAATACATTTTGAAGCGCATATTGATTTTGAAAATGATATTACTTTATCTCAGTTTGATAAAATCCTTCATGAAGTTGAAGAACTATTATTTCATAAATTTGAAATTAATCATGTTAACATCCAACCAGAATATGGTAAAGATGATATAAAGGATGTAATTGTACAGGATTAATTTAAGAGATACGTCACAATTTTCCTTCGTCGAATCACTCTAACTGACAATAGTAAAAAGTATTCCTATTATAAAACACACTATGCTAAAAATAATTACCAAAACCTTTCAACAATTAACAACAAAAGAGTTGTACGATATCCTTCAGCTTAGAAGCGAAGTCTTTGTTGTGGAGCAGGATTGTGTTTATCAAGATATTGATAATAAGGATCAAAAAGCATTACACGTAATAGGTTTTAAAAACGAAAAAGTTGTGGCTTACACAAGATTATTTAAACCAGGAGATTACTTTGAATTATCAAGTATTGGTAGAGTAGTGGTTGCTGAAAAAGAACGCGAGCATAAATACGGTTATGATATAATGAAAGCTTCAATTGACGCTATTAAAACACATTATAACCAAACCAAAATTAAAATTTCAGCACAATGTTATTTAAAAAAATTCTATAATAATTTAGAGTTTTTTGAAGTAGGAGAGGAGTACCTAGAAGACGGAATACCTCATGTTGGAATGATTAAAAATTAATCCTCTTTACCAACATAAGTTACTAAAATCTCGACACGTCTATCTAGTTCTGGTGCACCACCAAGTGGAAATTTACGACGCATACCAACGTATTTCATACGTTTTTTATCAACCCCTTTTTTGGCTAAATAATCATAAATGTATTTTGCTCTAGCAACAGATAGGTTTCGTTTTTTAGTCTTTTTATCAATAGCATCACGACTCATTTGTGTACAACATACATGACCTTGGATGGTAAAATAGATATTCTTTTTTTCTACCAACAGTTTAGCTAAATCTTCTAATGTTTTTTTAGATTCTGAAGTAACATAACTATAGCTGGTTTTAAAATATATTTTATCTAATGTAATTTTATCACCTTTTTTAATTGTCCCTTTAGCAATATCATCTGTAGTCTTTTTTGCGTTTGCTTTAGGCTCTTCAGTTTTTACCTCAACTACCTCAACAGGTTCCTCTTTTTTAACCTCTTCTTTTTTTGGAGGTTTTGGCGTTACAATAATTTCTACTTTACGGTTTAATCCTCTTATTTTATGGACTTCGTTTTCGTTTAAAACCTTTAATAAAATTTCACCTTTACCATTAACATTAGTTATTAAACTTTCTTCAATTCCATAACCAGAAAATAATTCTTTTATAGTATTAGCTCTGTTTTGGGATAGTTCTAAATTATAGTCATTTGTACCTCTATCATCAGTAAAACCATAAATAGATATTTTTTGAATTTGGATAGTGTCTAGACTAGAAATAAAAAGCAGAATACGGTTTTCTTCTGTTAATGGTACGTCGTACTCGTCTGTATTAAAGTATACATCATGTGTTAATTCGCTTTGCGAAAAACACATAGTTGTACTTAATAAAATGAATAAAAATAAGTGCTTCATAACTTTAAACTAGCATTAAATATACCAAAAATTTAATATGTTAAAATTTTTAGCTTTTTTTAGTTTAAATATCTGTTATATTTTGAAGGATTTGATAATATATCTGTTGCAGTTTTAATCTCTTCATTATTGGTTTTGTAATAGTCATATAACCCTTCTCTGTAGACGTAACGTTTAACAATTTCGTCTGTTAACAGATTTATTAATTGTTTTTTATTATCCTCAACAGCTTTAGCTTTAGAGTGATCTAAATTTGTAATTAATGTTTTATAATCTCTACTAATATCATCGTCTAAATTTTCTGTTTTAGAAACTTCTAACGCTTTTTTAAGTGCTTTTTCTGTTTCTGTTTCAAACTCAAAACCAGTCGTGTTTAAATAACTTTTAAAAGTATTAAAGTCTGCATCTGATAATTTAAATGTAGAGATGTCGTTAATTTTATTATCATAGTAGTATTTGGTAGCATAATCAAAAATACTTTGGCTGCTTAAAATAGCATCTGTAATTGCAGTGTTTTTTGTTACCTCAATTGCTTCATCAGGAAAAACACCTCCACCATCAAAAACTTTTCTTCCATTTTTGGTTTTAAAAGCGTGATAGTTTTCTTGTTTAACACGTACAGCGTTTCCGTTTTCATCTCTATTCCAATAATCTAAAGCCTGAATACAGCGTCCTGAAGGTGTGTAATATCTAGAGATTGTTACTTTTAGTTGTGTACCATATGTTAATTTTTTAGGACGTTGGACCAATCCTTTTCCAAAACTTCTTGAACCCACAACAACAGCACGATCTAAATCCTGAAGTGTACCAGATACAATCTCTGATGCAGATGCACTACGACCATTAATTAAAACCACTACAGGTATTTCTGTATCTATAGGTTCTTTTTTAGTGTAATAGGTTTTGTTGTACTTTTTAACTTTAGATTTTGTAGTTACTACTAATTGTCCTTTAGGTACAAAAAGATTAACCACATTTACAGCTTCGTTTAATAAACCTCCTGGATTACTTCTTAAATCTAAAATAATTTGTTTGGCACCTTGCGCTTTTAAATCTTTTAATGCATAACCCGTTTGTGCAGATGCTTTGGCGTTAAATTTTTGAAGTACGATATAACCCGTTTGTGCGTCTATCATAGAAAAATGAGGTACTGCATCAATTTCTATTTCAGATCGTGTTACAGATGTTTTGTTTGTTTTTCCTTGACGTTTATAAGTGACTTCTAGTGAAGAGTTTGGAGCGCCTTTTAATAAGTTTGATGCATCTCCTTCATAACCAGAAATAGAGACACCATCTACTGCTGTAATCTGGTCTCCAGCTTTTAAACCAGCTTTGTCAGCTGGATAACCCTTATAAGGTTCAACTACAACTAATTTATCTTTTAAGGTTCTTATTCTTGCACCAACTCCAGTGTAATCTCCTGTACGACGTATGCGTTCTGCTTCTACATCTTGCTCGTTATAAAACTTAGTGTAAGGATCTAAATCGTTTAGCATGTTTTTAATGGCATTATCCATTAGATCAGCTGGATTAGTTTCGTCCACATAGTTCATATTCAACTCTTTAAAAAGCGTTGTAAAGATTTCTATTTGCTTAGCTATTTCAAAAAAATCGTTTTTAAAAGCGGTTCCAGTAAAAAAGATGGTGACAGCAAATATTGGAATTAAAATGCGTCGTTTTAGTAAGTTTTTCATTTGTATATTTTTATAATTTCTAAATAATTATTTAGAAATATGGTCTTTAAATTTTATTAATAATGTCTTCATTTTAGCATCAACTAACTTAAAATCTGGCATTTCTTTACTAATATATAAAATCATTAACGTGTAATTGTCAATTTTATGGTCTATTAACATAGTTTTATTAAGTCTATAAGCCTCTCTAAGTAGTCGTTTTACACGAATTCTGTCCACTGCTTTTTTAAAATTACGCTTGCTAACAGACACACCAACCTTAATTGATTTGTCCTTTTTTAAATACACCATCCGCAAAGGATATGCCGAAACCGATTTACCTTCTGCAAATAATTGCTCGATTGCTTTTTGGCTTTTAAGTTTTTCGTGTTTGTTAAACGTTAAACGCATCCAAATTTAATTTTTTAAAGTTTTGGTTTTAGCACTTTCTTGAAGTTCTGCTATTTGACTTTCCAATTCATGTAATCTATCATAAACATCAATAGGTTCTGGCATTTGTTTGGACGCAAACATTGTGACATACCAAATTTCCATAATATCTTCTGCATCTATAGTGTACATTGGATAGTTTCCGTCTTTATTATCACTTTTTAAAATCAGTTTTCCACGTTCTTCAATTCGGTTAATAACACGTTTTAAAACAATACCATCATTTTTACTAACAATAACGTAAACACGACCATCTTTAACATCGCTTAAGTCCTCAACATACTTACCAAACACCAAATCGCCATCAAAAAAAGTACGTACCATAGAGTTGCCTTTTACTTCAAAACACCTAAACGTTCCATTGTTTAATTGAGGCATGTTAAAGGATGGTAAAGTCTCTATATACTCGCTATCTCCATAACCATCTAAATAACCAGCTCTAGCTTTTACAGGCACATAAATGACGTTTTCTTCATTTTCTTGATTTACAGAAATAACTTGAGGGACTCCAGAATATGTTTGAATTTGAGCCACATCCTGTTTTAGCATTACGTCGCTTTTTCCAAATAAATAGTCAGGATTTATATTAAACTCTTCAATTATAGCGCTTAATACATCATAACCAGGTTTTGTTTTTTTACGCGACCCATCATTTTGCGGACGACCATTAACAATACTGTCTATAGTGGTTCCCGTAACACCTATACGTTTTGAAAACGCATAATTATTAAGCTTAAAGTGGTTAATAATTTCGGTAATCTTTTCATCTATCTGTTTCATTGCTCAAAAAATAAGAGGTTAAAACTTTTTACAAAATTTATTGTAAAATGTTTGTTTTAGTTTGTAAAATGTTGTATTTTTGTCTCGTTAATGAACCGCTAATATACAAAATTATCTAAAAATCAAACATTTGTATAAATTTTAATTAACAAATACTAGGTTTTTAAAAGTAAATTTCTTTAAAAATTAAATATTAGCACAACCATTCAACAAAATGTTAGAATGACTCAAATTTTTATGTCTTAAGTAATTAAGGCTTGATTAAGGTAAACCTGTTAGAAAAGCGAAACGACAACAGTGTTCTTAATTGAACCATTATTAATTAAATAAACATTTAAAAAATGAGTAATAAAATTAAACAGAATCTATTTAGATTCGTAACCTTACGTAACCCACAATTAATTGATGAAAAAGAGAATCATAAAGGATTTGTGTTTCATCCAAACGAAAAGTCTAGTCTATTTATTCAAGCTATAGAAGGAGTAAAAGAAGACTCTAAAAGTCAAGTTTTAGAAGACGTAAGTAAAAATTTTAACGGTTTTAAAACCAGAAAAGAAGTTAAAGCTGTTAACCAAAAATTATATGAGTTTTCCTCTTGGTTAATGCGTAATAAAAACCATTTAACATTTCAGGCAATTAAAGAAAATGCTAATGGTGTTTTACCTTTAGACAAAGAAAAAAAACAAGATCTTTTAGTTTGGGACAACTTGATTAATCAGACGGTTACTAAGCAATCTGTTTATGTGCGTGAAGCATTAATCCAAGTCTTAATTGCTAATCAATTTTTACAAGGATTTATCGATTTTTCTTCTGTATTAAAAGGAGAAGATATTGTATTTACTGAAGATCAAGACCAAGACTTTGTTAGACGTGCTAATGCAAGCGTTGTATTGTCTAAAGCTTTGTTTTCTAGCGCAACAGTATCAGAAACACCAAAAAGAGTGTCTGCATCAGCATTTAAAACTTTAGAGGATACAAGCGATGTGGCAATTGCTAAATACCATAATGGTAATTATAAAGCGTTAATTGAAGAGTTAAAACCAATTGAAGTTAAATACAACAAAGACCATCAAAAAGCCTACAAAGCGGCTTTGGCTAGTCATAATAAAGTTGTAGAACAATTAATTGAAGAAGCAGAACCAGTTATTACTGAAGAGACAGACCCTAAAACAGGAGAAACGATTAAAGTAACAACTTATCCAGATTTAAAGCTTCCAAAATTTGAATTTACTAAAGAAGAAGCTATTACAGTTCATTATTTAGAGGGTAAATTATCAGACGTGTCTTTATTGCTTTTTAATACAGAGCAATTAGATATTTATGATTCTTTTGAAGAAGTAAATCAGGCTTTAAAGTCTAAAATAAAAGCTAATAACCAAATTGTTTTTAGTAAATCGGCAAAACAATCTAAGCGAGTAAAAATTGGAGGTGTAGTTACAAGGGTAAATGAAGGGGTTCCTGTATTGGATTATAATATTCCACCTTTAATGGAAATAAACCCAGCTGGTTTAGTCAGTCCTTTTATGGTATTTTATAACGTAGTAGTGTCAGCACAAATCGCCAGCATGACATACACTATAAATTTCCCAGACGGAACATCAGATACTGATACAGGGTTTAGTATTGTGCCAGTAGCTAATGATATGATAAGACTTT
Organism: Olleya sp. R77988; assembly: GCF_044594215.1. Taxonomy (GTDB): domain Bacteria; phylum Bacteroidota; class Bacteroidia; order Flavobacteriales; family Flavobacteriaceae; genus Olleya. The sequence goes on along the minus strand of NZ_CP138988.1, from coordinate 869,381 downwards.
TCCCTAACGGAACAACTTATCCTGTTAGAGTTGAAAACTATACTATCTCAGGAGAAATCACATTACTATCAGGAGAAAAATACAGCTTTACACAAGTAGTAAACAGGAAATCTAGATTTAATATGGGTAATTTCCAATTGGTTGATTCTGGAACTCAAACTTCTGATGATAATCGTATTTATGGTGTTACTAACTTAGGTATTGCAGACTTTAGACGCGTAGAGCAAGAAGTATGTTGTTATGTACCAGGAGAAGTATCGCATATTGAAAACGTGATGGCTCGTGAGTATAAAGAGCGTGCAACTAGAAGTTTAATAAGTTCTGAAGTAACAACCGAAAGAACAGACGAAACAGAAAGAGAAAACCTAACAGACACTACAACTACTGAGCGAAATGAAATGCAAAGTGAAGTAGCTTCTGTAATTAATGAAGATAAATCTCAGGCCTATGGAGCAAGTGCATCTGTACATGGAGGCGGAGAAAAATGGGGATTCAATGCTGGTGCTTACGCAGATTTTTCATCATCAAGTTCAACATCAGACTCAAATAGTCAAGCCTTAACCCATGCACAAGAAGTTACTGAGCGTGCTATGGAGCGTATTGTTTCTAAAACACAAACCAAGCGCACGTCTCGTATTTTAAAAGAGTTTGAAGAAAACAACAAACATGGTTTTGATAACACAAAAGGAGAGGATCACGTTACAGGTGTTTACCGTTGGGTTGATAAGATTTATAAAAATAAATTAATCAACTATGGTAAGCGTTTGATGTATGAATTTGCAATACCAGAGCCAGCAAGGTTTTTAAAAGATGCATTATGGAAGAACATTGAAAACAACCAAGAAACAGAATCTTTAATTGTTTTACCAGAATTACCAATTCATCCAAGCGCTTTAGCAGAAGGGATTTCTGATGCTTCTGAGCTAGATGAAACTAATTACCAAATTATCGCAGCATCATATAATGCAGAGGTTAACGCAGCTCCTGAACAGTTTGATTATGTAGGAACGTCTTTTACAAAATCAGAACAAGCTGGAGATGGAGGTGATGGCACAAACAAGGCTTCAAAAGAGATTGTTAAAATACCAACAGGTTATAAATCTACTCATGTAAAAACTTCTGGTAGACATCATGGAGGAGTTGTTAATATTTCTATTGGAGGAATAACATTACCTGTTAACTATAGTCAATATGTAGAAATTCCAGCATATTTAGATGAGTTACCTGTTTCTGCTTCTATGGAATGGAACTGGGTTGCAGATACCACTATTGTAATTAAATGTGAAAGAACAGAAGCAGCATTTAAACAATGGCAAAACGAAACGTACAATGCTATTATGGATGCTTATAATGACCGTTTAAGAGAGTATAACGAAGCAATGGTAGCTAACGAAGTGCTTCCTACAGACGATAAATATAAGCTAACATTTAACCCATTACACAACCGTAGTTTAGAGAAAAAAGAGTTGAAGCGTATTGCTGTAGAGTTATTAATAGAGCAATCTAAAGTGTCTAAAGATAACTATATAGGTAGCACAATTGCTAAAGTTACTAAAGATCAAACTTTTGAAACACATGCTTCAACAGTAAAATTCTTTGAGCAAGCATTTGATTGGGAAATTATGGCTTACGTATTTTATCCATATTTCTATGCAGACGAGAAAGATTGGAAAGAGTTGTTTCAACAACAAGATGCAGCAGACCCATTATTTCAAGCCTTTTTACAATCAGGTATGGCAAGAACAGTAGTACCTGTTAGACCAGGTTTTGAAGATGCTGTAAACTGGTACATGACCACTGGAGAAATTTGGAATGGACAAGGATTAGTTGTAGATCAAGACGACGATTTATATGTGTCTATTGCAGAAGAAATGCAAACCATAGAAGGCGAAGTTGAAGGCACTTGGGAGACACGTCTACCAACCAATTTAACCGTTATTCAAGCAGGATCTATTGGTCTTAATGTTGATGGCTTACCATGTAATACAGATTGTGACGACTTTAAGTTGTTTGATTCTGATGGCGAAGAAATTTTAGACCAGAATAACGAGTCTTTTTCTAATCCAATTGAGCAAACCAACACGTTGCTTGGTGTAACAGAACCTGAAGCAGAAGCAACAACTAATACTGCAACTAGATAGATTTTAGCATAATCCTTTTTAAGGATTAGCAATTAATCCACCTTACCATTTGTCATTCAGAGCGTAAGCGAAGAATCTTATAAAACCAAACACCTCTTAGTTCTAGAACCCTAAGAGGTAAAGGTAAGGTGTGTTTAATTGTAACTAAACTAATGTTTAACAAATAAAAATAAAAACAATGAGTAATACATTTCAATTTGCAGAACGGTTTGGTTTTGAACCACCTTTTGAGTTTTCAGAAACCTTAGATAAAGAAGTAAAAATATCAGAAAGTAATGATTTTAATGGCAAAGGTATTGTAACTAATGGAATACGCTTCATGAGTGAATCAATATATAATCAAAAATACAAAGGAGCTTATATAAGCAATTTAGATGATAACCTATTTTTGTTACTAGCAAAAAAAAATAAACCAACAAAAAAGAATATTGTAGTTAAATTAAGTGATTCAGGAATCACACACGAAAATGTTACTGAAATATTTAACATAGCCTTAGGTAAAAACCTTGTAAGAAGTATTGAAAAAGATACAAGTAATAAAGTTGTAAAAAATTATGTTAGCGATATATTGGACTGGATGGAAATCCCTTCAAGTGATAAAAGAACAGTTTTGACTGGTATTTTACTTTCAAATATAGAATCTTATGTAAAGAAATACCCATCAACTTATGAGTATACACCTCCAAACGGATTTGAAGAAGCATTTAAATTTTTTCAAATGTGTTTAGAATTAGGTGTTATGGATATTTCTGAAACAGCAGATTATGTTTCAGAAAAAATCATATTAGCTCTAGCAAACACTATTAGAGGTTTAGAGCTTGGAGAAGAAAAATGGAACCCTAATGTAGCAAATACAGATTACGGTAAAGAAAATAACCTGGAGTACGACCCACTGTTAGTGGACTTTTCTCAAATAGCAGAAGCGTTTAGTAAATTTGCAGATCAGTTTTTATTAGATATAAGTAATGATGAGCATAATCAAAAATACGCAGAACTAAAATATGACTTATGGAGCATTGTATCAAGAATGATAACTTACGTTAAAAAAACTATAGTATCAGCAATTCAAAACATTATTAATAAGGTAGACACCTCTGTTAAAAAGTATAATGCGTATCTAGTTGGCTTAATTAATGGTGTAATTAGGTTTATTGCTAGTATAGTTGAAGCTATAGGTTTTATTATAGGGTTGTTAAACTATGATAATTTAACATCAACAATAGATAGCCTTAGTCAATTTTTTAGCAAACTAGATTGGCCAACTTTTAAAAAAATTATAAGTGATGAGCTGTCTGAGCTTTTTAACTTTATGGATGGTGATGAAGCATATAAAAACGCTTACGAGTTTGGCTTGTTTATACCAAAATTAGTAGAAATTGTTTTAGATATAATAGGCTTAGTAAAAGGAGTAAGTAAAGGTGTTAAAAAGGTAGTAAACTTAGCTAAAGATTTACCAAAACAGATAGAAAACGTAAATGCTGCTTTAAAACAAATCTCTGCAGCGTTAAAATTACCAAGCATCCCTTTAAAAACCATAAAAGCACTTAAGCAAAAAGGGATTAGCCTAGATATTAAAGTTAAATATGCTTTTGATTTAAATAGTGCTTTTCCTGGGTTAAGTTTTCCGAAACGAACGGTTCGAGGAAGAGATATTAAAGTTTCATTTAAGGAAATAACCTTAAGAGTATTTACTGATGAAAAAAAAGCAAAAAAATTTTTAGACGATTTTCTTGAAGGAAAACCTTTAGGAGGTAGAGGCCCAAAAAGAATTGGCACTATAATTGGTAAATTTAGTAAAAGAAGTTTTAATCCTGAAAAAGCAGGAGGACCTATTTTAGATTTAGACTGGAAAGACATTCGTATTAATTCAGAAGGACTGGAGGTTGTTAAAAAACATTTAAGTAGATTTGGATATGATGAATGGAATGAAAGAATGATAACTCGATTACAAAAGATAATTAAAGGTGAAATTAATGTTACAGATTTTGATAAACGATTTTACACTCATGAAAAGCGAGAGTATGAAAGATACACTGAGTTAGGTTTTGAAGAAACTCTTCATAAAGATGTTCCTAATAAAGATGAAGTGTGGAATGATGCACATACCGCAACATTAGAAGATTATAAAGTTTACGAAAAGATAGAGCATGAAGGAAAAGAGATGTTAAGTCTTTATCATCCAGAGGTTCAAGTTAATTAATATTTAAAGAAAAAAAAATGAATTATAAGAGATTAATACTAGAAATAATTAATAAAAACGCTCCATTAGGAATCCAAAAATTTGATAGATTGTTTTACTCAATTGCTGATTATAGTGTAAGTTGGACAGAAATTGTTAAGGAGTTAAGAAAAGATGAATTATTAGATGAAGAAGAGTTTATTCTAACAGAAAAAGGAATAGAGTTTCTTAAACAAGAAGGCTATTAATGAAATTAAGTAAAAGCTACAGTTTAATTGCTGTAGCTTTTTGTATTTTAGAAAAGTGTTAGATTGCTTGCTGTTGTGCGCACTCGTTACAAACGAGCGCGAGCGTGGGGAAAAGTAGTGATTAAAATATCATATGAAGAAGGAACTTTTTTAACTGTACTTGAAAAAGAGTATGGTAAAAAATTCATAAAAGATATTACCCCAGATTTAATTAGAAAGACATTGAAACCCGGACAAAGAGGTATTGTTTATGGGCAGAAAAAAGGAAGTAATCTAGGACATGTTTTTAATGTAATCAATGAAAATGGAATAATCAAATTTTTAGATGGGCAAAAAGTGGTCAAAAAAACTGCGGATACTCAGAAAGCTGATTTAATATATGATTATTATGAGTTCTTACCTACTAATTTTTAATAATTTAAATAAAAACAATATGTATACAAAAGAAGAGGCGCAAGTAAAAATGCAAAAATATGTTGGCTATAAAAACAGGTCTATAGAACTAAATCATGGTTATTTTCCTGGAGTAATTATCTATGAACATTTAACTGAGGATTATGGATTCGGTTGGGTTTTTTATTGGCAAGTGAATGATGAAGACGCAAAAGATCCTAGAAAAATAATCATTGGTAATGGTCCGATGCTCATAGAAAAAGAGACATTAAACATGTATATGCTCGGGACTGGTCAAGAAATAGCAGAACAAATAGAAGAGTTTAAAGAAGATAAAGATTCTTTTCTTCAAATTGAAGAAGATGAATGGGGTAATTTTGATGCCATAAACAGATAGTTTTCTCAAGCTAGCGCTCGTCTGTGACGAGTGACGATAACAGTAAGCAAAGCAAACAAAAGCTACAATAATTATATTGTAGCTTTTTGTATTTTAGACCGATATTACAACCTATACAATGCAACACGAATTGTTTCATTTAAAACTTTGGTCTAAGTTAGAGAAGGTTTCTGGTAAAAAAATTCACCTGCTAGCGCTCGTCTGTGACGAGTGACGATAATAGTAAGCAAAACAAACAAAAGCTACAGTGTGATTACTGTAGCTTTTGTATTTTAGAAAAGCGTTATATTTCTTAATCTTGTGCGCACTCGTCACAGACGAGCGCGAGCTAGGGAGAAATATTATTACGTCAACAAAGCTTAGGTCAATTTACAACTATAAATATTGATTATTCAATTTTCCCTAATGGCGAAATTGTTAAGAACAGTATAGAATTTAATAAATTTTTAAAATAAGATTATGAATATTAACTATTTAAACCTAATGAAAAACACTCCAGAAATATTTGGCTCAAAGAACCGAGGAATTTCGGAACAGGAAATATCACAATTTCAAGAAAAGTACAGTATAGCATTTCCAAAATCCTATCAAGAATTTCTATTTTTGGCAGGAGGTTATTGCAACATAAACGTTAGCTCTTTGGATTACGACTATGAAAGTCAAAACAACGTTAAAAACACACTTGAAAAAAACAACTTAAAAATTGAAGGCGGAGAGTTTTGGGTGATAAGTGAATTAGATGGAGGAGAACAGTTTCATTTCTTTTATTTTAATGACCCAGATGCAGAAGACCCAGAAAACCCACCTGTTTATGTAAGCCATCCGGCTTATTTAGACGAAGGAGGTGATTTAAAAAGAAAAATTGCTAATAGTTTTAGTGAGTTTATAGATAATATTATTAATAAATTAACGTAGAAATTTTTCAAGAAAATATAACAAAAGCTACAATTTAATTATTGTAGCTTTTAACGTTATGGCAAATACAACAAAAATAAAATATAAAAATAGTGGCTTTTGGATTGGTGAATCCGAAATGGAAATGGTTTTTTACTCCTGCTAGCGCTCGTCTTTGACGAGTGACTATAATAGTAAGCAAAACAACAAAAAGCTACAGTGTAATAACTGTGGCTTTTGTATTTTAGATATATTGTATTTGTTCTTGTGTGCACTCGTCACAGAAGAGCACCTGCTAGCACCTGCTAGCGCTCGTCTGTGACGAGTGACGATAATAGTAAGCAAAACAAACAAAAGCTACAGTGTGATTACTGTAGCTTTTGTATTTTAGAAAAGCGTTATATTTCTTAATCTTGTGCGCACTCGTCACAGACGAGCGCGAGCTAGGGAACCAGTAATTGAAGTAATTGGTCATTATTTTAATGTTATAAAAAAAGATGATATATTACTATTAAAAGATGGACAAATCGGAAGAAATGCTGTTATAGGTTTCAAACAGTATAAAGAATATAGATATTTAAAAACGAATTAAAACAGAAAACATGTTAACAGAACAAGAAATGAAAGCTATTGCAGAGCATTATTTAACATTTTTAGAGCGTAATTCTAGCACTGATATAGAATTAGCATTATATGATAATAGTATTAAAAAAGACTATGGAAACATCTATATATATCAAAATAAGAGATATATGGTAACTGGTGATGAACAATGTTTGTTAGGGGGAAACGCTCCTTTTTTAGTAGAAAAAGAAACTGGTAGAGTAGTCAGTTTTGGTACGGCTTATCCTAAAGAGCATTATTTTGAAGCTTATGAGAATGGAACATTAGAGCCAACATTAACTGGTTATTGGTACCCTGAAGACGAAAGATATAGTCATGAATAGATGACAAATAAAAAGCTACAATTTAATTATTGTAGCTTTTGTGTTTTAGATAAGTTTTTAAGGAAAATCATTTTAAAAGAAATATAATCATGACCAAAAAAGAACAATTAAACTTTATAGGGTATTACTATCAAGAACCAATGATGCTAGATGGTGATCCATTAGAGCTTTTTAAATATGCTCCTGCTAGCGCTCGTCTGTGACGAGTGATGATAACAGTAAGCAAAACAACCAAAAGCTACAGTGTAATTACTGTAGCTTTTTGTATTTTAGATATATTGTAATTACTCTTGTGTGCACTCGTCAGAATCTGTAAACTTAAATTTATTAAATAAATTTATAAAAGATAAAATCAAAGCTAAAGAAGCTGTTTTTGATACTCCAACAGGAATTCTTTCAAAACGGAATGGTTTTAGTGGTATTCCTGAAATAATAAAACAAACAGAAGAAGAAGTAATCGTGCTTTTTAAAAAACCAATAAAATAATGAAATATATAATAATTTATGCAGAGGGATTCCCAGATAAAATAATGATTGTTGATGAGCCTAAGCATTTTGACAGTCAAAACAGAATGTCATTCTTTAATAAATTTTATAATATTAAGAATACAAAGAAAGGGAGTTTAACCACTTTAGAAACTGCAAAAGTCTTGAAGTTAAAAGAAGAAATTTCTTTTTACCTTCAAGACTCTTACAGAAAAAGAGCGACTAAAGATATTACAGAAAAACACCATAAAGTTAAAAAAGTGTTTTTAGATAAAGAATATGAATTATATGTAATTGAAGATAGACTTGCTATTTTAGGAATTGATTTATATGACATTAATATTTATGCTAAAGAAAATAATATTTCTATACAATATAAAACAGCAAACTCCATTAAAGAATCTTCTCGTTTAGTACTAGACTAATAAATATAATTTAGACTTATACAGGTATATTCTCTGCTAGCGCTCGTCTGTGACGAGTGACGATAACAGTAAGCAAAACAACCAAAAGCTACAGTGTAATAACTGTGGCTTTTGTATTTTAGTGGTATGAGTAGAAAATACAAGTTTCATAATAAGTCTGGATTATACTTTGTGTCTTTTGCAACAGTATATTGGTTGGATGTGTTTACAAGGCAAGTCTATTTTAATGTATTAGTAAACAGTATTAATTATTGTAGAGCAGAAAAAGGCATGGAGCTATATGCTTATTGTTTTATGCCAAGTCATGTACATTTAATCTTTCGTTCAGCTAACGAACAGCCAACAGAGTTGTTAAGAGATTTTAAAAAGTACACTTCAAAAAAAGTAATTGAAGCAATAGAAAACAATCCGCAAGAAAGCAGAAAAGAATGGTTGCTATGGATGTTTAAAAGAGCAGGAGAAAAACAAGGTAACATTAGTAAATATCAGTTTTGGCAACATCATAATAAACCAATTGAGTTATGGAGTGAAAAGGTTATCAAACAAAAGGTGGACTACATTCATAATAATCCAGTAGAAACAGGTTTTGTTACAAAACCAATAGATTATAAGTATTCTAGCGCAAGAAATTTTCAAGAAGATAATACGGTTTTAGAAATAGACGATATTGGGTTTGTGGGATAAGTTATTCTTACCTTGTGTGCACTCGTCACAGACGAGCGCCAGCGAGGGGAATTATCAGATTTAATAAATGATTTAAACGTTTATAATCAAAATTTTAGACGACGATATAGCTTACCAGATGTCGATTTTGAATATTTTAAAAAATGGAATTTAGAGAGTGAATTAAAAAAAATAAATTTTTAAAAAATTAAAAAATGAATTATACTAAAGAACAAATAATCGAAGAAGTAAAACAAATTTTAGAAGATTTAGAATTAGACTATTATAAAGACAAAGAATTCAATGTTCATTTAAATGAAGAAGAATTAAAAGGTTTCGAAAAAGAGCACGATTTTATTAAACCATGGAGCTGTTTTGTTCAAACTCATGATTGGCAATTTGATACAGATGAAGGAGTTTATAGTTTTATTATTGATAATGAAAGCCCTAACAAAGTTCTCTTTATAGATGGTTCTGGTGGTCAAATTCCTCATTCGTTCATTAAAAAAGACGCTAACGGAAAATATTACAGAGATTATATAAAAAAATAGTCTTCTCCTGCTAGTGCTCGTCTGTGACGAGTGACGATAACAGTAAGCAAAACAACCAAAAGCTACAGTGTAATAACTGTGGCTTTTGTATTTTAGGCACTCTACGTGTTTAAAACAAATTACAAAATTTAACATATTTATTGTGTAAAATGTTTGTTTGTTCTTTGTAAAATGATTATATTTGTATTCGCTTTTCTAACAACGTTTACCGTTTGTTACATTCAATTCGTGTTAAGTAGAAATCCACAAACCTAGGTTAATCCTATTCTGGTTAAGAATTTTTAAACTAAAGTAATCTTTGGTCGAGATTTAGTCTGCTTAAAATAAAAATTTACACATATGTGTAAAAAATATCAAACACAAGCTTCGCGTTAATTTTAAAAAGCTTCCGTTTGATATAACAATTTCATATTAACTTTTTTAAAAACTTAAAGCTATGAGCATAATAAGCAAAGCGCTGTCAGAGTATGGCGTAAAAGAAGTGATAGGTACAAAAGACAACCAACGTATTATAAAATACTTTGATCAAATAGGTTTTAATGGCTCAAAGCTTAAAGACGAGACTGCTTGGTGCAGTGCGTTTGCAAATTGGGTAGCCAAAACAGCAGGCTATGAGTATTCTGGTAAATTAAATGCCAGAAGCTGGTTGACTGTTGGACAATCTACAAATCAACCAAGTGTTGGAGATGTTGTGGTATTGTGGAGAGAAAACCCAAAAAGCTGGAAAGGTCACGTTGGTTTTTTTATTAAACAAACCAAGTCTTATGTATATATCCTAGGAGGCAATCAACGCAACATGGTTTGCATAAAAGCCTATCCTAAAAGTCGTGTGTTAGACTATAAAAAACTCAAACAAATTAGTAATTAAACACATAAAAACATGGACAAAATCGTTAAATACATTTTTTGGTTATTAACGCTATTGTCTCCTGTAAATGGTGTCATGGTCACTATGGTATTTTTAATTGTAGTCGATTTTATTACAGGATCGTACGCCTCATTAAAAAATCATGTGCCTATAAGAAGTTCTAGAATTGGTCATACCATTTCAAAGTTTTTTATTTACAACTTGGTGATATTAGCAGCATTCTTTTTAGAAAAACACATTGTAAACGAAGTGCCTTTTTTAAAAATTATTGCAGGTTTTATAGCTATAGCCGAAATAAAATCCATTCTAGAAAACTTTAATAAAATCTATGGTGTCAACCCTTTTAAAGCCTTAATTAACTTGATTAAGCAAACACCTTTAAAAGAAACTTTAGAGTCACTTACAGAAGACAAAAATACGTCTAAAGACGTAAAAAAGTAATCAATTTGTCATTCCTGAAAAATCAGGAACACACTTTTATTTAAAAGCCTAAACACTTCCTGTATAATAACAGGAAGCAGGCTTTTATTTTCAAAAAATTAAAAAGAATAAAAAAAGAGAACAGATCACTTGTATTAATTAATAATGTCACACTGAGCTTGTTGAAGTGCATTTATAATAACAAGTCTTTAAAATATTAAATAAACAATACGTCACTTCGAGTGATTTCGGGGTACGAGAAATTGTATCGAGAAGCCTCAAACGGACTATAAAACACAAAAAAAATGATAAACTTTTCAATAAAGACAGAACGCTTACTCTTGCTAGTCATACTAGCATTAGTAATTAGCAATTTATTTTTAAAACAATGCAGTAGTTTTAAAACGCAAGATCAACCAACAGTAACCATAACCAAAGACACCATTTGGCAAACCAAAGTAGATACCTTTAAAGTACAAACGGTAAAATATAAAAAAGTATACGTCAATACAGAAGACGCCTCACAAATAGTAGATACCATTCCAGAAACAGAAAACCAATCGCTTTTTGAAGCAGCTAGAGTCTATCAAGACACACTAAGTAATGACGATATTGATATCTACAGCTACAACCTACTACAAGGTAATTTGCTGGATAGTCAACTATCCTACAAACTAAAAATACCACGTCAAGTTACTGTAACCAAAACCATAGAACACCCAAAAACATTTAGAAGTGGTTTATATGCGTTTAGCGAAGTTGGTGGTAACCAACACACATTAGACAACCTTAGTTTAGGCTTACAATATAACCGTAAAGGCAAGTGGTTTGCTAGCTACAGAGTTAACCTAAGCCAATTACAAAGCCCAACACATAATGTTGGTGTTGGTGTAAGGGTGTTTAAATAATTTTAAAAAAGATAATAATTATGAATACAACAATATTAGAAAATCATAGAGGGATGACCAATGTACATCCTCTAGCATCGTTTCCTTTTAGAAGTAGGCCACAACAGGACTTAAAACCTATATATTTTCCTGGAGGAGAAACTAAAAAAATACAAGATATTACAGTTACCTCAGATGTTGGCACAGATCCAAATAGAATACAGCACATAGCCTCTGTCAAAGCTTTTTTTGACAAAAACAAAGATGATAAATTTAGTCCTTTTGATGATGTATTTGGATACAATATAGAATTATACTTTAGTAAAGACGCTATAAAACTTGACAAAGCCTTTAAAGAAGTTGAAGTAGACGAAAAAGGAATGATCTTTTTTATTGAAGATAATACAGACGATATAAGCGCTCAATTCTGTAAAATCAAAATAGGTAGAAGAGTAAAAGACAACCTTACAGATATCTCGCAATTATATAATAGTAAATCAGTATATGACTATATAAATTCCTTTGTTACAATTGACAAGGAGCTCTTTCAAGAGTTGATTATACATGGAAAATTAGAAAATGTTGCACTAAAAGCGGTCGAGTTTTTATTTACCGCAGGAAACTATTTTAACCCATTAGCCATTAGCAAACCTATAATTGAAGGATTAGGCACTATTTGCCATCATATAAGTAGCTTTATTGATAAAGGAAAATTAGATGATTATAGGTGGAATCCAAATGCAAAAAAACTAAAAGAGGACGGAACAGAAGATACAGAACATAAATTTAAACCTTTCTTATTCCCTTTTGTGGAAGATTATTTAGATCAAATAGATGATTCTAAAATAAATGAATATGCAGTGCAATCCTTTACCGAGTTTAAAAGTGGGTTTTTAAAATACGATAAATCTATACGTGATTATATAGAGAAAACAGATTTTGGACAGCTTTTAGACTCAAATATTTATATACCAATAAATGGGTTTGGTTTAGTAAATATTCCTCTAAAAGTAGATATCATACCAGACAGTGCAGAAGCTTTTTTATACAGTAAATACATACAAGTTAGCGATGCTATTAGTAATAAACTAAATGATTTAGAAACTTTTGACTTTACAGACTTGATTAAAAAAGGAATCCGTGTTGCAAATGCCTTTTTGTGTGGTATCTGGAATGGTTTGATAGATGCTATTTCAGGTATTTTTAAAATGTTTGAAATGGTCTTTAAAGGGGTTGTGGCAATGGTAGATTTTACTGATAATTTCAGCACACAATTCCCTATATTAATGGAGTATATTGATAATGCAATAGATGCTATTAAAAACATAGATTTTAATTTGCTCTACACCCATTTTAAAACAAAAATTAAAAACGCTACACAATCCTTTGAAACTATTGCGTATTTTAGTGGAGCGTTCATTGGTTTTGTGGTAGGTTTAGTTATAGAGATTGTAGGTGGTCTTTTAATATCTGGTGGTACTTTAAGCATTGCTGCGGTTTTAGAAAAATTAGCAAGTCTATTTACTAGCGTGCTAAAAGGCATTGCTAAAGCAGGTAAAAAAGCACTTGATTTTGGTAAAAAGTTAGTTATAAATACTTTTAAAGGGTTTAGAAAATTATTAGACCAACTTATTGCCTTTTTGCGTAAAGGCACAAAAGGGTTTAAGGAGATGATTGATAGTTTGTTTGAAAAAATAAATAAAACGATAAAACGAAAGAAGTATGGCAAAGTTACTAGAGCTATAATAAAAAAAGAGATGCCAAAAGACTTCTTAAATGCTTTAAAAAAACTAGGGTTTAGAGAAAATGATATTTTAGATTATTTTACTAGATATCACAATGAAAATAAGTTTAAGTTTTTAAATGAAATTGAAGAGTTAATTGAAAAATATCCAAAACTTTCAAAAACAGATATCTATGCGATTTGGGGTTATACGACTAATTTATATTATGGAAACCTAAACCGTTGGTTAAGACTAGGGAAAAATAAATTTAAAACTAAAGAACTTTCAAAAATTATAACCTCTGCTCTAGAAAAAATGCCAAAATACAATGGAACCGCCTTCAGGGCTTTAGAATTTTCGGAACAATCTTTGCTAATAGACTTTTTAAAGAAACATAAAAAAGGGAAAACAGTTAACTACAAAGAATTTGTTTCTTGTGGAAGTAATACTAAAGCAGCATTTTTTGATAAGCCAAAAAAGAATGTTTTTTTAAAACTAGAAGTGAAAAATGCACCAATTATTTCAGATTTTGCAGATGGGGTAAAAATACGAGGATATGCTAAAGAAGAGTTACTTCTTTTACAAAACAGAAAATTTGTAGTTAAAAACACAGAAAAAATAGGAGATAAATATTTAATAACTTTAATTGAGAAATAGCCATGAAAGATAAAGAATTTTTACAAAAAATTATAGATGATCAAAATCGATTTTGGACAGAAGAATACCCAAAATTAAATCGAGATGAAAAAGTAAAATACTGGTTAGCTAGTACTCATAAAGGTATGCGTACTCAAGGAGAAGCCTTTAATGACGAATATTCTGAGTTCTCAAAAGGATGGTATGAGCATGCCATAAGTGTAGAATCAGATTTTGAGGAGATATTTAAAGAGGCAATTAGTAATATTGGCTTTGAGTTTGATTGGGAAGAGTATAGTAAACGAATCCAAAGCTAGCACTTGTCTGTGACGAGTGACGTTAAAGATTGGAAAACAACAAAAGCTACAATTTAATTATTGTGGCTTTTGTATTTTACAGAAGTATTTAACTAAATTACGTATTGTTGTGTGCACATCCGATAGCGCGGATTTGTAATCCGTGACCACAAGAGTAAAAAAGTAAGATAAAAGAGCATCAAAACGGTGCTCTTTTTGTATTAATAAAAAACCCCAGCTAGCGCTCGTCTGTGACGAGTGACGTTAAAGATTAGCAACCAACAAAAAGCTACAGTTTAATTGCTGTAGCTTTTGTATTTTAGATATATTGTATATACTCTTGTGTGCACTCGTCACAGACGAGCGATAGCAAGGAGAGTTATTAGAATTTATCAAAAAAGAAACAGAACTTGTTAACAATATTTATGGCGAGGTTGATACTGTTTTCAAAGACGCCTTAGTTTTTAGAAAAGTTTGGGACGAAATAAAAGATTTAGTAGAATATTTAAAATTCAGTAAATATTTGAAAAACACAACAATTGATAAATATTTTGAGTTAATGATTTATGCTCACAGGGATTTATATCCAAGAGATTATTGGATTGGAGGTACAATATTAAAGCCAGGCTATTCTCCTGATTTTAAAGAATACGAAAATGAATATACTGTTTTAGATGGACAACACTTTATTTATCCAGAACTTGAAAAAGTAAAAAGAGTTATAAAAAACGACAAAGACGATTTTGATTATACATTTGAGTATATCTATGAGTTTAATGAATCATTATCTTTAAATGAGATTATAGAAAAGGCATTACAAGGTAAAGAATATACCAAAACTGAGGAGTTGTCTTATACTAGTTACAGGCTAGAAAATAGCCCAATAGATTCAATAAAAACAGGAAGTGATTTTTTAAGTTTTACAATTAACGAAGATTACTATAGATATAGAATGCTATAATAAGTGTTCAATATAAATTAAAAAGCTACTTTCGGGTAGCTTTTTTCGTTTAATGTAATTACTATCTTTATCAGGAGAGTTTACTCCCAAGCTATCGCTCGTCTGTGACGAGTGACGTTAAAGATTAGCAACCAACAAAAAGCTACAGTTTAATTGCTGTAGCTTTTGTATTTTAGATATATTGTATATACTCTTGTGTGCACTCGTCACTGACGATCGCTAGCAAGGGTTGGTGTAAGACTGTTAAAGTGAATTAGATAAAAAAAATTAGACTTAGGTTTTAAACAATTAGCTTTGCAAGCTTAAAACCCCTTTAAAAATAAAACCATGAAGAAAATTTACTTTTTATTATTTACTATTTTAATTGGCTCGAGTGCTTTTGGTCAAAATCTTATCATTACTGGCGTTTTTGACGGACCTTTACCAGGCGGACTCCCAAAAGGTGTAGAGCTTTATGTAATTGCAGATATTGCAGATTTAAGTACTTATGGTATTGGTAGTGCAAATAATGGTGGCGGAACAGATGGTGAAGAGCTTACTTTTCCTCCTGTTGCTATAGCTGCTGGAAGTTATATTTATGTTGCATCAGAAACGGTTGAATTTACTAACTTCTTTGGTTTTGCGCCAGATTATACTGACAGCGCCTTGAACATTAATGGCGATGATGCTATTGAGTTGTTTGAAAACGGATCTGTAATAGACACTTTTGGAGATATAAACGTAGATGGTACTGGACAGGCTTGGGAGTATCTAGACGGTTGGGCTTTTAGAAAACCTGGTACAGTAGCTAATCCAACATTTAATCTAGCCGATTGGACTTTTAGTGGTCCTAACGCTTTAGATGGCGAAACAAGCAACGCAACTGCAACAACACCAATGCCTTTAGAAAGTTATACAGGCAACCCTTTATCTAATGAAGACTTTGCTTCTTCTACTTTTTCAATTTTTCCTAACCCAACAAATACAGGTTATATAACGATTAAAACAACATCTAAAGAAGCCATAAATGTTTCTGTGTTTAATGTTTTAGGAGAACAAGTTGTTTCTCAAACATTAAAAAATAATGTTTTAAACCTTTCTGATTTAGCAAGCGGAGTTTACATTTTAAGACTTTCGCAAAACGAAACAGTAGCAACTAAAAAATTAGTAATTAACTAATATTAGTTGCGAGTAACGATAACAGTAATTAAAGATAACTAAAAGCTGCAATAATTAAATTGTAGCTTTTTTTATTCTTAAAACAAATACAACAAACGCTCTTGATTATCAGGTAAACCAATAATATTATTTGCGTAATCGTTTTGATATATTAAGTCTCCTTTTTTAATATAACCCTCTGCTTTTGGCATGCAAGCAGCCCAAGCACCAGACGGTTTACAATCGTTTAAATCTAGTTTTATAATAGTGTGATCCTTTACTGTAATAACTACATGGTCAAAGTTTTTAGCTTTAGCTAAAGCGTCTTTAATATTGTCTTTGGTTAGTGTAACTACTTCTTTTGCGTTTGCAGAAGCAGCCTTTTTAAAGGTTTCAATAGGATTGTTTGACGTGTCTTTTTCTAGACTTTTAATATCTTCCAAAAAGGCTATTGTTGAGGTATTTGATACCACTTTTTTTTCTGGAGTATTTGTTGTTTCGGTTTGAGTTGTAGTGTTTGTATAGGTTTCAGTTTGCTTATTGTTTTCTTTACAGCTTAATGCAAGTACACAAATAAATAGGATGGCAAGGTTTTTCATCTAACGTATTTTTTATTGATTATTTTCAAATATAACTGTTTCTAAAACAAAAAAGCCACAACAAAGTTGCAGCTTTTTAAACAGGTTTTAAGCACAGTTGTTATTGTGTGTTATTAGTTTTGTCAACATCTGCCATAAGCAGCTTAGGATCTATCTTAATTAGCTTTATTGCGCTTTTTGGCTTACTAATACTAAAACTATAGGTTGGATAAGCCCAAGCCCAATCGTTTAATATTTTGGTTCCTGTTGCAACTGGTTTTTCGCCACGCATCATTTGCAACGGAATATAAAACTGTTCTGTTGTTCCGTCTACATATTGTACTTCAATATCTAAAGGCATTGGCATTAATCCAATACGCTCTAAATTAACAGTTGTAATGCTATTATTTTCTTCTGTTGAGGTAATAGCATAATCAATAGTATTAGTGGTTTGTGTCCAATCTGTTAAATACCAATTTAGCTCTAAACCAGACACTTTTTCTGCAGTACGTATAATATCAATAGGTCTTGGGTGTTTAAAAGAAAAATCTGTATAATACTTTTTAATTGTTTTCTTTAAATTGTCCTGACCAATAACATAACCCAATTGAGACAAAAACACAGAACCCTTATTGTAGGCTGTAATACCATAAGCTAAATTAGTGTCATAACGATCTGCATGTGTTGTTTGTGGTTTTTCTTTTCCGGATTTTACTAAATAATAGTAACCACCATAACCACCAGCTGCTGGATTGTCTTTGTTGGTTTGCATAACATGATCCATTGCGTAGTCACTAATGTAACTGGTAAAACCTTCGTCCATCCACTCATGCTTAGCTTCGTTAGTGGCTAATAAAAACTGAAACCAAGTATGTGCCAACTCATGTGCAGTAACACCAACTAAGCTTCCAAACTTACGTTTTCCAGTAATTAAAGTACACATAGCGTACTCCATACCACCATCTCCACCTTGAATAACCGAGTATTGTTTGTAAGGATATTTTCCTATGTTTTCAGAAAAATACTGCATTAACTGTACTGTTTTTGGCTGTAAGTTTTTCCAGTGTTCTAAATTTTCTGCAGGTAAATCTTTTTTATAATAAAAATGAAGCAATGGACCATTTGGAACTTGCATTGTGTCATGAATATAATCAGGATCTGCTGCCCAAGTAAAGTCGTGTACTTTAGGTGCTTTATAATGCAATGTCTTTTTGTCTCCTTTTATAACAGCATCACCTTGCTGGTAACCAGTACCACCAACTATGTAGTTTTTATCAATGGTTAATTTTACATCAAAATCTCCCCAAACACCATGAAACTCGCGTCCAATGTATGGATCTGCGTGCCAACCTTCAAAATCATATTCGGCTAATTTAGGATACCATTGTGTCATAGATAAGGCAACACCTTCTTTATTATCGCGTCCAGAACGTCTTATTTGTTGTGGGACTTGTGCATCAAAATCCATAGTAAAAGTTACACTTTCTCCTGGTTGTATAGGTTTTGCTAAATCTACTTCTAAAACAGTTCCAACAGTTTCGTGTTGTAACGTTTTACCGTTTTGCTTTAAACTATTTACTTTTATATAACCAATCTCATTTGGTGCTAACTTACTAATTCTGTCTCCAACACGTCTATCTGGATCTGCAATGGTACGAGAACGTACATCCATTTCGCTTCCAGGTTGGAAAGCATTAAAATATAAATGATAAAACACTCTGTCTAATACATCTGGCGAATTATTAGTGTACACTAATGTTTGTTGTCCTTTATATTGATAGGTGTTTACATCCATATCAATAGCCATTTTATAATCTACATGCTGTTGCCAATATGTAGATTTTGATTCTGATGTATTGGTTGTTGTAGATGTGACTTGTTTGGTTGATTTACAAGCTGTAAAAAAACTAAAAACGGTAATTAGAAGAAGTAATTTTTTCATGATATTTAAATTGAAATAAAAAAGCCTCAACCTGACGTGGTTGAGGCTTCTTTAATTATTGAATTTCTATTTAGAAATTTGTGAAGCCATAACTAATGCGTTATATGCGTTTACAATCCTTGCTGATTTACTTAAGTTAGCAAATGGCTGAACATTACTAGCGTCACCACCAACAGTTACTTTTGTTGGAATAGCTAATCCAGAATCCATGATAATTTGCTTAACTTGAGACGCTTTTAATTTTGGATATTGAGACCAAACCAAAGCAGCAACACCAGCTACTGCTGGAGCAGCCATACTAGTTCCGCTATTTGCGTGGTATTCGTTTTCTGGAGTTGTAGAATAAATTTGAGATCCAGGAGCAAATACATCTACATTTTTCTTTCCGTAGTTAGAAAAACCAGACACTAATTTAGTACCATAACTTGGTGCTAATGATCCAACTCTAATATATGTATTACCTACTTCAACATAATTTACATTATCGTCTGGGAAGTTAGGCTTTGTATCTACATCTTTACTATCATTTCCTGCTGCGTGTACAAAAATCACACCTTTATCGCTTGCGTATTTAATAGCATCTCTTACCCATTCTGGGTGGTTAGAATAGCTTTTACCAAAACTACCATTAATTACTTTTGCTCCATTATCTACTGCGTATCTAATAGCTTTAGCAATATCTTTATCATACTCGTCACCATTAGGGACAGCTCTAATTGCCATAATTTTTACATTATTAGCAACTCCGTTTGCGCCTAAACCATTGTTACGTTCTGCTGCAATAATACCAGCAACGTGTGTACCATGACTTTCAGATTTTTTAACAGGCATAACGTTTCCGTTTCCATAACCTGGTTTGTCATTAAAATCGTTAGTGTCATCTCCAGTAGTACGACCATTAAAATCTACATTATAGTTTGTGTTTAGTCTTTCTGTAAGCCCTTCTAAAGCCCCTTTTAATTCTTTTTGAGCGACTTGAATGCTTTCTAAACCAAACCCATTCATTTGAGCTGCTAGTTGCTTGTAACCACTAAGCTTCTCATCTGTTGTTTGTAATTCTAATACTTGTTTATTAGTATAGTTTTCTGTTTTAAAATGAGTTGTAAAAGCAGTATCTGCTTCGTTTAAAGCTCCAAATATTTGCTCATAACGTTGTTTTGTTGGACCAATATTGGCGATGCTTTTTTCTAATTCAGCTTTAGCTTCAGCATATCTTGGAGCAGCTGTGTTTCCGCTAGCTACTAAACGCGTCATTTCTAATTGCTCATCATAGGCATCTCCTAAAAAGTTCCAACCATGGATATCATCTATATAACCATTACCATCATCGTCTTTTCCATTTCCTGCAATTTCTTTTGGGTTAGTCCAGATTACTCCATCTAAATCTTGATGTGTAATATCTATTCCAGAGTCGATAACTGCAACAATAATTTGCTGTCCCATTTTCCCTTTAATAACTTCAGCGTAAGCTTTGTCAACACTCATTCCAGGAATAGTATCTTTTACTAGATCTAAATGTCCCCAATTATGTGATTCTGCTTCAGTTAAAGTAGACTCTTTAATTGGTGTATTGTCAATATTTTCTATTGGTGTAGATAATATTGGTGCTTGACCACCACAACTAGATAATGCTATAGCTGCAAAAGTGGATAATAAAATTGGTTTATAGTTAATTCTCATTTCTATATTGTTTTGAGTTGTTAATTAAAAATATCGTTACAAGTAAAAGTGTCTTTTAGTCTTACTCCTTTTTCTGTGTGTTGCACTGTAATAATTTCATTATGCGCATCATGTTCCAAAAATAAGTAATAATTGTTATCTGCTGCCAAATTGAGGAATTTTTCTTTCTCATCCAAAGTTAGTAATGGTCTTGTGTCATAACCCATTACAAAGGGTAAAGGTAGATGTCCAACAGTTGGTAACAAGTCTGCCATAAAACAAATGGTTTTTCCTTTAAAATTAATCATAGGTATCATTTGCTTGTCTGTATGACCATTAGCAAAGAATATATCAAAACCAAGTGCTGAGTTTTTTAAAATATCTTTTTGTGGAAGGTTGGTAAATTTTAGCTGACCACTTTCCTCCATTGGTAAAATGTTTTCTTTTAAAAACGAAGCAACTTCGCGACGATTAGGCTGTGTTGCCCATTTCCAATGGTCTTTATTACTCCAGAAGTTAGCGTTTTTAAAAGCTGTTTCTAGTTTTGTTCTGTCTTTATTATAGTTAACGCTTCCTCCACAATGGTCAAAATGTAGGTGTGTCATAAACACATCTGTAATGTCATCTGTACTAAAACCAGCTGTTTTTAATGATTTTTCAAGGCTATCATCTCCATACAAATGATAGTAGCCATAAAACTTATCGCTTTGTTTGTTACCCATTCCTGTGTCAATTAAAGTCAAACGATTTCCGTCTTCAATTAATAAACATCTTGCAGCAATATCTATCATATTATTGGCATCTGCTGGATTGGTTCTGGTCCATAAAGATTTAGGGACAACACCAAACATGGCTCCTCCATCTAATTTAAAATGACCTGCTTGTATTGGGTGTAATTTCATTAAAAAAGAAAGTTTTAACAGCCTGCAAATTACTAATAATGCAGTAAATGAAAAGGAAAATTAAGATTTTATTAAGAAACAACTTCTTTTAGACGCTTTCCAAAATCGTAAAGGGCTTTGATTTCTTTTATACTTGCTAATCGTTCTCTACCAAAGACTAATAAATCTTTTCCGTTTGACTCGATATGATAGTAAGGGTTGCTTTCAAAAAAGTGTGTGATATCGTCACTAAAAAACTGTTGTATTGCTGCTGTGTCTTCGCCTAATAAATAAAAACGATTTGAAAAATCTGTATGGTTTTTAATAGGAATATCTTTAAAGCCTGCAAATGCATATACTTTTTCTAAAAACCCTTCTCTATCCAAAGTAAATTCTGGTAAATCTTTGTTTAGTTTTATATGAAGCATGGAAGAACGCACTACTTCTTTGGCGATAAATTCACCTTCAGAAAACTCAATATCAAACAGGTTTAAAGCGTCTTCATTATTTTCTAGTTGATTATAAATATAGTTAATTTGCTTAGTTCTAAAAAACAGGAAGTTGTTAAGAAAAGAAGTGTCTCTTACTTTTTTAGAGCTATAGTTAAAACTAAAATCTTGAGCCAACTCTTCCATAGTTGTTTGACGACGTGTCAAGCTGCTTTTTATAACATTTGGTACAGGAAGTAAACGACGTAAAGCAAAAGGATGCTCAGAATCTGTATCGTGTAAATCCAATCCTAACACTTCAAAATGCCCTCCACGTTTAGCAAATAACTCTTGATAATTGTTGAGGTTTTCCATAACCGTATGATCTACAAATTGACATAACGAAAAGTCTACTATAACATCTTCATTTTCTGGAATAGCATCTAGTTTTGCTTTTAATTTATAATAGTTTAAAAAGCTACAAAAATGTTTAACACTAACGTAGAAATGTCCATCTTCTTGAAACATTAATACATTTGGTTTTAACCAGTTTCTTGCAAAAAGAGAAAAACTTTTATTAATAACGACATGAATAATAAAAGTGACTAAAATACCAGAAATAATACCTTGAATTAGCCCTATTTTTAACGTAACAATTAAGGTTACAAAAAAAATAATAAGCTGCTCTCGACCAATTCTAAAAATTTTTCTTATGTTTTCTGGAGACGCTAATTTGTAACCTGTATATACTAAAATAGCCATTAATGCAGGTAAAGGTATGCGTTGTAATTGTGAGCTAAATAATACAATAAAAACGACCAAAAATGCAGCATGGAAAAAATTTGAAGACCTATTGCTTCCTCCATTATTGACATTTACAGAACTACGAGCAATTACTGTTACTACATTTAATCCTCCTAAAAAACCACTTCCAACTGTAGCTAAACCAAGCGCTTTTAAATCGCGATTAACATTACTTCTTCGTTTTTCTGGATCTAGTTTATCTACCGCTTTTATACTTAAAAGCGATTCTATACTTGCTATTAAAGTTAACGATATTACACTTAACCAAAACGGTAAAGTTCCAATTTTACTAAAATTTACTGTTGGTAATTCAGAAATAATTTGATTAAAATCAGGAATTCCAGAAATCATATACTCTATTGCTATTGGGTTATTTTTATGCGCCACCAATTCAAAATAATAACTAAACGCAATTGATAAAATAACAATCCACATTGGAGCAGGAATAAGTTGTAGGTATTTGTTTCTAATTTTAGAATAAAAAACCATAATAATAAAACTTAAAACACCAGCTATTGCTGCATAAATTAGCCCTCTATTATCGTAATGAATAGCATCGTTTATGGTAAAAGGAATTTCGAAAAGATAATCTATAGTGTCTTCTCTTTTTATCCTATGTGCCAGCATAATATGAAATTGCTTTCCTAAAATAATTAATCCAATTGCTGCCAACATACCTTGAATTGCAGAAGATGGAAAGAAGTCTGCTAATTTTCCTAATCGTAAAAACCCTAATATTAATAATAAGATTCCAGAGCAGATAATAGCAGCATATGCGCTTTCTAATCCTAATGTTGTAATGGCTAATAAAAGTACACCAACCAGTCCATTTCCTGGTTCAGCAATAGTTACGTTACTTCCTCCTAAAATAGAGACTAAAACACCACCAATGACAGCTGCAATGACACCTGCAATTGGAGGTGCATCACTTGCCATAGCTAATCCTAATCCTAAAGGTAAAGCAATAAGACTAACTACAAAACCAGAAAAAATATTTTTTGGCAAGTCTTTAATAAAGGCTGTTATGTTATTCTTTTTTGCGCTCATTGAATAATTAAAACGTCGGTTGGTAATTCGGTTAAAATATGTTCTATGTCATGCGGAAATAAACGATCCTTAAAAGTCATTTTTGAAGGCGCATTCATTATTAATAAGTCCGCTCTTTTAATTTGTGCGTAATGTCCAATAGAATAGCCTTGAGTTCCAAAAATAGGTTGAGATTTTATAGCTATATTTTCGGTATAGATTTTAGGAATGTTATCTATAATATGATTAATCCTAAAATTTTCACGATTTCTAATACGTTCTTTAATGATATTTGCATGCCTTAAAGACTTATCATCGTCGACCTTTATTGCAATTTCATTTTGCTTAACTTCTTCGACTATAGTAATTCTTTCAGATTTTAATTTTGCAGCAACATAAAAAGCAGAGGTAATGGTTTGTTCTGTTCTTGGGTCTTCTAAACCATTAACAACAATGTGTCGACAAGGAAGGCGTTCTATTGAAGGGTTTGTTAAAAGTAATAGAGAACATTTAGCTTGACGTGTAATTTTTCTAGCGATAGAGCCAATATAATATTTTATAAACTTTTCTCTTTTAGCAGCACCAATGATTAATAGGTCTATATTTTTTTCTTCAGAAGAATTAATAATAACATCTACAGGATCTCCAGATTTAAAAATAACCTCATAATCTAGATTATCGTCCTTAAAAAAATTAAGAATTATTTTTAAGGTTTTTATTTTGTCTTCAGATTGTTCACCTACATGAATCAATACCAATTTAGCCTCCAATAGTATGGCTAATCTAGCAGCTTCGTATAAATTTGCTTTTAGATTAGGTGAAAAAGCAACACCAATTCCAATACTTTTAAAAGGCTTTAAAGACACTTATTTTTTATATGTTTTTATGAAAAATTGAAAGATACTATTTTTTTAAGTTTAAAAAAATATTGAATCAAGCATTTGCTATTATTTACTAATTGATAACAAGTATAGCTTTAAAAAAATATTCAAAAAATAGTAGAAAAATGAAAGAATTAGTAAATTCACAAAAAAAGAAATCTAATGTTAGAATTAGCAGGAATTATCATTTTAGGAATATTAGCACAATGGGTTGCATGGAAGTTTAAAATTCCAGCCATCTTACCATTAATATTAATTGGGTTATTAGTTGGACCAATAGCAGCAGAGTTTTTAAGCGAAGATGGCACCAAATGGATTGAACCTATTTGGAATGGAAAAGAAGGTTTGTTTCCTGGCGAAAGCCTGTTTTACTTTGTCTCTTTAGCCATAAGTATTATTCTTTTTGAAGGTGGTTTAACCTTAAAAATGAGCGAAATAAAAAACGTTGGACCAGTAATAACCAAGTTAATTTCCCTTGGGTCATTAGTAACTTTTTTTGGAGCAGGATTAGCTGCATACTATATTTTTGGATTAAGTTGGGAGATTTCGTTTTTGTTTTCTGGTCTAATAATAGTAACTGGACCAACTGTAATTACTCCTATTTTAAGAAATATTCCGCTTAAAAAAGATGTTTCTGCAGTCCTAAAATGGGAAGGTATTTTAATTGACCCAATAGGTGCTTTAGTTGCTGTATTGGTTTTTGAATTTATTAGTGTTGATGCTGGAGGAGAGTTTACTAAAACAGCTTTAATAGAGTTTGGTAAAATTGTGTTATTTGGAGCTACTTTTGGGTTTACGTTTGCGCATGCAATGAATTTTATTATTAATAAAAAACTAGTCCCTCATTATCTTTTAAATGTATTTGCGTTAGCTGCTGTTTTAGGCGTTTTTGTATTGTCTGATGCTTTTGCGCATGAGTCTGGATTACTTGCTGTAGTTGTTATGGGAATGGTATTGGGTAATTCAAATTCGGCTTATTTAAAAGAGTTGTTATATTTTAAAGAATCACTTAGTGTATTATTAATTTCGATACTATTTATTCTTTTAGCAGCTAATATTAATTATAACGAATTATTATTAATTTATAATTGGAAAACAGCTGCGCTTTTTGCTGTTGTTGTCTTTTTAATTAGACCTATAGGTGTCTTTTTAAGCACACATGGATCTACACTTAAATTTAATGAAAAATTGTTTATTAGTTGGGTTGGACCACGTGGTATTGTTGCTGCTGGAATTGCGTCTTTATTTGGGTTAAAATTAGCAAGCAAAGGTGTGCCAGGAGCAGAATATATTACGCCACTAGTGTTTATGATTGTATTAGGAACAGTACTTTTAAATGCTACAACTGCTAGACTATTTGCTAAATTAGTTGGTGTGTTTTTGCCTAAATCTAATGGAATACTAATTGTTGGAGCTTCAAAAGTATCTAGGTTAATTGGTCATTATTTAGAGATGCACGATAGACATGTTGTTTTAATAGATAGCAACCAAAATAATATAGATAAAGCTAAAGAGTTAGGCTTAGAAGCTATAAACACAGATATTTACTCTCAAACTTTAACAGATAATATAGAGCTGAATGATGTTGGGTATTTGATGGCATTAACTGGTAATAGTGATATTAATA
Source organism: Olleya sp. R77988 (assembly GCF_044594215.1). Taxonomy (GTDB): domain Bacteria; phylum Bacteroidota; class Bacteroidia; order Flavobacteriales; family Flavobacteriaceae; genus Olleya. The sequence continues at coordinate 843,302 of NZ_CP138988.1, read as the reverse complement.
AATATGCGATTAATAAGTTTTCTAAGCAATTTGGAGAAAATGGTTCGTTTAGATTGGTGTCTACAGAAGAGATGATGGATGAAAACAACAATCCACATGAAGGGTTGTTTTCTCATACAGACGATTTTAACACCTTAACAGAAGTCACCAAAAACCATCCAAGTATCCAAGACATTAAAATAAAAGATAAACCACATTTATTAGATTTGATTCAAACTACAAATGCAGATAAAGATATTGTGCCTTTATTTATTAAAGATAATAAAGGAGAATTACATATTATTTCTTCTTATAACACAGAAATTGAAACGGTTGAAGATGGCTATTCTCTAGTGTATTTAGGAAAACCCATAAATGCAGAATAGAGTTAAAAAAAGCGATGAGGAAACTCATCGCTTTTTTTTTAATCATTTAACTTCAAAACAGCCATAAACGCTTGTTGAGGTATTTCTACATTACCAACTTGACGCATACGTTTTTTACCTTTTTTCTGCTTTTCTAAAAGTTTACGCTTACGCGAAATATCTCCACCATAACATTTTGCAGTTACATCTTTACGTAATGCCTTTACGGTTTCTCTAGCAATAATTTTTGCTCCAATAGCAGCTTGAATTGGAATGTCAAATTGTTGACGTGGAATTAATTCTTTCAACTTTTCGCACATTTTTTTACCAATATTATGAGCATTGTCTGCGTGTATTAAAGCAGACAACGCATCAACAGGTTGTGCATTTAAAAGCACGTCTAAACGCACTAATTTTGATACTTTCATTCCTATAGGATGATAATCAAAAGATGCATATCCTTTTGAGACTGTTTTTAGCCTATCGTAAAAATCAAAAACAATTTCTGCAAGAGGCATTTCAAAAGTAAGTTCAACACGTTCTGGTGTTAAATACGTTTGATTTGTAATCATACCGCGTTTTTCTATACACAAACTCATAACGTTACCAACAAAATCTGATTTGGTAATAATAGTTGCTTTTATAAAGGGTTCTTCAACACGATTTACGGTTGAAGGGTCTGGTAAATCTGATGGGTTGTTTACAATAAATGCTTTGTCTGGATGTTTGTTTGTAAATGCATTGTATGATACATTGGGTACTGTTGTAATTACAGTCATATCAAACTCACGCTCTAAACGTTCTTGAATAATTTCCATGTGTAGCATTCCTAAAAATCCACATCTAAAACCAAAACCTAAAGCTGCAGAACTTTCTGGTTGAAACACTAAAGAAGCATCATTAAGCTGTAGTTTTTCCATACTGTTTCTAAGCTCTTCATAATCTTCTGTATCTACTGGATAGATACCAGCAAAAACCATTGGTTTTACATCCTCAAAACCTTCAACAATATTAGTTGTTGGGTTCTCAAAATCTGTAATAGTATCACCTACTTTTACTTCTTTAGCAGTTTTAATCCCTGTTATTAAATACCCAACATCACCAGTTTTAACACTCTGTTTGGCAATTTGGGTTAGTTTTAAAGTACCAACTTCGTCTGCACTATACTCTTTATCTGTTGCAACAAATTTTATTTTCTGACCTTTTTTAATTTCACCATTAAACACTCTAAAATAAGTTTCAATACCTCTAAAAGTATTATAAACAGAATCAAAAATTAAAGCCTGTAGTGGTGCATCTGGATCTCCTTTAGGAGCAGGAATACGTTCAATTATTGCTTGTAAAATATCTTCTGCACCAAAACCTGTTTTACCACTAGCGTGTATGACTTCTGATGGATCACAACCTAACAACTCAACAATATCGTCTGTTACCTCTTCAGGGTTTGCACTTGGTAAATCTACTTTATTAAGCACTGGAATAATTTCTAAGTCGTTTTCTAAAGCTAAATATAGGTTAGATATGGTTTGCGCTTGGATGCTTTGTGCAGCATCTACAATAAGCAAAGCACCTTCACAAGCAGCAATAGATCTAGACACCTCATAAGAGAAATCTACGTGTCCAGGTGTGTCAATTAGGTTTAAAATATAGTCTTCGCCTTCAAAAGTGTAATCCATTTGGATGGCATGCGACTTTATGGTAATACCACGTTCGCGCTCTAAATCCATACTATCTAGTAGTTGGGCTTGTTGTTCTCTAGCTGTTACAGACCCTGTGGTATCAAGTAACCTGTCAGCAAGTGTACTTTTTCCGTGATCAATATGTGCAATAATGCAAAAGTTTCTTATGTTCTTCATAGTCAAATCTCTTCATAAATAAAGATGTTGCAAATATAAAGTAATTATTGGGCTTTTTTTCTTTATTTCTTTTATTTGAAAACAGCTATAATTTGTGGGTTTTCCCACAACAAAAAGTGTAAAACTATTGTTATATTGCATAACCAACCAATTTTAAATGAAGCACTTTATTTACGTATTTTTTTTATGTATCTCTACCTTAAGTTTTAGTCAAGATTTGGTGTTTTCCGGAAAAATTTTAGACGCTAATAATCAAGCTATCCCTTATGCAAATGTTGTTTTATACGAGCTTACTAAATCTGAAATTTCTGTAGTAAAAGGCGTGTCTTCAAATGAAAACGGAGACTATAAAATTGAAGAATTAACAAGTGGTAAATACAGATTTACAGTAAGTTATGTTGGTTACAAAACAATTGATAAAGAGTTTAATTTAGATGAAAATACCAACACATCGTTTACTCTAGTAGAGGATACTGAAACCTTAGATGAGGTTTTAATTACTGCAAATAAACCAACCTTAAAAAAGGAGGTAGACCGCTTAGTTTTTAATGTAGCTAACACGTCTTTAAGCGAAGGTAATATGTTAGATCTTTTAAGAAGCACGCCTGGAGTTTTAATTTTAGGAGATGTTATTTCTGTTAAAAATAGTTCGCCAACAGTATTTATTAATGACAGAAAAGTACAATTATCTGCAACAGAACTTAATCAGTTACTCTCAAATTCTTCAGCAAATTCAATTCAAAAAATAGAAGTTATTACTAATCCACCAGCAAAATATGATGCGGATAGTGGTGTGGTGTTAAATATTGTAATGAGTAAAAACCTAATTACAGGTTATAGAAGTACTGTTTTTGCAAATTATACTCAAGGTGTGTTTCCAAGATATAATGGAGGAATAAGTCAGTATTTTAAAAACAAAAAAATTAATGTAAACCTTAATTATAGTTACAACCATAGTAAAGTTAACAGAGATAATAACGAAGAGATTAACTATTTAAATAATAATCAAGTTTCGGAAAATTGGACAACAAATTTAAACCGTAACACAACATCAAAAACGCATAACGCAAATCTTAATTTTGATTATTTTATAAATGATAATAGCACCATTAGTATCTCTTCTAATCTGTTATACTTACCCTATTTTGATTATTCGACTAAAGGAAATACTCGTGTAAATGATATCCAAGGAGTAAACGATTATAGTTTTGATTCTCATAATTACTCTCAGGACGATAAATATAATCTTGGAACTGATTTAGATTATAAATTAAAGTTTAAAAACGACGCTAAACTATTAATAAATACACATTTTACAAAGTACGATTATAACAGAATTCAAGAGGTAAGAAGTAATTATTATGATGCAAATACTGTGTTTGATTTTGCGACTGCTTTTAACACTTTAAACAACCAAACAACAGATATTTTAACCTCTCAATTAGATTATGAGTTACCATTAAGTGATACTGCTAATTTTTCTGTAGGTATTAAAACATCAAATGTAAATACAGATAGTGATATTACTCAATTTGATATTGATCAGACCTCAGGAAATCAAACATTAAACACAGCAAACACCAATGCTTTTAATTATGACGAGTCTATTTTTGCAGCATATGTTAGTTATGATAAAAGTTGGGATAAATGGAGTTTTTCTGGAGGATTAAGAGCAGAACAAACCAATCTTGAAGGATTATCACCAACTACTAACTTAAATAATAAACAAGATTATTTAGAGCTGTTTCCAACACTAAACCTTAGTTGGCAAGCTTTTGATAATGCAAGTTTATACACTAATTATAAACGTATTATTGAGCGTCCAAATTATCAAGATTTAAATCCGTTTAATTTTTATTTAAACGATAATACTATAGTAACTGGTAATCCAAGTCTACAACCTGCTTTTACTAACCATTTTGTAATAGGTTCCGAAATTAATCAAGTTTATACAGTAGAAGCTTATTATAAAGATGTTACAAACCAAATTAACGAGTTGCCTTTACAAGATAATACTACAAGCACGTTAATATATTCTCCAACCAATATTGGAAGCACTAAAGAGTTTGGTTTTGATTTTATAACTTACTTTGATGCGTTGGATAATTGGTCAGTATATTTTGTGACTTCGTTTTACAACATCCAAGACGAAGGCTTTTTTAATAATCAATGGGTTAAAACAGATCAATGGAGTAACTACTCTGTTTTAAGCAACGATTTTTCATTTTTAAAAGATAATAGCCTTTCGGCTAATTTTACCTTGACTTATGTTGGTAAAAATCAACAAGGGTTTCAAAAGGTAGATTCTCGTTTGGTGTCAGATTTATCTTTCAGCAAAAAAGTATTTAAAAACAAAGGTGTTTTGTCTTTAGCTTTTGCAGATTTGTTTAATCAACAAGACTTTGCAGTACGATCAAAATATGCTAATCAGAATAGTCGAAATTTTTCTAATCTTGATAACCGTTATATTAAGCTAGGCTTTAGTTATAAGTTTGGAAATACTACTCTAGAAACTAATGAACGCACTAAAGAGTTGAAAGAACGTGAACGTTTGGAGAAATAGAGTTGCTGTAAACGGAGTTGTATATAATTTGAATCCGATTAAATAGAATCAAAAATTTAATGAAATCTGATAGTTTTGAAAATTTTGGTAGATATAAAAAATTAGTTAGTGAAAAGTTAGCTGAATTCATATTAGAATTTGAAAATTCACCTGAACGAATAAAGAATTTAATACACTACCAATCTGTAATAAATATATCTAGAGAAATAATTCGATTCAATAATTCAGAATTCAATAACTTGAAAGAGCAGATACTTAAGTACTTTGAAATAGTTAAAGAAATAGATTTCTTAATTGACGAAAACAACTATGAAGAACTTCAAAAACAGAAAATGGAAAGCAGAAAAAGGTACAATAAATATATTTTTCCTGCTGGCTCTATCTTAATGACTGAAAGTGGGTTTAAAACTAAGCTTCCAATTGGGTTTTATTTGTTTATTGGAATAATAATGGATTTTATTATTTACTATAGTTTCAGCAAAGATATAGTTCCTCTTTCTTCGATTGTTTTTCTTGGAGTCGGAATTTTATTTCGAAAAAGAAAAAATAATAAAAACAAAGTGTTTGGATTATTTAAATAAAAACTAATTTTCTCAACAAGTTTTCAATCTCTAAATTAATCTTTCCACTCAGCAATAAACAAATTAGTATCACGTCCACCACCATTGTTACGGTTAGAAGAAAACGCTAATTTTTTACCATTATTAGAAAACACAGGAAACGCATCAAAGGTTTCGCCATGTGTAACACGTTCTAGATTTTTACCATCAATATCAATTAAGTATAAGTTAAACGGAAAACCACGTTCTGCTTCATAGTTAGAAGAGAATAATATTTTTTCTCCAGAAGGATGAAAAAACGGACTCCAGTTAGCATTACCTAAATCGGTTAATTGACGCAACTCACTACCATCTGCATTACAAATGTATAGTTCCATGTCTGTTGGCTCTACTAATCCTTCAGCTAATAAATCTTTGTATTCTTTAATTTCTTTTTCGGTTTTAGGACGTGATGATCTAAAGATTAATTTAGTTCCATCTGGAGAGAAAAAAGCACCACCATCATAACCTAATTCGTCTGTAATTTGTTTTACATCACTACCATCAATATTCATGGTGTATAATTCTAAATCACCACTTCTAGTCGATGTAAATACAATTTTATCACCTTTTGGAGATACTGTTGGCTCTGCATCATAACCTTTTTCGTTAGTTAATTGCTTAACAATATTACCTTCAAGATCTGCTATAAAAATATCAAAAGTATCATAAACTGGCCAAATATATTTTCCATTTTTACGTAAAGGTGTTTCTGGACAATCTTTGTCTGCTAAATGTGTTGACGCATAAATAATATGTTTGTTATCTGGTAAAAAATAAGAGCATGTTGTACGACCATAACCTGTACTAACCATTGGTGGAGCAATACTATCAAAGGTTTGATTAGCATCCATTAAAAACATTTGGTCACAACCAACATTCCATTTTTTGTAATTAGACTGAAACACTAATTTACTGTCATCAAAACTCCAATAGGCTTCTGCATTATCTCCTCCAAAGGTAACCTGACGTAAGTTTTTAAAGTGCTTTTCTTCAGGATAAATTAAAGGGTTTTTTGTTGCTGAAACTTCGGTTTTAGAGTCTTTTTTTTCAACCTCTTGTTTTGTTTCTTTTTTACAAGAAAAAAATAGAGTTGTCACTAGTAAAATTCCGAATAAACGTGTTTTCATAATAGTTTTAATAAATGGCATTTATTGCCTAATTTTGAACAAAATTAATACTTCTTATTATGAAATTAATAAAACTACTTGTTTTTTTACTAGTATTTGCTTCTTGCAAAACCGAAACACCTAAAGTAATTACCATTGAGGAAGATGTTGCTTTTTTAGCAGATGACGCTTTAGAAGGTAGACAAACTGGTACTGATGGAGAGCAAAAAGCTGCTAAATATATTGCAGAGCGTTTTAAAAACTTAGGGTTACAACCAAAAGGAACTGATGGTTATTTTCAAGTATTTTCTTTTAAACCAAAAACAGATCCACATCAAGAAGTAAAATACAATGTCAAAGATGGAGACAGTACTATTACAGGAACAAATGTGGTTGGATTTATTGACAATAAAGCAGAAAACACTATAATTATTGGTGCACATTATGACCATTTAGGTTATGGTGCAGAAGGGAGTTTGTATAGAGGCGAAACAAAGGAAATCCATAATGGTGCTGATGATAATGCAAGTGGAGTTGCAGTACTTTTAAATTTGATTAATAAATTAAAAGCGAAAAACACAAACAACAACTATATGTTTATTACTTTTTCTGGAGAAGAAATGGGTTTATTAGGCTCTAATTATTACACCAAAAACCCAACAGTAAATAACAGTAAAGCCAATTATATGATTAATATGGATATGGTTGGTCGTTTAAAAGCAGATAGTACTTTGGCTGTTTATGGTGTTGGAACGTCTCCAATTTTTAAACAGACTTTAAAAGCACATAATAACCGTTTTAAATTAGTACAAAAAGAATCTGGTGTTGGTCCAAGTGATCATACTAGTTTTTATAATGTAGATATACCTGTATTACACTTTTTTACTGGTCAGCATGACGATTACCATAAACCATCAGATGATACAGAGCGTTTACATTATAATGGAATGCAAGTGATATCTAACTATATTTTTGAAATTATTACTGACTTAGATAATAACGGAAAATTACCGTTTAGAAAAACTAAAAACGAAAGCGAAGAAGTGCCAAGATTTAAGGTTGGTTTAGGTGTAATACCTGATTACTTATTTGACGGAAAAGGAATGCGTATTGATGGAATAAGCGAAGAAAGGCCAGCACAAAAAGCAGGATTACAAAAAGGAGACATTGTTGTTAAATTAGGAGACAGTAGTGTTGTTGATATGATGAGTTATATGAAAGTTTTAGCAACCTTTAAAAAAGGAGACAAAACTAATGTAACTGTTGATAGAAGCGGTAAATTGGTTGATGCTGAGGTTCAGTTTTAATATTACATCATACTACCACAAATACCTAAGCTTACAATAAGATAAACAGCAGCTAGAATAAAAAATACTTTAGCTGCTTTTTTGTTTTTTTTAAGCAATGCAAACCCAATTATAGCAAGTAAAATTGGTGGTCCAACCATAATTGCTATTATTAAAATCACTATTCCACCATAACCTCCTCCTCCTGTTGCTTCAACTAATAATGTTGTCATAATTGTATTTTGTTTATTTTAATTTTAAAATAAATAATCTCCACATAACCCAAACCCAACAATAAGATAAATAATTGCTAGAATATAAGCGGTTTTAGATTTTTTACTATTTTTTTCTGATTTTAATCCTATTAAAATAAATAATAAAGGAGGTATAAACATTATTGCTAAAATCATAGCCATAATTACATCTCTTTTCTAAGTTCTTCCAACCTTGCTTTTTTATCGTCACGATAAAATAAATTCATGGTTTCAAAAGGAATTACTTTATTGTCTTTATCTACAATATGTACACACGATTTTTTAATAGCTCTAACATCAAAATTATAAGCATCAATAAACTGCATGATAATAACTCTAAATAAATTATCGTAACCCAATTCTGGTGCGTCAATATTAGGCAAGCAGCACATAATGGATTTTAAGTTTTCTTCTGCAACTTCTACGGAATTTCCTGTACTAAACAACTCCACCATTTTACCCTGAAGCTGCTCATCTTGCTCATAAATAATAGTGTTTTTGCTATTATCTAATAAATCGTTTGGATTAATATAACGCGTTAACGGAAAAACTTCATCTTCTAATTTAAGCGCATAACCCATTACCAAAGCATCAGGATTACAAGGCACAGGAAGCAAATCGTCAGAATTAAAAATAGAGGTTTGTTCCATTATTTTTCGTCGTACTTCAGTAATTGTCATTCTATCGGTTTCTGGATTAAAATTATCCAGTCGTCCAGCAATTTGTGTTGGTTGTAACGTTACACCTCGCACACATTTCTGTTTTAAAGCATAATCAATAATCTTCCCAATTTCGTTATCATTTAATCCTTTTTGAAGCGTCACCACTAAAGTGGTTGACAGATTTAGTTTATTAAGGTTTTCTATTGCTTGTTTGCGTATGTCGTTTAAATCTGCTCCACGTAATTCGCGAAGCACTGAGTTTTCAAAAGAATCAAATTGTAAATAAATCTCAAAATCTGGAGCGTAGGTTTTTAGTCTTTCAGCGAAAGCGAAATCTTTAGCAATTTTAATTCCGTTAGTATTTAGCATTAAATGTCTAATAGGTAACGATTTTGCGTAGTCCATAATTTCCCAAAACTGCGGATGAATTGTTGGCTCTCCACCAGATATTTGTACCACATCTGGTTCTTTTTCGTTCCTAACAATGGTATCTAACATCGCTTTAACCTCTTCTAAAGTACGATGTCTACCATAGGTTGGTGACGATCCAGCATAACAGGTTGGACACGTTAAATTACAACGATCAGTAACTTCTACTACTGTCAAGCAACTATGCTGCTCATGGTCTGGACACAAACCACAGTCGTAAGGACAACCATAGTCCGTTTTGGTGTTAAATGTATAAGGTGTTTCGCTAGGTTTGTTATAGTTACGGATGTTTTTATAATACTCGATATCGTCCGCAATTAGCACTTTACTATTTCCATGTTCTTTACAGCGTTTAAGCATGTACACATTACTATCTTCAAACACTATTTTTGCGTCTACACGTCGTAAACACTCAGGACATAGGCTTAAAGTAAAATCGTAATAAGTATATTTTCTAACTGGCATGTTTTAGTTTTTGAAAGATGAAAGGACTATAATATAACCAACAAATTACACATAATATTTGAATGGTACTTAAACCAAGAGTGTAAAATATATTTGGCTTTAAAAACTCGATAAAAAATCTGAATCCAAAATAGCTTAACATAAAAACCTTGAATAATTCTCCATTTTTTAAACGATAATTATTGTTTATAAACCTTAGAATTATAAACAATAGCGTTAAAAAAACGAGCTCGTAGAGAGAGGTTGGATGACGTAGTAAACCATCACCTAAATCCATCCCAAAAAAAGACGAGGTTTCTTTGCCATAAGTAAACTCGTTAATACCAGACAAGAAACAACCAATGCGACCAATAAAGATGCCTAAAATAATAGGAAAAACAAACAAGTCTCCAGAAGACTGTTTTTCGCCAATCATTTTTTTAGCTAATTCCACACCAAGTAAACCACCAAATAAACCACCCATTATGGTTTTTGTGTTTAGTAATTGGATGAGGTTTTTTGTAGTAAATTCAATTAAAGGGTTTTCTAAAAAACCAACCAAACGCGATCCAATTAAAGCACCTAAAGCAGCACCAAGAATGATGGATAAACGATTATTAGTATTGATTGCATCTGTGTTTTTTCGTCTTAAAAAAACATAATACCTAAAGGCAATAAAAAAAGCGAGGTACTCTAAAACAAGATGAATGTTTATATTAATTCCAAAAAATTCTAGATTAAAAGGTAGTTGCAAAGTGCTGTTTTAAAGTTTAAAAAGTAGGCTATTTAACACGATTATACAAAATGCATTTCCATAAAATCTTTAGCATTTTCAAACATAAATTTATCAATAATTTTCTGGGCAGATAGTTTGTTTTTTGTACTAAGTTTTCCTGCTTTTGGGCTGTTTAAAAAATCTTTAGCATGATTGACTAAATAGCTATGTATGTCCTTTATTTCTTTAGCTGTCCAAATACCGTTTAAAGGATCAATAATACCATCAAAATCAGTTCCTAAAGCTTGTATGTTCCAAGCATCACGACCTAGTACATTAAGATAAATTGCAATATGCTCTATTTGTCTCCAGATAAAAAAGGATTGTTTACGTAATAATGGTTTTCCTTTTTTAGTCATGGTTTTTTTAGCTTCTTTATAGATGTCTTTATGGTTTCTTTTATTTAAGATGCGACGTTCATCTAACTGAATTCCAAAAATTCCTTTTGAGCGTTCAATTTTTTGGATTTCATCCATATAAAAATTAATATCAGCTGTATTAAACCCTTTGTGCCAAACACGATTATGTGTTTTAGGCTCTAATCGTCCGTTAATGGCTCCATGACTAACAATAAGCGGAATGGTTTCGGTAAAATTAGCTTCTAAAAAAGCATAATATTCATATCTAGATTTAATATTCATATGCTTTAAGTCAATTTGGATACGTTTACCATTGGTATTATCTAATAATTTTAAAATAACGTCTTTCCCTAAAGGGGTAAGTCCTTTGTTTTTGTTTGCATTTTGATCGATAAGCGATTTAACAATACCTGCAAGACTTTCGGCATGACCACATAACTCGTTATCAAAATGATGAGCTATACCAACAAAAAACGGTTTATATTTCCAGTTTTTTACTGTTTCAATATTACTTATTACCTCATTTTTATTTGCAGTAGGTTTACCTGCAAGTCTTAAGCCTGTATTAAATACATGACAACCTTCTATAGACATGATGACGTATAAGGTGTCTTTAGGCGAGTTAAAATCTATATCGCTATATTTTTTAACCAGTTTATACTTTTTAGGCACACCATTTACTAAGACATTGGTGTCGTGTAATTGCTCATAAAATTTATACTCGTCACACAAGTCAACAAAATAATCAGGCATGTTTTGGATATGCTTGATTCTTTCCATGCTAATTCCTGTTGCCAAATTCCTTAGGATGCGACCAGACAATTTTACTTTTTTGGTGTTGTCATGAACAACCATCCCTTTTTCCATAGGATATAAGGACGCAATTATTACTTTTCCGTTACCTTTTAAAACAGTATTAATATCGGATTGTCTAAACTTTGTTAATGAGAGTAATACATTAAGCACTTTTCTAAAAACCTTTGGTCGTTCAGCGTTCCAGATACTGTTTTCGTCATCTTCATTACTACTGTTTCTGTTTGTTGCGTTATTGTCTTTAAAACTCTTCCCAAATGGCTTTAAAGCAGGATGACAATGTAGGTCAATAAAATGTTTCATAAATTGGTTTATTTTTAATAGCGATGGTTGTAACCCTCAAAAGAGGTTATAGGTTACTAAAGTTAGTTAAAAAAATGTAATTTTGCGCCAAAACAAACCCAATTGGTAAAAATAGGTAACATAGAGCTTCCAGACTTTCCATTATTGTTAGCACCAATGGAAGACGTGTCAGATCCTCCTTTTCGTGCATTATGCAAAGAGCAAGGTGCAGATGTGGTATACACAGAATTTGTAAGTAGTGAAGGTTTAATACGTAATGCTGCAAAAAGCGTTATGAAATTGGACATATATGAAAAGGAACGTCCTGTTGGTATCCAAATTTTTGGAGCTAATTTGGATAGTATGTTACAAACTATTGATATTGTTGCAGAGTCTAAACCTGACATTATCGATATTAATTTTGGTTGTCCAGTAAAAAAAGTGGTTAGCAAAGGTGCAGGAGCTGGAATCTTAAAAGACATCTGTTTAATGGAACAGCTAACTTCAGAGATGGTTAAACGTACAGATATTCCTATTACTGTAAAAACGCGTTTAGGTTGGGATCATGATTCTATTAGAATTGTTGAGGTTGCAGAACGCTTACAAGATGTAGGCTGTAAGGCAATTGCAATACATGGTCGTACACGTGCCCAAATGTATAAAGGTGATGCAGATTGGAAACCAATTGCTCAAGTAAAAAACAATCCACGAATGACTATTCCTGTCTTTGGAAATGGAGATGTTACTAGTCCAGAACGCGCTATGGAAATGCGTGACGATTATGGTTTAGATGGTTGTATGATTGGTCGTGCTACTATTGGTAATCCTTGGTTTTTTAAACAAGTAAAACACTTTTTTGAAACAGGAGAACATTACAGACCAATTACAATGCAAGAGCGTGTAGAAGCTGCTAGAAGACACTTACAAATGTCTATAGACTGGAAAGGAGAAATCCTTGGTGTTTTTGAAACTAGACGTCATTATACCAACTATTTTAAGGGTATTCCTCATTTTAAAGAATACAGAATGAAAATGGTTACTAGCGATGCATCAGTAGATGTGTTTGCTGCATTTGATGAGGTATTGGAAAAATTTGGAGACTTTCAGTTTACAGAATAATTAACTAGTCTTTACTAAATCTCGTGTAATCCTAGAAGCTGCAATTTTTGAAGCAATAATCCCTAAAACACTAATAGTAATCATCACTATTACAAAGTTTTTAAAATGAATAGCAACAGGATAGGCTAAACTATCTGTTATCATAATTAAACTAAAACTAGCTTGTAATTGTATGATTATATATCCAATTATTAGTCCTAAAAACCCACCAATAAAAGTCATTAAAACCCCTTGGTAAAAAAAGATGGTTCTAATATCTTTTACAGTTGCACCAATATTAAACAACGTGTTTAAGGTTTTCTTTTTATCCAAAATCATCATCACTATTGAGCCAATAACATTAAACAGAGCAATAATTAGTACTAAAGTAAAGATCAGGTAAACCGCTAAATTTTCAGTGTTTAGCATTTTGTAAACCGCATCGTTAAGTTGGTCTTTGTTTTTTACAACAATGTTATCTCCTATAATAGTTTTAATATCTTTTTTAACTTGATCTTCATCTGCATCTTCTGTTAGTTTAAACTCTAAATTAGTATACTGATTAGGTTTATAATTTAATAATTGTCTTGCAGTTTTTATTGATGAAAAAATATATTTATTATCCAGCTCATCGTTAATAGTGTAAATACCAACATTAACGGTATTTACTTGGTTTAAAGCTTGATTTTGAGAGCTAATTTGACCCTTTCCAGGCCTAGGGACAGATAACGTAATGCTCTTTCCGTAATCGTTAACAAAAACAGATAAGCGGTTTGATATTGCCCAACCAACTACAATTTGTGGTGTGTCTGGATACAACCAATTACCATAAGGAATAACAGAGTCTATCGCAGTAATTTTATTGTATTGTTCATCAACTCCTTTGATATAAGCTGGATGATTGTTCCCTTCTGATGAGGCAATGATACGTTCTTCAATTATTTTAGAAAAATTAGCAACACCCTTAATCTTTAATAATTGTTGTTCTTGATTTTTGTCAAGAATAAAGGATTTTCCAATAGTCGTTTCGGCTTTTAAATCTGGATCAATAATACTTGTAAACTCTAAAGTAAAATCTCTTAAACCAGCAAAACCAGACAGTACAATAAATAAAGAAGCAGCACCTAAAACAATTCCAACAATAGCAATAATAGTAATAAAGTTAATAGCGTTATTACTGCTTTTACTGCGTATATAACGCTTTGCTATGTATAACGGAAAGTTCAATTATCCTTTATTACGTTTGTCTAATAAATCAGGGTTTGTAATTGGATTTTCTTCTCCTTTAAGGGATTTTTCAATTTTATCGATGTGCTCTAAACTATCATCTACATAAAACTCTAAAACAGGCATTCTTCGTAATTGGTTCCTTGTACGTTGTGCTAACTCGTGTCTAATCATTGGTTTGTTTGCCTTGATACCCACTAGTAATTCTTTAGCCTTATCATTAGGAAAAATACTTAAATACACCTTAGCGTCTGTTAAATCTGCGGTTACTCTAACCTTAGAAACCGATATAATCACACCTCTCATTCCACCTTGTGTAGCAGCTCCTTGAAGGATATCTACTAAATCACGCTGTAAAACTGAAGCTATTTTTTTTTGTCTTTGACTTTCTTCCATGTTGCAAAAATAGTTGTTATTACAAGAATATATTACTTTTAAGGCATATTTAAGCAATTATTATACCTTAAAATACATAAAAATGAAAAAAATAGAGCATATAGGTATTGCAGTAAAAAATTTAGATGAATCAAATATGCTTTTCGCGAAACTTTTTGGAAAAGCACATTATAAAACCGAAACAGTAGAAAGCGAAGGCGTAAACACTTCTTTTTTTAAAGTAGGCCCTAATAAAATAGAACTGTTAGAAGCGACTAAACCAGAGAGTCCAATAGCTAAATTCTTAGATAAAAAAGGAGAAGGTATACATCATATTGCTTTTGAAGTTACTAATATTAAAAAAGAAATAAAACGACTAAAAAAAGAAGGGTTTATTGTTTTAAATGAAACCCCTAAAAAAGGAGCAGATAATAAGTTAGTCGCTTTTTTACATCCAAAATCATCCAACGGAGTACTAATTGAGCTTTGTCAGGAGATTAAGTAATTTAAAAAAGGTTTGGAGTATTTTAAAAATAGTAGTAATATTGCACTCCAATTTCCGGTCCTATAACTCAGTTGGTTAGAGTATCTGACTCATAATCAGAAAGTCCATGGTTCGAGCCCATGTGGGACCACCTCTAAAACCGATTCATTAATTTGAATCGGTTTTTTTGTTTTCATACATTTCGTAATTTTTTCTACAAAAAATATATTTTGGACATCATAAGCGGTTTAACATAATCGACTGATTTTTAGGTATTTAATTAATTAATTTTAATTATGACTTTAGTCTCTATTTAAATATTACTGTAATAAGAAAAGGTCAAACTTTTAATTTAGATTAATATTTAAAAAGAAGAAGGCCATAAATGAGTCAATTAAACAAACACAGTCGCAGATTAACACAAGACGAATCTCAACCAGCATCTCAAGCAATGCTATACGCAGTAGGTTTGACAGATGAAGACATGCAGAAAGCACAAGTTGGTATTGCAAGTACTGGTTACGATGGTAATCCTTGTAATATGCATTTAAATGGATTAGCTGGAGAAGTAAAAATAGAATGTAAAATTGCTGGATTAGTTGGTTTAGGATTTAATACAATTGGTGTTTCTGATGGAATTTCTATGGGTACTTCTGGTATGAACTACTCATTGGCATCTAGAGATATCATTGCAGATTCTATTGAAACTGTTATGAATGCGCAAAGTTATGATGCATTAATATCTGTAGTTGGTTGTGATAAGAATATGCCAGGAGCTGTAATTGCTATGTTGCGTTTAAATCGTCCTTCAATTATGATGTATGGTGGTACTATTGCATCTGGAAATTATAAAGGAAAAAAACTAAATATCGTCTCTGCTTTTGAAGCTTTAGGTCAAAAAGTAGCTGGAGAAATTGACGAAGAAGAATACAGAGAAATCATAAAAAGAGCCATTCCAGGAGCTGGAGCTTGTGGTGGAATGTATACAGCAAACACTATGGCTTCTGCTATAGAGTGTATGGGATTTGCATTACCTTATAATTCTTCTATTCCTGCTGAAAATCCTAACAAATTATCTGAAGCAGAACGTACTGCAATAGCAATTAAAAATTTGCTTGAACTAGATTTAAAACCATTAGATATTATTTCTAAAAAATCTTTAGAAAATGCAATTGCTTTAGTAAATGCATTAGGCGGATCTACAAATGCAGTGTTACACTTTCTAGCTATTGCACATGCAGCAGATATAGAGTTTACTTTAGAAGATTTTCAAAGAGTATCAGACAGAACACCTTTAATTGCCGACTTAAAACCATCAGGAAAATACTTAATGGAAGATGTACATGGAGTTGGAGGTACTCCAGCAATAATGAAATATTTATTAGACAATGGTTATTTACATGGTGATTGTTTAACAGTTACAGGAAAGACTTTAGCAGAAAACTTAGCAGAAGTAAAACCAATGGAATTTGAAGATCAGGATGTTATTTTCCCTAAAGATAAAGCATTAAAATCTTCAGGAAATATTCAAATTATTTATGGTAATCTAGCAACAGAAGGTGCTGTAGCAAAAATTTCAGGAAATGAAGGATTGCTTTTTGAAGGAAAAGCAGTGGTTTATGATGGAGAACAAGCAGCAAATACAGGTATTTCTAATGGAGAAGTAGAACGAGGAGATGTAGTCGTCATAAGGTATGTGGGTCCAAAAGGAGGTCCAGGAATGCCAGAAATGTTAAAACCAACCTCTTTAATAATGGGAGCAGGTTTAGGTAAGTCTGTTGCATTAATAACAGATGGTCGCTTTTCTGGAGGAACTCACGGGTTTGTAGTTGGACACATAACACCAGAAGCACAATCTGGAGGAACAATAGGACTATTAAAAACTGGTGATAAAATTAGAATTAGTGCAGAAGACAATTCAATAAATGTTTTAATTTCTGATGAAGAATTAGCAGAAAGAAAAGCAAAATGGGTTGCTCCACCATTAAAACATAACAAAGGAATTTTATATAAATACGCAAAAATAGTAGCGTCTGCATCAAAAGGATGTATTACTGATGAATAAATTTTCACGAAGTAATCTCTTTAAAGAATAAATAAAAATAAATGACATCTTGAGTTTAACAAAGGATCTCAATTAAAGAAATATAATAATCCTAACAAGATTAATATGGATACAAAAACAAAACAAAATAAATCTAAAAGCACTCAAAAAACAGAGCGTATTTCTGGTAGCGAAGCTATCATAAAATGTCTGTTAGCAGAAGGTGTGGATATTCTTTATGGATATCCAGGAGGAGCCATTATGCCAGTTTATGATGAGCTTTATAAATACCAAGATAAAATTCATCACGTATTAACACGTCATGAACAAGGAGCAACACATTCTGCACAAGGATATGCACGTATTTCTGGTAAAGTTGGTGTTGCAATTGCAACTTCAGGACCTGGAGCTACAAATTTAATTACAGGAATTGCAGATGCGCAAATAGATAGTACTCCAATGGTGTGTATTACTGGTCAAGTAGCATCGCATTTATTAGGTAGTGACGCTTTTCAGGAAACTGATATTGTTGGTATTTCTACTCCAGTAACCAAATGGAACCATCAAATTACAAAAGCTTCAGAAATCCCTGAAGTGATGGCAAAAGCATTTTATTTAGCAAAAAGTGGTCGTCCAGGACCAGTTTTAATTGATATTACTAAAGATGCTCAGTTTGAAGAGTTCGATTTTAAATACGAAAAATGTAAAGGCGTAAGAAGTTATAACCCAATTCCTAAATTAGATCACACATCAGTTGAAGCTGCTGCAAAACTAATTAATGCAGCAAAAAAACCAATGATAGTTTGGGGACAAGGCGTGTCTTTAGGTCAAGCTGAAGCACAATTTAAAGCAGTAGTAGAAAAAGCAGGAATACCTTCTGCTTGGACTATTTTAGGCGCAGGAGCAATTCCAACGTCGCATCCTTTAAATATTGGTATGGTAGGTATGCATGGTAATTATGCACCAAATGTATTAACTAATGATTGTGATGTTTTAATTGCAATTGGTATGCGTTTTGACGATCGTGTAACAGGTAGTTTAGATACTTATGCAAAACAAGCAAAGGTTATTCATTTTGAAATTGATCCAGCCGAAATAGACAAAAACGTAAAAACAGAGGTGGCAGTTTTAGGTGATGCTAAAGAAAGTTTAGCTGCTTTATTACCGCTTTTAGAAGAAAAAACTCATCCTGAATGGCATCAAAAATTTAAAGATTTGTATGCTATTGAATATGAAAAAGTTATTAAAAACGATTTAAATCCTTCTAAAGAAGGATTAACAATGGGTGAAGTTTTAAAGGAAATTAATGCGCAAACTAAAGGTGACGCAGCAATTGTTACAGATGTTGGACAACACCAAATGATTGCTTGTAGATATGCTAATTTCAATAAAACTAGAAGTAATATAACTTCTGGTGGTTTAGGGACAATGGGCTTTGGTCTTCCAGCTGCAATTGGAGCTAAAATGGCAGCTCCAGATCGTGAGGTTATTTCCATTTCTGGAGATGGTGGATACCAAATGACTATTCAGGAGTTAGGTACAATTTTTCAGCAAAAAGTACCAGTAAAAATTGTTGTGTTAAATAACGAGTTTTTAGGTATGGTTAGACAGTGGCAACAACTATTTTTTGATAAACGTTATGCCTCAACCGAAATGACCAATCCTGATTTTGTTGCTATTGCAAAAGGCTATTTTATAGACGCTCAAAAAGTAACAAAGCGTGAAGAACTTAAAGATGCAGTAGAAAAAATGATAAACACAGATGGACCTTATTTTTTAGAGGTTTGTGTCGAAAAAGAAGATAATGTGTTCCCAATGGTACCTTCTGGTGCTTCAGTTTCAGATATAAGATTAGAGTAAAATGGAAGAAAAACAATTATTTACAATTTCAATTTATACCGAAAACAACATTGGTTTGTTAAACCGTATTTCGGCAATATTTCAGCGTAGACACATTAATATTGAAAGTTTAAATACATCAGCTTCAGAAATTGAAGGTGTATCAAAATTTACAATAGTAATTAATATGACTGAATCTAATATTAAAAAAATCATAGGTCAAATTGAAAAACAAATCGAAGTTATAAAAGCTTATTATCATAAAGACGAAGACACTATTTACCAAGAGTCATGTTTATTTAAAATCAAATCTGATTTATTGTTTGACGAGCGTCAAATCCAGAATATAATAAAAGATAGTAATGCAAGAATAGTTACAGTTAATAAAGAGTTTTTTGTTTTAGAAAAGTCTGGAAGACGTAACGAAATTGAATTATTACATAGAGAATTAAGTGCTTTTGGAATACTACAATTTACTAGATCTGGTAGAATTGCAGTAACAAAACAACCAATGGAAATATCAAAAATACTATCAGCATTTAACGCTAATTAAAACAAAAAAACAATTAGCATAACAAATTAATAAATTAAGACAATGTCAAATTATTTTAACACATTAACATTAAGAGAAAAATTAGAACAATTAGCTAAATGTCGTTTTATGGACGCTTCAGAGTTTGAAGATGGTGTAGACGCATTAAAAGGAAAAAAAATAGTTATTGTTGGTTGTGGAGCTCAAGGTTTAAACCAAGGATTAAATATGAGAGATTCTGGATTAGATATTTCTTATACTTTAAGACAAGCTGCAATAGATCAAAAAAGAGAATCTTATGTAAATGCAACGTCTAATGGTTTTACAGTTGGTACATACGAGGAGTTATTACCAACAGCAGATGTTGTTATTAATTTAACACCAGATAAGCAACACACAAATGTTGTAAAAACTGTAATGCCTTTAATGAAAAAAGGAGCAACATTATCTTACTCTCATGGTTTTAATATTGTTGAAGAAGGCATGCAAATACGTGAGGATTTAACCGTAATTATGGTGGCACCAAAATGTCCTGGTTCTGAGGTTAGAGAAGAGTACAAAAGAGGTTTTGGAGTACCAACATTAACTGCTGTACACCCAGAAAATGATCCTGAAGGAAAAGGTTGGGCACAAGCAAAAGCTTATGCTGTAGCAACTGGAGGACATAGAGCTGGTGTATTAGAATCGTCTTTTGTTGCTGAGGTAAAAAGTGATTTAATGGGAGAGCAAACTATTTTATGTGGTTTGTTACAAACAGGAGCTATTTTATCTTTTGATAAAATGGTAGAAGAAGGTATTGATGCTGGTTATGCAGCAAAATTAATTCAGTATGGTTGGGAAACGGTAACCGAAGCTTTAAAGCATGGTGGAATCACTAACATGATGGATAGATTATCTAATCCAGCTAAAATAGAAGCGTTTAGATTGTCTGAACAATTAAAAGATATTATGCGTCCACTATTCCAAAAACATATGGACGATATTATGACTGGTCATTTCTCTAAAACAATGATGGAAGATTGGGCAAATGATGATAAAAATTTATTGACTTGGAGAGCTGCAACAGGAGAAACAGCTTTTGAAAAACAAACAATTACAACTCAAGATATTCCAGAACAAGAATATTTTGATCACGGAACCTTATTAGTTGCTTTTGTAAGATCTGGTGTTGAGTTAGCTTTTGAAGCAATGACAGATTCTGGTATTATAGATGCTTCTGCATATTACGAGTCTTTACACGAAACACCATTAATTGCTAATACAATTGCAAGAATGAAGTTAGCAGAAATGAATCGTGTAATTTCTGATACAGCAGAATATGGTTGTTATTTATTTGACCATGCTTGTAAACCATTATTAACGGATTTTATGAAGACAGTTTCAACTAACGTGATTGGAAAATCATTTAGTTCAGAAAATGGAGTTGATAACCAAGAGTTGATTAAAGTTAATGCTATTATTAGAAATCATCCAGTTGAAAAAGTTGGAGCTAAATTAAGAGCTTCTATGACTGCAATGCAAGTCATTAAATCTGACGCTTAAGCTAAAATTTTACAGACCTATCAGATTTTTTAAACTTGATAGGTCTTTATAAAAAAATCAATTTTCACTTTCGTGGAAACTAAACATGGAGCAAACAACAACATACAGACCAACATTAGAAGCTATTGAAGCTGCTGCAGAAAAATTAAATGGGATAGCATCTGTAACACCATTAATGAAAAATGCACGCTATTCTAAGCAATTTGATGCTAATGTTTTCTTCAAAAGAGAAGATTTACAGGAAGTACGTTCGTATAAAATTCGAGGAGCATATAATAAAATATCATCTTTAAATGCCTCTCAAATTGAAAATGAAATTGTTTGTGCAAGTGCAGGAAATCATGCACAAGGTGTTGCAATATCTTGTAAACTTTTAAAAATTAAAGGTACCATTTTTATGCCTTCACCAACACCTAATCAAAAGATTGAACAGGTAAAAATGTTTGGAGAAGACTATGTAGATGTAATTTTAGTTGGAGACACTTTTGACGATGCTTACCATGCAGCAATAGAGCAAAGTGAAGCCTTAAACAAAACGTTTATTCACCCTTTTAATGATGAAAAAGTTATAGAAGGTCAGGCTACAGTTGGTTTAGAAATAATAGACCAAGCAAAAGCACATCCAATAGATTATGTTTTTGTACCAATTGGTGGAGGTGGATTATCTGCAGGTTTATCTTCAGTATTTAAGTTGTTGTCACCACAAACTAAAATTATTGGTGTAGAGCCAAAAGGTGCACCATCAATGTTAACGTCAATTAGAAACAATAAAAACACAGAATTAAACTCTATTGATAATTTTGTAGATGGAGCAGCAGTTAAACGTGTTGGAGATTTAAATTTTGCAATTTGCAAAGAAACGTTACATCGTGTAGTTACAGTAGACGAAGGTAAGATTTGTCAAACCATTTTAGAATTATATAATAAAGACGCAATTGTTGTAGAGCCAGCAGGAGCGTTAAGTTTGTCTGCTTTAGAGTTTTTTAAAGAAGAAATAAAAGGAAAGAATATTGTATGCGTAGTTAGCGGAAGTAATAATGATATTACACGAACTGCCGAAATTAAAGAACGTGCATTATTGCATGCTAATTTAAAGCATTACTTTATTGTAAAATTCCCGCAACGCTCTGGAGCTTTAAGAGATTTTGTAGTAGATATTTTAGGTCCAACAGATGATATCACTCATTTTGAATACACAAAAAAAGCAAACCGAGAAAATGATGTTGCTGTTGTTGGTATACAATTAAAATCTCCAGATGATTTGGAACCATTAATAACAAAAATGAAACTCCATAAATTTTATGGAGATTATTTAAACGACAAACCTGATTTGTTTCAGTTTTTAGTGTGATTTTGATAATTATCACTTTAAATTCTATCAAATCTGTAAAAATTCATCAAAAATCAATCAAAATCAACTTTTATATAAAATTAAATTATACGTTTGTATCATGTTTATAACAATAAATAAAAACGAAAGACCCTCAAGTTTGCCAACGCGCAGACGACGTCGCTAATGCTAATACTTCAAGCTAATTAGTTAACAGTTTTTATTTTTTTTCACATTGAACAATTCATCACAAATATTTTCCTTTTTAAACACAGTTATTAGAAATAATAACAGGATTGTTATGCGTCCCGTTTTTCGTCGTCGCCCTTAGGGTGTCCTTATATATATAGAACTAAGGTGAGTCCGGTTCTGCTTTCAAAAAAACAAAATCAATACATTTTTAATTAAAAATCAATTACAATGGAAATTGTCATTGCTAATAAATCACATAGTATTTACGCAGATATTATTTGCGAAACTATTGCAGAAGCTTCTAAAGTTAGAGGTACAGGAATTGCAAAACGAAAACCAGAATATATTATTACCAAATTAGAAAACGGTAATGCTGTAATAGCTTTAGAAGGCGATAAGTTTGCTGGTTTTTGTTATATCGAAAAATGGGGTCATGGTAAGTTCGTGGCCAATTCTGGATTAATTGTGCATCCTGATTTTAGAAACTTAGGGTTAGCAAAAAAAATCAAAAAGATAATTTTTGAGCATTCAAGAGCTAAGTTTCCAGATGCTAAAGTGTTTAGTATTACAACAGGTTTAGCTGTTATGAAAATGAATAGCGATTTAGGTTATAAACCCGTAACCTTTTCAGAATTAACAGACGATCAATCTTTTTGGAATGGTTGTCAAACCTGCAAAAATTTTGATGTTTTGACTAGAACAGAGCAAAAAATGTGCTTATGTACAGGTATGTTGTATGATCCTTCTAAAAAAGAAGAATCAAAATCTGAAGCTAAAAAACATGATAAAAAAGTATGGACAAGATTGAAAAATATTAAGCAGTCCATGTTCCTAAAAAAAGATAAAAATGAAAAATAAAGGCAAATTAGTAATAGCATATAGTGGTGGATTAGACACATCCTATTGCGCAGTAAGTTTAAGTAAAGCAGGATATGATGTGCACGCAGTAAGTGTAAATACTGGAGGTTTTTCTGATGAAGAAACTCAAACCATAGAAGCTAATGCGTATAAAATGGGTGTTTCTACTTATAAAAATATTGACGCAATTGCATCGTATTATGATAGAGTGATTAAATATTTAATTTTTGGAAATGTGCTAAAAAACAACACCTATCCTTTATCTGTAAGTGCAGAACGTATCATTCAGGCAATCGAAATTGTAGAGTACGCAAAAAGTATTGATGCCGAATATATCGCACACGGAAGCACAGGAGCTGGAAATGATCAAGTTCGTTTTGATATGATTTTTCAAACCTTAGCGCCAAATATTAAAATTATTACACCAATTAGAGATGGAAGTTTAACAAGACAACAAGAAATTGATTACCTAAAAGAAAATGGAATTGATATGTCTTGGGAAAAAGCAAAATACTCAATCAATAAAGGACTTTGGGGAACAAGCGTTGGAGGATCAGAAACCTTGACTTCGGAAAAACCATTACCAGAATCGGCATTTCCATCACAATTAAAGCATGCCGAAGAAGAGAAAGTAACATTAACTTTTTTAAAAGGAGAATTGGTTGCTGTTAACGGAATTAAAAACAATCCAGAAATTAATATTGAAGTCTTAAACAACCTAGCATCTGCTTATGCAATTGGTAGAGATATTCATGTTGGAGATACTATTGTTGGTATTAAAGGTCGTGTTGGTTTTGAAGCTGCAGGTGCTTTGGTTACTATCAAAGCACATCATTTATTAGAAAAACACACGCTTACCAAATGGCAATTACAACACAAAGAATATTTAGCGAGTTTCTACGGAATGCATTTGCATGAAGGTCAATATTTAGATCCAGTAATGCGAGATATGGAAGCTTTTTTACAAAGCAGTCAAGACAAAGTCTCAGGAGATGTTTTTGTAACGCTAAAACCATATCATTTCAATTTAGATGGTATTACATCTAAGCATGATTTAATGAATGCGAAATTCGGAAGTTATGGTGAAGAAAATAAAGGTTGGACTGCAGATGAAGCAAAAGGCTTTATCAAAATTGTAGGTAATCAAAATAAGATTTATCAACAAGTAAACTCATAAGCTATGTTAGAAATAGGAATCATTGGAGGTGCAGGTTATACAGCAGGAGAACTTATTAGATTGTTGTTAAACCATCCTAAAGCAAACATCAATTTTATTTACAGTACATCTAATGCTGGCAACAAAGTATATAAAGTACACCAAGATTTAATTGGCAGTACAGATTTAGTGTTTTCAAGTGAAATTAACCCAAAAGTGGACGTGATGTTTTTGTGTTTAGGTCACGGAAATTCTAAAGCATTTTTAGAGAAGAATTCGTTTTCTGCTGAAACTAAAATCATTGATTTAAGTAATGATTTTAGATTAACAAAAGATGCAGTTTTTGAAGGTAAAACGTTTGTTTACGGTTTACCCGAATTAAATAAAGAAGCGATTAAAAGCGCTAATTATATTGCAAATCCAGGGTGTTTTGCCTCAGCAATTCAGTTAGCATTATTGCCTTTAGCTAAAGCTGAAGTTTTGCAAAACGATGTCCATGTTAATGCAGTTACAGGAGCAACAGGAGCAGGAACATCATTATCTGCAACCACACATTTTACGTGGCGTGCTAATAATTTTTCGCATTATAAAGCATTTACGCATCAGCATTTAGGTGAGATTAATCAGTCGGTAAAATTGTTGCAATCTAACTTTAAGTCAGACATCAACTTTATGCCAAATCGTGGTGATTTTTCTAGAGGAATTTTTGCTACGCTTTATACTAAGTTTTCAGGAAGCTTAGAAGAAGCAAAAGCATTGTATAGCGATTTTTATAAAGATGCTGCGTTTACTATAGTTTCAGAAGAAGAAATTCATTTAAAACAAGTAGTAAATACTAATAAATGCATCCTTCATTTACATAAACATGAAGACAAATTATTGGTCACAAGCATCATTGATAATTTATTAAAAGGAGCTTCTGGACAAGCCATTCAAAACATGAACTTAATGTTTGGTTTTGATGAAACAGAAGGTTTAAATCTGAAAGCTACTTATTTTTAAAAGTACTGCTGCTGCGTTAGCGGTTGAAGTAGCATCCTTTTTTGATGTCAGTTCGAGTGAATTTGTGAAGCATGAGCAAATTTGTATCGAGAACAAGACAAAAAAGATATAACGGAAAGCGTGACCCTTGGGTAACGTCCAAAAAATAAAGAAGAACAAAAAAAGAACAAATGAAAATAGCAATTATAGGAACAGGGAATTTAGGAAAGTCCATCGCAAAAGGATTGATAACTAATAATGCCATTACCAGTTTGTATTTAACCAAACGGAACTTAGAAGAGATTCAAGAATTTGATGGTTATAAAAACGTGCATTTAACTACAGATAATGCCGAAGCTGTAAAGCAATCTGATATTATCATTTTTGCTGTGCAACCTAGACATTTTGAACAAATATTGAATGATATTAAATCGTATTTAACAGAAAAACACGTCTTGATTTCGACCATTACAGGTTTTTTAATTCCTAAGATTGAAGCGCAAGTTGGAGCAGATAAATTTATAATTCGAGCAATGCCAAACACAGCGATTGCAGTAGGTAAATCAATGACGTGTTTGTGTAGTAATGTGCAAGGTGAAAAACGTATTAAAATTGCTGAGGCGATCTTTAATCGTTTGGGACATTCATTAAGTATTCCAGAAAGTCAAATGCAAGCAGCAACTGTGGTTTGCGCAAGTGGTGTTGCGTTTTGGATGCGTTTAATTAGAGCGACAACACAAGCTGCCATTCAGTTAGGTTTTGATGCTAAAGAAGCACAAGAATTAGCAATGTATACTAGCGAAGGAGCAGCAAATTTATTGATTACAAATGGGAATCATCCAGAAGAAGAAATTGATCGTGTAACAACACCAAAAGGGTGTACGATTGAAGGTTTAAACGAAATGGAACACAAAGGATTGAGTTCGTCTTTAATTCAAGGTATGATTGCTTCGTTTAACAAAATTAACAACATTAAAAAAGAACAGATATGAGTTTGTTTAACGTGTATCCATTATTCGATATCACACCTGTAAAGGCTAAAGATGTCTTTGTTTTTGACGAAAATAACACCAAATATTTAGATTTATATGGTGGACATGCTGTGATTTCTATTGGTCATTCTCATCCAAAATATGTGTCTGCAATTTCAGAGCAAGTTGCCAAATTAGGCTTTTATAGTAATTCGATTCAGAATCCGTTACAAGTACAATTAGCAGACAAATTAGAACAATTATCTGGTTGTAAAGATTACGAGTTGTTTTTATGTAATTCTGGTGCAGAAGCCAATGAAAATGCTTTAAAATTAGCGTCATTCCATAACGGAAAGAAAAAAGTTGTTGCTTTTAAAAATGGCTTTCATGGTCGTACCTCTGCAGCAGTTGCGGCAACAGATAATGCGAAGATTATTGCGCCAATTAATGCACAACAAGAGGTTGAGATTCTAGAATTAGGAGACTTAGAAGGTGTAGAAAAAGCACTAGCTAAAAACGATGTTTGTGCAGTAATTATTGAGTGTATTCAGGGTGTTGGAGGTTTAGACGAAAGTACTGCAGCGTTTTACGAAGGTGTCGATGCATTATGTAAAAAATACAATACGTGTTTTATAGCAGATGAAGTGCAATCTGGTTTTGGAAGAACAGGCGATTTTTTCGCATTTCAAAAACATGGTATTACTCCAGATATTATTTCCATAGCCAAAGGAATGGGAAATGGTTTCCCAATTGGAGGCATTTTAATTCACCCAAACATTAAAGCGTCTTTTGGTTTATTAGGAACCACTTTTGGTGGAAATCATTTAGCGTGTGCTGCTTCTTTAACGGTTTTAGAAGTTATTGAAGAAGAGAATTTGATGCAAAATGCAAAAGAAATTTCAGCCTATTTTATAGAAAAAGCAAAAGAAGTTTCAGAAATAAAGAACATTAAAGGAAGAGGATTAATGCTTGGTTTGGAGTTCGATTTTCCAATAGCTGAACTACGTAAAAAGTTGATTTTCGATCATAAAATATTTACAGGAAGTGCAAAGAATGCTAATTTATTAAGAATTCTTCCGCCTTTAACCGTCAAAAAAGAACATATCGATTTGTTTTTTGATGCTTTAAAAAGTGAATTAAAATGAAAAAGTATACAGAAATAAAAGACATATTAAATCTTCAAGAAACTATAAAGGAAACCATTTTATTAAAAAAAAATCCTTTTAAATTTCAAGACTTAGGAAAAAACAAAACATTAGTCATGCTGTTTTTTAATTCCAGTTTGCGAACGCGATTAAGTACAGAAAAGGCTGCAAAAAACTTAGGAATGGATGTGATGATTTTAAACGTTAATGATGCTTGGAATTTAGAATTTGAAGATGGAACCATCATGAATGCTGATACGTCTGAACATATTAAAGAAGCAGCGCAAGTGATTTCGCAATATGCAGATGTAATTGCTATAAGAGCATTCCCAAGTTTAACCGATAAACAAAAAGATGAAAGTGAGTTTGTAATGAACAGCTTTGTAAAATACGCTACAGTACCAATTGTGAATATGGAAAGTGCTACAGCGCATCCTTTACAAGCATTGGCAGATGCAATTACTATTGCCGAATTAACCGAAAAACCAAAACCAAAAGTAGTCTTGTCTTGGGCTCCACATCCCAAAGCGTTGCCACAAGCGGTTGCAAATTCGTTTGTAGAAATGATTCAAAATATGGATATAGATTTAACCCTTACACATCCTGATGGTTATGAATTAAGCGAAGCAATTACGAAAAACACACCAATAAATCACAATCAAGAAGACGCATTAAAAGATGCAGATTTTGTCTATGTGAAAAATTGGAGTAGTTATAATGACTATGGAAAAGTACTTAGTCAAGATGAAAGCTGGATGATGACTAAAGCTAAATTAGGAAACGCAAAATTTATGCATTGTTTACCTGTAAGACGAAATGTGGTTGTGGAAGATGCTGTTTTAGATAGTAAGAATTCTGTTGTAATTCAGCAAGCAAATAATAGAACTTTTGCTGCACAAATTGTTTTGAAGCAGATTTTAGAAGATTTGTAAAATCTTCACAATTCTGAACTTGTTTCAGAATCTAACTTTAAATAAAAAGATACTGAAACTAGTTCAGCACTTATGAAAACACTAAAAATCATAAAAATTGGAGGAAACATCATCGATGATGATAACGCCTTACAGCAATTCCTAAAAGCATTCGCGACTATAGATGCTCCTAAAATCCTAGTTCATGGAGGCGGAAAATTAGCAACAAAACTAGCACAGCAAATGCAAGTGGAAGTTAAAATGATTGACGGAAGACGTATTACTGATTTAGAAACTTTAGATATTATCACGATGGTTTATGCTGGAAAAATCAATAAAAACGTAGTGGCACAATTACAAGCCAACAATTGCAATGCAATTGGTTTTTCTGGTGCAGATGGTAATACAATAATATCAGACAAAAGACCATCAAAACCTATCGATTATGGATTTGCTGGAGACGTCAAAAAGGTAAATACAGAAACTTTAGAATTACTATTAAATAACAATATAACTCCTGTTTTTTGTGCCATTACACATGATAAAAATGGGCAATTATTAAACACAAATGCAGATACCATTGCTTCAGAATTAGCAATAGGTTTTGCTTCAGTATATAATACTGAATTATATTATTGCTTCGAAAAAAATGGTGTTTTAGAAAACGTAGATGATGACAATTCTGTAATAGAAAACATAAACACAGAAACGTATAAAACATTGGTAGAAAATAAAGTGATTTTTGAAGGCATGCTTCCTAAATTAAACAACTGTTTTCATGCCATAAACCATCAAGTTAATAAAGTTTGTATTGGTAAATCAGATATGCTTTTCGATAAAAACAATAAACACACAACCATTTCAAAATGATAGAAAAACTAACAACAAGAGCAATTGCTTTATTAAAACAATTGATAGAAACGCAGTCGTTTTCTTCAGAAGAAGGTCCAACAGCAGCACATATAGAGCAATGGTTTGTAGCACAAGATATTCCGTTTAATCGTACAAAACATAATGTTTGGGCAACCAATAAACATTTTGATGACAGCAAACCAACGTTGTTG
This sequence comes from Olleya sp. R77988, assembly GCF_044594215.1. GTDB lineage: Bacteria > Bacteroidota > Bacteroidia > Flavobacteriales > Flavobacteriaceae > Olleya. Next base: position 813,778 of record NZ_CP138988.1, on the reverse strand, counting down.
TTAAACTCGCATCACGATACGGTAAAACCAAATAATGGGTATACTAAAGATCCCTTTAAAGCTATTGTTGAAGATGGTAAATTATATGGCTTAGGAAGCAATGATGCTGGAGGATGTTTGGTGAGTTTGTTAGCAACGTTTGCCTATTTTTACGATAAAAAAGAACTAAATTATAATCTGGTTATTGTCGCTTCCGCGGAAGAAGAGAGTAGTGGTCCAAACGGATTGAACAGCATGCTAAATGTAATTCCAAAGGTAGACGTCGCGATTGTTGGAGAGCCAACCTTAATGCATTTAGCAGTTGCTGAAAAAGGCTTGGTTGTGTTTGATGCAATTGTAAAAGGAACACCAAGTCATGCAGCACATCCAAATAACGATAATGCTATTTATAAAAGTATTCCAGTATTAGAATGGTTTAAAAATTACACATTTAATAAAACATCTGAAGCTTTAGGTGAAGTAAAATTAACCGTTACACAAATCAACGCAGGAAAGCAGCACAATGCAGTTCCTGCAGATGTGCAATTGGTGGTGGATGTTCGTGTAAATGATAAATATTCAAATCAAGAAATTGTAGATATTTTACAAAAGGAAGCACCTTGTGATAGTATTATTCCACGTAGTATAAAATTAAATTCATCGTCTATTCCAATCGATCATCCATTGGTGATTGCAGGAATAGAAATTGGTAGAAGCACTTATGGTTCGCCAACATTATCAGATCAAGCAGTTTTGAGTTGTCCTTCCTTAAAATTAGGTCCAGGAGATAGCACACGATCGCATTCTGCAGATGAGTTTATTTATATAAATGAAATTGAAGAAGGCATTAAAATATATATTGAATTATTAGAAAAAGTATTGTAAGATTTTCGTCAGTTTGAGTGTTTCGACTGTAAGGAGAAATGTATCGAAAACAAGAAAATGCTTCTCGATACAATTCTGATAAAAAATCAGAATCACTCGAAGTGACGAAGAACAAATCAACAGATAAACTAAAGAATATGAAACTCTGGGACAAAGGAATTAGTATCGATAAAAAAATAGAACAATTTACCGTTGGAAACGACAGAGAAATTGATTTGCATATTGCTAAGTACGATGTGCAAGCATCCTTAGCACATGCTATTATGTTGGAGTCCATTGGTATTATTTCTTCGCAAGAAATGCAACAGCTTAAAAATGGCTTAAAAGCAATTGCAGAAACGATAGAAAACGGAACATTCGTTATTGAAAAATCCTTTGAAGATGTACATTCTAAAATTGAATATGAGCTGACAAAAACCTTAGGAGATGTTGGAAAAAAAATTCATACAGCACGTTCTAGAAACGATCAAGTTTTAGTTGCACTTCAATTGTACTACAAAGAGAATTTAAAAGAGATTAACGACAAAACAAAAACGTTTTTTGATACCCTTTTAGGTTTGGCGGAAACGCATAAAGAAGCATTACTTCCTGGTTATACACATTTGCAAGTCGCAATGCCTTCCTCCTTTGGATTATGGTTTTCTGCCTATGCTGAGGTGTTAATTGACGATGTCTATTTGCTAAACGCAGCCTTGAAAACTGTGGATCAAAATCCCTTAGGTTCTGCAGCAGGTTACGGAAGTTCATTTCCTATTGATAGAGATTTAACCACTAAAGAATTGGGTTTTTCAACCTTAAAATATAACGTGGTTGCTGCACAAATGAGTAGAGGAAAAAGCGAACGAACTATCGCTTTAGCTTTAGGAAGTGTGTGTAATACATTAGCGCGTTTTGCAATGGATATTTGTGTGTATAATAGTCAGAATTTTGGTTTTATTGCCTTTCCAGATGAGTTAACCACAGGAAGCAGTATTATGCCTCATAAAAAAAATCCAGATGTGTTTGAATTAATTAGAGGAAAAGCAAATAAAATACAAGCTTTACATACCGAAATGGTGTTAATCACCAATAATTTACCAAGTGGTTACCATAGAGATTTTCAGTTATTAAAAGAAAATATTATTGCAGCAATTGAAGATGTAAAAGATTTGTTAGACATCTTTACATTTGCTATTCAACAAGTGATTGTAAAAGATATTGATTTGAATGATGCTAAGTATCAATACTTATTTACAGTAGATAATATTAATACTTTAGTGGTAGAAGGTATGCCTTTTAGAGAGGCCTATCAAAAAATAGGAGGTGAAGTTGAAAATGGAACGTATACACCAGATACTTCTAAGAAGCATTCGCATGTTGGTAGTATAGGTAATTTGTGTTTGGATGGGATTAGAGCGAAGTATCCAAAATAAAATAATTATTTCATCTGCGTAGGTTTTCAAATTTTATAGCATGAATCCATAAAAAAAGCACCTTGAAAAAGGTGCTTTTTTTATATATAAGATTCCTGCTTCCGCAGAAATTAATTAAACTCTAGGTAAATCACTATCATCCTTTAAAGGTAAACTAGATTCTCCCATTAAATACGTGTCAATATGGTGTGCAGCTTGTCTACCTTCAGATATTGCCCAAACAATTAAAGATTGTCCACGACGCATATCTCCAGCTGCAAAAACACCAGGAACATTAGTTGTATAATCTTTAGTTGATGCTTCAATGTTGGTTCTAAAATCCATACTTAAACCAAACTGATCTGCTAATGTTTTTTCGGCTCCTGTAAAACCAAGTGCTAATAATGCGATGTCGCATTTCCATTCTTTTTCAGTATTTGGTACTTCTTTAAGTTGTGGTCTTTCTCCAGGAGTAAAAATCCATTCTACTTCAACGGTTTTTAATCCTGTTAAGTTTCCTTTTTTGTCTCCAATAAACTCTTTTGTAGAAATACTAAAAAAACGTTCTACACCTTCTTTGTGAGAAGTTGTTGTCTTTAATCGCATTGGCCAATAAGGCCAAGGTTGATGCGCTGGACGACCTTCAGTAGGTTTGCTTAAAATCTCGAAGTTTGTTACAGATGTTGCTCCATGACGATTAGAAGTCCCAATGCAATCGCTTCCTGTGTCTCCACCACCAATTACGATAATGTCTTTTCCTTTTGCAGAAATTACGTCTTTAAAATCGACTAATCCATCAACGTATTGATTGTTCAGCTTTAGAAAATCCATTGCTTGTGTTACACCTTTTAAGTCTGCTCCAGGAATTGGGATGTTTCGTCTAACGGTTGCTCCTCCACATAAAACGACAGCATCAAAGTCGTCTTTAAGTTGGTTAGCATCAACGTTGACTCCAACATGTGCATTGGTTTTAAAAGTAATACCTTCTTCTTCTAAAACAGCAACACGTCTGTCTATCACGTTTTTCTCCATTTTAAAATCAGGAATTCCGTAACGTAATAATCCACCAACTTTTTCGTCGCGTTCAAAAACAGTAACTGTATGTCCTGCACGATTTAATTGTTGTGCAGCAGCTAATCCAGCAGGTCCAGAACCAATAACAGCAACTGTTTTTTGGGTTCTAACTTTTGGAGGTTGTGCAATAATCCAACCTTCTTTAAAGGCTGTTTCTACTATGTTTTTTTCAATATTTTCAATAGTTACTGGATCTTCATTAATACCTAAAACGCAAGCTTCTTCGCAAGGTGCTGGACATAAACGTCCTGTAAACTCAGGGAAGTTGTTGGTTTTGTGTAAAATCTCAGCAGCTTCTTTCCATTTTCCTTTATAGACTTTATCGTTAAAATCTGGAATTAAATTTCCTAACGGACAACCACTATGGCAAAACGGAATTCCGCAATCCATACAACGTGCACCTTGATCTTTTAATTTTTCTTCCTTTAACGGAACCGTAAATTCGTTATAGTTTTCAATTCGTTTTTTTGGCTCAATATAACTTTCGTTTTGGCGCTTAAACTCTAAAAATCCTGTTGTCTTTCCCATAATTTACGCTAATTCTAATTCTTCTTTTTCTAATCTCACTAAGGCTTGTCTGTACTCTTCAGGTAATACCTTTTTAAACTTTGGAAGGTAGTTGTTCCAGTCTTTTAAAATACGATCGGCTAATGGACTTCCAGTAGCTTCAAAATGATTTTCGATTAATTGTTTAAGTTGAAGAACATCGTCTTCGTTTTCAATTGGATCGATATTTAAATCTTCCGAATTACAATTCTGTTTGAAGGTTCCATCTTCGTCTAAAACAAAAGCAATTCCTCCACTCATTCCTGCTCCAAAGTTTCTACCTACAGCACCAAGTACAACTGCAACTCCACCTGTCATATACTCGCAACCATGATCTCCAATACCTTCGACTACTGCTTTTGCGCCAGAGTTTCTTACACAAAAACGCTCTCCTGCTTTTCCGTTTATATAAACTTCTCCAGCAGTAGCTCCATATAGTGTTACGTTTCCAGTAATAATATTATCCTCTGGAACAATGGTACATTTTTCTGGTACTTTGATAATTAATTTAGCTCCAGACAATCCTTTACCTAAGTAATCGTTGGTATTTCCGTGAACCGTAAATTTTAATCCTTTGGTTGCAAATGCACCAAAACTTTGTCCTGCAGAACCTGTAAATTCTATGTCTATAGTGTCTTCTGGTAAACCATCTGCACCATAAATTTTTGAAATCTCGTTACTTATTACTGCTCCAACTGCTCTATCAATATTTGTGATAGGCATTTCTAAATGTGTTTTTTGTCTTCTAAATAAAGCTTGATGTGCTTGTTTAATAATTTTAAAATCTAAGTGCACATTTAGGTTGTGGTCTTGACAATATGTATTATAAAGTTGAACATCTTCTGCAACTTCTACTTTGTGTAAAATAGGAGTTAAGTCAATACCTGATGATTTATAATGGTCTATTGCTTTGTTTCTGTTTAGTTTTTGAGATTGTCCTACCATTTCATTTATGGTTCTAAATCCTAATTTTGCCATAATCTCACGTAATTCTTGCGCTACAAAATACATGTAGTTAACGACGTGTTCTGGCTTACCTTTAAACTTTTTACGTAATTCAGGATTCTGGGTTGCAATACCAACTGGACATGTATTTAAGTGACATACACGCATCATAATACAACCAGAAGCGACTAAAGGCGCTGTAGCAAAACCAAATTCTTCTGCTCCTAATAAACACGCAATAGCAACATCACGACCAGTTTTTAATTGTCCATCACATTCTAAAACGATTCTGTTTCTTAAATCGTTCATCACTAAAGTTTGTTGCGCTTCAGCTATACCAAGTTCCCAAGGTAATCCACAATGACGTAGAGATGTTAATGGCGAAGCTCCAGTACCTCCATCAAAACCAGATACTAAAATAACATCTGCTTTTGCTTTTGCAACACCAGCTGCAACTGTACCAACACCTACTTCTGAGACTAATTTTACATTAATTCTAGCTGTTCTGTTAGCAGATTTTACATCATAAATAAGTTGTGATAAATCTTCAATAGAATAAATATCGTGATGTGGTGGAGGTGAAATTAATCCAACATAAGGAGTAGAATTTCTGGTTTTAGCAATCTCGCGATTTACTTTTGGTCCAGGTAATTGTCCTCCTTCTCCAGGTTTTGCACCTTGGGCTATTTTTATTTGAATTTCGTTTGCGCTTGTTAAGTAGTTTGATGTAACACCAAATCTACCTGAAGCGACTTGTTTAATTGCTGAGTTTTTCCAATCTCCTTGTGAGCTTTTGTAAAAACGTTCTTGATCTTCTCCTCCTTCACCAGAATTAGATTTTCCTCCAATTCTATTCATGGCAACCGCTAAGTTTTCGTGTGCTTCTTTACTAATTGAACCATATGACATGGCTCCAGTTTTAAAACGCTTAACGATTTCTGTCCATGGTTCTACTTCATCTAATGGAATTGGGTCAAATTGATCAAACTCAAACAACCCTCTAATAGTCATTAAATTTTTAGATTGGTTGTTAACCAGCTCTGAATACTCTTTAAAAGTAGAGGCTTTATTGGTTCTTACCGATTCTTGAAGTTTAGCAACGGTTAGTGGATTAAACATGTGCTTTTCTTGTCCACGTCTCCATCTGTAATCTCCACCAATTTCAATATTGGGCTCAATATTTTTATGAAATGCTTTTTTGTGTCGTTTTACAATTTCTTGTTCAATTTCTCTTAATCCAATACCTTGAATACGTGTTGTTGTATTTGGGAAATATTTTTCGACTGTTTTTGTGTTAATTCCAATACATTCAAATAATTGAGAACCACGATAAGAGTTTAGGGTTGAAATTCCGATTTTATTCATCACCTTCAGGATTCCTTTTCCTATAGCTTTATTATAGTTTTTAATTGCTGCTAAATATTCTAAATCTGTAAGGTCTTCATTGTTGATTTGTTTCTGAACAATTTCATTTACAATGTATGGGTTTACAGCACTTGCTCCATAACCAAATAATAATGCAAAATGATGTACTTCTCTAGGTTCTGCAGATTCAATTATAAGACTTATTCTTGAACGTTTTTCTAATTTGTGTAATGCATGATTTAGGTAAGAACATGCTAAAAGTGCAGGAATTGGAGCGTGGTTTTCATCTACAAATCTATCTGATAAAATAATGATATTTGCACCATCATCAATTGCTTTTGATGCTTTTGTTACTAAGTTTTCTAGTGCGACTTCTAATTCATTTAATCCTCTATTTACTTCATATAACATGGAAATAGATTCGACTTTAAAATCTGGATTAGTATCATAATCTCTAATTTTATCTAAATCGTGTTTAGAGATTACTGGATTCTGAATTTTTAATTTTTTACAATGCTCTGCATTTATATCAAATATATTGACGTCACTACCAAGCGTTAAGCTAATATCTGTAATTAACTCCTCACGAATACCATCTAAAGGCGGATTGGTAACTTGAGCAAATAACTGTTTGAAGTAGTTGTATATTAGTTGAGGTCTTTCAGATAAAATGGCTATTGGAGTATCGCTTCCCATAGATCCAATAGGTTCTTTTCCTAATTGAGCCATAGGACGAATAATGGTGTTTAAATCTTCTTCCGTATAACCAAAGACAACTTCACGTTTTTTAAGATCTATTTCATCATACTTAATAGGTCCTTTTTTTGCTTCAATATCTCGAAGATGCACTAGGTTTTCATTTAACCATTGTCTGTATGGGTGTTTGGCTGCTATTTCTTCTTTAATTTCTTCATCGTTTACAATGCGACCTTCGTTCATGTTTACTAAAAACATTTTTCCAGGTTCTAAACGACCATGAAACTCAATATTTTCTGGTTTGATATCTACAACTCCAGTTTCTGAAGACATGATAACATTTCCGTTTTTTGTTACTGTATATCTAGAAGGACGTAATCCATTTCTATCTAATACTGCACCAATAAAATTACCATCTGTAAAAGGGATTGATGCTGGTTCATCCCAAGGTTCCATTAAGCAAGAATTATATTCGTAAAATGCTTTTTTAGCATCAGACATATTTTGGTTTTTCTCCCAAGCTTCTGGTACTAACATCATCATTGCTTCAGGAAGTGAACGACCAGTCATTAATAATAATTCTACAACCATATCTAATGTTGCAGAATCTGATTTTCCTCTTAATACTGTTGGAATTATCTTTTTAATATCGTCACCAAACAATGGGCTTTCCATGATTTCTTCTCGAGAAAACATACGCGATACATTACCTCTTACTGTGTTTATTTCTCCATTATGACAAATGTATCTAAACGGTTGCGCTAAATCCCAAGTTGGGAATGTATTGGTAGAAAAACGTTGGTGTACTAATGCTAGTCGTGTATCTAATGCTGAATTAAATAAGTCTAAGTAATACTCATTAATATGTTCAGGCATTAATAAGCCTTTAAAAATTATTATTTTAGTAGATAAACTAGGAAGGTAAAAGAATTTAGACTCGGATAATTTAGAGTCATATATAGTGTGTTCTGCAATTTTACGTGCAGCATATAATTTGATGTTGAAATCTCTTTCTGTTTGCTTATCGTCAGACTTTCCTATAAAAATTTGCTTTACAAAAGGCTCTGTTACTTTAGCAACTTTACCTAAAACATCGCTGTTTACAGGTACATCTCTCCAACCAATTAATTTAAGACCTTGATTTTTAATTTCTTTCTCAAAAACATCAATGCAATATTGACGTTGATTTTCTTTTTTTGGAAGAAACACATTGCTGACTGCATATTCTCCAGCTTCTGGTAAATCAAACTCACAGAAAATCTTAAAAAATTTGTGTGGAATATCAATTAATATACCAGCTCCATCTCCTGTAACTCCATCAGAACTTACAGCTCCACGATGCTCTAATTTTACTAAAATTTCTAGTGCTTTATGGATGATGTCATTAGATCGTTTTCCTGTTAAACTACAGATGAATCCTGCACCACAATTATCGTGTTCAAATTCTGGCAAATAAAGTCCTTGTTTTTTTAGCATAACTCTTGATTTTTAAAGGCTTTTTCAGCCTTATTGCAATCCCAATATACATGCTAAAACTTGAATTAAAAAAAAGCTCAAACACTTTTTCGAAATTCTGATTTTGACAGTTATATAATGTTATTTAAGTAAATTTTCCCCGATTCTATTATTAAATAAACAATATAAAAAAATGTTAAAAAACAACCATTTGTTGCGAAAACGTTTTCGTGACAAGGAAATTATTGAAGATAATTTATTAAAAAACGTGTTTTATTGAGTTTTAGTCAAATTAGAAAATATGAAATTAACAAAAAACACACATTGAATTTGCTATACCCTATAAAAAATAGGGTTAAAAATTAAATTATAATAAAAATTAAATTACAACCCCTATTTTTTTAGGGGTTAAATTATTTTTAAACTAGATTTGAAAACGAAAACTAACAATTAAAACAATTAAATTATGAAAAAACTATTTACTTTAGCACTTGTTTTTGCAACTACATTATCAATTGCTCAAGAGGACTCAACTAACCCTGAAAAAAAATTCTCAATAGAAGGAAGTGTTGATGCGTATTATCAAACATATTTAACAGCTTCTGATGATTCAGGACAATCATTTGGGACTGCTTTTGCAGGACAAACAGGATTTGCTTTAGGTATGGGTAACATTATTGCTAGCTACGAAAGCGGAAAAGTAGGAGCTGTACTTGATTTAGTAACTGGACCAAGAGGTGCAGGAGCAACTTTTAGCAATGATATTGTTGATGGAATTGTAAACCAAGCTTATGCTTACTGGAATGTTTCAGAAAAAACAACCTTAACAATGGGACGTTTTAATACCTTTTTAGGTTACGAGGTTATTGCACCAGCTGCAAACTTTAACTACAGTACTTCTTATTTATTTTCTCACGGACCATTCTCTCATGTTGGTTTAAAAGCTGATTTTGCTTTATCTGATGACTTTAGCTTAATGTTAGCAGTGATGAACCCTTGGGATACTAATGACACTTCTTTTACAGGTGAATATTCATTTGGTGCTCAATTAGGTTATTCAGGTCAATTCTTGAATTTTTACTATGACAGTGGTAATAATGGAGGATTAGGTTTTGAAGTTGATTATACTGGTGGATTTGATGTGTCTGAAGATTTATTTTTAGGAATTAATGCTGCATACAATGACAATGATGGTAGTGGGTTTTATGGAGCTGCTATATATCCTCAATTTGCAACATCAGACGATTTTAGCATTGGGTTAAGAGGAGAGTATTTTGGGTATCACGATAAAGATATTGATGATTTACCAAGTGTATTTGCTGCAACTTTAACAGGAAGTTACACAGTAGATAGCAATTTAATTATTAAGCCAGAAATTAGATTAGACTCTTGGAGTAATAATGATGCTGCTTACTTTGATGCAGATGGAGAAGATGCAAGTAGCTTATCTGCGTTTACATTAGCAGCAATTTATAAATTCTAACTAAAACTAATATAAAATGAAAAAAGTTGAAGCAATTATCAGGAAATCTAAGTTTTCCTCAGTAAAAAAAGCGTTACATGAAGTTGGTGTAAACTTCTTCTCATATTGGGATGTTACAGGACTTGGTAACGAAAAAGAAGGTCATGTTTATAGAGGTGTGTCTTATAGTACAAGTGACATACAAAGACGCTATTTATCTATAGTTGTAAATGATGATTTTGAAGAAGTTACAATCAAAGCGATATTAGAAGCTGGTTCTACAGGCGAAGTAGGAGATGGTAAAATATTCGTTTCAAAAATCGATGACGTTTACAGAATAAGAACAGGAGAAAAAGGAGGAAACACTTTAAAATAAAAAAAATGGAATTACTTACTACAAATAATGTATGGATGATGATCTGTACAGCACTAGTTTTCTTTATGCATTTAGGATTTGCATTTTTAGAAATTGGTTTAACAAGACAAAAAAACACAATCAATATTTTATTTAAAAATATATTTATAATTACAGTAGGATTATTGTTATACTGCTTAATTGGATTTAATTTAATGTATCCAGGTGAGTTTAATGGTTTTATTGGATTTGCTGGATTTGGTTTAGATGCACCACTTAACGCAGAAGGTGCATTAGATTTAGCTTATAATGAAGGTTATACCTATTGGACAGATTTCTTGTTCCAAGGAATGTTTGCAGCAACAGCAGCAACGATAGTTTCTGGAGCAGTTGCAGAGCGAATGAAAATTGGACCATTTATGGTTTTTACATTAATTTATGTTGGATTGGTTTACCCAATTGCAGGATCTTGGAAATGGGGAGGAGGTTTTTTAGATAGTCTAGAAACACCTTTTTATGACTTTGCAGGTTCTACATTAGTGCACTCTGTAGGTGGATGGGCTGCTTTAGTTGCAGTATGTTTATTAGGATCTAGAATTGGAAAATTTAAAGATGGTAAAATTCAAGCCATTCCAGGTCATAATATACCATTAGCTACCGCAGGAGTATTAATACTTTGGTTGGGTTGGTTTGGTTTTAATGGAGGTTCTGTTTTATCTGCAGATCCTAGTTTAACTTCATTAACTTTAGTTACAACTTGTTTAGCAGCAGCAGCAGGTGGAGTTGTTTCTGCTATTACTTCAACAGTATTATATAAAAACTTAGACTTAACAATGTTTTTAAATGGTATTTTAGGAGGATTAGTTGGTATTACTGCAGGAGCAGACCAAATGAGTCCAACTGACGCTATTGTTATTGGCGCTATTGCAGGAGTATTAATTGTTTTTGCAGTATCATTAATTGATAAATTAAAATTAGATGATCCAGTTGGTGCAATTGCTGTACACTTAGTGTGTGGTATTTGGGGAACATTAGCAGTTGGAATTTTTGGAGAATTAGCAAGTGGAGCGCAATTTGTTAGCCAACTTATTGGTGTAGCGTCTTATGCTGCTTTTTGTATAATATCTTCATTTATAATAATCTTTATAATGAAGAAAACTGTAGGAATTAGAGTTTCAGAAAAAGAAGAATTAGAAGGTCTTGATGCTCATGAACATGGTATGGATGCATATCCAGACTTTAGACTAAACGAGCATTAGGTTTTAGTTAGTTTGTATGAAAAGGCCTCGAGACTTATTAGTTTCGAGGTCTTTTTTTTATATGCTCTATTTTATTTAAATCAAAAATGCTTGATAAAATTAATTACCAAGCATATTAGACTAAAAAAATAATAATTAAATAATTGTAGACTGTCCTAAGTGAATATTAGTAAAGTTAATATTCGTTTCATTTGGGTTACTTATAAAATCGGCTATAAAATCTCCAACTTTTGAAGTTGTAATATTATCATATGATGAGTTTAAATCTGGAGTAGTGATTTCTAATTTTAAAGATTTTTCAACACCTTCTTTAATTAAGTTAGCTTCATCAAATAATTCAAAATGTTCTAATAGCATTGCTGCACTTAATATGGAAGCTACAGGGTTTGCAATGCCTTTTCCTGTTGCTTGAGGGTAAGACCCATGAATTGGTTCAAACATCGCATATTTATCTCCTACTGAAGCAGATGCTAATAATCCAATTGATCCACCAATAACACTAGCTTCATCACTAATAACATCGCCAAATAGGTTTTCTGTTAAAATAACATCAAACTGTTTAGGGTTTAAAATCATTTGCATTGCTGCATTATCTACAAATAAGAAATCTAATGTTACATCTGGATAATTTCCAGCTAACTCAGTAACTACTTTACGCCATAATCTTGAGGTTTCTAAAACATTTGCCTTGTCGACTAAGGTTACTTTTTTACGTCTTGATTGTGCTGTTTTAAAAGCCATGTGTGCAATACGTTCTATTTCATTTCGAGAATACTCGCATAAATCAGATGCTGTATTCCCATCCTCGCTTAATTGTTTTTTACCAAAATAAATACCACCAGTTAACTCACGATAAATACTTATATCTGTACCTTCTATGATGTTTTTTTTAAGTGGTGATTTGTCTAATAATACATCATAAGCTTTTACAGGTCTTATGTTTGCATATAAACCAAGCTCTTTCCTTAGTTTTAATAAACCTTGTTCTGGACGTATTTTTGCGCTAGGATCATTATCATATTTTGGGTGTCCAATTGCTCCAAATAAAATAGCGTCACTGGTTTTGCATAAATCTAAAGTTGCATCTGGCAAAGGATTGTTTTGTTTGTCAATTGCAATTGCACCAACAGGAGCTTCTTTAAACAAAAAAGTGTGATCAAACTCTAAAGCTATTGCATTTAATACTTTTATGGCTTGATCTGTTACTTCTGGACCAATTCCATCACCTGATAAAACAGCTATGTTTAGTTTCATAGTATAATTAATTAGTATGTTTTTTTAGCTTCAAAAGCTGTAATAATTTCTTTTTTACTTAATAAATAGTCAATATCATCATAACCATTTATCATGCATGTCTTTTTGTAAGCATCAATGTCAAAGTTTTCTTTAAAAGAAGTGTCTTTAACAGAGATAGTTTGTTGTTCTAGATTTACTTCTAAGTTAGTTTCTGGGTTTTTAGAGATTTCATCTAACAAAACTTTTAAAAATCCTGGAGAGACTTGAACAGGTAATAACCCATTATTTAATGCATTTCCTCTAAAAATGTCTGCAAAAAAACTAGATACAATAACTTTAAAACCATAGTCGCTTAAAGCCCAAGCTGCATGCTCCCTACTAGAGCCACAACCAAAATTATCTCCAGCTACTAATATGCTTCCTGAATATTTTGTATTGTTTAATGCAAATGTGTCGTTTTTTGATCCGTCTTTATTAAATCTCCAATCTCTAAAAACATTATCTCCAAATCCTTCTCTGTCTGTTGCTTTTAAAAAACGAGCAGGAATAATTTGGTCTGTATCTATGTTTTCAATTGCTAATGGAATAGCTTTTGATTGTAATGTTGTAAACTTTTCCATTTTAATTTAATTGTTTAGTTATATCTACAATTTTTCCTTCTACTGCAGTTGCTGCAGCAACTAATGGACTTGCTAAAATTGTTCTAGATCCTTGACCTTGTCTACCTTCAAAATTTCTATTTGAGGTTGATACGCAATATTCGCCTTGCGGAATTTTATCGTCATTCATAGCTAAGCAAGCACTACAACCTGGTTGACGCAACTCAAAACCAGCAGCATCAAAAACATCTTTTAAGCCTTCTTTTATAATCTGAGCCTCTACTTGCTTACTTCCTGGTACTAACCAAGCTGTAACGTTTTCTGCTTTTTGTTTTCCTTTTATGTAGTTTGCAGCCACTCTAAAATCTTCAATTCTAGAATTGGTGCAACTTCCAATAAACACAAAATTAATTGGCTTATTTATTAAAGATTCACCTTTTTTAAAATCCATATATTCTAAAGATTTTTCAAAAGAAGCGTCATTTATTGTTGGTATATTTTCTGTTACTTTAATTCCCATTCCTGGATTTGTACCATAAGTAACCATGGGTTCAATATCTTTTGCATCAAAAGTGTATTCTTGATCAAAAGTTGCGCCTTCATCTGTTGGTAATGTTTTCCAATAGGCCACTTTTTTATCAAAATCAGAATCTTTAGGAGCAAACTTACGTCCCTTTACATAGTCAAAAGTGGTTTGGTCTGGAGCAATCATTCCTCCACGTGCTCCCATTTCAATACTCATATTACAAACTGTCATACGTCCTTCCATAGACATGTTTTCAAAAACATCTCCAGCATACTCACAGAAATAACCTGTACCAGCATTGGTACCTAGTTTTGCTATAATATATAGAATAACATCTTTTGGTAATACGCCATTTTTTAAAGTTCCGTTAACAGATACTCTTAAACTTTTAGGTTTTGTTAATAGTAAACATTGACTTGCAAAAACCTGTGCTACTTGACTAGTACCAATACCAAATGCTATAGTACCAAAAGCACCATGTGTTGAGGTGTGTGAGTCTCCACAAACAATAGTCATACCTGGTTGAGTCACACCTAATTCTGGAGCCATTACGTGTACAATTCCATTATATTTATGGCCTAATTCATATAATGTGATATTATTTTTTTTACAGTTATCTGATAACTGTTTTAATTGTTTTCTTGACAACTCATCTTTAACTGGTAAATGTTGTTCTAAAGTTGGTGTATTGTGGTCTGCAGTAGCCACAATTTGATTAGGACGAAAAACAGGAATATTACGTCGTTCCAACTCGTTAAATGCTTGTGGACTTGTTACTTCGTGTATTAGGTGTTTATCTATATAAAGGACTTGTGGTCCATCTTTTACAGCATCAACAACATGTGCATCCCAAACTTTATCAAATAATGTCTTTTTCATTTAAGCGCTAATTATTTGTTTATACATCTTACTAGATTCAATGATCTGATGGATATCATTATCGTTTACTTCCTTTTTTTTATCTGCAAAAGTTAAAAAATTTGCATACACATCATCTAATTGTAGTTTGGTTAATTCGTAACCTACATTTTTTGCTCTATAGGCTAAAGCAGCCCTTCCGCTACGTGCTGTTAATACTATTGCAGATTCTGTTACACCAACATCTTTTGGGTCTATAATCTCGTAAGTTTCACGATTTTTTATTACTCCATCTTGATGTATTCCAGAGCTATGTGCAAATGCGTTTGCACCAACTATTGCTTTGTTGGGTTGCGTATAAATCCCCATACTATCACTGACTAATTGACTTAAACCATATAGCATTCTGGTGTCAATATTAGTGTCTAAATCTAAATAAGGATGTTGTTTTAAAACCATGACTACTTCTTCTAAAGCAGTGTTTCCTGCACGCTCACCTATACCATTTATAGTACATTCAATTTGTCTTGCTCCATTAATAACGCCTTCAATAGAATTTGCTGTAGCTAAACCTAGATCGTTATGACAGTGACAAGATAAAATGGCTTTTTCAATACCTTTTACGTTTTCCATAAGGTATTTTATTTTTGCACCATACTCACTAGGTAAACAGTATCCTGTAGTATCAGGAATATTTAAAACAGTTGCTCCAGCTTTTATTGCAGCTTCACAAACTCTTGCTAAATATTCGTTTTCTGTACGTCCAGCATCTTCAGCATAAAACTCAACATCTTCAACAAAAGATTTTGCATAGGCAACAGCGTTAAACGCACGTTCTATAATAGCATCTTTGTTAGAATTAAATTTAAATTTTATATGAGATTCTGAAGTACCTATTCCTGTATGGATTCTAGGTTTTTTTGCAAATTTAAGTGCTTCTGCTGCAACTTTTATATCATTTTCTACTGCTCTGGTTAAACCACAAACAGTTGCGTTTTTTACGATTTTTGCTATAGCTTCAACTGATTTAAAATCACCTGGACTTGAGACAGGAAAACCAGCTTCTATAACATCTACACCTAATTGGTCAAGTTGTTTAGCGATGACGACTTTCTGTTCTGTGTTTAGTTTACAGCCAGGCACTTGCTCGCCATCACGTAGAGTAGTATCAAATATTTGAATGTTGTTTTTTGACATTTTAAGAGAGAATTATTTTTGTATTGTAGTACTAATTTATACTTTGGTTAAAAATTTGTTAGACCTCGTTTTTTAATTCATACGATGTTCAATTAAACAAAAGCTTTTTAAACACCTGAAAATCAACAACATAACATCATTTTTAATTGATGACTAAAGATCAAAAAGATAATTTATTTCTATTGGTAAAATCCTTAACCAAATCTGAAAAGCGACAATTTAAGTTGTATGTTGGAAGATTAGGGGTTAATCAGGATTCAAAGTTTTTGAGTGTTTTTAATGTTTTGGATAAAATGAAGGTTTACAGTGAGTCTTTAATTTTAAAATCTACAGACGTAAAAAAACAACAATTAGCTAATGTCAAAGCACATTTATATAAGCAGATTTTAATTAGCTTAAAGCTAAATCCTTCACATCAAAATATACGTTCTCAGATTAGAGAACAATTAGATTTTGCTTCTATTTTATACCATAAAGGGTTGTATAAACAGAGTTTAAAAATCTTAGATAAAGCTAAAGAGTTAGCAATTGTAAATGAAGAAAAAAACTTAGCTTTTGAAATTGTAGAATTAGAAAAAATAATTGAGGCTCAGTACATTACCAGAAGTATTAGTAACAGAGCAGATTATTTAACCGTTCAAGCCAAAGAACTAAGTGAGCTTAATGTTATAACCAGTAAATTATCTAATTTGTCTTTACAATTATATAGTATAATTTTAAAAACTGGCTATGTAAAAAATGAAGAAGAAAGTAAAGCAGTTACTAAATATTTTAATGATAGACTTCCAAAATTAGAATTATCTAAACTAGGTTTTAGAGAAAAACTATGGTTATATAAAGCACATTTATGGTATAGTTTTTTAATGCAAGACTTTTTAAATTGTTATAAGTATGCATTAAAATGGGTGGATTTGTTTTATGACAACCCTAAGATGATAAATCTAAACCCTGTTTTTTTCTTAAAAGGAAATAATTATTTATTAGAAGCATTGTACTTTATAAAAAACAAGCCAAAGTTTATCAATAAGCTTGATGAGTTTTATACAGTTGTAAACCAATCTGATTTTCCAAAGGGTGAAAATATTGAGGCTTTAGTGTTTCTATATGGTAATTTCCATAAAATCAATCAGTATTTTATAGATGGAAGTTTTGAAGAAGGACTGTTATTAATACCACAAATTGAAACAGAATTAATTCAATTTAATAATAAAATTGATGCACATCATAAGATGATTTTTTATTACAAGTTTGCAAGTTTACATTTTGGAGCTGGTAATAATCAAGAATGTATCAACTATCTTGATAAGATTATTTCTAACAAGTCATTATCAATGCGTGAAGATTTACTCTGCTTTTCTAGAGTATTAAATTTAGTTGCACATTATGAAGCAGGTTTAGATTATCATTTAGAAACTTTATTACGTAGTACTTATAAGTTTTTAATTAAAATGAATGACTTACACGAGGTACAAAAAGAAATGATAAAATTTATTAGAGGGCTACAAGACATATATCCTCAGGATATTAAAAAAGAATTTAGAAAGTTACTTGAAGTTTTAAAGCAATATGAAGACCATCCTTTTGAGCGTCGTGCATTTTTATATCTAGACATTATATCTTGGTTAGAAAGTAAAATTGAAAACAAACCAGTTGGTCAAATTGTTAAGAACAAGTATTTAGAGTTTTATGCTTAATTAACCTCTTATTTTGTAATTAGTTTTCTTCAATTAGTTGTTAAATTGGTTTAGAATGATTTTTTTCTTCAATTTTAATGTTATTAAATCGTCAAGAAATAAGCGAAAACCAACGAAAAACCGTATTTCATCGAGAAAAATAGCGCTTTAAAGATGTTTTTTAACAAAAAAGAGTTTCAAAAGTTTTGTTAGCATAGTTTTTTTCATACATTTACACCCTCAAATCAAAGATGAAGAAAAATAAAACATTATTAGTTTCGGTCTTATTTTTATTAATAAGCATTGCTGGAGTTGCACAAGTAGTTATTCCACCACCACCTACACCACCACCAGGTCTTCCTATAGATAATGGTATTGTTGCACTAGTAATACTTGGTGTTGCTTATGGTGTTTACAAGATTATAACTTCAAGAAAAGCATCAAACGTTTAGTTCGTTAAGGCGCTTTACATACTTACCTATTACGTCAAATTCTAAATTTACTTTTGTTCCAATTTTAAATGTTTTAAAATTTGTGTGTGCATAAGTATAAGGTATTATAGCAACACTAAAGCTGTTTTTAGCAGAGTTGACAACAGTAAGACTTACTCCATTAACTGTAACAGACCCTTTTTCAATAGTTATATTATTTAATTTTGGATCATACTCAAATGTATATAACCAACTTCCATTTGTTTCATTTGCATCAATACAAGTTGCAGTTT
Organism: Olleya sp. R77988; assembly: GCF_044594215.1. GTDB lineage: Bacteria > Bacteroidota > Bacteroidia > Flavobacteriales > Flavobacteriaceae > Olleya. The sequence goes on along the minus strand of NZ_CP138988.1, from coordinate 795,553 downwards.
GGTCTACATGTCCTTGTACAATATGTCCATCCAATCTATCTCCAAGCTTCATTGCGCGTTCAAGATTAACAACATCATTTACTTGTAAATTACCAATATTACTTTTGTCTAAAGTTTCCTTTATAGCAGTAACTCTGTATTGATTATTATTAATTTCGACAACAGTCAAACACACACCATTATGCGCAACACTTTGATCAATTTTTAATTGACTAGTAATATTACTTTCAATAGTGATCTCTAAATTACCTTTTAGTGTAGATAATTGTTTTACTGTACCTAGCGTTTCAATTATTCCTGTAAACATAAACTTAATCGTATTATTTGGTTAAATTTGCTTTGGTAAATTTACAAACAATAGTTAGTAGTATTAATGAAGAAAGAAGAAAATATTAAACTAGGAATATCTATAGGTGATCTTAATGGGATTGGTGCAGAAGTTGTTTTAAAAATATTTGAAGACAAAAGGATGCTAGATTTTTGTACACCTATTATTTTTGCATCTATTAAGACGATGAGTTTTGTTAAAAACCATTTTAAATTAGATATAAACTTAAACGGAATACATAACGTTAATCAAGCGCTTGTTGGACGCGTTAATATTTTAAATTGTTGGAAAGAAAATGTAAATATAAACTTTGGACAAGAAGACATTAAAATTGGAGAGTATGCTATTAAGTCTCTAGAGCAAGCAACAAAAGCTTTAAAAGACGAAGCTATTGATGTGTTAGTTACAGCTCCAATAAACAAACATAATATACAATCTGAAACTTTTAAATTTCCTGGACATACAGATTACTTAAATCAAGAGTTAGAAGGTAACAGTCTAATGTTTATGGTTACAGAAGGATTAAGAGTTGGGTTGTTTACAGATCATGTACCTGTAAAAGATATAGCTAGTCACATTACTCCAGAACTTATAGAAGAAAAAATAAATACAGTTTACACCTCTCTTAAACAAGATTTTAAAATTAATAAGCCCAAAATTGCAGTTTTAGGCATTAATCCGCATACAGGAGATAATGGTGTTATAGGTAATGAAGACGATGACATTTTACGTCCAACACTTCAAAAAATAAAGACATCAGGTATGTTAGTTTTTGGACCATATGCAGCTGATAGTTTTTTTGGGTCTAATAATTATAAAAATTTTGACGCTATAATTGCGTCTTATCATGACCAAGGATTAATACCATTTAAAACATTATCATTTGGACAAGGTGTAAATTATACAGCAGGTTTAAACCGAGTTAGAACCTCTCCAGATCATGGGACAGCCTATGAAATTGCCGGAAAAGGAACAGCAGACATGAGTTCTTTTAAAGAGGCTATTTTTACAGGAATACAGATTTTTAAAAATAGAAACGAGTATAAAATCATAAGTCAAAATCCGCTAGGATTTTCTAAAAGAAAGATATAAACAAAAAAATGTTTATAAGTCTTCAAAATAAAGAATTTTTTATATATTTGCAGGCTCAAAATAGATGTGGTAATGAAGCAATTAAAAGAATTTACAATACCATTTGTAGGTTTAAAAGAAGGAAAACATCTTTTTGATTATAATATTGACCAAACGTTCTTTGATCATTTTGAGTATGAAGAGTTTAACTCATGCGATATTAAAGTAGATTTAATTTTTGTAAAAAAATCAACTTTATTAGAGTTAAATTTTGAAGTTTCTGGAACAGTAAACGTAAACTGTGATGTTACTAATGAGCCATTTGACTTACCAATATCAAACACTTTTGATTTGGTAATTAAATTTGGAGAAGAATATAATGATGAGCATATTGACATATTAATTATTCCACATGGTGAATATGAAGTCAATATCCAACAATATATATATGAGTTAGTTGTATTAGCATTACCAAGCAAACGTATACATCCAGGAGTTGAAGACGGAACATTAGATTCAGAAATACTTGAAAAATTAGAAGAACTTAGTCCAAGAATAAAAGACAAAAAAGAAGACCAAGAGGAAACAGATCCTCGTTGGAATACATTAAAAAAACTATTAACGGATAAATAATTATATAAAATGGCACATCCTAAAAGAAAAATCTCGAAAACTAGAAGAGATAAGAGAAGAACACATTATAAAGCAACTGCGCCACAAATTGCAACTTGCCCAACAACTGGTGAAGCACACTTATATCACAGAGCTCACTGGAGTGAAGGAAAACTTTACTACAGAGGTCAAGTGTTAATTGACAACTCAGTTGAAGAAAACGTAGCATAATTACTATGCATGCATACAATAAAACGCTCACTTGTGAGCGTTTTTTTTATGATTTATTTTTCTATAAGTTAAAAAGGATTTACTTTGCATTCAATTAGTCAAAAAAGACTAATTTTATTAAATTCAAGTCAAATATGGTCGTTTTTGACCTTTTTTTGACTAAAATAGCTAAAAAATGAGCAAAACTACTGCTGCAATTACTGCTGTTGGTGCCTATGTGCCAGACTATATTTTATCTAATAAGGTGTTAGAAACCCTTGTAGATACTAATGACGAATGGATAACTTCAAGAACAGGAATTAAAGAACGTAGAATTTTAAAAGAAGAAGGTCAAGGAACTTCCTTTATGGCTATTAACGCAGCTAAAGATTTAATTAAAAAACGTAATCTAGATCCTAAAGAAATAGACTTAGTTATTGTTGCTACCGCAACTCCAGACATGTTAGTTGCTTCCACTGCTGTGTATACAGCAACTCAAATAGGAGCAACAAATGCTTTTGCTTATGATTTGCAAGCTGCTTGTTCTAGTTTTTTATATGGATTATCGACAGCAACAAGTTATATTGAGTCTGGACGTTATAAAAAAATATTACTAATTGGAGCAGATAAAATGTCTTCTATAATAGACTATACAGATCGTGCGACTTGTATTATTTTTGGTGATGGAGCAGGAGCTGTACTATTAGAACCAAATGAAGAAGGTTTAGGGTTTCAGGATGAATACCTTAGAAGTGATGGAACAGGAAGAGAGTTTTTAAAAATAGAAGCAGGAGGATCTATATTACCAGCATCTCAAAAAACTTTAGAAGATAAAAAACATTTTGTGCACCAAGATGGACGTACCGTTTTTAAGTTTGCAGTTTCTAATATGGCAGATGCATGCGAGCAAATAATGAAACGCAACAACCTTAGTCATGATGATGTATCATGGTTAGTACCACATCAAGCAAATATGCGTATTATTGATGCTACAGCAAACAGAATGAATCTAGAAGACAATAAAGTCTTAAAAAACATACACAGATATGGTAATACCACATCTGCAACCTTACCTTTATTACTTAGCGATTTTGAAACTCAGCTTAAAAAAGGCGATAATTTAGTATTCGCTGCTTTTGGAGGAGGTTTTACTTGGGGTTCTATTTATTTAAAATGGGCTTACAACTCTTAACAAACTAACAAACTAAATTAATAACTTATAATTATGGATTTAAAAGATATTCAAAACTTAATTAAATTTGTTGCCAAGTCTGGTGCAAGTGAAGTTAAATTAGAAACTGATGATGTAAAAATCACTATTAAAACAGGTTCTGAAACAGAAACAACTTACGTTCAGCAAATGCCAATGCAAGCACAAATGCCAATGCAGCAGCCAATGCAAGCAGCTCCTGTAGCTGCAACACCAACAGAAACAGTAGCTCCAGAAGCGGACGATAATTCAAAATATATTACTATTAAGTCTCCAATTATTGGAACATTTTATAGAAAACCATCTCCAGATAAACCATTATTTGTTGAAGTTGGTCAAAACATTGCAGAAGGAGATGTACTGTGTATTATTGAAGCAATGAAATTATTTAACGAAATTGAATCTGAAGTATCAGGTAAAGTTGTTAAAATATTAGTGGACGATTCTTCTCCAGTAGAGTTTGATCAACCATTATTTTTAGTAGACCCATCTTAATTTTAGATTATTAGATCTATCGAGTATTAGAAAAATAATAATCGAATAATCGAATAATCCCTAATTGTCTAATTATCTAATTCAAAAAAGATGTTTAAAAAAATACTAGTTGCCAATAGAGGAGAAATAGCATTACGTGTTATTAGAACCTGTAAAGAAATGGGTATTAAAACAGTTGCTGTATACTCTACAGCAGATGCAGAAAGTTTACACGTTAAATTTGCAGATGAAGCGGTTTGTATTGGACCACCTGCAAGTAGCGAATCCTACCTAAAAATTTCAAATATAATTGCAGCAGCAGAAATAACAAATGCTGATGCTATACATCCAGGTTATGGATTTTTATCCGAAAACGCTAAGTTTTCAAAAATTTGCGAAGAACATCATATTAAATTTATTGGTGCTTCAGAAGACATGATTAACAGAATGGGTGACAAAGCCAATGCAAAATCTACAATGATTGCAGCAGGTGTACCTTGTGTTCCAGGAAGTGAAGGTGTTATCGAAACTTTTGAAGATTGTTTAGTAGTAGCTAAAGAAACAGGTTATCCTGTTATGCTTAAAGCGTCTGCTGGTGGTGGAGGAAAAGGAATGCGTGCTGTGTGGAAAGAAGAAGATTTGCAAAATGCATGGGAGTCTGCACGTGCTGAATCTAAAGCTGCATTTGGAAATGATGATATGTACATGGAAAAACTTATTGAAGAGCCAAGACATATCGAAATTCAAATTGTTGGAGATTCTACAGGTAAAGCATGTCACTTATCAGAAAGAGATTGTTCTGTACAACGTCGTCATCAAAAATTAACAGAAGAAGTACCTTCCCCTTTTATGACTACAGCTTTGCGTAAAAAAATGGGTGAAGCAGCAGTAAAAGCAGCAGAGTACATAAAGTACGAAGGAGCAGGAACTGTAGAGTTTCTTGTAGATAAACATAGAAACTTCTACTTTATGGAAATGAATACACGTATTCAAGTAGAGCATCCAATTACAGAACAAGTGATTGATTTTGACTTAATCCGTGAACAAATCCTAGTAGCAGCAGGTGTGCCAATTTCAGGTAAAAACTATACACCAAATTTACACTCAATAGAGTGTCGTATAAACGCTGAAGATCCTTTTAACGACTTCCGTCCTTCTCCAGGAAAAATAACAACATTACATGCTCCAGGAGGACATGGTGTGCGTTTAGATACTCATGTTTATGCTGGATACAGTATTCCGCCTAATTACGATTCTATGATTGCTAAGTTAATTACAACAGCACAGACGCGTGAAGAGGCTATTAATAAAATGAAGCGTGCTTTAGACGAGTTTGTTATAGAAGGAATTAAAACAACCATTCCTTTTCATAGACAGTTAATGGATCATCCAGATTATTTATCTGGAAACTATACTACTAAATTTATGGAAGATTTTGTAATTGAAAAGCAAAAAGAAGAATAAAATATATAAAAACTCCGAAAGAAATTTTCGGAGTTTTTTTTATTAGAAAAAAGAAAAACCTTTCTGTATCTTTGTTACATAAAATATTTTAAATGAAAATTGCTAAATACCTTAAATATAGTTTCTTACTTGTAATTATCTTAACAATAACCTCTTGTTTTGAAATCATTGAAGAGGTTGATCTTAAAAGTGATGGTACAGGTACAATGACGTTTACCTTAAACATGAGTAAAAGTAAAGCTAAACTAGCTTCCATAATGCTTTTAGACTCTGTTAATGGTGTTAAGGTGCCTTCTAGAACAGATATCCAAAAAGGCTTAGATCAAGTAGTTTCAGAATTAAAAAAATCTGAAGGTATCTCCAATATTAAAAAAACTGCCGATTATGACAATTTTATATTTTCTGTAAAGTGTGATTTTAAAACGATAGAGAATATTAATAAAATAACTAATAAAGTAGCTGGAGAGCAAAAACATAATACAGGACTATCATCTTACTTTTTTGATAACAAAAACTTGAATTTTAAAAGAAAGTACACTTATTCAGATGACGTAAAAAAGCAGTATAATAAACTTAAGTCTGAAAACAAAAAAGTATTTGATGATGCTTCTTATACTGTGATATATAGATTCGACAAAGAAGTCCAATCTCAAAATAACCAACAAGCTAAAATTTCTAAATCCAAAAAAGCAGTAATGCAACGTGTGAGTGCATTAGATATTATAGACGGAACAGGAGATTTTAATACTCAAATTCAATTAAAAAAATAACCAATAATCAACTATTAATCAATGAAAAAATTATTATTACTAGCTATTTTATGTGTTTCTACAACAGTATTAGCTCAAAAAACAGCATCTAAAATACCAAGTGACGCCTCAGTTGTTGCAACAGTAAAAGGAGAAAACATATTACAGTTATTATCTATGGAAGAGTTAAACAACTCTTTTTTTGGATCTGAAATTTTAAAGGAAGCTAATAGAGGTGACTTGAATGTTAACTCATTAGACGATTTTGGTTTTAATTTAAAAGCGTCAGCGCACTATTTTATGCAAGCTAATGATAGCGTAAATCATAATGTTTTTATTGTTGGGTTAAAGGATGTAAATCAGTTTGAAGATTTTTTTAAAAAATCAGGTAAAGTTGAGATTGTTAGTCAAAATGGAGTTAAGACAATTAAAGATGAAAACGGTCCAGCAATCGTTTGGAACAATAACACTTTAGTAATGGTGGCTAGTTCTACTAATGAGCTTTATTTTCAGGACGAAGCGGTTTTAGAGCGTTATGGACTTCAGTCAGAAAACGTATATGGTGATTGGCCAGAAACTATTCCTCCACCACCTCCAGCACCTTCTAATAGTGAAGAAGCAGCTGCTCATGCGGTTGATGCAGCTAGAGATGCTACAGAGACTTATGAGGAAGAGATAGAAGAAACAGTAATTGAATCTACTGAGACTTATGAAGAAGAAGTAGAAGAAACAGTTATAGAGTCTACTGAATATGGTACTGATGATTCTTTTGATTATGTATCAAATTACACTATTAAAAGAGAGTTAACAGATCAATGGTCTAAATTAAAAGCAATACAGATATTAACTCAATCAGGATCTAAATCTAATTCGATTTTAACAAACAAATCCTATTTAAAAAGTTTAGATAGTAAAGCAGAAGCTACAGTATGGGTTAAAGATTTTGGACAGATTTATTCAGATTTATTAGGTGGTTATTATGGTAGCCAATTAGATGGTTTAGATTTAGCAAAATTATATGCAGGAAATAGTTTATCGGCAAAATTATTGTTAGAAGATGATAAAATGGTGTTAAGTACTGATTACACTATGTCTGATGATATGGCAGAAAGCTATAAAAAAATGACCGCAAGAAAACTTAATAAAAAGTTTTTAAATTATGTTAATGAGGATAGAATGATTGGTTACATGAGTTATTCTATTGACACTAAAGGAACACTTGAAGAATACCCAGTTTTAATGAATAAGATGCTTAGCACAATGCCATATTATGGAGAAGAAGCTAGTTTAGGTATTGATTTATTTTCATTATTATTAGACGAAGAAGCTGTGGCAAATGTCATTAAAGGTGATCTATTGTTTTTATTATCTGGTATATCAAAACAAGAAGTTACTTATACGTCTTATGAGTATGATGACGATTATGAATATGTTGAGGTAGAAAAAACTAAAACAGAAACAATTCCTGACTTTTTAGTAATGGCGTCTTCAGGCGACACAAAATTGCTTAAAAAATCTATTAGCTATTTAGTTAATAAAGAAATGGTAACTTTTGCAAACGGTATTTACACGTTTAAAGAGCCAAGAAGCCCATTATCTATTCATTTAACAATTAAAGATGGTATTGTATTTTTAGGTACTTCTGAAGTTGAAATGAGAAAAATAACAACCGGAACTTTTGATGCTAAAGTATCATCGACTCATAAAAAAAGAATGTTAAATAACAGTTATTCTGTTTTTGTAAGTGCTAAGCAATTAGGATCTCAATTACCAATAGATGAAATGGGAATAGATCGTGACGGAAAACTACAATGGTTTTTAGATACCTCTAAGGATGCTTATGTAACAGCTTCTAGAATAAAAGGAAACACTTTAACTTCTGAAATGGTTGTAGAAGTTCCACCTACAGAAGAAAATGCTTTAAAATATATTTTTAATATTATTGAAAAATTTATTAAATAAGTTTTAATGAAAATTAAAAAAATATTAAAAAGAGCAGCCATTATTATTAGTGTGCTGCTCTTACTTTTTAAAGGTTTTTTGATGTATCGTGATTATGCATCATACCAAGATGTAATACATGAAGACGCAGACCAAATTATAAAAATTAAAGTGGATGGTATTACACAATCTATAATGTTTAATGCTATTACAAACCCTTCATTTTATTTAAAAAGTAAGTCTAAAAAAGATACTATTAAGGACGATAAAAAAGAAGAAAAAGGGTTTACAATTCCTGCAAATGTATTTTTATATACGGTAAAAAACAATCCTAGAACTACCATTTTTACCTCTTTTAAAGTTTCTGATTCAGCACATTTTAAAAACCATATCAAAAGCAAATATAAAATCACCAATTTTAAAACTTTAACAGGGTTTACTGTTGCTTCAAATAAAGATAAAAAAGTTGTGATTGCTTTTAACGATAAACAATGTGTTGTAGCTTATAACCCAAGTAAACAAAATGTAAATGAGGTATTTTCAGATATATTAGTTGATAAAAAGACATCAGGTAAGTCTAATAAAATTTGGAATAAAATTAAAGATGCAAATGCACATATTAATTTTTTATCTAAAAACAATAATTTACATTTAGATTTTAAATCAGGACAAGCTTTAATAACAGGAAATTTAGTATTGCCACAATATTTAGATACTCCAAAAAACTTTACAGGAGTAAATTTTTCTAGTGATGCTAGCGTTACGCTTAATCTTAATTTGTTATCCACTATAAAATATATGTCTTTTAAGCATAACAATGTTGATGTGCAAACAGATAGTTTAAGCACTTATTATAATGGACATTTAGCGTTAGAAATGGTAAATACAACAACGCAAATGGACTCTATAATAACCTATGAATATAATGAAGATTTTGAAAAAGTAGAAACGCTAACTGCTGTAAAAAAGGAAGTACCAGAAATTAATATGCAACTATCGTCTGACGCCTCAAAACTATATAATTATCTTGAAAAAGTGTCTATAATAAAACAAGGAAATTTAAGTAAAGAGGTGTTTCCGTTATATCAATTTAAGATAGACAAAACAGAAAAAGGGTTGTTAGCAAGTACTAATTTAGAGAAACCCTATAAAGCAGAAACGATTGAAAATACTAACGTTTTTGATTTAACTATTGATTTTGAAAAACTGCAAGATCAAAACCACTTTCCAATGATAAATAATTACTTGGAAAAACTATTGGGTTTAAAAATTAATGGAATTAGTAATGCGGACGAAACCATAGAAGTAAAAGGACAACTTCAATTAAAAAATAAAGACATAAACGCGTTAGCACAATTTGTAATTAATAATCAAGAGTAAACAAACTGTAGTAACTTATTGAGTATGAAATTGAGTTATTGGGAAATAAAATCATGGCTTACCAACGTAGATTATACTATAGTTGGTAGTGGTATTGTAGGATTAAATTGTGCCTTACAGTTAAAAAAACGGTTCCCAAAAGCTAGTGTTTTAATTTTAGAAAAAGGAACTTTACCTCAAGGAGCAAGTACTAAAAACGCAGGATTTGCTTGTTTTGGAAGTTTATCAGAAATTATAGATGATCTAAAGTCACATACAGAACAAGAGGTTGCAGATTTAGTTCAAAAACGTATTAATGGACTTCAGTTATTAAGAAACAATTTAGGCGATAAAACGATAGACTACCAACAATTAGGTGGTTATGAGTTGTTTTCTAAAACTGATAATTTATATGAAAACTGTGTTGAAAAGATAAAGAACGTTAATACATTATTAAAACCAATTTTTAATGCTGAGGTATTTAGCTTTAAATCCAACACATTTGGTTTTCAAAATATAAAAAACGAGTACAGTTTTAATCAATTTGAAGGACAAATAGATACAGGTAAGATGATGGAGGCTTTATTGCAAAAAGCACTCTTAAATGGCATTAAAATATTAAACAATGTGTCTGTTACTAGTTTTTCTGAAGATGCAAATGCTGTTAAAGTCGAAACTAATCAATTTGGTTTTTCAACATCAAAATTATTAATTGCTACAAATGGTTTTGCCTCTCAACTTTTAGACGAAAAAGTTAAGCCAGCAAGAGCACAAGTATTGATTACAAAACCGATTAAAAACTTACATATAAAAGGTACATTTCATTTAGATGAAGGTTATTATTATTTTAGGAATATTGATAATAGAATTTTATTAGGAGGAGGACGAAACCTTGATTTTAAAGCAGAAGAAACTACAGATTTAGGACAAACCACTCTAATACAAAACAAATTAGAAGACTTACTTAAAACCACCATTCTGCCTAATACATCATTTGAAATTGACCATAGTTGGAGTGGTATTATGGGAATTGGAACTCAAAAAAAACCTATTTTAAAACAGCTTAGTAATAATGTATATTGTGGTGTGCGATTAGGTGGAATGGGAGTTGCAATTGGTAGTTTTGTTGGAGAAGAATTAGCAGATTTAGTGTAAATGAATATAAAAGAAAAATTATATAAGCAATGTTTTAATTTTATTGAAAACCGTTTATTGACTGTTCAAAAAACAATGACTGAAATCCAGGAATCATTATTATCTGAAACCAAAAGTAGTGCTGGTGATAAACACGAAACTGGTCGTGCAATGTTACAATTAGAAAGAGAAAAAGCTGGAAACCAGTTGGTAGAAATTATTAAAATTAAAGAAAATTTATCTAAAATTAATACAGAAAACACATCCAAAACTATACGTTTAGGTAGTGTAGTTTTTACTACAAATGCAAACTATTATATTGCGATAAGTGCTGGAGTATTAAAGATAAAAGATGATATGTTTTACGGTATTTCATCTCATACACCAATAGGGCAATTATTGTTTTCTAAAACTATTGGAGATCGTGTTACATTTAGAGATCTAAGTTTTGAGATTTTGGAGGTTTTATAATCTGATTTATAAAAAGGGTTCCAAAAAACCTATTAATGATTTGTCTTCTTTAGACCATCGCATACCATGACCACTTTTTACGCGTATTTCAAAAACAGTTTGGTGTTTGTAATGGTAAAATGTATTCCACCAAGTATGATTATTAATTATATTGGTTATAATGTTTTTTACAGTATTCTGTTTTACCTGAGGAGAACCACTAATTTTACCCCAAAAAGCATCGTCTGTTCTATCAATATGTTTTTCCCAAGCTCTAACACCAACACTAATTTGATTGTTATAAGGTTTTAAACCACTATCAATCATTTCTTGTTTTTTTAAAGGTAAACCTTGACTAGTTTTAATGGTTGCAGGTGTTTGTCTTTGTCCCATTATTTGTAAAACAGATTCAAAAGGTGTTTTTTGAATAGTATTAGAGATTAAGTTTTGATTTGCTTTATTAGAAATAAAATTGTTAGCATCTAATACTATAATAATGCTTTTAAATATTGAAAACACGTTGTTTAAATCAGGTGTTATTTCTTCAGAAAAGTGAGGAAGTGGTAAGTGTTTTGGTGTGTTGTTTTCATGAAAATCAATAAGTTGTTTCGAGAATTTTTGCAGATATTCATCTTGAAAAAACACATCATTAACTAATAGCCATTCTATTGAAAATAGTGGTTTTGAGTCTTTGATTAACTGAGTTAATTTTGATGTTTTCATTTTATAAATGTAATATTTAAAAAAGCAGACCAACTTGCGTCAGCCCACTTTTCCCTTTCTAAAATTTACTTTTTATTTCTATTTCGTTTTTCTCTTTTAATCTTCCAAGGTGCATTTTTTTGCCAATCTCCAGCCATAATACAGCCATAAGGTAAGACTTCATCAATGACAGTTCCTAATCCAAACTCGTCCATTTGTGTTCTAACTGCTTTGGCGTTTTTGTATGCACTTGGCAATTCAGTAATATCAATTTCTTTTGAAAAAAATCTAACATCTAAACCTCTAGTTTCTTCTTTAAAGATTTGCATAGTTGTTCCTGTTTTGCTTTTTCTGTGTTGTGTTCTGCTTACATTTCTACCAGCTCCATGAGGTGCAAACCCTAAATTGGTTTTGGTGGTATTACCTTCCACAATTAAAACAGGCTCACTCATATTTAATGGGATTAATCTTGGTCCAGTAATATCTGGCATAAACTTAGCATCCAAAGGTGTTGCGCCTTTTGCATGGTAAAATAAATCACCATCTTTAAAAACAAAGTTATGCTCGTTCCAATATCTGCTTTCAATGTTAATGTTTAATGTTTCTGCTACAACATCATGTAAAACCTCATGGTTTTTCTTTGTCCAATCTCTTATAATTTGCAAGGCATCCCAATAGGCTTGACCTTCTTCAGTTTTAAACGGAATCCACGCATTTTGCTTTTTTGTTTCTGGTGATAAGTCGCGTCTAAATCGTTCAGCAATTTTCATCCCTTTAGTGTACAATCTTGCTCCTGGACCTCTGGATCCATGATGCGTGACCATCATAGTGTTTCCTGTTTTTTTAGATTTACCAACAAACAAGAAATGATTACCATCACCTTGTGTACCCAAATGGGTTCTTGCAATCTGGATCATTTGCTTGTCTTTTAAGAAAAAGTTAGACTCAAAAGCTTCTAATAACTCATCAGGAAATCTAAATTGATTATCTCTATCTCTTCCTCCTGGACCAAAATGTGTACTTGCATGTGCAGCGTCCAAAATAGTTTTTGGATCTGCTTTACCAAAATCGGTTAACATGACAGAGCAACAAATATCTGCACTATGCATTCCTGGATGTATTGCGTTTTTTGCAACTGCAACTCCACCAACAGGAATGGTTCCGTCTGGACCTGTAGGACAAGCGTCAGGCATAATGGCTCCATCAACTAATGTTGGTGTTTTCATTAAGGTTTGCATAGAGTTTACGACTTTAAAAACGTTGTCTTTTTCTAAGTCATTTTCTGCTTTAATATTAATAGAAAAATCTACTGGTTTTACATGTAATGCAATTGGATCTGGAGATTTAAATTGCTCTAAATAATTAGTCATTGCTTTTTCATTTAATTGGTTTTCATTAATATAGGCAATAGCATCTTTCATCCATTTTCCTTGCCTGAAACCTAATTCTAATAAATGGTTTCCTGTTATTTTTGTGTTCATTTTTATTTCTTTTATAAATGAGATTCTTCGCTTTGCTCTGAATGACATTTTAATTACACTACAAATATTATAGTGTATTACGCAATAGTTTTGCGTAGTAAAATAAATTTAAAAGAATTTATATTGATAAGTTAAAATGTGGAGCTTTGTCTCAGAAAAATTGGAAAAGTAAACCTTAATACATCATAAAAATTTTATGATATGTTTTTATAGATACAAGTTGGTCAACTAAAAAGAATTCATCTTTTTTGTGCTTATTGTATTGAGTCTACAATGAGTTGTATATTTATAGGTATACGAGTTGTTAAACGTTTAAGATTAAAACGACTTACTCTAATTAGATAAGACTGTTTTCTTTCCTTCTTTTTTGAAGGTTTTGGTAACATATATCACAGACTGCGTCCGAAAAGCAAAAACGGAAAGTTAAATTGTCTTCTCCGGGTTTAACTACTAGATTCCTTTTTTTAAATTGCTTTCTTGTTTTTTTTCGAAAATGTTTTTTATATCTTTTTTTAAAAGCTTCCTTCTCATCCTTAGTTAATAATTCAGAATATTTTAATTCAATTTTTAATTGTGAACCATCTTCAGTTATTCCTAGTTCTTTTAATTTGTTTTGAATTTCTAAATTATTATCAATCAAATCAGATAATGTCTCGTCTGTTATTGTTCCACATTTCATACTCATTTTGTAAATCTTTTTAGTGTTATTAGTAAATATACTTAATTACTGTGAATTTATTTGTGTCAAAACAATTTGCATAGTACTGTCTGTTTAACCTGCGTAAGCGATTGATGCGGTATCCTTTTGCTTTTTTTGCAAAAGATTTAGCGGAAAGCGCGACCCAAACCCTTTTTGGTTTGGGTTACGCCATAACCTTACTTATTCACAGAAAAAATATCTTTTAATTGCTCGATTACATTACCGTTTCCAGCGACTGTAATTTCTCCAATTTTATCAGCAATTTTTTCTACATATTCCATTTCTTTTAATTTAAACAACATGGTGTTGTCTTCCATTAATTTTGCAGTATTTAATAAGCTTCTTGTAGAGGCTGTTTCTTCTCGTCTTGTTACTACATTTGCTTGTGCTTTTTTATGCGCAATCAATACCTGATTCATGATATCTTTCATGTCACCTGGTAAGATAACATCTCTAATACCAGCATGCAATACATTAACACCTAATGTGTTGGCTTGCTTTTTTACATCTTGTAAAACTGCTGTAGCAATAGTTTCTTTTTGCTCTAACAATTCGTCTAAAGTGTATGCGCCAACAAATGCACGTAAAGCTAATTGTAATGTAATATATAATTGCTTTTCGTAATCTTTATTACGCATTAACGCAGTTTCAATATCTGTAACTATGTATTGTGCATAAAAGTTTATACGTACTGTTGCTTTGTCTTTGGTTAACAACTCTTGACCTGCAACTTCTAATTGTAATTGACGTAAATCTGCTTTTGCGATTTTAATAGTTTGATCATTTCTCCAGAAACGGTAAGTACCATGTTCTAAGATTTTTTCAAATTTATCGTTTACAATCATGACCGCTTTTTCATAAGCAGCTACTTCAAACGCACGAATGTATTTATTGACTTCTAATTTAGAAAACAATGCTTTATCGATTGGTTCTGTAATGTCAATTTTACTTAAATCTGCTGTTACAAACTTGTAATCGATTAAGGAATTCCAGTATGTATAACGACCTGGAGTTAATACGCGTTTAAAGTTGTTGTATTCGTAAACCAAAACAATCTGGTTATCTTCTACATTTATTACTGATAACATGTTTGCCAAAGCGTCATCTTTAAGTAAGACTTCTAAAGCTTGTGGTGCGTTAAATGGCAAGCTTAAATTGTACGTTATAACACGCTCATTAAACCCTAACCAATGTTTACCTTGAGTAATTACACGATGGTAATCACCATTTTTAAACACTAAACCTACATGACCTGAATGAATTCTTACTCTCTTCATGATTTCTAATTTTTGTGTTCTGATTTTTCTTTTTTTACTCAGAACGATTAAACATTTATAATAGAATTTCAGTCAAGCTGAAATGACTATTCTTTAGTAAAATAAAGCGAAAGCAAACCATCTTTCTAACTAGGGAAATACAACTGTTTTAAATTGTTTTAAATCTGTTTAAGTTGCTGTTTCTGGAATTGAAATCATATAAAATTAAATGACTTGAATTCTGAAAGTCTCAACAAAAAGAAAACCTAAAAGTGGTTTATTACTAATTGTATTTCAAGGTGTTTTCTGGACTGCTTTAGCAATAATTTGCTTTTAGCCAGTTTGCCTTTACTTTGTTTTTTTTGTCGTTTTATGTGAGACACACAATGGTAGTCGATTTTTATAAGTGACTTTCTTAGTGAATGGTGGATTTTCAGTCCATTTCAATTGCTGTAACCAAAATACAGTGCGTCTACCAATTTCGCCACAAAACCATTTGGTTTTGGTAGGACTTGAACCTACAAATTGAATCTACTGCTTAACCTGACTTAGCTACTTCTTGTTAGAGAAGACAGGATTCGAACCTGTGTACATAGATGATGATTATTATTTGGCTAATAACCGAAGCCTTCAAGTCAAGTTAGATATAAAAACCTGATGCGAAACCGCAAGGATTTATACAATAGTGCTATACCGAAACACATAACAAGACTTGCTTGATGTGGAAGCAGTAGGACTTGAACCTACACGCTTTAAAAGATCAGATTTTAACTCAATGATTTCTATTTTATTAAATAGGAATCGTTGAAAGCGTAAAAACGCATTTCAGTCTGACGAGCCAACCAATTGCTCAATGCTTCCAGTTAATCTTATTAGATTAATAATATTTTAAAAAACGATATGAGAATACCTTCGTTTGTAGATAAACTTTCCTAGAATTATAACTTTCGTCTTCTCTAGTTTTCCACGCGCTTCTCATTGCTTAGAGAATTACGTACTTATCTGATGCCTAATTTCATCACAACTGTTCAGCAACTTAGACTTAGCTTGCATAGTGGTTATTTACCACGCTTTGCAATTACAAGGGTTGGCTCCCTTACTATTCATAAGCGTCCTTGTTTAAGGCGGCTTATTAGAATGTTTACTACACGATAAAGGCTTGCGACCTTTGTCGTCCCATATGTTTCAATGGGTTTAGGCAACTACTAGCTGCTGTGACGTCCGAAGTCTTTTGCGTTATCTGTAAGTAAATACAGCGCTCTACCAATTGAGCTATATCCAATTTTTGGTTTAGATACTAGGAATCGAACCTAGACTTTAAAACTTGACCTAGAAGAAGAGCTTCGAAAATGGCTTCGCAGATTTTAGCCTACAAAACACCAACCTTCTCCTTGTGTGTTTCCCAACACACCGTATTTTAAGCTACCGAAAAGTTTCCAATCGGGTAACTTTAATACTGTAATACGCTCCGTTAGATTGGATGATCTATACGTAACCTATTACTACAACTTTTCCTATTAGTGTCTCCGCTTCAAGCCTAAAAAAATGTTGGCTATAAACACTTATACTCATCAGCGGTTACCCCTTGAATACAGTTGTTTACGTTAGTTGCTTGCTTACCTGTACTGTTTTTAAATAAAACAGTCTCCATTTGCAGTGTCTGCAAATAGATTTATCCTTGTTACCAAGTTTATCTATGGACAATAAGCTGCCCCATCATTTATACAAATGATGATTATTTTGACTAATAAATTCAGTTTGTCTGAATTTTATTAGATTTCAATGAACGTTTTGTCTGAGAAGCAGGACTCGAACCTACAACCTCTCGCATCCAAAGCGAGTAAACTACCAATCGTTATTTTCCCAGTTATTATGTTAAAGAACTTTTATTAAACTCCACCAGCTTCAACATCTGGTGGAGCGCTACTTTTAAAGTCTGATTCCAAAAGTCTTCTTATTAATTACTCTGCAAATATTTTACATTATTGCGCAATGTTTTTGCGTAGTAAAAAAATATTTTAAAGTTTATTGAGATGCATACATTTTATCTCTTCTATCTATTTCGCCTAAGGGACTTCCTTTAAAGGTTAAAATGTTTACAAAACCATTATTTGTGGTAATTAAAGAGTCTTTTTCTTTTACAGCTCCAATTGCTTTGTTGCCATAATCACCTGTTAATTTATTGGTTGCAGGATCAACGTCTCCCCAAAGTTTATTTGGTTTTCCGTTATCAATTGGCTCAATAAAATAGGTAATGCCTGTAATTTTTGAGCTAACAATAAAGCGTCCTGTTTTGTCTGTTCCTGTTAGGAAACGTTTTAATAAATCTTGTCGTTTCATAATTTTAATTTTTAAAATGGAGGTTTCCATGTTTTTAAACTTATAATTTGTTTTACCTCTTCGTAGGATAGTGGATAAAAATCGTGACAATCTACACCTACATCAAAACTATTCATTGTTGGATCGTCTGGTAAGCTTCCATGAGAATGACCATATAAATGCCAGGTACCTCTAAAGCTTGATCGCCAAACACGCATTGCATAATGCAATAAGATTATTTTTTGTTTGCCATTTGGTGCATCTGCATCGTCTACGTTTAATTCAAAATAATCTTTGATCCACTCAAATCTATTTGGGTTTGCTAAAGCAGCACCTTCATGATTACCTTTAATTAAAAATATTTTTCCGTTTAATTGATCTAAAATAGTTCTCATTCGGTCTGCTTTACAAAGCCCAAAATCTCCTAAATGATATACTTTATCATTTTTATTAATCTTACTATTCCAACGTTTTATTAGCTCTTGGTCCATATCTTCAATACTACCAAATGGACGATTGGTAAACTTTATAATGTTTTCATGACCAAAGTGATGGTCTGAAGTAAAGTATATGTTTCTTGTTAATTTCATTTTTAATGTTTTTAAAATTTACAAGACAATTTAATCTTGTAAATGGTTATTTTTTCTTCTTTTTTTTGTTTTTAGATTTTTTCTTGTTTGGTTTCATTTTGCTTTTAACTCTTGATATTTCAGAATCTACATAGCTTATAAAACCATCGTTGTATCCAAATAGCTTCGCTTTTTTTAGTGCTTTAATTGCTTTTTTAAACTCTTGTTTAATTTCATATAATTGACCTTGTTTACTCCAAATAGAACCTTTGTCGATACCTTTTATAGTTAATGCAAAATCAATTAGCTTTTGTGCTTCATCAAAATTTTCATTATTTAATAGTGTCTGAATGTATCTTGGATACACACGTATAAAATCCATTTTACTAGCCAAAGCTTCAGCATAAAACTGTTTTGCTTTTTCGTAATTGCCTAATTGTTCGGCTTGTAAACGTCCCATTAAATACAAAGCGTAAGCATTATCGCTTTCGTATGACAAGGCATAATTTAGATTTTCTACTGTTTCTTCTAGATCATATGGATAAGCATCTATAGCCTTAAGCACGTAATTGTTTAATAAATTAGTGTCCATTGTTTTAATTTTTTTGAACAAAAATGACAGGCTTAGCATGACAGAATAGTTCAGTTTATGTTTCTTTTTAAAAGTTTTTTAATTATTTAACTCGTTTTGCAATTCGTTTTTTAATGTATTGCGTTGTTTTTTAAAGCTTTTAACAATTGTATTTTTTTTAAAATCTGTGCCTTTAAAAACTTTTATTGGATTGCCTCTTTGTAATGTTAAGTGGTTTTTCCATTGGTTTTTTATACCAGATTGTAAGGCTTTTAATTGTTGCTCTGTTACTTTTTCTTGTAAGCGTGTTTTTGCTATTTTTCTGTTTTGATGTTGAGAGCGACTATCCATAACCAACACTTGTGTTTTAGTTGGTTTATGTGTAGCTCTAATAGCAGAACTTACCTTGTTAACATGTTGTCCTCCTGGTCCAGAACTTTTTGTGGCTTGATAGGTTATATCTTTATCAAGAATTTGAAATTGTTCACTTTTTCTTATTTCATACACACCAACAAACCAGTTTTTGCGCTTGTGTTGTGGTCTAAATGTTGACGTCCCAACCCATTGTATTGTTCCAATCCATCCGCTTAAAAACCGACTTAAGTTTTTTCCTTTTAATTGAATGGTTACAGATTGTAAGGTCATGTTTTCAATTCCTTTTTCTCTGTGTAATACCTTGTATTCAATACCACAGTTGTTTACAGATTCTAAAAAATATTTTAAAACCTGAGCCACAACCCAACAACATTCTGCTGGTCCTTGACCTGAGGTTATTTGTATTATTTTATTTTTTATTAATGGTTTTTCCATGATGTTTTATAGTTGTTAACGTCTTTAAATACCTGTTTTTATTGATGTTTAAAGACATTTTGATTTGTGACAATGTAAAATTGATTTAATGTTTTGCCTGTCTTAAGTGCAGGAAACATCAATGAGACACGTGTCTTAATTTTGTAATAATTGTTTTGAAAAATATGTTTAGCAGGTTTGCTAATGACTGAAAACAAAAAATCCGAAACAGTTTTTAAGTGGCTTCGGGTTTTTCATTTATAAATTTGAAAAGTTTATCTAACGATAATCACGAAGCCTCGCAAAAGGAAGAATTCCTTTCGGGTCGATTTGATATGTTATAAATAAACTCATAGTTTCTAATTTTTAATTCAACTTAGTTTTGGTTGAAATGCGATGCAAATATCTAACTTTATTTTTGACTTCTCCAAATTTATTTTTTCATTTCAGGAAAATTGGGTTGCATAATACGAAGTATTATATTTTTTTGAAAAAAGCAAGTAATTTTTGTTTTAAAGATGTAATTTCTATAATTTTCTCACTTTCATAAGACTTTAATTCTTTCATTAATGTTTCATTTGTTTCTACAAAATTCTTAGAGTTTTTTGTTGATTCTATGACTTGTTTTGCATAAAATTTAGCTTCTTTTAATAACTCATTTTCGTTAAACATACTTCCGTAAAATGTGTCAAAACGACTATGAATACTATAAAAATCCCATAAAGCATAATAATCCGTATCATAATCAAAATTTAAAGTTAATTTAGTTAAGATTTCATAGACTTTTTTGGGTTCATTAGACTCTATTATTTCTAAACAACTCCTTTCAATTTTATATACTAGCTTGAAGTTTTCATTATATTTTTCTTTTACTAAATTGTCTAATTGTTTTTTCCATTTTTCATCTTTATAGTTAATAGAAATCACATTAAAATAAAACGAATTTGAATTTATTAGACTTATAAATTCTTCACAATTATACAGCCAATTTTCAAATTCTGAAACCGTTATTTTTCCCGTTAAGACATCAAATATTTTAAGTTTTAAAGCTTCCATTGTTTTTATATTTAAGACAAAACAATTGTATAAATACGCAATCTTTTTGCGTAGCAGATATTTTCTTTTAATTTAGAAGAAATATTTTATAATATGGCAGTAAATAAAAACGCATTAATTAGATATAAAACCATAGATAAATGTCTTCAGAATAACTTTAGACAATGGACACTTAACGATTTAATTGAAGCAGTATCTGATGCCTTATATGAATACGAAGGAAAAGATATAGATGTTAGTAAACGTACTGTACAGTTAGATTTACAGATGATGCGTAGCGATAAACTAGGTTATAATGCACCAATTGTGGTTTATGATAGAAAGTATTATAAATACGAAGACGACAATTATAGCATAACCAATAGTCCAATTTCTAATCAAGATTTAACTAAGCTTTCTGAAGCGGTTTCGTTTTTAAAACAGTTTCAAGGGTTTTCGCATTTTGACGAGTTGGGTAGTATGGTTCAAAAACTGGAAGATCATGTTTACACACAAAAAACACATGAAAAATCGTTAATAGATTTTGAGAAAAACGATAATTTAAAAGGCTTGCAGTTTTTGGATAAGTTGTATCAATTTATCTTAAAAAAAGAAGCTATTGATATTACCTATCAATCGTTTAAAGCTAGACAAGAAAGCACCTTTACTTTTCATCCTTATTTGCTAAAAGAATTTAGAAATAGGTGGTTTGTTATTGGAAAAAGAAAAACAAATGAAGGTTTAATGAATTTAGCTTTAGATCGTATAATTACGATTAAAAAAAGTACTAAAAATTTTGTTTCGGATTTAACCTTTAATTCTGATACATTTTATAAAGATGCAATAGGTGTGTCTGTTAGTCCAAACATGGCACCAGAAAAGGTTTTGCTTTATATAAATCATAAACATGCACCTTATGTTTTAACTAAACCTTTTCATCATTCGCAAAAAGAAGTGAGTCGCGATAATTATGGTGTGACTATTTCTTTAGATGTGCAGCTTAATTTTGAATTAGAAAAGGAAATTTTAGGTTTAGGTGAAGGTATTAAAGTCATTGCGCCAGAACGTTTAAAACGCAATATTAAAGAGCGTTTATATGATGCTGTAGATGCGTACGAAACCGAAATTAATGATAAAAACTTACGTACAATTGCTAAACGATTAGAGTATAAAGGGTTCGGGATTTTAAATCATGTGTACACTAAAAGAGATATTAGAAAGCTTAAAGCTAAATTGGATTACTATCTAAAAGAAAACGATGAGCAGGCTTTTGGAATGCGAAAAGTAATACAAAAAATGCCTGAGCTAAAAGATATTTTGTTTAATAAAAACTTTAGAAAACTAATTAGATCAATTGACAAGGACGTGTTTTTAACCAAAGCTATTTATTTTGACAAATCGCCAAAAGATAATTGGTATGTAACTTGGCATCAGGATGTACCAATTAATGTATTAGAAAAAAAAGAGACAGAGGGTTTTAAATCTTGGACAAACAAAAAAGGAGTTATTAGTGTTTGTCCAACCGAAGATATTTCTAAAAACACATTTGCCATGCGTATTCATTTAGATGATACGACTATTAAAAATGGTGCTTTAAAAGTGATTCCTGGATCACATCATAAAAGATTAAATGATGATGAAATTAAGTTAATTACTTCCAATTCTATTCCTTTTGTAAGCGAAGTTGGTTCTGGTGGAGTACAATTAATAAAACCATTTTTATTACATGCGTCTTCTGAAACAACTGTGCAAAGACGACGACGCGTATTACATCTAGAGTTTTCTTCTTTAGTGTTACCAAATGGATTGGAATATGCTGAAAAGGAATTGCTATGATAAAATTGTCAAATAAACAGTGTCATTTATTTTGAAATTATTTTCATTTTCAAAAAACACAGTTTTACCTTTTAAATCTACTTCAATTAAAAAATAATGACCTTTAAAATATGCGTGCTTTACTGTTGCTTTTAAGTCTGATTTTTCAACCACTTTTAATTGATGTGCATAAATTATTTTGTCATTTATCACATTAAATTCTCCAAAAAAGGAGGCGATTAAAGGTGTTTTTGGATTATTGTATAAAGTTTCTGGACTATTGTTAACTGCTATTTTTTGATTGTGCAAAACAATCATTGTGTCTGCAAATCCTAAGACATCTTCTTTATCGTGTGTGGCTACAATACAAGCAATATTTTTATCTTTTAAATATTTAAAAACGCTACGTCTTAATGATTGCTTTTTAAAATTATCGATATGGCTAAAAGGCTCGTCCAACAAAATAATTTCTGGTTGTTTTGCCAATGCACGTGCTAGTGCTACACGTTGTTTTTGTCCACCACTAAGTGTTTTAACTTTAGTTTTAGCAAATTCTGTAAGTTCTACAACATTTAATAGTTCTGTTGTACGTTCTTTTTTTTCTTCAGGAAAAAAGTTAGATAGGTGTTTGCCTATATTCTCTTCGACTGTTATAAATGGCATCAAATCAAAATCTTGAGAGACATATTTCATAAAGTCATAACCAACAACTAAGTTGTATTTTGGACCTAATATTTCTTTATCCTTCCAAAAAATCTGACCTTTATTTAAGTCATATTCACCAAAAAGTAAATTTAGTAGAGTGCTTTTTCCTGACCCACTTTCTCCAATAACAGAAAGGTGTTCTCCTTGTCTTACTTTAAAAGATAAATCTTTTAAAACGGATGTCTTATTATAAGAAAAAGAGAGGTTATTTACTTTTAGCATAGCTTGACAAAAGTACTATAAAAAACCGCTCAACTTAATAGAAGAACGGTTTTTAAATATCTAGTTTATGTTTTATTTATTAATCTTTAAAGTCATCAATTTTAGTAGGTAGTACATCAAATCCCATATTAAATAATGTAAAACCGTAGATATCTGCATATTGCTCGATAGTTTTACTTACAGGTGTTCCTGCTCCATGTCCTGCATCAGTTTCAATTCTAATTAATGTTGGATTATTTCCTGTTTGTTTGCTTTGTAATTCTGCAGCAAACTTAAAACTATGTGCTGGTACAACTCTATCATCATGATCTCCTGTGGTTACCATTGTTGCTGGATATTGCACACCTTCTTTAACATTATGTACTGGAGAGTAACCTTTTAAATACTCAAACATTTCTTTACTGTCTTCTGCTGTACCATAGTCATAAGCCCAACCAGCTCCAGCAGTAAACGTATGGTAACGTAACATATCTAAAACACCAACAGCTGGTAATGCTACCTTCATTAAATCTGGACGTTGTGTCATTGTTGCTCCAACTAGTAATCCACCATTTGATCCACCTCTTATTGCTAAAAAGTTTGATGAGGTATATTGGTTTTCAATTAGGTATTCTGCAGCAGCAATAAAGTCGTCAAATACATTCTGTTTTTTTAATTGTGTTCCTGCATCATGCCATTCTTTTCCATATTCTCCACCACCACGAAGGTTAGGAACTGCGTAGATACCACCTTGTTCCATCCAAACTGCATTTGCAATGCTAAAACTTGGTGTTAAACTAATATTGAAACCACCATATCCATAAAGGATTGTTGGATTTTTACCATTTAATTCCAACACTTTTTTATGTGTTATAATCATAGGTATTTTAGTACCATCTTTAGAGGTGTAAAATACTTGATTGCTTTCGTAATTTTCTGGATTAAAATCGATGTTTGGTTTACGAAATAATTCTGATGTTCCTTTTTCGATATTGTATTTATAAATACTTCCTGGTGTTACATAGTTTGTAAATGAATAGTATAACTCTTTTTCTTCTTTTTTAGCGCCAAAACCACCAGCACTACCAACACCTGGCAATGTCACTTCTCTTACTTGTTTTCCGTTATAATCATATTGATACACTTTTGAAACCGCATCTACCATATATTCTGTAAAGAAATATCCACCAGCAGTTGAAGGGCTTAAAACATTTTTAGTTTCTGGGATAAAATCTACCCAGTTTTCTGGAGTAGGATTTGAAGCATCAACTGTTACTATTTTTTTATTTGGCGCGTTTAGATTAGTTACTATAAATAGTTTTGAATCTTCATTTGTTATAACATAAGTATCGCTATCTGTGTGACCTATAATTTCAACTAATTTAGAATTAGCTTGAGTCAAGTCTTTAATGTAAAGTTTATTTCCTGAGGTAGATACTCTTGGTGAAATCAATAAATAACGATCGTCTTCCGTTACACTTCCATAGATATATCTGTGTTTTTCTGCTTTTGTACCACCAAAAATTAGTTGATCTTCTTTTTGAGAAGTTCCTAGTTTATGGTAAAACACTCTGTGTTGATCTGTTTTAGCAGACAACTCACTTCCTTTTGGTTTTTCGTAACTAGAATAATAAAATCCTTCATTTTTATACCAAGACATACCACTAAACTTTATATCCACTAAAGTGTCTTCAATTATTTTTTTGGATTCTGTATCCATGATTAAAATTTTACGCCAATCACTTCCACCTTCAGATATCGAGTAAGCTAAAATCTTCCCGTTTTTAGAAAAACTAGTTCCTCCAAGTGATATTGTTCCATCTTCTTTAAAGGTATTTGGGTCTAAAAAAACGGTTGCTGTTTTTGGGTCTTCGCCTGTTTTGTATCTGTAAATTACATATTGGTTTTGTAATCCATCATTTTTATAAAAATAAGTGTAATCTCCTTCTTTAAATGGTGATCCTATTTTTTCGTAATTCCATAATTTTTCTAGTCTTTGTTTTAATTGTTTACGATAAGGAATGCTATCTAAATAACTGTAAGTAGACTTGTTTTGTTCTTTTACCCAAGCCATAGTTTGCTCGCTTCTATCATCTTCTAACCATCTATAAGGGTCTTTTACTTCTACTCCAAAGTAGTTTGTTATAGTATCTACTTTAGCTGTAGTTGGATAATCGACAACTATGTTTCGTTCTATTTGCTTCGGTTCTTCTTTACAAGACATAATGGTTATAACTGTTAAAACACTAATAGCTAATTTTTTCATATTGAAAGGGATTTTTATTTCGACAATAAATTTAAACAAAAAAGCACTTGTAATATTAGTTACAAGTGCTTTTTAAATGTTTTTTAGTTTTTAATCCTACTTTTTAATGAATTTCTGTGCTTTTACACTGCCATTATTATTTAAATGTAAAATATAGTTTCCAGACTGAAGACTTGAAACATCAATAGAATTATCAATTAATTTTCCTTTTTTGACTTGTCTTCCATTCATATCAAAAATTGAAAAATTAGCACTATTCAAATTATAGTTTTCACTATTTAAATTTAAGTTACGTGACGTAGGATTTGGATATAAAATCAAGTCAGATAGTAAAAACTGGTCAACACTTAATTGATTTGCACCTTCAATTAAAGTAATTGCTTGGTTGATTACTGGATTTAAGATTGTATCTACAATTCCTGATGGCCATTCTACTACAATGCTTGTAATAGTTGTATCTGTTCCTAAACCAAAATGTGTGTTTAGGGTATTCATATATCTAAATCCATCACCAGATCTAACGTCTCTAATTTGAGAACCAGAAGGCGTTTGGATAGTAATCCTAGCTCCAATACCATTAATATTACTTGCGTTACCAACGGTATTTATGGTTAGCCAATTATTAGCTGTAGTGTCATTCATGTATATGGTTCCACCACTACTAAATCCATCAATAAATCCATCTGTATTTAAATCTCCAAAAGCACCTGCTGTTGGTAAAACACCTTCGTATAAAGTAAAAGTCATGTCTCCATTTCCAATTAACAGATTACCATTTGATGCTAAGTCTAAATAGCCATCATTATCATAATCGTATGTTACATTTTCAATTCCAGTAGCTGTCATTGCTAAAACGCCTGATGAAGCTGTAACATCTGTAAACGTTACATTTCCTGAAGTATCAATATCGTTTCTCATTAATTTATGTGCACCAGAACTTGCACCAACAAATACATCCATATCTCCATCGTTATCAAAATCTCCCCAAGATGAGGACCATGTTTGCATTGGATCTGATAAACCAATTTGAGAAGCAACTTCTGTATAACTTACTATTAAATTATTAGTTGCATCATAATAAGAATCGTTTCTGTGCATTTGATTACGACGTCTTGCTTCCTCACCACCACATTTAGCAATAAACATATCAGAATCTCCATCATTATCGTAATCTACCCAAATAGAACCATAATTACCACCAGAAGAATAATCTCCTAAATTATAAGGTGCAGCACCAGTTGTAGTTTGGTAGTATGTTAAGTTTCCGTTACCATCATTTAAATAGTATACATTTGGTTGCACATCATGACAAACAAAAGCATCTAAATGACCATCCATATTGATGTCTGCAAAGTTTGAGCGTTGAGAAAAAACATATTCAGACCCTGAAACTTCTGTAAATGCAGTTCCTGTATCATTAGCTTTCATAAAAGTAACCCCTTGACCTGCTCCATATAATAAATCTGTATATCCATTTGCATCATAATCTGCTGCTGCAAGACTCCAGTTAGGAGTAAAATCCGCGGATGTTGTTGTAATATTTACTTCATTAAAACCGCCTGTAGATTGTTGGTAGTTAATATTTACATTTGTTGCAGAAATAGCAACAACATCATCTAAATGGTCTCCATTCATATCTACAACAGCTCTGTTAGAACCATTTGTTGAAAGGTTTTGTTGTGTAAAAGTTACAGGAGCTGGTGGTGGCGGAACCACTACTGTACCTTCAATTAACTCCCAATCAAAACCACTATCATTCCATCTATCATCAAAAGCAATATAATATTTAGTTCCAGCAACTACATCAAATATAGCAATAGATAAAAACCCACTACCATCATCATCATCACCTCCAACACAAGTTAAAGTGTTACAATCTCCTGAGTAAATATGAACACGAGTATCTAATCCTGAGTTTTGAGTTAAATCTGTTGTAACAGTTACTGTAAAATCATTAGTAGGCACATATGTGTACCATTCTCCATTAGTAGCTCCAGTACCATTATTTGCACAAATAGGCATTGGTATTTCAGAGCCATCTACAGTTCCAGTTACAGTAAAAGTTCCTGAGCCAGTAATTGGTGTGTCAGCATCAGCATCAGCACAAGTGTCCGAGTTTGTTTGAGCAACCATAAATAGTGAGGCTAAGCAAGTAAAGGATGTTAATAATAGTTTTTTCATGATTAATTAATTTAGTCGCAATTAGTGGTTAAAGAGGTAATCCATTGCTCTAATAAAGCAACACCTTCTTCATGTATTAATGTTCTGCCTAGTAAAGGCATTCTGTATTCTTCTTGTGTATTGTTTAATCTAAAATGAATTAATGAACGTGCGATATTACCGGATTCTACAATTTTAGAATATGGTGCAATTGGTGTGTCAGGATCTACGCATACACCTAAGCTAACTTCGCCTTGATAGTCACCAAAAGCAAACCTAACAGGTCTGTAATCGCAATGTCTGTCTTCACTATGACAGTGTGCACAATTAATATCTAAATAGCCTCTCATTCTATCATTTAAAGTTGCTGAGGTATCTTTCCAGTTAGAAACAGTATTTATAGTCGTTGGAAGATTATCTTCTAAATATCCCATTTCTATCCATTTTTGAAACTGGTTTTTTAGTCCATCTGAATATATAATACTTTTGTTAAGGTTTTGAGGTTTAACTCCTATTGGGATTGAATTGACTTCAGATTTATGACAAGTAAAGCATTCGGCTGAAGAAGGTATTCTGTATGTTGTGTTTTTAGTTAGACCATTATCAATAAAACTTACATCTGTATAACCTCCAGTTAAATCAAAGTATGCTTCCGTTTGTTGGTCATTCCAAATATAATTTGCAAATTTCCAGCCTTCAGAAGTGTAATACATTAAACGGGTTTCAATAATTCTAGGTAAATTGTCAGGTAGTACGTTTTCGTAATAAAAACTTTTAATAAGTACTGTTCCAATAGGAAAGTTTAATATAGAATAGTCGTCAACATAACTTGCAGTTTTGTTTTTTGGCATCCAAATAAAACGCTTTTTATGAGCGTAATCCGTAAATAATGAATTAATTGGCTCATAAGGTAACACGCCAAAAACTGGAGTTAATTCTTTTAAGTTACCATCAAAAAAGTTGTATTCTGAAAGTACGTTAAATGGTGTCGCTTCTGGATTAAAATTTACAGGAGATTCTTCTTCTGGTTCAATAATAGGTCTATAGTTATCTTCTGATGAACAAGATGTATACATCAAAAAATAAAAAACAGCTAAAAAAAAGACAAAGTAATTTTTCACCAATAGCTAAATTATTAGCTACTAATATATAAATTTATTAACCTATACATCAGATTAAACCGATGAAATTAAGACTATTAGCGATAAACTATCTTAAACCAGATTGTTTTTTACTAAATACTCTGCAATTTGAACTGTATTTGTAGCAGCACCTTTACGTAGGTTATCACTAACAATCCACATGTTTATTGTGTTTGCTTGAGAGCCATCACGTCTAATACGACCTACAAAAACATCATCTTTTCCGTTAGCGTAAAGTGGCATTGGATAAGTGTTTACGTCAATATTATCTTGTAAAACAACACCATCTGTTTTACTTAATAAATCTTTTACTTCGTTAACATCAAAGTCGTTTTCAAACTCGATATTTACTGCTTCACTATGTCCACCAGCTGTTGGTATTCTTACTGCAGTTGCGGTAACAGCTATAGATCTGTCATCAAGTATCTTTTGAGTCTCGTTTACCAATTTCATTTCCTCTTTTGTGTAACCGTTGTCTTCAAAAACGTCACAATGTGGTATAGCATTTTTAAAGATTGGATAATGGTAAGCCATTTCTCCTTTAATTCCTGCTAACTCGTTTTCTAATTGCTGAACCGCTTTTACACCAGTTCCAGAAATAGATTGATAAGTAGAAACTACTACACGCTTAATTTTATATTTTTTATGAAGAGGAGCTAGACACATTACCATCTGTATAGTAGAACAGTTTGGATTTGCAATAATTTTATCTGCTTTTGTTAACTGATTTGCATTAATTTCTGGAACGACTAATTTTTTGTTTTGATCCATTCTCCAAGCTGAAGAATTATCAATTACTGTAGTACCTACTTCTGCAAACTTTGGAGCCCATTCTAAAGAGGTGCTTCCTCCAGCAGAAAATAAAGCAATATCAGGTTTCTGGTTTACAGCATCTTGTAAACCTACAATAGTATAATCTTTATTGTTAAATGTAATGGTTTTACCTACTGATCGCTCTGAAGCTACAGGTATAAATTCTGTTACAGGAAATTGCCTTTCTTGTAAAACTTTTATCATGACATCTCCAACCATTCCAGTTGCGCCTACTAATGCTACTTTCATTTTTAAAACATTTAAATTTGAGCGTGTAAAATTAGAGTATTTAGCTGAGGTATAGGTTAAAAAGGAATTAATTTTTTCTTAAAAATAAGGCATAAAAAAAACCGATTTTAAATTTAAAATCGGTTTTTATGATAATATAAAATTAAATTACTTTTTTAAAGCGTCTCTAATTTCCATTAATAACTCATTATCAGATGGTCCTGCTGGAGCATCTTCAACTGGTTTTTTAGTTTTATTGTAAGCTTTTACAATTAAGAACATTACAAATCCAACGATTATTAAGTTAATAATTGTGTTTACCCAACTTCCCCACATAATTGCGTTTTCTGGAGTAGTTATTTTTCCAGCTGCATCAACTACTGCTTCGTCAAGCACGATTTTTTTGTCTGCAAAATCAACACCTCCTGTAAAGTGACCTACAAATGGCATTACGATGTTGTTTACAAAACCTGTTACTACAGATCCAATAGCTCCTGCCATAATTACTGCTACAGCAAATTCTATTACATTTCCACCTGTAATAAACTCTTTAAATTCTTTAAACATAATTTTAAATTTTAGTGTTAGTTAATATTAATGATGTTGAATTTAGTTAATTTTTTAACATAATAGACCTAAACCATTACTACCTATGTTAAATTTATCGATGAATTACGCGTTTTACACGCTGAGATACAGCTGTAAGCAATTCGTATGAGATGGAATTGACTTTTTCGGCTAAAGTTTCGGCAGTATGTGATTGGTCAAAAACAACAACTTGATCACCTTCTTGACAATCAATATCTGTTATGTCTACCATAATCATATCCATGCAAACGTTTCCTAAAATTGGTGCTTTTTTGTTATTAATAATTACAAAGCCATTTCCATTTCCGTATTGTCTTTTTATACCATCTGCATGACCAATTGGGAGTGTTGCTGTTTTAGTATCTTTTTTAGCCACAAAACCTCTGTTATAACCTAAACTATCTCCTTTTTTTAAGGTATGGATTTGAGAGATTATTGTTTTTAAAGTTGCAATGGGTTTTAAATGTTGATTTACTTTTGGATCGTTACCAAAACCATATAATCCAATTCCGCTTCTAACCATATCAAAATGTGCTTCTGGATAATTTATAATTCCAGAGGTATTACATTGATGTAAAAAGGGTTTGTAATCTAATTTTTGATGAATTTGATTTGCGATGGATTTAAAAGTTTTAATTTGTTTTAAAGTAAATTCTTTTTCGTTTAAATCTTCACTTGCTGATAAATGAGAAAATAATGAACGGACTTTAATACTTTCGGTTTTTCCTAAAAGGTTCAATATTTTAGTAATTTCTTCTTCAGAAAAACCTAATCTATTTAAACCTGTATTAAATTTTAAATGAATAGGATAATTGGCTTGATTATGTGTTTCAGCGCAAGCTATAAAAAGCTTTAAAACCCTATGAGAGTAGATACTTGGTTCCAAACAACGTTCTATAATAGTATTAAAACTTGCAGGTTGAGGATGTAAAACTAAAATTGGAGAGGTGATTCCAGCATCACGTAACGCAACACCTTCATAGGTGTAAGCAACCGCAAAATAGTCTATATTTAAATTTTGTAAGTACTTGGCAACTTCTACAGCATCGCTACCATATGCAAATGCTTTTACAACTGCTAAAAACTTAGTGTTATTTGATAGTTTAGATTGTAAATGTTTAACATTATGTTTTAATGCATTTAAATCTATTTCTAGGATGGTTTCTTGCGTATTAACCATTAGATGTTTTGGTGTTTGTATCTAAGGTTTCTGCGTCATTCACGTTAATTTTTTTAACCTTTTCTCGCATTGTTGCTTTATAATAAGCAGCTCTACTTAATGGTTCATACTCATCTGTTTCACCTAATAAAACAAGACTATCATCTTTAGATTTCCTGAAGCTATATTGGGCTAAATTTCCTGTTCTAGTACATACTGCATGTACTTTTGTAACATATTCTGCAGTAGCCATTAAATTAGGCATTGGACCAAAAGGATTACCTTTAAAATCCATATCTAAACCTGCAACAATTACACGAATACCTTTATTTGCTAAGTCATTACAGACTCTAACAATTTCGTCATCAAAAAATTGGGCTTCATCAATTCCAACAACATCACAACCATCTGCTAAAATTGGGATATTTGCAGCAGCAGGAACTGGAGTGGATCTAATTTGGTTTGAGTCGTGCGACACAACCATTTCCTCATCATAACGCACGTCTATTGCTGGTTTAAAAATTTCTACTTTTTGTTTTGCAAATTGGGCACGTTTAAGTCTTCGGATTAATTCTTCTGTTTTACCAGAAAACATGGATCCGCAGATGACTTCTATCCATCCAAATTGTTCTTTTTGATTTACTGTATTTTCAAGAAACATTTTGTAAATTTAGCACTAAAACAAATGTGTTTTTGTTTTGTATAAAGGTGGCTCAAATTTATTAAAAATCAAAAGGCTAACTTGCAATAAATTAAAAAATTATAAAAAATAAAGCTCATGAAGAAGAAATTAGAATCAGAATTAGTAAGTATAGCACATAGGATTCTAAAGCTAAAAGGAAGAGAAGATGTTAATAAAATGCATGCTGAAGTTGCTGTTTTGTATGAAAAATTAACGGTTTTAAAGTTTGCAAATGAAAATTTTGAAGACGATTTACCAACTATTGGAAATGATTCTTCGTTTTTTGGGATGCTAGATTCTGCTTTTAATAATAAAGTGAGTGATACTATTGAAGTAGGTGATAAGACCTATATTAACTTGGACGATGAAGAAGATGATGAAATTATGGAACCAGTTATGGAAAAAATAAAGGATATGGTTGCCCAAATGCCTGAAGAAACACATCAAGTTGATGAGCTAATTGAAACTGTAATTCCTAAAAAAGAATACCATAAAAATGATTTTGAAGAAATTACAGCAGGATTTGAAGAAACACCTGTTTTTGAACCTGTTTCTAAGTCTGATACTGATGAAAAAAAATCGTTAAACGATAAATTAAAATCAGGAATAAATATTGGGCTTAATGATAAGTTAGCCTTTATTAAACATTTGTTTGATGGTGAAGCAGACGACTATAATCGTGTGTTATCTCAATTAAACACTTCGTCTTCTTTTGCTGAAGCTACTAATTTAATTAATAATGTAGTAAAACCAGATTATAATAATTGGGAAGGTAAAGAAGATTATGAAACACGTTTTATGGATATTATTGAAGCAAAATTTGAATAGATGAAGCAAACGTCTTTAAAAACCATTATTTATTGGGTAGTCACTATTTTGGTTTGTGTGCTTTTTTTGTATTCTGCCCAAATGTATTTTTTTAAAACTGAATTGATTCAAGGTTTTTTTAAAAACTTTAATTACCCTACTTATATTGTAATACCATTAGCAATATTAAAAGTTTTAGGCGTTATTATGATTATATGGCGAAAAAGTAAATGGCTAACAGAATGGGCTTATGCAGGTTTTTTCTACGATGTTATTTTGGCTACTGTTGCACATTATGATGCTGGACATGGAGTTTTAGGTTTTTCTTTTTATGGTATATTTTTAGTATTAATATCTTACTTTTTAGGTAAAGAGGTTAGAACTAAAAAGGTTTAATAATTTAAATATAGATAGCCTACAAAAGGTTTTTCTATTGTTTTTATGGATAACACATAATAATATGTTCCAACTGGCAACACTTTATTTTGGTTAAGTGGACCTTTATTTGGCATTCCATTCCAATTGTTTATGTAGTTATTACTTTCGTAAATTAAAGTTCCGTATCTGTTATATATTTTCAAGTTGTTTTCTGGATAATCTTCAATACAAGGTATTATAAAAGTGTCGTTTGTACTATCATTTCCTGGTGAAAACCCACTTGGGATTTTTAAACAATCATTAACAGTTACATCAGCAGAGTCTTCGTTATTAGTCTCGTCTCGATCTACTTCTGACACACTATTTAAACTAGCAGTATTTAATAGGTTGTTAGAAGAAATAACTTGAGCTGTAATAGTTAACGTTTCAGATTGATTAGGTAATAAATTAGAAACACTCCATAAAAAAGTAGTGTTGTCATAAGTTCCAGAACTAGTAGATGCAGATACAAATTGATATCCAATAGGTAAGTTTTCAAGGATTGAAATAATTGTTGCTTCTGTTGTTCCAACATTAGTTGCAGTGATGGTAAAAGTAACAATTCCTCCAATTGAAGTCTCTGTTGGCGTAACTGTTTTTAAAACTTCAATATCGACATTAGAAGTATCTTCTAATACTGTTAAAAAGGCACTAGCTTGAGAGCTATCAATATTATTTTGATCTGTAAAATTAATCGAATTATTTAGGTAGTCTCCAATTGTAGTTGAAGTAACTTCAACAGAAAAAGTACAACTATCAATACCATTTGGTATTGTTAAATCTGTGACACCAACCGTTGTTCCACCAATAGTACTTGTAAAAGTAGCAGTACAACCATTTGCATTTACCCAAGTAATTGGACTGGTAATAGTCAATCCTATAGGTAAATTATCTGTAAAACTAATGTTAGATTGTTCTGGGTTTCCTGCAAGGTTAAAAACAGTAAACTCTAATGTACTTTGTTGTCCAACTATAATTTGTGTTGGCGTAAATGTTTTTTCAACTCTAGGAGCAATAACCTGAACATTACTAATAGAAACATTAGTTTCTGGAGTAAGCTCATTATTATCGTTAATATTTGCTATAGCTTCTGCAGTATTTGTAAAAGCACCACCAAAACTTGGAGCAGTCACTGGAATAGTTATCTGAATTGTAGATGCTGCTTCCATATTAGCAATTGTACCAATAATTGTATTGGTTGAGGTGTCAATATTAAATCCAGACATACAGGTAGCAGATCCAGTAACTACTGTACAAGTTGGAGTACCAGAAATAGTAAATTGTGGACCTAAAACATCTTCAAAATCAATATTTGTAGCGTTAGAGCTAACATTACTATTTGTAATATCAATAATCCAATTAAAAGTATCATTAACACCTACAGAAGTAAATTCTGGATATGTTTGTACTAATATATCTATACATGGTGCAAAGTAAGTGTTTACTAAATCTGTATTATCACTAAGGTCTTCTTCATTTGGATCACTTTCACTATTAATAGCAACAGAATTTCTAGCTCGAATAGCATTTATACTACATTCTGGTTGCCAATCAATAATGACTTGATAGGTTATAGAGCTTTGTGCTGGAAGTATCCAATTTTCTTCAGGTGTAATTTCCCAAAAAACATCAGGTTGCCCACTATCTGGAACACCATCTAAAAGTATTCCAATATTAGCATTAATAATATCATAGCAGGTTACTGTTCCAGTTGTACCAACACAAGTAACAGAAACTAATGCACCAGGAGTTGTAACGTCTAAATATTCTACCAAACTTGTTACAGAATCTATGTCGCTATAATTTGTGGCTACAATTTGATAAGTAACTTCTCCCCATTCTATAGTATTTGTAGCATTAGAACCAGCAGGAAGTACAGGGTTTATTTGTGTTTTGGTAACAGAGAGCTGGACAAGATCATCAGGTTCGCATAAAGGTAAAGGTGGTAATAAAACAAAATCACTATCATTATTATTAACAATATTTGGATCTATAATAGCAGATTCCAATAAGTTTACACCACTCCTAACATGTACTAATGTATTGTCTTCTACTAAAGTTGTACAGTCATCAGGTTCTAAGAAAATAGCAACTGTAGTAACAGTTATAGTTGTTCCAGATGGTAAAACAAACTCGCTACTTTCCCAAAATTGACCTTGATCAGTTAATGTAAAATCATTACAAGTAATGTTTCCCGTTGTACCATTACAAGTAATAGACATAATTTGCCAATCTACATTTACTGTTAAATTTTGCAAGAAAAAACGCATGTATGCATCTTCTGGACCCATATTACATATAGTAGACACAAAGGTTACTTCTTGATTCCAATTAACTTGTTGCGAAGGGTCAGGATTGGTTTGTATAGTATCAATACATAAATCTGCTAAAAGACACAGACTACCTTCTGGTAGGGGATTAATAATACTATTAGAATCATCAGAAGATTGATTTATGTATGAAGGTATAAGTGTAAGTTTTATTAAACTAGAGACTTCTAATTGTTGTAATTGTGTTCCACAAGATGGATCAAAAAAATTCACTTCCGTTTCAAATGTTAAGCTTCCACCTGCAGTAAATTCGATAGGTGTAGTATAGTTAAAAATATCGCTTGAAGAAGAAACACTTATTGGTACGCCTCCAATTCCTGACATATCAACACAAGACATTCCGTTAGTTGCTCCTATACAATTAATGCTATTAAGTTGAATAATCGGGACACCATAAATTGTACTGATTGAATTTGAAAAACTATTTTTAAAACTTTGTAAAGGGTAAGGAACTGTACTATTATTTGTTATAGTAAATTGATAAGTAATGGTCTGGTTCCAATCAGTAATAGAAGAACCAGAAACTGGGCTTATTTGATTATAAACAACTGTAAAATCTATAGGCACAGCAACAACATCTATTGAGATTATGGATGTGTTATTAGAAGTATCATTATCTGTTGTTCCTGTAGGAGGATTAACAGTAACATCTGTTGCTATTCCACCAGGAGTTAAGGAGGCTTTAACCACAACCTTTAATTGTACACTCCCATTTGTAGGTAAGCTAGCAATGGTACCATCAATTACATTAGAATTGATGTTTATTGGATTGATGGCACTTGCTCCACCAGATGCATTTTGACTAATATAGCTTTGTATGGTTAAATTAGAATTTAAATTTTGAATAAAAGTCGTGTTATTTACAGCATTTCCAGAATTAAAAATGGTAATTATATATTGAAAATCTGCATAAACACCAATCTGAGAAATTGGGCTTCCTGATAAATCTTGTGCTTCTACAACTACTGATAAATCTGTGGTTTGCGCTTTAGATATAAAAAAGAAAAAGCACAGAAAGAGTAAGCATAGCGATTTTTTCATGGTTGGTTATTTCTTAATAGATACCTAATTTAATAAAAGGTTGCTTAAACTATCTTAAAAAGATTGTAAATTTGAAAAAGCATTTCTTTTTACATGAGCAAACTCTACATCGTTCCAACACCTATAGGAAACCTTAAAGACATGACTTTTAGAGCAATAGAAGTTTTAAAAGAAGTTGATTTAATTTTAGCAGAAGACACACGTACTTCTGGGAAATTATTGAAACATTATGAGATTGGTACTCAAATGCAAAGCCATCATATGCATAATGAGCATAAGACTGTTGATAATTTAATTCAAAAACTAAAAGCAGGAATAACCATTGCAATGATAAGTGATGCAGGCACACCAGCCATTTCTGATCCTGGATTTTTATTAACCAGAGCGTGTATAGAAAACAATATTGAGGTTGACTGCCTTCCAGGTGCAACCGCTTTTGTGCCAGCATTAGTAAATAGCGGTTTACCTAACGATAAATTTATTTTTGAAGGCTTTTTACCAGTAAAAAAAGGAAGACAAACCAGATTAAAGCTGTTAGCAGAAGAAACCAGAACCATCATTTTTTATGAAAGTCCGCATAAATTAATCAAAACACTGAGTCATTTTTGCGAATATTTTGGAGAAGATAGAACAGTTTCAGTCTCTAG
Organism: Olleya sp. R77988; assembly: GCF_044594215.1. Lineage (GTDB taxonomy): Bacteria > Bacteroidota > Bacteroidia > Flavobacteriales > Flavobacteriaceae > Olleya. The sequence continues at coordinate 758,128 of NZ_CP138988.1, read as the reverse complement.
AGAATTAACCAAATTATACGAAGAAACTATTCGTGGAACAGCAAAACAAGTACTAGAACATTACACAAATAAACCTCCAAAAGGCGAAATTGTGATTTGTGTTGGTGGGAAGAAGAAGATGAAATTAATTAATGCTTAAGTATGAGTCAAAATAATTTTAATAAAGCTTTAGAAATTATACGGTATACTAAGGAAAAAAAATTAAATTTTCTTGACTTAAGTGGTTTAGGCTTAAAAATTTTGCCAGAGGATATATCTGATATGACTTACTTATTAGACTTAAATTTAAGTTATAATTATCTTACTGAATACCCCAAAGACATAAAAGAACTATATAATCTTAATTATTTAAATTTAAGTAATAATAATTTACATGACTTTGAATTAGTTTTAGGGAGATACTATTCTTATAAAGAAATAAACATATCATATAATCTAATAAATCATATTCCTCACGATTTCGACTTTTTACAAAAAGATGTAAAAATCATCTTCAATAATAACCCCTTTTTAAAGGGTTTACCTCCAGAAATTGAATTTCATGAAGATTTGTCTTTTATAAATTTTTACGTACAATCTCTTAATCAAAGAGATAATCGCACTAAATTATTCGAAACAAAATTATTGTTGGTCGGTAAAGGTGATGTTGGGAAAACTACTTTAATGAAAGTTCTTGAAAACAATGATTTAGACATAGAAATTGGAAAAGAAAATACTACTCATGGCATAAATATATCTACATTTAAAAAGGAAGTTATTTTTCCCGCTGAGAAACCATATTATAATAAACATGATGATTTTGAAAATCTGATTTTCCTAGATGAGGTTTTGAATTATAATGAGAGTCAGCATCATTCATCAAATTATAATAGAGAAGATGTTGAGTATGAAATTTTAGAGGACGTTTATGAATCTTTCCCTGAAGAACTTTTAGAACTTAGAATTTCAACAGAGCCAAGGTATATTAGACCTGATGCATTCTTTAAAAAGGATGTTAAAATTAATGCATGGGATTTTGGAGGACAAGAGATTTTATATTCCACACATCAATTTTTTCTTACACAAAGGTCTATTTATATTTTTGTTTGGGAACCAAGATCAGATACTGAAGAAGAGAATTTTGATTATTGGTTAAACACAATAAAAAGAGCTGGTAAAAATAGCGCAGTAATTGTCGTTATGAATAAGTCAGATATTATTATTAAAAATATTGATGAGGAAAGTTATTTTAAAAAATTTGAAAATGTACATAGCTTTATAAAAGTATCTTGTTATACAAAAGAGGGGATAAAAGACTTAGAGGGAATTATTAAAGACTGTATTTCAAAATTACCTCATATTGCTGATGTACTACCCAAGACTTGGAATAACATTAGAGCTAAATTAATAGATGTAAAAGAGGATTATATTTCTTATGATTATTTTAAATCAATATGTGGTTTTAATGATTCCAAAAAAGAAAGATATTTAAGTGGTTATTTAAATGACCTAGGAGACATAATTCATTTTAAGGATGATATTAGATTAAATAATCTAATAGTTTTAAATCCTCATTGGCTAACTAAAGCTATTTACGAATTAATTAATTCATTAGTAATACAAAAAAATAAAGGATTGTTTAGCTCTAAAGATTTGAAAATTTATTTGAATGAAGAAAAATATCCTATTGAAAAGCATAATGAAATTTTGTCCTTAATGGAAAAATTTGAAATATGTTTTAAAATAATTGGATCAGACAATTTTTTTATAATTCCAACTCTATTGCAAGTCTCTCCAAATAGCAATTTAGAAATTGCAGATTTTGAAAATATAAACTCTCTTAAATTAGAGATTTCTTACACTTACATGCCTTCAGGTATTATCGAAAGATTAATATGTAGATTAAATAGTTACATTGAAGGTTATAACTATTGGAAGTTTGGAGTTGTTTTTAATACAGAAATTAATAGAGGGTTAGTAGTTTCTAATAGAGTTGATCGAAAAATTAGGGTATTTATAGTTGGTGAAGCACGTGCTAATTTATATAATATGATATTTTTTGAATTAGATAAAATTCACAAAGATTTGAAATTGAAAGATGATGACATTTCTGAAATGTTAGCATGTAATTGTAATAAGTGTTCTACTTCTGAATCTCCTTATATGATTGATAGAAAAATTCTTTTAAAGTTTTTATCCAAAAATAAAAAAACAATAAGTTGTCTTAAAAGCACGGATGAAGTTGAAATAGAAGAAATATTGATAGGTTACAAAACTAAATCAACTAATAAATCCTTAGTTAGAGATTTTATCAATGCATTTTCCCAACTTCAAACTAAGAAAATAACATTACAAAAACTAAATGAGGATGAACGAAATTCTTATTTAAATGATTTATTAAACCCTCATCTAAAAAGTAAAAACTTTTATTCTTTTGAACAATCAAGAAGAGGCATTTCTGAATCAGAAAAAAATCAAGGAGAATTAGATATCGTTGTCGATGATTGGGTTAACGGTAAACCAATTTCTTTTTTTGAAGGCTTTAATTTGAAATCACTAAGTAAAACAGTTATTGATAAGCATTTAAAAAAGACACTATTGAATTATGATTCTAATGGTTTGAAAGAAAAATTTATTGGTATTTATTGTGAGGCAAAAGATTTTTTAGGATTATCTCATAAATACTTAGAATATTTAGATTCAATTAGTTTTGAGGGAATAAAAATTATTGATAGTAACGATAAATCTGATATTTATTTGAATGCATCTGAAATGAAAGTATTTAAAACGACTTATTTTCGAAATGACAATCAATTATATTTGTATCATATTTTGGTTAATTTAAAATAAAAAACCTAACTATCTCTAGCCAAGGCTTCTAACATCTAAATGTAGTGTTATTTAGTACTGAGAACCATCATGCTTTCCAACCTCAAAACCATGTTTACCTAAGTATTGGTTTCCGCTGTCAATAGCATCATTTTCTAGGGTAGTTCCCATACTGTCATTCCATCTGTTTAAATATCCAAATAAAGAAATTACACCAAGTATTTCAACTATTTCTCCATCATCCCAATGGTCATGCAAACGTCTTTTTATTTCTCCATCAACTGCGTTTGGTACTTGACTAGCAGCTAAACTAAAGTCTAAAGCAGCACGTTCAGCTTCATTAAAAGCTGGATGTGTACGGTATTCCCAAATGTTATCTAATTGTTCCTGTTCTGCTCCATAACGTTCTGAAGCTCTAATAGCATGTGCTTGACAATATCTGCAACCTGTTGCATTACTGCTAACCCAAGCTATCATACGTTTTAATGCAAATGTTACGCGTCCTTCATTAGCCATAACAGCTTTATTTAAATTAATAAAAGCTTTGCTAATTGCAGGTCTACGTTGCATGGTTAAAACCGAGTTTGGACAAAACCCAAGTGTTTCGTTAAAAAAAATAGCTAATTCTTTTGTTTCTAAATCGTGTTCTGCGTTTAAAGGAGTTACTAAAGGCATCGGTTTTTTGGTTTTTAAGTAGTATTTTTGATTGATCTCAATAAACAAAAAAAAAATCAATTATGGCTCATAAAATTACAACCAATTGGAAAGGAAACTTATTATTTGATTCTGATAACCCAAGTGGTCACCATGTATTAATGGATACAGATGTAGAGGGACAAAAAAGAGAAGGCTTATCACCAAAAGCATTGATGTTATCTTCTTTAGCAGGTTGTTCTGGTTTAGACGTTGTGTCAATTTTAGAAAAAATGAAAGTTAAAGTTGATGACTTTAAAATGGAAGTTGAAGGTTTATTGACGGAAGAACACCCAAAGCACTATCATACAGTAACTGTAGATTATCATTTTACAGGTAAAGAATTAAATGAAGAACGTATCAATAGAGCAGTTAATCTTTCTGTCGAAAAATATTGTGGTGTCATGGAAATGTTTAGACAATTTGCTGAGGTAAAAACGACTATTCATTTACATAATGGTTAAACTGAGTAAGAAACTTTAAAACTTTTTAACTAACTAAATGCGCTGGACTTTAAAACCAAAACCAAACCCTGAAACTGTGTCTGCTTTAGCAGAAAGTTTGCAAGTAGATAACTCTATTTCATCACTTTTAGTACAACGTGGTATTAACAACTATGAAGATGCAAAAACGTTTTTTAGACCAAATTTAAACCATTTACATGATCCATATTTAATGAAAGATATGGATAAGGCAGTAGCTAGAATACAGCAAGCAATTCAGAATAACGAAAATATATTGGTATTTGGCGATTATGATGTAGATGGTACTACATCTGTAGCGTTAATGTCATCTTATTTAAAGACAAAAACACCACAAGTAGCAACTTATATTCCAGATAGATATGACGAAGGTTATGGTGTGTCATATAAAGGGATTGATTTTGCTAACGATAATGATTTTAGCCTAATAATAGCTTTAGATTGTGGTATAAAAGCAATTGATAAAGTGGCATATGCTAAAGATAAAAGCATCGATTTTATTATTTGCGATCACCACAGACCAGGAGCAAAAATACCAAATGCAGCTGCAGTTTTAGACCCAAAACAAGACGATTGTAATTATCCTTATAAAGAGTTATGTGGTTGTGGAGTAGGCTTTAAATTAATTCAGGCTTTAGCCGAAAAATCTAACGAAACTATTGACGATTTAATTCCATATTTAGATCTAGTAGCAACAGCAATTGGAGCTGATATAGTACCAATTACTGGAGAAAACCGTGTACTTGCTTATTTTGGATTACAAGTTGTAAATCAAAATCCAAGAGCTGGTTTTAAAGCCATAATCAATCAAATAAAAAAAGACACGCTGACTATTACAGATGTGGTTTTTGTTATTGCACCAAGGATAAATGCTGCAGGTAGAATGAAACATGGTCAGTATGCAGTAGATTTATTAACCGAAACAGATTTACAAACAGCAGTAAAATATGCTGAAGAGATTGAAGAGTTTAATACAGATAGGCGTGAAACAGATAAGAGGATAACAATTGAAGCTTTAGAGCAAATCCAAGAAAACAAAGAAGAAGACAGATTAACGTCTGTCGTGTATCAAAAGGATTGGCATAAAGGTGTAATTGGTATTGTTGCTTCTAGATTAATAGAAACTTATTACAGACCAACTTTAGTCTTTACTAAAAGTGGTGACAAATTAGCTGCTTCTGCGCGATCTGTTTCTGGGTTTGATGTTTATAATGCTTTGGAGGCTTGTGCAGAACATATCGAGCAGTTTGGAGGACATAAATACGCAGCAGGATTAACGCTTAAAGAAGAAAACTACGAAGCCTTTAAACAAGCGTTTGAAGATGAAGTTTCTAAAACTATTGATAAAAATTTATTAACTCCAGAAATTAAAATAGACACAACATTACAATTAAGTGACATAAACAATAAGTTTTGGCGCATTATAAATCAGTTTTCACCTTTTGGACCAGGAAATATGACACCAATTTTTATGACTGAAAACTTAAAAGATACAGGTTATGGTAAGTGTGTTGGACAAGATGACAAGCATTTAAGATTTACAGCTACTCAAACTGGACAAGAAAAATTTGTTGGAATAGGATTTAATTTAGGAGAAAAACTAGAGTTAATTAAAGACAAAAAACCTTTTAAAGCTACGTATTCGATAGATGAAAACGAGTGGAATGGTAAGGTGTCTTTACAATTAAAAATTAGAGATATTAAAGCATAAATTTATGGCTAAAAATGATCCTTACGCAGCATTACGCATAAAAGAATTCAACATTTTTTTATTAGTAAGATTTGCTTTAGTTTTTGGCTGGTCTATGCAATTTGTGGTAATAGAATGGCAAGTTTACTCCATGACTGATAATAAGTTAAGCCTTGCCATAATTGGGTTATGCGAATTTTTACCTGCTTTTTTTCTTGCTCCTTTTGCTGGGCATATTGTTGATAAAAAAGAAAAACGAAATCTATTTGCACTTTGTATTACACTATTTTCTTTTATTAGTTTTGGGTTGTTCTGGTTAACTTCTAATACAATTGAAACCACATGGCAAATGCCTTCTATTTTATATAGTATTTACGCTTTAGTGTTTTTTGGAGGTGTTTTAAGAGCCTTTTTTGGTCCAACTATTTTTTCTCTGATAGCCTTACTTGTACCAAAAAAAATATATCCAAACGCTGCAACATGGAGTAGTAGTACATGGAAAGGTGCAAGTGTTTTTGGTGCTTTATGTGGTGGATTTTTAATAGCATGGATTGGTGTGCACCACACACTTGGTATCATATTCTTTTTAGTAATGTTGTCATTAGTATTGGTGTTTTTAATAAATAAAAAACCAATATTAAATATTGGTAATAAAGAAACAGTAAAAGAAAGCTTAAAAGCTGGACTTAGTTTTGTGTTTAATGATAAGGTTATTTTAGGCGCTTTAACCTTGGATATGATTGCTGTTTTGTTTGGTGGAGCTGTTGCTATTTTTACCGTTTTCGCAAAAGACATTTTAGATGCAGGACCAAAAGGTTTAGGTATTTTAAATGCTGCATTGTCTTCTGGAAGTATTATAACAATGTTAGCTACTACGTACATTCCTATAACAAAAAATACAGGTAAAAAGTTATTGGTTTCCATTTTTGGTTTTGGACTTTGTATGATAGTTTTTGGCGCTTCAAAGTTAATGTGGCTTAGTGTTTTAATGTTGTTTTTTGCTGGTGTTTTTGACGGAATCTCAATGGTAGTAAGACAAACCATATTACAATTAAAGACACCAGATCATATGAGAGGTAGGGTTGGAGCAGTTAACTCTATGTTTGTTGGATCTTCTAATGAGTTAGGAGCTGTAGAAAGTGGTGTTGCTGCCAGACTTTTTGGCGCTCCTTTAGCAGTAATATTTGGTGGAACAGCTACACTTATAATTGTTGCAATAATTGGTGTTAAAAACCAACCACTACGCGATCTTGATTTAACAAAGGATATTGAGGAGCATGAAAAGGAGGAAGATTAATACTCCTTTAACTCCATGTTTTCTCCATCAAAAACACCATAGGTGTAGTATTGGATCCAATCTCCTAAATTGATGTATTTAGAGTTGTTTTCTAAATCTATATTTAAGGGTAAATGTCTATGTCCAAACACAAAATAATCACGATGTTTGGTTTCTAGTTTACGTTTACAGTATTGTACTAGCCATTCTTTATCATTTCCTAAAAATTTGGCGTCTTCGTCTCCAGAAATTAGTTTGTTTTTTACTGACATATATTGTCCAATACGTAATGCAAAATCTGGATGTAAAACACGTTTAAATAACCATTGACAGATTGGATTGGTAAACACTTTTTTCATGCGTTTGTAACCTTTGTCTTCTGGACCCAAACCGTCTCCATGACCAATAAAAAAGGTAGTATTGTTAAAGGTATATTCTTGTGGTTTGTGGTACACTGGTATATTTAATTCTTCTTCAAAATAACCATTCATCCATAAATCATGATTACCTACAAAGTAATAAATTGGGATTCCGGAATCGCTTATTTCTGCTAATTTACCTAAGGTTCTGGTAAATCCTTTTGGTACAACACGTTTGTACTCCATCCAAAAATCAAACATATCTCCTAACAAGAAAATTGCTGCTGCATCTTCTTTTACCATATCTAACCAAGCCACAAACTTTTTTTCGCGAGGAAGCGAGTCTGCTTTTGTTGGTGCACCTAAGTGATTATCTGAGGCGAAATATATTTTTTTTCCTTTTGGAATTTGCATATGGTAAAGATAACTATTTCTTGATTATGCTTGTTGTTGGCTGATGTGTGCGTTAGCGATTGAATGGTTTGTCTGAGCTCCTCGAAGAGAGCGAGTAGTGAAAGCGCGACCCTTGTGGTAACGCCTAAATTATTTACTGATTATCGCTTGCATACCATTGTGCGTAACTGGTTGCGGTTTCGGATAGTTTTAGTGAGTGTAGTTTGATGTTGTTTGGTAAACGTTTTTGGATTTTTTTTGCAAAATCTATTACCATCATCTCGCTTGTAGGTTGATAGTTTACCAATAGTACGTTGTGTCCTCTGTCTTTTAGCTCTTTAGCTAGATCAACATGTGGTGTGTTTTTGTTAAATACGGTTGCGTGATCAAAAACGTCTACTATGTCTTCTTTTACTATTTTTTTTAAATCTGTAAAGTCTATTACCATTCCAAACTTAACATTTTTATTGTCTGTTATAGGTGTACCTATTACTGTTACATCTAATTTGTAACTGTGACCATGGACATTTTTACATTTTCCGTCGTAGCCATAAAGTGCGTGTCCAGTCTCGAAAGTAAATTGTTTTGTTATGCGAATATTGCTCATTAACCAAGTATTTATGATGCAAAGATATTGAATTTGTAAAAGCGAATGGTTAATAGACTACATTTACATACTTTCTAAAATATAAATGTTTTATGAGCCAGCTTTATGAAGCATTAGATTTTGTTGAAAATCCGCTTTATGAGCGCATCATTTCTGAAATTGCCACCCAAAAATTTAGTATTATTGACGACTTTTTTACAGACGAAGAAGTTACTGTTTTAAGAGCGTCGTTACTACAAAAGCATGAAGAAGATGCTTTTAAAAAAGCAGCAATTGGGAATAAATTTGAAAAGGTTATTGTAAAAATAATTAGAGGTGATGTTATTTTATGGATTGATGAAGCCACAGCTAATAATGCTGAACTATTATTTTTTAAAAAAATTAATAATCTTATAGACTACCTAAATAAGACTTGTTTTTTAGGGATTTTATATAAAGAGTTTCATTATGCATTGTACCCAAAAGGAACTTTTTATAAGCGTCATTTAGACACGTTTAAAAATGATGATAGACGAAAACTATCTTTTGTCTGTTATTTAAACAATGAAGATTGGCAACCAGAAAATGGTGGCGAATTGGTATTGTATCTTAATAAAGATGGTCAAGAAACGGAACAAGTAATTTACCCATTTCCTGGTCGTGTTGTGATTTTTGAAAGTCAAATATTAGAGCACGAAGTAAAACCCGTACAAACTAAAAGATTAAGTATTACAGGTTGGTTAAAAACGCGTTAATATCTTTTGTTACGCATGCGATTATAGATATATGCTATAATGACAAATAATGCTAAAAGAGGAAAAATTAAATTACTCATAATATTATTGTTCTTTGTTTCTGTTTCTGTTGTATAAGTATAGTAGGTAAGCAAATATTATTAAGACAATAAGTGGTAAATAAGAACCTATTAACACACCAATTTGATAACCACTATCTTCTGGTGCGTTTTTTACTTTTTCTTCAATATTTACTTGTAATAAACTTAATAACATGGCTTAATTATTTGCTGTAAAGTTACGTGTTTTGAGCAAGCGATAAAAATTGTTTTCTAAATTTTATAATTAACGGAAATCCTCGTGCAATAATCCATAAAGTGAAGGCTATAAAAATACCTGTAAGCTTTAAATTGTAATAATCTGCAATAAATAATGCAGGTAGAAACACTAAAAATGTTGATAGTAAAAGTAGGTTACGTAAGTCTTTCATTTTACCTAAGCCTTTAAATAGTCCGTCAAAAATAAAAGCTAATGCACAAAGCGGTTGCATGGCTAAAACAATCCAAAATACAGTATAAAACTCTTTTAAAACTTCAGGCTCTTTGGTAAAGATTTTTCCAATTGGGTAATAAAAAAGGGCTCCAATTATAGCTACAAGTCCACCAAGTAAAATCCCTATTTTAATTAGTTTTGTACTTAATTTTAATAAGTCTTTATAGTTTTTTTCGCCTAATAATTTACCTGATAATATGTTTACTGCACTTGCATAACCATCTATAATAAAAGCGCCTAAAAACCATAAATTTATAGCTATTGTATATGCTGCAATGTAGTTTTTACCATATCCAGTTGCATACTTTGTAGCAAAATATAATGTAATGTTTAATGCTAGTGTACGTATAAATAGGTTTAAAATCATTAAAGCAAAATTGCCAATTTGTTGATTAAATGGAATTTTAACGCGCAAAGGAATAGAGGTTTTTGCTAGTAATAAATAACCAGATAATAAAGCCATAACAATTTGTGCTATTACACTTGCGTATGCAGCACCTTTTATATGCATTGGGTTGATGTAACCAGTAATACCATAAACTAAAACAAAATCTAATACTACATTTAAAAGCGCTCCAAAAATAGCTATAACCATTGGGTAGTAAGTGTTTTGTAATCCTCTAAATGTGCCAAAAACTGCTATTACAAATAAAGTAAATGGGAATCCAAACACACGTATTTTATAATAGTCTACACTATAGTCTAATATTAAATTTGAGGCATTATATAATTTAAATATATGTGTTGCAAATGGATAAGTTGTTACTATAATTATTACACTTAATGAGGTAATTAATAAAATGGCTTGAGCTGGTAAATCTTTTACCTTATCCAAAGTATTTGCACCAACATGTTGAGATATAATTGAAGAAATTGCGCTACGTGTTTGTCCTAAAACCCAAATAAGCATAGATAAAAAAGTGGTTACTATACCTATTGCAGCAAGAGATTCGGTTGCGTTAAATTGTACATTTCCAACAATAGCTGCATCTGTTAAAGATAATATAGGTTCTGAAATCCCAGAAATTAATGCAGGAATTGCTAGTGTATTGATATGTTTTAAGCGTATTGAAGTACCCAAAATCTAAGGTTAAAATTGTTGTGTAAAGGTCGTAAAAGTTTATAGAAGTTTTTATGAAGAAAATTCTGTATTTTTGTTGCCTAAATTTATGTATTATGAAATCTATTTTAGTTCCTGTTGGATCCTCAAAAAATGCTCAAAGCCACTTGCAATATGCAGTAGATTTTGCTAAAGCTTTTGGAGCAAAATTATATGTTGTACAAGTTTATAATGTGTATACTAAATCCGGAACAATGATTAAAATAGATCATATTATTGAACGTGAAAGTTTAGATTTTTTAAAGTCTCATGTTGATAAAATTGACACAAAAGGAGTTGACGTTATTGTTAAAACCTTTAAAGGAAAACTTGTAGATACTTTAAATCTAGTATGTAAATCTATTGACGCAGATTTAATTTTATTAGAGCCTAGAACTAACTCTATTAAAGATGAAGTTTATTTAGGAAAAACCTCTGGAAAGATTATTAAACAGACTAATATTCCTGCTTTGATAGTGCCAGAAGGATTTGTGTTTAAGCCAATTAATAACATTTTAATTGCATTAAAATCTGCAGTTATAAAAAAAGAAAACGCTTTAAGCGTTTTAACTAATATTAAAAACCAGTTTAACTCTAATTTAAATTTATTGTTAGTTAAAACTCCTTTTCATAATGAAGGAGATTTTAATATAAATAATGAACTACAGTCTATAGTTGGATCTACTAAAGAAACTGAAAATGCAACAACTTTTCAGGGTGTTTTAGAGCATTATAAAGATTCTAATCCTGATTTGCTTTGTGTTGTAAGACGTAAGAGAGGGTTTTTTAAGAAAATGTGGGAAAAAAACAGAGTACTTAAAAAAGATTTTTATGTGTCTTCTTTACCTGTTCTAGTTTTAAGTGGATTAAAGTAGAATAAACTGTATGCTTTTTTCTGTTACTTTTTTTAATGCTGAAGGCATTTTGCTTTCAGTCCATGGGTGTTTTGCACTAAACACATGATCGCTATTATTTAGTATAAATAATTCGCTTTTTGGATTCCAGGAATGAAGTGAAACCGCTTCATCAAACTTGACTGAAGGATCGTCTTTTGCATGAATTATTAAATGAGGAATCATAATATTTTTACACGCTTTTTCAATATCTAATCTATTCTCATTTGCTTTATAATCTAAGTAAAATTGATAATTATGTGGCATTTGCTGTTTTGTTCTGCCATTTAAAACAAATTTAACACCATCTTTTTTCCATTGCTTTAAATCTCCAGTTGTAGACGTTCGTTTTCCAAATGCGCAAACACTAGCTAAAGTTATAAGTTTAGTTATTCTAGTGTTCTCACTTGCTTTAATAGTTGCAATTCCACCACCTCTTGAGTGTCCAATTAAGGTGATGTTTGTGGTGTCAATATTATTTAATAAAGGGTTTTTAGTTGAACATAAATATGAAATAAGGTCGTCTAAATCCTGCAGTTCTTTACTATAATTATTTTCTGCGAATGCCTCTAAATCTGGAAAATCTATAGGCTGATTAATAGTTCCTCCATTATGAGAAAAATTAAATTTTACAAAAAATAAATTATTGTCTTTAAACTGTTTTGCAAACAAGTCCCATGCTCCCCAATCTTTAAACCCTTTATAGCCATGACAAAAAATAACTAGAGGCTTTGGTTTTTCTGTTTTGTTGAAAAACACATCAAAAACGATTGGTTTTTGCTTGTTTCTGGTTAAAATTAGATTTTTTTGAATCATTTTAGCTCTTTTTCAATAAAATCGACGTTAGGGTTACAAATCTCTAAAATTATATTTTTTAGCTGAATTTCAAATTGATTTAAAGTGTCTTCATTTATTAATGTCTCTCTATTGCGACTATGTGTGGATTCTTTTTTTCCAAAAGAAATAAAACCTGCTCCTAAATTTTTAAAAGATATTATTCCAGCTTCCAATGGTAGGCTAACTTTTTTAGCTTTTTTAAGCATATAAGCGTACATTAAAACCTGAAAAGATTTGCTGTACTTATTATAATCTGTCAATATATCTTCCCAATTAACAACTGTTACTTTACTTTGGTCTACTTGACCAGTTTTATAATCTATGATTCTTGTGGTTCCGTTATATTGGTCAATTCTGTCTACTGTTCCTTTTAATTGGACAGGAAAATCTAAACTTTCAATTTCAATAGATATATTTTCAATTTTTGCTTCTAATGCTATTATTTTAATCTTATGACCTTCTTTTAAAGCTTTAATTTCTAGGTTTAAAAAATTTAAAACATAGCGTTTTGCAATTTCAAATACAATTAGATTTTTACCTTTAGTCATATCTCCTTCTTTATATTCCTCTTTAAAAAATTTAGAAATATAAGAGTCTATTTTGGGTTTTAAAGCTGTTACCTTTTCTAAGGTTAAAAATTGATCTATAAATGGTAAATAAAGTGCTTCTAATGTATTATGTACAACTGTACCTAAAGTGTTAGCTGCAATGGTTTCTTCTACTTCATCAAGATCAGAAATACCTAATAGTTTTTGGTAATAAAAATCTATAGGATTTCTAATATAACTTGTTAAAGATGATGGAGAAAACCCTTTTCTAGAAATATCTTTTAGTTTAGAAATTACAGTATCAGTTTTTGATAGTGTTGTTAACTCTTTTTTATAATTAGGGACTTTTGGCGTTAGTATTTTATGGTTTATGTTATGGATACCTTCTAACTCTAACTGGTTTATAAATCTACTTTTTTCGCCACCAACTAATGTATCAATTTCTGTGTTATATAATATATAAACATTTTTTGCACGTTGAAGTAAGTGATAGAAGTGATAAGTATAAACTGCATCTTTCTCTTTATAAGTTGGTAGCTTATTTTCTAATTTAACATCAAAAGGAATAAAAGAATTGTTGGTTTTTCCTGATGGTAAAACACCTTCATTTACATTAGAAATTATGACAGTTTCAAAATCTAAAACACGTGATTCCAACATTCCCATAATTTGTAAACCTTGTAACGGTTCTCCTTGAAAATCTAAAGTTTCAGAGCTTAATAATTCTTTGTAAATACTATATAACCCTTTGATGTCTTTAATATGATTATAAGTATTGTTTAAAAGGTTTAGCTCATTAAATAAAGTATTAAACCTAAATAAATATTCTAAGCCTAATTGATTTGCTTTTTTATCTTCAGATAAAATTTCTTTAATAGTTTGAATAAGGGTAAAGCAATTACTTAAAGCTGTTTTAGGACTGTTATCCCAATGACTAAACAAAAGGTTTATTATTTTAGAATCATCACTGCAAATCGATTCTAAACGTGTTTTAGTTAAATATGTTAAGTTGTTTTTATGTATTAATTCTATTGTAGTTATTGTTGCATTATTTTTAAATAATGGTCTAATAAATTGATGGGATAAAATACTAATGACATCTTTATAGTAAAAGGTTTCTGTTTGTTTTTTTTGTAGTGTAAATATGTGTTCAAATAAAGAGGCTAACGGAATAGATTTTAAAGGGAAACCCATTGTAATGTTTAGGGTATTAACAGATTTTGGTATCGAGTTTAATACTGGAATTAGTAAATTTTCGTCTCCTAAAACAACTGCTGTATTCTTTAATGAAGCATCTGTTTGCGATAATTCTTCTAATATAGAACCAATAGCTTTTGCTTGTCCAATATTTTTTGGGACACCAAAGACCGAAACATTTTTTTTAGTACTATAAAAATTACTAACCCAATCAAAAGTTTGGTTATTAAAATATTTCCAATTTTTTTTATGCTGTCTTGTAAATAATCCAGCATCATGAATTTGATTTTCTATAAATGTCTCATCAATATCCCAATAAATTGATGCTAAATCGTTTTGTAACAACTCTTGGATTATGGTTTCTTCAGCAGTATTTAAGGCATTAAAACCTAAAAATACATGGTGTTGATTTGTGCTATTTATGTAAGCTTCAATGTTTTCAAAAGCTTCACGATATAGTAAGCCTTGATAACCTTGCTTTTGGGTAATTAAGGTCTGAGTAAAGTTTGTATAATAGTCGTTAAGCTTATTCCAAAATTTTAAATAGCTTGTAACAACTTCTGTTTTATTAGGCTGTAAAGACCAATGCTCTAAATCTTTTATAGCTTTTAAATAGTCAAATATTTTTTTCTGTGGAATAATGTAACGATCAATCTCATTAAAATCTTGCAAGATTATCTGAGCCCATTTAGAGAAGCTATCAAAGCCTTCTCTTTCCTTTTTTGGTGTTAATTCAAGATAAGTATTATAAAACTGAAAGAGAAGCTCAGTATTAGAAACAGATTTTAATTGTGATAGTTCTTCTACAAAAGATTCAATACTAATTACTTTAGGAGCAAATAGTGTTTTGTTTAGTACTAGACTTAATTCTTGTTTTAAAAATATACCAGATCTTCTGCTAGGTAAAACAAAGACAAGATCGCTAAAATTTGCGTCTTTACTTTTTAAATCATTAAGTACATCCTGAATAAAACTTGTCATTATATAAAAATAAAAAACGCTTCGGATATCCGAAGCGTTTTTCTATAAAACTTATAAGAGTGTTAGTCTAAACTTATTTTCTAAGTTTAACTTCAACACGTCTGTTGTTTGCTCTACCAGCTCTAGTAGTGTTAGAATCGATTGGGTAATCTTCTCCAAAACCATAAGATGTTAATCTAGAAGAAGAAATTCCATTCTCTACTAAATAGTTTAATACTGCTTTAGCTCTTCTGTCAGATAAAGATTGGTTAGAAGCTTTAGCTCCTTGGCTATCTGTATGACCTTCAATTGTGAAGTTAGAAGCAGGGTATTCTTTTAATATTGCAGTAATATCTTGTAATACTGGGTAAGTACGTTGTTGGAAACTAGATTTTCCAGAATCAAATAAGATAGTTTTAGCATAAGCATTTAACTTATTGATAACTTCTTGACTAGGCTGTACAACAACAGCAACTTCTGGACAACCATTGTTTGCTACAGTTCCAACTACTTTTGGACATTTATCATCTTTGTCTAAAACTCCGTCACCATCAGTGTCTGCCCAAGGACATCCATTGTTAGCAGCAGGTCCAGCTTCGCTAGGACATTTGTCTTTAGCATCAGTAACACCATCACCATCAGCATCTGGACAACCTTTTAAAGATTTTAATCCTTTTACTTGTGGACAGTTATCGTTGTTATCAGCAATACCATCACCATCAGTATCAGGACATCCGTTAAACTCAGCTAAACCAGCTTCGTTTGGACAAGTGTCTTTAGAATCTTCGATTCCATCACCATCAGCATCTGGACAACCGTTAAAGCTTTCTAATCCAGGTACATCTGGACAAGCGTCATCTTTATCATATATTCCGTCACCATCAGTATCAGTTCCACCAAATCTTACAGTTAAACCTGCAGAATGTTGGAAATGCTTAGTTAAGTAATCCTCGAAAGAATGCTTATATTTTGACTCAACAAATAAACCAATGTTATCAGAGAACCAGTATGTTAATCCAAGTGAAGCATTTAAAGTTCCTGCTCCAACAGAATTGTTAGAACCAGCTACTGTAGAATAAGTATTATAAGGACCTTCTTCAATCCAAGTATAACCTCCACCGACACCAACAGTTGGATCAAGTTTAGTTGTACCTAATAAATCAGATAAGTGATATCTTACATTACCATCTAAAGCATAGTAAGCTAAATCGTTTACACGAATGCTTGGGTTTGTAATGTTGTCCTCACTTTGTCCCCATTTGTTGATTCTGTTAATAGAACCACCAGCTTGTACAGAAAAGTTGTCTCCAACATATTTAGATACAGAAACTGTAGATAATGAAGGCAAAATACTCCAATGGTCAGTTGCATTAAAGAATTCACTAAAGTAATCTCCTTGTGGAGCGTCTTCACCTACAGGAAACACATCTACTGCGTTAATACCGAAGTTAATAGCCCACGGATTGTTTTGGTCTTGAGCCATAACGTTACCCATACTTGTAAGAAGTAACATTGTGAACAATAATCTGCTAAGATTTTTCATATTCAAAAATTTAATTTTTAAGTGTTAATTAAAAGCAAAAATAAGTTGTTAAATATTATTAACAAAGACAAATATATAAAAATATTGATTATTTGTTACTTTTACTTGCTTATTATGATTGTTTCTAAATAATTTCTAACCTTTTTCCAACCTTAATAAATGCGCTAACAGCCTTTTGTAACTGCTGTTTAGTGTGTGCTGCAGATAACTGAACACGTATTCTAGCTTTGTCTTTTGGTACAACAGGAAAAAAGAATCCAATAACATAAATATCTTCTTCTAGGAGCATATTTGCCATAGTTTGAGATAATTTAGCGTCATATAACATGACAGGAACGATTGCAGAATCACCATCTATGATATCAAAACCTGCAGATTTCATCTCTTTTTTGAAAAATTTTGTATTTTCTTCTAGTTTGTTTCTTAAAGTATTATCATTTGAGAGCATTTCAAAAACTTTAATTGATGCTCCTACTATTGCAGGAGCTAAGGAATTTGAAAATAAATAGGGTCTTGATCGTTGACGTAGCATTTCGATTATTTCTTTTTTACCAGTCGTATAACCACCCATAGCACCTCCTAATGCTTTACCTAAGGTTCCTGTAATTATATCTATTCTATCCATAACACCTTTTTCTTCTAAGGTACCACGTCCAGTTTCTCCTATAAATCCAGCAGAATGACATTCGTCAATCATTACCATTGCATCATATTTATCTGCTAGGTCACAAATCTTGTCTAAAGGGGCAACTAATCCATCCATTGAAAAGACTCCATCTGTAACTATTATTTTAAAACGAGCTCCATTTTTATTGGCATTAATAAGTTGTTGTTCTAAATCTGCCATATCGTTATTTTGATAACGATAACGTGCAGCTTTACATAAACGAACACCATCTATAATAGAAGCATGGTTTAATGAATCCGAAATAATTGCATCCTCTTTTCCTAATAAAGGCTCAAAAACACCTCCATTAGCATCAAATGCTGCTGCATATAATATAGTGTCTTCAGTACCATAAAAATTAGCAATCTCTTGTTCTAATGTTTTATGTATGTCTTGTGTACCACATATAAATCTAACAGAAGACATTCCAAATCCATGCGTATCCATTGTATCTTGTGCTGCTTTGATAACGTCTGGATGTGATGATAGTCCTAAATAGTTGTTAGCGCAAAAATTTAAAACAGTTTTTCCTGTGTTTAAAGTAATTTCTGCACCTTGAGCTGAAGTTATAATACGCTCTTCTTTAAAAAGACCATTATCTTTAATGTCTTGTATTTCTTTTTGTAAGTGTTCTTTTATAGTACTGTACATAAATTATAGTTTGTTTTTTACAAAGTTAAAAATGTTTTCGCTTAAGCGGAAAATTGAAATCGTTCTTTTTAATATTAATAGGTCACAACTTTAATAGTATCATTAATATATATTAATATCTTTTTACTAACACTGAAACTCATTTCTTTTAACACATCCGAATAGTTTTCTAGCTGTTGTTGGTATTTTGGATTTGATAATCCTGTTTTGTAATCTATTATAATAGCATCTTTATCTTTTATTACTAGGCGGTCTGGACGAATGATTGTTCCAGATTTTGAAATAATATCACGTTCATTATATATAGTATAATCATTAGTGTAATAACTATTAAGTTCTGGATGGTTAATAATGTTATTAATAGTTTGTGTTAATATTATGGTTTGCTCTTGGTTTACTATTCCTGAGGATAAATAGTCATTAATAACAAATGGGATATCATCTTTGGTTTTAATTTCTGCCATGATATCATGTATTAAATTCCCTTTTTCAATAGCATTTTGTTGTTCTGTATCCCATAAATAACCAGATTTTGTTATAATCTTAATATTATGATCTTGTTTGGCTACACTTATAAACTGATCTGTTTCTTGAGTGTTTTCTGTAGTTTCTTCTGTTTGTAATTCACGTTTTGGATTCCCAAAGGAGTACTCTAACTGTGATTCATTCCAAATTCCATTTTGTATCAAATAGTTATTAAATAGACCAGAATAGGTGTTATGTGTAACACCATCTTTAGTTGCTTTTTCTTTTTTAGAAATAATATAAAGTTGTTCTACAGGTCTTGTTAATGCCACATATAACAAGTTTATGTTGTCCAACTCTTGTTCTGCTCTATGTTTTAAATATATAACTTCTCCAATGTCTCCATAGTTTTCAAAATCTTTATTATAGTTTAATAATGTTTCTTTAAAACCATTAAATGTATTTTTGTCTAACGGAAACCATTCTTTTGGCTCAAGTTCTTTATAGATGTCTAGATGTGCATATGGAAAAATCACCACAGGAAACTCTAACCCTTTTGATTTATGAATAGTCATAATCTGAATGGCATTTTGATTATTTGGTGACACTATGTTTAGGCTATCCTTTTTAGTGTCATAATAATCTAAAAACCCAGAAATATCAGAAATTTGTTTTTGAGAATATTCTAAAACAACATCTAAAAAGTATTGAATATAGGCATTTGAAGCTGTTGTTAAACCAAAATTTCTGACCACACATTCTGCCATATCATATAATGATAGTTGAACTAATTGTGACGGATTACTAAAAATTGAGAACTGTTCTAAGCTTTTAAAAAAATCATGAATTGGTAATTCTAAATTGGTTTTAAAAAAAAGATGTTTGTCTTTTATAGTATTTACACTAGCAACATAATCTAAAACTTTAATTTTAACTTCTAGGTTGTTTGGGTTAATTAGTAACCTAAAAATATTTACAACAAGTTGTACATCTTCAGAGTTATTAATTAACATGGTTTCTGATGAGGTAATTCGTATTCCTTTTTCGCTTAAGTACTCAGCAATAGCAACCCCTTCTTTTTTCTTTCTAACAAGGATGCAAATGTCTTTAAGGTTAAAGTTATTAGTTAGGCAAGTGTTAATGGTTTCAAAAATGGTTACTGGGTAAACTTCATTTTCATCATCTTCTTTATTAAGCTCTAAAAATTTTAAATTTACGTAACCTTCTTGCTCTAAAAATAAGTTTTGATGTGCTTTTTTATATAAATCCGAATAATCAGTACTACTAAAACTTTGTTTTGAGAGGTAGTCAAAAAACTGATTATTAAAGTTAATGATGCTTTTATAACTTCTGTAATTATGCTCCAATCTTATAGCTTCTTTTACTACAGGAAAAGGGTTGTCATCTTTTGTCAAGCCAATAAATTGTTCTGCTTTTCCGCCTCTCCATCTGTAAATGGCTTGTTTTGCATCTCCAACAAGCATAGCTGTACCTTGTTCTCCTTTAAAATTTTGTCCAGTTAATGTGTTTTCTATTAACGGAATTAAATTATCCCATTGCATTTCTGAGGTATCCTGAAACTCGTCAATAAAATAATGTCTAAACTTTTCACCTAACCGCTCGTAAATAAAAGGGGTTGGTTGGTTTTTAATTTCTTTACTGATAAGAGTATTAAATTCTGAAATTAATAATTTATTTTCGTCTTCTTTTATAGTCGTTAACTCTTTATTTATTACGTTTAATACAGAAAGTGGTGTTACGTTTTTATATATAGCTTTTAAAAATTTATAATCATAAACAGCTTTTTTTGTATTATGATAAGTGTTTTCTATTTCTGGTAAAAGTTGATCTATTATTAACGCTTTCGCGGAATCTAAAGTTTTTGTGTAGAGTTTACCTTCAGCAATGTTTTCTGCTAATTTATTATCATACAATCTGTCAAAGTCTAATTTTGAAGCTTTTACAAAATGTTTATACAACGTACCCCTTGAAAAATCTTTTTCATCTAAATCATTTGAATTAAATAATGATAATATATTATTGGTTAATTGCGATATTAATTTTTCTTGATTAGTAATCTGTTTTGTTAATTGTGTTTTTAAAACACTAAAATCTTCTAGTGTTTTATGTTTTATACTCTCTAGATGTGGTAAATCATTATCATTAATTAATAGTTTTGCTATACTGTTAAAATCTCTGGAAACGTCCCAGCTTTTATCATCATCTGCTTTTTCTAAAGCAAAATCTATTAATACTTTAGTTAGTTTTTTATCTGTACCAGCTTTTGCTATTAAACTATCTACTGCTTGATTAAGTAGGGAAGGTGTATCAAGCTCTACCTCAAAATTTATAGGGATTTTTAAATCATGTGCAAACGTTCTTATTAACTTATGGTTAAATCCATCAATTGTAGAAATATCAAAAGCAGCATAATTGTGCATAATGGTATTAAGTAATGTTATGGATCTTTTCCGTACGTATTCTGGCTCTAAATTTAACTCTTTAGTAATGGCTAAAAATAGACTACTATCTCTGTAAGGAAACTCTTTTAAAGAATCTAAAATCCTTGTTTTCATTTCTGCAACAGCTTTATTGGTAAAGGTTATTGCTAGGATTTGTTTAAAATTATCATTGTACTTAGAGGTAAATAATAGTTTTAAATACTCCTTAACCAAAGCAAAGGTTTTACCGCTTCCAGCAGACGCATCATATACTTTAAAAGGAGCTATTTTTGACATTAAACTTTAAATTTTAGACAAGATAATAACAATATATATTTAAGCTATATATATTTTTGATATTTGAATAAATTATAATTAGAATAAATATTTTCAATTAAGCGCTTTAATGATTAGTTTTGAACTTATTGAATATTAACAAACAAAACATACAATTATGGCTTTTGAATTACCAAAATTAAAATACGCATATGATGCATTAGAACCAAATATTGATGCACGTACAATGGAAATACATCACTCTAAGCACCACAATGGTTATACAACTAAATTAAATGCTGCTATTAGTGGAACTGATTTAGAAGGACAATCTATTGAAGCTATTTTATCTAATCTAGATATGAATAATATGGCTGTAAGAAATAATGGTGGAGGTTTTTATAACCATTCACTATTTTGGGACGTAATGAATCCAGAAGGTAAAGGACGTTTATCTGGAGATTTAAAAGATGCTATTGAGGCAGCTTATGGATCTTTTGATGCGTTTAAAGATGCATTTAGCAAAGCAGCTGCAACACAATTTGGATCAGGTTGGGCTTGGCTTTGTGTACATAAAGGAGGTAAAGTAGAAGTATGCTCTACACCAAACCAAGATAACCCATTAATGTCTGGAGTGTCTTGTGGTGGTACACCAATTTTAGGATTAGATGTTTGGGAGCACGCATATTATTTAAACTACCAAAACAGACGCCCAGATTATATTGAAGCATTTTTTAATGTAATTAACTGGAATGAAGTAGAAAGACGTTACGCAGAAGCTAAATAAGGTTTTTAAAACGTTTATAAAATTGAAAAAGCAGACTTATAAGTCTGCTTTTTTTATGTTTTAAATAGTCTTTTTATTAAAGTTTGGGCAAATAAAAAAGGAGAACGAGAGTTCTCCTTTTTTGCCCCAAATCTACCATGAACTTAACCTACTTATGTTATGGTAAGCTCAAATATAACAAGATTTAAATTGAAATATTACAAATTTTAGTTAAAAAGTAAAAATACTCGGTTAAATGAGTTATTGTAAGAAAAGAGCGTACATTTTAATTAATAAGCACGTTCTTTATTTCCTTCATAAAAATTAATAAAAGCTCTGTTAACTACTCTGTTTCCTCCAGCAGTAGGATAATTTCCAGTAAAATACCAATCACCTAAATGACCTGGACAGGCTTTATGTAAGTTTGCTACAGGTTGAAATATAATTTCTACTTCTGCATTAACAGAGTCGTCGGTTAATAATTCAGATATTTTTGCTGAAATCTGTTCTGGTGTAAACTGTTCGTAAATTTCGTTTACAAAATTTTTAACGTCTTTATCTTCTAAGTTTACTTGCTCTTTACACTTTTTATAAACGGTTTCTACTAAATCATATTTATTATTATCTTTTAGTAAAGCTAAAGCAGCATTAAAGGCTACTAAAGTCTCTAGATTTGCCATGTCAATTCCATAACAATCTGGAAAACGTATTTGAGGAGCAGAGGATACTATTACAATCTTTTTAGGATGTAATCTGTCCATCATTTTAATAATACTCTTTTTTAAAGTAGTACCACGTACGATACTATCGTCAATAATAACTAAGTTATCCGTAGGTTTTATAACACCATAAGTAACATCATAAACGTGTGCTACTAAGTCGTCGCGACTTGAGTCTTCAGTTATAAATGTTCTTAATTTTACATCCTTAATAGCTATTTTCTCTATTCTTGGACGTTCTTTTAAAATGGAAGTCACATTTTCTGCAGATAATTTTCCATTACCATTAAGAATGGCTTGGGTTTTCTTTTGATTTAAATGAGCTTCGACCTCGTCTATCATTCCGTAAAATGATGTTTCTGCAGTATTTGGAATATAAGAAAACACAGTGTTTTGTGTATCGTTATCTATAGCCTTAAGTACCTTGGGCATTAATAGTTTACCTAATGTTTTACGTTCTTGATATATTTCGGCATCACTACCTCTAGAAAAATATATACGCTCAAAACTACATGATTTGCGCTCTAAAGGTTTTAATATTTGTTTAGTTGAAACTTGACCAGATTTTTTGATGATTAATGCATTTCCTGGGTCAATTTCCTTAACATCATCAAATTCTACATTAAAAACAGTTTGAATCACTGGGCGTTCTGATGCTACAACAACAACTTCATCATCTTTATAGTAATAAGCAGGTCTTATTCCTGCTGGGTCACGTAATACAAAAGCATCTCCATGACCTAATAACCCAGCCATAGCATATCCACCATCCCAATTTTTTGCTGCGCGTCTTAATATTTTAGCAACTTTTAAACGCTCTGCAATTAATGGAGAACATTCATGTTTTCCATAACCTTCTTTTTTAAGGTCTTTATAAATTTTGCTAACAGCATCATCTAAAAAGTGACCTATTTTTTCCATTATAGTAATGGTGTCTGTATATTCTTTAGGGTGTTGACCTAATTCAATCAAGTTTTTAAATAATTCTTTAACATTAGTCATATTAAAGTTACCTGCTAGAATGAGGTTACGATGTTGCCAGTTGTTTTGTCTTAAAAAAGGGTGTACACTTTCTACACTATTTTTACCAAAAGTTCCATATCTAACATGACCTAAAAGTACTTCTCCTATATAAGGAATATGTTTTTTTTGAAGCTCTACACTGTCTTGATATTCTGGATGTTCAGCTAATTCTTTATTGACACGTTCATTAATTTGTGCAAAAATATCCTGAATAGGTTGTTGTGCAATAGAGCGTACTCTACTAATATAACGTTCTCCAGGTTTAGTGTCCATTTTAATGCTTGCAAAACCTGCACCATCTTGACCACGATTGTGTTGTTTTTCCATCATTAAGTACATTTTATTTACTCCGTAAAATGCGCTTCCGTATTTTTCTTTGTAAAACTCTAATGGCTTAAGTAGTCTAATTAGTGCAATTCCGCACTCGTGTTTTAAAGCATCACTCATTGTTGTTGTGTTGTGAGTTGGTTGTATTAAAATAATAAAAATAAAAAACGCGCTCAATTATTGAGCGCGTTAGTTTATGTTAATTCTATATCGAATTGTGTTAAGCTTTTAAATGCTTGAAGTCGTTTTTTGACTTCTTCTTTTTTCAAGTTTACCATGCGCTCTGTTCCAAACTTCTCTACGCAGAAGGATGCTAAGGTTGAGCCATAAATAACAGCGTTTTTCATATTCTCAAAACTGATATCTCCTGTACTTGCTAAATAACCTGAAAACCCTCCAGCAAAAGTGTCTCCTGCTCCTGTTGGATCAAAAACTTCTTCTAATGGTAAAGCTGGTGCATAAAACATATGGTCATCATGAAATAATAAAGCACCATGCTCTCCTTTCTTGATAACAACATATTTTGGTCCCATTTCATGAATCTTTCTTGCAGCAACTACTAAACTATATTCACCTGTTAATTGTCTAGCTTCTTCATCATTAATAGTAATAACGTCTACATTTTTAATAACAGATAGTAAATCGTCCAATGCTATATCCATCCAGAAATTCATAGTATCTAAAATAGCTAATTTAGGTTTTTTAGTCATTTGATCTAATACACCTTGTTGTACTAAAGGGTGTAAATTACCTAACATAACAATCTCTGCATCACGATAGTTTTCTGGTACAACAGGATTAAAATGCTCTAAAACATTAAGCTCTGTTGCTAAAGTGTCTCGAGAGTTCATATCGTTATGGTATTTTCCGCTCCAAAAAAACGTTTTACCGTCTTTTACAATTTCTATACCTTCAATATCTATATTTCTGTCTTTTAAAAGATCTAAATACTCCTGCGGAAAATCTCCACCAACAACAGATACTGCTGCTTGATCTACATTAAAGTTTGAAGCAGATAACCCAATATAAGTTGCTGCTCCACCAAGAATTTTATCGGTTTTTCCAAAAGGCGTTTCAATAGCATCAAAAGCTACAGTACCTACAATCACTAATTTGCTCATAAATGGCTTTAAAATTTAGTGCAAACTTACGTAAAATTTATTCTGAAAAAAAGTAGAAACGTTTGAAAGAAAAGCTAATTATTTTCGACCAAAATCTGCAGGGATTTCTCCCCAAGCTTTGGTTTCCCATTTTACAATAGTGGTAGTGTACTCGTTTTCTTTTAACCACTTAACAGCACGATCTACAAGATCGTAAACAGGTTTGTTTTTTGCATTACGTTCTAGTTTGGAGTTACATGTTTTTTTACGTACCCAACTCATAGCAGTTCTTGAATCTGTATATATAATAAGATTACTATTATGCTTTTTTAAAAAACTTAAACCATGGACTAAAGCTAAAAACTCTCCTATGTTATTAGTGCCTTCTTCAAATGGACCTTGAATAAAAAGTTGTTTTTTAGATTTTGTCTCTACACCTCTATATTCCATTATTCCAGGATTGCCAGAAGATGCTGCATCAACTGATATAGAATTATAATTGGGTTTACCAATTTTTTTAAGTTGTGCTGCAGACAATTCACTTTTAAAAGTTTTGTTTTTACCTATATAATCAAAATAATTACCTTTTAGTGCTGTTTTTGCTGCATCAAAAGTTGCGAAAGACTTGTATTGCGCACCTTCAAAATCTTTGATTTGCGCTTTACAATCGTCCCAAGTTTCAAAAACACCAGTATGATGTCCTTTCCAAACAGTGTAATATTTTTTCTTTTTTTTACTCATTCAATAACTCATCAACCACTTCAGGAAAATGTTTCATTTCTAATTCATGAATCTTTACAGCAACATCTTGAGCAGTATCTGATGTAAAAACATGGCATTTTGCTTGAAAAATGATTGCGCCTTCATCATAATGTTCATTTACATAATGAATTGTTATTCCTGTTTCTGTTTCTTTATTTTTCACCACAGCTTCATGTACATTCATACCATACATGCCTTTTCCTCCAAACTTTGGTAATAAAGCGGGATGTACATTAATAACCTTATTAGGGAAGTAATTTAGGATGTTTTCTGGAAATTTCCATAAAAAACCTGCCAATACTATTAAATCTGGATTAGCAGATTTTAGGATGTTTAGGACATCTTCCGTTTTAGTAAACGCTATTTTGTTGAATGATAATGCGCTAACATTCAGTTTTTTACAGCGATCTAATACTTTGGCATGAGGATTGTTAGTTAGTACCTGAATAACAGACACATTGTCCCTGTTTTGAAAAAACCTTATTAAATTTTCAGCATTACTCCCACTTCCGGACGCAAAAATTACTACACGTTTCATTTTCTAGTTTCAATGTTAAAATCTTCAAACAAAAAAAGTAATAATTATTAACAATTACGGGGTAAAATCGAATTTCTTCAATTTAAATATTTAAATTAGTAGCACATTTTTTAACTAAACGTGTGTTTTAAATTAAAGTTTTTTATTTTTGCCACTTAATTAAAACTAAAAAAATTAAAATTATGTCAGACATTGCATCAAGAGTAAAAGCGATTATCGTAGACAAATTAGGTGTTGATGAAAACGAAGTTGTAACTGAAGCTAGCTTCACTAACGACCTAGGAGCAGATTCATTAGACACTGTTGAATTAATCATGGAATTTGAAAAAGAATTTGATATCCAGATTCCAGACGACCAAGCTGAAAACATTGCGACAGTAGGTCAAGCTGTATCTTATATCGAAGCTGCTAAATAAGCACAATAATTTATGGAACTTAAGCGAGTAGTAGTTACAGGTTTAGGAGCATTAACACCAATTGGAAACACTAAAGACGAGTATTGGTCTGGTCTAATTAGTGGTAAAAGTGGTGCTGCACCAATAACATATTTTGATACTGAAAAGTTCAAGACTAACTTTGCTTGCGAGTTAAAAAATTTCGTTGCAACAGATTTTATAAATCGTAAAGATGCACGAAAAATGGATAGGTTTACACAGTACGCAATGGTCGCATCAGATGAGGCTATTGCGGACTCAAACCTTGATTTAGAAACCGTCAACAAACTTAGAGTTGGCGTTATTTGGGGAGCCGGAATAGGTGGTTTAGAAACTTTTCAAAATGAAGTTTTAAATTTTGCTGCTGGAGATGGTACACCTAGATTTAATCCTTTCTTCATACCTAAGATGATTGCAGACATTGCACCTGGAAACATTTCTATTAAAAATGGTTTTATGGGTCCAAATTATACAACTGTATCTGCTTGTGCATCTTCTGCTAACGCTATGATTGATGCATTAAACTATATACGTTTAGGACATTGTGATGTGATTGTTACTGGAGGTAGTGAAGCTGCAGTTACAATTGCAGGAATGGGAGGTTTTAATGCTATGCATGCCTTATCTACTAGAAACGAAAGCCCACAGACTGCATCAAGACCTTTTGATGCAACACGTGATGGTTTTGTATTAGGTGAAGGAGCTGGAGCAATTATACTAGAAGAGTATGAGCACGCTAAAGCTAGAGGAGCAAAAATATATGCTGAGGTTTTAGGTGGCGGAATGTCGTCTGATGCCTATCACATGACTGCACCACACCCAGAAGGTATTGGTGTTATTGCAGTAATGAAAAATTGCCTTGAAAATGCTGGTTTAAAACCAGAAGATGTTGATCATATCAACACACATGGTACATCTACACCATTAGGTGATGTTGCCGAATTAAAAGCGATCAAAGAAGTTTTTGGAGATCACGCTAAAAACATCAACATAAATTCTACTAAGTCTATGACTGGTCACTTGTTAGGTGCAGCAGGAGCTATAGAGTCTATTGCAGCTATTTTAGCAATGGAAAATAGTTTAGTACCACCAACAATTAATCACACTACAGTAGACGAAAACATTGACCAAGAACTAAACTTAACTTTAAACACGCCTCAAAAAAGAGAAATAAAAGTTGCAATGAGCAATACTTTTGGTTTTGGAGGTCACAACGCATGTGTATTGTTTAAAAAATTAGATTAGTTACCTGAATGAAACGCATTCGAAACATATTTAATTCCCAGACTAAAGAGCATGGGGGTTTTTTTATGGCTATTTCTAAGATTTTAAAGTTTAAACCTAAAACCTTACAACATTACCAAACTGCTTTTACGCATCGTTCCATGAACATTAAAGATGCTAAAGGACATATTATTAATTATGAA
This sequence comes from Olleya sp. R77988, assembly GCF_044594215.1. Taxonomy (GTDB): domain Bacteria; phylum Bacteroidota; class Bacteroidia; order Flavobacteriales; family Flavobacteriaceae; genus Olleya. The sequence goes on along the minus strand of NZ_CP138988.1, from coordinate 729,882 downwards.
CGGTTAGAGTTTTTAGGAGATGCTATGCTTAGTGCAGTAATTGCTCATCACTTATATATGGAAGTTCCAGGTGGTGATGAAGGCTATTTAACAAAAATGAGATCTAAGGTAGTTAGTCGTGAGCATTTAAACGAGCTTGGTAAAGATTTAGGTCTGATTAAATTAGTAGAGAGTAAGATTCCAAAAGGACAATTTGGAGACAATATTCATGGTAATTTGTTTGAGGCTTTGGTTGGAGCAATTTATTTAGATAAAGGGTATAAAGGTTGTCAAAAATTTATTCAGAAAAGGGTTATTAAACCTTATGTCGATATTGAAAAATTAGAAGGAAAAGTTATTAGTTATAAAAGCCTTTTAATAGAATGGTGTCAAAAAGAAAAAAAGCATTTTGATTACAATGTCTATGAAGATTCAGGTAATGATGATGTTAAACACTTTTCTGTAAAACTATCTATCGACGAAAAAACAGTTGCAAAAGCAAGAGCAACTTCTAAAAAGAAGGCAGAAGAAAAAGCTTCAAAACGCGCCTTTTTTGCACTTCAAAAGCAAATAACAAAAGCAGGTTTTATTTAAAACCTAAGATTATCAATTCTTATATAAAAACAAGGTTTTACTCAATCGTTTTCGTGAATAATTCTTATTAAGTTTACGTAAAATTGAATAAAAGTAAGTGTTTAAATGCTATATTTACATTTAATTTACTAATCAAAATGGCTGTTCGAAAACTCTCATTAGACGATTTTTTAGAAGAAGAACATTACGCATTAATAGGTATACATTGCGTGATAGAAGATTATCGATTAGCTTTTTTAATTAACCAAATATTAGACATTAAGCTTAAAAGAAGTGTAAAAGATGTTACAAATCCAAGCTTAAATTCAAATTATGCTTTATTTGAGTGGTTTGACCAAAAACAATTTACTACCTACCATTTAGTAGCAAATACATGTAAGGTACTGCACAATAATGTAAAGCAAGAATCAAACTCGTTATTTGGTAAAGATACTCAAGGAGCAAGTAATTATTATTTGTTACCAGAATTTAAGACCATAAATTACTTACTTAAAATTGAGACCGAATTTTTAAGTAAAGAAAAAACCATTTTAAATAAAATTCTTAAGATTCCGCAAGTAGTAACTGCTTATAGTATTGCAAGTCATACTTTAAAATCTAAAGACAACTTAATATTTAACTAATGCCAAACAGAAAAAAGACCAAAATTGTTGCAACTTTAGGACCAGCAACCAGTAGTAAAGAGGTATTAAAAGGTATGTTAGACGAAGGCGCTAATGTATTCAGGATTAACTTTTCTCATGCAGATTATGCAGACGTTGAAGAGCGTGTGCAAATGATAAGAGAGCTAAACGAAGAGTTTGGCTACAATGCTTCAATTTTAGGAGATTTGCAAGGACCTAAGCTTCGTGTAGGAGTAATGAAAGGGGACGTTATTGTTAATCCAGGAGACGAAATTATTTTTGCAACTGGAAAACGTTTTGAAGGAACTAAAGAGCGTGTTTACATGACATATGACAAGTTTCCGCAAGACGCAAAACCAGGAGAACGCATTCTTTTAGATGACGGAAAATTACATTTTGAAGTTGTGTCTACAGATGGTAAATCTGAAGTCAAAGCAAAAGTAATCCAAGGTGAACCACTTAAATCTAAAAAGGGAGTTAACCTTCCTAACACCAATATATCACAGCCTGCTTTAACAGAAAAAGATGTTGAAGACGCTATTTTTGCCTGTAAAATAGGAGTAGACTGGATGGCATTATCTTTTGTACGCAATGCAGAAGACTTAATGCAATTGGAAGAATTGATTAAAAAACATAGTGATCATAAAATTCCGATTATAGCAAAAATTGAAAAACCAGAAGCAGTAGAAAACATAGACAAAATAGTAGCCTATTGTGATGGACTAATGGTTGCACGTGGAGATTTAGGAGTAGAAATCCCAGCAGAAGAAGTACCATTAGTACAAAAAAAGCTAGTTTTAAGAGCAAAACGTGCCAGAATACCAGTAATTATAGCAACCCAAATGATGGAAACTATGATTACCAGTTTAACACCAACACGTGCAGAAGTTAATGATGTTGCCAATAGTGTAATGGATGGTGCAGATGCAGTAATGCTGTCTGGAGAAACTAGTGTTGGTAGCTATCCAGTACAAGTGATCCGTCAAATGTCAAACATAATTAAAAGTGTTGAAGATTCTGACTTAATAAAAGTCCCACAATCTCCACCACATATTCGTACTAAGCGTTACATAACAAAATCTATTTGTTATCATGCAGCACATATGGCAAATGATATTGATGCAAAAGCAATATCTACACTAACAAATAGTGGTTATACAGCTTTCCAAATATCAGCATGGAGACCAAACACACACATATTAGTATTTACATCAAATAAGCGTATTTTAACGCAGTTAAATTTACTTTGGGGTGTTACTGCGTTTTATTACGATAAGTACGTAAGCACAGACGAAACCATTGAAGACGTTAATGCAATAGCCTGTAAAAAAGGATTTTTAGAAGTAGGAGATATGCTAATTAGTTTAGCAGCCATGCCAATTCAAGACAAAGGAATGGTAAATACGCTAAGAGTAACACAAATTGAAAGCTGTAGTTTTTAATTATTAATTTTTTCATTTCCGTGAAGACGGAAATCTATTGTCATTCAGAATGAAGTGAAGCATCTCTTTTTGGGCGTTACCACAAGGGTCGCGCTTTCCACTATATCTTTTTTGCGCATAAGCGCGCACAAAAAAGGATGTCGTTGCAATCGCTAACGCAAAGCCAAGAACAGTATAAATAATTAAAACCAGTTATAGAGATATAGCTGGTTTTTTTAGTTTGCAAAAAGCAAAAACAAACATTTGTTTAAATTAATTTTGTTTTATTACAAAATATAATTATATTTGTACTCTGCTTGAAATTTTCTAGATATTTTAAGTCTTTTCGTATGATAGGCAAATGCATACTTTGTATTTGGTGTCTATCAAAGAATCAAATAAAATAATAATAACCTAATTGTTTAGCAATATGTTAAAGCAACAGCTAAACTTATGTTTAATTTTAAAAAATAATACAATGAGTACAAACATATTTGAAGACTTTGACGAGCAAAGTCAAAAAGCATTACAAGGCTTAAAGTTTTTAAGTTTTGAAGATGTAAAAAGAGGACTTGTAGGAAGAGATCCTTTTGAAGGAATTAGAACTAATAAGATTCTAATGGGAGAAACCATTAGAGGGATGACCAATGTGCATCCTTTGGTAGTTCAAAAATTTAATAATAGAACAACACAAGAAATATCTAGGTTATATTTTCCAGATGCTGAAAAAAAGTTTCTCAAAACTCAAGGCATAAACCTAAATATAGATGTGGATTGTGAAGAAGCAAGAAAACTATTAGTCGGTTCAACCGAGTTTTTTTACGACCACAACAATAACAACATTATAGATAAAGGAGAATTTGCTTTTCAGCTACATGTGTTTTCCTCTAAAAATGGATTAAAGTTAAAAGAAGCATTTGAGTGTGTAATACCACAAAAAGGAGAACTATTAGTATTTATTGAGGACAATAAAGACGATTGGAGTAAGCAAATAGTTAGAATTAAAATAGCTCAAGATGTTAGAGACGCTATTAAAAAAAGTGATTTACATCACAGTAAAGTTTTAGACTTTATAAACAGAAAAACAGATGGAGAAGGCTTATCTGCCTAAGGGTTAAAACAATTAGTAGAAACAGGAGAAGTAGTAGAAAAACTAACTATTACCAGAGCCATTTTTATAGGTCTTGGTTATGTATTTAGTGTGATATTTTCACCTTTTAAAGCTATTGGTTGGGTATTAGAAAAAATAGGACAAGCAATCAACCAACTTAAATTACCAGAAAAGGTTTGGGATGCTCAAAACCAAGATTATATTTTTAAAAAAGAAAACATCCTTAATTTATTAATTATTGATACCTCACTAATAGATACTATCGAGCAAGGATTAATTAATGACGAAAGTAAGATTGAGTGGAACGATTTAATACCAGATTTTGCATCTAATAAAATTATATCTGCAATAAGATATTTAAAAAGCTTTATAGATAAGTATAATAAATTTATAGAAAACGCAGTAAACGATTGGTTTAATAATCCAGAAGCACTATTTAAATTTCAGGGTAAAGTCGCTTTGTTGTCTGGCTTATATAACGGTTTAATAGACTTTATAGCATCAACCTTGCAGTTTATTGGTGGTTTAGCAGAAGCACCTTTTGATGTTGCAAATAACTTTCAAGATTTTTTAGAAGTTATAGATAACATTTGGGAGAGTATAACCACTATAGATTGGGACGTATTTTGGACAGCTTTGGCTACATTTTTCGAGACCGTAAAAACCAAACTAAAAGATAAGGATGGTGAGTTTGACCTTGTGCGTATTGCTTATATTATTGGGTTTGCAGTGGCGTTTATAGGTACTATGTTTATACCAATTGCAGGTTGGGTTGGTAAAGTTGCTAAAATAGACAAACTTATCCCAGAAGAGTTGTTGACTGCCATGCAAAAAGGATTATCAAGCATTAAAAAAGCAGGTAAAAATGCAAAACAGTCTGCACTGCGTACTATAGAAAACTTATTTGCGCTTTTTGCAAAAGGCAAAAAAGCCATACAAGAATTTTTTGCTAAATTAGCTAATGAGGTTGCGGAATGGTTTTTGAAGAATAAAAAGAAGTATAAGTATGTAGATAGGGTAGATACACCACTACTTGGTTCAATAAGAGTTTTAAAAGATAATAGTTTATACTTAAATTGTTTAAAGTTAGTAACAAGTCCTGCTAAAAATGGAAGACACGGTAGGCAATTAGGTAAATGGTTAGCTATTGAATCTGAAGCGATGGTTAAAATGTATACTGGTTATACATATGCAAAACTAAATGAAGCTTTATTTAAAGGAAAAAGGCTAAATAGAGAGTTAAAAGCAATGAAAAAAGTCTTAGATGATGCACTAATAAAGTTACCTATTTCTAAATTTAATAAAAAAGGGTTATTATTAAGAAGTGCTTATCATTCAGAACGAGAAATAAAGAAACTATTTAAAGTAGGTAAAAAATGGACAAGTAAAGGTTTTTTTTCCACAACACATTCTGAAAAATCATTATTATTTTGGTTGGCAAAAAAGCAAAATCATAATGTAATTTTTAAAGTAAAAGGTAAAAATGGAAAACTAATTGAGAAGGCAGCCTATATGTGGGAAGAACATGAAGTCTTATTTAAATCAGGAACAGGTTTTTTTATTGAAAGTGTTGGCAAGATAGACCATCCTTTAGATTTTAGTAAAAAAGTATTTGAAATAATATTAAAAGAGAAATAAAATGGAAAATAAAAAACAAAAAATAAAAAAACTAATTAAAAGAAATGAAGAATTAAAACCCATAGTTTTTGTTAGTTTTAAAACAGATAAAGAATTAGATTTATATAGAAAAAAAATTCACAAAGAAAGAGTTGAATATTTTAATAATCAAAAACAAATTCAACAATTAGAATGGGATTTAATGACACCTGAAGAGCAAGCAAAAGAAAAGAAAAGAGACAGGTTTTTAGAGCTTAAAGCAAAAGGAGAGCCTTTTGATTTATCAGAATTTGAAGATTTATAAAAAGGAACCCGATAGCGCTCGTCTGTGACGAGTGACGTTAAAGGTTGGAAAATAACAAAAGCTACAGTTTAATTATTGTAGCTTTTGTATTTTACAGGAGTATTTAGCTAAATTACGTATTGTTGTGTGCACTCGTCACAGACGAGCGCCAGCAAGGGAATTAAAGGATTGGAGCAGGTTTAAAACATCAACTTTTTTTCCAAAGCAATGGTCAAAACAAAAAATAGCTAAAGTTATTGAAGAAGCTAGTATGAACATTTATTTTAAAGATGGAAATTTGTATAGAGGAATTACTAAAAGTGGAATAAAAATTGAAATGCGTATTAATCAAGCTAATAAAGAAATAAATACAGCTTATATAATATTTTAAATTTAAAATCAATATGAAGAAAATAGAATTTATGACTTTGCCAAAATATGGAGACAAAGTCGTCAAAACAATAGATGAAAACTATATCTTACTAAGTTATTATTTATCAGACAGAAGAGATATAAAATCAATAGATATAGCTCTTGAAGATTTGCTCCTTATAAAAAACGAGGAGAAAACTTTCGAAGAAATTTGGGAAAACGAAATTGTACCAATAAGTGTAAGTGCAGGAGAGTTTGAATGCGATAAAGACACTGCTTATTTTATAAGTGATAACCCAGATGCAGAGCCAAGCATTGAGATGCCATTACAAGAATTAATAGACTTACTCGAAGAATGGAAAGCATTTTTAAGTAGTTAAACAAAAAACCATTAGTACGGAATTGCAATCCGTATTAATAAGAATGTGCATTAAAAGAGTATCTAAATTAGGTACTCTTTTATAATTTTAAAAAAATTTAAATTGTAATTTCAATTAGTTTAGTTTTGGTTTCACGGATTGCAAATCCACGCTATCGGATGGATAATTTGTATATTGTAACACCAAGATTTCACAAAGAAATTTTAGCACCAGAGTATCATTATGGTTATGGGTATCAAAAATAAATTTTATTATTATGACTAGATTAGAATTAATTAAACTTGGAGAAAAAATTGTTAGCGGTAATGAATCGGAAGAACAATTAAATGAGTTGATGGATTTATTTGGTAAACATGTTCCTCATCCAAGTGGAGCAGGATTGTTTTATTATCCAGAAAATTATAATGCTAGAAAAGATGATATTTCAAAATACAATCCTACAGTTGAAGATGTTGTAGATAAAGCATTGGCGTACAAACCTATTCAGCTATAATATTTATAAAAGAGTCGTCAAATATTAAATGACGACTCTTTTTATTTAAAACTCAAATCGCAACTGCACACTCACCTCCTTATCTTTTTCAACTTTTTTTGGTTTCACCTGCTAGCGCTCGTCTGTGACGAGTGACGGTAAAGGTTAGCAACCCAACAAAGGCTACAATTTAATTATTGTGGCTTTTGTATTTTAGAGAAGTACTTAACTAAATTACGTATTGTTGTGCGCACTCGTCACAGACGAGCGCCAGCAAGGGTAGATGAAATAAAATTATCCGTAAAAGAACAATATGTTAGATTAAGGAAGACTAAACGTTATAAAGAAATTCATAATAATTGGAAAGATTTAGGAAATAATAGTAAACCATATAGGGACCATGAAATAAAATCATTCGTCGATTATGAAAAGAAAATGGCTGCTAAATTGAGAGCTTCAAAAGAAGGAGAAGCAGGAGACGCTATTATCGCTATAGGACCAGATAAAGGAATGAGTATTGATGCAGTTAGTGTTAGTCGTGATGCTATTACTAGAGCTAATAAGGCAAGACTTCCCGAAAAGCGTTTTTTACCATCTTTTAAAAATTCAATAAGGAAACATTTTAATAAAATTGATAGAGATGGCTTAGATTTTGTAGTGATAGATTTTTCAAATATTGACGAGTTTGATAAAATCAAAATTATAGAATATATTAATACTGAATTTAAAGCTTATATAAAACAAGGACGATTAATAAAATTAAACGAATAAAACGATGACAACAAGTTATATAGAATACATAGAAGATAAAGGATTTTGGATAAAAAACTATTTTATTGAGACTACTTTAGAGTATATCTGCCAAGTGATTAAGAGCAATATGGATGGGAAGCCAGAATGGCTAAAAGAACATTATGAAATACTTGATAATAATAGACTAGGATTTTCGCCAGGAATGATAGATTTGGCAATCGATTCATATTTGAATACTCAAGAAAGGAAAAATTATTTTACCGAAATACTTGAAAAAGCAAAAAACATTGTTAATAGTAAAGGAGATGAAATACCAGTTGATGAATTAAAAGGTTATGATGACAAAAAAAATGAAGAGCTAAGGTACAGAGTGATAACTCCTCTTAAATCTAACAAAATCATTCAAATATTAGACGAACTAATTAAAATGATAAATGAAGGAGAAAGTTATAATGGAGAGCATCACAGACCTTATTTTAAATTTCAAGATGATGAAAACATTTTATAAATAGGATTAAACAATAACAAATAGCACTCATTATTTGTTAAACATTGGTAAAAACCAGTTACTTTTAAGTGACTGGTTTTTTATATATTTAAAAAATGAGAAAACTACTTTTTGTAATGCTATTTACTATTAGCTTAAATGCTCAAAACGCAGAAGATAAAGTGTCTTTAATGACCAATATTATGTGCGATTGTGTTGAAAATTATGGTGATGAAATAAATGAAAAGAAATTTGAAAGATGTTTAAAAAAACTTTTTAGAAAAAATAAAAAAGATTTAGACACTATAGTTAATGCAACATTTAAACATGATACAATTTTACCAAAAGCATTTGTTGCTATTAAGGCTGTAACCATGCTTTCAGAATCATTAGTTGATAACTGTTCAGCTTACACTTCTTTTTATGAAAAATTACAAAGAGATAATCTTATCTCGGAAATTTCAGATCAAGTTTGTGATATACTAAAAAGTAATGAGTATGAGAATATTGAAAGCAATATATTTGACCTATCAGATGACATATTTACTATTACGATGGAAAAAAAGGACGTATTAAGAGAAGTGTTAAAAGGTTTTACAAGTAAAGAAGATAAGTACAGAGAAATTCAAGATTTACAGATTGAAGTTAGAAAATCTTTATCTAAAAAGTGTAGAATTTACAAAAAAATAAAGAGAAAATTAGATTAAAACCCAAAACTCAACTGCACACTAACTTCTTTTTCCTTTTTAATTGTTTTAGATTTCTTTTCAGTATTTAGATTAGATAAAGAAATACCTAATAACCGTACAGAATTACTCATCTTTTCTTGATATAATAAGTCTTTTGCAGTGTCTAAAATAACAGCTTTGTCAGCCACAAAATAAGGTAAAGTTTTGCTACGTGTTTGTAAAGTAAAATCGCTATATTTTATTTTAAGCGTTACCGTTTTTCCTGCAACTTTACTTCTGTTTAAACGTTTAGCGACCTCTTCTGCAATATGATTTAACTTTTCAAGCATAAAAATCTCAGAAGATAAATTTTCATTAAACGTACGCTCTGCAGCTAAGCTTTTTCTGGTTCTGTTAGGCTTAACTTCGCTATTATGGATGCCTCTAACAATGTAATAATAAGATTTTCCAGATTTCCCAAAATGCTGTTCTAAAAACTCAGCAGATTTTGATTTTAAATCTTTACCAGTATAAATCCCTTTTTGGTACATTTTTTCGGCAGTGACTTTACCAATTCCATAAAACTTTCTAATATCTAAAGCTTCTAAAAAATCTAAAACTTCTTCTGGATTAACTACTTTTTGACCATTAGGCTTGTTATAATCACTGGCTATTTTAGCGACAAATTTATTAATACTAATACCTGCAGATGCTGTTAATCCTACTTCATCTAAAATACGCTGTCTTATTTCTTCTGCAATAAGTGATGCGCTTGGATTTCCTTTTTTATTCTCTGTTACATCCAAATAGGCTTCGTCTAAAGATAAAGGCTCTACCAAATCTGTATAATCGTAAAAAATTTTTCTAATTTTTTTAGAAATCTCTTGATAACGATCAAAACGTGGACGTACAAAAATAAGTTCTGGACACAAACGTCTAGCTTTTACACCACTAATAGCACTTCTTACTCCAAATTTTCTAGCCTCATAGCTTGCAGCACTTACCACACCACGTGTTCCGCTTCCTCCAACTGCTAACGGTTTTCCTATAAGATCAGGATTATCCATTTGCTCTACAGACGCATAATAGGCATCCATATCCACATGAATAATTTTTCTTATTGGTAAATCGTTTTGCATCTTGTAAATTTACTAATTCCTGCGTAGGCAGGAATCTTTTAAATGAACAAATAGAATTATGTTTGTAAACCAATAATAATGATATTACCACTTTCGTGGAAACACTATGATAGAAATAGAACGCAAATTTTTAGTTACTTCTAATGCTTTTAAAACCGAAGCTTTTAAGCAAACTAGAATTGTACAAGGTTTTTTAAGCACCAATAAAAAACGAACTGTAAGAGTGCGTTTAAAAGGAGAACAAGGTTATTTAACTATAAAAGGACAATCCTCTAAAAATGGATTATCACGTTTTGAATGGGAAAAAGAAATACCAAAAGAAGAATCTAATCAACTTTTGAAATTGTGTAAAAAAGGGGTTATTGATAAAGTTAGATATGAAATTAAAATAGATAATCATACTTTTGAAGTGGATGAGTTTTTTGGTAACAATGAAGGTTTAATTATTGCTGAGGTTGAATTAATTTCTGAAAACGAAGCGTTTTCTAAACCCAATTGGTTAGGTAAAGAAGTTACAGGAGATATTAAATATTATAACTCTCAATTAAGTAAACATCCTTTTAAAAATTGGAAAAAATAATTAAGATGAAAAAATTAGTACTACTATTAATTGTTTTAGTTTTTGCATGTAAAAACGAAACAAAAATAATTGAAAAGCCTATTGAAGCTGTAAAAGCAAAAGCCAAACCAACCACAAAATTTATATTAGAAACTTTAAAATCTAAAGGTTTTAAAACCTTTGATTATGTTGACACAAAAACAAAAGATACTGTTATAATGCAACAGTATTTTATAGCTTTTTTAAAAAGTGGTCCTATCAGAAATCAAAATGAAGAAGAATCCACTTTACTTCAAGAACAGCATCTAGCTCATCTTGGTAAAATGTACGATTTAGGCTATGCTGATATTTCTGGACCTTTTGGAGACGATGGAGATATTAGAGGTATTACTATTTATAATGTACCTACTTTAAAAATGGCAGATAGTTTAGCAAATTCTGATCCTATGGTTAAATCTGGTCGTCTTCAAATAGAAGTACATCCATGGTGGGCAGCTAAAGGATTTAGCTTACGATAATAAAAAAGCCTTACTAAATCAGTAAGGCTTTTTTGTGGTTAAACTTTGGTTGTAAAAGTTTGTTATTTAATATTACTGTCTTTGTGGACCACCACTAGTAATAAAGAATTGACTTCTTCTGTTAAGTTGGTGATCTTCTTCACTACAAGGGTCACAGTTTATAGCTGGTTCTGTTTCTCCACGTCCTGAAGCGCTAATTCTATTAGCAGCAATACCTTTAGATATAATGTACTGTATTGTTGTCTGTGCACGTCTTTCTGATAATTTTTGGTTGTAATTATTTGACGCTCTAAAGTCTGTGTGTGATGTTGCTTGAATAACCATGTCTGGATACTTATTCATTACTTGTACTAAGTTATCTAACTCAAAAGCTGCACGTGCTGTTATGTTTGATTTATCATAATCAAAGTAGATTGGATTAAGTACTACACGTTCTTGTGGTACAACAATCTTCTCGATTGGTTTTAATTTAACCGTTACAGCTACTTCTTCTTCATTACTTCCTGCTACAGTTGCTTTGTTACTTTCATAACCTTCCATAGTGACTTGTAATTCTGTGTCTGTTTCACACTCTACAATATATTCTACCTGTCCATCTGCGTTTGCAGGTTTAGACGCTAATACGTTTCCGTTTGCATCTACTAAACTGGTTAATGCACCTACTAATGGAGTTCCTGTTTTTTCGTCTAAAACGGTTCCTACTATTAATACATCACATAAGGGTTGTAGTTTTTTTATAGCATAAATATCATCACTTCCTTGTCCTCCTTCTCTGTTTGAAGATACAAATCCTTCTCCTGTCTCTTCATTCATGTTAAATGCAAAGTCATCTCCATTACTGTTAATTGGGATACCTACGTTACGGATTGGTGCTATTTTACCATCTATCTCTTTTGTGTAAAACACATCCATTCCTCCTAGTCCTAAATGTCCTGTTGATGAGAAGTATAAGGTGTTGTTACTACTTATGTATGGAAACATCTCTTGTCCTTCTGTGTTTACTTTTTGACCCATGTTTACTGGTGTCCCAAGGTTTCCGTTGTTGTCTAATGATGCTTTGTAGATATCAAAGTTTCCAAAACCTCCTGGCATATCACTTGCAAAGTAAATGGTACGTCCATCTGCACTAATGGTTGGGTTTTTAATCGAGTAGTTTCTGCTGTTTAATGGCAAGGCTTCTACTTGTGAAAATCCTTCACTTCCTTTATTGGCTTTAAATAAGTGTAATACACTATATTTTGTGTTAGATAAACTGTCTTTTTCATAAATGTTTTCAAAGAAACTTTCTCTTGAAAAAAACATGGTTTTTCCATCTGGTGTAAAACTAGTAACACCTTCATGATATTTTGTGTTTATATCTTTATCTAAAAGTGTTTCACCTTGATAGGTTCCATCGTCTGCTAAAGTATACTCGTAAATATCTAAAAATGGTTCTTCGTTCCATCCGTAGTTTTTTCTACTTGCATTTCTAGACGAGGTAATGTATAATTTTCCGTCTTGAAGTGTTCCTCCAAAGTCTGCATTAGCACTATTAAGTGGTAAGCTTTGTACGTTAAACTTTTTTCCTTTGTCTAATATTTTTGATAAATATTCTGGATTGGCTTTGTATAATACTGCACGCTCATCTGCTGGACGCATAGATGCAAATTTATCCATCTGTACGTTAGAGACTGCATACTTCCCGTTTGCTTTTAGCATTTCTGAGTATTTCCAAAGCATTTCTGGTTCTGATGCTCCAGACTCTATTGCTTTTGCATACCATTTTTCTGCTTCGACTGTACTAAAAATATTGTAGTTTGCTTCTGCTATTTTAGAATAGATATAAGTATCTCCTTGTCCTTTATCAATAAGCTTATTATAGGCTGCTATAGCATCTACAAATTCAAATTTAGAAAATAGTTTATCTGCTTTTTTGGTCGCATTACTTTGAGCAAATACGCTAGTACTGCTTATTAATGTGGCTAGTATAAATAGTTGTATTTTTTTCATTGTCTTGGTTAGCTTATGGATTAGAAATAACGTGGTGAACGTGATACTTTTCTTGGTAAATTGATATCAAAATTGATAAATATCTCGTGTGATGAATTGGTCACTACATCTAATTGCGATTGGATGCTGTCATACGCATAACCTATTCTTAAATTTGGTGCAACTAAAAAGTTAATCATACCACTAAACGAATCGTCTAAACGGTAACCTGCTCCTACTTCTACAAAGTTGTACATAAATAGGTTTAAATTAACATCAAAACTAATAGGTGCATCAAATGCTACTTTAGCTAAAGCGTGTGGCTTTAACTTGAAGTTTTCTGATAGATCAAAAACATATCCTGCTGCTCCAAAAAAGTGCTGCGTTTCTGATCCTATCTTAAATCCATTGGCATCTAAGTGTACCGAGTTTAAAATATTTGGCATCGATGCTGAGATATAAAACTTATTAGGCTTATAAAAATATAATCCTGCTCCAATGTTTGGAGTGACTTCATTAATGTTTTGTGAGAAAAATGGATCACTAGGATCTATTAAATCTAATCCTACAAGTCCAATATCATGAAACGTTGCTCCTGCTTTTAAACCAAATGCTAATTTAGTACCTGTTCCTACTGGTAAGGTATAAGAGAAGTCTACATAAGCATTAGTCTCGCTTACTGGTCCTACGTCATCACTAATTAAAGAGAATCCTAAACCTACATTTTTTCCTACTGGAGAGTGGATGGCTAGAGTACCTGTGGTTGGTGCTCCTTCTAATCCTACCCATTGACTTCTGTATAATGCACCTATGGCAACACCATCAAAAGAACCTGCATAAGCTGGATTAACAACATTCATGTTATACATGTATTGCGTGTATTGTGGATCTTGTTGGGCTTGTACACCTATAAAAACTAGGAATACGATATATACTATTTTTTTCATCTGTTATTTTGTTGGTTTACTAGTTAGTTTATCTGTTTATATATACCCAAGCGGCTTTTGTTTTTGTTCCTTGATATTTCATAACGTAATAGTAGGTTCCTACTGGTAGCATATCGCCATCATTAGATTGTCCTCCCCATTCCATTGAGTAGTTTTCTTTTGAATAGACTAAACGACCATTACGGTTATAGATTTCTAAGGTTTGTACGTCATAACTACTTAAATCAAAGTTGTCATTAATACCATCTCCATTTGGTGATATACCTTGTGGAATAACACAAGTCTCTAACTCGTCAACAAACACATCTGTTGTACTTGCACAGCCTGTATCATTAAAGGTAACTTCTATACTATAGGTTCCTTGTGTTAATACGGTTGGTAAGTCTAAACTTGTTTGTCCTGGCACTTCTACACCTTCATTATACCACTTAATACTAACTTCACTTTCTGTATAGTTTACAGCCTCTGCTGTTACTATAATTGGTACTGTGGCGTTTGGACATACCTCGTAAACAATATCTGTTGGGAAGGTCGTCTCTGGTGTAATTCCAAAATATAAATCAAACATTGACGTTTCAAAACAACCTGTTGTCATGTTTTCTGCTCTAACATAAATGGTTGTCGCACCTGACATATAGTTTACTGGATCTGCAATAGCTCCTGTACTAGATTCTGCATCTGCTAAATCTAAATAGTAAGTAAATGCTAAATCTGTTTGCCCATTGGCTAATAACATCTCATTTGTGGTTAAATCATAATCCGCAATACCATCATCATCATTATCACAGCCTAAAATGTCGTCTGGTGTACCTAATACTGGTTTAGGAGCTAACTCTAAAAGGAAACTATTTGTTTTAAAGCATCCTGTTATTGTACTCTCAACTCTAAAATAAATAGTTGTTGCTCCAGCAGATGTATATGCTGTTGGTGTAGCAATTGGATTTGTACCATCTAATGCATCCTGTTCTGTTTCATAATAAATAACAATAACATCGGTTTGTGTTCCGATAATATTTGCTTCATTTTCAGTAAGATCAAATATGGCTATTCCACTATTGTCTGTATCACAAGCAAGAATTGTTGTTTGTGGATCTGCTTCAGGATTATCAAAGAATTCTACTAAAACATCATCAGAGTAGAAACAAGCTGAAGACGTTCCTGTAAATACAATATCAACTTGATATGTACCAGTTTCTGTTACGGTTAAAGTTGGTCCATTTTCACCAAGAATAGGCTCAGTAATTCCATTAGCTACGTTGTACCAAGTTATTGTTGTTCCTGTTGGTTGTGGAACACCAATATCTAATAATACAGAGTCACCTTCACAAGTTGCTAATCCACTATCTAATAAGATGTCGTCTCCTAAGTCAATTTCACCTATATCAAAACTACTAGACTCAAGGAAAACAGCAGAATCAAATGCTGTATCTCCATCATCAGCAACTACTAATTTAATGTGATATGCATTATTAGGAATTACAACTGCATTTGCTGTTAATGGTACTGTACGACCTCTAAAATCAATTGGACTTGTTATAGGGTTTGATCCAACACCATTAGGATAATCAAATATATCCGAATAAAAATCAAATAATTGAGGGTTAGAAGATGGGCAGTTAGCATTATATTGGTCATCTCTAATAGTAAAGACAGATACAGGATCAGTAGTTCCTGGAACTAATGCTACATTGACCGTTACTCCTGTACTTATATCTGTTAGTAAAAATGCAAATGCATCTGAAAAACCACATTGAAATGTTCCATACTCTTCAGCAGCAAAAATAAAGTTAAAAGATAATTGGTCTATTAATGGGGTAAAATCAAATTCAATAATTGAAGCATTATTTGTAGTTCCTTGATTTATAACAGCTTCTAAATCTGCATCTCCAGGCCATCCAAATCCACCACCACTTTGTGTACCAGTTTCTGGTCCTGGTGCTTCTAATACATTTCCTGTTGTCATTACAATACCACTTTGGAAAGGGAAATTTGATCCATTAGCTTCAAAATATCCAATACCATTATCAGTCCCAAAATCGGTTCCTGTAGACCAAGTAACATTACTTACTATAGCACACGGAGAGTTTACTAATACATCTGTTACTAGTTCTGGTACTGTATATTGTGTGTCGTTTACAATAATTGGAGGTGGAATTGTAAATACACATAAATCAAAACTTACATCTTGGAATGCAATATCTGCATCAGTGAATATTCTTATATAATATGTGTTTCCAACTATTAGTCCATTTGCAATACTATTATTACCAATTTCACAATAAACATTAGTTAGGTTATTACAATCTGTACCTTCATACAATCCATGATTTAGGTTTGCTGTATCTCCAAGTATATTACTTATGTCAATACCATGATCTGTTGCGATTGCTGTAAATTGAAACCATACATCATCATTTGCTGTTCCAGGACAAACATTTGTTTGTGCAGAAGTAGTTGCACCATATAAAGATGCACTTGTAATGTTAGTACAATTCTCATCTGCATTTGGAGTTACAATTATTGCATCAGTACATTCGTCATTTACTGGTGGACAGACTGGCACATTCAATGTGCTACTAGTAACAATACAATTAATATCATCAGCATTTGCAACAGTTATAATAACGTTTGTGTCAAGAGCATATGGACCCATTTGTACTATGCCTACAGCTGTAGCTGTTTGCATTGTACTTCCTTGATTATCTGTTACATTTAAAGTCATAGCATCACCAATATCTGTAATGTCTACATCTATATAAAATTGATTATTTCCATTATCACAATCACTTACTGTTACAAAATCTACAACTTGATTTATACATGTAGCACAATTTACTGTAACATTTATAGATGTAAACCCACTTCCTGGACAATCTATACTTCCATCAGATTGTACTTCAAAAGAGATGGTTCCTCCTGTAGATTGGTAGGTTATGCCTGAAATATCACCACCATTTCCATATGGAGTAGCAGCATTTAAATCCGTAACACCATCTGAATCTAGAACTACTAATTCGTCAAAGTTCTGTTCTACTTGACCAGCATTAAATGTAATATTAAGTGGTGTTCCATCTGTTGATGAAAATGTAAATACGTTAGTGTCGTTATTTTGATAGCAATAGCTTATTGTTTGTGGTCCATCAACTGCGCAATCTAATGCAAAGTTAAATTGGATAAGTGTTGAGAAGTTAAATGGCCCAGCCCATACACTAGTATCTGCTCCGCAAATTGCTTGTACATATACTTCATAATCTGTTGCTGGGTTTAATCCAGTTTCAGATACTGTTGTTGCACTAACTGTTGTTCCTGAAGTTGGTGTTCCTGTTCCAGCTGGTTGTATTACATAATTCCATTGTGTTTCTGGTTCACTTGGTGTCCAAGAAATATCTGCGGATGTTTCTGTTATACTTGTTGCTGTTATATTTGATGGTGCAATACAAAAAGACCCACATGTTTCAACACGCATTTGGTCGATAGACATATCACCTTCAAACCCACTTCCTTCACCACCATAACTAAACTCTACATAAATAACTTGTCCTAAATAAGCATCTAAATTAACACCTACAGGTACCCATGCTTCATCTGCAGTAGATTGATAATCTCCTGTCCAAGTATATTCTGTTGTAAATGGTCCTGTTGCAGAAGTACTAACTCCTACATTTAAGGTTCCTATATTAGCTCCAAAAGCATGCATCCAGAATGATAATTCTGCACCATCTAAAGCTGGAGTTAAATCTATCGCTGGAGAGATTGCAGATGCAATATTTGTTGAGTTTCCTGATGCCTCATATTCTAAATGCATTCCAGGGTTTGTATCCCAAGTGACGTTTGGTCCTGTACCACCAGAGTTACCGTTTTCTGCAGTGATATCCCAATTTCCATTAGAACCATCAAAACCGGTTCCTGTCCATCCTGCTGGGTCTGTATTAGTATCTGTTCCAAAATCTTCTGTAAATATAAATGTTGAACCTACACTTGCACAAGTAACTCCCACTGGTGCTGGTGGTGGTGTGTTAAGTGTTGTAAAGTTTACTGGTCCTGCCCACACACTCATTCCATTACCACAATCGGCTAGAACGTATACCTCGTAAGCAGTAGTAGCTGTTAAGCTCATTGCTGTGTAAGGGTTGGTTGTAATTGCAGTTCCTGCACCTGTTGGCACTCCTGTTCCTGCTGGTTGTATTACAATTTCCCAAGCTGTTTCTGCATTATTAGCAGTCCAAGAAACATTAGCTGTTGTATCTGTTATAGCATCTACTATTATATTTGATGGTGCAACACAAAAATTACCACAAGTCTCTACACGTACTTGATCAATAGACATATCACCTTCAAATCCACTTCCTTCTCCACCATAGCTAAATTCTACATAAATAACTTGTCCTAAATAGGCGTCTAAGTTAATTCCTATTGGTACCCAAGCTTCATCTGCTGTTGTTTGATAGTCTCCTATCCAAGTATATTCTGGAGTAAATGGTCCTGTTTGAGAGGTACTAATACCTACATTTAAAGTTCCCATATTAGCTCCAAAAGCATGCATCCAAAATGATAATTCTGCACCATCTACTGCAGTAGATAAATCTATTGCTGGAGAGATTGCAGATGCAATTGCTGTAGAGTTACCTGAAGCTTCATACTCTAGGTGCATTCCTGGGTTTGTATCCCAAGTAACGTTTGGTCCTGTACCACCAGAGTTTCCGTTTTCTGCTGTAATATCCCAATTTCCATTAGAACCATCAAAACCAGTTCCTGTCCATCCTGCTGGATCAGTGTTAGTATCTGTTCCAAAATCTTCTGTAAATAAAAAGGTTGATGCACCACTTGCACATGTTACACCTACTGGTGCTGGTGGTGGTGTATTTAGTGTTGTAAAGTTTACTGGTCCTGCCCACACACTCATTCCATTACCACAATCTGCAAGGATATATACTTCATATACTGTACTAGATGTTAAACCCATTGCTGGATATGGGTTAGTTGTAATAGCTGTTCCTGCACCTGTTGGCACACCAGTTCCATCTGGTTGTACTACTATCTCCCAAGCTGTTTCTGCATTATTTGCAGTCCAAGAAATATTAGCTGTTGTATCTGTAATAGTATCTACTATTATTCCTGTTGGTGCTACACAAAAATTACCACAAGTTTCAACACGCATTTGGTCGATAGACATATCACCTTCAAATCCACTTCCTTCACCACCATAACTAAACTCTATATAAATAACTTGTCCTAAATAAGCATCTAAATTGATTCCTATTGGTACCCAAGCTTCATCTGCTGTAGTTTGGTAGTCTCCTATCCAAGTGTATTCTGGAGTAAATGGCCCTGTTTGAGAGGTACTAACACCTACATTTAATGTTCCCATGTTGTCTCCAAAAGCATGCATCCAGAATGATAATTCTGCAGCATCTACAGCTGTTGATAAATCTATTGCTGGAGAGATTGCAGATGCAATGGTTGTTGAGTTTCCTGATGCTTCATATTCTAAATGCATTCCTGGGTTTGTATCCCAAGTAACATTTGGTCCTGTACCACCAGAGTTTCCGTTTTCTGCAGTGATGTCCCAATTTCCGTTTGAACCATCAAAACCAGTTCCTGTCCATCCTGCTGGATTGGTATTGGTATCTGTTCCAAAATCTTCTGTAAATAAAAAGGTTGATGCACCACTTGCACATGTTACACCTACTGGTGCTGGTGGTGGTGTATTAAAAGTACTAAAGTTTATAGGTCCTATCCAATTACTAAATCCATCTGTATTACAGTCAGCTCTAACATAAACTTCATAAGCTGTACTTGGTGTTAATCCTGTTGCTGGATAAGGTGCATTTAAAGTAGTAGCTACACCATCTGTTGTTGGTGTTCCTGTTCCTGCAGGTTGTACCCAGATTTGCCAAGCTGTTTCTGATCCACCTATGTTCCATGTAATATCTGCTGTACTATCTCCTGTTGTAACAGCAGCTAGTCCTGTAATATCTGGACAAGTTGGAGGTGCTTGAGAAGTTACTGTTGGAGAATTCATACAAAATCCCCATCCCCAGATTCCGCCATCATCGTAAAAAAGGCGGTATTTAAATCCTGATAATTGGGTTGCTGTAAAACCAGCAATATTTAATTGCTCTGATGTATAAGCTTCTGTAGTTCCAGTACAAAAATTATCTAATGGAGGAGTTGCAGTATCTGCTTGTATTGGTGCTCCCCAAGGATTCCATGTACCAGCATCTGCATCCCAATATTCTGCTCCAATGCTATCCGCTCCAATCCAATTAAATACATAATCAAAATCTACAAATAACCATGTTTCTCCTGCTGTTGATGCTGCAGTCAAATCAATAGCTGGTGATTCTGCTTGAATGGCATCTGTATTACCATTTCCAGAATCATCATCATCAAATGAAAAATTTGCTGTTAAGGTTGGATCTGCTTCAAATGCAGCTGGATCTGTATTATATGTTCCTGTGACTAACCAATTGGTGTTTGGCCAGTTTGCTGGCTCATTGATTACTTGAGCTTGAATAATGATACTAAATAATAGTAAAATTATTAATGTAGTTTTTTTCATCGGTATGAAATTGATTTGTTAGTTTAATTTTTAAGAAAAATCTTAGTTTAGTCATTTTAAAGGTATACTATTAAATAGACTATTTTATGACAGATAGATGTAATGCCTTTTTTTTCGATGAAATGATAATTTTTTGTTAAAAAAATGTGGTTATAAGCGTAGTCTTAGAGTATTTATAAAGAAATTCTCACTTTTCTCTTTATTTCATTACCAAATTCGTCAACTACCACCACTAAATGTTCTCCAATTTCAGGGATTATTGCGATATTATGAATATCTGTTGTCTGACCTAAGTAAGTTTTATCCAAATACCAAAAAAGAGTGCTGTTTTTTTTGGAATGCGCAACTTTTAAAACCAATTCGTTTACTTTTTCATCAAAATCTTTTGGAAGAAATATAGTACTAGATTCTTTAGGATAAATAAATTGCATAGCAACTTCGTTTTCTCCTAAACAATCCGATCTATATGGAGGAAGCGATTTATAGAATGGATTTTTTTTCTTGTAGTAATATTCCATTAATGGAGGTAAAACAAACCATGATTGGTGATTTATTTGATTTAAATCCTCACATGAAGAATTAACTTGATAGGTGTAATTTGCGTCCAAGTGAATCCATTTATGATAAGGGCAGGGCTTAGTTTTTAAACCACTTTGCTGTACGTATTGTAATTGTTTATCGTCGCAATTTGCAGAAGCTCTGTAACCACTTTTTACACAGATTTCAATGCTTTGCATTTCATCAAATGGTTTTTTAAACCATTGGCTTTTAGGTAATAAATTAAATACATCAAATAAAATAGGCGCAGCTGCTTGAACACCAACTAAACCAGGTCGTCCTTCTCCATCTGCATTACCAACCCAAACACCAACTACATAATCTTTTGTAGTACCAATTGCCCAAGCATCTCTAAAACCATAACTGGTTCCTGTTTTCCAAGCAATTTGTTTTGAATCGTCAAAAAACTCCCAATTATCATCACCTTCAGGACGATTAACTTCTTTTAAACTTTCATAAGTTAGATATATTGAAGCAGCATCAAAAACTGTTTTTTCTGAGGATTTTTTTCCGAAGTTAATGTTATCAGTATCAAAAAAAGTAGGTTCACAAAATTCATTTGAAAAATATTCAGATGATGTTTCATTGAAATGATTAATTGTAGAGGAAAAAGCAGCATAGCTTTTACAAAGATCCCATAAATTACTTTCCGCTCCACCTAAAATTAATGATAAACCATAATGATTGGCATTATACTTAATGTCTTTTAAATTTAAAGCTTTTAAATAATGATGAAACCTATCTAATCCAAACTCTTGCAGCATTCTAACTGAAGGTACATTTAAGGATCTGGATAACGCACGTTTTGCAGGTACAGCTCCATCAAATTCTTTGTTAAAATTTTCTGGTGCATAATTGCCAAACTGTGATGGTACATCTGCAACTAATGTGTTTGGTAAAAGATCTCCAGCATCTAACATTGCAGCATACAAAAAAGGTTTTAAAATACTACCTGTACTTCTGGGTTTGTTAATTATATCAACACTATTTTGATGTGTTTTATCTGTTGGAGCATTACCTACATAGGTTAATACTTTTCTGGTTTTTACATCTAAAATTAATACCGAAATATTATAAATTTCATTTTGCTTTAAACTATTATAATGATTAAAAACTATTGTATTGGTTTGTTCCTGAAGACGCTTATCAATGGTTGTTTTTATGCGTTCACCTTTATTAGTTTTGGATATATTTTGTAATAAGTGTGGTGCTATTTGAGGTAAAGCATAAGGTTTTTGAGGTAATCCTTCAGCAATAGATAAATTATAAGTCAGTGAATCTATCGTTTTGTTTTCTAATAATTTATGGAGTAATCTGTTTCGCTTTGCGAGCAATCTCTCTTGATTTTTACCTGGATAAATTAAGCTTGGTGCATTTGGTAAAACCGCTAAAGTTGCACTTTCTGCCCAAGATAAGTTATGAGCATCTCTATTAAAATATCGCCATGAGGCAGCATCAATTCCAACAACGTTTCCGCCAAAAGGTGCATGACTAGCATAAAGTGATAGTATTTTTTCTTTACTATATCTAAACTCTAATCGTGTAGCAAGAATAACTTCTTTTAATTTTTCAAAATAGGTTCTAGATTGTCCTTTTCTAGATAATCTAATAACTTGTTGGGTTAAGGTACTTCCACCACGTTTGACTTCACCTGAACTAATATTTTCTTTTAATGCTTTAAAAATGGAGACAGGATTAAATCCTGGATGCTTGTAAAAGTATTCGTCTTCAAAAGCAATTATACAGGTTTTAAACTTTTCTGGAATACTATCGTTTTCTGGAAATCTCCATTGACCATCTTTTGCAATTTGAGCTCCTAATAATTGATTATTGCTACTTGTAATTACAGTTGCAGTTGGATCTTTAAAAAGTTGCTTAGGTAAACAAAAAAAATAGGCAACCAATAGTACAAGTAGTACTACAGATTTTTTTTTATTTCTTTTAATACGGTTAATTAGCCCATACATAAACTATACAACAGAGTTTTAGTAGCTTTTAGAATTGTGAATTTAAATAAATACACTTATACTTGATAAGCAACTTAATTATTTAACGTGAAAAAGTACTTACATTTTCTTAATTTAATCATAATCTTTTGTGCTTTTTTCAGCCCGAAGATAGCAAATGCTCAATTAGGATTTTGTAATGGTAATTCTGGAGCTCCAATTTTTACAGAAACTTTTGGAACAGGGACAGTAAATAGTACTTTACCAGCAGGAACAACTACTTATTCGTATTCAAACGGGTTCCCGAATGATGGGTTTTATTCTGTTATGAATGATACTTTTGGTAATTCCTTTGGTTGGCATCAAATACAAGATCATACAGTTGGAGATACAAACGGAAAGACTCTAGTAGTTAACGCTAGTTTTTCTGCTGGAGAGTTTTACAGAACAACTGTTTCTGGTTTATGTGAAAATACAACTTACGAGTTTTCTGCATGGTTGATGAATTTAGTCATTGCTGGTGGTTATTGTTCTACACAACCTTCAGGTACAATACCAATTAATGTGCGTTTTGAAATTTGGGATACTACAGACACCAATTTATTAGCTTCCGGAAATACAGGGAATATTACAGAAACAGCTACACCTAATTGGCAAGAATACGGTCTTGTTTTTCAAACTCAACCAGCTCAAACATCAGTTATATTAAAAATGATAAATAATGGAGTTGGAGGTTGCGGAAATGATTTAGCAATTGATGATATAGAGTTTAAAAGTTGTGGTGACTTTATTTCTATAAGTGATACTGCAAGTGTGGACTTAGTAACGCTTTGTAGCAGCCAAACACCTT
This sequence comes from Olleya sp. R77988, assembly GCF_044594215.1. Lineage (GTDB taxonomy): Bacteria > Bacteroidota > Bacteroidia > Flavobacteriales > Flavobacteriaceae > Olleya. Next base: position 706,075 of record NZ_CP138988.1, on the reverse strand, counting down.
ATGCAACAACCCTAATGGTGACACCAGATAACTCTGTTTTTAACACTTATTTTTATCAATGGGAAACAAGTTCAGACGGAATAACATGGACAGATATTCCTGGTGAAACTTCACAAAATGTAACATTAACAGGAATTATAGCTTCTGGTTTTTACAGAGCTAAAGTAGCAGAATCTGCAGTTAATTTAAGTAATACGTCTTGTAACGTAGCTTCAGAAATTTTTGAAGTCATAGTCAACCAATTACCAGCAGCTCCAACCATAGACTGTTGGGAAACCGCAACAGTAAATAGTGCAACTTGCTCTTGGGATGTTACAGGAACACAGCCAGTACAACCAACAGGATTACAGTGTTGGGAAACAACTACATTTAATAATGCAACTTGTGTTTGGGATATAACAGGGACACAACCATTACAACCAACAATAGACTGTTGGGAAACCGCAACATTTAATAACACGACTTGCGTTTGGGATGTTACAGGTACGCAACCAGTACAACCAACAGGATTACAGTGTTGGGAAACAACTACATTTAATAATGCAACTTGTGTTTGGGATATAACAGGGACACAACCATTACAACCAACAATAGACTGTTGGGAAACAGCAACATTTAATAACACGACTTGCGTTTGGGATGTTACAGGTACGCAACCAACACAACCAACTATAGAGTGTTGGGAAACCGCAACCTTTAACAATACTACATGTGTTTGGGATATCACAGGTACACAACCAGCACAACCTACAGGATTAGAGTGTTGGGAAACCACAACATTTAATACCACAACCTGTGTTTGGGATGTTACAGGTATGCAACCAACACAACCAACTATAGAGTGTTGGGAAACCACAACCTTTAACAATACTACCTGTGTTTGGGATGTCACAGGTACACAACCAGCACAACCTACAGGGTTACAGTGTTGGGAAACCGCAACATTTAATACCACAACCTGTGTTTGGGACGTTACAGGTATGCAACCAACACAACCAACTATAGAGTGTTGGGAAACCACAACCTTTAATAATACTACCTGTGTTTGGGATGTCACAGGTACACAACCAGTACAACCTACAGGATTAGACTGTTGGGAAACTACTACATTTAATAATACAACATGTGTTTGGGAAGTTTCTGGTACGCAACCAGTTGCACCAGCAGGATTAGAGTGTTGGGAAGTAGCAACCTTTAATAATACTACTTGTTTATGGGAAGTTTCTGGAGATCAACCTATTGATACTACAGAGGAAACACTTGTTTTTTGCGAAAACGAAACTCTTACTTTACAAGCAATTTCAAGTATTACAAACCCAACTTATCTTTGGAGTACAACCGAAACTACAGAGTTTATTACAGTTGATCAACCCGGAATTTATACAGTTGAAATAACCGATGGATGCTCTACTACAAATAGTACATTTAATGTCCAACAAGTTGAAAATCCTGTTATTGATACAATTCAATCTGTAGGAAATGCGATAATTGTTGAAACAAGTAATGTTGGAAATTTTGAATATTCTTTAAATGGAATAACGTTTCAGTCTTCCAATATTTTTGAAGACGTTGATGGTGGTCAGTATATTGTTTATGTTAGAAGTCTGGATTGTAATACTGAAGTAACTAGTTCTTTTATTCATTTTTATATTCCGCAATTTTTTACACCAAATGGCGATACTGTTAATGACACTTTTGATATTAAAGGATTGGAATATTATCAGTCTTCTGAAGTCTTTATTTTTGACCGCTTTGGTAAGCTTTTAAAAAGTGTAAAAAACGCACCATTGTCTTGGAATGGTACTTTTAATGGTAGTCCTTTACCAACATCAGATTATTGGTATGTTATTATTATTGATGGTCAACGTCGTGTTGGACATTTTAGTTTGAAGCGATAACAAATTCCTGCGAAATCATTAATGTTATTAGATTCTGTACTACTTATTTTGTAAATAATTTTTTTTGTTTTCTCTCTAAAATCCTTTTTTTAAAATTAGGATTTGATTCAATTTGTACAATAAACTCTGAGTCAAAACTACCAATAGTGATGTATTCAAAATCAACAAAAAAGAAATGTTTCATTTTGTTGTTTTTTAAGATTGCTTCTCGATTATTTTTTGGTAATCTTTCAATTTCAAATGTATCCGAAATTGGTTTTTCAAATTGATAAATATCTAATTGATTTGAATTTAGATTTAATATTTTTTTTAAGCCATCTAAATCTGTTTGTACATCCATTTCCATTAGGCGTACAGATAAATTATTCAGAGTAATTCCATCTTCATTTTTTAAATCAGTTTTCCACCATTTTACAACCTCATTTGGATTAAATTTATGAATAAAAATGGTATTTACTTCTTTATCAATAAGCTCCCAAATTTCTTGGTTATTGTTTATTTCAAATGTAATTTGTTTCATTTTTCAAATCTAATAGATTCCCACTTTCGTGGGAATTTGTTATTTCTCAACCACAATCCATTTTCCTTTATTTCTAACTAAAAAGTCATTATCATACATCGCTTCTGCTTGTATTCCTGGTAAATAATAAGTCCCCAAATAGGATGCATTAAGCATGACGTTAAACGTGTTAGTCTTGTTTGGACCTAAGTTAAAATAGAAATTAACACGATCGTCTCTGATATCTGTAAATCTTGCTTGACTGGTTGTTGACGATCCAAAAGCAGTAAAACGTGTGTTTACAATTTCCCAACCTGATGGAAATATTTGTGTTAAAGCTACATCGTTAACACTGTAATTTTTGGTGTTTGTTACTTGTACTATAGCTACAAAATCTTGACCTTGTTGTAATTTAGAAATATCAATGGTATTTCCTTTTAAGTCTTTATAAACGACACTTGCAGTTAAGCCTCTTTTTTCTTCTAACTCTTGACCTAATGGTAATTTTCCAGAATTTAAAATACGTACATACACTAAATTATCTTTATCGTTTTTAATGGTAATACTGTTGTTGCCATCTTTAATAATTAATGGTCGTTGTGCAATTGCGTTTTTGGTATCTATAGTTTCGGTTTTACCATTAATGCTATAGTTTAATTTCATTGCTTTTCCACCGTTTGCATTTACCATTTTAGCCATAGCTAATAAGCTGTAAGCTGTACTTTGCGTACTCATCCAACGTTGACCAGACAAGTCTTTTGCAATAGTTTCTGACAAACCTTTAACACGCTTGTCTTTAGTCAATACCATGGTTTCTAGAGCCATAGCTCTGTTTCTGTCTACAGATCCATATGTGTAATAATTATATTTAGGTGTTTTAAAATTAATATTTGCAGTACTTGACACTTTATTACTTGCTTCTGTTTGACCAGCTAAAGCATAAGCTGCAGCTAAACGCCATTTTGCTTCGTTAGATATTTCTGAAAACTCTCTTAAACGATTCATTGCAGCTAAATCTGCTTGTCCAGCTAATGCTAATGTGTATAATCTGTATGCTTGTGCTAAGTCAGAATTATAAGACCTGTAACTTGGTCTCCAATTTTGTGCTGCATCTTTTTGGTAGCGTATCCAGTTGCTTTTAAAAGTTAGTGGTAAGACAAATCCTTTTTTCTCTGCTTCTAACATAAAATGCCCAGAATAACTGGTTCCCCAATCATTTGCATTGTTTTCTCCCATCCAATAACTCATACCACCATTTGGTCTTTGAAAATGACCTAAGCGCTTGATTCCGTTTTCAATATTTTTATTGATTTTTTGTTTTTGTTTAGTAGGTAAATCAAAAATATCTTGTAAAAATAATTGAGGAAATACACTAGACGTTGTTTGCTCTACACAACCATGAGGATATTGAATTAAATATTCTAGACGACGCGTAAAATCCATTGGAGGTAGAGTTGAAAACTCCGCAGACGCACTATTTGTTCCTGCAACACCAAAGGTTGTAAAATCTATGGTTTTAGAACTGTTTGCTACTAAATCTTCATTTAACCCTTTAGAGGTTATTGGGTTGACATTTTCGACATCTAATTCTACTTTATAAGTCGAAGATTCGCCATTTCCATTTGCAATAACTTCTACTGTATTTATACCATTTGCTTTACTAACGTCTAATTCAAAATACGCCATTTGTTCATCAGGACGTGCAAATGTTAAGGATTTAGTTTTATCACCAACTATGGTAATTCCATCGCTCAATTTTAATTTAATAGATACATTTTTTACATTAGGTTCCATTGCAAATACAGTAATTGGAAGTGTTACTTTTTCGCCTGGACTTAATTTTCTAGGTAAAGTTGCTAAAACCATTAAAGGTTTTTTGACTTGTACAGATTTATCTGTACTTCCATAAGCTTCAGTTTGATTATTACCAGCTACAACCATGGTTCTAACTGCACCTACGTAATTTGGCATTTTAATCTTATGTGTTTTTCTTCCTCCTGCGTCTAATTTAAATGGTCCAAAAAACTTAACAACAGGTTTAAATCTATTTGCTTTTTTGTTTTTACCATCTGCAGCACTTCCATCACCACCAATTGCAAATACTTGCTCAATACTTCCGCTATAAGCACCAACTACATCATCAAAAACATCCCAAGTTTTAACGCCTAAGGCTTCTCTAGCATAAAATGATTTCCAAGCATTTGGCGTTTTAAAACGTGTTAAATCTAATAAACCTTCCTCTACCATTGCAATGGTATAGGTCATTGATTTATTGTTTTTTTCAGACACAAAAACTTCAAATTCTTGTTCTGGTTGTAACACACTTGGCATCCTAATTTCTGGTTCTAATTTAGTATTTGGGTCTTCTACTAATAATGGAATTACACCAAATAAACGTAGTGGCAAATCGTTAGCTGTAGAGGCATGAGGTTGTAACAATGAAATATTAACAAATACATTTGGAGCCATTTCTTTTGTAATTGGTATATCTACAGTTGTTTCTCCTTTTTTAGTTTTTACCCATGTTTGTTGTAATACCTCAGACCCATTTTCTATACTAATTAAAGCACGACCTTCTGTTCCAGAAGGGAATGTGATTTTAGCAGTTTCGCCAACATTATAATTTTCTTTATCTGCAGCAAATGCTAACATTTTTGCAGCTTCTTTGTCTCCAGATGGTTGACGTTTCCACCAGTTTTTATAAAAATATGCAATACGACCAGTCATATGTCCAGACACTGGATCTGTAATGGTTATGTAATAACGTCCACCTTGATCTTCAGGTACTTTTATATTAAAGGATGCTTTTCCGTTTGTGTTAGTATTTACTTTACTGTTTAAAAAAGTCCTGTGGTAGCTACTTGAGGTATATTGTGATAGGTTGTCGTAAGAGGAGTTCCACCACCAACGCCATTCTATTTTATACACTTTTACTTGTAAGTTATTACGTTTTATTGGGTTTCCTTGATCGTCTACAGTTGCTAAATCAAACGTGTGACTTTCGTCAGTAAAGAAAGATCCGTAGGCTTTTCCTTTAGGCGATTTTAAACCAACAAAAGATTTGTAAGGTGCGTAAGGCATCGAGAAAGCATCCATTGAAAAATCGCCTCCATTTTCAAAAGCACGTACTAAAAATTGTGCGTTTAACATTCCTGGAGCGTCTTTTCCAACACTTAGGTTTTTGGTGATATTTGCTAAACCTTCTGCATCAATATTACCGTCAAAAATGGTAACTTCTTCTGTATTAAATTTTTTGGAAGGATCTCTAAATACATAACCTTTAAAGTTTTTAAATCCAGAATAAGAGTTGCTAAACTTGGCTTTGACTTCTGCTTTAATATTTTTTGCAGGAGCACCATGAAGCCAATTAACTGCTAGTTTTCCGTTTAAAGATTTATTATTACTTAGTATTTTATCTTTAAAATCTATTTTAATTTTAAGTCGATTTGGTTTAACGGTTTCTACTTTTAAGCCTTTATAAAAAGTGGCACCTCCAACGCTAACTTTAGCATTCCAATTACCTGTTTTATCTTCTGTTGCAGTTGGAATTGTAAACTGGTAAAAGTTATCAACTCCATTATTAGTAATATTTTTAAAAGCTAATTTTCCGTTAGCATCTGTAACTTCTAATTTTACAGGATGATTTTTTGGTAATTTATTAGCCATATCATTTAACATAAATGTTAAATGGATGGAATCTCCTGGTCTCCAAACACCACGTTCTGTATAAATATAGCCTTTAAGTCCACGTTGTAAAGTGGTTCCTGAAACATCAAATTTACTAAGCGATAATGAGTTTCCGTCGCGTAGTTTTACATAAGTTTTACTGTTGTTTTTGGAAACAATAGCAAATGCAGCAAGTTTGTTAGTTTTGATTTTTGCTAACCCATCGCTATCTGTATTTGATGTTGCTAATTCTTGTTGCTGAAAACTGTATAACGTAATTTTTGCTCCAGATTCTGGATTAGTATTTAAAATATTGGTAATTGCAAAATGATAATTATTGCCAGCACCTTTTTTTACAATTGCTCCTAAATTAGAACCTATTAAATTTTGAGAAATAACTTTGTCAGAACTATAATATGCATCATGACAAGGGTTTTTACGTTCTCTCCAATTATAACTGTCATTACGATAGCTGTAAGTTATATTGTCCCAATATTCTTCTTCTCTTAAGTCTTCATCCTCAGTATTGGTATAGCTATAATCATTATCTCCATAATAGTCGTCTTCGTAATAATACTCATCTTCGTAATAGTCATCATCATCTTCTTCACTTGATGTATTTGGATTAGCCTCACAATCATATAAAGAATAAGCTTTTTTATAATCTAATTCTATTCTGTAAATAGCACCTGGATCAGCTTTAATATATTTAGATAAATCAATGCTATAAGTTTTCCATGTTCCGTCATTTTCTAAAGGGTTGTCAAAAAGTTTAACTGTGTGTTTAGCAACACGTCTTCCAACACGTCTAATTTGGTTTGCATTATTACTTTCTAAATTATTGTCTTGTAAAAACTGAAGCACATTATCTTCAAAAATCTTAATTATTCTTACATCTACAGCTTTTAAATTAACAGCTTCAAAATTAAATTTTAATTCTTGCGAGTTTGGTAAAATCACACCACTATTAACCAACTTTACTTGAGGTTTAACGTCTTCAAAAGCAATAGTTTCGCTATAAGGAGTTTTTAACTTATAGTTGTCTGTGTTTTTAATACCCTGAAAAACATCGACTTGCACATTACCTGTTATTTTTGAACTTGGATACGCTTTTAAGACATTACCATCAACAATAAATTTTGGATTTTTGCTATTTTGAATAGTCACTAAACCATCAAAATTTTGTTGTTTTTTAATTGGGTCTGAAAAGTTAATGGATAAATATTGTTCTGGTGTTTGAATAACGTCTACAGACATAATCTTAAAGTTGTTTTTACCAGGAATTGCAACAGTATTTTCACCAGAATTATCAGCTTGAATTGTTTTTCCGTTCCACTTAACAAGAATATCAGAATCTTCAACTAAACGATTAATACTATCTATTTTAAATTCAAAATATTTTGAAGGTTCGTTTTTTCCATTCCATTCAATCTTTAATTTCTTGCCTTTTTGAGAAGCTTCAATTAATTGTTTTGCTTCATCTAAAGTAATGACGTCTGACACTTTTACAACACCTAATAAATATTGCCATTCTTTAGAATAGGATTGTAAATTATTGGTTTCGATATTAAAGTTAGGTTTAATGGTTTTAAACTGAAACGTATATTTATTAAACTCTTTTGGTACGTCTTTATATAATTCTCCTAAATTAATCGTAACCGCATATTCTGTATCAGCTTTTAAGTTTTCGTCTGGTATAAATCTTACAGAATGGTCGTTTAATACTATTGCTTTTCCTTCTACATAAGGCGAAATTTTAAACACATTTTTGTCTAATACTTGGTCAGCTTGCCAACCTTCAACAGTTTTTGCTAAATTAACTTTTATGTTTTCTGTTACAGATACTCTGTCTGAAGTTGTATAACTAATATAATCCCTAAACTTAAAAATATTGTCAGTTTTGGTTTCTTTTTGTTTACATGATATTACCAATGTAAAAACTAGTAGAAAGGTAAAAAGCGATTTTAATTGCATAGGATATGGATTGTATTAGATTATTTAATTTAACAAGAAGATACTTGTTAAATAAATTACGTTTAGATATTGTGCTTTAGTTTATTGTGTCTTGTTAAATTCATCATAAATTTTATTTATGAGCAAATTATCAAAAATAAAAGTAAGGTATTTTAATCAAATTTTAGAGTAAATCTAATATTCGTTAACAACTAATTTATAAGCGTAGAGGCTTATCAATTAAATAAAAAGAGACAAGCAAATGGCTCTCTTTTTTTTATTAAAATTCAGTATCTTTGCCTTATTATTTAATAATTCGCAAAAATCTATATAAAATGACAGACATTTCGGCTAAATTCGGAATTAAAGAAGCATTACAACAGTTAGGTGTTAAGGATGTTAATCATGGTACTTCTACAGGATCTAACAATTTTGGAAGTGGAGACTTACTAGAAAGTTATTCTCCAGTTGATGGTAAACTAATTGCAAAAGTATCTACAACTACAAGAGCAGATTACGACAAGGTAATGGAAGCAGCTACTAAAAGTTTTAAGACGTTTAGAGCAATGCCAGCACCTCAAAGAGGAGAAATTGTACGCCAATTTGGAAATAAACTAAGAGAACTAAAAGAACCATTAGGAAAATTAGTGTCCTATGAGATGGGAAAATCTTTGCAAGAAGGTTATGGAGAAGTTCAAGAAATGATTGATATCTGCGATTTTGCAGTAGGTTTATCAAGACAATTAAATGGTCAAACTATTCCGTCTGAAAGACCAGGTCACGTAATGCGAGAGCAGTGGCACTCTCTAGGTGTTGTTGGAATCATATCAGCATTTAATTTTCCTGTAGCAGTTTGGGCTTGGAATACAGCTTTAGCTTGGGTATGTGGTGACACATGTGTTTGGAAAGCATCAGAAAAAGCTCCAGTTTGTGCTGTTGCTTGTCAAAATATTATAGCAGACGTTTTAAAAGAAAACGGTCTAGACGAAGGTATCTCGTGTATTATTAATGGAGATTATAAAGTTGGTGAGTTTATGACAACAGACCATAGGATACCGTTAATATCTGCAACAGGATCTACTAGAATGGGACGTATTGTTGGAGCAACAGTAGCAGAACGTTTTGGAAAATCGTTATTAGAATTAGGAGGTAATAATGCTATAATAATTACACCAACAGCAGATTTAAAAGTAGTTGTTCCAGGTGCAGTATTTGGAGCTGTAGGTACATGTGGACAACGTTGTACATCTACACGTCGTTTAATTATACATGAATCTGTTTATGATAAAGTAAGAGATGCAATTGTTGGTGCATACGGACAATTAACTATAGGAAACCCATTAGACGAGAAAAATCATATAGGACCATTAATAGATCAAGATTCTGTAAACACTTATTTAGCTGCAATTGAAACAGCAAAAGCAGAAGGTGGAAACGTATTAATTGAAGGAGGCGTTTTAGAAGGTGAAGGTTATGAGTCTGGATGTTATGTAAAACCAGCAATAATTGAAGCAAAAAATGATTTTAAAATTGTACAATCAGAAACTTTTGCACCAATTTTATATTTAATGAAATATTCTGGAGAAGTAGAAAATGCAATAGATATGCAAAACGGAGTAGCACAAGGATTGTCGTCTGCAATTATGACAAACGAAATGAAAGAAGCAGAAAAATTCTTATCATTTTCAGGATCAGATTGTGGTATTGCAAATGTCAATATTGGAACATCTGGAGCAGAAATTGGTGGAGCTTTTGGAGGAGAAAAAGAAACAGGTGGAGGACGCGAGTCTGGATCTGATGCATGGAAGATTTACATGAGAAGACAAACCAATACTGTTAACTATTCTGACGAGTTACCTTTAGCTCAGGGAATTAAGTTTGATTTATAATATAGTATCGCTTTCGCGGAAATTAAGCCACATCTTTTTGATGTGGCTTTTTTGATGCAACTTGTTTTTAGCTAGCTTTTTATGTCGTTTATCGATTTTTAACAGTTATTATTTTAATAATTCATAATAAATGTTAATTTTTTTAATAACTTGATAGTCATTAACTTAAAAAACCAAACCATAATGAGTAAAAAAACCGGTTATCTACTAGGTATTTTGCTAACCATTATTCTAGGTACAATTCTGTACTGGTTTTTTTGTTGTAAATGTTGTTATGGCACTGTAAATGCAGACGCTAATACCAATGTAAATACAATAGAAAACAAGAATGATGTTAAAGCAAAATTAGATGCTACCATGAATGCATTTGCAGTAAAAGATGCTAATGGTAATTTAAGTTTTGATATTAATGATAATATTAATTTCAAAACATCAGATTTTCACTATATAGAACCTCTCTCTCCTGAGGTTGATAATGGATTAACACAACTTGTTGATTATTTTGGAGCAAATCCAAATAAATCAATTGACATTACTGGACATTATAGAAGTGATGAAAATAACACCTCTGCATTCCCTAATTTAGGATTAGCACGTGCAAATGCTGTTAAAAATTATTTAACTTCAAAAGGTATGTCCTCTAAAAACGTAAACACGTTTGGAAAATTAGACGACAGTTTTATTGCAGATGATAATAGTATATTACATGGACCATTAAGTTACAATATAAACACAATGGAAGATGGTGATACTAGCCAAGCAGATGCTTTAAAAGCTTTAGGAGACGCTATAAAAGCAGATCCATTAATCTTATACTTCAATACAGCTCAAGCTTCTATAAACTTAACTGCAGAACAACGTCAAAAAGTTGCTGATATGGTTAAATATACAGACAAAGTTGATGGAGCATCCCTTAATGTTACAGGCTATACAGATAATACTGGAAGTAGAGCAACAAATGTAAGATTAGGACAAGAAAGAGCAGATTTTGCTAAAAACTATTTAGTAGAAAATGGCATTGCAGCCAGTAAAATTAATTCCGCTTCTAAAGGACCTGATTCTCCAATTGCAGATAATGCAACAGAAGAAGGAAAAGCTAAAAATAGAAGAGTAGTTGTAACCATTAACTAAAAAAACAAAAAATCATGAATTTATCATTAAACATATTTAATAGTATTCCTTGCTGGTTAATCCCATTATTAGTAGGATTAATAAGTGCAATTTTAGGATACCTTTTAGGAAAACTTCTAGGTGGAAGCAATAATAACAACGTAGATGTAGATGTTTACAAAAACAGAATTAGCAAGCTAGAAACAGATTTAGCAGCTTGTAAAGCAAGTAAAGATTCTATATCTAGATCTTCTGGTGCTGGTAACACAGTATCTTCATTTGCAGCAGGAGCAGCAACAGCTTCAGCTAGTACATCAGTAGCTTTTGATGCAGCAGCAGCTAAAGCAGCATTTGGAAAAAAGATTAAACAAGACGACTTAACGGTTGTTGAAGGTATTGGACCAAAAATTAAAGAATTGTTTCATAATCATAATGTTAGTACTTGGGCTGCTTTAGCAGACTGTAGCGTTGATAAATGTCAAGAAGTTTTAAAAAGTGGAGGAAAGCGTTTTGAAATGCATAAACCAGGAACTTGGCCAGAACAAGCAGATCTTGCTGCTAAAGGATTATGGCAAAAACTTAAAGATTGGCAAGACCAATTGGATGGTGGAAAATAAACTAATTAAAAAACCGTTTTTTTAAAACGGTTTTTTTTATTTAAATTTTGGAAGGGTTTTTGATCTATTTTAATTAAAATTTTTATGACTATTAAGGAAGTTCAGCATTTACATTGGAGAGCAGGTTTTGGGTTAACACCAAAACAAATCTTGGCTATGGAAAATAAAAGCAAACATCAAATTGTTGATGATTTGTTTTTAAAATCTAAACCAATAACTAATGTGCCTTTTAATTTTTCAATGTTTAACATGTATACAAAAAACTATATTCATAAAAATGAAGAAAGACAAAAAGCATTGTCCAAGCTTAATGAAGCGCAAACAAAAAATTTTAATATAAGTTGGATAAAATCTATTGTTAATACAGAAGAAGTATTAAGAGAAAAAATGACCTTATTTTGGGCTAATCACTTTGTTTGTAGAGACAGAAATACAAAATACATTTATAAATATAACACCACATTAAGAAAACATGCATTAGGTGACTTTAGGGAATTTGTTAAAGCAATAACAAAAGAAGCATCAATGATTAATTATTTAAATTTAAATCAGAATAATAAAAAAAGCCCTAATGAAAACTTTGCAAGAGAATTGTTAGAATTATTTACACTTGGCGAAGGTAATTATACAGAAAAAGATATTAAAGAATGTGCTAGAGCATTTACAGGTTATTCTCATGGTTTTAATGGAAACTTTATATTAAGAAAAAATAAACATGATGTAAATCAAAAAGTTTTTTTTAATCAAAAAGGAAACTTTGATGGAGACGAAATTGTAGATATTATTTTATCCAAAAAACAATGTGCAAGATATATATGCGAAAGAATATATGTCCATTTTGTAAATGATATACCCAATGATAATCATGTGGAAGAAATGACCTCTATCTTTTTTAAGGATTATAATATTGAAAACTTAATGCGCTATCTTTTTATGTCTGATTGGTTTTATGCTAAGAAAAATATAGGTAATAAAATTAAATCTCCAATAGATTTATTAGTTGGTATATATAAAATAGTACCCTATAGGTTTAGAGATGAAAAAGAATTTCTTAAAATCCAAAGATTATTAGATCAAGTACTTTTAGATCCACCAAATGTAGGAGGTTGGAAAGGTGGTAAAAATTGGATAACTACAAATAGTTTAATGTTAAGGGTTAAATTGCCCTCAATGTTATTTGAAAAAGAATCTTATACATTTAAAACAACAGGAAGCCTAGATAAAAAAAATTTAAAAATAGTTAGTGTTAAAAATAAATACCAAGATAAACTTGACGTATATGTTGATTGGAAAACATATAAAAAAAGAGTAAAAAAATTAAAATTACATAACTTATTAGATAGTTTAATTTTATGTGATATTAACTCTGGTACATCAAGATATATATCAACTTTTGGAAGAAGACCAAAAAAGAAAAACTTAGTCAAGATTATGTCATTACCAGAATATCAAATGTGTTAATTAATTATGGAAAGAAGAAAATTTATTAAAAATACTGTTTTAGCAAGTAGTTTAACCTTAGTTCCAAGTTTTTTAAAAGCATTTGAAACTATAGATATTAAAAGCATTGGTTATAAACGTTTAGTAATAGTTCAATTAACAGGTGGTAATGATGGTTTAAATACAATAATACCTTATCGTAATGATATTTACTATAGATCAAGACCTAAAATTGCAATTAAAAAAAATGAAACGTTAAGGTTAAATGATGAGTTAGGATTTCATAAAAGCTTAAGACCACTTAAGCACCTTTATGATTCAGGAGACTTATGTATAATTAATAATGTAGGTTATCCAAATCCTAAAAGATCACATTTTAAATCATCAGATATTTGGCACACAGGAACAACTAATAAAAAAGAACAAACTGGATGGTTAGGAAGATATTTGGACAACTACGGTCAAAATGCCCATACAGCAATGCAAATAGATGAGAGTTTATCTTTAGCTTTAAAAGGTAAGTTTAAAAATGGAATTGCAACAAAAAATGCAACAGAGTTATATAGATCCTTACAAGAGTCTGATTTTAATACAATTTTGGCATATCAAAATTCTCAACAGCATTTAAATGAACATAATTTAGGTTATTTATATAGAACAATGATAGATGGGAAGTCTTCTGCAAGATATTTATATGAAACCACTAAAGGAACATCTATATCAAAGGATTATCCTAAAAACGCATTAGGTAATCAATTAAGTACAGTAGCACAGTTTATAAACTCTAGAGTAGCTACAAAGGTTTTTTACACCTCATTATCTGGTTTTGATACACATTCTAATCAAAATGCTAAGCAAGATCGCTTATTAGCTAATTATGCAGATAGCATATCTGCTTTTGTTAAGGATTTAAAAAAACAAAATAATTTTAAGGATACCTTAATTTTGACGTTTTCAGAATTTGGAAGACGTGTTAGTCAAAATTATAGTAAAGGTACAGATCATGGAGCAGCTAATAATGTATTTATTATTGGAGACCAATTAAAAAAACAAGGGTTATATAATAATTTAACAACGTTGCAAGATTTAGACAATAATGGAGATATTAAATACGAAATTGACTTTAGAACTATTTACGCTACAATACTTGACAAATGGTTAAATGTTAATGACCAAAAAGTATTAGATAAATCTTTTAGTAAACTAGATTTTATTTAAAAAATAAAAACCTTAATCCAGTGCCCAATCTTTATGGGGAGAATTAAGGTTTTTTATAGTTGATTAATAGCGTTATAAATATAACACCTATTAATAAGTATGTTAAAAAGTAATTTATGGTTGGTTAAAAAAACTGTGTAATTGGTAATACTTAAATCGTAAAAGTAGTTATTTAACTATATTTTACTTTTCTTAAAATTCGTAAAGACTCTTTGTGTTTATTGTAAATTTCAGGAAATTTTTTTAAATAAGGCTTAGCTTCATTTAATTTATCTAATGCTTCATGAAATAAATTTAAATAACAAATTAAATAGGTAGCAGACAAGTTGTTTAAATCAAGTAATTCGTTTTTATTTAGATCTATATTTTTCTTTAGCTTCTCTAATAGTGCATTATTAGAATTATAAATATGATGTAAAATCTTTTTATCAAATTGAGGCGGATTAAACAATAAGGTCGAGTCTATGTTGTAATTAGCATTGTTACCAAAACTAATTACTGTACGCTCTAAAGGATAGTATTTAAAGGAATTTTGAAGTCCTAGTTGCACATACTCTATAATAGTAAAAGAATCCTTGTTATAACTAATCGCAACTTCATCTAAGGTTGAAAAAAATAAACGTACTTGCTCGTTAATTAATTCTATGTCTACTCTAGAGTAAAAGGTTTCATCTTTAACATGTTTTTTTTCACCTGACCAACACAGCACAAAATATTCTTTAAATACCATATATTTTGGGTCGTAATCTTGTCGTTTTTGCATAAAATCAAAAACACCATTTAAAGTATATTCAATATTATTTTGCGCATGATTTTCAATAGCTTCAACAATTTTAGAATTAACATCCTTAATGTCGCTTTTAAAAACCTTTGGCATGCTCATGCTACCATCCCTAAAAAAGACAGATCCACCATAATATTTCCAAATGTTTTTTCTTAAAGAAGTTAACCCTTCATTGGCTCGAATAGTTACTAAACCAACTACTTTATCGTCTGGCAAATGCGGAAATGGAATGTTTTCATATTGTACAATTGGTGGATTGGTTAAGTAGGCATTGATAAGGTTTTGGATTTTAGAATCGTCAAAAAAATCTACTCCAATTATTTTATTATCCTCATCCTCGACACCAATAACAATAAACGAGTTGTTTTTAGGATTACTATTTGACAAAGCACAAATGTGCTTTAAAAACTTAGCTTTTCCTTCTTTTTGACTAATATCAATTTTTCGCTTTTTGTCATAAAAACTATTCTCATCGTTATGTGCGAGTAGGTTTTTAATAAGTAAGCGTTTGTTAACCATAGCTTTACTCCTTTTTTACAATAGTACTACTAGCTTGTGCAGTACAAAACATTAGTACATCTGCAATATTTACATGTGCAGGACGTGATACTGCAAAGTAAATAACATCTGCTAAGTCTTCTGGTTGTAAGGCTTTATAACCTTTATAAACGTTATCTGCTTTAGCATCTCCTTTAAAACGGACTTGCGAAAATTCCGTTTCCACCAAACCAGGATTTATAGCAGTAACTTTTATTCCAAAAGGGTTAAGGTCAATACGCATCCCTTCTGTCACTGCAACAACAGCATGTTTACTTGCACAATATACATTACCATTTGGATATACTTCCTTTCCTGCTGACGACCCAATATTAATAATATGTCCAGATTTACGTGCAGTCATTTGTGGTATTACCGCTTTACTTACATAAAGTAGTCCTTTAACATTTATATCCATCATTGCATCCCAATCGTCCAGATTACCATCTTGGATTGGGTCTAAACCATGTGCGTTTCCTGCGTTATTAATTAAGATATCAATTTGTTTAAATTCTGATGGTAAAGACTCAATTGCTTTAAAAACTGCTTTTTTATCCCTTACATCAAAGTTTAAAGTATATACATTAGTAAGTTTTGATAATGCTTTTTCTATAGTATCTAAACGCTCCTGACGACGTCCACAAATAATAATATTAATGCCTTGTTTTGCAAATTCATGTGCAGTAGCCCTTCCAATTCCACTAGTTGCTCCTGTTATTAATGCTGTTTTACTACTCATAATTTAATTTCATTATTCATTAAAAAACATTTAATTAATTGTTAATAATCTTGATATTTGATTGTTGATTAAAAGTAAAACATAAATTACTCTTAAAAGTGTAACAAACACGCTATTTTTAACCAATTATTAACATCGTTGCAACAAAAAAATTAACAAATTGCATCACTTGAAAATAAATAGATAATTTAGTCCCTATTAAAATTAATAAATAATGGAACAAACTAGTACAATTGATATAAAATCAATTAACGAAAAAATAGAGAAGGAAAGTGCATTTGTTGATTTACTAATGCTTGAAATGAATAAAGTAATAGTTGGACAAAAACACATGGTCGAGCGTTTACTAATTGGGCTATTAGGACAAGGACATATTTTATTAGAAGGTGTGCCTGGATTAGCAAAAACATTGGCAATTAACACACTATCTCAAGCAATTGATGCAAGTTTTAGTCGTATACAATTTACTCCAGATTTATTACCAGCAGATGTTGTAGGTACTTTAATTTTTAATATGAAAGAAAATGATTTTTCTATTAAAAAAGGACCAATATTTGCCAATTTTGTACTTGCAGATGAGATTAACAGAGCTCCTGCAAAAGTACAATCTGCACTATTAGAAGCCATGCAAGAAAAGCAAGTAACTATTGGTGACGAAACCTTTAAACTTGACAAACCATTTTTAGTAATGGCAACTCAAAACCCTGTAGAACAAGAAGGGACTTATCAATTGCCAGAAGCACAAGTGGATCGTTTTATGTTAAAAACGGTTATAGATTATCCAAAAATTGCTGAAGAGCAATTAATAATGCGTGCTAACTTAAAAGGAAGTTGGGAAAAAGTAAATCCTGTAGTATCAGTTGCACAAATATTAAAAGCACAAGAAGCTGTTAGAGAAGTTTACATGGATGAAAAAATAGAAAAATATATTTTAGATATCATCTTTGCGACACGTTATCCAGAAAATTATAAACTAGCCGATTTAAAACCATTAATCTCTTTTGGAGCTTCACCTCGTGGAAGTATTAATTTG
This sequence comes from Olleya sp. R77988, assembly GCF_044594215.1. Classification (GTDB taxonomy): domain Bacteria; phylum Bacteroidota; class Bacteroidia; order Flavobacteriales; family Flavobacteriaceae; genus Olleya. The sequence goes on along the minus strand of NZ_CP138988.1, from coordinate 688,692 downwards.
GCAAATGCTGCAAAATGTTACGCTTTTATTAAGCGTCGTGGTTATGTAATCCCAGAAGATGTTCGTGCAGTAGTCCATGATGTGTTACGTCACAGAATTGGTATTACGTATGAGGCAGAAGCAGAAAATGTAACCTCTGAAGACATTATCAATAAGATTGTAAATGTAGTAGAAGTACCATAAAATTTCAGATTTTAGAATATCGAATGATGATTTAATAAAAAGTAAATCAAAATCTACTATCATAATTTGAAAGATGGATACTAAAGAATTATTAAAAAAAGTACGTAAAATAGAGATTAAGACACGTCGTTTGTCTGATCATATCTTTGGAGGCGAATACCATTCGACCTTCAAAGGACGTGGTATGACTTTTTCTGAAGTAAGACAATACCAATTTGGTGATGATGTTAGAAACATAGATTGGAATGTTACAGCACGTACTAATCAACCACATATTAAAGTTTTTGAAGAAGAGCGTGAATTAACTATGATGTTAATGGTTGACGTTTCAGGTTCAGAGTTATTTGGGACAGAAAATCAATTTAAAAACGAAATTGTTACAGAAATCGCTGCAACGTTAGCATTTTCGGCAACTCAAAACAACGATAAAATTGGGTTAATTTTGTTTTCGGATGAGGTTGAGCTATACATTCCGCCAAAAAAAGGACGCTCTCATGTCCTACGTATAATAAGAGAGTTAATAGAGTTTAGCCCAAAAAGTAAACAAACCAATATTGCTGAAGCTTTGAAGTTTTTAAGAAACGTCATGAAAAAGAAAGCAATTGTATTTGTTATGAGCGATTTTATTGCAGACGATTATAAGCAAACATTAAAGATTGCAGCAGGAAAACATGACATTACAGGAATAAGAGTTTATGATAGACATGAAGAAAGTATCCCTAATTTAGGAATGGTACAAATGCAAGATGAAGAGTCAGGAGAACTTCTGTTGGTTAATACCAATTCTAAAACAGTTAGAAACAATTACGCTAAGTTTTATAACCAAAAAGTAGACTATTATAAGGATAGTTTTGCAAAATCTGGAGCAGGAAGTATTGCTTGCAGAACAGATGAAAGTTATGTTAAAAAACTATTAGGATATTTTAAAACAAGAGGATAAAAGAGTTATGAATTACGATTTTATATTTATAAACATTAAAATAAAGCAGACAATAAAAGGTGTTCTGTCTGTATTCTTTTTTCTGTTCTCTATGGTTTCCTTTAGTCAAGTCAAATCTTCCATAGACTCGACTTCTATAAAAATCGGAGCACAAATTACTTATAAAATAGAAGTAGAAACAGACACTGTAAATCGTGTAATATTTCCTGAAGGACAAAGTTTTATGCCTTTAGAAATGATTGAATCTTATAAAACAGATACAACAAAACAAGAAGCTAAGTATAAACTTATCAAAAAATATGGACTAACACAGTTTGATTCTGGACGCTATGTTATTCCAAAACAAAAAGTAATAATTGCTGGAAAACAATATGTTACAGACTCTTTGTTAGTTAATGTTAACAATATCCAAGTAGATACAACAAAGCAAAAATTATTTGATATTAAACCTATGATAAGTGTTGAAAAACCATCTAGCAATTGGTGGCTATATGCATTATTGGCTTTAGCTATTTTAAGTCTTGTAGGTTTTTTAATTTATTGGTTTATATGGAGAAAAAAACCATTGACAGAAGAAGAGCAAATAGCATTATTACCACCTTATGATAGGGCAAAATTAGCATTACAAAAATTAGACGAAAGCAATTATTTAGAAGTTGATAATTACAAAGATTATTACTCAGAGCTAACGTTTGCAATACGTAGATATTTAGACGAAAAAGTATACGATCAAGCATTAGAAAGCACAACAGACCAGTTAATTACTAGATTAAATGTATTAACAGATGGTAATCAAATAGATTTATCTAAAGACGAAATTAAAAAATTAGAAGCAGTATTAAAACGTGCAGATTTAGTAAAATTTGCAAAATCTGCTCCAGATATAGAACTAGCAAAGATTGATAGAACCGTAATTGACCAAGAAATTGATGTGGTAAAGGAAGCCCTTCCAGAACCTTCAGAAGAAGAAAAACTACTAGATTTAGAATATAAAAAGCAACAAGAGCGTAAAGAAAAACGACTAAAAATTTGGGTTACCATTGCAGCTTTAGTGTTTTTAATGGGTTTAACATTTGCTGCTTTTAGTTATAAATATGGATTTACAAATGTGGTAGACACTATTTTTCAAAAAGAGACTAAACAACTATTAGATGGTGGATGGGTGGATAGTGACTATGGATTTCCGCCAATAACAATCTCTACTCCAGAAGTTTTAAAAAGAGAGGAAGTACCAATTCCAGACGAAATGAAAGACAAAATTAAAATGTCTGCATTTGGTTTTGAGTTAGAAAATAAATTTACTGTAGCAACTGCTTCAACCGTTTTTTCTGGAATGCCAACAGGAGAAAATGCACCAACATCAGATGATAATCTTTTAAATGCAATTGAAGGTAGTTTAAAAGCAATGGAAACAGAAGGTGGAAGAAACATAATATCAAACAAAGACAAGTTTGTCACCCCAAATGGAGCAGAAGGAGTTAAAACTTCAGGAACATTTGAGTATCCAATAGATGATGCTAAAGAAGACTATGTTAATGGTCAATTTGTAATATTAGGTTTTGCAAATAAAGACGTAATGCAACAAATTATAATCACCTATTTAAAAGACGACATATACTTAGATCAAGTGGTTGAGCGTATAATAGCATCTGTAGAACTTAATCAAAAACAGGACTAATGTTAGACGGAATTACATTTTTAAATAAAGAATTTTTCTGGTTGCTTTTAGCGTTACCACTAGCTATTTTTTGGTATTTTTTTAAACATAAACAACAAAACGCAGAGCTTAAAATTTCAAGCTTAAAAGGGTTTAAAATCACCAATTCTTGGTTGCCAAAATTTAAACATTTACTTTTTGCGTTACGCTTATTGGCTTTAGCTTTTTTAATAACAGCATTAGCAAGACCACGTACGTCAGAAACTAACACAAAAACAAAAACAACTAGAGGTATTGATATTGTAATGGCAATAGATGTCTCTGCAAGTATGTTAGCAAAAGATTTTAATCCAAACCGTTTAGAGTCTATAAAAAACGTGGCTTCAAAGTTTATAAAAGGGAGACCAAACGACAGGATTGGACTAGTAGAATACGCAGGAGAAAGCTATACAAAAACCCCAATTACAAGTGATAAATCTATTGTGTTAAGTTCTTTAAATAGTATTAAATACAATACAATTATAGAAGGTGGTACTGCTATTGGAATGGGTTTAGCAACCTCAGTAAATAGACTAAAAGACAGTAAAGCTAAAAGTAAAGTCATTATTTTATTGACAGATGGAGTTAATAATTCTGGAGTGTTAAACCCTCAAATTGCAAGCGAATTAGCTGTAGAGTATAATATCAAAGTGTACACCATAGGAATAGGATCTAATGGTTTGGCAATGTCACCAGTTGCAATTTTACCTAATGGAAGATTCCAGTATGACAGAGTTCAAGTAGAGATTGATGAAGATTTGCTAAAAGAAATAGCAAAAGTAACTGGCGGAAAATATTTTAGAGCTAATAATAATCAAAAATTAGAACAGATTTACGCAGAGATTAATAAGCTAGAAAAAACTGAAATAGACGAAATAAAATTTACAACCTATCAAGAGCATTTTAGACCATTTGTCTGGATTGCTGGAGCGTTGTTATTATTAGCATTTATAATTAGAATAACATTGTTTAGAAGCTTTATATAAGGGATAATAATTTTCGCGAAAGCGAATTAATAAAAATAAATTAACATTAAAAAATGTTTCAATTAGAAGAAAAAATATGGTTTTGGACACTCCTGGTTATTCCAGTAGTTGTGGTCTTCTTTTTATTGCTGCAATTATGGAAAAAACGCACGCAAAAAAAGTTTGCCAACAAAGCACTTTTAAAACGTTTAAGTCCAAATCAATCCGTATTTAAATCCGTTTTAAAACTTATTGTATTATGTTTAGCTTTTGCCAGTTTAACTATAGCTTTAGTAAACCCTAAAGTTGGTACAACGTTAGAAACAGTAAAGCGAGAAGGTGTGGATATTGTTTTTGCAGTAGACGTATCTAAGAGTATGCTTGCAGAAGATATTAAACCAAATAGACTACAAAAATCACAACAGTTAGTATCTAAAATCATAGATAAATTAGGTAGTGATCGTGTTGGAATAATAGCTTATGCAGGAAAAGCATTTCCGCAGTTGCCAATAACAACAGACTATTCTGCTGCTAAAATGTTTTTGCAAAATCTAAATACTGATATGTTATCATCTCAAGGTACAGCAATTAACGCAGCAATTAATTTAGCAAAGACTTATTATGATGATGACGAGCAGACCAATCGTGTATTGGTCATAATTTCTGATGGAGAAGATCATAGCGAAGCAGCAGTACAAGTAGCAGAGGAGGCTAGTAAAGAAGGTATTAAAATATTTACTATTGGTGTAGGAGAAACTGGAGGAGGACCAATTCCAATTAAAAGAAACGGAGTGCTACTTAACTACAAAAAAGATAAGCAAGGCGAGACCGTAATTACAAGATTAGATGAAAAGACGTTAAAAGACATTGCTAATCAAGCCAATGGTGTATATATTAACGGAAAAGTTACAGATAAAGTGGTTAAGCAAATGACAGACATTTTAAATAAAATGGATAAAAAAGAGTTTGAAGCTAAGCAAATCGCAAATTTTGAAGGTCGTTTTCAGTGGTTTTTAGGCTTAGCAATTTTGTTATTATTTATAGATATTTTTCTGTTAGAACGAAAAACAGCTTGGTTAAAAAAATTAAATCTTTTTAACGAGAATTTATAAATCCATTAACAACAACCTTTACAAGCCTTTAGTATATTTACGAGTTATATAATTTAAATGAAAAATTTTTTATCCTACATATTACTTTTTGTTTCTATTACTGTTTTTGCGCAAGACAAAACAGAAGATAAAGCATTACTAAAACAAAAGCTTAAAGCACAAAATTACGTTGCAGAAGCTAATACTTTAGCAAATAATGATGCTTTTGAAGAAGCAGAAATGGAATACCGCAAAGCATTATCAATAAAACCAACACAAGTTGCAGGAGCTTATAATTTAGGACACCAATACTTTAAAAAAGGCAATTTTGAAGAGGCTTTGTACAGAAACCAGCAAGCAGCAAAAAACGCAACTTCAAAAGACCAAAAGCATAAAGCATTTCATAATATAGGTAATATTTTAATGGAAGAAGACAAGTGTAAAGAAGCTACTGAAGCATTTAAAAATGCACTTAGAAACAACCCTTCTGATGATGAAACACGATATAATTACGCATTAGCAAAAGAGTGTGCAGAAAACCAAAAAGACGACGACAAGCCTCAAGAAGATGACGAAGAAGGCGACAATAACAAAGATAAAGACGAAAACAAAGACCAAGACCAAAAAGAAAATAACGAAAAGGAGCAAGAGGATAAAGGAGAAGAAGATAAAAAGGAAGGTGACCAAGATAAAGACAAAGATGGAGAGCCTAAAGATGAAAAAGAAAAGGACGCAAAAGAAGGAGACCAGAAAGACCAACAAAAGCAACCGCAACCTGGACAAATGTCGCCTCAACAAATTAAAAATTTGTTAGAAGCTATGGAAAACCAAGAACAAAAAGTTCAAGAAAAAATAAATGCTCAAAAAGTAAAAGGAGCAAAACAACAAACGGAAAAAGATTGGTAACTAAATTTTTATATTTGACGCTTTAAATGAAATTACTAAAACACATATTTATCCTATTTTTAATGTGCTGTACCACTTTGGTAAATGCGCAGGATGATAATGCTGTTAAATTTCAGGCTAAAGTATCTAAGAAAAAACTAGGATTGAATGAACGGTTACGTGTGGACTTCCAGATGAATAAAGATGGAGATAATTTTGAGCCACCTAGCTTTTCGGATTTTGTTGTAGTTGGAGGACCAAATCAGTCAGTTAGTAATTCGTGGTTTAATGGTCAAAAAAGTTTTAGTAAAATATATAGTTACTTTTTAGCTCCAAAAAAAATAGGAACGTTTACTATAAATCAAGCTAAAATTCAAATAGATGGTAATACATTTAAGACGTCTCCAATAACTATAAAGGTTACAAAAGCTAAAACAAAACCAGACAATCCAAACGATCCTGATTATATCGTACAAGAACATATTCATTTAATTGCAGAGGTATCTAATTCTAAACCATACTTAAATCAACCTATAAGTGTGGTCTATAAATTATATGTTGCACCTTCAGTAAGTATAAGTAACTACAGAGAGCTGCAAAGCCCAGAGTTTAATGGGTTTTGGAGTCAAAGTATGGATGATAAAAGGGTAAAAGCTCAAAATGGTACATATAAAGGCGAAGATTATAGATATGTAACACTACGTAAAACAGTGTTATATCCTCAAAAAACAGGTAAATTAATTATCGAGCCACTAAGCTTAGATTTAACTATTGATGTGCCAACTGGTAGACGTGATATTTATGGACGTCGTCTTAAAACTCAACAACACAGAACAATTACTGCAAGTACCAGAACAATAAACGTAAAACCATTACCAGAAGAAGGTAAACCAGAAAATTTTACAGGAGCTGTAGGAGATTTTCAGTTTAACATGACAACTTCAAAAAACAGTTTAAATGCAACAGAATCTTTACAGGCTAAAATAGAAGTTTCAGGAAAAGGAAATCTTAAATTATTTGAATTACCAAAACTAACAACACCAAGTACACTTGAGGTTTACGAGCCAGAACATCAAGAAAAAGTGAGGACAAATATGGCTGGAATGCAAGGAACAATTTCAGACACTTACACAATTATTCCACAGTATAAAGGTAAGTTTCCAATTCCAAATGTTAGCTTTTCTTATTTCGATTTAAAAACCGAAAAATATAAAGAAATAACATCAGAAGATATTATAATTAATGTGCTTGAAGGACCTGTTTACGCAGAAGCAGATAATAATTTACCAAAGACTACTAATGGTAAACAAGCTGTAGCTTTAAATCAAAATCAGTTTGCATTTATTAAAACCAAAACTAATTTTAAGGCAACAACACAAGAGACTTTTTTAAACTCTCCAATGTTTTGGACCAGCTTACTAGGACCATTATTAGCTATTCCATTAGCATTAATATATAGAAGAAAACGTGACGCAAGAGATGCTGACGTTTCTGGAAACAGAATTAGAAGAGCAGATAAATTAGCTAAAAAATATTTAGGCGAAGCAAAAAAAGCTTTAGGACAAAAAGAAGCATTTTATATTGCTTTAGAAAAAGCATTACACAATTATTTAAAAGGACGATTAAATATCGAAACCTCAGATTTAAGTAAAGATAAAATCAAAACATTGTTGTCAGAAAGACAAGTAGAAACAAGTGTTATATCAGACTTTGAAGCTATTTTAGAAAACTGTGATTTAGCACGTTATACACCAATAACAACTGTAACAATGAAGCAAGATTATGAAAAATCTGCCACAACAATTAACTTAATAGACAAGCAAATAAGAGCGTAGTTTAAAATGAAAACATTAGTTTACATAGTTTTATTTTTCTTCGGAAGTCTTACAGCTCAAAATGCAACATTTTTTGATGAAGCTAACGCGCTTTATAATGATGCTAATTATGAAGAAGCCATAACTAAATATGAGTCTATTTTAAAAACTAAACAACACTCTGCAGAGTTATATTACAATTTAGCAAATGCGCATTATAAGCTAAATAATATAGCGCCAAGCATCTATTATTACGAAAAAGCATTACAATTAAAACCTAACGATAAAGAGATATTAAATAACATAGCTTATGCAAAAAACATGACTGTAGACGCTATTCAAACGGTTCCACAATTAGGGTTATCTAGGTTTTTTAATAAAGTAACACATACCTTATCTTTTGATAATTGGGCAAAATTAGCTATAGTATTAATGGTTGTATTTGTTGTGTTGTTTTTAGTCTACTACTTTAATAATGGTACAACAAGTAAGCGATTAACCTTTGTGTTTAGTTTTGTGTTTTTGTTTTTGTCTTTATTTAGTTTAGGATTGGCTTTTCAAAAGCAAACATTAGATACTAAAAATAATCCAGCAATAGTTTTTGCTCAAGAAAGCGAAGTAAAAACAGAACCCAACCTTGGTGGAAGTGAAGCGTTTTTACTACATGAAGGAACTAAAGTACAAGTACTTGATACTATAAACAATTGGAAAAAAATAAAACTTGCAGACGGTAAAACAGGTTGGATTGTAGCAAGCGATATAAAATTGTTGAACAATTTTTAATGATTCCTTAACACTTTGATTAGTTATAAAAACTATATTTGCGTTTCATAATTAAAGAAATGTTTAAAAAAAATATCTCAATTTTATTTACATTACTATTTATGGCAACCATTACGTTGCCATCCATATTGATTATGGTAGATGATTCAATAGATGTTTCTTTTTTTTATGACATAAATGAAGAAGAAGAAAAAGAAGGAAAAGAAGAAAAAGGAAACGAAAAGAATAAAGAAATAGAAACACTTTTCGAAAATCTTAATTTAGATTCATTAGTCTTTTTAGTATCAAAAAAAGACGCTAATTTGGGATATAGATACAAAACGTATCCTAAACCACACCTTAATTTAATATCTCCACCACCCGAATTCATTTAATAATTTTTATCGTTCGGATTTTTGTCCAAAAAAATTATTAAAAACAGCTATTGAGTAAATTTAATAGCAAAAAAATGAATTTATATATGTTTAAAACATTAAAAAACGACTTACCAGCAAGTGTAGTCGTCTTTTTCGTTGCATTACCATTATGTTTAGGTATTGCTTTAGCAAGTGGTGCACCTCTTTTTTCAGGATTAATTGCAGGAATTATAGGAGGTGTTTTAGTTGGAGGTTTAAGTGGCTCTAAAATTGGAGTCAGCGGTCCTGCAGCAGGATTAGCAGCTATTGTATTTGCAGCTATTGCAACATTAGGATATAAAGAGTTTCTAGTTGCAGTAGTTATAGCAGGAGTTATTCAGATCCTTTTTGGAGTACTTAAATTAGGGATAATTGGGTATTATTTTCCATCTTCGGTTATAAAAGGAATGCTTACTGGTATTGGAATCATTATTATTTTAAAACAAATACCATACTTTTTAGGTTATATTCCACCAAAAGGAGAAGGAACATTTACTGCAATTTACAATTCAATCCTAGATATTAGTTTGCCAAGTGTTGTTATTGCTATTATTGGTTTATTAATACTATTGCTTTGGCAAGAAGTTTTAATAAAAAAGCATAAAATATTTAGCCTTATTCAAGGACCATTAGTGGCAGTTATAGTAGGTATTATTTTTTATGCCATATTTAAAGATAGTACAACATTAGCATTAGAAGGTAAAAACTTGGTTAATGTACCTATTCCTGAAGACGCAGCATCTTTTATAGCGCAATTTAGTTTTCCTGAATTTAGCGCAATTACAAATCCAAAGGTTTGGATAGTAGCATTTACTATAGCTTTAGTAGCAAGTTTAGAAACTTTATTGTGTGTCGAAGCAACAGATAAATTAGACCCTAATAAAAATGTAACACCAACAAATAGAGAGTTGTTTGCACAAGGAACTGGAAATATTGTTTCTGGAATGATTGGTGGCTTACCAATAACACAAGTAATTGTAAGAAGTTCTGCTAATATACAATCAGGTGGACTTAGTAAAATGTCGGCAATTATTCATGGATTTTTACTGTTAATTTCTGTAATTATTATTCCAAGATTATTAAACATGATTCCATTATCAGTTTTAGCAGCTGTATTATTAATAGTAGGTTATAAATTAGCAAAACCTGCATTATTTAAAAAAATGTATAATTTAGGTTGGAAACAATTTATACCATTTACTGTAACTGTTTTAGGTATTGTTTTTATTGACCTACTTTGGGGAATAGGTTTAGGGTTAGCTGTTGGAATTGTAGTTATTTTAATTAAGAGTTATCAAAATTCTCACTTCTTACACAAAGAAGATAAGAGTAACGGAGTGCAAAAAATGAAAATGACACTTGCAGAAGAAGTGACATTTTTTAATAAAGGTTCTATTTTAAAAGAATTAGATGCCTTACCTAAAGACTCTTATTTAGAGCTTGATGTCACAAAAACAAGATATTTAGATAATGATATTATCGAAATACTTGAAGACTTTGCTTTTAAAGCAAAGCAAAGAAATATAGATATTAAACTAATTTCTGAGCGAGGTGAAATTGAAAACCCACCAAGTTATATCGAGTTTTTTAAACTAAGACCAAAATCAGCGTAAAACATGAAATCTTTAAAACACATCCTTCTTTTGTTGCTTTTTACAGCATTTTTAACACCTAAAAATGTAGTTGCACAAGATAGTAGTTTAGGTAACTGGCTAATTTATATTGGTAATAAAAAGCTTAAAAATGGCTGGAATATCCATAACGAAGTTCAATACCGTAATTATGATGGAATAGGAGACTTAGAGCAATTGTTGCTTAGAACAGGGTTGGGATATAATTTAACCGAAAACAATAATAATTTGTTACTAGGTTATGGTTATATTTTATCTGAAAACTATGTAGGAAATACTGATAATAAAGTATCGGTTAACGAGCATCGTATCTTTCAACAATTTACAACAAAACAAAAAGTTGGTAAGATAAGTTTAAGTCATCGTTATAGATTTGAGCAACGTTTTGTAGAAAGTGATTTTAAAATGCGATTCAGATATTTTTTAGGATTAAAAATCCCGCTTCAGTATAAAGAAGATGGTAGTAATCCATTTTATCTTTCAGCTTATAACGAGATTTTTTTAAACACAAAATCATCTGTGTTTGATAGAAACCGTGTTTATGGTGGTTTAGGTTACACCTTTTCGCCTGCTTTAAGAATGGAATTAGGATATATGAATCAATTTTTTGAAAACTCAGGCAGAGATCAAATTAACTTGATAGCTTTTGTTAATTTCTAATATTATTACTTATTTTTAAAGCTAACATTGTTTCTATAATTATAAAGAAAAGCAAATAGAAGTTAAACCATAAAACTAATAGAATATGAAGAATTTATTTTCCAATATAAGAGGAGACGCATTTGGCGGAATCACAGCAGGTATTGTTGCATTACCATTAGCATTAGCTTTTGGTGTATCCTCTGGTTTAGGACCAGAAGCGGGTTTATATGGAGCAATATTTATTAGTTTTTTTGCAGCACTTTTTGGTGGAACAAGCACTCAAATATCTGGACCTACTGCACCAATGACAGCAGTAAGTATGGTAATTATTGCAGGTATTATAGCTGCAAACGATGGTAGTGTAGAAAAAGCACTACCAGCAATTTTAACTGTATTTATACTAGCTGGTATAATGCAAATTGGGCTTGGTTTTTTAGGATTAGGAAAATATATTAGATATATACCATATCCTGTAGTTTCTGGTTTTATGACTGCTATTGGGTTAATTATATTATTAACTCAAATACTACCTTCAATTGGTTATTATCCAAAAGAGGATATAGCGTTTGTAGAAACATTTAAACCTCAAGCAGAGGAAGTTATATTAGAAAATATATTAAAAGAAGAAGCAGGAGAAGGTATTTTGGTGCTTGAAAATTTTAAAGAAACTATAGAAAGAGCTGGAAAAATAAAGCCAGAGCAGATTTTAAACGAGTCTCAAACTATGGCAGAAAAAGTTGGTAAAAGTACTTTAGGAGCACTTAAAATATTACCAAGAGCTTTAAAAAATATTAATTGGCTAGAATTTATTTTAGCACTTTCTACCATTATTATTGTATTTGGTTTTAAACGGATTACTAAAAAAATCCCTAGTACCTTGGTGGCATTAGTAGTTGTGTCTGGTGTTGCTTATGGCTTTAACTTAGGATATAGACCAATTTCTGAAATACCAAGTGGTATTCCTATGCCTAAGTGGGAAATATTTTCAAGTTTTGAATTAGGAAGTATTACTCCTTATATTTTTACAGCTTTAACACTAGCATTATTAGGTGCGATTGATTCGCTTTTAACAAGTGTAGTAGCAGATAATATGACAAAGACCAAACACAAACCTAATAAAGAATTAATTGGTCAAGGAATAGGAAATACAATAGGAGCAGTTTTTGGAGGTATTCCAGGTGCAGGAGCAACTATTAGAACCGTTGTAAATATTAATGCTGGAGGAAAAACTAGGCTATCAGGTATGATTGCAGGTATTATGTTACTGGTAATTATGTTGGTGTTTTCAACTGTAGCATCAAAAATACCAGCAGCAGTTTTAGCAGGTATTTTAATAACTGTTGGTATAGGCGTAATGGATTATAAAGGTTTAAAAGCAATTCCTAGTTTACCAAAAGATATAAAATTAGGACCATTAAAATTAAGCTCTGAAGTATTAATTATGTTAGTAGTTTTAGGGTTATCTACTTTTTGGGATTTAATTTACGCAGTAGGTATTGGTTTAGTTATTGCCTCTTTAATGTTTATGAAAAAAATTGGAGATTTAACAGCTAAAAGAAGTGATGTTAAATCATTAAACGAAGAGGCTTGGTCTGATGAAGGAGACTTTCCTAAAAACTTAAAAGAAGAAGTGTTTATTAAACACATTAAAGGACCATTGTTTTTTGGATCAACAAGCGATTTTCAAGCGTTAACACAACAAATTCCAGCAACTGCAAAAACTGTAGTTTTAAGGTTAGGACGTATGCAATATATGGATCAATCTGGATTATATGCTATGGAAGACATGCTCCAAGATCTTAAGAAAAATGGAGTTGATGTTCTTTTTGTAGGCTTATTAAAACAACCTAAATATATGATGGAACGTATTGATATTATTCCAGATTTTATTCCTGAAAAACATATTTTTAAAGATTTTGAATCCTGTCTACAATGGATTAAAAAAAATGTAGAAGATAAATTTTAAAATAAAGTTTAATATTATTTCCGCTTAAGCGGGAATTTAAAACATAAAAAAAAATGAAAAACATAGCAATAACAAAAGAAGTACAAGACACATTAACACCAGACAATGTATTACAAGATTTATTAGAAGGAAACCAAAGGTTTATTGACGGAAAAGGTCAATCGGTTGACAATTCTGCTTTAGTATCTCAAACAACAGGAGGACAATTCCCTAAAGCAGTCGTGTTATCTTGTATAGACTCTCGTGTACCAGTAGAAACAGTTTTAGACCAAGCAATTGGAGACGTATTTGTTGCAAGAGTAGCAGGTAATTTTGAAAATGCAGATATACTAGGAAGCTTAGAATACTCTTGTAAAGTAGCAGGAAGTAAACTAGTTTTAGTTATGGGTCACGAAGCTTGTGGAGCTGTTAAAGCAGCTTGTGATGGTGTAGAGTTAGGTAATATTACACATTTATTAAGCAATATACTTCCAGCTGTAAAACAATCTACCAATGAAGTAGAAGGTGAAGCAAACTCGTCAAACAAAGCATTTGTTGCTAAAACTGTAGAGAATAATGTAACATTAACTATTGATCGTATTAGAGAAAAGAGTCCAATTTTAAAAGAAATGGAAGATGCAGGAGAGATTAAAATAGTAGGTGGTGTATATAGCTTACACTCAGGAAAAGTAGAGATGTTTTAAAACGTTTATCTATTAAAATTTAAGCCTGTAAGATTTATATTTTACAGGTTTTTTTATGCTTCAGTTTCGCTGTTATCTTCAGGTGCATCAATTGGGTTATTATCATCACTAGCAGCTTTTATAATATCAGGAAATACCATTGGAGCTAAGGATTTTACAGGCTTGTAAAGTATTGAGTCTTTAATATCTTCCTCTTGTACAAAAGGAATTGTGTTATTCATTTTTTCAAAGACAATCAATAGTACACTTAGTATTAATCCCACTTTAAGTGCTCCAAATGCAGCTCCTAAAAGCTTGTTTAAAATACCTAGAGAGGCAAAATCTGCTAATTTTGTTAACGCTTTTCCAGCTAAACTAATGACCAATATTATAATTACAAAGGTTATGGCAAAAGCAGTAATATTAATAGTTTTCTCATCCCAAGATGTTTTATCCATTAAAAACTCTGCAACAAAATAACTAAAATGAATAGCTCCATAAACTCCAGCAACTAATGCTACGATTGAAGCTAATTCCACAAAAAGCCCTTTAAATAATCCACGAACTAAACCAAATAAAAGTAAAGCACCTAAAACAATATCAATAACAGCCATAAATTTAGATTTTAGGCAAATATAAATTAACTTTGCGACTTTAAAATAATTATGGCTAGAGACGAACAATTAAAAGAAAGATGGCAAGAAGTGGTAACTAAACTATCTAATCAATTTGCAGATGGAGACACCTTAGATTTAGACGCTATTATTTATTTAATTGGTGTGCAAGAATTAGGACAATTAGAGCGTACATTTAAAAAAGATCATAAATTAGATTTAATGCATATTGCTATTTGCAAACTATTAATGCCTTATGGATATTACGATTTTGATTTTGTAGATGAAGACGGTTGGCCACATTATAAGGTAAAAGACGAGTTACCAAACCTTAAAGCTGGTGAGCAAAGTATATTAATGAAAGAAGCGATAGTTAACTATTTTGTTGAAACTAAATTTATAGATTAGAAATTATTAAATTTGCCAATCATTTAGATACTGAAATAAATTCAGCTTAAAAGATTATGATAGATAAGATTAAAGAATTAATAGCAGAAGCAGAAGCATTTAAAGCCCAAACAAAAGATGAGGTTGAGGCTTTCAGAATTAAATATTTAGGAAAAAAAGGCTTGCTTAATGACTATTTTGCCGAATTTAAAAATGTAGCTAAAGACCAGAAAAAAGAATTTGGTCAAGTTATAAACACACTAAAAACTACAGCTCAAAATAAAGTTAATACTTTAAAAGAAGAGTTGGATAATAACACACAAGACGCAGGAATTAGTGGTGACTTATCACGTCCAGGAGAGCCAATTAAAATTGGATCACGTCATCCAATATCTATTGTAAAAAATCAAATTATTGGTATTTTTTCAAACATAGGTTTTAACGTAAGTGAAGGCCCAGAAATAGAAGACGATTGGCACAACTTTACAGCACTTAACTTACCAGAATACCATCCTGCAAGAGACATGCAAGACACGTTTTTTGTACAAACTAATCCAGATATTTTATTACGTACGCATACCAGTTCTGTACAAGTACGTTATATGGAAAACAATCCACCTCCTATCAGGACAATATCTCCTGGAAGAGTTTATAGAAATGAAGCAATATCTGCTAGATCACATTGTTTTTTCCATCAAGTGGAAGGATTGTATATAGATAAGGATGTTAGTTTTGCAGATTTAAAACAAACCTTACAATATTTTACAACAGAGCTATTTGGAAAGTCTAAAATTAGATTACGTCCATCATATTTCCCATTTACAGAACCTAGCGCAGAAATAGATGTGTTTTGGGGATTAGAAACAGAAACTGATTATAAAATTACCAAAGGAACCGGTTGGTTAGAAATTGGTGGTTGTGGTATGGTAGACCCAAATGTATTAACCAATTGTGGTATAGATGCAGAAGAATATTCTGGATTTGCATTTGGTGTTGGTATAGATCGTATAGCTATGTTATTACACCAAATTAGTGATATTAGATTGCTAAGCGAAAACGATGTTAGATTTTTAGAGCAGTTTAAAAGCGCATTATAAATTTAATTTCTGCTTTCGTAGGAAACATAAAAAAAGCCCAACTAAAAATTTTAGCTGGGCTTTTTTTATTAAGTGATTGCTTGTGCTTTATATTTCAAAACAAATATTTTTGCATCATTCATTGTTATTGGATAATTGATATATTTTTCTTTGGTTACTAGCCCATTTCTCTCTTCTATATTTTTATATATATGGTGATATAGAAAACCATTTTCTATTAGAAATTTAGATACATCCCAAGCTTTTAAGTCTGTTTTTTTTGGAGGTCTAAATTTGTGATTTACAATCTTCATTTTTCGTCCACATTCAGAACAGTTCTGTTCAAAACTAGTATTATCGTTAAATGCTTTTCTACAATTTAGACAAACTTTTTTATAGCCCATTTTAATTCGACAGGTTAAATTTTACTCTCCTATTTTTAAGTATTACAACTAATCTTACTTCAAAATAATCTCATAAGGTGCCTCGTTATTTAACGAGTAATTACCAGAAATATCTTCAATTACTTTTTCTTCTTTTGTATTAAAATAAGTAATTCTAAACTGCTTTATTTGATCTTCTGGGTAAGAGTTAATTGTTAACTCTATTAACCCATTAGCATCGCTAGTTTTACTTTCTTTAAACTTATATTCTGTTAACACATCTATAGTTACTTGGGTTGCTTGTCCACCAACGTTTAAAAACTTAGCTTTAAAAAATTGCGCTTCTTTTTCAGGTTCGTTTACATAATTTAAATGCTGCTGGTTGGTGTTTTGATGTTTGTTTCTGTAAAACCCTAAATGGATATTATTGCTAACATCATCTAAAAAAGTATTATACCCTTTTTTCTCTGCATTATCAAAGTATTTACAAGACTCACTAGTATGTAATCTAGTAATTTCAACTTCTTTACTATATCTTTTTCTGTTTTTATAATTTTTAAAAGCAACTACAGAGCGTTTAAATAAATAAAACACAAATAAACCAGCAAGCACTTCTAATACATAAAATAATACTGGTAAAATATCTTGTATTCCAAAAGCAGATTCGCGTATTCCTGCTGCTATTTCTCTTGCGACACGTTCTTTAGAAAAGTAGAAAATGGCTCCTCCAATTGCAATAAATAAAATAACGCCAAAAATAAACTGTCCTCTTGCATGTCTAAAAACACCTTTAATTATATCAGAATCTGGTGTTGATGCGTTGGATGCTATCTTTTTTTCTTCGTAAAAACGTTTGTTTCTGGTATGAGAACTTAACATACCTACTAAAAGCTCTGCAATAACAATAGAGATAAAAATAATACCAATACCAATAACCCAAGGTGCTTGTGGTAAAATATCACGATAAATCTCGCGACTAAAATAGTATTCTAAAACACAAATAACTACAAACGAAATTGTAAAAGGTACAACATAAGCATTAGACATTATTTTGTCCCATTGACTTAATTTTTCTTCCTCAGGTTTTAAAATTTCAAAAGTATCTCTTGCTCTTTTTGAAGCAGAATTTGCTCTTGCTGCGACTTCGTCTGATATTGAATATAGGTTTTCAGATTCGTCTTTAGATGGTTGGTTCCAGTTAACAATCATAGATTAATAGTGTGGTTATTTTATAAACATTCAAAGTCTTCAAGGTAGCTAAAAAAGCCTTCTTTTCCTTCAAATTCGTTAATTTCTGCTCCTCCAAAAACAGAGGTGTCTTTCCAACCTACTAAATACAATTCTGCATTATCTGTAAGTTGTAAAGTGTTTTTAATTTTTTCAATTCTTCCAGATTTGACTGGCTCGTTAACTCCATCTGTAAATAAAGCAACAATTATCTGGTCATAATCTTCAATATTTGGTTCTTTTAAAAGCTTATTAATATGCTCAAAAGCTAAGTCTATGTTAGTAATATCATTTCCTTTATAAGGTTTATAAGTTAAAATTGAAGACTCTAATGTTTTAGATAAAAAGGTATTAAGCCTAGATTGGTTTTTCTTTTTAATCTTTTCGTTTTTTGCTTTAATTTTTTCGTTATGTTTTTTTTGTTTTGCTTGCTCTGTTAACGTTGGGTTGTCTGACGTTAAAATGTTTTCAAAAGGTTTTAATGCACTAACTTTTAACCTAAAAATTTCTTTAGAGTTTGGTGCAGGATTACCAATTATAGTTGAGGCAAAATAACCATTACCATTTTGATTAATAACATCAATAATTGCTTGGTAATCTGTTTTATCTAGTTTTTGAATACTTTGTGACGATCCACTTCTGTCATCACCTAAAATTATCATTATTTTACAATCTGGAATATCTTCTTCTTGCATTGCAGTATGCGCTTTTGAACCACTACCTTTACAAGAAGATAATAGGATTGTAAGACAGAAAAGAAGTGAAAATGGTTTGAAAAATCTCATTGGTTATTTGTTTATGCTAATATATGTAATAAAATTATACTAAATGTTACATAATCCTTAGTAGTATTCAATATTTTTGTAATGTATTTTAGCTTTGTACATTAAATAATTATGAAAAAAGACATCCAAATTCCTGTTGTAGAAAACGTATATATTGCAATAGTTAACGAGTATAATGACATTTACAAAACCCAAGATTGGAATGCTTATATAATAAATGATAAAGACGTTGATTTAGAAATGATATTAATTGTAACTAGTGGCTATTCTGAAGACAAAATGACCTCAATTTTCAGAAAAAAACTAGATAAATTACCTAAAAAAAGCTATGCTAAAATAGAGCTGATGCAAGAAGACTTATTTGCATTAAACAACCAATTTAAAGTTACTTTTTTTGAAGGCAATAAAATGTTTGATAAAACCTTTACGTTTAGAAAAAACACGGTTAATTTAAATGCTTTACAACCAATTCCCTTAATGGAGTCTAGAGGTGTTTTGGTAAAGTAAAATATAGAAATCTATTTATTATACTTTCAAATCCAACTTAATCCAATTTATCCGTTAGTTTTTTAAACGTTTTTTTAGCATCTTTCCCCTCGTATAAAACAGCGTAAACAGCATCTATAATTGGTGTGCGAGTTTTCTTTTTGTTTTTTTCGTTTAGTAAATGTGCAGATTTTGTAGCGTAATACCCTTCAGCAACCATAGACATTTCCATTTGTGCAGATTTTACAGTGTAACCCTTACCAATCATATTTCCAAACATGCGATTTCTAGAAAAAGTGGAGTAACCAGTTACTAACAAATCACCTAAATAAGCAGAGTTGTTAATGTTACGTTTCATTTTGTGCATTTTTTTTATAAAACGCTTCATTTCGCGTATAGCATTACTCATTAAAACACTTTGAAAGTTATCTCCATAACCCAATCCATGTGCAATACCAGCAGCAATAGCATAAATATTTTTAAGCATTACAGCGTACTCTGTACCAATAATATCGTCACTAATTTTAGTTTTTATGTAATTGCTAGATAATACGTCTGCAATAGCTTGAGCTTTTGTTTGATCTGCACAAGAAATGGTTAGGTATGATAAACGCTCTAAAGCCACTTCTTCTGCATGACATGGTCCTGCAATAACACCAATGTTTTCAAAAGGAATGTTATAATTATCATGAAAATGTTCGCCTAACAATTTACCAGTTTCTGGAAGGATTCCTTTAACAGCAGATACTACTGTTTTATTTGAGATGTCTATTGTTAGTTTTTCTAATTCTGAATGTATAAAAGCAGATGGTATAACAAAAATTAATACATCTGCATAGGTTGCCATTTCATTAATATCGTTACTTAATTTAAGTTGTTCTAAATGAAACTCCACAGAGCTTAAATAACTTGGGTTATGCTGTTCCTTAAGTAAATGCTCTTTAGTATAAACACTGCGCATGTACCAACCAACTTCATCTAAATTTTCGCAAAGCATTTTTACAATTGCAGTTGCCCAACTTCCGGATCCAAAAACAGCGTATTTTAATTGTTGACTCATTAAAAATGGTTTCTTTTTCATTTCCGTAAAAAACGGAAATCTATTATAATTCTATATCAAAAATACGTAAAAATTAATTCTTAAAATTTAACTCATAATCAATCAGTTATCAATTTTGGCATAGCTTTTGAAAACTATATAATATCAATCCTTAAAACGAACAGATTATGAAGACGATAAAATTACTTTCGACCTTTGCTTTAATAGCAACATTATTTACTTCTTGTTATACAGAAGTAATAGTAGATGATTATAATGGATATAATGATCCAGGATATGTTAACATTAACCAAGTATTAAACAGTCATGAGCTGTGGTATATTGATGTTAATGAGACTATTGGATATGGCGAGTCTCCTTTTTTACAAATAGGATTTACAATATCTTTTAGAAACGGAACCCTTTATGCAAACAACAATTTAGTTGGTATTGGTAGTCAAGGTAACGGATTTGGTATTCCAATAGGATATTACAATGCTTATGATAATATTTTGGACGTAGATCATGATATTGATGGTTACGATAGTTTTGATGTGTATCAAATAGATTATAATACTATAGAGTTATACAACCCATTTACTGATACATCATATTTTTTACATGGTTACCAACGTAGTACTTTTGATTATGACTATGTGTTTTATGATAACATCCAATACTTTTTACAAGAATATGAAGCTTGGGAAAAAACATACACAAGTAACTTTGGAGCTTTAAACGAGTTTGATAACGAAAATTATTTACAGTTTTTATCTGGAGGAAATGACAATACCTTTAGAAGTAGTCAAGACCAAAACGGAATTAATCCAAACAATTTATATTGGGATTTTACAGGAATTTATGGCGTAGGAAACGTTAGCGGAAACATGTACTTAAAGGCATTAGTTTTAGATTACGATTATTTTGATAACGAACAATTTGAGTTAAGCATCTTAAATGATCAAAAAATAGAATTATATCATACAAGTTCTGGAACTATTTATGAGTTTAAAGGAAGAGGATATATAGAGTATCTAAAAACAGGAACTACAATAAATAAGACTAAAACATCTGGACTTAAAAAGCGTGTACAACGTACTAAAAAGAAAGATAACCCAAGAGAAAACACAAGAGCATAATTACATATTGAATTAGTTAGTTAGTTTGTAAAAACCGTTTAAAGCGAAAACTTTAAGCGGTTTTTCTTTTTTTATGTTACTTACTTTGTAATTTTTTCTTTGTCATTCCTGCTTTGTCATTTCTGCGAAAGCAGGAATGACAAAGCATGCATTTGTTTATAAGAAACACTAATAAAAACTATATTATTCCAATGATTTGGCACAAGAGTTGTTAACATAAGTTGGAGTTAGAAAACTAATTTTTTAACTTTATAAAATTAATAACACTTTTAAAACAACAATTACAATTATGGGATTATTTTCATTTATTAAAAACGCAGGAGCAAAAGTTTTTGGAATAGGAAAAACAGATGCAGAGGAAGCAGCAGAAGCAGCAGCTGCAGAAGTTAAAATGGAAGCTTTAGCTGCCAGAAAACTAGAAGAAACAGCAAGCGATTTAGATTTACACGTAGAGGGATTAAGCATATTTATAGACGATGATGCAGCTACTATAACAGGAGAAGCTGTAGACCAAGCAACTAAAGAAAAATTAGTGCTTTTAGTAGGTAATAGCGATGGTATTGCTACAGTAGACGATCAAATGACTGTTGCAGAAGCTGCAGTAGTTGTACCAGAAGCGCAGTTTCATGCAGTAGTAAGTGGTGACACTTTAGGTAAAATTGCTAAAAAGTTTTATGGTAACGCAATGAAATACCCAGTTATTTTTGAAGCTAACCAACCTATGTTAACGCATCCAGATAAAATATACGTTGGACAAGTATTACGTATTCCGTCTTTAGACTAGAAAATATATATTTTATATAGTAAAAACGCCAACTGAAAAGTTGGCGTTTTTTATGATTGTTTATTAAATTAGTTTAACGTGTTCATGTGTGGTTTCTTTGCGATAGAGAACTAAGTTAGTAAAAAAGAAAAGACGTTCTAGGATTTAGGCAGAAATCCGAAAAAGCACATTAAGTGACTAAGCAATAAACTATATATGTTGTTAGCTAATGGCTTCAAACAGGTCAGTTTTTTATTCAGATATTTTTTTAATTTCGCCAATGATAGAACAGGAAGATTTGACTGTATTGAATATTGTTCCAAACTTTTCGATATTCTTTTTAAGCAGATTAATATTTAAATTATTGTCTTGACTGTAAATTTTTAATTCATAATTTATTTCGTCCATTCTTGGAGGTTTTTCTAGTCGAGTTGCGTTAATCATTATTTCAGCATTTGAGTACTCAAAATTCATTAAAATTGAGAAGCGTTCAACATTTTTAAGAATACAAGCTGAAAATGACCCTAAAAACAATTCGGCTGGGTTTGGCAAATTATCGGCAGACTCTGGAGTAATCCCGAAAATAATTTTCGATGTTTTAACGTTTATTTCAGCATTACTTTTTGAAGATGAAATAGCTTTAACAAAATACTCCATAATTTAATTGATATTATTCATCTGCTTGTGGCAAACAGTTGTTAAACGAAGTTAGCTGTTTTATTTGACAAAGTCAAGGCTATTTATTTCTGTTCTGTTTTAACCAGTTTACCATTTTTATCATAAAATGTCCATGTACCAGTTTCTTTTCCATTAATAAACATGCCTTTTTCTCGGATTACTTTTGTGTCTAAATAATACTGAGTGTAATACGTCTTTTTTTGATTTTTTAACTCGTTAAAAACACGATAGGAGTTGTCATGTTTAAAAGCTTTTTTTGTAATTAAAGACGAGTCTGTTTTGATACGCTCTTCATGTAAATAGCTGGTCCAAGTAGCAGATTTACTTTTTCTGTTTGCATAATAGCCTTTTGGAAGCTTTATAATATTACAAAGACTTGGATCTTTATTAATTAATTGTTTAAAGGTATATCGTTTAAAATTTCTAGTTTCTGCATCGCTAAATAATGTCCATTTTCCTTCAAATGCGTGTTGGACTTCTGTGATTGGAGCACTAAATAATGCATCACTATATGTTAACATTGTTGTGTTTAATTGCTTATTTGTTAAGCCTTCAATACACTTTAAGTTTGATTGATTATTTGTTATTTCAAACTTATTGTTTGAAGGAGTAATAGTATTGGATTTATCATTGGTATAGATTTTCCAAGTCACAGCTTTTGGGTCAAATCTATAATCCAACTGTGTAAAATTTATGGCATCAGGATTAATCTTGGTGACCATTAAAGGTGCAGAGGATACACCTTTTAAAAAGATGTTTCCATAAAAATTAACAATAATATAAGCAGAGGTCCACGTGCTACTAGAATATTCTTTAGAATAGTTAATTGTACCATCACTTGATGGTGTATATAATAACTTGTCACTTAAATCTGTAGCCTTTTTATCTACTTCGTAATATGTATTACTAATAATTTTGTTTTTAAACTGCAGATTATTTATTCTGTTGGATTGTTCTATTTTTTTGAATGGTAAAAAGAAATCTCCAACACTAATTTTAAATTTTTCATTTAAATTATTATAAGTAAAAGGGAGTGTTTTGTCCTTTATAATTAAATTAAATCCATTTTTAGAAGCTTCAATATTTAATGTGTCTATTTTACTTTTTAGTATAACTTCACCAGTTTCCATGTTTAGTTTTTCCAAAAAACTTAATAAGTACATTTTATCATTTTTTACAATAGCAAACTGTTGGGTTTTATCTTGTAAAGTTTTTCCAGAAGCGTCTTCTACACCATATCCTTTCCATAAACTATTGTCTTCTAATTGCCCAAAAATTAAATATGGTAGAAGTATTAAAAGGTAGAGCGTTTTTTTCATGTTGTAATTTATTTGTAAAAATTCATTTCATCCAAATATGCCCAAACATGTTCTGGTAATAAAGGTTTTACATTTTTACCAGATTTAATACTGTTACGTATTAAGGTTGAGGATATTTCCATAATTGGTGCTTCAACTGGATGTATTTTTGGGTGGTTATCAAATTGTGTTTCGGCTTGACCTTCACTAATTCTTGGATAAACATAAACGTGATGGTTGTCTAATATAACTTGATAGTTTTTCCATTTATGGAAGCTTTTTAAATTATCTTCTCCCATAATAAGAGCAAACTCTTTTTTGGGGTGTTTTTCTGTTAAATGTGCTAATGTGTTTACAGTATAATTGGGTTGAGGTAAGTCAAACTCTATATTACTTTCTTTAAGCGTGTTGTAGTCTTTGGTGGCTAAATATACCATCTCTAAGCGTTGGTGGTTATCTAATAAACTACTTTTCTTTTTAAAAGGGTTATGTGGTGTTACTACAAACCATATTTGATCTAAATCGCTGTTTTCTACCAATTGGTTAGCAATTATTAAATGCCCAACGTGTATTGGGTTAAATGATCCAAAGTATAAGCCTATTTTCATCTTTTAATATAGCTTTTAAAAAGTTTTCGATACAATTTTATCGTGCCAGAAAAACCAGTCAAACTGACGTTATGTAATATTATTTATTTACAAAATTACCAACGATAGTTTCTGCTTCGTTTAGCGCTTTTTCAAGATTATCATTTTCTATAATAACGTCAAATAAAGGCGCAGTTGCTAACTCTGCACTAGCTTTAGAGATACGCATGTTTATTTTATCGTCGCTTTCTGTTTTGCGTTTTTTTAATCTTATTTTAAGTTCGTCAATACTTGGTGGTTTTACAAAAACAGCCAAAGTCTGTTCTGGAAATTTACGTTTAATACGTAAACCACCAGAAACGTCAATATCAAAAATAACATTTTTGCCTAAAGCCCAAATGCGTTCTACTTCGGTTTTTAAAGTTCCGTAAAAATTATCTCTATAGACTTCTTCCCACTCTAAAAAATTGTCATTTTTTATATGTTGTTTAAAATCTTTTAATGATAAAAAATAATAGTCTTTTGCATGCGCTTCTGTTCCTCTTTTTTCTCTAGAAGTTGCAGAGATAGAAAACGCTAAGTTTAATTGGTCTTGCTTAAGTAAATGTCTTACAATAGTTGTTTTTCCTGATCCTGAAGGTGCAGAAAACACTATTAATTTACCTTGTTTGGTGTTTTTATTCACTTATATATTGTTAATATTTATAAGGTCTAGACTACGCTTGTCCAGACATTAATAATTAAATGCCAATTATTAGCTTAAAGGACATTCAATAACTGTTCCTTAATTTTTTCTAACTCGTCCTTCATTTGTACAACCAATTGTTGCATTGGTGCATAATTACTTTTAGATCCAATGGTATTGATTTCTCTCCCAATTTCTTGAGCGATAAACCCTAATTTTTTTCCGTTTGAGTCCTTACTGTTTATGCTTTCTGTAAAGTAGTTTAAGTGGTTGTTTAAACGTACTTTTTCTTCGGTAATATCAAACTTTTCAATATAATAAACTAGTTCTTGTTCAAAACGGTTTTCGTCATATTTTTCTTTAAGTTCTTCTACACCTTTACGTAAACGCTCTCTAACACCATCTACACGTTCTGAATCCATTGCTATAACTTGCTCTAACAAGTCTGCAATATTTTTTATACGATCGTTAAAGTCTTGCTCTAAGACTTTACCTTCGTTAAGTCTGTAATCTGTAAGTTTATTTAAAGCAGATTTAATTTCTGTTTCAATTTGTTTCCATTCCGTGTCGTCAATATCTTCTCTAACGGTATTTAAAGCGTCAGGAAAGCGTACAGCCATTTTTAGTAATTCGATGTCATTACCATCATTATAAACAGCTTTTAGTTGTTGCATGTATTGCTTTACAACAGGTGCGTTTATTTGTGTTGAAGTATCGTCTGCTGTGGTTTCTACATAGATAGAAAAATCTACTTTTCCGCGTACTAATTGGTTAGCCATTAGTTTACGTAAGTCCAACTCTTTTTCTCTATAAATAGAAGGCATACGTGCATTTAAATCCAGGTTTTTGCTGTTAAGAGATTTTAACTCTATTGTTACTTTTTTTGTTGGCAATTGTAATACAGATTTGCCATAACCTGTCATTGAATAAATCATAAATACACTAAATTAAGTACTACAAAGGTAAGTAAAATGTTAACGCTTAAAAAACGTAAAAATTTATTATGCATGCATTATAAATAATTGTAGTTTTGAGAAAATTAAAGCTAAAACTATGTACACAAAAGATTTTGAAATTAGATGGAGTGATATTGATGCTAATAGACATTTAGCAAACTCGGCTTACATAAATTTTATGTCACATACCAGAACTGCTTTTTTACAAGATCATGGGTTTTCGTTAATGTCATTAAGTAAAGCAGGAATTGGTCCTGTGGTATTCCATGAGCATGTACATTATTTTAAAGAAGCTTTTTTAGGACAACCTATAACGGTTAGTCTAGAAGTTTCTGGATTAAGCGAAGACGGAATGTTTTTTAGATTTGATCATAATTTTTATGATAGTAAAGGTCAAAATATAGCGTTTTGCGAAATTTTAGGTGCTTGGATAAACTTAGAAACTAGAAAACTAACAGGATTATCTGAAAGTCTATTAGACTTAGCAAATAAATTTCCTAAAACTAAGGATTTTAAAACCCTAACTAAAGAAGATATGCGTATTCATGGACGTATGCCTAAGCATTTAACGCTTTAGGCTTTTTAGTGACTAGATATACACCTAAAAATATTAACGAAGATGCTAAAAGTTTAATACTAGTTAAACTATCTGTTTTCATTATTATAGCAAAAACACCTGCTATTAAAGGTTGCATGTAAATAAATACGGTTACTGTAGAAGCTTTTAAATATTTTAAGCCTAATGGGTTTAATAGGTAGGTTCCAAAAGTTGCACAAACAATAACAAAAACAACGCAAAACCAAATGTAGTTGGTAAATGAGCTATAATCGATATTGGTAAATTCATTATAACCAAAAGGGATAACCATAATAAATCCAAATAGAAATAACCATTTTATAAATGTAAACGGATGGTATTTACTGGTTAGTTTTTTTACTACTATAATGTATATACTATAGGAAATTGCATTTAAAAGCACCATAATATTACCTAACAGTACATTGTCTGCTGGATTAGCAGACTTACCATAAATAGATAACACAGCAGCTCCTGCAAAACCAAAAGCAATCCCTAATATTTTAATATTAGTAATTTTTTCTTGTAGGTAAAAAGAAGATAGTATTAATACGATAATAGGAGCAGTAATCATTATTACAGACGCATGTATTGGTGTTGTATATTCTAAACCTTTAAAAAATAATAGCATATTTGCTGCTACACCAAAAAAGGCAGCAAACAGGAAAACTTTAAAATCTTTTTTATCTATTTTTTCTTTAGGACCTAAAAAACTAAAGATCCAAAACAATAATGTAGCTCCTCCAATTCTTGCTAAAATAAAACCAAAAGGTTTAATAAAACCTCCAGAAATAACGTCTTTAGCAAAGGTGTATGTTAGACCATAAAAGACTTGCACAAAAAAAACAGCTATTAAAGCCCAATATCTAGATTTCATTTAATGCTAGTTTTGTGGATGCTGTTGTTTTTTTAGAGTTTCCAATAAAAATAGAGTCGTTAATGACAATTACTGGTCTGCTTAAAAAGGTGTAATGTTCTAATAGGTAGTGCTTGTAATCTTTTTCGGTTAGGGTTTGGTCTTTTAAACCCATCTCTTTATACAATTTGGCACGTCTGCTAAATAAAGACTCGTAACTACCTGATAATGCTGCTAATTCTTCAACTTGTACTGCGGTTAAAGGGTTTGCTTTTATATCCTGCAACAAAAAATCTGATGATAGATCTAGTTCTTTTAAAATACGCAAACAGGTATTGCAAGTTTTTAGGTAGTATACTTTTTTCATTTGATCTAAAATTTAGGCAAAGGTCGTTTTTTTTGGCAAAAATGGCTTAAGTTTTTTATTAAAACTAGTCTTGGCTAGGCGAAGTTTCCGCGAATGCGTCATGTAAAATAGGAAAGTTACAGGATCTAGCAATAAAACACATTTTGTTTGCTTGATGGTGTAGCGTGTTGGCTTGTGCTATCATCGAGGCCTCTTTTATAACTACTTTTGGATGTAAGGTTACAGAGGTAAATTGACCACTACCATCCTTGTTTTCTTGCATTGTGCCTTCTGCTTGATCTGTATAGTTTAGGACAGTAATATTGTGTGTTGCGCATAAATGTAAATACCATAACATATGACAGGACGAGATGGATGAAAGCAGTAATTCTTCTGGGTTATAACGTGTTTTGTCGCCTAAAAAGGATGGATCAGAACTGGCTAAAATTGAGTCGATTTTATGATTTGCTGTAATGGTATGATTACGGTTATAGGCTTTGTAGTTTGATGTTCCTTTGCCTAAATTTCCGGTCCATTGTATTGTGGTTTGGTAGTGGTGCGATTTCATTTTTTATAATTTAAATCTAAAGTTAAAAATAGAAACTTAATTACGATGTTTTTATTTAATTTAGTTGCCTAAAATAAAATTGAAACCTATGGATTTTGCATTTGATACAACATTAAAAAATAGAACTATTTTTAAACAATTTTTAGAGGATTTTTCTCTGGAACAACTTAATAAAGTACCTAAAGGGTTTAATAATAATATTTTTTGGAATGTTGCGCATACTGTAGTTACCCAGCAATTATTAGTTTATAAATTGTCTGGATTACCAATGGTAATTGCAGATGATTTAGTTGAAGCTTATAAAAAAGGAACAAAAACAGAACATAATGCTACACAAACTGAAGTAGATTTGATTAAAGATTTGTTGTTTAGTACTATTGAAAAAACAAAAGAAGATTATGATAACAACTTATTTAAATCTTATAATGAATATACTGTAAGTACAAAAAGCACTTTAACCAATGTTGACGAAGCTATTGCGTTTAACAACTTTCATGAAGGTATCCACTTGGGCTATATTTTAGCTTTAAAAAAGAATATTTAATAGTTTAAATACTCTTCTAATAATGAAAAAGGTATGGTAAATTCAATTAGCTCTTTTGTGAAGTTTTGAAGTTCAAAATTATCATAAATAATTATAACTCCATCTTCATTAAATCCAATGGTTTCTGGAAGTTTAAAGTTTTTAGAGTCGTTGTTTAAGCTAGTATAAGTAGTTAGCAACTCTTTATCATAATATTTTTTTACGATACCTTTAAAGGCTTGCATATTATTAATAATATCTTCTGTTTTTAAAAGCTTTCCGTTTGCTAAATCAAAATTAAAAAACCTAAATTTTAATGTGCTACTTGGTGACCCATTGGTAATATTACCATTCATGGCTATACTAACTAAATGGTCGTTTTGATAAGATACTTCACCATCTATTAAGGCTCCCCATTTTGGAAAATCAATGTCAAACTCTTTTACTAAGGTTTTACTAAAATTGATATAGGCTTTGTTAAAAGCTTCTATGCTTTCTTCGATAGTTTCTTTTTTGTTTTTAGCACTATCAATATTTAAAATATTACAAGCAAAACCTGTAAGTGTTTTGTTTATGTTTTGTGCAATGTTAGAATTACCATTGGCTTTTGGGATTACAATTTCTACTAAAGTTTCTTGTGCTTTGGACACTTCTGTTTCAGAAAAAGTTAAAACAGCTTTTTTTTGACAGGCAACAAATACTAAAAAGCAAGATAAAACTATGGTTAGTTTTGTTTTAGAAATAGATAATGTGTTAAACATAGACTAAAGATATTGTTCTAGTTTTAATACAACGAATTAAAAACTATTTTTGTTACAAACAAAAATTTTTTTCATGAAATTTAATACAAAAACAATTCATGGTGGTCAAAAACCAGATCCAGCTTATGGAGCAGTAATGCCTCCAATTTACCAAACGTCTACTTATGCACAGGCAACACCTGGAGGTCATAAAGGGTTTGAGTATTCTAGATCTCATAATCCAACGCGTCAAGCTTTGGAAAATGCGTTTGCAAGTATTGAAAACGGTAAATATGGGATGGCTTTTGGATCTGGATTAGCAGCTATAGATGCTATTTTAAAGCTTCTAAAATCTGGAGATGAAGTAATTTCTACTAGTGATTTGTATGGTGGTACTTATAGATTATTTACCAAAATTTTTGAAAACTTTGGTATTAAGTTTCATTTTATAGGAATGGATAATGCAGCTAATATTGAAAATTTTGTCAATAAAAGCACAAAATTAATTTGGGTAGAAACACCAACCAACCCAATGTTAAACATTATTGATATTAAAGCTACTGCTAAGATTGCTAAAAAGCACCAAATACTTTTAGCAGTAGATAATACTTTTGCAACACCATATTTACAACAACCTTTAGATTTGGGAGCAGATATAGTAATGCATTCTGCTACAAAATATATTGGAGGACATAGCGATCTGGTTATGGGAGCATTAATAGTTAAAGATAAAGACTTGGCAGATAGATTGTACTTTATACAAAATGCTAGTGGAGCAATTTGTGGACCTCAAGATGCTTTTTTAGCGCTTCGCGGAATTAAAACATTGCATGTTAGAATGCAACGTCATTGTGAAAATGGTAAGGCTATAGCCAAATTTTTAGCTTCACATCCTAAAATTGAAAAGGTATATTGGCCAGGCTTTGAAAGTCATCCAAACCATAATATTGCTAAATCACAAATGAAAGATTTTGGTGGTATGATATCCTTTGTAACTAAAGGTAATAATTATGAAGACGCTATTAAAGTAATAGAAAATTTAAAAATAATTACACTTGCAGAATCATTAGGAGGTGTAGAGTCTTTATGTGGTCATCCAGCCAGTATGACACATGCTAGTATCCCAAAAGAAGAAAGAGAAAAAACAGGTATTGTTGATAGTTTAATACGTTTAAGTATAGGAATTGAAGATGAAGAAGATTTAATAAACGATTTAAAACAAGCATTAGGTTAAACCTTAGTTTTACAAAATAAAAAAGCTCAAGTCTAGACTTGAGCTTTTTTGTTATATTTTATTTTAAAGATTAATCTAAGTAGTAAATGTAACCAACATTTAACCAAACTAACCAATCGTTATACCTATTATAATCTTCTAATTTATGATTTAAACCATCAACCCAATCGCTAAAATAATACTGACCCCTTAAATCTAACATTAAATCTGCATCCATATTTAATTTATATCTAACACCAATACTTGATACTATAGACCAAGTGCTTCCACTAGAAATGTCTATAGGAACAGGTAAGTTTGTTGGATCGTTAACATACCAAGGGTTGTAAAAATTATTTAAATTAGTAATATTTCCTGGATCACCTTCACCTAAATAAGAGGTGCTAACTTTAGGGTTAAATGATACATAATGAGCTCCTAAACTAACAAAAGGAGCTAATTTATAACCGTAAGCTTGAAAAGACCTAATACTTAATGGAAAATACTCTATTTGCATTCCAATATCAAAGTTGTTTGCTTCACCAGAGTGTGCTCTAAGTCTATCAGCATCTGCACTAGTTTGAGAAGGGTCAACAAACTCTCCAAGATGATCTAATTTAGTTTTATTCCAAGAGATTTCGGTACGTAGTTTAAAATGATCATTAAAGTAATTGTCTGTTGTGTAACAATTACAATCTGCTTGATAAGCAAAATTAATATAATGCACTAATCCAATACCAATACCAGAATTTCCTGCATTAGTTTCGTAATCCAAACGTTCACCAAAATCAGATTTAAAGGCAACTGGACCAGCAATAATCCCTATTTCATGAGAAAAACCTAGCTGAGAAAATGCAGTGCTACTAGTTAATAGGACAAGCACAGCTAGTATTAATTGTTTATGGTTAAGCATAATTAAGCTTTATTTTTAGAGGCTGTTTATTCAACAAATATATAAAATCACGACGAACATACAAATTTTACAGATAAAATGCATGATTTTATTTGAATTTTTACGATTTGATAAAACTACTACAACGATTGCGAAATTTAAAAAAAAGTAGGACTAGAATTAAAGATAATGTATCTTTGCAGTACATTTTTATGAATTGTATAACAGTATCGTAATTATTTACCTTAATGAAAAATAAAATTGAAGAATTTTTAGAGCTAGTAAAATTAAAAAATGGTCATGAACCAGAGTTTTTACAAGCAGTACACGAAGTTGCTGAGACAGTAATTCCGTTTATAGAAGAAAACCCAAAGTATCAGGGAAAAATGTTATTAGAGCGTATGGTAGAGCCAGAACGCACAATAATTTTTAGAGTTCCTTGGATTGATGACAAAGGTAACACACAAGTAAATAGGGCTTTTAGAGTAGAGTTTAATTCTGCAATAGGACCTTATAAAGGAGGTTTGCGTTTTCATCCGTCAGTAAATTTAAGTATTCTTAAGTTTTTAGGTTTTGAGCAAGTATTTAAAAACTCATTAACAACTTTGCCAATGGGTGGAGGAAAAGGAGGAAGTGACTTTAACCCAAAAGGAAAAAGTGATAACGAAGTGATGCGTTTTTGTCAATCTTTTATGTCAGAATTATTTAGACATATTGGTGCAAACACAGATGTTCCTGCTGGAGATATTGGTGTTGGCGGACGTGAGATTGGTTATATGTTTGGTCAATACAAACGTTTAAGTAACGAGTTTACAGGTGTGTTAACTGGTAAAGGATTGTCTTATGGAGGTTCTTTAATTAGACCAGAAGCAACTGGATACGGAACTGTCTATTTTGCAAAAAACATGTTAGCTACTAAAGGAGATTCATTTAAAGGAAAAACCGTAGTTATTTCAGGTTCTGGAAACGTTGCACAATATGCTTGCGAAAAAGCAACAGAGTTAGGAGCTAAAGTAGTAACATTATCAGATTCTTCAGGATATATTCATGATGCAGATGGTATTGATGCAGATAAATTAGCTCATGTAATGGAGCTAAAAAATGTAAAACGTGCTAGAATAAGTGAGTACGTAAATAAATATACTTCTGCTACTTTCCATAAAGGAGAAAGACCATGGAGTGTTAATTGTGATATTGCTTTACCATGTGCAACTCAAAACGAGTTAAATGGGGAAGAAGCTAAAGTATTAGTAAATAACAATGTAATTGCTGTTGTAGAAGGTGCTAATATGCCTACTACACCTGAAGCAATTGAAGTTTTACAAAATGCAAAAGTATTATTTTCACCAGGAAAAGCCTCAAATGCTGGAGGTGTAGCAACTTCAGGTTTAGAAATGAGTCAAAACTCTTTAAGATTTAATTGGACTAGAGAAGAAGTAGATGCTAAGCTTAATCAAATTATGGATAATATACATGAATCTTGTGTAAAATATGGAACACAAAAAGATGGTTATGTAGACTATGTTAAAGGTGCCAATATTGCTGGATTTGTAAAAGTCGCAGATGCAATGCTAGACCAAGGAGTCGTATAGTTTTTTCTTAAATATATTAAAATCCCTTAACTGATTTAATTCGGCTAAGGGATTTCTGTTTTTATTGTAGTTATACTAATACAATAAATTGTAGTATTTTTGAGTTTTAATACTTTATCTATAAAAATGCCCAAAAACAAAAGGATTTTCAAGCTATTATTTTTATTGCTAGGCTGTTTTGCTTTAGTAAAAACTAATGCGCAAGATTTTTCTGATGCTTGGACAGGACATTTTTCTTATTTAGATATTAAAGATGTAACACAAGGAACAACAAAGGTTATTGGTGCTGCTGAAAATGCTGTTTTTATTTATGATAAAAACACTAATGAAATTGAAACAATATCTACTGTAAATGGTTTGTCAGGAGAAACAATATCTGCCATTCATTATCTAGAAGAAAGAGAATTAATTATTGTAGGATTTGAAAACGGATTAGTCCAAATTTATGATGAATTTGAAAGTACTGTTTTATCTGTAGTAGATATTTTAGAAAAGCAAACTATTCCTCCTAGCACAAAAAAAATAAACCATTTTAATCTAATTGAAGACCTTATTTATATATCAACAGATTACGGTATATCTGTTTATAATATTAATAGTTTTGAGTTTGGAGACACATATTATATAGGTGTAAATGGAGCTCAAGTAGTAGTTTCTCAAACAACTGTTTTAAATGGTTTTATTTATGCTGCGACTACAGTTGGAGTAAAAAAAGGACTTTTGACAAACCCAAATTTAATCGATTATCAAGAATGGGAACAATTAGTTGGAATTAATAGTGTTGGAATTGAAGCTGTTGGTGATAGATTGTTTATTGCTAGATCAAATAAAAGACTTTTTGAATATATAAATAATGGAATACAGATTAGGGCTGTATATCCTAATTTTATTAAAGATTTGAGGGTTTTTAATGATAAATTAGTTTTAGCTACTGAAGGAGAGGTTTTTGTATATAATCCAGAAGATTTTTCTACCATAGCAGAAGTAGTTAATACTACGGAATTTAATACAAAATATAGTTGTGCAATTCTGGATGGAACAAATTCACTTTATATAGGAACAAATGGAAATACTAATACAGGAAAACCTGGGTTTGGTATTTTAAAAACGACCATTGATGACACTTCTTTAATAGAAGAGATTCATCCAGATAGTCCTTTGTTAAATAGTTTTTTTAAAATAAAAACCCTTGGTGGTCATATATATGGAACTCATGGAGGTTACGATGTTACTTATAATCCATATGCAATTAGTAATAAAAAAGGAGGAATTAGCCATTATTTTGACGATTCTTGGCAAAATATACCTTTTGATTCTATTCAACCATTAGCAGCTTATCCTTGGTCTTTATCTCATATATCGATACATCCATTTAATCCTAATCTAGCATATATAAGCTCTTCAGTAGGAGGAGTCGTAGAAATAGAAAATAATCAAGTTATAGAAGTGTATGATGGTGAAGATAGTACATTAATCCCTTTTTCTGGATTGAATCATTTTGTACATGCTTCTACGTTTGATCAAGACGGCACCCTTTGGGTTATGAATGGACGATATGAGTCTCCATTAAACAGGTTTAAAGATGGACAATGGACTTCTTATAGTTTTTTAGATATTATAGATCCTGCAACAAGTAATAATGGTTTTTCTTCAATTATTTTTGATTCAAATAATAATGTTTTTATTGGTACACATCGATTTGGTCTTATTGGATTTAATGAAAATGGAGGAAATTATACTTTCAAAAATATTGTTGAAGAAGAAGAAGGGATGCCTTCACCATCTGTAAAATGCCTAGAAATTGATCGAAATGGACAGCTTTGGATTGGTACAGGAAAAGGCTTAAGAATTGTTTACAATACAGACGAATTTATAAACGGAACACCAGAAGTAGATAATATTGTAGTCTTGGACGATGGTGTTGCTAGTGAATTATTATACCAGCAATATATTACAGATATTGAAGTTGATGGATCAAATAATAAATGGATTGCAAGTCTAGATACAGGATTATATTATTTTTCTTCAGATGGACAAGAGACTATTTTTCATTTTACTAAAGATAATTCTCCCTTACCTTCTAATGTTATTTTAGATGTAGATATTGATGATGTAAACGGAGTTATTTATATAGCTACAGAAAAAGGAATGGTTTCGTTTAATTCTGATGCCTCTAAGCCACAAGATAATTTAGAGAATGCCTATGTTTATCCTAATCCTGTTAGACCCAATTTTGATATTTTAACAGACAAAGTAAAAATTAGGGACATTTCGGATAACGTAAATATTAAAATTACAGATATTGAAGGTAATTTGGTGGCAGAAGCAGAATCTAGAACTAATTCAAGATTTAAAGGTTATAACCTAGAAATCGATGGAGGAACAGCTCTATGGAATGGTAAAAACATGGGTGGAAACATTGTTGCTTCAGGCGTATATTTAATCATGCTTAATGATTTAGACACTTTTGAGACTAGAGTGCTAAAAGTAATGGTTGTTAGATAATGTTAACTACCACAAATGCAATTGTCCTCTCTAAACTTAGATTTAAAGATAATGACCTTATTGTTAAATGCTATACCCAAAAACAAGGTGTTGTTAGTTATTTATTAAAAGGTGTTTTTGCTTCAAAAAAAAGCAATAAAAAAGTAATTTACTTTCAACCCTTATCACAACTTCAATTAAATACAGACTATAAGCCAAAACGATCGCTTCAATATATAAAAGATATAAAAACAGATTTTTTATATGTTTCATTACACACTAATATTTTAAAAAGTGCAATAGTCATGTTTTTGTCTGAAGTTTTAGCTCAAGCACTTCAAGAAGAAGAACAAAATGATGCACTTTATAGCTATTTGCAAACAACTTTATTATGGTTAGATGCAAATGATAGTTTTTCAAATTTTCATTTATTATTTCTTTTAGAATTAACTAAGTATTTAGGTTTTTATCCAGATCAAACTCAGATTAAAAATGCATCTTATTTTAATTTACTTGATGGCGAGTTTCAAAATGAAAGCACATCAAAATATATCATTTCTGGAGAAAATTTAACACTCCTAAAACAGCTTTTAGGCATAACATTTGATGATTTACATAGTATAAAGATTAATGCTAAACAAAGACAATCGTTTTTGGCTCTAATTTTAGTATATTTTGAATTACATTTGGGCAACTTTAAAAAACCAAAATCTTTACAAATCCTTAATGACGTTTTTAATTAAAAATAGAAAGTTTTTTTATAGTACTTGTTTACTATTTTTTGTTGTTTTTTCGGTTTCTGCACAAAATATTAAAGTGTTAAATCAAACTAATAAAGAGCCAATAGTTGATGTTGCTATTTATAATAAAGATAAATCTAAAAGCGAAGTTACTAATATCGATGGAGAAGCAAATTTGGATGTGTTTTTGGATTCAGAGATGCTTTATTTTCAACATATTTCTCATCAAACAAAACAAATTAAAAAAAGCAACATAAAGACTAGACTAGTATATTTATTGTCTAGTGAGCAAGGATTGGATGAGATTGTAATTTCGGCCTCTAATTTTAGTCAAAGAAAAAAAGATATCCCTAAAACCATTGCTACAATTAGTGCAAAGGAAGTGACGTTTAATAATCCGCAAACTAGTGCAGATTTATTAGAAGGAACAGGACAGGTATATATACAAAAAAGCCAATTAGGAGGAGGAAGCCCAATGATAAGAGGGTTTTCTACAAACAGATTATTGATAACTGTAGATGGTGTAAGGATGAATAATGCCATATTTAGAGGTGGTAACCTTCAGAATGTTATTTCTATAGACCCATTATCTATTCAAAACACAGAAGTTACTTTAGGTGCTGGTTCCATAATTTATGGAAGCGACGCAATTGGAGGTGTTATGAGTTTTTATACTAAAAAACCAGAATTTTCATTCTCTGATAGTTTAAATTTAAAAAGCAACGTTGTTTTAAGATATGCTACTGCAAGTCAAGAAAAAACAGCACATATAGATTTAAATTTTGGTTATAAAAAGTGGGCGTTTTTAACTAATGTAAGTTATACAGATTTTAATGATTTAAGAATGGGAAGCAATGGTCCAGAGGACTATTTAAGACCAGAATATGTTGTAACTAATAGTAATCAAGACACTGTGGTAGAAAACAATGATCCAGAAATTCAAAAGTTTACAGGATACAATCAAATTAATTTAATGCAAAAGGTTAGTTATAAAGCTACAGAAGATTTGGATTTTGATTTAGGACTGTTTTATACTGCGACATCAGATTATCCAAGATATGATAGATTAATACGTTATAGAAACGGAACCTTACGTTCTGCACAATGGGATTATGGTCCTCAAAAATGGTTTATGTCCAATTTAAGTGTTACAAAAAGAAGTAGTAATGGTTCTTTTTACGATAACATTAAAGCTACTGTAGCCTATCAAAATTTTCAAGAAAGTAGATTAGATAGAGATTTTCAAGAAGTAGAGAAAAATGTAAGAGAAGAGTCTGTTGATGCTTTGTCTTTTAATATAGATTTTGAAAAGGAATTAAGCGAAACATCAAATTTATTTTATGGGTTTGAGTACGTTTATAACAAGGTTAATTCATTAGGGTTTACTGAAAATATTCAAACTAATATTTCAGAAAAAGCAGTGTCAAGATATCCAGATGGAGCGACTTGGCAAAGCACAGCATTGTATGCAAGTTATAAGTATAAGCCTAATACAAAGTTTGTATTTCAGTCAGGATTAAGGTACAATCTAATTAAACAAAAAGCAGATTTTACAGAAAATAATCAATTTTTGAATCTACCTTTTTCAGAATCTAATAACGATGCTAACGCTTTAACAGGAACAGCAGGTATTACTTGGTCTCCTAACCAAATATTACAATGGAAGTTTAATTTGTCTTCAGCATTTAGAGCACCAAATATAGACGATACAGGTAAGGTTTTTGACTCAGAACCAGGATCTGTTGTTATTCCAAATGATAATTTAGATCCAGAATATGCTTATAGTGGAGAACTTGGATTGAAATTAAATTTTGACAAGACTATAATACTGGATATGGCTACATATTACACTTATTTAGATAATGCTTTAGTAAGACGTGATGCTACATTAAATGGAGAGACACAGATTTTATATGATGGAGAGCTAAGTAATGTCCAGTCTATCCAAAATGCTTCAAAATCTTGGATATACGGTTTTGAGATAGGTGCTTTAATTAATTTTTCCGAAAGATTTAAGTTAAAATCTCAGTATAATATTATTGGAGGTATAGAAGAAACAGATGGAGTAGAAGTCCCAGTTAGACATGTAGTACCTAACTTTGGGAATACGCATTTAATTTGGCAAAAAGATAATTTTAAAATTGATGGTTTTGTTAATTATAATAATGCATTATCATTTAATCAATTAGCACCTTCTGAGGCTGAAAAAGAGTATATCTATGCGTTAGATGAAAACGGAAACCCTTATTCTCCTTCATGGTATTCTTTAAATTTAAGAACTCAATATCAATTAGGTAAGGAGGTGTCTATAACTGCTGCTTTAGAAAATATTACAGACCAACGCTATAAAACATATTCTTCAGGTATTGCAGCTCCAGGACGTAACTTAATAGTATCGTTAAAATATAGTTTATAAAAAAAGCCTCAATTTTAATTGAGGCTTTTTTTATTTTAAATTAAAGGTTATTTTTTAATAGCCTTTTTAGTTATTTCTTGTCCATTACTTAACTTCACTTTAGCAAAATATAAGCTTTGACTAAGGTTGTCTAAATTGATAATTTCAGTAGCATTATTACATTTAAAATTATAAATCTCTTTTCCTAATAGGTCAAATATTTTTATTGATTTAATAGTTAAGCTATTTGTAATACTAAATTGTACTTGATTATCTGATAATTCAATAATTGATAAATCTACATTATTAGTTGTATAATCTGAAGTTGATAAACTATTTGGATTAAATACTATTTCAAAACGCGAATCAAATTCTCCAACATTAGACGTAAACGAATAATCCGAAGCGGATAAATCATGTATAGAGTTGTTTAAATAATCTATTAAATATACAGTGTTTGTATCAAAAAATTGACCTTCTAATTGTGCGATAGAAAAGGTGTAAATAGTTGGGTCAGAAATTTGAGTATTAAACCCAACTGGTATAACCTCATCAATAGTTAGGCTTCCTGTTGATTTACCTTGTATTGCAAATCTATCAGTTTCATTAGGGATAGAAGTGTATATTTCAGCAGCGGTTTCATTATAAATAGTTCTTTTTGCATCAAAGGACATACTGTCTTTTCCGTCAGTAGCACCATTGACGTAAGCTATTAATATTTGATTAAAAATACCATTGTCCGAAGTTAAATTAACCCAAATCCT
The DNA here is from genome assembly GCF_044594215.1 of Olleya sp. R77988. GTDB lineage: Bacteria > Bacteroidota > Bacteroidia > Flavobacteriales > Flavobacteriaceae > Olleya. The sequence goes on along the minus strand of NZ_CP138988.1, from coordinate 649,246 downwards.
ATTGGTATTATTAGTTGTATTTGTTCTAAAAAATTGATCATTACTAGACGTATCTGCCATCCTGTAGTCATTATCAAAAGTAACATTTCCATTAGCAATTCCTTGTACAAAAAAGCTTTGTCCAGAAGGTATATAACCGTTTGGTATAATCATATCACCACCAGCTGTATTACCACTTCCAGTTGTAATTATGGCATAATCATTATTAGAAAAGTTTGCACCTTGGTTACCACTTGCGTTACCATTAGCAGGTGTATTATGTGACCATAGATAAGCAACCTCTTGTATAACACTAGAGTTAGCAGTTAAAAAAGCATTAGCATCTATTGCACTTGGATAAGGATTACCAATTAAATTCCAATCTTCATCTCCATTAGCTCCATTAAATAAAATTGAACTAGTAATAATACCTGTATTAAAAGCACCATTAAATGTGTAAGTATATTGAGACCCTACAGTGAATCCTACAGGTGTATGCATAGAAATATATCCAACTCCAGGAGTCATTACAGTACTACCACTTGAGATGTAAGTCCAATCATTTCCATCATCATCAATTCCGTCTGGTCCAGCAGTAAATGTATCTGTGTTATTTATTTCTGTAAGCACATCTAAATAATTAGCTGCATTAAACCAATATCTTCTATTTGTATTAGCAAAAGCTAAACCTTGACCAATTGTAGTGTTTTCTACTGGACTACTCCAATAAGTATATTCATAAACACTATTTAATGGTGTAGTCATTTTATTAACTAGTGACTCTCCATTTGCAGATAATATAAATGATGAATTATTATTGTTTTGAACAAAAGCACCTTGTGTTTCCACATATAATTCTCCATCAACAGTTACTGTGTTTTCAACTTCAACAAACGTACTGTTTGAAACTGTTAATCTATATTCTGGAGAAGTCCCGCTAGTGTTTATTACTAAAGAGCACGCTTGAAAACTTCCATTTGCACTCGTATCGTAACTTCCGTCTATTACAGCCATCTTTGTAAGATCTGGTAATCCATTAGACCAAGCAGAACCATTCCAAATAGTATTTGACATAGTTATTTGTATAGCATCTGTTGCTACAGAGCATACACCAGATTCAGTAACTTCACAATAAAACTGATAAGTATCTAGATTTAAACCAGAAATTGATAAATCTGTAGAAGTTTCTCCAGAAACTATTCCTGGACTAAAAGCTGCACTTGTCACATCAGACCATCCAGAACCACCATTATTATATTTCCATTGGTAACTTAATGAACCACCACCTCCAGCAGTAACTGATATATTTACATCTGCTGCATCACAGTCGTTAATATCTATTGGTTGTACATCAATTGTTGGTGAAGGTGTAATTGTAATAGCAAAACCAAAACAATCTTCGTCACCATCATAAACCCAATCAGTTAATGAAAAAGTTGAAGAAGGTGCAGTTGCAGAATTATCTCTTGTAAAAACATATCCAACATCAAAACCTGCTCCAGGAGTTGTGTTATTTTGCCATACGTCTTGAGCAGTAGCTGACCCAGTTCCATAATCTTTTACTAAAACAAGCCTATCGTTATTATTTATACCACCATTTATAAAAGATAAGTCTGGTGTTACAGAAGGGCAACTAGTACATGCTCCTGCGGAACTTAGTCTAATCATAATAGTTGTTTCTGCAGCTAAAGTCCCACTTAAAGTAAGTGTTCCACCACTAAAACCAGTTGTAGGAACCGTAGAGCCTAAAGTAAAATTATTATCTAATCCAATAGTATAGTCTGACAAGTCTATTGGAGAAGTTGTTGGATTTAAAAGTTCAAAGTAGTGACAAGAATCTGTCTGGTCATCATAAATACCAGAAAACATTAAATCTGTAAAACCAGCAGGTATACCTCCTGATCCTCCAGAGCAGCTTCCACTTAATAATGTAAAGTCTGTTAAGCTATCTAAAGGACAACCTGCTTCTGTAATAGTAATTACTCCAGTTGAAGCACCTATTGGCACTTCAGCAATAATTTGCGTTGCAGTTTGAGATACTATTGTCGCAGCCGTACCATTAAAATCTACAGTAGATCCTACGGTAAAACCAGTACCAGTAATTGTTATTTCTGATAATTCTGGTCCAGAGCTTGGAGCAAAACTAGTAATTGTCTGTGTTGGTGTACAGGCAGAAGAACAAGTTACTGATACATCATCAAAACGCCAAGGTGACGTTGTTGTAGAAACTTTTTCAAATTGAATCCATACATTTGCTTCTGTATTATATGTTGATAAATCTACAGTATATTGGTTGTAAGTAGAACTTGGAACATTTGAATGGTCAAAAACGGCAACTGTTGTAAAAGGTCCAGTTTGACTTGTTGTTGATACATTTACATTTAATGTTTTAGTAGTCGTATTACCAGTTCGTCCAAGATAAAAATCTAAACTTGAAGGGTTCGAAATTACATCGGTTGTTAAATAACCATTATTTGAATTAAAAGATACTCCTGCTGGTGCTGTATTGTAATCTGCAGCTGTTGTACTTCTTGAAGCTCCTGAAGAAATCCAATTAGTAGGAGCAAAAGTTGTTGATGTAAAACTTTCTTCTAGACATGGTTCACTTAATGTGGTTTCGTTATTGTTTAATGGAGAAGTTGTAAAGTATAATGGACCACCACTACAAGAGACATTGTAAGAATATACAAAAAGATAGTAAGTTGTACTAGGGTTTAAACCTGCTAAAGAGAAGGAATTTGAACTATTTGATTGCAGTACTGTACCAGATCCTATTGTATCTCCATTTGTATAAGTTGTAGTGTCTACAGGGTTTGCACCTAAAGTAGCACTTGTGCTATATATAATAAGATATTCATCTGCAGCAGGAATAGAAGCACTAAAATTACCATCAAAACTAGTGTTGGTTATATTTGAAAAATTTAAAGTTGTTGGTTGAGCGGTTGGAGTAATACATGGAGAAGAGGAAACACCTTCAATTAATGCATCATCTATTACCCAAATTTCGTTAGCATTATTATTGGTTATTTCTACTTTTACTCTTAATAATGTGGAGTTTGGTAAATCAGTAATAGATAAATAACTATAACCATCTGTTGTTCTATATCCACCACTTACAGGTTGAAATATTGTTAGAGAATTATCTCCATCATAAATAGCAGAAGCATTACCTGTTCCTGCATTGGTACCAGAAAAACCCCATTTTGCATTTCCAATACCTCTTACCCTTAATTCTTCAGAATAGGAAGCTCCTCCATCTGTACTTATTGAAATTGTAACATCATCGGTTGTATCTGCTCCATTTCCTGATGTGCCAGCAAACGATGCTAATCTTAATGAAAATGAAACATTACTGTATGCACTTGTGTTTACTGTAGAAAACTCAATATCTTGACTAGTATTATTTACTTGTAAACCATTATTAGCAGATACATAATTTGGTGTATTTGGAAAAGGACCGTTAGCACTTGTTAAAGTACCACCTGTATAAGTCATTGTAGGTGTACCTCCATCAAAATTTTGTTGAGCAATTGTAACTTGTGCGCTAGAGTAATTGAAAAACAATATAGAAAATAAGAAAAACAGTAAAGGGATAAACTTCTTCATGAAATGAGTTTGTATAAAAAAAAATAACTGAATAAAGTTAAGATGTTGTTTGAAAATAACAATCTGAACCAATCAAAGATATAAAAACATCGATAAAATATAATAATTTTTCGATGAAATACATGTATTTAGTATTTTTACAAAGATTAAATCTTTAAAATGCGACATTTTATAACAAAAAAAGACCACACTTTAATGTATGATCTTTTAATACGTTATAATTTTAAGCTTAAAGAAGGCTTATTTTTTAATTGCTTTTTTATTAATTAATTGACCGTTGCTTAGTTCTACTTTAGCAATATAAGCTGCTTGACTTAAATTAGAAAGGTTATAAGTTTCAATACTATTATTACCTTTTAAATCATAAATTAACCTACCTAAAGCATCAAATATTTTAACTGTTTTAATAGTTAAATTACTATTTGACATTTTAAATGTAACATTATTATTTTCAGTTTCTATTATTGATAAGCTTTTTTCTGTTAAAGCCAAGTCATCAATAGATAAGCTAGGTTGTGTAAATACAATTTCAAATCTTGAATTAAATTCACCCAAATCCGAAGTAAATGAATAATCTGATGTTGTTAAATCTTGATACGTGTTTAACAGATTATCTTTTAAGTAAATTGAATTATTTGATAAAAAGTCACCTTGTAAATGATCTATAGATATTGTGTAAATTGTAGGAACATCAATAGAGTTTAAGAAACCTAAATGTATGGTTTCATTTATATCCAAATCGTTAGGAGATTTTCCTTGAATCGCTAATTTTTTAGAATCTCCTGGAATTACTGTGTAAAACGATAGGCTTGCTAATATTACTCCATTCTTTTTTGCATCATAGTAAGCACCATCATTTGCAGCAGTAGCTCCTGGCACATAACCTATAACAGTTTGATTTGACAAACCATTATCTGTATTAATATTTAACCAAAGTTTGTTATCTAAATTTACTGATGGATTATTTGTAGTTCTAAAAAACTGGTCATTATTTCCTTTTATACGCATTGCATTAGTAAATGTTACAGTTCCTGTTGTTGCTGTAGGAGTATCAGAATAAGTTACAAAAAACCCTTGACCAGAAGGGATATGTCTTGTTGGAGTAATACCATCTCCACCAACAGTCTCTGCTGTACCATTTATAACAGCATAATCATTGTTAGTAAAGTTTAAAGGTTCGTTTCCATTTGTTGTATTAGAAGGAGGTGTGTCTTGAGACCATAAATATATTGCTCCATCTAATCTACCATTAGCTGTGTCTGAAAGATAATTGTTTTTAGCAAAAAACAAATCAGCATCAATTGCTGAAGGGTAAGGGTTACCAATTAGGTTCCAGTTAGTGTCTCCAGTTTCTAGATCGTTACGTTCTACAGGAACAGTAATGTCTCCATTGTTTAAAGTCCCTCTAAAAGTATAAAGATAGTTGTTTGCTCCTAAAAAAGCAGTTATTGAGTGTGTTGCAGCATAACCTACTCCAGGAACTAAATTATCAGTTGCAGCTTTTAAAAACCAATCGTTACCATCATCATCAATATCATCTACTCCTGCACCAGCAACTAATGTGTTATTGTTTAAAGTTTCGTATTCAGAATCTCTATAATTTGCAGCATTAAATTCAAAACGTCTGTATTGACTAGATTGCCACAAAGCATTTCCAAAAGTCTCGTTAGCTACTGGAGAGCTCCAATAGGTATACTCATACCATTCATTTAACAATGAAGTGTTTTTATCTACAACTGCAGCATTGTTTGTTGCAAAATACGTACTTCCAGAATCATCATAAGTAGCAGCATTATCTACTTGAACAAAAGATCCTTGGTCTTGAATTAAAATACGTCCATTATTGGTTACATCTGTGAAAACTTCAACATATTCATTTGGTGTAATTGATAAATCAAAACCAGAATTGATTGTTAAACTACAAGATGTAAAACTTGGTTGTCCAGCTGTACTAGTGTTATAATTTGCATTTAAAACAGCATGTGTTGATGCATCTGGAGTTGTTGGAGACCAAGAAGTTCCATCCCATGTTACTGTACTACTACAAGCAATAGGGTTTGAACAAACATTTACATCGTCTATCCATAATAAACCAGCTCTTGAAGAGCTAAATTGAAAATATGAACCTATAAAGCTACCAGTAGTATAAGTTGTATCATTAGCAGTTCCTGCACTTACTTCCCCTGAACCGTCATTATAAAACAACTCCCAATCACCAGTATTACTCCTTGTTACTCTAATGCACACATCGTCATTTGCATCCCAATTAAAAGTACTATCTATGACTGAAAAATCTGTACCATTATTTACACGATACAATGTTAAAATATCACTAGTTCCTGATTGATTAACTCCAACTCTATAGCCAACAGGATTTGTAAATAAATTGCTGTTATTTGATAAAAGAACAAAAGCAAAATTATTACCTCCTGAAGGATCCCAATTACCATTTCTTAAACAAAAAGACCATTCGTAATCTCCAAAAGCAAGATTCTGAATTCCAATGTCTGCATTTATATAACTATCTCCTGCAATTCCAGAAAGATCATGTTTAAGCTCTCCACCTGTAGTTGTCCAATCTGTTGTGTTATTCCATTGCGTTAAACCAGAACTGAAATCGTCAGAGAAAATTGTAGTACAGGGATTGGCATCATTATCTGTTATTGTTAATGTATGTTGTGTATTAGTTCCTAAAGCTGCTGCATTTCCACCAGAAGCGTTTTGTAAATTAAGGATAACATCTTCAGATGTTTCATAAACAGCATCATCATTAGATATATATATTGTTAAACATTGATTTGCATTACTTCCTGCAGGAAAAGTTAAAGTTTGAGGAAATGTAATAGCTGCTGGTGTTCCTGCTCCATCATCATAATCTGTTCCGTTTGTAGCTGTGCTTGCTCCATCTAAAGCAATCTCGACTGTTGTTGCATTTGTAGCATCTTCGTTTGATATTGCGACACAAACATCTATAAAAATACCATTTTCCGCTAAAGTTGATGTAGTTGAGACGAATTCTACTGATGTTGTTGAAGTGGAGCATGTTACTTCAACATCATCTAAATAATATGAGCCACCAGTTCTTTGAGTCATAGCTATTCTAAGAAAATAATCTCCTGTTAGATTTAAATTGACTGTAAATTCTTGATGAGTAGTTGTAACTTCTCCAACTAAAATATCTCTTGCTGAAGTCCAAGGACCTGTATTTGTTGTTGAGTATTGTACACTTAAAGTTTTATTAGCTGTAGAGCTGCTTCTTGCTAGCCACAGTGTAAGTGTTTGAGGGTTTGTAAGTATTGAACTTGTAATTATTTCATCACCATTAGTATTAAATCCAGTTCCATCTCCTGTTAATCCAGCTGTTGTATTTTGATAAGTTCCATTATCAGACCAGTTACCATATCCAGAATTAAAATTATCAGTTAGGCATTGCCCATAACCAAAAGTTAAGACTCCAAAAAAGGCAATTAAAAGTAATTTTATATGTTTCATAATAGGGCGTTTTTAAATATTATTAAATAGCTTATTTTTGAAATATGTATCAAAAACAAGAGTCTTATACAATAGACGAAGCAACTAAAAAGTTGGAACACTATTGTGCATATCAAGAACGCTGTCACCAAGAGGTGAGACAAAAACTTAAAAGTATGAATATGATACCTGAAGCTACAGATATCATTATAGTTCATCTTTTGGAGCACAACTTTCTTAACGAAGAACGTTTTGCCAAAACATATACTAGAGGTAAGTTCAGAATTAAAAAATGGGGTAAATATCGAATCGCTCTTGAACTAAAACGAAAAGACATCTCCAAATTTAATGTAAACCAAGCACTTACAGAAATAGATAATGATGAGTACATCGAGGTTTTTAATGATTTAGCCGAAAAAAAGGTTAATTCTTTAAAAGAGACCGATAAGTACAAGAAAAAAAAGAAACTAATTGACTATTTACTATACAGAGGTTGGGAGAATTATTTGGTGTATGAAAAAGCTAACGAGTTGATACATTAAGGCACAAAAAAACCTTTCAAATTAATAGATGAAAGGTTTGTATGTCTTTGAAATAGAGTGTTATAGATTAAACACTGCACCAAAATTTACTGTAAACTGATTGTGTATTTTTTCTGCAGCAGTTAAAGCTCCAGAATTATAAGTTGCAAAGGTTGTCCCAAACTCTGAAAATACTCCAAAACCATCAGAGAAAAAATAACGCATTCCTAAGTGTCCTCCAAAGTTTTTCATGCTTAAGCTAATTCCTGGATAAAGATCAAAATTGTCATCTATATTTAACACACTTCCTAAGTTTGCATTAAAACGTCCTTCAAGCTCAAAACGGTCTTCAAAATCTGCAGATAAACCATTGTTTAAGTTTAAAGCGTAACCTGTTACAACACCAACAGAATATGTTTTCTCCTAAACCATAATCGTAAGCTAAAGTGATACCGTTAACATTGTCTTGAAAGTTTGCTCCAATTTGAAATTTTTGATCTCCTTTTCCTTCAAAAGATTGTGCAGTTGTTAGAGTTGTAGCTAAAAGTGTTAGTGCTAAAAATATTTTTTTCATCTGTATTATTATTTGTTTTTTATATTATTATTTGTGTTTATAATGGCTTTTTTATTTTTCCAATCAATCCATTTTTGACCCTTAATACGTCGCATTAAGTTGTCAAAATTACGCATTAAAAATACATTGTAAATAGCTTTGCCTAAATTTTTTGGATTTCGTGCAATTGCACGAAGGCTCATAGAAAAACCTGGAGTTAAATATTTCATGTAATGCCAATAACCTTCTGGCATATATAATACTTCTCCATGGTTTAATTGGCATTGCCAACCTTTTGCATACTGCAAAGCTGGCCATTTGTTAAAATCTGGATTTGAAAAGTCAATATCTTCTCGTGTTATTAAAGCGTGTGGTACTTTGTATAAATGTTTGTTTTGTTTTTGATCAAACAAAATAATTTCCTTTTTGCCTTCAAAATGAAAATGAAAGATATTAGCTAAATCTATGTCGTAATGCATAAAGGTGTGGCTGTTTTTTCCTCCAAAAAACAGCATTGGTAAACCTTTCATTAAACGTAATCCAAAATCTGGGAACGTAAAATCCTTTTGAAGCTGAGGGATTTCTTTTAAGATATTCCAAAGAAAAATGCGATACTTTGTAGGCTCGCGCTTAAGCAAATCTACATATTCACTCATTTTCATTTTGGCATGAGGCTCATTAAAACCATCCTTGTAGTCCACAGGTCTATCGTCGTATAACGGAACAATTTTATCTCCAGCAATGGTTTTCATGTACTCTAAATTCCATTTAGTGTACGCTGGCCAATCGGTAATAAACTGTTCTATTATAACAGGTTTTTGAGGCTTAAAATAATTTTTAATAAAGCCTTCTTTGGTTATAGTCTTAACTCTTGGTATGTCTTGAAGGTTTAAGTTCAAATTTTAAAATTTTAAACCCAAAGTTAATAAAACGTTACTAAAAGTACTACTATAGTTTTTGTTAGACTTTAGTTAAAATTATAACGTAGCCCAAATAACACATTACTTGGAGGCATTGGTGTAAACCCAGTTTCAATATAATCAGCATCAAAAATATTACTTGCTGTTGCAGTAAATTCTAATTGTTTTAAGGTATACACTAAAGAGGCATCCCAAACATTATAGCTTTGTCCTGTTGTACGTTCTGCATGTTTGTAAACAATATTTTGTTTTAAGTTATTACATAATTGTGTACTTAAACGTGTTGTAAAGTGATGTTTTAATGTGTTTAAAGAGTAACGAGATAGGTCTTTATTTTGGTCTAAAATATCATCTTCTAAAAAAGCATAGCCTATACTTAAAGTTTGATAAAAGTTATTTATTTTAAAATTATAAGAGGTATCAAACTCAAACCCTTTAGTGTTTACTTCTGTTATATTAGTTGCTGTATAAATAGTTTCTGTTGTATTTGGTCTTATGTAGTCTATTAAGTTTTTTGCATCTCTGTTAAAAAAGGCAATAGTACTAGAAAATCTATTTGTATTATATTTTAAACCAATTTCTTGCGAGAACGCTTCTTCTGGTTTTAAATCTGCATTTCCAGCAGTTCTAAAATCATTATAGAATAAATCTGTATAAGTTGGTATTCTGTAAGTATATCCTATGTTTCCGTATAGTTTTAAATCATTAGTAATTTGATATCCTAAATCTAAACCTGGAAATGCATGAAACTTAAAGTCGGAAAAATAAGTTACTGCAACTCCTGGAGTAATATCTAATTTGTTGTCTAATAATTTAAATTGGTGTTCTAAAAATAGGTTAGTCATAAACCTATTACGATTACCTAAATTATTACTTCTAATATAAATTTTAGAGATATCTACACCAAAACCTGTGATTCCTGCATCAGATGTATATGATGCATTAACTTCTGCGCCTAATTTGTCTGTAATATGTAGGTTTCTGTAAAATGCAGGATCATCACGTCTTAATAAAAATAGGTCTTCATTACGTTTCCAGTATATACGTGGTTTAATTTTAAGTGTATTGGTATTAAAAGTAGTTGTAAATCCTATTAAACTGTTTTTAGTTTCTTCGTATTCGTTAAATGTAGGATTAGTTGTATAAAAATTTTCTGCCCCAAATTTACGATCAGAAAAAGTTGTTATCATTTCTATTGCTTGTGCATTTTTATTAAATATACTTTTTAAGAAATAGTTGGTATTGTCATAATCCGAGTTATTACGATAACCTTCAGAGGTCATTTTTCCAACGTGAATAATATGTGACGAGTTTTCTAACTCTGTACCAACAGTTAAAGATCCGTTTAATTGGTTAAAAGATCCTGTTTCTACATTTGCAGAAACTGTATTTTTTAAATTGTTTTTAGTAACAATATTTATTGCTCCATTAAAAGCATTTTGACCAAATACTCTTGCAGCAGGACCTTTAATTATCTCGATACGCTCAATAACTTCAATAGGTAATGCAGCATTCATGGTGTGGTGTCCAGTTTGTGCATCGTCCATTTTTATACCATCTATAAGCAGTAAAGTTTGGTCAAAACCACCACCTCTTATATATAAATCTGCTTGGCTACCAGCAGTACCACGACGTCTAATGTCTACTCCAGCTACTTGCTGTAATAAATCTGCAACGTTAGTTGCAGCACTATTTTTTATGTCTGAAGACGAAATAACAGTAATTGTTCTTGAGTTTTCTTTAAACGGTAAATCAATTCTACTTGACGTAATAATTACAGAGTCTAATTGCTGTTGCAGTAAGTCTTGTGCTTGTGTTGTTATACTAAATAGAGCTAGCAAAATAAATAAAGAAGTCAATTTCATAATAAAAAGTATTGATGTTTTTTAACGCTACAAAATTCGTAACTTTCCGGATCATTAAAATAGTCCAGTTTTAAAACAATGCATAGTCCGGTTGATGACATATTAAAAACATTAATTCATTTTAAAAAATCGTCTAATACAGCTATTTATATACAAATCTCTCAACAAATTATAAATGCTATCCAACGTGGTTATTTAACTGAAGGTACAAAGCTACCAGGAACAAGACTATTTAGTGCATTATTTTTAATTAACAGGAATACTGCAGTTGCTGTTTATGATGAGCTAGCGTCACAAGGTTGGGTAGATATTGTACCAAACAAAGGAACTTTTATATTAAAACCAGAACTTAAAACAGCAGCGATAAAAGGAGCGTTGCAAGGCTTAGATAATTTGAAAACTTATCCAGAAACTGCAGGATTTCCGTTTCAATCGTCTTTTAATTTAGCGTCTACTGAAGAGTTTTTAGTAAGTAAATATGTTGTTAATGATGGACAACCAGATTTAAGGTTACATCCAACACACCAATTTTCTAAATGGTATAGTGCGTCCATGAAACGTGGTTCTTTAATTAGTAAATGGAATAAAACACAAGAACAATCCTATACTACGTTTAGTAAACAGTTATGTAATTACTTAAATGCTACTCGAGGATTTTATATAAAACCTCAAAATATTATAAGTACTAGAAGTACAGAGATGAGTTTGTATATAGTGTCACAGCTTTTAATACAAAAAAATGACGTTGTGCTTGTTGGTAACTTAAGTCATTATAAATCTAATATGATTTTTCAGCAAGCAGGAGCAAATATTAAAACCATTCCTGTAGATCAACATGGAATTGATGTTGATTTTATTGAAAAAAACTTCACAAAAAATAGTATAAGGTGTGTGTATGTTTGTGCGCATAGGCAATATCCAACAACAGTCACGCTTACAGCAGAACGACGTTTAAAATTATTACAATTAGCAAAAGCCTATAAATTTGCTATTATAGAGGACGATTTTGATTACGATTTTCAGTTTGATGGATCAGCTATGTTGCCTATGGCTAGTGCAGATGGACAAGGTGTTGTTATCTATTTAGGACGATTAGGACAGTCTTTTTTTCCTAGCTTTCAAGTAGGATTTGTTGTTGCTCCAATAAATATTATTAACGAAGCAAAAAACTACTTGCAAATATTAGATAAACAAGGAGATTTAATCCAAAAGCAAATACTTGCAGAGCTTATTGATGAAGGCGAAATACATAGACTAATTAAAAAAAATATCACTATTTATAAACAAAGACGCGATTATTTGTGTGCTTGTTTAACAAAGCATTTTAAAGACGAAGCCACTTGGCAAGTACCAGATGGAGGATTAGCAATTTGGCTGAAATTTAACTCTAACCTGTCACTTGTTAAATTAGCAGAAAAAGCTAAGTTGCACGATTTGTTTTTACCTAAAACAGTATTGTATCAAAACAAAGATATTTGTGCTATTAGGTTAGGATTTGGGCATTTAAATGAAGAAGAAATAGAAAATGTTGTTACAATTTTAAAAACTGCTTTTGATGAGGTTAATGTATGATCATTAATGTTATTTTATATCAAACTCAGTATTACAATTATCACAACGGTATTTGTCTTTAGAATAGAAGGGAAGCGACCCAAATAAAAACCCAAATACAAAAGCAAAAAAGGATTTAAAATCTTTAATGGTAGAAAACATAGCAACTTCCTGACTATTACAATTTGGGCAATGTATTGCGTTGCCATCATCATCTACAGAGTATTTATTAATACTTTCTAAAATATGCTGCGCTTGCATAGCATCTTTTGCTAACACTTTAAGTTTAACACCTCCAATTGCATTACTTACTAAAGGATCTGTATCTATAGTTATATTATCGCTTAAAAAGACTTGAATACCTTCAGACTCTAAACGTCCTTTAATTATTTGAGCTTCTGCAGTATATTGAAATTTAGCAATGGTTTTAAAGGTTTGACTCATGTATAGATTTTTTTTAAATATACAAAAAGACCTGTCAGATTTAAGTTCTGTTTTATCCTTTTTTAATAAAAAATTATTGTTTATCAATAGTTTTCATATATTTGTTATCGTTAAACGATAATTTAATATGAAAGCAATAAAGATTTTAAAAACCATTATTAATATCTACTACTACCTTTTAATAGTTGGATTATTAGTAAAAGCAATAAGAGTTTTTAATGATATAATTAATGGTCAAATTAAACACTCAAAACCTAAATTTTTAGATGAGAATTTAGATTTTGCTAATCTTAGTAACACAAAAATTATAGTAATTATTATTATAGGTGTAGTCTTATATTGCTTGTTATACTTAGCAGTAGAAAGCATAAAAAATAGCTTAACTGATTTAGAAGCGGGTAATTATTTTAGCGATTTAGTAATTAATAATTTTAAAAAGGCAGGTATTATTTTAGTTTTTTTAAGTGCTGCAGAGTTTTTAGGAAAAATAAGCTTATGGCTTTACATAAAAGTAAAGCCAAAATTTGAATTTGATGCCTCAATAACTGCCTTTTTACTAATGGGATTATTCTTGATGTTTTTAAGCGAAGTCTTTAAAAAAGGAAAAGAAGTAAAAGAAGAAAACGACCTAACAATTTAACTATGTCAATAATTGTAAACCTAGACATCATGTTAGCTAAGCGCAACATGAAAAGCAAAGAGCTAGCTACCATTATTGGTATAACAACTGCAAACTTGTCCATATTAAAATCTGGAAAAGCAAAAGCAGTACGCTTTTCTACTTTAGAGGCTATTTGTAAAGCGTTAGATTGTCAACCTGCAGATATTTTAGAATATGTTGAAGATTAAACTTTAACATTTTTAAGAACCTAAAACTAAAAAACATTCAAACATTTTGTGTAATTTTACACATATGTTTGCATTAGTGGATTGTAATAATTTTTATGCCTCTTGCGAGCGGGTTTTTAATCCTAATTTAGAAGGAAAACCTGTTGCAATTTTAAGCAATAATGATGGTTGTGTCATCTCTATGAGTGATGAGGCTAAAGCATTGCTATTACCTTTTGGTGCACCAATTTTTAAATGGGAAACCTTTTGTAAAGCCAATAATATTCAAGTATTATCGTCTAATTACCCTTTATATGGAGACATGAGTAGTCGTGTCATGAATATATTAAAACAATTTAGTCCAGATGTTGAGGTGTATAGTATTGACGAGTCGTTTTTAGAATTTAATGGATTTGAGCACTATAACCTAGATAATTATGGGCAAAAAATTAAAAATCGCATCAAAAAATGGACAGGTATTCCAACATGTGTTGGTGTTGCGCCAACTAAAGCGCTCTGTAAAGTCGCTAATAAGATAGCACGAAAATTCCCTAAACAAACCAAAGGGGTTTATGTTATAGATACAGAAGATAAACGTATTAAAGCCTTAAAATGGACAAAAATAGAAAACGTTTGGGGAATTGGAAGGCAGCTTTCAAAACGCTTAAAAGCTAAAGGTTGCAAAACAGCGTATGATTTTACACAATTACCAAACGATTGGGTAAAGCGTAATTTTTCTGTAATAGAATCTAGGTTAAAACGCGATTTAGAAGGTATTCCAACCCTACTGTTGGATGAAGACTGCAAAGACAAAAAAATGATAGCTACTACGCGTAGTTTTGAGTATACCTATTCAGACAAGGATAATATAAAAGAACGTGTATCAACCTTTGCTACAAGTTGTGCAGAAAAATTACGTAAGCAAGGCTCAAGTTGCCACGTAATTATTGTTATGTTAAGAAGCGATAGACATAAAAAAAATTTAGAGCAACATCGTGCAAGTGCAACAGTAAACTTATCTTGTCCAACAAACTCATCTTTAATTATAAGTAATTGTGCAGTTAAAGCAGTAATGTCTATCTTTAAACAAGGAATAAAATATAAAAAAGCAGGTGTTATTGTATCAGGTTTGGTGCCAGTTGATAATTATCAACTCAATATTTTTGAAGCAGAAGATCCAAAACATGTTCCTTTAATGAAGTCTATAGATTATTTAAATACAAGGTACAAAGCAAACAAAATTAAAATAGGTAATCAAGATTTAAAACGCACCTGGAAAATGCGTCAAGAACGATTATCGCCAAGATACACCACCAATATTAACGATATTATAGTAGTAAAATGATAGCACATAAATCAGGAAGTTTAACCTTCTACACACCAGAAACAATAGATGGAGCTGCAGGGCAGTTTTTTGACACAGGGATTTCTGCAGGATTCCCATCTCCAGCAGAAGATTTTAAAGAACATCGATTATCTTTAGACGAAGAACTAGTTAAAAATAAAGAGGCTACTTTTTACGCTAAAGTTAGCGGACAATCTATGATTGGAGCAGGATTGGATGATAACGATTTGTTAGTAATAGATCGTAGTTTAGAGCCAACAAACAATAAAATTGCAGTTTGCTTTTTGGATGGGGAGTTTACCGTAAAACGTTTAAGAGTATCTGATGATGAGGTTTGGTTACAACCAGAAAACCCTAATTATCCAATTATAAAAATTACAGAAGACAACAACTTTTTAATTTGGGGAATTGTAACCAATGTGATTAAAAAAGTATAGTCTCTTAAATTATAATAAAATGAAACATTTTTTCACACTTGTATTTCTAGTAAGCTTAGTAACGTCTTGCTCGCACAAACCAAAAATAGATGTAGAAGCAGAGAAAGCAATTATTTTAAAAAATGCCAATACATTTTCTGGTTATGTTATGGCTTCAGATTATGATGGTATTAAGGATTCTTACACAAAAGAGGCTAAAATATTTCCAAACAACAAAAAAATTCTTGAAGGAGAAGACATAAAAAAATATTGGATTTTACCAGAAGGGTTAACTATATCTCATCATAAAATTTTTCCAGAAAATATAACTATAGTTAAAAACACAGCATATGATTATGGTTATTATGAAGGTGTCACAAAAAACGCTCAAGGTGAAGAATCGTCATGGAAAGGAAAGTACGTAATCGTTTGGAAAAAAGAAGATGGAAACTGGAAAATGGATTTAGATATTTGGAATAGCGTACGCGATTAATATATGGTAAGGTTAAAAAATTTGTCATAAAAAAACGCGAAGCTAATGGCTTCGCGTTTTTTGTTATTCTTTGAGTAAAAAGTATTAGTCAGCTAATACAATTACTTTGTTTCCATTCATTTCTAGCGTACCAGAATTTATTTTTAATAAAGTAGTGTTTTTGTCGCCTTTTGTAAAACGGTTTTCAACCTCTTCATCTAAAGTTATATTACCAGCTATTCTAACAGTTCCTTCTTTTAAAAGAGAGACTACAGGAGCGTGATTATTTAACATTTCAAAGTCACCATTTATTCCTGGAACAGTAATACTTACTACTTCTCCTTTAAATAATGTTGCTTCTGGTGATACAATTTCTAAATACATAGTTTATTGTTTTAAATATTAAGCTTCAGCTAACATTTTTTCTCCAGCTTCAATAGCTTCTTCAATAGATCCTTTAAGGTTAAAAGCAGCTTCTGGTAAGTGATCTAATTCACCATCCATAATCTGGTTAAATCCTTTAATAGTTTCTTTAATGTCTACTAAAACACCTTTAAGACCTGTAAATTGCTCTGCTACGTGGAAAGGTTGAGATAAGAAACGTTGTACACGTCTTGCTCTACCTACAGCCATTTTATCTTCTTCAGATAATTCTTCCATACCTAAGATGGCAATAATATCTTGTAATTCTTTATAACGTTGTAATAACTCTTTTACTCTCTGTGCGCAATCATAGTGCTCATCACCTAAAATATCAGCTGTTAAAATTCTTGAAGTAGAATCTAATGGATCTACTGCAGGATAAATACCTAATTCTGCAATTTTACGAGATAATACTGTTGTTGCATCTAAGTGAGCAAACGTTGTTGCTGGTGCAGGATCCGTTAAATCATCTGCAGGTACGTAAACCGCTTGTACAGATGTAATAGAACCTCTTTTAGTTGATGTAATACGTTCTTGCATTGCACCCATTTCTGTTGCTAATGTTGGTTGGTAACCTACTGCAGAAGGCATACGACCTAATAATGCAGATACCTCAGATCCAGCTTGTGTAAAACGGAAGATATTATCAACGAAGAAAAGTACATCTTTTCCTTGTCCTTCTCCAGCTCCATCACGGAAATATTCTGCTATAGTTAATCCAGATAATGCTACACGAGCACGAGCTCCAGGTGGCTCATTCATTTGTCCAAATACGAAAGTAGCCTTAGACTCCTTCATTATATTTTTATCCACTTTTTGAAGATCCCATCCACCTTCTTCCATAGAGTGCATAAAGTCGTCACCATACTTGATAATTCCTGACTCTAACATCTCACGAAGTAAATCGTTTCCTTCACGTGTTCTTTCTCCAACTCCTGCAAACACAGATAATCCACCATGTCCTTTTGCAATGTTGTTAATTAATTCTTGAATTAATACTGTTTTACCAACTCCTGCACCACCAAATAATCCAATTTTACCTCCTTTTGCATAAGGCTCAATTAAGTCAATTACTTTAATTCCTGTAAATAATACTTCAGTAGACGTTGATAAATCTTCAAATTTTGGAGCACTTCTGTGTATTGGTAAACCAGCATCTCCAGCTTTAGGTAAATCACCTAAACCATCAATAGCATCTCCAATTACATTAAATAAACGTCCATAAACATCTCCACCAACTGGCATTTGTATTGGAGCACCAGTTGCTACAACCTCTGTTCCTCTACTTAAACCATCTGAAGAGTCCATAGCAATTGTACGTACAGTGTCCTCACCAATGTGAGATTGTACTTCTAGTACTAGTTTTGAACCATCAGCGTTATTAATTTCTAATGAATCGTAAATTTTTGGAAGTTCAGCACCAGCTCCGAATTCAACATCGATAACTGGACCTACTATTTGTGCAACTTTACCTGTAACTTTTGACATTACTTATCTGTTTAATATTATGGTACTTAATTGAAAGAAAACAAGTTCTGTTTTCGCGTGCAAAGATAGGAGTTTTAATTTAAAATAAAAGTGGATTTTAAGCTTTTTTCTATATAAAAAAACAGCTGCTTTATTAGTCTAATAAAGCAGCTGTTTTTAAATTATATATAATGTCTATCTATTGTAGAGTTGGCGAATAAGTAACACCAAAATCATCTGCAATTGAAACATTACCTGAAGCGACAAAGTTTGAGCCATAAGTAGCATCTATTGCTTCTAAAAATTTATTAGCCATTAATGCATAACCTCTAGCTGTTAAATGAATACCATCTAAACTTACTAATCCACCTGTTACTAGGTCTGTAGTTAGGTTGTAAGTATCAAAAGTAACACCTGTTGATGATGCTTCACTTAAAATAACGTTTAAATTTACTAAAGCTAATCCTTTTGTACTTGCAACACTTGCGATTGTTGCGTTATAACCATCTGTTGCAGTTTTTATTTCTAATTGTTCACTAGGTAATAATGCCCATTTATCTTCTAATGGAATTTGTGTTCCATAACCTTGAGGGATTAAAGTTGATAATGGTAATACAAATAAATCTTCAGCAGTAGCTTGTCTGTAACTTGGAATACCAAAACCTGTCAAGTCTGTTAAAGTTTCATCAACTAAAACCATTGCATTAGTTTCGCTTGCAGCAAATGTTATAGTACGTTGATCAACTTCAGATTGCGTTAATAAACCGTTTGTCATAGCAAATTGTAATCCTCCATTATAAGTAGCATAACCTTGGTTTAATGCTGTCGCTGTAGCAGCGTCTAAAGGTACTGGGTTATGAGGTACAGTTGTAAAGTGTGGTAAATCTGTTATGTATGGTACGTTTGTTACCACTCCATTTGGACAAACTGCTGTTAATTGATTAACCATGTCGTTAAAAACAAAATCAAAAGTAGCAGATGGTGTAATTGGATCTGTTCCGTCTCCACCTGTTGTTGCATAACCTAAAACATCATTACCTCCAATTTCTGATAAAGTAAAAAATGTTGGGTTTTGTGCTATTGCGTATTCTAGCATTGATACTGTTGGTGAGTTTGCAAAGCGACCAAAATAAGGATTTAAGCCAGCATAACCATTAAAATCTATATGCGTGCTTTTTGCTCCAGGTACACCTACGTTTTTAAAGATACTTCCATCTGCAGCTAAACTGTTAGTTACATCTGTAGTAGGTGTAGCAGGAAGTACTTGTGGTCCACTACCATTAAAGAACAATCTTGGATTAGCAAGAACTGTTGTTCCAAAAACTAATCCTCCAATATTATCATTCATTAAAGGTTGTGTAAAAGCACCTCCATTTGCATTTGCAAATTGCTTTGATAATGTATTTGGAAAAGAATTGTCTTGGGCAGCCATAAATAAAGCACCATCAGTATATCCAGAAGTAAATGATGCTCCTAAAGATATATAATTAGAGAAATCTGCAGAACCAGCGGTTAGTGCAGGTAAAATAACAGCATCCTCTGGTGGCATATCTAAAAACTCTTCAAAATCTGACTCATCATTACAAGATGTAAAACCAATTGCTAAAGCAAAAAGTCCTATATATTTTATATTTTTTAATGTTTTCATTATTATAAGTTATTAATTGTTAATGATGCATAATACATAGATCCAATAAATCCAGTACCAAAAGCAGTAAAGTATTCATTACCTGTTAAGTTTGTTGCACCTACTTTAATTATAGACTTTAAACTAGGAACTTTGTAATTGATTTGTGCATCAACAACATGGAATTCTGGAACGACACCATTTCCAAAAGTTGCTTCCCAGAAGTAATCATCACTAAATCTGTATGCGATATTAAATCCAAAGTTTTCAAAGACTTCTGTATGACCAAAAGAGGCTTTAAATTTATGTTCTGGTGTATTAAAATTAGTTTGGAAATCTGGATTAGCTGCTTGGTCAAAATCTTGTTTTGTAAATGTATAACTACCACCTAAATCAAAACCACCTAATACTTTAGTAGATAACCCTAAAGATGCTCCATACGAGTTTACATCTGCACTAGAGTTTGTATAAGCGCTATATGCTTGGAAATCTCCATTAGCTAATGCTGCTACAGATAAACCTCCATCACCAGCAGTACCATATAATGGTGAGATTACTACTTCTTGAGAAATAAAGTCTTGGTACTTATTATAGTAGGTGCTAAAATCTACTATAAGACTTTCAAATTTACCTCTATATCCTACTTCAACAGATGTTACTTTTTCAGGTTTAATAATATCAGGGTTTGACACTGTTAATAATGCTGGATTACCAGCTTCTGAGAATGCAGTAACTGAACTTGCAGAGTATGAGTTATTATATGCTGCAGCTCCAGTTTGTGTTATTGAAGCAGGCTGACCATATAGTGTTTGACCTTCTAGACTAATATCATAATCTCTTGAATACCTATCTAAGTTATTAGGAGCAGATCCTACTAAAACAGCTCTACCAGCATCTAAACCAATAAATAAATCTTGAGTTGTAGGGTTTCTAAATCCTGTTTGTACTGAGGCTCTAACATTATGGTTTCTGTTTAATGTATAAGCTGCAGATAATCTTGGAGAGAAAAAACCATCAAATAATTCTGATTTATCATAACGACCAGATAGCGTTAATTTTATTTCCCTGTCTTCTTCAAGTTCAATGTTTTTCTGTACTTGAGAATATATACCAAATTCTGAATACTGAATTTCTCCATCTCCATCAGTATAGATTGTACCTCCAGAGTTTAATGTGTATTTTCTGTAAGATCCACCAACTTGGATATCTGCAACATCAATTAAATGACTTAAGTTGTAGTTTGCATCACTGTGGAAATATTTTGAGGCATCTTGAAATTTAGATCCAGTTGATAAATCTGGGTCATTAATACTTCTATTAAATGCTGCTTTGTATTGTGGAGAGCCTGGTAAAAAACGTCCAGTATCTGCTTGTGCTCTTGCAGCATCATGCTTTTGTTGTTCCGTTAAACCCAATGGGTTTCCAGATAATTCTATTCCAGCATAAGTACCAATGTAGTCTCCAAACCAATCTGCATCACTTTTCCAAGCTCTGTTTATGTTGATCCCTGTAAATACCATGTCATAAGAGTCTCCTGCTTTGTCTGCAACTTCATATGCTCTAACAAAGAAATTGTCGTTTTTAACTTCTAATTTGTGTTGTTGTTGGAAAAACCCGTTAATATTATATCTGTTTGTTCCTTGATAAATTGTTGAACCAGTACCAACTTTACCAACATAAGATAATTCTAAACTATTTCCTTCAATTGGACGATAATATAATCCCCAATCTGCTTTTACACTTTCTGCATTATAGTTAGTTAAATCGCGTTCATTATAACCTGTTCTACTTACTACTACGTCTGGTATAATACCAAGACCAGATGCAGCTCTAATGTTTGTAGCTACTTCATCTCCATAAATATTTATACCATCATAATTAGTGTTTGATCTTGTTCTTGTTGGATCAATTTTATCAACTTCACTTGTAGCTTGCCAATCTGTACCTTTTAAGTAACCAAAATTTACTTTTGCAGCAAATTTATCAGAAAATTTATGAGCCATTCTAACACTTATGTCTGTGTAAGGATTATCTCCTGCAGCTTCTTGTGAAGTGATTCCTCTTTTAAAAGAAGCACTAATACCTGTATGATCAAATGGATTTTTACTTCTCATAAATAAAATACCATTAAATGCATTTGCACCATATAGTGCAGAAGATGCTCCAGGAAGTAACTCGACACTTAAAACATCCGTTTCAGTCATACCTACTAAGTTTCCTATTGGAAAGTTTAATGCAGGAGTTGAATTGTCCATACCATCTACTAACTGCATAAAACGTGTGTTTGCAAAAGTTGCAAAACCACGAGTGTTTATAGATTTAAATGTTAAACTGTTTGTGTTTACATCTACTCCTTTTAAGTTTTCTAATCCATCATAGAAATCTGCAGATGCAGTATTTTTAATTTCTTTTAATCCAAAACGCTCTACAGTAACTGGAGATTCAAAAATACGTTCAGGAGTTCTAGAAGCAGAAATTACGACTTCATCTAAAGAAGTACCTTCTTTAAGAACGATGTTAAATGTTTGATTGTTTGAAGTTACTTCAAGGTCTTCTGTAGAAAAACCTACACTACTTACTTGAATTGTAAAAGGAGGATTTTGACTTGTGGTAAGTGTAAAGTTACCATCAAAGTCAGTTGCAGTACCTGTTGATGTACCTGCCACTATAACATTAGCACTAGGAATGGGTTGTTGACTTACATCATCTACTACTGTTCCTGTTATTGTTGTTTGCGAAAAAGATATACCGCAAAAGCACAACAATACAATTGAAAGGATTGTTCTCATTTTTTAGATTTAGTTAATTTATATTGCCAATATACGTTTTTTAACGAAATCTTTAAAAAATTAATAATAAAAATTATGCGTGCATAATAGTTTTTTGCAAAAAAAATAGGCTTCAAAATTAAATATTCATAAAAAACATGCTTGATTTTTATGAAATTACAAGCCTTGAAGCCTATTAGATTGGTGTGATTTTACTCTACAGTAACTGATTTTGCTAAATTACGTGGTTGGTCTACATTTTTATCAAGCATTACTGCTATATGATATGACAACAATTGAAGAGGAATAGTAGTTAAAAGAGGGGTTAATGATTCAATGGTCTCAGGAACTTCTATAACATGGTCTGCTACATTTTTAACATCCACATCTCCTTTAGTAACAATTCCAATTATTTTACCAGAGCGCGATTTTATTTCTTGAATGTTACTTACTACTTTTTCATAATGCCCTTTTTTTGTTGCAATAACAAAAACAGGCATTTGCTCGTCAATCAAAGCGATTGGACCATGTTTCATTTCTGCAGCAGGATAACCTTCTGCGTGTATATAAGAAATCTCTTTAAGTTTTAAAGCACCTTCTAAAGCTACTGGAAAATTATATCCTCTACCTAGATACAGGCAATTTTTAGCGTCTTTATATATTTTTGCTACTTTTTTTATGTGTTCATCAGCTTTTAAAGCTTCTTTAACTTTATTAGGAATTAATTCTAGTTCTTGTAGATGATGATGAAAAACAGAGTTTGACATACTACCATTTTCTTTAGCTAACTTTAATGCTATTAAAGTTAAGACAGTAATTTGTGTTGTAAATGCTTTAGTTGATGCTACTCCAATTTCTGGTTCAGCATGTGTGTAAGCTCCTGCGTGAGTTTCTCTAGCAATAGTAGATCCAACAACATTACAAACGCCAAATACAAATGCGCCTTTTGATTTTGCTAACTTAATTGCTGCTAATGTATCTGCTGTTTCTCCGGACTGTGATATTGCAATTACAACATCTTTTTCTGTTATAATTGGGTTTCTGTATCTAAACTCCGATGCATATTCTACTTCAACAGGTATTCTTGCTAAATCTTCAAAAATATATTCTGAAACTAATCCAGCGTGCCAAGATGTACCACATGCAACTACAATTATTCTGTTTGCATTTAGGAATTTTTCGATATTATCATCGATTCCTGCCATTCTAATAATTCCATCTTTTGCATTTAAACGACCTCTGTAAGTATCTTTAATTGCATTTGGTTGTTCATGTATTTCTTTAAGCATGAAATGCTCATATCCCCCTTTTTCAATTTGCTCAATATTAAATTTAAGCTCTTGCATTGTAGGAGTTACTTCAGAATCATCTTTGATTTTTCTGATTTTTATTTTTTTGTTTCTTCTTACAATTGCCATTTCTTCATCTTCAAGATAAATAGCATTTTTTGTGTATTCTATAAATGGTGAAGCATCACTTGCTATAAAAAATTCATCTTCTCCAATACCTATAGCTAATGGACTTCCTAGCTTGGCTACAACAATTTCATTGGGTTTGTTTTTATCAAAGACTGCAATTGCGTAAGCTCCAACTACTTCTGTCAATGCTAATTGTACTGCTTTTCCTAGTTTAACGTTTTGTTTTTTCTTAACCTCTTCTATTAGATTTATTAATACTTCTGTATCTGTATCTGATTTGAAGGTGTATCCACGATTTATTAATTCTTGTTTAATAGACTCGTAGTTTTCTATTATTCCATTATGTATGATTATTAAGTCACCTGAGTTTGAATAATGCGGATGAGAATTTACATCGTTTGGCACACCATGGGTTGCCCATCTTGTGTGACCTATACCAACGCTACCAGAAGTACTTATTTCTTTTTCTGCACGTTTTTCTAAATCGACAACTTTACCTTTTGTTTTAGAAAGTTTAATATCTGAGCCATCATAAAGTGCAATTCCTGCACTATCATAACCTCTATATTCTAAGCGTTTTAAGCCATCCATTACTATAGAATACGCTTCTCTTTTACCTATATATCCAACAATACCACACATATTTTTTTAGTTTTCAGGTTCTGTGTAAAAAATTTCAAAATTTGCTCTAACGTTTTCAG
Source organism: Olleya sp. R77988 (assembly GCF_044594215.1). Lineage (GTDB taxonomy): Bacteria > Bacteroidota > Bacteroidia > Flavobacteriales > Flavobacteriaceae > Olleya. The sequence continues at coordinate 624,871 of NZ_CP138988.1, read as the reverse complement.
GAACAGCTGGTGTGCTTCCATGTAAAATAGTTCCTTCTGGAGCAATAACAGAGCTTTGAGGAATTATATTAACTGTATCACTGTCCAATGCATCTTGTACTTTAGAGGTGTTAATTAAGTTTACATTTGTTGATACAAATAGCCCTAATTTAACATTTGTAGAATCATTAAAAAGAATTCTGTTTAGATGCTCAGTTAATCTAATTTTATATTTAACACCATTTTCATCTTCATCTCTTTCAAGTGCTGGAGAATAGATTATTTTTGATTCGAATGGGTCTATTGTGTTAGTTGAAGGGTCTATGTAATGATCTAAAATTGGGATTTTATTTTTTAAATCGTAAAGTACTATTCTATCTGGTTCTGTTGCTCCTCCTTCTACATTAGTTTGGTCTACGTAAAAATTTAAATTAGCTTCGTTAATTAACCATTTACCTTCTCTATCTTTAAAATATTCTAAAGCATCTTGAGTGTTATTGTTTTCGTCAATAATATTTCCGTTAAAAAGGTCTATGACAGTCATTGATCCTTGAAAACCTTTTACAAAAAGTTGATCGTCACCATTAATATCATCACCATCGGTAAGTGTTATGAAATCTGATAAGTTTTCAAACGTATTAAATTTTATACTATTAAAGTTAAAAGTATAAGTACTTCTATCTCTTTCTCCATCATCTGTACCATCATTTTCATATCTTATATCAATTTTTGCACCAGTATCAAGATTTAAAAATAGCATGTTGCCCTCATTGTTCATCTGCTTTTCTACTTTAAAAATTAACCCTCTAAAGAAGTTTTTGAAGTCTGAAGTATTTGTTATTTCTGGATTGACGACATCATTTTCTAGTAATAAAATATTTTTCCAGTAATCTAAATCTTCTATTTCTGTAAGGTCTATATATAGTCCTGGAGCACGTCTGTCTTCAATTTCTTCAATTTCTTCAACTGTTCCATCAAAAGGAATTTCTTCAATTAAAATTTCATTTGCACTAGGAGAAAATTCATTATTTGAATATAATAGGTCTCCTTCGTGACTGTCTAAGTTTAAACTTGTATAAGCATCCGAATAATAAGCTTGTAAATCCTCAAAATCTGATTCTGGATCTAAATCACGTAAGTAGTAATTGTTTCTTATTACTGATAATTTATAAGAGCTAGAAAGATCTCCATAAACAGAGTCTAATAAATATATAGAATTACCATCATCATCAGTTTCATCTAAGGTAGAAAAATATGGAATATATAATTTTACAGATATAATTTCTGGGTTATCTCCAAAATCAGGATCTATATCATCAGGTGCAATTTGAGTTATTAAACTAGCTGTTGTTGATCCGTAATTTAGATCTTCATATATTCCTAAAACATTACTTGGTAAGTTGTTAGTTTGTACTGGGTCAAGTTTTTTGTTGTAAGCTATAAAAGGAAATAATTTACTGTTAGTAGTAAAGTTTTGAGCTCCAGTTATGTCACTTTCAACTGTTACAAAATCTTTGTCGCAAGCAATAGCAGTAAAAACAATAATAATCAACAACCCAAAAGGTTTGATTAAGTTTAATGTGTGTTTTTTCATAGGTATTTTTAAATATGGCAATATTGCGTTAGTCTAAAACGCTTGTTGTATAAAAATTAGTATACGCTTCACTAAATTCATCTTTAGCATGATAATCTAAAACAGGTTTTTTAGATTTTTTTAAATATGATGTTAATTCTTCTGGTAAATCTTCTGACCCAGTAATTAAAGCGTCAGAATTATCTATAGCAACTTTCATTAAGTTGTTATAATTAGGGTCTGCTAATATTTTTATTTTATCGTCTTCAATATTATCAAACTGTAATTTCTTGATTAAATCAGTATTAAGGGTTTTTTCAAAACCATTTTTGTATATTGATGTTACTATTTTACTTTCGTTAAATAATGGTTCATCCTTGTAAAATTGTTTTAAATACAATGGTAGTAATGAAGCTAACCAACCATGAACATGAATAATGTCTGGTGACCAATTTAATTTCTTAACAGTTTCAATAACTCCCTTTGCAAAGAATATTGCACGTTCGTCATTATCAGAGAAAAGATTTCCATCCTCATCAGTTAATGTTGCTTTTCTTTTAAAGTATTCATCATTATCTATAAAATAAACCTGAATACGTTCTTTAGGGATAGAGGCAACCTTTATAATTAAAGGCATGTCTAAATCATTAACAACTAAGTTTATTCCAGAAAGGCGTATAACTTCATGCAATTGATGTCTTCTCTCATTTATGTTACCATATCTAGGCATGAAAATTCTTATTTGCCCACCTTGTTGATTCACCATTCTAGGTGTCTCAAAGGACATTGAAGAAATTTCTGTTTCTGGTAAATATGGCACCACTTCAGATGATACATATAATATCTTCTTATCTTTCATAAATTGTATAGCTTTTTCAGAATTATCAATAAAAAACACGCAAAAGTACAAAATTTTATGCAGATTGCCACTAAAATATTAAGTTTGCATGCGTTAATTAAATATTAAAAAATGCTTGTATTTACTAATAAAAACAAAATAGATGGTCATGTTTCTTCTTTAAAAAACAAGGGATTTAAAGTTGGTTTTGTACCAACCATGGGAGCTTTGCATGAAGGTCATTTGTCATTAGTTGAGGAAGGTCTGTCATTTAACAATTTTTTAGTTGTTAGTATTTTTGTAAATCCTACACAGTTTGATAATGCAGAAGATTTAGAAAAATACCCAAGGACTTTAGATAAAGATGTAAATCTTTTAAAAACGGTATCAAAAGATATTATTGTGTATGCTCCAAGCGTAGAAGATGTTTATGAAGGGCAAACAAAAGCACAACATTTTAGTTTTGATGGGTTAGAGTTTGAAATGGAAGGACGCTTTAGAAAAGGACATTTTGATGGTGTTGGTACAATTGTTAAACGTTTGTTTGAAATTGTAAAACCTGATAATGCTTATTTTGGCGAAAAAGATTTTCAGCAACTTACTATTATAAAAAAGTTAGTCCAAAAACATAATATTCCAGTAAAAATTACTGGTTGTAAAATACATAGAGAAACTAGTGGGTTAGCCATGAGTTCTAGAAACACAAGGTTACAACCAGATTATAAAAACGCAGCGCCTTTTATTTATAAAACATTAAAAGAAGCTAAACAAAAGTTTGGCACAAAAAGTGCTAATAAAGTGACAGAATGGGTAACTAAACAGTTTGCAAAGCACAACTTATTAGAGCTGGAGTATTTTATAATTGCAGATGTAAAGACCCTAAAAACAGTAAAACGAAAATCTAAAACTAAAACCTACAGAGCGTTTATTGCAGTTTATGCAGGAGACATAAGATTAATAGATAATATCGCTCTAAATTAATTACCTTTGCCCTATGCAAATACAAGTAGTAAAATCGAAAATTCACAGAGTTAAAGTAACAGGCGCTGACCTAAATTATATAGGAAGTATAACCATTGATGAGGATTTAATGGACGCAGCAAATATTGTTCAAGGAGAAAAAGTGCAAATTGTAAATAATAACAATGGTGCACGATTAGAGACTTATGCAATACCTGGTCCAAGAAACAGTGGAGAGATCACCTTAAATGGTGCAGCTTCTAGGCTAGTAGCTAAAGATGATATCTTAATATTAATAACTTATGCTTTTATGGATATTGAAGAAGCTAAAGTTTTTAAACCATCATTGGTATTTCCCAATGAAGCAAATAACTTGCTAAAATAAATGTCTAAAAGCCCTATTATAAAATTATTAAAAATTTCACTCCCAATTATATTGGGAGTTTTTTTAATATGGTATTCTCTGTCAAAACTATCTTTTCAGGATTTAATAGGGTTTGCCAAGAATGCAGATTATAAATATATTGTTTTAGGTATGTTTTTTGGTTTATTAAGCCATTTGTCTAGAGCCTATCGTTGGGTATTTATGTTAGAGCCTTTAGGTTATAAAATAAAGCTTGGTAATAGTATTATGGCAGTTTTTGCAACATATTTAATCAATTACACAATCCCAAGAGCAGGCGAAGTTGCAAGAGCAACAATCTTAACAAATTATGAAGGCGTCCCTTTTGAAAAAGGATTTGGAACCATAGTTGCAGAGCGTATTGCAGATATGATAGTTATGCTTGGTATAATTGCCATAACCTTGTTTTTACAATTTGACTTTATTTATAATTTTCTTGCTGATAAATTTGATTTAACTAAAATTATTATTGGAGGAGTTGGACTCTCAATATTAGGAATTCTTTTCATTATATTAATAAAAAGGAGTGATTCTAAAATAGCATTAAAAATTAAAGACTTTGTTAATGGATTGATAGAAGGTGCACTTAGTATTTTTAAAATGAAAAAGAAGTGGGCTTTTATCTTCCACACACTGTTTATTTGGACAATGTATGTGTTAATGTTTTATGTAACAACTTTGGCTTTTACAGACTTAAATAATATACCATTTGGAGCAGTTTTAATAGGTTTTATTCTAGCCAGCTTTAGTATTGCAGCAACAAATGGAGGTATTGGTTCATACCCAGAAGCCATAGTGATAGCATTTACGTTATTTAATTTACCAGAAGATCCAAGTCGTGCTTTTGGATGGATAATGTGGAGCTCTCAAACTTTACTAGTCTTTATTTTAGGAGGAATATCGTTGTTGTATCTTCCATTTTTTAACCGAAAAAAATAATTTGTAACTTACACCCAATCTTAATTAATACTTATCATGAAACGCATTCTTTTTCTTTTTGCCAGTATATTTTTTATGCAAACCATAAGCGCACAAACTATATATAAAGAACTAAATTCTGAAAAACTTGGAGAGACTAGACAGATAAAAATACAGTTACCAAGAAACTATGATACTTCAGATAAAAAATATCCAGTAATCTATGTTTTTGATGCAGATTATTTATTTGAACCTGTTGCAGGAAATGTAGATTATTATGCCTATTGGGAAGATATTCCGGAAGCTATTGTTATTGGAGTAAATCAATATGAAAAACGTGAAGACGACTGTTATTATAGCGAGCAAAACTCATTACCAATAGAGTCTGGTGCTGCTTTTTTTGAATTTATTAGTATGGAATTGGTTCCATTTATAAATAAAACATTTCGTACAGAAAACTTTAAGGTTGCAGTAGGACATGGTAAAACAGCTAATTTTATCAATTATTATTTATTAAAAGGCATACCATTATTTCAGTCTTATATTGTCTTAAGTCCAGATTTAGCACCAGATATGGCTTCATACTTAACAGAAGTATTTCCTAAATTACAGCAAAAAACGTTCTATTATTTAGCCACAACAACAAATGATGCAGGAAAAATTCAAGAAAAAACTGAAGCTTTGTCAAAAAGTTTGAAAGCAATAGATAATAAAAATGTGCTAAAAACATTCGACACTTTTGAAGGACCTTCACATTACTCTTTACCAGCCCACGCAATCCCTAAAGCATTAGAAAGTATCTTTTTAGTGTTTCAACCAATAAGCAAAAAAGAATATAAAGAAACTATACTAAATTTAACAGGAAATCCAGTTGAGTATTTGACTGAAAAATACCAAATGATAGATCAATTATTTGGTATAAAAAAGCCTATTTTAATAAACGATTTTAAAGCTATTGAGGCTGCTATTAAAAAGAATAAAAAATGGGAATATTTTGAAGACTTAGGGAAATTAGCAAGAAAAGAATATCCTGATACATTACTTGGTAATTACTATTTAGGACGTTTTTTTGAAGAAACTGGAGAGCCTAAAAAAGCTATGAAAACGTATCAGTCTGCTTATGTTTTATCTGAAATTGCAGGTATAACAAAAGATCACGTTTTAGAGTTAGCAGAACAAATTAAAGCAGACTTTGGATATTAATTAAAAAACAGATTTCCGTTTTCTTAGAAAATAAACATGGCTAAAGTAAAAACCACTTTTTTTTGTCAAAATTGCGGAACGCAATATGCAAAATGGCAAGGACAATGTAACGCTTGTAAAGAGTGGAATACAATTGTGGAAGAGGTTGTACAAAAACCTGAAAAAAACAATTGGAAAACTCCTTCTAACACTCAAAAAAGAGTTTCTAAACCACTGACAATAAAACAAATTGACGCTTCTAAAGAAGCAAGATTAGATACTTTGGACGCAGAGTTTAACCGTGTTTTAGGTGGTGGAATCGTACCAGGATCATTGACGCTTTTAGGTGGAGAACCAGGAATAGGTAAAAGTACACTCTTGCTTCAAATTTCATTAAAATTACCTTATAAAACCCTATATGTTTCTGGAGAAGAAAGTCAGAAACAAATAAAAATGCGTGCAGAACGCATAAACCCTAATAACGAAAGTTGTTATATTCTTACCGAAACTAAAACACAGAATATCTTTAAGCAAATCGCTTCGCTTCAACCTGATATAGTCATAATTGACTCAATACAGACGTTGCATAGCGATTATATAGAGTCTTCAAGCGGAAGCATTAGTCAAGTAAAAGAATGTACTACAGAGCTTATCAAGTTTGCAAAAGAAACTAATACTCCAGTTGTTTTAATAGGACATATTACTAAAGATGGTAATATTGCTGGCCCAAAAATATTAGAGCATATGGTAGATACTGTTTTGCAATTTGAAGGTGATCGTAATCATGTATTTAGAATTTTAAGAGCTCAAAAAAACAGATTTGGATCCACTCATGAATTAGGTATTTATGAAATGTTAGGTTCCGGATTAAGAGAAGTGTCTAACCCAAGCGAGATTTTAATATCTAAAAAAGACGAAGAATTATCTGGTAATGCAATAGCAGCGACTTTAGAAGGGTTACGTCCTTTAATGATAGAAGTTCAGGCATTGGTAAGCACTGCTGTTTATGGTACTCCACAACGTAGTGCAACAGGTTTTAATGCTAAACGATTAAATATGTTATTAGCAGTTTTAGAGAAGCGAGCAGGTTTTAGGTTAGGAGCAAAAGATGTGTTTTTAAATATAACAGGAGGAATACATGTTGATGATCCTGCTATAGATTTAGCAGTTGTTGCAGCTATTTTATCTTCAAATGAAGACGAAGCACTACCAGCTATTTACTGTTTTGCAGGAGAAGTAGGTTTGTCTGGAGAAATTAGACCAGTACAAAGAGTTGAACAGCGTATACTAGAAGCTGAAAAACTAGGTTTTTCAACAATTTTTGTGTCTAAATACAACAAGATTTCTCTAAAAAGTACAGCGATAAAAATTCAATTAATATCAAAAATTGAAGATTTAGTTGAGTTTATTATATAGAAATTTGGTTTGTTTAGTAGCTTATTAAGCTACACTTTATCGGTGTTTTTTGAATGTGTTTGCTTTTAATCGATAAAACAATTCTTATTGTCGAAAATCATATCTATCTATCATCTTATTAACAAATTAGAACTTAAATTTGTCGTCTATAGACCCCAAATCTATATTTTTATGAACCTACTTTTAAGCAGAAATGCACACTTGTGTTTTGGCTATAACTCTTTTAGTGTTATTTCCAAATATATCCTAATCATTGTATTATCATTAACTTTTACAGTAAATGCACAAACTAATGCACCAAGTATACAAAATGGTGTTAGTTTTCAGTGGAGTGATAATCAAACTGATAAACAAGATTCAGCTACAATAGAAACCATTACTGTTGATGGTACTCTTTATTATAATTTTGGAGTTCCTTCAGGGTATGAATTAACTCAGTTAGGTCCAGGAGGACATGACAAAAATTCAATTAGATTTGATGGTGTACTTGTTGAAAATTCAAGTGCAAATACAACATGGAATACTTCTGCTTTAGATGCTTTTCAGTCACTAAATCTTAATCATTATTTTGTGTCTAATGGAAATGGAGATAATATTTGTGATGATTATGAAGATGAGGAGACTACAGATGCACAAAGACAAACCCTAACTTATGGTTCTGGAATTAAGTCTAATTCAAGTGGTTTAATTGCAATTACAGAGCGAAATGCAAATAATTGCTATCATATAGAATTTTTTGGGATACCTTTTGGAGGAACTGTAGAACAATCTTTAGGAGAAACTTTCGTAAATCAAGGTAATAGTACAGAATTTGGTTTTGGTGGTACAGGAGGTGCTAATAACTTAGGTACACCAGGAGCTGTAAACCCACCAACTACAAACTCTGATTATTGGTTAAGTGATAGAGTTGTAAATACAGGAGGAACAATAGGTATTGCTTTATTTTATCTTGACGATATTGCACCTTTTGGTTCTACTATAACTAAAGTACAGTTAACAGCTGCAACAAATGATAATGGTGACGGAAAACTTTTTATTTTAACATTTCCTGATTATGATGAAGATTCTTTAAGTAATATAGATGATTTAGATGATGATAATGATGGGATTTTAGATACAGATGAATCCAATGGAATAAACCCTTCAGGAGATCATGATGTTGATGGGGTTTTAAATTATCAAGATGCAGATTTTTGTACTCTTAATAGTTCTGGAGTTTGTGTTAATTTAGATTTTGATTCTGATGGAATACCTAATCATCTTGATCTTGATAGTGATAATGATGGAATATCTGACGTTTTAGAGTCAGGTGGAACAGATGTAAACTTTGACGGGATAGCAGACGGAACTGTTGGAACTACAGCAACCACATTTGGAATTCCAAGTTCTGCTGGTACAGGAAATATTCCAACAAACACAGATAATACATCTAATTACGACTTTTTGGATTTAGATTCTGATGATGATGGTATTCCAGATAATATAGAAGCACAAACAACTAATAATTATATTGCACCTAGTGGTAATGGGTTGGCTTTTACAGATCTTGATAGTAATGGGATAGATGATAACTACAATTTAGGTTTTACAACATTAGTAGATACAGATGGAGATGGTATTTTAGATTATTTAGATCTAGATTCTGATAATGATGGTAAACAAGATATTGAAGAAAATGGAATGGCTAATACCATTACTACATTTACAGATTCTGATACAGATGGGTTAGATAACCTATTTGAAGGTTTAAATGTTAATGATTCATCAGATGTTAATGATGAAATAGATAACCCATTAGATTTAACAATTCTTCCAGATACTGATAGTGATTTATCTATTGGTGGAGATTTAGATTATAGAGATCTTTTTGATGTTAACCCACCAAACGATGCAACATTAGATTTTGATGGAATAGATGATTATGTAGTTGGAGCTGAAACATTTTCGAATATAAACCAAACCAATACAGATGGAGCAACACTAATGGCATGGATTAAAAGTGATTCTGATGCTTCAGATGTTAGTCAAAAATTTGTTTTAGGCGAAAAAAATGCAATTGAAATTACATTAACTGGCGAAAACATATATGCTAAAATACATTATGTTAAGTCAGATAATACTACTGCAACCAAATCTGTTTATAGATCTACAACTGGAATTATAAGAAATATATGGAGACATGTAACAGTCTCAGTTTCATTTACAGAAAACAAAGCTTATTTATTATTAGATGGTGATTTTGTGTTTTCAACAAACTTATTTGATGCAGTAGCATTTAGAAGCTCTATTACTGCAGAAGAGGACAAATTAAGAATGGGTAATGATCAATCATTTTCTGCATCAAAGTTCTTTAAAGGGTCAATTGATGAAGTTAGAGTTTTTAATAAGTTTATTCCAGAAGAAGAAGTTAAAAGAATTGTTTATCAAGAGATAGAAAATAACAGTGGGCAAGTACAAGGGGCTAAGATAAAAAACCAACTAGATTCTGCTAATTGGTCAGATTTACAGGTGTATTATCCATTAAATAATGTAACTACTGGTACTATTAAAGATGAGTCATTAAATAGTAATGATGCAGAAATGTTTAATATAACTACTATTCAAGAGCAATCTGCACCTATGCCATTTGTTACAAAACAAAGTGGAAATTGGCATGATAAAAACACTTGGTTGCATGGAGATATTTGGTATGTTCCTGCTGATGAGGTTGTTCAAGCTGCTACATATGGTAGTGATGAAGTAGTAACTTGGGGAATTTATCATATCAAGCATAGTGTAAATTTAACAACCTCTTTATCAAAACCTAATTATCCTAGATATCATAAAGGATTATTAGCTCAAGGTGTAATTGTTGACGAGAAAGATGACGCTAATAATGATGTAGTATTTACAATTGGAAGCTCAAGTGAAGATCTACAATTAAATGTTTCAAAATATTTAGAGATTAATGGAACAATAGATTTAAAAAATGATTCACAGTTAATTCAAGGTTTAGAAAGTGATTTAGTAACCTCTGATAAAGGACAAATTCAAAGACGTCAAGAAGGTCAAAGTAGTGTGTATAGATACAACTATTGGAGTTCTCCAGTTGGAGAAAAAGCAACAACTGCTTTGTTTAATAATAACACAATAAGTAATAATTTAAATAATTCTTCTTTTACATTAAACATGTTAAAAGATGCATCTGGAAATGATGTTCAATTTACTGATGCATATGATGAAGATGGAAAATTAAGTACCTATTGGTTTTATAGTTACCAAAATGGTATTACATATTATGATTGGAATGGATTAAACACAAATACACCTATAACAACAGGATTAGGATACACTCAAAAAGGAGGAGGTTCTTTATCAAGTTATACGTTTGAAGGTAAACCAAATAACGGAACCGTTTTATTAAGTGCAGCAGATACTGGAGGAGCTGGATCAGTAGGAGGAGTAAGTAGAACAGAATCTTTAGTAGGTAATCCATATGCTTCTGCAATAGATGCTCATCAGTTTATTGATGATAATTCAGGAGTTATTGGAGGTGCAATTTATTTATGGGAACAATGGGCTGGAAACTCTCATAACCTTAATGCCTATGAAGGTGGTTATGCAACATTAAACAAATTAGGAAAAGTAAGAGCATATCAATTTATAGGTATGGATGGTGGTAATACAGGTTACCAAGGAGGGCAAAAAACACCAAAACAATATATTCCTGTAGGGCAAGGCTTTATGGTTGAAGTTACAGGAACTGGTGATATAGAGTTTAACAATGGGCAACGTATTTTTAAGACAGAAACTGCTGGACAATCTATATTCTTTAAAAACAGCAATCAAGAAGACTCAGAAAGCATATCACAAACAGATAGTTTAGGGATTCAAAAAATAAAATTAGAATTTAAAACAAATTCTGACTTAGGAAGAGAATTAGTATTAGGATTTAGTGATACAACAACAGATGAATTTGATTATGGTTATGATGCTTTAGCTAAAGAAGTTTTTGCTAACGATTTAACCATGACATTAAATAGTAAACCTATGGTAATTCAAGCGTTTGATCATATAAATGTAAGTAAAGTAATTGACCTTAATTTTAAAGCAGATGGTGTAGCTACATATTCAATTAAAGCTATAGAGCTATTAAATATCGCTGATGATCAAGTTGTTTATTTATTAGATAATCAAACAGGAGTTTATCATGATTTAAAATCAGGGTTGCCATATAACTTTACTTCTCAATCAGGAGAGTTTAATAGTCGTTTTGATATTGTTTTTCAAAATTCAAATATATTAAGTAATGAAGATTTTGAATTAGAAACAGAGAATACGTTAATCTATTTTAATAATACCCAAGACCAATTATTTGTCAAAGGGTTACAGCAAGATGTTAAAGCAGTAACATTGTACAATTCTTTAGGTCAAAAAGTGTTTAATAGTTTTTCAGTAACTAACAACCAATTAGAAAACGGATTACAAATCTCTAATTTAAGTTCTGGTTTATATATTGTAAGTGTTAAAACGGACAATAATCAAACAATCGATAAGAAAATTATTATAAAATAGTTTCATCGAGTAAAATACCTAATAATCTGTTTTTCAGATAAAAAAAGAGATATTAAGTGTATTTTATCGTTAAATATGGTATTTAATCTATTTTATTGTTTAGCCTTCTATTTATAATTTACTTTCGTTTAGCTTTAATTAGCAATTGACCCCAAATCAATTAATTACCTACTTATGAAAATAAAATTACATTTTGTAGTATCTATATTTATGGTATTTGTATCATTAAATAGTTATGCTCAGTTTAGTACATATGGAATTGCTGCATACACAATTAATGAAAGCAGCCCACATCAGGTTTATGTAAGTCAAAATCCTAATACAACTGGACCAAATACGTGGACTTATATTGGAGATTTAAATAATGGATTAAATGATCTTCCTGGAGAGGCAAGAGATTGTATTATAATAGGGGACGTCCTCTATGTAGTCTATACAGGTACAAACCCAACAGATTCTGGAATTTATATTTATGATTTGAATAATCCTACAGCAGGTGTGCAACCTCTAGGTTCTGGATTGTTTGGTACGCTAGGTGATGGATCAACAATAGAAAGAGTTAATGGTATTGGACGATCAATAGATAATCAATTATATGCTGTAAGTAGTCCGTCTGGTAGACCAGATTTTATTTTTTCATTTGATAGCGATTCTGGTACTGTCGTACCTAATGCTTTTGGAACTGGAATAGATCATTTAGAGTTAGTAATGGATCCTGCATATTCAGGATTTACTATTGGTACCAATGAAGACATGACATTCAGTACTTGTAGTAATGAACTATTCATATCGTCAACATTTTGGGGTACTGGAGGAGGAGATGATTGGATTGCTAGTGTAAATAAAACAAATGGAGAGGTAACACCTATTGCAAATTCTAATTTAATTAGTGATGGTTTAGCGTTTGACGTTAGTGGTAATTTCTTCACATCAGATGGTAGATATTTTTATGTTGTAAATCAAACCACTGGAACAATTACACAAATTGATGAAGTAACAACTACTTGGGTTGATCTGGAAAGCCTAGATATTGTTTTGGATGGTAGACCAATTGCTGTAGACGATACTTTAGGAGGCGTTTATTGTCCTTCGGAGACTATAGTAATAAATGCTTTAGTAAATGATATAGATTATGAAAACAATATAGATCCTAGTACAGTAGAAATTTCTAACCTACCAGTAGGTGTTACAGCTGTAATTGATAATACTACAGGTATAATTACTTTATCAGCTGTTGCTGGTTTTTCTGGGTTGGTTAGTTTTAATTATACTGTAAAAGATACAGTATTAGGTGGATGTGATACAGCTTTAATAAGTAATATAGGAACAATTACTTTAGAAATAAATACTGGAACAGATACAGATACAGATGGTGTTTCCAATAATTGTGATTTAGATGATGACAATGATGGTATAACTGATGCAGTAGAACAATGTGGTACTCCAGCTATTTTAGATTGGACAGCATCTCAAATTAGTACTAATGTTTCAAACATTTCGACTACTATTGGTGGAAATCCGGTTATTATTAATGCTGAAGTAGTAAGTTCTACAGGAACAAATCCTTCATTTGGAGGAGATTCGTATAATTATTCTGGTAGTGTTTCAGCAGATGCAGGTACAGCTTTAAGTGGAAATGTTCAATTGTCATTATATCAGAATTCTTTTGAAAATAAAACAAAAGTTACATTTAATATTACACCTCATGATTTTGGTGATCTTAATTTATTTATAAGTGATGCTGAAATTACAGATTTTGTTGTTTATGCAGAAGATCCTTCAGCTACTAGATTGGCTACCGCAAATTGGAATGTTGTATCGTATGAACAAAATGGAACAACTCCAGCAAGTGCGCCAAACCCATATACCATAAATGGAACAGATATTTCGTTTCAAGGCTCAATAGTAGCACAAAACGATGATGTAATGAGAATAAAATTTGATACTCAAACATTGTCTCAAGCAACTAAAATCATTGTAGAAACTACTAAATTAGACTTAACATCTGGTGATAATGTAGAATTTATGTTAACCACAACATGTCCTAATATAGATACAGATAATGATAATATTCCAGATTATATAGATATAGATAGTGATAATGATGGTATTCCAGATAATGTAGAAGCGCAACCAACAGTTGGCTATATTGCACCAAGTGGAAATGGGTCAGCGATGACAGATACCAACAATAATGGAATTGATGATAATTATGGTGCTGGATTTACTTCATTAACTGATACAGATAATGATGGAACACCAGATTATTTAGATTTAGATTCTGATAATGATGGACTTCCAGATATTGAAGAAAACGGAATGCCAAACAATACCTTAAATTCAGATTCTGATGATGATGGATTGGATGATGCTTTTGAAGGCTCTAATTTATTAGATAATCCAGATGTTAATGATGAAATTGATAACCCTTCAAGTTCAATATTACCAGACACTGATGCTGACATAAGTTCTGGAGGTGATCTAGATTACAGAGATAATATAGATGTTTACTATCCTTCTGCAACTATAGACTTTGATGGTATTGATGACTATGTTTCAATCCCTAATTTACAAATGAGTGGATGGAATGAAGGAACTATAATGGCATGGGTAAAATTAGACCCTGATTTTTCTTTATCGGGAGATGTATTAGGACAAAATATGTTTAGAATTTGGATAGACTCTTCATCAAAAGTACATGGTTATGTTATTACTAATAATACAAATACTTCTTATGGCTTAAGTTCTTCTTTTACGTTACCAAAAAACGAATGGCATCATTTAGCTTTGGTATATAGTGGTTCTGATAAATTGATAAAATTATATGTAGATGGAGAAGAGGTAGATCAAGTTAGTTATTCTAATTCTGGAACTGCATTATCAACTAATCCTTCATACACTAATCCAGATTTTGTTATTGGAAGGTTTGAGCGTTTTTCAAACAGATATTTTAAAGGATCTGTAGATGAGGTTAGAGTGTTTAATAAAAACATGACTGATCAGCAAATCCAACAAATGGTTTATCAAGAAATTGAAAATAATGGAGGTTTAGTAAGAGGGACTATCATACCAAAAGATATAGAAGATCTTGCAACTAATAATAAAGTGCTTTGGAGTACTTTAGAAGGTTATTTCCCTATGACAAATATTGTTAATTCTACAACTTCTGATATGTCTGTAAATAATAACACAGTCTATTTACATAACATAACTACAATTCAGCCACAAACAGCTCCAATGCCTTATCAGTCGGTAGCAGATGGGTCTTGGACAACAGAATCAACATGGTTACATGGTGATGTTTGGGATATTGAAGATGTCTCAAACAATAAAGACTGGAGTATTATTGATATTAAAAACAATGTAAATGCGTCACATTCTCCTAAAAATATTGGATTATTTATTGATGCAAATAAAACATTTACAATTAACGGAAACCATCAAGAAAACAACAGTTGGTATTTAGAGTTAAACGGAACATTAGATTTACTTAACGACTCACAATTAGTACAAGGTATTTATAGTGATTTAGTAACATCTGCTCAAGGAAAAGTTTTAAGACGTCAAGAAGGTCAAAGTAGTGTGTATAGATATAATTATTGGAGCTCTCCAGTAGGAACAAAAGCGACAACAAATTTAATAGATAATAATACTAGTTCTAACAATCCAAATAATACAACTTTTACATTAAATATGCTAAAAGATGCATCAGGTAATGATGTACAATTCACAAATGCATATGATGAAGACGGAAAAATAAGCAGCTATTGGTTATATAGTTATCAAAATGGAGTGACTTATTATGATTGGGATCAATTAGGATTAAGTACACCTTTACAATCTGGATTGGGTTATACGCAAAAAGGAGGAGGGTCATTATCAGATTATATTTTTGAAGGAAAGCCTAATAATGGAACAGTATTATTAAGTGCAACAGATACTGGAGGATCCGGATCTGTTGGAGGTTCTACAAAAACAGAATATCTTGTAGGTAACCCATATCCATCAGCTATTGATGCACATCAATTTATAAATGATAATAGTAGTGTCATTAGTGGAGAGGTTTATTTATGGGAACAATGGGCTGGAGATTCACATATTTTAAATGCTTATGAAGGTGGTTATGCAACCCTTAATTTATTAGGAGGTGTAAATGCATATCAATTTGTAGGATTAAATGGAGCAAATAATGGGTCTCAAGATGGATTATTAACACCTAAACGTTATTTGCCAGTTGGACAAGGGTTTATGGTTGAAGTTGTAAATAATGGAGATATAAAATTTAATAATAACCAACGTGTATTTACAACGGAAGGTTCTGGGCAATCAGTATTCTTTAAAACACAAAACAATAGCTCTACAGAGCAAAACACAACTAATGTATTTCAAAAAATAAGATTAGAGTTTAAAACAGGAAATGACAAAGGAAGACAACTGTTATTAGGCTTTAGCCCAAATACAACAGATGATTTTGATTATGGTTATGATGCAAAAGTGCATGAAACTACTGCTAATGATTTGACGATGCCATTAAATAATGACCAAACAGTTATTCAGGCATTTACTTCAATAACACCAGATAAAGTCATAGACTTAAATTTTATTGCAGATGGTAGTACAAGTTATATAATTAAAGCAATAGAATTTGAAAATTTAGACAACACTCAAGAAGTGTATTTAAGAGATAATCAAACAGGAACTTATCATGATTTAACAACCAATCAAGACTATAGCTTTACTTCTAATGCAGGTGCTTTTAATGATCGTTTTGATATTGTTTTCCAAAGTGAAGCAGCTATTTTAGGAGTCGATGATTTTAACTCAGATAATGTTTCTATCTATTTTATTAATACTCAAGATCTGTTGTTTGTTAAAGGATTAGAACAAGAAGTTAAGTTGGTAACGCTATATAATGCTTTAGGTCAGGAAGTATTTAAAACTGTTTCGGTAACCAATAGTCAATTAAAAAATGGATTACAAATTTCTAATTTAAGTTCAGGATTATACATTATAAGTATTAAAACAGAAAACAACCAAACAATAGATAAGAAGATTATAATAGAGTAAATTGTAAATGCTATTAAGTATTTTAAAGCTTCAACATATTACCTGTTGAAGCTTTTTTTATTCATAAAACCAATCGTTTCAACAGAATTTCTTAATTTCGCGACTCGTATAAGAAACTAGAAAAAATGAACGCAGGATTCCCTGAATATAAAGGACTTAACTTACCAAACGTAGCAGAAGAAATTCTTAAGTATTGGCAAGACAATAATATCTTCGAAAAGAGTGTAACTACAAGAGAAAACGCAAAACCTTATGTGTTTTTTGAAGGACCACCAAGTGCTAATGGGTTACCAGGAGTACACCACGTTTTAGCACGTGCTATAAAAGATATTTTTCCGCGTTATAAAACCATGAAAGGGTACCAAGTAAAGCGTAAAGCAGGTTGGGACACACATGGACTACCAATAGAATTAGGTGTAGAGAAAGAATTAGGTATTACCAAAGAAGATATTGGTAAGACTATTTCTGTAGAAGATTATAACGCAGCTTGTCGTAAAGCAGTTATGCGTTACACAGATGTATGGAATAACCTAACTCAAAAAATGGGATATTGGGTAGATATGGACAATCCATATATTACCTATGAGCCTAAATACATGGAAACTGTTTGGTGGTTGCTTAAAGAAATTTACACTAAAAAATTAATGTATAAAGGCTACACAATACAGCCTTATTCACCAAAAGCAGGAACTGGTCTTAGCTCGCACGAGGTTAACCAACCAGGAGCCTATCAAGACGTAACAGATACCACTATTGTTGCTCAGTTTAAAGCTGTTGCTGAAACATTGCCAGACTTTTTACAAAACGAAGGTGACATACATTTTATGGCTTGGACCACAACACCATGGACATTACCAAGTAATACAGCATTAACCGTTGGGCCAAAAATTGATTATGTTTTAGTTGAAACATATAACCAATACACATTCAAACCAATGAATGTAATTTTGGCAAAAGGATTGGTTAACAAACAATTTGATGCTAAGTTTAATAAAGTTGAAACAAAGCCAGAACTTTTAGAGTATAAAGATGGAGACAAGAAAATTCCGTTTTACGTTGTAAAAGAGTTTATAGGAAAAGATCTTGTTGGTATTAAATACGAACAATTATTACCATACGCCTTACCAAATGACAATCCAGAAAATGCGTTTAGAGTTATTTCTGGAGATTTTGTAACCACAGAAGATGGTACAGGAATTGTACATACAGCACCAACGTTTGGAGCAGATGATGCATTAGTAGCAAAACAAGCCTCTCCAGAAGTCCCACCTTTATTGGTAAAAGACGATAACGGAAACTTAGTGCCACTTGTAGATTTACAAGGTCGTTTTAGACCAGAAATGGCAGAATTTGGAGGTAAGTATGTTAAAAACGAGTATTATAATGATGGCCAAGCTCCAGAACGTTCAATAGACGTTGAGTTAGCAATTAAATTAAAAGAAGAAAATAAAGCATTCAAGGTAGAAAAATATAAACACAGTTACCCACATTGTTGGCGTACAGACAAACCAATTCTATATTATCCATTAGACTCTTGGTTTATTAAAGTAACTGACGTAAAAGACAAAATGGTAGCTAATAATGATACCATAAACTGGAAACCAAAATCTACAGGTACTGGACGTTTTGGAAACTGGTTAGCTAATGCAAACGATTGGAATTTATCAAGATCACGTTATTGGGGAATTCCATTACCAATCTGGAGAACAGAAGATGGTAAAGAAGAAATCTGTATTGGTTCTGTAGAAGAGCTTAAGGCAGAAATGGAAAAAGCAGTTTCAGCAGGTGTTTTAGCTAAAGATATATTTGAAGATTTTGAAGTAGGAAACAATTCTGAAGAAAACTATGCTAAGCTAGACTTACATAAAAATATAGTAGATAAGATTGTTTTAATATCACCAAACGGACAACCAATGCATCGCGAAGCAGATTTAATTGACGTATGGTTTGATTCTGGATCAATGCCTTATGCACAGTGGCATTACCCATTTGAAAATAAAGATAAAATTGACGATAATAAATCATTTCCAGCAGATTTTATAGCAGAAGGTGTAGATCAAACCAGAGGTTGGTTTTATACGCTACATGCAATAGCAACTATGGTATTTGATTCTGTAGCCTATAAAAACGTTGTGTCTAACGGATTAGTGTTAGATAAAAACGGACAAAAAATGTCTAAACGTTTAGGTAACGCAACAGACCCATTTGAGACTTTAGATACCTATGGAGCAGATGCGACGCGTTGGTACATGATTGCTAATGCAAATCCATGGGACAACTTAAAGTTTGATGTTGATGGAATTGAAGAAGTAAAACGTAAGTTTTTTGGGACACTTTATAACACCTATTCATTTTTTAGTTTATATACTAATTTGGATAAGTTTAGTTACGCAGAAGCAGAAATCCCACTTGCAGAACGTCCAGAATTAGATCGTTGGGTATTAAGTGAGTTACATACTTTAATCCAAAAAGTGGACGCATATTATGCAGAATACGAACCTACAAAAGCAGCTCGTGCAATATCAGATTTTACACAAGATTATTTAAGTAACTGGTTTGTAAGATTAAGTAGAAGGCGTTTCTGGAAAGGAGACTATCAAACAGATAAAATCTCTGCATATCAAACATTATATACTTGTCTATTAACCATAGCAAAGTTAGGCGCACCAATTGCACCTTTCTTTATGGATAAATTATATTTAGACTTAACAAAAACAACTCAATCTGAAGCTTTTGAAAGTGTTCATTTAGCAAAATTCCCAGAATTTGATGCTAGTTTTGTTGATAAGTCGTTAGAACGTAAGATGGAAAATGCTCAAACTATTTCGTCTTTAGTCTTATCGTTAAGAGCTAAAGAAAAAATAAAAGTAAGACAGCCTTTACAGAAAATTATGATTCCTGTAGATTCTGACCAACTTAAAGAAGAGATAAAAGCAGTAGAAGACCTAATAAAAAGCGAAGTAAATATTAAAGAAATCCAGCTTTTAGAAGATGCATCAGATATCTTAGTTAAGCAGATAAAACCTAATTTTAAGACCTTAGGACCTCGTTTTGGTAAAGACATGAAAGCAATTGCTGGAGCAATTAATAAAATGTCTGCAGACGATATTAAAATTGTTGAACAAAAAGGTGAGATTGATGTCGATTGTAATGGAAAAATTATTACATTACAACGTGATGATGTAGAAATTACCTCTCAAGACATTGAAGGATGGTTAGTTGCAAATGAAGGTAATATTACGGTCGCTTTAGACGTTACAATATCTGAAGTATTAAAAGAAGAAGGAATTGCTAGAGAGTTAGTAAACCGTATTCAGAATTTAAGAAAAGATTCTGGTTTTGAAGTCACAGACAGAATTGTAGTGCAACTACAAGAAGATAAAAATATAGTACAAGCTATTAAAGCAAATTTAGAATATATAAAAGCAGAAACTTTAACCGATAATTTAGAAATTATTACTAAATTAGATAATGGTATAGAAATTGCTTTTGATGATGTAAATACCAAACTATTTATTCAAAAAAATTAAAAATTATGGCATCAGATATAAACCTTAGATATTCAGATAAAGAATTAGCAGGATTTAAAATAATAATCCTTGAAAAGATTGAAAAAGCAAAACATGATTTAGAATTAATCAAGAGTGCTTACATGAATGATCATAATAATGGAACTGATGATACGTCACCACAATTTAAGGCATTTGATGAAGGAAGTGAAACTATGAGTAAAGAATCTAATTCTGCATTAGCAATTAGGCAAGAAAAGTTTATACGTGATCTTAAAAACGCTTTAATTAGAATTGAAAATAAAACATATGGTGTGTGTCGTGTTACTGGTAAATTAATCAATCCAAAAAGATTAGAGATAGTACCACATGCAACATTAAGCATTGAAGCAAAGAATATGCAATAACATATTCCCATGAAAATGGGAACCTTACCCAAAACAAAACGCTTCAATTTTTATTGAAGCGTTTTGTTTTTAATTACATTGTCATTCCTGCGTATGTAGGAATCTAACTTATGAAAAGAGTTTTATTTTTATTAGCCTTTTGTATTAATTTTTCGGTTTTTGCCCAAAAAAGCACAGAAAAATCATGGAGTGCTACACAATTAAAAACCTTGACCATTGATGGTCAAAATGTTTTTAAAATTAAAGTCTCAAACAGTTTAGATAATACAATTAACTTAAAAGTTAAAATAGAAGGTGAGTATGCCAAGCATCTTGTAATTATTGATAGTATTACAGAAACACAACTGTTTATTTCTTCAACATTCCAACCGTTATTTAAAAACGAAAATGATAAGTTAAGTGCGCATAAAGTGTTGTCTGTAGAGTATGAAATCACTGTACCTAAACATATTAATCTAGATATAAAAAGTGATATTGCTTTTGTCCAAATTACAGGACAATATCCTTCTGTTTTTATAGAGCTAAATCAAGGTAATTGTAATTTAAAACAGTTTTTAGGAGACGCAATTATCAATACTATTGAAGGTAATATTACCATTGAGACCAATAATGCTAAAGTTGAAGCGTTTACTAAAACAGGAACTGTAAGTAATAAGTTTTTTATTAACAAAAACCATCAAATAAGCTGTCATAGTATTAATGGCAATATTAAGATAACCAAAATAGAAAAATAAGTCTATTTTTGTTTTCAGAAATTATGAATTTAAAGAAAGCCTCACTCCTTATAATTATCATTTTACTTATTGATCAAATAAGTAAAATATACGTCAAAACCCATTTTGTTTTAGGAGAAGATGTGACTGTTTTTAATTGGTTTAAAATTTATTTTATTGAAAATAACGGAATGGCTTGGGGAACCAAGTTAAGCGACATTTTACCTTTTATGACAGATAGGACAGCCAAAGTTAGTTTGACTGTTTTTAGGATTTTTGCGATAATTGGGATTGGATATTGGTTAGTTAATACCATTAAAAAGCAATATTCTAAAACCTTGGTTTTAGCATTAGTATTTATTTTTGCAGGAGCTTTAGGTAATATATTAGATTCTGTTTTTTATGGAGTATTGTTTGACGACAGTACAAGTCAAATTGCTACTTTTTTACCAACAAAAGGTTATGATAGTTTGTTACATGGTAAAGTGGTAGACATGTTGTACTTACCTTTATGGAAAGGTTATTTACCAGAATGGATTCCAGGTATTGGTGGTGATTATTTTACGTTTTTTGAACCTGTTTTTAATATTGCAGACGTAGCAATAAGTGTGGGATTTGGTATCTTAATTTTTTTTAATAAAAAGGCGTTTCCTAAAAAGGATGAAAACTAAAACTTGTATATCTTTTCAGGTGTCACACAATAGTCCAAACTAATATCTCCTTCGTAAATAGCTTCTATTTCAGCTTCAGCTTCAAAAAAAGACAGCCCAATTTTAATAGTTTTTGGCTTGCAAGACGCTAAAAAAGTATCATAAAACCCTTTACCATAACCAACACGATGTCCTTTTAAATCAAACGCTAATAGTGGTACAAAAACAACATCAATGTTGTTATTTGATATTTCTATTCCATCCACAGGTTCTGGAATATTATATGCATTAAGTTTTAAAGTAGTTGCATCGGTTAGTAGATAATTAGATAGTGTATTGGTTTTAAAATCGCTTTTAGAAATAACAATGTTTTTATCCTTTCCAGACAAGATATTTAATATAAAATCTGTGTTTATTTCTTTTTGAGTTTCAATAGATAAAAATAAATGATAGAAGCTTAGATTCCATAAATCTAAGGTTAACAATTGATTAGCAATTTTAATACTAAAATTGTCAATTGTAGATTCAGATAATTGGCTACGTAAGGCTTTATATTTTTTACGTAATTGGTTTTTAGTCATTTTTAGCTAATGTTACAGATATGTGTTTTGATAAAATTCGTCAATTTGAGTGAATTTTACGATTGAAAATGAGTAAAATTTGTATCGAGAATAAGAATTTTAACTCAAAAGTTCTCGATACAATTTTTCGTGCCTCAAAATCACTCGAACTGACGTTTATCTTAATAAAGATTTAAAATGCAAAACGTGTTACTGTTTTGTTTTGGTAGAAACATGAAACAAGGCATCACCTTGATACACAATTGGAGATTGATTAATATTTATAACATATCCTGTATGATTTGCTTTTACAAAGTGATTAAACTTACCATAAGGGTCTGTAATGTTACCAATAGTGTCTCCTTTTTTCACTTCTATTCCTAAAGCAATAGTCGCTTTAAACATCCCAGAATGTTTGGCTCTAAGCCAAGAACTTTCTGTGATTTTAACACATGCTTTTTTAGGTTCTGACACTTTAAATTGCCTGCTTAACATTCCAAAATGGTTTAAAATACGTTTGGCACCATTTACAGCTGTATTAGTTACAGTATTGTCAATATGAAACGATTTTCCGCCTTCATATAATAAAATAGGTTTCCCCATTTTATTACAAGTCTTTCTAAATGTTTTACTGGAGTTAGTAGAATATAAAATGAAAGGTGCACCAAAGATTTCTGCCATAACATCATCATCTTCATTACCTTGTTCTATTCGTATTTGTGGTGCATTAAACCTAAAAGCTCCACCTGTATGAAAATCGACTATAAAATCCACATGTGGTATGATTTCGTGTATTAACTCATAAGCCACTCGACTGGCTAACGATCCGTTTTTAGATCCAGGAAATACACGATTTAAATCCCGTCCATCTGGAAACTCACGTTCCATATTTATAAATCCAAAAATATTAAGCACAGGAATACAAATGGTTGTTCCAATTCTTGGTTTATTAATTTTTTTAGAAATTAATTGACGCACAATTTCAATTCCATTAACCTCGTCTCCATGGATACCAGCAGTAAATAAAATAGTTGGTCCAGGTTTTTTAGAGCGCTCAATAATAACAGGAACATCTACTGGAGTTCTAGTATGTAACTTAGCAACATTAAAGCTGACTTCAGCACTTTCTCCAGGTTTAATAACTTCGCCTAAGATTTTTAAATCTTTGTTTATATACATATTTATTTTTTGCTATTTTTTTCTATATAAGTAATAATGCTTCTAGCAATGTTTCTACCTGTAGCCTTTTCTATACCTTCTAATCCTGGACTAGAATTTACTTCTAACAGTAAAGGCCCTCTTGAAGATTGTAGCATATCTACACCACAAACAGGCAATTTTAATGCTTTTGAAGCTTTCATGGCTACTTTTAATTCGTCTACACTTAGTTTAATAATATTAGCACTTCCACCTCTATGTAAATTAGACCTAAATTCACCTTCCTTGCCTTGACGTTTCATGGCTCCAACAACCTGACCATCTACTACTAAAGCTCTTAAATCTGCGCCTTTAGCTTCTTTAATATACTCTTGAACAATAACTCTTGCTTCAAGTCCATTAAAGGCTTCAAGTACAGATTCTGCTGCATTTTTAGATTCAGCTAAAACAACACCTAACCCTTGCGTACCTTCTAATAATTTAATAATAACTGGTACACCACCAACATGCTCTATTACTTCTTCAACATCTCTAGAGTAGTTTGTAAAAACAGTTTTAGGCATTCCAATTCCAGCTTTACTTAAGCGTTGTAAGCTTTTAAGTTTATCTCTAGATCTAAGAATGGCATCAGAAGATGCAGTAGTAAATACATTCATCATTTCAAACTGTCTAACAACAGCACAACCATAAAATGTAACTGAAGCACCAATTCTGGGTATAATAGCATCTACATAGTCTAAATAACGATCTTTATAGTAAATGGTTGGTTTTTCTGTTTCAATAATTATATCGCACTTTAAAGGATCAATTATTTCTATTTTATGACCTCTTTGTTCGCCTTCTTCAACCAGTCTATCGGTAGAATATAAGTTTGCGTTTCTGGATAAAATAACAATATTCATTAGTTAGTAGTATTAAAGGATTGATTTTCAAGATCGACATCTACTAAAAATTTACGTTTTAAAAACTGTCTACCAATTAAAACAGGAAATCTCATATCTTCTCTTGTGCTTAAAGTTAAGTTAATCTTATATGTTTTACCAAAAAAAATAACCTCTGTTTTTATTTTATATCTATTTTCTACAAAACCATTACTGCTTTTTACATCAGTAAAAGTATAGTCTTTAAATACTTTTGTTTTGCTATTAAAATTTGGGTGACCTTTACTGTAAAACGTACAATATAACCCATCTTCTTTTTCAAAAACTTCAGAACAATGTATTGCAGAAGTATATGCACCTGTGTCAATCTTGCAATCTATTTGTAATAAATCTAACTTTGGAAAGTTAATTTTATCTATTCTACCAATAGTCTTCTTTGTCATTTTATTTTTTTTAAAGTGGCGCAATGTAGTCAATAATATTTTACAACTTACAATTTATTTTAAGGTTAAAATTTTGTCTATAAACCTTAAGTTGTTTTTAAATAATTACCTTTGATAATAAGTCGATTTTTTTGATAATAAATGAGTCAAACCACTTTAGATATTCAGCTTAAAACATTACCAGAATCTCCTGGAGTCTATCAGTATTTTGATAGTGAAGGCACAATAATTTATGTTGGTAAAGCTAAAAATTTAAAAAAACGGGTGACCTCTTATTTTACAAAAACACATGATAATGGTAAAACCAGAGTACTAGTAAAACGTATTGTAAACATTAAGCATATTGTTGTAGAGACAGAGACAGATGCGTTATTATTAGAAAATAATCTTATAAAAAAACACAAACCACGTTATAATGTTTTATTAAAAGATGATAAAAGCTACCCATGGATTTGTATTAAAAAAGAGCGTTTTCCTAGAATATTTCATACCAGACGTTATATAAAAGACGGAAGCGAATATTTTGGACCTTATACAAGCGTAAAAACGGTGTATACCTTGTTGGATTTAATTAGAGGATTGTTTCAATTAAGAACCTGTAAATTTGATTTAGCAGAAAACAAAATACAGTCAGGAAAATACAAAGTCTGTTTAGAGTACCATCTTGGAAATTGTAAAGGTGCTTGCGAAGGCTATGAGAATGAAACAGCCTATAATGAAAAAATAAAAGCGATTAGAGCTATTTTAAAAGGAAATTTTAAAGACTCTTTAGGCGAATTTAAATTGCAAATGAAACAATTTGCAGAAAATATGGAGTTTGAAGACGCTCAAATTATAAAAGAAAAAATAGACGTTTTAGAAAACTACCAAGCTAAGTCTACCATAGTAAACCCAAAAATTAGTAATGTAGATGTGTTTTCTGTAATAAGCGATGCTGGACATGGATATGTTAATTTTTTACAGCTGTCTTATGGTTCTATAATCCGCTCTCACACATTAGAAATCAAGAAAAAACTAGACGAAACTGATAAAACTCTTTTAGAGTTAGCTATTATCGAGATTAGAGCACGTTTTAACTCAAAATCTAAAGAGATTTATGTGCCATTTAAAGTCGATATTGGAGAAGATATAAAAGTAACAGTACCACAATTAGGAGACAAAAAACACATTTTAGGCTTATCAATTAGAAACGCAAAATATTATAGACTAGAGCGTTTTAAACAAGTTAAAATTACAGATCCAGATCGACACGCAAATCGTATTATGGCTCAAATGAAAGTAGATTTAAGACTAAGCGAAGAGCCACGTCATATAGAGTGTTTTGATAACTCTAACATACAAGGAACTAATCCAGTTGCAGCTTGTGTTGTGTTTAAAAACGGAAAACCAAGTAAAAAAGACTACCGACATTTTAATATAAAAACAGTGGAAGGTCCAGATGATTTTGCATCTATGGAAGAAGTAGTATTTAGACGCTATAAAAGATTATTAGAAGAGAAACAACCTTTGCCACAATTAATAATAATTGATGGAGGAAAAGGACAATTATCTTCTGCCTTAAAAAGTTTAGATGCTTTAAATTTAAGAGGAAAAATAGCCATTATAGGAATTGCAAAACGTTTAGAAGAATTATTCTATCCAGATGATCCAATTCCCTTATATTTAGATAAAAAATCAGAAACATTAAAAATTGTACAACAATTACGTAATGAAGCACATCGTTTTGGGATAGAGCATCATCGTAATAAACGTAGCAAGCAGGCTTTAAATACAGAAATGGAAACCATTCCAGGTATTGGAGAAAAAACAATTATTGAACTATTAAAAAAATTTAAATCAGCAAAACGAATTTCAAACGCAAAAATAGACGAGCTAGAAGAAGTCGTTGGTAATTCTAGAGCAACAAAAATTTATAATTATTATAATAAAGAATGAAGCAAATAAGCCTATTTTTTATACTATTATTAGCTTTTAGCTTTAACCTAAAAGCCCAAGATACAATGCCAAAAGAGCCCAAAATTGGTTTGGTGTTAAGTGGTGGTGGAGCAAAAGGGTTTGCACATATTGGAACACTAAAAGTTATTGATAGTTTAGGAATTAGGGTAGATTATATTGCTGGTACAAGTATGGGAGCAATTATTGGATCTTTATACGCTTCTGGATATTCAGGTAAACAATTAGACTCCATTTTTAAAGGTGTAAATTTTGACGATATTTTAAACGATAAAATACCACGTTCTGCAAAATCTACTTATGAGAGAGAACTATCAGAAAGATATGCTATTACACTCCCTTTCGATAATTTAAAAGTAAAGTTGCCTTCTGCGCTTTCTAAAGGGCAAAACACTTTTAATTTATTAACTAAGTTATTGCTTCATGTTAGCAAAGAAGACAATTTTTCTCAATTACCAATTCCGTTTTTCTGTATAGCAACAGATGTAGAAACTGGACAACAAGTAGTGTTGGATAAAGGTAATTTACCTCGAGCAGTTAAAGCAAGTGGAGCGTTTCCATCATTGTTTCAACCTGTCGAGTTTGATGGAAGACTATTAATTGATGGAGGTGTCGTCAATAATTATCCAATTGACGAGCTTAGAGAAAAAGGAATGGATATTATTATTGGTGTAGATGTTCAAGACGATTTAGCCAATAGGACAGATTTATCTTCAGCACCAGAAATATTATTCCAGATAAATAATTTTAGGACTATAAATGATATGAAAATTAAGTCTAAAAAGACAGATATTTATATTAAACCAGATATTACAAAATTTAACGTTGTGTCTTTTGATGATGGTAAACAAATTATTGATAATGGTGAATTAGCAACACTAGATAAAATAGAAATTTTAAAGCAGCTAAAGCAAAAACAGTATAAACAACCTTTAGTAAAACAGGTTATGAAATCTCCTGATAGTTTAAATATAAATTATATCGAGACTAATGGAATTGAAAAGTACACAAGATCTTATATATTAGGGAAACTTAACTTAAACCAGTATAGCAAAATATCATATAATGATTTATCAAGAGGAGCCAATAATGTTGTAGCTACAAATAATTTTGACAGCTTTTTTTACGAATTAAAACCTGAAAAAAACAACACCTACAGAATCGTTACAAATGTAACCGAAACAAAAAAAACAACATTTTTAAAACTAGGTTTACACTATGATGATTTGTATAAAAGTGCAATGCTAATTAATGTCACTAAAAAACAATTGTTATTAAAAAATGATGTCATGTCTTTAGATCTAATTTTTGGAGATCATGTTAGGTATAATTTTGATTATTTTATAGATAAAGGAGCGCATTGGAGTATAGGTTTAAAATCTAGATATAATGAGTTTGATCAAGGTATAGTCGCAAACGCTTTTTTAACAACAGCACAAATTGCAACAACAGGAATTAATAAAATTAATGCACAATTAATAGATATAAACAATCAGTTTTTTTTACAAACACTATTTAAAAACGACCTGGTTTTTACAACAGGTTTAGAACATAAAAAACTTCAAGTAAAAACAGAAACCATTTTATCCTCTCAAAATCAAAACGAAACAGTTTTTGAAAACAGTGATTACGTTAGTCTATTTGGAGCTTTAAAATTTGATACCTACGATAGTAAGTATTTCCCAACAGATGGAATGTATTTTTCAGCAGAGGGTAACTACTATTTATATTCTTCAGATTTTTCAAATACATTTTCACCATTCACAATTTTTAAAGCAGAATTAGGGTATGCACATAAAATTTTTGATAAACTATCAATTAATTTTAGTACAGATGGAGGTTTTAAAATTAACCCAAAAGCTAATCAGTTTTTAGACTTTGTACTTGGAGGATATGGTAATAATTTTATTAATAATTTCAAACCATTTTATGGCTACGATTTTTTATCAATAGCAGCAGATTCTTATATAAAGGGAAGTGTAAACCTAGATTACCAATTCTATCCTAAAAACCACATAATAGCATCAGCTAATTTTGCAAATGTTGAGGATAGATTATATGATACTGGAAATTGGTTTTCTTTACCAGACTATTCAGGATATGCTATAGGCTACTCTTATCAATCTTTTTTAGGACCAATAGAAGTTAAGTATAGCTTTTCTCCAGAAACCAAACAAAATCATTGGTTTTTTAATTTAGGATATTGGTTTTAATTGGGCGTTTTTTATTTAACCGTTTATTGGTTTAAATAAAACCAGGTTATCCATTATATCTTTTTTTGCCATATATGGCAGCAAAAAAAGGATAGAATTTATGCTGAGTTTGTCGAAGTATTCCTACCCTTAACACAAGGCAAAACACCAAGGGTCTTTTTTCAAGTTAAAAACACTTCCAAAACTCATCAAAATTTACGATATTTGTTAGATTATGAGCACAATTTGGAGCGATTTATTATCACATTTAAAATTCTTGATTAAACGTAATCCAGAGTGATCTTCCTTCCTTGTTAAGCATTTAGTAAGACGTTAACACTTTAGTTAATAGTCTATTTTTTAATCTAAAAACTATAAAAATGCCATTTTATCATAAACTCGGAAAAATTCCACCAAAAAGACACACCCAATTTAAAAAGCCAGATGGATCTCTGTATGCAGAACAATTATTTGGAACCATTGGTTTTGATGGTATGTCAACAAACTCATATCACGAGCAAAGACCAACACAAGTTAAAGCAATACAAAAGCAATATAATGTCGCACCAAAAATTGCAAAAGCAAACCATATACAATCCTATCGCTTTAGAGGGTTTCAAGTCAAACCAGAAAACGATTATTTACAATCACGTAAAACAGTTTTAACCAATAGTGATTGTAGTATTATTTTGGCAGCACCAAAACAATCTACCAAAGATTATTTTTATAAAAACACAGATGCAGACGAGGTGATTTTTATCCATAAAGGCACAGGAAAATTAAGAACACATCTTGGAAACCTAGATTTTAAATATGGAGATTATTTAATAATACCAAGAGGTATTATTTATAAAATAGATTTTGACACTGAAGACAATCGTTTGTTTATTGTCGAGTCAAAAAGACCAGTTTACACACCAAAACGTTATCGTAATTGGTTTGGGCAACTGTTAGAGCATTCACCTTTTTGCGAGCGTGACATAAGACAACCATACGAGCTAGAAACCAATAACAAAAAAGGAGATTTTTTAATGAAAGTTAAAAAACAAGACGATATTTTTGAAATGGTTTACGCCACACATCCTTTTGATGTAGTAGGTTACGATGGATTTAATTACCCATATGCGTTTTCAATTCACGATTTCGAGCCTATAACAGGTCGTATCCATCAACCACCACCTGTGCATCAAACTTTTGAGTCTGATGCGTTTGTAATCTGTAGTTTTGTACCTAGATTGTACGATTATCATCCAGAAAGCATTCCAGCACCTTACAACCATAGTAATATAGATAGTGATGAGGTATTGTACTATGTCGATGGAGATTTTATGTCCAGAAACGATATTGACGCAGGACATATATCCTTGCATCCTGCAGGTATACCACATGGACCACATCCAGGAGCAACAGAACGTAGTATTGGACAAGTAAAAACAGATGAGTTAGCAGTAATGGTAGACACTTTTAAGCCATTAATGGTAACAGAAGAAGCATTAAAAATTGCAGACGAAGATTACTTTAAATCTTGGTTGGAGTAAGGCTTTTATTTCCACGAAAGTGGAATCACTAAACATTTTTTTAAGAATAAAAATTCCACAATAGTGGAAACGAAAATATACTTACCATGAGTAAAAAAGAAATAAAATCAGTAAACTACGGTTTAGAAAAAATATTTGAAGGAGCACAAGATTTTTTACCACTTCTAGGTACAGATTATGTAGAGTTTTACGTAGGTAATGCAAAACAAGCAGCACACTTCTATAAAACAGCATTTGGATTCCAATCGCATGCATATAAAGGCCTGGAAACAGGATCTAAAGATTCTGTAAGTTATGTGTTAACGCAAGACAAAATAAAGTTAATGCTAACAACACCTTTAAACAGTAAGTCACCAATTAATGACCATATTGTAAAACATGGAGATGGAGTAAAAGTAGTTGCATTATGGGTAGAAGATGCAAAAAAAGCATATGAAGAAACAACGTCTAGAGGAGCCAAATCTTACATGGAACCAACAGTAGAAAAAGATGAACATGGAGAAGTAGTAAGAGCAGGAATCTATACCTATGGTGAAACAGTACACATGTTTGTTGAACGTAAAAATTATAAAGGCGCATTTTTACCAGGTTTTCAAAAATGGGAATCCGATTACAATCCACCAACAGCAGGATTAAAATACATAGACCATATGGTTGGTAACGTTGGTTGGAACCAAATGGATATTTGGGTAAAATGGTATGAAGATGTAATGGGATTTGAAAACTTTTTATCTTTTGATGACAAGCAAATCCATACAGAATACTCAGCACTAATGTCTAAAGTAATGTCTAATGGAAATGGGAGAATTAAATTTCCAATTAACGAACCTGCAAAAGGCAAAAAGCGTTCTCAAATAGAAGAGTATTTAGACTTTTATGAAGGCGCAGGAGTCCAACATATTGCAGTAGCTACAGACGATATTATTAAAACGGTATCTCAATTACGCTCCAATGGAGTAGAGTTTTTATCAACACCTCCAGAAGCATATTACAAAGCAGTTCCTGGTAGATTAGAAGAGTTTAGCCATGAGTTAAGAGAAGATATCGAAAAACTAAAAGGATTAGGTATTATGATAGATGCAGATGAAGAAGGCTATCTACTTCAAATTTTTACTAAACCAGTAGAAGATAGACCAACCCTATTTTTTGAAATAATCCAACGTATGGGAGCACGTGGTTTTGGAGCAGGAAACTTTAAAGCATTGTTTGAATCTATCGAAAGAGAGCAAGCTAAAAGAGGAACACTTTAACAAAACGCTCTAGTTTAAAAAACAAAAAAATGTCGTCAAATAGTAAAGTGACATTTTTTTGTTTTATATTTTTGGAATAGTAATTGTATTAATTAGTTATAATTAACCAATAACTTAACAAATCAAGTTATATAATTACAATAGTTATGAAAAAACAAATACTTATACTTTTAGCAATATTAGCAGTTAACTTAACCGTTGCTCAAGATCAAGAACCAGCATTTAAAGATGGCGAGTGGTTTAAATTTAAAATGAGCTATAGTGGTTGGATGAAAGCAGGAAATGCAACACTTCAAGTTAAAGAAACCACATTAAACGGTAAGCCAGTGTTTCATGTTGTTGGAAAAGGTTGGACTACAGGAATGATTAAATGGTTTTTTAAAGTAGAAGATCGTTATGAAAGCTATTTTGATAAAGAAACTATTTTACCATATAAATTTATTAGAAAAATAGATGAAGGTGGTCATAAAAAAAATGTAGAAATTAAATTTGATCAAGAAAAGAAAGAAGCGCTTGTTTATAATAAAAAGCACGATACAAAAAAGACAATAGATACTAAGACTAATGTTCAAGACATGGTGTCTACTTTTTATTATTTAAGAAATAAATTAGATACAGAAACCTTAAAAGAAGGCGACGAGATTAAATTAGATATGTTTTTTGACGAAGAAAACTATGGTTTCAAACTTAAATTTTTAGGTAAGGAAAACTTAAACACTAATTTTGGAAAGGTTGAGACATTAATGTTTAGACCATATGTTATGGCAGGACGTGTTTTTAAAGAAGAAGAAAGTTTAACCCTTTGGGTGTCTAATGATAAAAATAAAATACCTTTACGTATAAAAGCAGATTTGGCTGTAGGGTCTTTAAGAGCAGATTTAGAAGCTTATAAAGGATTAAAACACAGTTTCAAAATTATTGTAGATTAATTAATAATGAGTGTAGACCAAAAATTAACAAACCAATTAGAAGAAAAATACAAAGCATTAGACCAAAATGTGGACACACATTTAGAAGGTTTATTGCATAGTAAACCAATAGATTATTGGGACTATATTCAAACAGACGCACTTTTAAACTTACAAGTACAACGTACTACACTTCCTGATGAGATGGTGTTTTTAATGTACCATCAAGTAAATGAGTTGTTGTTTAAAATGATCCTTTGGGAAATAGATCAAGTTGCAAAACAGGACAATATTACAGCTGCCTTTTTTGAAACAAAAATTATGCGTATAAGTCGTTATTTTGACGTGCTAACATCTTCATTTACTGTTATGAAAGACGGAATGGATGTTGCGCAATACAATAAGTTTAGAAATACCTTAACGCCAGCAAGTGGATTTCAATCTGCGCAATACAGAAAAATAGAATTTTCTTCTACAGAATTAATAAATCTTATCGATAACCGTTTTAGAGATTCAATAGATCGTAACACTTCTTTTGAGCACGCTTTTGAACATTTATATTGGCAAGCAGCAGGAAAAGATTATAAAACTGGTAAAAAAAGTTACACATTAACAGTATTTGAAGAGAAATACAAGGACGAATTTATTAGATTTGCAGAATTCTATAACACTCATAATTTGTGGACTATTTTTAAAAGTTTACCTCAAGAGGTTAAAGAAGACAAAGATTTAATCAAAGCAATGCGTCATTACGATTATACAGTAAACATTACTTGGGTAATGGCACATTATAACACTGCTAACCACTATTTAAATATTGGTGGGAAAACAGCAGAAGCAACAGGAGGAAGCGAATGGGTAAAATATATGCATCCAAAATATCAAAGAAGAATATTTTTTCCAGACTTATGGACCAAAAAAGAACTGGAAGATTGGGGCAAAAATGTGTAGTACTTTTAGTATTTGCATTTTCAATAATAGGATGTAAAAATGACCCAATTAGTCCTTTAAAAGCAGCTTCAGTATTAGAGCCAGAACAATTCTACGAGTTTGGTTTTAATCTAAATAACTATGTTGTTAAACGTGACACTATTAGAAAAGGTGATAGCTTTGGAGAGATTCTTCAGCGTAACCAAATAGACTACTCTAAAATATTTGAAATTACTCAAGAAACCAAAGACACCTTTGATATTAGAAGACTTCAAATAGGTAAGCCATATACATTACTGTGTTCTAACGATTCATTACAACAACCTAAATGTTTTATTTATCAGCCTACAAAAACAGATTACGTTGTCATAAATTTTCAAGATTCTATTCACGCATATTCTAGTACAAAACCTATAAAATATGTCGAAAAAGAAGTGTCTGGAATTATAGAGTCTAATATTTCTGAAGCCTTAGCAAAACAAGGTAAAAGTGTATTGTTGGCTTACAAAATGAGTGATATTTACGCGTGGACTATTGACTTTTTTAGACTTCAAAAAAACGATAAATTTAAAGTTATATATACAGAAAAATATATAGACGATACCATTTATGCAGGAATAGAGAATATTAAAGCAGCATATTTTGAGCATAATAACGAACCTTTTTATGCTTTTGAGTTTGAAACAGATACCATAAAAAGGATAAAAGATTATTTTTCTGAAGAGGCAAAAAACTTACGTCGAGCCTTTTTAAAAGCACCTGTAGAGTACAAGCGTATTTCTTCAAGATACAACCTAAATAGGCGTATTGCACTTTATGGAAACCGAGTAAGAGCACATAAAGGAACCGATTTTGCAGCAAATATTGGCACACCAATTATGGCTACCGCAAACGGAACTGTTGTTGAATCTCGTTATAGTAAATCAGCTGGTAATCTTGTAGCGGTAAAGCATAACAGTACCTATACAACTAAATATTTTCATATGAAAAGCAGAAAAGCCAAGATTGGCGATTTTGTTAAGCAAGGAGATGTTATTGGATGGGTTGGAATGACAGGAAACACCTCTGGACCACATGTATGCTATAGATTCTGGAAAAACGGAAAAGAAGTTGACCCTTTTAAACAAAAACTTCCAGAAGCCGAACCTATTTCGGATAGTTTAAAAGCAAAATATTTAAAATTTGTAAAACCTTTAAAAGTCCAATTAGACGATATAGAATTTATACTTCCTGTAGAAGAAAATCAGATTTTAGACATAGAATTTAATCAAGAAAACGAAATTACTTTATCAAAATAATGGCATTACCTAACATCAACCCTACCACAACAAAAGCTTGGCAAAAATTAAAAGATCATTTTGAAGATGTAAAAGATTTAAAAATGAAAGATTTATTTGCTCAAAATCCAAACAGAGCAAATCAAATGACTATTAATTGGGAAGATTTTTATGTCGATTATTCAAAAAACAGAGTAACACCAAAGACTATAGAATTACTTTTAGAATTAGCAGAAGAAACGAAACTAAAAGAAGCAATTAATGCTCAATTCTTAGGAGAAGTAATTAATAAAACAGAAGGACGCGAGGTATTGCACACAGCTTTACGTGCTAAAGCAACAGATACTATTTTAGTAGATGGAGTAAATATAATGCCTGAAGTAGTTTCAGTAAAAAACAAAATAAAAGCATTTACAAATCAAGTTACTACAGGTACATTAAAAGGATATACTAATAAAGCGTTTACAGATATTGTAAATATAGGAATTGGAGGAAGTGATTTAGGACCAGCAATGGTTGTAGAGAGTTTACAGTATTACAAAAACCATTTAACAACACATTTTGTTAGTAATGTAGATGGAGACCATGTTAATGAAATCATTAAAAAGTTAAATCCAGAAACTACTTTATTTGTAATTGTTTCAAAAACATTTACAACACAAGAAACGTTATCAAATGCAAATACATTAAGGGATTGGTTTTTAACATATGCAACTAATGATGATGTAGCAAAGCATTTTGTTGCAGTATCAACTAATATTCAAAAAGTAAAAGAATTTGGAATAGATGAAGCCAATATTTTCCCAATGTGGAACTGGGTTGGTGGACGTTTTTCTTTATGGAGTGCTGTTGGATTAACCATTAGTTTAGCAGTTGGATATAAAAACTTTGAGGAACTTTTATCTGGTGCTAATAAAATGGATACTCACTTTAAAAGCCAGACGTTTGATAAAAACATTCCTGTAATTTTAGCACTATTAAGCATATGGTATAACAATTTTTTTAATGCCGAAAGCGAAGCCATAATACCATATACACAATACCTAACTCAGTTTGCAACCTATTTGCAACAAGGTATAATGGAAAGTAATGGAAAAAGTGTAGATAGAAACGGTGAAAAAGTTAATTATCAAACTGGAACAATAATTTGGGGAGAACCAGGAACAAACTCGCAACACGCCTTTTTTCAATTAATCCATCAAGGTACAAAACTAATTCCAGCAGATTTTATTGGGTTTGCTCAAAGCTTACATGGTAATAAGGAGCATCAAGACAAGTTAATGTCAAACTATTTTGCTCAAACAGAAGCTTTGCTTAATGGAAAGTCTAAAGCTGAAGTTGTGTCTGAATTTAAAACTCAAGATGTTTCAGACCAAAAAATAAAAGAATTAACTCCTTTTAAAGTGTTTGAAGGTAATAAACCTACAAACACGATTTTAATTAAAAAATTAACTCCAGAAAGTTTAGGAGAATTAATTGCAATGTATGAACACAAAATATTTGTACAAGGAATTGTATGGAATATTTATAGTTATGACCAATTTGGAGTAGAGCTAGGAAAGCAATTAGCTAATAAAATCTTATCCGAATTTAAGAATAACACTTTTGTCAATCATGACACATCCACTTCAAATTTGTTAGAATTCTACAAAAAATTAAGT
The DNA here is from genome assembly GCF_044594215.1 of Olleya sp. R77988. Taxonomy (GTDB): domain Bacteria; phylum Bacteroidota; class Bacteroidia; order Flavobacteriales; family Flavobacteriaceae; genus Olleya. The sequence goes on along the minus strand of NZ_CP138988.1, from coordinate 587,951 downwards.
TAAATTTTGTTAAAAACTTTGTTTATAGTTTTGAGTGTTAACTAATTAATACACTAAAAACTATGCTTAACTTTGTTAAGCAAAAAAATGTTAACCTTAAGTTAATATTGCAACTATAAAATGTCTTATTTTTGCACAAAATTTGAAACAATCAACTCTTAAATTAATCAAATGAAAAACACAATTAAAGTTATGTTTTTTGCAGTAGCATTAATGTTCTCTGCATTCACAATGGCTCAAAGTACTGTAACTGGAACAGTTATGGATGCTGATTTAAACTCTCCACTGCCTAGTGCAAGTGTAGTAGAAAAAGGAACGTCAAACGGAACAACAACAGATTTTGACGGTAATTTTACTTTAACAACTCAATCTAACTCAGGAGTAATTGAAATCTCTTATGTAGGTTACGGTAAAGTGTCTTTGCCATTTAGTGGTAACACTAATTTAGGTAATGTATCTATAGCATCAGAAAATGCTTTAGAAGAGATTGTAATTGTAGGTACAGGTGTAATTGATTTAGCAGAAGGAAGACAAACTCCAATTGCTGTATCAACTATTAGAGCTAAAGAAATTCAAGAAAAAATTGGTTCTGGAGACATTACAACATCTTTAGTTAATACACCTTCAGTTTATGTAGCTGGTCAATCTGGTGGTTTTGGAGATTCTAGAATTGCAGTTAGAGGATTTGAACAAGATAATACAGCTTTCTTACTTAATGGACAGCCTATTAATGGAATGGAAGATGGTAAAATGTACTGGTCTAACTGGTCTGGAATGAATGATGTTGCTAACGGAATTCAAATACAACGTGGTTTAGGGTCATCTAAATTAGCAATATCTTCTGTTGGAGGTACTGTAAACTTTGTAACAAAAACTACAGATAAAAGAGAAGGTGGTTTTGTTAAAACTACAGTTGGAAATAATAACTATCTTAAAACAACTGCTTCTTATAGTACAGGTTTAATGGAAAATGGTTTTGGTGTAACTGCATTATTAACACACTGGCAAGGTGATGGATATAATATGGGAACTTTCGGAGAAGGTCAAACATATTTTTTATCTTTTGGGTATAAGCCTAATGAAACTCATAACTTTAACTTTTTAGTTACTGGAGCTCCACAATGGCACGATCAAAACTTTTCTAAATCTATTTCTACTTATTTAGAAAAAGGAAGAAAATACAACGATAATTATGGTTATTTAGGTAATCAGTACTTAACTGAAAGAAGAAATTTTTACCACAAACCAGTTGCTAACTTAAACTGGGATTATACAATAAATGATAACATGAATTTATCAACAGTACTATACGCTTCTTGGGGACGAGGAGGAGGTACTGGAGGACGTGGTAATAAAACACGTACTGCTGATGGATTGATTAATTATAATGCAATACATGCTTCAAACAATGCTATCGCTAATGGTGAAGGTGGATATTTTGCAGCAGGAGGTGGTTACGTAACACGTGCATCTATGAATTTACATAGCTGGTATGGATTAGTAACAAACTTAGAAGTTGATTTAAGCGAAAATTTAACTTTAAACACTGGATTGGATTTAAGAACTTACCAAGGAACACACTTCCGTCAGGTAGAAAACTTCCATGGTTTAACATCTTGGCAAGAAAATATCAGATTAGTGGATCAAAATAACGACCACCAAACTTATGGTAGTTTTGGAACATATAAAAACGTAGTGGTTACTGAAGGTTACGCAGCTAACCCATGGACAGCAACATTTAATACTGTTTCAGAAGACCAACGTATAGCTTGGGATTATGGAGAGACTATTAACTATGGAGGTTTATTTGCTCAATTAGAGTATGCTAATGATAATTTATCAGTGTTCTTTCAAGGTGCTGCATCAAACCAATCACACCAAAGAACAGATAGATATCAATATGCTGACAACGAATTAATTAGTCAAGTAGAAGCTGATACTAATGCTGATTTTGTTAATCCAGATACAGGAGAATCTATTACTGATGGAACTGAAGCTGAAAAAGTAAGTAACTTTGGATACAACGTAAAAGCTGGAGCAGGTTATATTATTAACGAAAACAATAACGTATATGTTAATGCTGGTTATTATTCTCGTCAACCTTACCACGATAATATTTACTTAAACTTTACTAACCAAGTAAATCCATTAACAGAAAACGAAAAGATTTTTGGTCTTGAAGCAGGTTATGGATATTCTAGTCCTACTTTCTCTGCAAACCTTAACTTATACAGAACGTCATGGAAAGATAGAGTAACAACTTCTTCTGATACAGATGGAAGTGATAACTTAATTTTTATTACTAATGAAGGTGTTGAGCAATTACACTCTGGTGTTGAATTAGATTTTACTGCTAAAGTAATGGATAAATTAAGATTAAAAGGTTTCGCTTCTATGGGTAACTGGGAGTATGTAGGTAATTCAAGAACTACTACAAGAGATGAAGAGAATAATGTATTATCTTTTGAAGAAGAAGATGTAGATGGTGGTAAAGTAGGAGATGCTGCTCAGTTTACAGCTGGTTTAGGGTTTGTGTATCAAGTAGCAGAAAGATTTAGCGTTGATGCAGACTACAGATATAATGACAATCTTTATGCAGATGTAGGAGCAATCAAAGAAAACTTAGAGTTGCCTTCTTTTGATTTAATGGATTTAGGTTTATCTTATAAAATGTTATTAGGTGAAAGCGATAATAGATCTATGTCTATGAGATTAAACGTAAACAATGTATTTGATTCTGTTTATATTTCTGAATTATCTTCTGCAAACCAAGTTGAAGCTGGAGATGAATCATTTAATGGAATAAATGTAAATAACAGAGGTTACTTTGGTTTAGGTAGAACTTGGAACTTTAGCGTACGTTACAACTTCTAATACTATCTAAATAAATAGATTTTAAAAAGCCTCTTCACATTGAAGAGGCTTTTTTTATACAATTATTATTACCTTTAACCTCTAACTTAAAAATTAAACTATATGTATTCAACTGTAAAAATGCTACACTCTTATTGGGCTTATTTAGTGCTATTTATGATGTTGGTAGCCACTTTTAACGCCTTATATAAAACATTAGCTAAAAAAGAATATGAAGCAAGAGACTTCAGGTTTTCATTATTTACTTTAATAGTATCTCACATCCATTTATTAATAGGAATAGTTTTGTGGTTTGCTTCAGACTATTTTGCAGAAATGAGTATGGGAGAAATCATGAAAAACGCAACCATGCGATCAAATGTAGTAGAGCATCCATTAACTATGATTATAGCAGTAATATTAATTACTATTGGGTATTCTAAACATAAAAAGAAATTAACATCAGAGAAGAAGCTTAAAACTATTGCTATATTTTACACATTGGCATTAATACTAGTTTTAGCAAAAATACCATGGAAAGCATGGTTAAATTTATAGAAATAAAAAAGCGACCATTTGGTCGCTTTTTTTATTTTAAATATATAGGCTTTAATCTTCAGTTTCTTCAACTTCATCAGTGGTTTTAGTCTCTTTAATTTCTCTAATTAAATAAACATAAACCGGAAAGTGATCACTAAATCCATTGGTAAAACCACCATCAGCAAAACTTCTTAAAGGATAACCTTTATAACGTCCTTTTTTATTTACTAAGTAATTTTTGTTAAAAATACCAGCTTTATAATAAGTCCAATTAGAGTAGTCTTTATCCAAAAAAGGCTTAGTTACCATGATTTGATCAAACAAACTCCAAGAATCTCTATAAGCTCCAGTTCCTAATCCTTTTTTAAACATATCAATAAAGGGATTATAAATACCTTTAAAATCTACTTTTTCTTTTTTCTTTTCGGCTTTTAAAACATCTTTTACGCTAGCATTGGTTGGGTTATCATTTAAATCACCCATCGTTATAATCTTAGCATAAGGGTCTACAGATTGTAAACTGTCCATAATGTTTTTGTTCAGTTTTGCAGCAGCTACACGTTTAGCTCTACTTCTTGCTTCACCACCACGTCTTGAAGGCCAATGGTTAACAATAACATGTACGGTTTCACCTTCTAATTTACCTGTAACTAAAAGTTGATCTCTTGTATTAATACGTTTACGCGTTTGATCATCATAAATTTTTAAAGTGTGAGTGCTTTTAGACACCACTTGAAATAAAGACTTTTGGTAAAGTAAACCAACATCAATACTTCTATTGTCAGGACCATCAAAATGAACAATCCCATAATCTTTTGTTAGTAATAAAGGGTCATTAACTACATCTTCAAGTACATTAACGTTTTCAACTTCACAAACACCAACCAAAGCAGGAGTGTTTTTAGTTATATCACTACCAACGTCAGCGATTACACGTGCCATATTATGCACTTTTTTCTTATATATTCCTGCACGATCAGCTTTAATTTCCATCATTGGACTAGCTTCATCGTTTTTAGTAGGATCATTAATTGTATCAAATAAATTTTCAAGATTGTAAAAAGCTACAGTATGTACTTTAAATTTCTTTTTTTCTTGAGCGTTAACAGAAAAAACAACTGTTAAACAAAGAGCAGTAAGCCAGAATTTTAAATTTTTCATTTAATGTAATATTATGTTATAGTTATGTTAATACAAAACTCCTGCCAAAAGTAGATATTTATTATAAATAATGTAAATTTGCAAGCATTAAATAATCATTATTTAAAGCTTCAATATTTTATTAACTATAATTTCTAGTATGAAAAAAAATTTTTTAATTTTTTTATTCGGGATTTTTTCAACGTTTACTTTAGTCGCTCAGACCACAGTTAAAGGTAGTGTAAAGGACGCAGTAACAGACGAGCCAATTCCAGATGTAACAGTAACCATTCAAGATTCAGATGTATCTGAAAAAACTGATGGTTTTGGACAATTTATTTTTAAAAGCCAAGTCCCTTTAGGAGAGCAAATCCTTAAAATTGAAAAAGAAGGATATGACACAAAACGTTATCCTATTATTGTAAACGAAGGTAAAACAGTTGACATTCAGGACATGACATTAGATGTAACAATTTCTAATGAGCAAGATTTGTTTACAATTACTTTATCTGATGATGAGTTAAATGATGACACAAGTGGATCTGATAATATTTCAGGATTATTATCGTCTTCAAGAGACATTTTTCAACGTACAGCAGCTTTTGAGTTTAGTTCTTCTTTTTTCAGAGTAAGAGGGTTAGATTCAGACAACGCAAAAGTTTTGATTAATGGTGTAGAGATGAATAAGCAAGATACAGGTCGTCCACAATGGAGTAATTGGGGAGGATTAAATGATGTTGTACGTAGCCAAGAGTTAAGTACAGGATTATCACCATCTGCTTACAGTTTTGGAGGCGTTTTAGGAACAACAAACATTAATACAAGAGCTTCTAATTACAGAGAGGGTGGACGTATTACTTACTCGTCTTCAAATAGAAGTTACACTAATCGTTTAATGGCAAGTTATGCTTCAGGATTAATGGAAGACGGTTGGGCTTATACATTAATGATTGGAAGACGTTGGGGAGACGAAGGTTACCAAGATGCAACGTTATATGACTCAAATTCATTTTTTGTTTCTGTAGAAAAGAAAATTAACGATAAGCATAGTTTAAATTTTACCTCTATCTATGCACCAAATAGAAGAGGAAAATCTTCTGCAAATACACAAGAAGTATACGACCTAAAAGGGATTAAGTATAATGAGTTTTGGGGAAATTTAGGAGACAAACAAAAAAATTCTCGTATTAAAGAAGTCGAAGAACCAATTTTACTATTAAACCATTATTGGGATATATCAGACAAAACAAGTTTAAATACCAATGTTGGTTACCAATTTGGTAAAGTAGGAAATAGTCGTTTAGATTATGCTGGAGGTGCAAATCCAAGTCCTGCATATTATCAAGATTTACCAAGTTATTTTTTAGAAGACGAAGACTTAGAAGGTGCTTATGAAGCTGAACAACAATTTATTAACGATGGACAAATAAATTGGGACAGAATTATAGATGCTAACTTAACTAATAATACAATTGGTGTTAATGCAGCTTATGCATTATATGAAGATAGAAATGATGATAAGCAATTAACATTAAACACTATTTTTAATACAGAGATAAACGAAAACATTTTATTTAATGCTGCTATAAATTATAAGAAACTTGATTCTGAAAATTTTGCAGAAATCATTGACTTATTAGGAAGTACTACTGGAGCTTTAAATGTGGATTCATTTAGTCAAAATCAATTTGATTTAAATAATCCTAATCAAGTCGCATTTGTAGGAGATAAGTTTAGATATAACTATAACTTATTTGTAAACGAATTATCTGGATTTGCACAAGCACAATTTAAATATAACAAAATAGACTTTTACTTATCTGGTAGTGTAACAAAAACAGATTACCAAAGAGAAGGTTTATATAAAAACGAAAACCAAGTTTATATAGAAAATGGCATTGAGTTTGACAATTCTTTTGGTAAAGGAGATAAAATTGAATTTACAGGTTTTGGTGCAAAAGCAGGATTTACATATAAAATTTCTGGAAAACATTTGTTAGATTTTAATGGTGGTTATATTGCTAAAGCTCCTTCAATTAGAAATACTTATACAAATTCAAGAGAGAGTCATGATTATGTAGGTGTTATTAATGGTGTAAATAATTCTGATATTAATATCACAGAAGAGAAAATAACATCTGCAGATGCAAGTTATATTTTTAGATCACCAATAATAAAAGCAAAAATCACTGGGTTTTATACTAAAATAGAAGATGCAAATGAAGTATCTTTCTTCTTTACACAAGGTAGTACTACAGGGTTTATCCAAGAAGTATTATCTGGAGTAGAAAAACAACATATTGGTGGAGAATTAGGAATAGAAGCTCAAGTAACACCAACTATTAAATTAAAAGGTGCAGCTTCAGTGGGCCAATATACATATAATAATAATCCAGATTTATATGTGACATCTACATCAGAAGATTTTATAAATACACAAAATGGAGATGTAGTTAATACATCTGGAGTCGTTAGTACTTCAAACTTAAAAGACTATAAAGTTGCTGGTGGTCCACAAACAGCATATTCTGTTGGGTTTGAGTATCGTGATCCAGATTACTGGTGGTTTGGTGCAACAGCTAACTTTTTTGATAATGCTTATATAGATGTAAGCCCTTTATCAAGATCTAACGAGTTTTATACTGATGCTGATGGATTACCTTATAATGATTATGACCCAGAAATTGCTAAAGGCTTATTAAAACAAGAAAAATTTGACAATTATATGGTTGTAAATTTAGTAGGAGGTAAATCTTGGAAAATAGGAGATAAATTTATTGGCTTTTTTGCTAGTGTAGGTAACCTATTAGATAAGCAATATAAAACAGGAGGATACGAACAAGGAAGACGTGCAGATTATAGAGCACTACGTGATGATGTAAGCCTTGAAAAAAGAGTTTTTGGACCTAAATACTGGTATGGTAGAGGCGCTAATTACTTTGTAAATGTGTATCTTAGATTTTAAAAAGGAAAAGAAAAATTAATAATAATTAATATTACAATTATGAAAACGAATAAATTAATAACATTAGCACTAAGTTTTATGGCTTTAATAGCTGTAACATCTTGTGTAGAAAATGACGATTATTCAGTGCCTCAAACTCAAGGTTCTGAAGAGAATGCTGGTTTAAATAGTTTATTGGCTAAAATACAGTCAGGTGAAGTAGAATTACAAACTATGACCCAAGTAAAAGCTAATTTTGTTCAATATGAAGCAACTCAATTTGAAACTGAAATAGCAGTAAAAGGATATGTGTCATCTAGTGATCAAACGGGTAATTTTTATAAAGAATTTTTTATACAAGATAGCCCAACAGATCCAACACAAACTTTAAAAGTAGTTTTAAATCAATCTGATACTTATAATCAATTTAATAAAGGTAGAGAAGTATATATTTATCTTAAAGACTTATATATTGGTGAAACTAATACAGGTGATGATGTAGTAACAATTGGTGGTAAATTTGATACTTTTGATAATGATGTTTTAGAAATGACATCAAATCAAATTCCTAATCATTTATTTAGATCTTCAACTACAGAAACTTTAGTTCCTGTAGAATTAAACTTATCTGATGTTTCAGAAGCACACATTGGTATGTTTGTTAAATTAATGGATGTACAATTTCCGGCTAGTTTAGAAAATAAACCTTATGTTGACCCAACAGACGATTATGATTCACAAAGAGCCATAGAGAGTTGTTCAGATTCTTCTACTTTTACTTTAGAGTCTAGTACATTTGCATCATTTAAAAACCTTGTTATACCAACAGATGGTAAAGGTTCTATTTCTGGTATTGTTAACAAAACCTATGATGGTTACGATTTAATAATAAACTTAAATACTACAGATGATGTAGTAATGGATGGTTTAAGATGTGACCCATTATTCCAAGATTCTTTTTCTGCAGGTAACCTTGACAAATGGACACCATATAGTGTTACAGGAACACAAGAATGGTATTATAATACATTTGGTAACCCAAATGACAGTGCAACAATGTCTGGATTCTCTGGAGGAGCACAAACTAATGAAGATTGGTTAATCTCTTTACCTATAGATTTATCTTCTGTACCAAGTGCATTTTTAACTTTTCAAACAGTAAAACGTTATAATGGTAATGATATCGAAGTGTTTTATGCTACAGATTATGCAGGTGGTGATCCAAATACAGATGGTACTTGGGTAGCTTTACCAGCAACTTTAGATACTAATAGCGGAAGTTGGTCTTCATGGACAGATTCTGGTGTTTTAGATGTATCTGCAGCAGCAGGTGGTAACTTGTTTATCGCAATTAAATATACTTCAGATAGTTCTTCAGCAGCTACATGGGAAGTAGATAATGTAAAAATAACAGCAGAATAATTATTTTATAAAAATAAATACTAAAAAACCTGTTACTTTGTAGCGGGTTTTTTTATATAATATATGACAACATTCGATCAATTCTTTTTTACCGTTTTTACAACCTTTAAAACACGTTTTAAGCAAAAGGCTAATACTATTGCATTAATTTACATTTCAGCTCTACAAATAGCTGTATTGTTTTTATTAGGGATGTTCTTTGCCACTTTTTTAAACAAAATGAATGTATCTACAATTTCAAGTGATAAAGCTTGGATATTGTTTGTTATATCTGCTATTGGAATTCATTTAAAAAATTGGTTAAAGTATAATGGTAAAACCAGAAAAGTATTAAATGCTAAATTTAATAGAAGCAAATCCAATCAACATCATATTGGATTACTATTAAGTTTACCATTTGCATGTTTAATACTTGGGCTTATTCTTTTAAAAAGCTTTTAATCTAAGTTTAATACCCTTTTCAACATAAAAAATTTAACCCGCTATTATAGCGGGTTTTTTTGTTTATAGACTTAAACTTACTGATAATCGATTGAAAGGCACAAGTGGTTAAATAGGTGTTTTTTAGCCTTTTGTTTAAATGGATATTTGCGTGGTATCAATTCTTCCAACGTATTGATTAATAAAAATTTTTAAAAAAGAGGGTAACAAAACTAACAACCTCTTTATGTAAGTGTGTATAACTAAAATTAAAAATGTAAATCATGAAAAATCTATTAAAACTTTTATTAATCGTATTTGTATTTGCTTCGGCATTTACAACAAATGCACAACAGGATGATAATAATTACTTTCAATTATCACCTAGAATTGGTTATGACTTCCCTAGTTATAACAACAATACACCATATATAGACTATAATGGTGGATTAGACTTAGGCTTATCTTTAGACTATTACTGGAATTGGTTTGGTCTAGGTTTTGACTTTGATTATATCAAGAACAAGCCAGAAAACACCTATCCAACAGATAATTTGTATGATCCAACAGGATCAACTTTACTAAATACATTTAATGTTACAGAAGATAATATAACTAGAGTATTCTATGGTATTGGACCAAATTTTCAATTTAGAAGTCAATCTAGAAAATTTACAACAGAGTTTAATACCAGGTTTGGATTATCATCTATAAAAGGAGGTCGTACTTATTTAGAAAGTACAGCTCCAGTAGTCCCTTTAAATTTTCATGCAGGATATGATGCGTCTAGTGTTTTTACTTTTAAAGGACAAGTACGTTTTACGTATTTTTTAAATGACAATTTCGGGATTAATGCAGGTGCTTACTATATGCGTCATTTTGGTGCAGAAGAGATGTTTGATACTCCATTAGGTGTGTCTGCTGCTTACTTACCAGTAGTAGAAGGAAGCTCTATAACTGGACAACCTATAAATATTGCAGATTCAAGCGATCCACAATTAAGAGAAGAACCTTGCGATTGTGATATTTCTTCAGTAGGAGTATTTGCAGGAATTACTTATAAATTTAATAAGAAAGAAAAAGAAGACGTTTGCGAAGTTTGTGGAGAAGACCACATGCCAAGATGTTGTGCTACTTGTGGTTGTGGTGTAACAGTAACTGCTAGAGATAAATATACTGACCAAATTTTACCTTTTACAGATGTAGTTTTAGAAGATTTAGACGGAAACATTGTGCAATCTGGCACAACAAACTCTTATGGAGTTGTTGTGTTTAATGATGTTACAGCAGATAATTTAATTGTAAAAGGAAAGCTTTATGATGTTAGTTTAGAAGATGTTACAATTTTAAAAGACGAATTTGATGCTTGTAAAAAAGATGGAAATAGCATCCAAAAAGTTCTTAAATATGGAGACTTAAACTTTATTTTAATTGGCGGTGTTGTTGAATGTAATTCTGATAAAGGAATTCAAGGTGTAGATATAACACTAAGAGATACTACAATTCCAGGTCAAAAAAATACATTGTCAGACTCAATGGGTGATTTTATCTTTCATTTAAAACAAGCCTCTACTTTTTTATTAAACGGTAATAAAGACGGTTATTTTTCTAACGAAGTGACTGTAACTACAAACGATTATGATAGAGATAGCTCATTATTTATAGACTTTGAAATGTGTGTTAACCCTTGTGGACAGTCTATAAAATTAGATAACATTATTTTTAATCTAGCAAAATGGGATATTCTTCCAGCATCTAAACCAGACTTAGACTATGTTATAAAATTAATGGAAGACAACCCAACTATAAAAGTAGAAATGTCATCACATACAGACTCTCGTGGAGGAAATGACTATAACCAAGATTTATCTCAAAAACGTGCACAATCTACAGTAAATTACTTAGTAAATGCAGGAATTTCTAGAGATCGTTTAATCGCTCGTGGAGCAGGAGAAACAGAATTATTAAACCGTTGTGCAGATGGAGTACAATGTGCAGAAAACGAGCATACCATTAATCGTAGAACAGAGTTTAAAGTAGTATGTATTAACTAAAAAAGAGGCTATTATTGAATCTCAAGCCAAGATGGATTATAAAAAATGAAGTCTTGGCTTAATAAAAACTATAAAAATGAACCGAGCGTTTCTTAAATTTTGAATAGAAATACAAATATTAATTAGCGAACACATTTTTTCAGATAAATCAAATAAAACTATAAAAATGAACACAAAATATAAAACATTGAAAAACAACGATTTAGAATCTGGTTTTTTCTCAGCAATAAAATTAGTATTAATGACCACTATTTTACTATTTGCTTTTTCTTGTAGTGATGAAGAAGATTGTGGATATACTTCATCTAATACTCCTGATTGTCCAATTATTGGTTTAGATATTGGAGATCCTTGTGATACTGATGGTGATGGAATTTTAGATGGAATGGTAAATGTAAATTGCGATTGTACACCAGATGGAGGAATTATAGATCCAGATTGTAATCTAGAAGGCGAATTAAATTTATCTACAGGTATTGATGCTAATGGAGATGTTATTGTAGCAGCTTTTGGAGCAGTAGATCCATTTTGGAAAATTATAAATCAACCTCCAATTTTTCAAGGAACTCCTGGTAATCCATGTACAAGTACAGCAGTTGGGACTTTTACTGGAGAAACATATGCAATGAATTTTAATAATTTTGGAAATACACAATGGGTAAATCAACCAGGATCAACAACAATAGCTCCTTTTGATTTAGGACCTAACGGAAGCTTTGGATGTAATAATGCATCCAATGTAGATGGAGACCGTGTTCCTTATGTTTTTGAACGCTCGTTTTGTGTACTAACAGATACAAATGTAGATTTTAGTTTTACCTATAAAGGAGATGACCAAGTCACATTTTTGTTAATAGATAACGCAACAAATACGGTGTTAAATACAAGTGCAACGTATGTTTGGTCTGTAGATCCAATATTAACTTGGTCTGCTACAAGTGTACCTTTGTCTGTTGGTAGTTATAGTATTAGAGCCCAATTGGTAAACACAGGTGCTGTTATTTTAGGGTTTTCTTTTGTTGGAAACATGGTAACTACAAATGGTGATGAAGCAATCTCTAATAACTCTGAAGGATGTTGCGAGAATAATGTAATTAGTGTTTTAAATATTTTAGAAGACGATTGTGACAGACTGTTTAACAATGTATCAGATCAATTAGGAGGTGGTTGGACATTTAATCTATTAGACGCTACAAATGCACTTATCAGGACAGAAACAACTGATATAAACGGAAATATATTTTTCGCAGGATTAGCGGATGGAACTTACACTGTGCAAATTGTAAATCAAGCTGGATGGACACAAACCATAACAAGTCAAATGGTTACTGTTGCTAATAATCAAGTAGAAATAGTAGAATTTTTTAGCTGTAATAACTAAAAACAATTAATCAATCCAAGACTGTTTAAGCAGTCTTGGGTTTTTATAAAATGATAAAAATGAAAAACGTAATAAAAACAATATTTTTTTTAATAACAATAGTTGCCTTTATGGGTTGTAGTAATGATGATGATTCATCTGTAGATGAAGTACTTCCAACTGGTACTGGAAAAATTATATTTTACAGTTTTGAGGATATAAATTGTGGAACAATAACAATAACTTTAGACGGAAGAGGTAATGGTACTATGGACTCTGCAATGCTACCATCATCAACAGTACATTGTCAAGACACACATTCAAGCATGCATTATTTTAGAGATTTACCACAAGGCGATTATACGTTTACAGCAAGTTGCACTTCTTATAATTGGTCAGGAAGTATATCACTAGGTAACGGAACTTGTTACTCATATGCATTATCAATTGGGTCTGCAAATTAATTTTAAACCTTACCTTAGTAATCTAACTATTAACTAAAACTAACAAAAAATGAAAAATTTAACATCAAAAACCCTATTAATTATAGTACTAATTCTTTCCTTTTTTTTATTTAAAGAATGTAGTAAAAACGAAGACTGTAATCAAGAATATCAAGAACCAAGCGGATTAATATCTCCAGAGCAGGCAAATATTTTAGAAGAAACTTATAAGTCAAATCAATTTGCAATTCTTAATGAATATTTAAACCATAATGGAGATGTAGCAGAAGACAATAGAGAGGTTTGGTTTGAATTAAATGAAATTAAAAATTACATTCATTATGTAGAAGAAAAATCTAAAAATATTGAAGGTATCGATGATTCAGGAACATTAGGGTTAAGAATATATTTTGGAGCTAAAAAAATGGCACTTAAACGTGATAAAAGAGATAACATAATTAGATCAACTTTATTCTTTGTGCCTACTTTTAGAGAAGGCGAAAGAGCTGTAGAATCTAATAAAAATATTACAGGAATAAGTCCTTTAAATATGGGAAGTTCTGGAGATCCAGATGATATAGAATATGATGGAGGAAATTAATTTAATAACAAGAATCTTAATGTGGTCTTCACAAATTGTTGCTTTTATTGTTGCAATAATAATGTGGGAAAAATATAAAAAATCAACACAAAGAAATTTTTTATTCTTTTTAGGATTTGTACTTATTATTGAGGCATTAGGTTATTTCGTGCCAAAATTTTATAATGTTAAAGCCTACTTTGTTTACAATATTTATATAATTGTAGCTGGATATTTTTATTTATACTGGTTAAAAAATATTAATAAGACTAAAGCTTTAGGTTTACTATCAATTACAATTTTTTCAGTAGCGCTTTTTTATTTTATTATTTTTGAAGATTTTTTTAAACTTTGGAAAGCACTATTCATATTATTAAGTATATTAATTGCAATTCATTCATTTTTATTTTATTCAAAATTACTATCACAAAATGAAGTTGTAAAATATCAAGACAATCAAAAATTTTGGATTGTTACTGGAACATTAATATTTTTTATTAATTACGTACCATTAACATTGCTTCAAAAACCTTTAGATATTCCTTCAATTTATTTTAGAATATTTATTTTGGTTTTAAATTTAATAATGTATGGGTTTTATATCATGAGTTTTTTATGTCTAAAGGAGAAATAATTTTTGTAACATTTTTTTGTATTATTTTTTTAATTAGTTCTGGAATAATTTTCCTGTTCATAACCTTCAGCAATCGTAAAAACAAACTAATACAAGAGCAGTTAGAGGCTAAATTAAACAACCAAAAGCGTCAACATGAGCTAGAATTAAATGCGCTTCGTGCACAAATGAATCCGCATTTTGTTCATAATTCACTTAATGCTATTCAATATTATATTCAGTTAAACGAAGTCGAAAAAAGTGAAGATTATCTAGCTAAGTTTTCAAAATTAATGCGTCAGTTTTTCGAGTATTCTCGTAAAGAACGTATTTCGGTTGAAAACGAAATTTCGCTATTAAAAAATTATTTGGATATCGAAAAACTCCGTTTTGAAGACGATTTTGACTTTCATTTAAAGATAGATAAAGCTTTAGATACACAAGACTTGTTTTTGCCTCCAATGATTTTGCAACCAATTTTAGAAAACGCTATTAATCACGGAATTTTTCATAAAAAAGGAAAAGGAAATGTAAATATTAAGTTTTTAAAGATTAATGATAGTAGCTTTAAAGTTCAAATTTTGGACGATGGGATAGGTATTAATAAAGCAAAAATGATGACTGCTAAAAAGAAGCAAACACATACTGAGCATTCTAGTTTTGTACTAGAAGAACGTTTGTCTTTGCTTAAAGAAAGTAAACATTGGGATGTCGATTTTACAATTGTAGATCGTGCTGATGTATCAGATAAAACAGGAACCAAAGTCACTTTAATTTTTAAAGAAGACTTAAATGAAGACGATTATGACCATTAAAACCATATTAATTGATGACGAACGTAAAGCATTAGCTATTTTAAAAAATAAGCTTGAGCGTTTATGTCCAAATGTTGAAATAATTGCCCAAACCCAAAGCCCAAAAGAAGGGATAGAGTTAATAAAAACATTAAAACCAGACTTGGTTTTTCTAGATATTGCAATGCCAGAATTAAGCGGATTTGATGTCTTAAAACAATTTGAAAACCCAGATTTCGAAATCATTTTTGCAACAGCGTTTGATAACTATGCTATAGAAGCTATAAAGCATTGTGCAATTGGTTACCTTGTAAAACCAGTAGATAACAAAGACTTAGTTGAAGCGGTAACTAATGCCGAAAAAAATATTGAAGACAAATCTGCGCTTCAAAAAAACAAACAGCTTATTGAAAATTTGGGTGTGCAAACGTTTCAAAAAAAGAAAATTATAATTCCTTCTATAGAAGGGTTAGAATTTATAAAAATTGAAAACATTATTCATTGCGAAGGTGAAACAGGATATACTAAAATTCATTTAAAAACAGGAAAATCGTTATTAAGTTCAAATAGTATTGGGCACTTTAATAAAATGTTGGACAATAGCGATTTTTATTTAGTACATAAATCTCATTTAATAAACTTAAGTTATATTGAGAAGTATCTTAATGAAGGTTATGTAATACTGACTGGAAATGCTAAAATTCCTGTCTCACGTAATCGAAGACAGGAATTTTTAGAGCAACTAAAAAAATAACTATTTATGCAGTTTTAATTGTATACGCTTTCGCGGAATATCTACCTCTAAAACTTTAACTATAATTTGTTGTTGTAAATTTACATGCTCATTAACATCTTTTACAAAACTGTCTGATAAGTTTGAGACGTGTATTAAACCACTTTCTTTAATACCAATATCTACAAAACACCCAAAATTGGTAATATTATTGACAATTCCTGGTAGTAATTGACCAGAAACCAAATCGTTAATAGTTTTAATATTTTGATTAAAAGTAAAGACTTTTGCTTCTTCCCTAATATCTAAACCTGGTTTTTCTAACTCTTTTAAAATGTCTTCAAGTGTAAGTAACCCAACAGAATCTGTACAATACTTTTTTAATTCTATTTTTTTAAGTAATGCAGTGTTACCAATTAAATCATCCAAAGACACCTTTAAGTCTTTAGCCATTTTTTGAACTATTTTATAACTTTCAGGATGTACTGCAGAATCGTCTAATGGGTTTTTGGGTTGCTTAATTCTAAGGAAAGCAGCACCTTGCTCAAACGCTTTTCCGCCTAAACGAGGGACTTTTTTAATGTCGTTTCTGGATTTAAAAACACCATTATTGTTTCTATAATTAAAAATGTTTTCGGCTAATTTTGGGCCAATTCCAGACACATAACTTAGTAACGATGTGCTTGCTGTATTGATGTTTACACCAACACTATTTACGCAATTTTCTACCACAACATCTAATTGTTTTTGCAGTTTATTTTGGTCTACATCATGTTGGTATTGTCCAACACCAATAGACTTTGCATCAATCTTTACTAATTCTGCTAAAGGATCTTGCAAACGTCGTCCAATAGACACACTACCTCTAACAGTTACATCGTAATTAGGAAACTCGTCTCGTGCAATTTTGGAAGCAGAATAGATACTTGCTCCAGCTTCGCTAACCACAAACACTTGCATGTCGTTTTTAAAATGTACTTTTTTAACTAATGCTTCAGTTTCACGCGATGCAGTACCATTTCCAATTGCAATTGCTTCAATTTTATAAGCTTCTGTTAATGTTGATAGTTTTTTTATGGCTCCAATACTATCGCTTTTTGGAGGATGAGGATAAATAGTTTCGTTATGCAATAAAGTACCTTGCTCATCTAGACAAACCACTTTACAACCAGTTCTATATCCAGGATCTATAGCTAGTACGCGTTTTTCGCCTAAAGGCGAACCTAATAATAATTGTTTTAAGTTTTTAGCAAATACAGTAATTGCAGATTCATCTGCTTTTTCTTTTGCTTTTTGCAAAGCTTCGTTACTTAATGATGGGAATAATAATCGTTTGTAGGCATCACTAATGGCTAATTCTAATTGGTCTGCACAAGCATTGTCGCTTTTAATAATGCGTCTATCAATGTTTTCTAAAGCTTTTATTTTGTCTATTTCTATTTTAACACGAATAAAACCTTCTTTTTCGGCTCTTAAAATAGCTAATAATCTGTGTGACGGAATGCGTTTTAAAGATTCTTCCCACTCAAAATAATCTCTAAATTTTTGAGCATTCTCATCGTCCTTTTTTGTTTTTACCACTTTCGTGGAAATCATAGCATAACGCTCTAATTGCTTTCGTAAATTGTTACGTATATCTGTACGCTCGTTAATCCACTCTGCAATAATATGTCTTGCACCTTCTAAAGCATCATCAACCGTTTTAACGTCGCCTTTTACGTATTTAAATGCAATAGATTCCACATCATTTGCATTTTGCGACATGATGATTTTTGCTAAAGGTTCTAATCCATTTTTTCTAGCGGTTTCTACTTTAGTTTTTCGGCTTTTTTTATAAGGTAAATAAAGGTCTTCAAGTGTTGTTAAATCTACACAAGCTTCAACTTTTTGTTTTAACTCTTGGGTTAAAACATCTTGTTCTGTTAATGCTTTTATAATGGCAGTTTTTCGTTTTTCTAAAGCTTCAAATTGTTCTTTGTATTTAACGATAGCTCCAATTTGTACTTCGTCCAAATTACCAGTTGCTTCTTTTCTGTATCTAGAAATAAAAGGAATTGTGCAATCCTGATGTAATAAATCTAAAGTGTTTTTTACTGACGTTTCAGGTAGTTGGGTTTTGGAAAGTATGTAGTTTAAAAGTGTAGACATTGATTGTATTAAATCTAATCAAATTTATAAAGTGTATAACGACCGTCTTTTTTATTATAATTACCTAAAAGTAAACTAGAATTAAATTTAAATAAAGTTTCTAAATAAGTAGTGTTAATTTTTTTGTTCTTTAATTTAAAATCTTGAATCTTGTCAAAAATATTTAAAGGAATAACTCCTGTTTTATGATTTAAATCTTGGTCAAACAAGCAACTTATTCTTGTGGATTTGGTGCGAGAATAATTATAATAATTGGTTAATAATCCATAGGCTAAACCACCAATTAAACCAAAATTCATCATTCCAAAACTACTTGTTTGAATTTCTTTACTTGCTCCAATAGTAATAATTAAATTATTGTTTTTAGTGTAACCAGTTATAGCTATTTTAGATTGTGTTACTTTTCTTAAAAATTTTGATGTTTTTTCAAGCTCTCTGTAGCTATCAAATTCTCCACCTTCTTGAATGATAGGTGTGTTTTTAAAGTCAATTTTTTGACCTTTAATAATTTTGAAGCTTTTTAAAAATTCTAATTTTTTTAATTTGTAAGCGCTAAAATTTAAACTATCCAAAGTGGAATAAATAGTAAATAATTTATCATTAAAAATAAAAGAATTAGAATTTGATCCATATTGGTTTTTACCAAAACCTTTATTTTTTAGACTTTGAAAAGTATAGGACTTATTTTCTAAATCTAAAGTAATAATATAGGTGAATTTATTAAAAATATTATTTGTAATAATTAAATTGTTTTCATTTAAATATAATTTAGTAAATGCATTGGATTGCTCTAAACTGTTAGGTACTTCATTGTTAATAATCTCAACTGTAGAATAATTTGGATTACCATATAATAAAGGGTATAATGGATAATCTTTATCTAAATTATCAGTGATTGTTTGATTGGATAAGTCAAAATCAAAGGTGTCACTTACTCCTTTACTAGTTAATGTTCTAATTTTTAAAATGTCACTATTTTTACTTACTGAAAGTATATGAAGTTTGTTTTTTCTTATTAGAAATTCTAATATTTTTTCTTTTTTTAATTCTATTTCTAAATCTTCAGTAATACTAAAATCTCGAGTTTCAAAATTTACAGTAACAGTACTAAAATGTGTTTTATTGTTGTTGCTAAAAAATATAGTGTAGTTTTGGTTATTATAGATGGCTCCTATTATAATTTTACCTTTTTTTGGAATTTTTATATTGTTTAATGTTCCTATTAATTCCTTTTTATTATTGTAAAGTTTTCCAAAAATTACCTTTCTATTTGTAAAAAATAAAGCAATACTGTTATTGTCTTGATTTACTATTGGAATAATATCTTTAGGATAAAAACTTTCTGTTTCAGTTTTAATATCACTAATTAACCATTTATCTTGAGCATTTAAAGCAGTGACAAAAAAAAGGGTATAAATAACTAAAATATACTTCATAATAATTTAACTTATATGCAACCCATTGCTAACATTTGCATCATCGGGATTTACAAATACTAATTTACCATTAGCATCTTCAGTCATTAAAATCATTCCTTGACTTTCTACACCACGTAATGCTCTTGGTGCTAAATTAACCAAAACGGTTACTTTTTTTCCAACCACTTCTTCTGCTGTAAAGCTTTCTGCAATACCAGAAACAATGGTACGTACATCAATACCTGTATCTACTTTTAAGACTAAAAGTTTTTTAGCTTTTGGCATTTTTGTAGCTTCAATGATGGTTCCAACACGTATGTCTAATTTAGTAAAATCGTCAAAAGTAATTTCTTCTTTTTGAGGCTCGACTACTTTATTAGCTGCTTCGTTTGCTTTTTTACTAGCTTCTAATTTGTCTAATTGCTTTTGGATAGTAGCATCTTCAATTTTAGAGAATAATAATTCGCCTTTTCCTATTTTATGATCTGCTGGAAGTAATACATTTTTAGTTGAAATGTCTTCCCACTTGTTCTCGATACTATTCTCCTGCGTCGAATCACTCGAACTGACGTTAAGTATGTTTTTCAATTTAGTAGACGTAAACGGTAAAAAAGGCTCTGATAAAGTGGCTAATGCACTTGCTATTTGAAGCGCAACATACATGATGGTTTTGGTACGTGCTTCATCCGTTTTTATTAGTTTCCAAGGTTCTTCGTCTGCTAAATACTTGTTTCCAAGTCTAGCTAAATTCATTAATTCTTGACTAGCTTCTCTAAAACGATAACGCTCTAAAGAGCTTTCAATAACTGCAGGATACGCTTTTACTGCTGCTAAGGTTTCTTCATCTATAGTAGAAAACTCTGATGGTGTTGGTACAACACCTTCATAGTATTTATTGGTTAAAACTACAACACGATTGATGAAGTTACCAAAAATGGCAACTAACTCGTTATTATTTCTGGCTTGAAAATCTTTCCAAGTAAAATCGTTATCCTTACTTTCTGGTGCATTTGCTGTTAAGGCATAACGCAGCACGTCTTGCTGGTTAGGAAAATCTTGTAAATAATCTGGTAACCAAACTGCCCAATTTTTAGAGGTCGATAATTTATTACCTTCTAAGTTTAAAAACTCGTTAGCTGGTACATTATCTGGTAAGATATAACTACCTTCAGCTTTAAGCATAGCTGGAAAAATAATACAATGAAACACAATATTATCCTTACCAATAAAGTGCACTAATTTAGTGTCTTTGTCTTTCCAATACGGTTCCCAATCTTTTCCTTCTCTGGCAGCCCATTCTTTAGTTGATGAGATGTAACCTATTGGAGCATCAAACCATACGTATAATACTTTTCCTTCTCCTCCTGGAACAGGAACTGGAATTCCCCAATCCAAATCACGTGTTACAGCACGTGGACGTAATCCATCATCAATCCAAGATTTACATTGTCCATATACATTAGGTTTCCAGTCTTTTTTATGGCCTTCCAAAATCCATTCTTTTAAAAAGGCTTCATGTTTATTTAAAGGTAAAAACCAGTGTTTTGTTTCTTTTAAGCTTGGTACATTTCCTGTTATTGCAGATTTTGGGTTTATTAAATCTGTAGCGTTATGTGATGTTCCACATTTTTCGCATTGGTCACCATAACTTTCTTCGTTTCCGCATTTTGGACAAGTACCAATAACAAAACGATCTGCTAAAAACTGATTGGCTTCAGCATCGTATAATTGTTCTGACACTTCTTCAACAAATTCATTTTTATCATATAAAGTTTTAAAAAACTCTGATGCTGTATCATGATGTATTTTAGCTGAGGTACGAGAGTAGTTGTCAAAAGTAATTCCAAATTCTTCAAAAGAATCTTTTATTATTTTATGGTATCTATCAACAATTTGTTGTGGTGTAACACCTTCTTTTTTTGCTTTTATGGTAATTGGTACTCCATGTTCATCACTTCCACAAATAAAAGCTACATCATTACCTGTTAACCTTTTATATCTGGCATAAATATCTGCTGGCACGTAAACACCTGCTAAATGTCCAATATGTATTGGTCCATTTGTATAAGGTAATGCTGCAGTAATTGTATATCTTTTTGACATCTTAGTTTTTCTTTTAAAGACGTAAAATTAATGATTTTAGATTAAGTTATTGCAAATAAAAAGCCTTTAGTGAGGGCTAAAGGCTTTTCAAATAAAAGTAGGATTTATTACCTAACAATAATAGACTTACTATAATGTTGATTACCTACTGAAATGCGGTAAATATATTGTCCTGTACTTAACCTTGTCTGTGCTGCTTCTTTGACATTTATTTCGTGCTCTCCAGCAAATAGCATGTCGTTTTTAAGCGTAGTTACTTCTTTTCCTAAAATGTCATATAATTTAACAACAGTATGTTGTGTACTTGGGTTTTTAAATTTAATTATAGTGTGATTACCTGTCATTTGTACAAAATGAGTAAAACCATCTGCTAAATTAAAATCATCAACACTTAATGCTGCACAATTAAAACCTAAATCTATTGTTGTAAAGTTTTGACCTAATAATGCTTGATTAACTACAGATGGATCTATGCATAACCATTCTTGCATTATGGTTGCATAGATTTGTCTAAAATCAACGTTGTAAATTAAATTTCCGTTATTGTCTAATGTAGTTAAACTAGGATGATTACCAATAAATCCATTGCCTTGTAATCCTGGTCCAAAAAGCATTAAAGGAGATGCTGCTCCATGATCTGTTCCATTAGACCCATTTTCATCTGGACGTCTTCCAAACTCACTAATAGTCATTGCTAAGACATCTTGATCGTGTCCTGTAGCAGCTAAATCGTCAAAAAATAATTTAACTGTATTAGATAATGTATTCATTAAATTGTCATGGTCTGCGACTTGATTTGCATGAGTATCAAAACCACCTAAAGTAACCATGTAGACTTTTGTACCTAGATTACCTTTTATCATTCTGGCAACATTTGACAATTGTTGTCCAAACTGATTATCTAAATAAGCTACACTATTTGTTGAGCTTGTATAAGCAGAATGAATTGTTCCAGCGTAATTAAATGTTGTATTAGTTGTACCACGCATAAACTCTAACTGTTCTCCATAAGTACAACCTGGAAGGTTGGTCATTTCATGTAATGTACCATTTTGAGCAATGGTTTCTAATTGAGAGGGATTAGCAACAGAAAATGCATAGTTATTATTGTTTCCGTCAAATATTAAATTACCAATACTACCAATTTGTATTGCAGCAGGAATTGTTGGAGGATTTACAATATAATCTGGGTAAAGTTGTTCAAAATAACGTCCAAACCAACCAGTTTGCTCGTCGTTTACAGCATCTGTAGATGCCCAAATATCTGACCCTCTAAAATGAGATAAACTAGAATTTTGATAACCAACACCATGCGCTACTTTCATAGCTCCATTACCCCAAAGGGATTGTAGATCTGTTAAAGAACTTGGCATTCCTACATCTGCAGAAAGGTTGTATAAATTATTTAAATTATGTTTTATGGTTGGTCTTAAATTAGCATAAATATCATATTGATCTATTGGCACTATGGTATTTAAACCATCATTACCACCTTTAAGTCTAATTAAAACTAAAATCCTATCACTTTCACTAGCGCTTAAAGCGGAAGCCAAATTTGATGGTCTTGATGCTGTAATTGGAGTACCTCCTAGCATAATGGTTCCTCCTCCAACCAATCCTAATGCTTGTAAAAAAGAACGTCTGTTCCATTTTTTATGCTCTTGGTCATGAATCTCAGCTTTTGTCAACTTTTTATTTGAATGAGTCTCGCACATAGTTTTTTATTTTAATTGAAATTCAGGCATTTTAATTAAGTGAAGTAATAGTAAAACGACTTGATAGGGTACGCTTCCCCAAGTTAAATCCCAATAGCCATTATCATAATAATTTTGAGGTACATCGTGTTTAAAAACATCTGTAGCAATATCATAATCTGTTAAGGTGTGAAGCTCTTTTGGTACAAATCTATCAATAATGCTTTTTGCAACTACATAAGGGTCGTTACTATTGTTTGAAGCTTCTATTGCTAAAGTGCGTAACAATTCATTTTCATTATTCCACATATTCCAAACAAGATATTCAATAGTTTGCCAACGTCCTGTAAGTGTGCTAGAATTTATCCAATCATGATCACCTTGCCATCCAGCTACATCAACTGGTTGGAAAATTTCTTGACCTGCAAGTCCATTAAGATAGAATAATCCTTCTTTATACTCTGTAGTAATAGTTATACCAATTGTTTTTATAAAATTGTTAGATAAATCATATGGGCTTTTAATTTGTGTTCCAATTGCAGTTTCGTCAAAAAAATGTTCACTTTTAAAAAGTGTCCTTAAAACATTTGCAATATTAAAATCAGTAATAAATGTAGTTGCCATAGCAGATACTACAGTGTCATTTACTGTTGGACTAACAAAATACTTGTATAATTTTTCGCAAATAAATTGAGCTATTAAAGGTGCTTTTTGGGTAAAAAGATTTGTAATTACTCCTTGGTAATCAAAATTATCAGTTTGATTAAAAATAGTTTTATCGTTACTATAAAAACTAACTGCGTTAAACGAAATATCTTCACAAAAATTTGTAGCATGATTCCAGCCTGTTAAGGCTTTAGAGGTTTCAACAATATCTTGTTGTGTGTAACCATTGTTTTCGCCTAAGGTAAACAACTCATAAAGTTCTCTTGCATAGTTCTCGTTTATGGAGCTTTCATCGTTACCGTAAGATTGATTTTGATACCCATTTAAATACACTAGCATAGCATTAGTAAGACCTATGTCTCTGACAAATTGTTCAAAATTACCTAAAGCATGTGTCTGTAAGACATTATAATATTCATATAAATAACTTGAACAGTAATAGGCATCCAATTCTGTAACAAAATGATTACTCCAAAACAAAGTCATTCTTCCTTTTAACCCATTATTTAAAAGGTTATCAAAAGCTTGAATTCGCCATTCATAATGTGCATTTTGGATCTGTTCATCTGGATCTAATCCAGCATTTACAAAATCATAATAAGACGTGTTAGCCCAACTTGGTGCTGCAGTTGGCATAGTTGCAATTGCAGTATCCACTAAGCTGTCTATAAAAGCTGATGGTGTTTGTGCTAATGCTGCATTTATTTGAGTTTTAGTTGCGCCATAACCTAAGCGTCTAAAAACGTGATTAACTTTTTGTTCGTTCCAAGGATTTGAAGCATTAGGAGTATAAACAGCTAAACTGCTAATATTACAAGAAGTAATTGGTTGCATAGGCTTTCGGTTTGATCGTTAAAAAATCCCTCTTATTAAAGGAAAGATTGTAAATTACTAATAAACAAACAAATAAATTTAATTATTTGTATGTAATTTCTTAATTTAAAGTTAATTATATACGATATAAGCGTATTGTTTGGATTTTTAATATTTAAAAAAGATTAAAATAAAACTTATTTAAATAGTGTATTTTTACCTTATGATTAGTAAAAAAAATAAAAGAATGACTTTAATACTGCTATTATTAATAGTTTGTAGTTTTAGTTTTTCGCAAAATAATAGATACAAAATAGATACAAAATTGATAAAGCCAGCATATTTAAAAGCAGGAGATACCGTTGCAATTGTTGCACCTTCAGGTGTTTTAAAAAATAGAAATGATGAAGTTAATCGAGCTAAAAAACTATTAGAAAGTTGGCAATTACATGTTGTATTAGGTAAGCATGTGTATAGTAAAGACGATCATTTTGCAGGAACAGATCAAGAACGTTGTGAAGATTTTCAGAATGCTTTAGACGACCCAAAAATTAAAGCTATTTGGTCTGCTAGAGGAGGTTATGGTACAGTAAGAATTTTAGACAAATTAGATTACACTAAGTTTTTAAACCAACCTAAATGGATTATTGGTTATAGTGATATTACTGCATTGCATAACCAAATACATAATTTAGGTGTAGAAAGCTTGCATGCTATTATGTGTGTAAGTTTGCCAGAAGATTTATCCAAAATAGAAAAGAGTATCTTAACTTTTAAAAACACCATTTTTGGTCAGTCATTAAGTTACACTTTGAAAGGATCACAATACAATAAAAAAGGAGTTGCTTCTGGAGCTTTAGTTGGTGGTAATTTAACCATGTTACACACAATGTTAGGATCCAAAGAGAGTATTGATACGTCTGGAAAAATATTGTTTATTGAAGAAATAGGCGAATACAAATATCATATAGATCGTATGCTGCAAAGTTTAAAACGCGCAGGATATTTTGAAAACTGTAAAGGAGTTGTTGTTGGAGATATGAGTAAGTTGAGAAAAAATACTACACTTTGGGGCACCTCTGTTGAACAGCTAATATTAGATGCATTGTCTGAATATGATTTTCCGATTGCTTTTAATATGCCAGCTGGACATGAAAAAGATAACAGAGCACTTATTTTAGGAAGAACAATACAGTTAACAGTAAATAATGAAAAGTCTACAGTTAAGTTTGAGGAATAAATAATGAGTTTTTATGATCTGTCAAAAGTAGAACGCATACAATTAGTTGATAAAATATATCAACAGATTGAGGCTGATTTATCTTCACAAAATAATAAAAACATTATCTTATATTTTTCAGATGAAGACACTTACATTAGAAAAACAGGTTATTTAGCAATTGGTAAAATTTTTTATACAAAATCAGTGTTACAGCCTATGATTTTTTTGACTTTAAAAAAATTAATGATATCTGATAATGAGTTAGTTAGACAAACTGTTGTTAATGCTGCTGGCGAAATTGGTAAATTTCATTTTAATAAAATCCAAATATTTATGGATATTGGATTATTTGATAAGCATCATCGTGTTAGAAATGCAGTCATTGGATCTATTAAAAAAATGGGAGAGAAAAATCCAATACCAGTTTTAGCTTGGGCAAAAACCTATTTAAAGCATGAGAATAAAGAAATTAGACGCGAGATTTGTCATGGTATAGAGCTACGTGGACGTACACACCCACAAGATGTTTTGCCACTTTTAAAGACCTTAGAGTTTGATAAAACTAGACGTGTTAGTGATACTTTAATCCATGTTTTAGGACAAATAGCTTATAAAAATGGGTGTTTAAAAACAGTTATCGCACATCTCAATACTTGGCAAAATAAACCCTTAGTACAAAGCGCTTTAGACGAAATTGTTGATGTCCATAATAGATATAAAAAATTTGCTGTGTTAACCCAAGACCAAGCAATTGCGTATATTGATACTAATTATAAACCGAATGGCTAATCATAACGAACTTGGTAAAAAAGGAGAACAGCTTGCAGTAGATTTTTTATTAGAAAACAACTACAGTATTATAGCACGTAATTACCGTTTTGATAAAGCGGAAGTCGATATTATTGCCCAAATAGAAGACACATTAGCAATAGTAGAAGTAAAAACAAGAACTTCTACAACTTTTGGAAACCCTCAAGATTTTTTAAAACCAAAACAAATCAAACGAATTGTTAAAGCAGTAGACGAATATGTTTTAATAAACCAATTAGATGTCGAAATCCGTTTTGATATAATTGCAATAGTTAAAGAAGGAAAGCAGTTTAAAATCGAACATTTAAAGGATGCTTTTTATCATTTTTAAAAAGGTCGTAAGAAAAAGAATTTTTAAACAGCCAAAAAGCCTTAATGGACTAAAAAAAATCGCTTTTCGCGATTTTTAAATTGTTGCCAACGGTGTTGTGTATGGTTAGTTGCGTGTTTCAGCAACTAATTTAGTAAACAAAAACGAACGCGAGAAAATTCCGAAGGAATTTTCCAAATAAGCAACGACCAAAGCAATTAATTATACATGGTGTTAGCTACAGTTTTTCTTTTTTCAGAACAACAAATGCAAGAATAAAATAATATAAAACTGGAACCATTAATAAATAGCCTTTCAACAAATATTTGTCTTTCCAAAAATCATTATATATACTATAATTGTTAGAGTGTTTGGAAGCTAATAAATCAGCAATAAATTCGTCGTAACAGACTATCAAAGCCCAAGATATAATTAAGGAAATTATTGATATTACTAATAACTTTCGAGAATTATTTTTCGAGGTTGATTTTATTTTTTTTAGCAATAACATCAGCATTAAAGTAAACGTTACGAGTGAAGTCAAAACTGATAATATATAGGTTGTTTTTGGGTTTTGATTAAAGACAATTAAAGTGTCTTTTAATATTTCGCCAAAAAATCCACAGAGTTCAAATAGTGTTAAAATAAAGAAAGCACCAATCCCAAAATAGTGTATGATTTTAGTGTCTTTTTTTTCTGTAAGATTATCGCTCATAGTTTAGTTATAGTTTTATTTTTTTAGTCGCTTCTTTTAATTTCTCCGAATTGAACCCTTTCGTTAATTCAGTTAAAACCAGGCTATCTTTTATTCCATTTTCCAATCCATTTAGTGATTTATCATCATCGATAATCAAAAAGTCAGACGCTTTAAATTCCGTTATGAATTTCAGAACTTCTTCTTTTCGGTTTTTACAATCTGCATATTCAGGCAAAAATCCGACGATTTCTTTTTTTATCCGACGATTTTTAAAAATCAGATTAAATTCAGTCAGACTTTTCACAGTTCGTCGAGTCGAACTCAACCAAATGTCAAATTCCGTAAGAGTAAGAAGTCGGTTTAAGTTTTCAACACAAGATTCATTAAATTCAGAATATCCATCCGAGTGAATTCGGTCGGCTTTCCACGATGGATTTGTTATTAAAACTCCATCTAAATCTAAAATTAGAATTCTATTATTCAATTCCTTTAGTTTTTAAAACTCCGTTGTCATTTATAAATTCGAATTCGTAATCTTGATTTAGTTCTTTTCCTCCAGCTGCTAAAAATGAGCCAAAAACTCCACGCCAATCTTCTGTGTCATTTTCTTTGTTTGTATCCCATCTTATAACTCCATAGTTTTTAGATGGAATTCCTTGTTTCTTTTCTCCATCAACATAATAAACACCATCCCAATCATTATAATCGTTAAGGACAATTCCAAACTCTCCATCGAGTGAAACTTTCATTTTTGGATAAAAATCGTTGTTTGTTTTCAAATTGTAGCTAACGTGTTTGTGTATGGTTAGTTGCGTGTTTGAGCAACTAATTTAGTAAACAAAAACGAACGCGAGAAAATTCCGAAGGAATTTTCCAAATAGGCAACGACCAAAGCAATTAATTATACACGTCTTAAGTTTGCAATTCACTAAATTTAAGTATTAATCAGAAAGAACAAAAGAGAGAAATAAGATTACTATACACGGTGAAGCTTTAGACTTCGACAACATTGATAATCCTCTCTCTTTTACTACTTAAACTTCGTTCAGTTCTGTGAGACCTAGATCTCGATTTTAAGTTGTTGAAATGTGAGTAGCTTCTGTTCTTTCCAAATTTTAAGTTGTTATGACTAAAGATAAAAAATTTTATGGTATTGACATTAGTAAAAATGTTTTTGATGTCTACAGTAAAACAAAAGGACATTATCAATTACAAAATGATGAAAAAGGCTTTAAACAGTTATTAAAAAGTTTACCCAAAAAGGCATTAGTAGTCATGGAGGCTACAGGTTATTATCATTACAGATTAGCACAGTTTTTGTATAAAAATGGAGTGTTAGTTTCTGTAGTTAATCCATTATCTGTAAAACGCTTTATCCAGATGAAATTAGCAAAAGTAAAAACCGATAAGAGCGATGCAAAATCCATTTGTGAGTACGGAACCATTAACGAGGTTCCATTGTATAATGGGCTAACAGATGTGCAAGCAGAATGCTTACAGCTGTTTAGATTACTGGATAGTTACGTTAAAAAAAGTACAGCCACAAAAAATAAAATTCATGGCGAGAACACTTTAGGAATACCATCAAAAACGGTTTATCAATCCTTAAATCGCGACTTAAAGCATTTAAAGAAAGAGATTTTACATTTAGAGAAACGCCTTTTAGAATTAGTAAAACAAGAACAACAAGCGCAATTAACATTATTGCAAACCATACCAGGAATAGGGATGAAAACTGCATTATTTTTAATAGTAGTCACAGATGGTTTTAAGAAGTTTGAAACTGCATCACAACTTTGTAGTTACGTTGGAATAACACCAACCATTAGGGAATCAGGAAGTAGCGTAAGAGGACGAAGCAGAATAAGTAAAGTAGGAAATAAGAAGCTTCGGAATTTAGTTTTTTTAGCAGCGTTTTCTGCCTATAAATATAACAAAGCCTGTAAAGCTTTATTTGACCGAATTGTAGCAAAAGGAAAGAGTAAAAAACTAGCATTAATAGCAGTCGCAAATAAACTACTAAAACAAGCTTTTGCAATAGCTAAAAGTGGACTACCTTATGATGAAAACTTTGTTTCAAAATTAACTTAAAATCGCTTGTTTTTTAACTCAGTTCTTTGTTAGGTGCAGTATTTTATTATTTTGATATTGTTACAAACCGAACACCACCAATATTCTTTTTCGGAATCTTTAAGTTTCGATTCAGTTTTCTTTCCGCATTTTTTGCAATTCCGTTCGTCCGATTCGTTTTCAAATGCCTCGTACTTACATTGATGACATCCCCAAATTGTAAATTCGGATATTTCTTCGTCAACAGTCCAAAAGAAAGAATCTTTATTGCATTTTGGGCAAATGTGTGTTGCCATAACTCAATTAACTATTTTTCCAATTAACGCAATCAGAATTATAATTCCGATTACTGCTCCAGCGACAGCAACGTATAATTTCATTACTTTTTTTTCGTCCTTAAAATCTCCAATCTGATTAGATTCCGTATTCGCCACAATTTCGTGTTCAATTATAATTCGGTCAACATTGTGCATATCCGAATCCAACAAAAAATATCTTATTGAATCTCCAAATGGTTGTTCATTAATGTCAGCGTAATATTTTATTCCGCTTTTATGTAATTCAGATTCAAATAAAATTTTGTCTTTCAATGGAACGTAAAGTTTGTAATGTTCCTTTAGTTTTATATCAAAATTATTTTCAGACAAAGTTGAGTTCATATTGCACCTAACGGGTTAGTGTATGATTTCGTTGCGTGTTTAAGCACTAAAGTTAGCAAATAAATCACAGATAGAAAGTCCGCGAGGACTTTCGTAAGTAGGCTCTAACTAGCAATGAATTATACACATTGTTACCTGCTGGCTTTTTTTCTAAATCCAAAATATCCAGTAATTAATGCAATTCCGATTATTATTCCGTCTATTGTCCAAGATACCCATTTAAACTCTCTTTCAAACATTAATTCATAGGATGGTGCAGGAACATTTGTAGCAATATTTATTTTAATTTTTTTCTTTTCAGAGTTATTGTCCTTTATGTTTAGTTTTAATTCGTATTCAGTATTTTCTTTGGTTAAAAAACTTGTCAGTTGAGCATTTCCATTAACCATTAAATATCCATTTTCGTAATCTCCATATAATTCAATTGGTTTTCCTTTTTCGAGGATTTTAATGTCAAATTCCATTGGTAAAATTGTATCTGCAATTCCGTTATGATTTGCATTCACTAATTGCATATCAATTCCATAAGATGACTCAAAGTCAGTTGTAAATTTTTCAGATACATTAATTTTTCCTGTAAATGAATATTCCTTGTTAAGTGCGGTTTCAGTCCGTTGGCTTTTATCGGGAATTAATTTTGCCGTAAAGTAAATGGCAATTAATCCAAACATTACACTTATAATTTTCGATGAAGTTTGTGTCATTCGGGATTTTTTGTTCAGCTTGCAGGTAACGGTTTTGTATAAGAATAGTTGCGTTTTTGAGCGAGGCAGATTTTCCGCAGGAAAATCAGCAGTAGCCAAAAACGCAACTACCTTTAGATTAGACTAAAATAAGCAATTATTTTTATACAGTGTTACCTGCAGTTTTATTTCGGTTGCCTTTTTTTCGCACACAATTTAATTCCGTTTGAGTAATTTTCAGCACAACAGTTGGAATTCCACAATTAATTAGATCAGAAATTAATTCCGTTTGAGTAAAATTCCGCAGTTGAGTGTTTTCGTTTTTAATGTTTTAAAACTCAAAAAAAAAATTCGAAAACTAAACGAACTTTTTTTTCAAAGAAGCTGAAATTCCGTTTGAGTGAAATTCAACAATTGAGTAAGTTTTTCAGCGTTTTGTTTGGCAAAAAAATCAGCAGTTTTTGATTGAAATTTTTTGCGTTTGAGTGAGTTTCCGCAATTGCAGGTAACGTCTACGTATAAGAAACGTAGGGCAGTTAATATACACTATCGTTTCAGTTTATTACTTAGCTAAATATAAATATTTTGCTTTTATCTTTTCTACTATAAACGCCAAATTTTATATTTAGCGGACTTTGTAAATATTCACAGAACTTTCGGTTAAGCCGCAAATGCCCTATGTTTTTTATACTTTGTTACCTGCAGTTATTTTATCGATTGTTTAATTCTTTAAAAGTGAAATAATTCAGTTTTTTAGTCAATTCAGGATTGTTAATTAATCCAGATTCAGAGTGAGCAGGATTGTTAGTTCCTTCCACTAACTTAAAAAAATATGCTTCTTCTATTTGTAAACTGTCAATCGTTCTAATGTAATATTCTAACCTTTCACTTTGATACGTTTCTGAAATAGGTTCTATATTAACATTTGGACCTCCAAACTCGGTAATAATAATCGGTTTGTTAACCATCGTTTTAAAATTGTTAAAATATATTCTCCAGTTTTCTGCATCATCATATAGATGAATATCAACTTCATTGTAAAGTGCATTTTGTAAAACATAGTCAATTCGGTTTACGACTGACTGAATTTCCTGACTATTACAGTTATTATCTAAAAATTCTCTGTTGTATAAAACTCCTTCATCGTCATAAAATTCATCAATGACGCCATTACAACCTGCTAAAAATCTTAAAGAGATTGCAGTAAACCCACCTAAAACAAATTTTGTTTGGGGTGAAAATTGTTGAATTGCATTGTAAACAATATTATTCACAGTAACAAAATCCTGTTCACTACCTATGTACCAAAAATCTGATTGCCATTCGTTTCCGAACTGAATTTTAGATATTCTATTTGGATAGCGTTGTAGAAGTTGTTCAATATAGTTTTTGAATTTCTGATTATCATTAAAAACACAAGAATTTCCATTTTGTTGTGAGCCACAAGCCCAATCTGGACCATTTGATTGTATTGTTAAAAGTAAATCAATTCCATTATTTTCAGCCCAATTAATTCTTTCATCAAGTGGCTCCCAGTTAAATTGACCTTCAAAAGGTTCTCTAAAACTCCAATCTTCTCCAATACGAATAGAATTTACGTTTAAGTCATTTAATAATGGTGCTGTAAATATTCGCTGTTCTTCGTCTGCAACTGGCGGAAACGAAATTCCCAAATCGAAATCTATTGATTCATCTATTGTAAGCTGATTGTTGTCATTCAATTTTTCATTTGAACAGCTCGTTAATAGTAATATGATTATTATTTGCAGTATCATTTTCATAATTGCAGGTAACGGTTTGGTATAAGAAACGTAGGGCAGGTGATAGGCGATACGTTTCGGTTTGGTACTAAGCCAAATATAAATATTTTGCTTTTATCATTTTTAGTAAATGCCAAATTTTATATTTGGCGACTTAGTAAATAAACACAATCCTTTCGGTTTAACACAAACGCCCTATGTTTTTTATACCTTGTTGGCAACTGGCTTTTTATTAACGGACTTATGATAGAAATGACTTTCAAAATTTTCTTTAATAAAATACTCCAAAGGTGTCTTTTTTGTTAATGACTTAAATTCTTTAATAAAATGGCTTTGGTCAAAATATCCGTTATCTAAAATAGTGCTTAAATAATCAGTCTTTCTATTGAGAAGTATTTTCTTTACTACATCTTGGAATCGTGTAATTTTCTGAAATTCTTTAGCTGTTATTCCAAATTGAGACTTAAAACCTCTTTCAAATTGACGTAGACTTAAATTGGCTTTTTTGGATAGTATTTCTATTGTATTACTGTCAAAACCATAATACAATTCGTCCACAATTAAATCCCACTTATCGTTTTCAATTTTATGATATGCATTAAAATTATTAATCAAAAACGATTCAATTTCTTCAATTTTGTTCTGAATTCCTGAAATGTGTTCAAGTCTCTTCATTAAGTCTCTCCCTTTTTCCTTCCATAAATCTTCAACAGAAAAATAGTTGTTGTTTAATTCAGAAAAAGGGACTGATGTGAAATGCCTAAAAGCTCCACTTTTAAATCTTACAGATAAAAATGACACATTTTTTTCTTTGTCAAAATTCAGAATGCTTCTTGGACAAATTGTGTGTGATTTTGGAAGTGTTTTTTCATTAACAGATAAAGGGTTTTCTAAATAAAACACTAATTCTAATCCAGTTCCTGGAAGTATGGAAGGAAGTTCGAAATATTCAGAGTTCGATTTTTCAAAAGTGTAAAATCTGTCTATATATTTTGAAAGAAATGAACTTGGTTTATAAGATTTGTTCTTAAGCATTAAAGTTTTCTATTAATGGTTCTTTAGTTAACAGAGGTATTACAGAATTTATGAAATTTTTAAAATGTTCAGATGAATTGTGCTTTTCAACAGCCTTTTCATTTTCATATTTTTCATAGAAAAAGAATTCATTTTTCTTATAGGCATCTTTTGATAGCTTATATGTTAAGCATCCACTTTCAGAAATACTCTCGTTAACCATAGTTTTAGCTAATTTTAAAAATTCTTCTATTTTAGTTTCTTTTACACTTGCTTGTACTACTATTACTTTTTTCATATTGATATGTTTTACAATGCAAATATTAAAAAGAAGAGTATTGTATGATTGTAAAAAAGCGACATTGGTAATCTGAATGTTTTTCAGCTTGTTGCCAACGGTCTCGTATAACCGTCAGTTACGGGTTAAATTAGCGATTATTTTCGGATTAAACACTAGCCTTAGCAATTCCGAGTGGATTCGGACGTAGTCGAATCCGCCGTAATTGCGGTTATACATTGTTGTACACAGTACTTTTTTTATTTTATCACTTCTTTCCATTTGTCAGATTCCGCAAACTCTTTTACAATTCGGTTTCTTTCAGTTAGTAATTCAGTCATATATTTTTTGAGAAAGAGCTTGTCAGCCAACTTTCCTAAAATTCCAAAAGGCGATTTGTAATCAAAAAAGTCGGTCATTAAAGTTCCGCCATTCGATTCCGAAAAATGATGTTCGTGTTTAAATTCCGCAAACGCTCCTTTAACCATTTCATCCGCAAAGTATTTTGGTCGGTCATATTCTGTTATTTTGGAAGTCAGTTTTTGATAAATTCCAAAGTGTTTTGCTCGCCAAGTTACGCTTTCATTCAGTCCGATTAATCCGCTTGTTTTTCCTGCGATTGCTTCTTCATTAGTTTGTTCGGTCGATATTTTATGCAAATCGATACTTCGTGACAAGTCAAACACGATATTTCTATCAGCTTTTATTTCAGTTTGAAGTTCGATTCTCGGCATTTTTGGGGTATTGTGTACAACGGTTTGTGTATGGTTTGTTGCGATTTTAAGCTACTAAATTACTAAAGATTAACGTAGCTGGCTCGAAATCCGCAGGATTTCATAAGCACAGACAAAACTAAGCAATAAATTATACATTTTGTTACCGACCGTTTTTGATTTTTTTATTATTTGTTCTGGTTTTTTATAATTCTCAGATCAAATTTTCATTCAGTTTTTCAAATCAGTTTTTCAATTACGTTTCTGTATCCACGTTTTTAAAATCACGATTCTATACTCATGTTACTATAATCACGTTTCTGCTTTTTCATTTTCAAATTCAGGTTTCTAAAATCACGGTTCAGTAGTTGCGTTTTTAAAATCACGATTCTACATTTACGTTTCCAAAATCACGATTTTATAATCCGTTTTAAAGCTCATTTTACTAAGTTAATTCAAATAAACAGACGATTATCAGAAATTGGAAATTCCCGACCAAATCATTTAAACCTTAAAAGACCAAAAAAATAACCGTTTCACTGCTCATTCTACAGTCGTAAATAGAATAGTGCAGACGATTGTTTGAATTTTCAATTTCGTACAGCCAAATAATATTCTTTTTTCCAGTGTGAGTGGTTCAATGGACGGTAACGGTTTAGTATATGGTTTGTTGCGTGATTAAGTCACTAAGTTAGCAAATCAAAACCGAATAGAATATTCCGCAGGAATATTCGTAAGCAGGCTAGAACCTAGCAATAAAATATATGCATTGTTGTGCCTAGTTTTTTATATTCAGTTTTATTTTTTGTCCGTCTTTCAAATCCTTTATCTGAAATCCTAAATCTCCGCTAAAAGCAATTAATTCCGCAAAACTAATTTTCCCAAGATTTGATTTTTCATATTCTCCGCCAAGAACAGCCGACATTTTCAGACAATATTTTTCGTTTTCTTTTAATTCTCCAAGTTCCGATTTCGCAATATTCACAAGGTTTGTCATTTCCCAATCTTCTGTAAATTCAGAGTCAGATGAGATTTTTTTAAATTCAGATTCTGATTCCGCAATTTTTCCACAACTAATTTCTTCGGGACAGATTCTCCAATATTCGTTTTTGTCCGTTTTGAAAATGACGTTTCCAAATTCATTCGTGCGAATGATTTCGGTTGCGTTAAATCCTTTCCAATTCCAAGCTTTATTTATTTCCGCAATCATTTTCTCAAATTAGGCACAACGGTCTCGTATAAGAATAGTAGCGGATTAGCACGCACTAATTTTTCGGTTAAACACAGACCTTTTTTATATTTACTTACTTTATTTTTTGCGATTAAACCGCTATTATTTTTATACATTGTTGTAATGCGTTTTTAATATTTCATCAATTGCGTTCACTACATAATCCGCATTTTCTTTACTAAAACATAAGGCAGGTTTAGTTTTTATAATGTTGTCGAAAGGACCATCTGTACTTATCAATATGTGTTTCCTGCGTAATTCATTCTTAATATGACTAGCTAGTTCTGTATTTGGGTCTTTAGAATTATCTTTTACTATTTCGCAACCAATAAATAATCCGCTACCTCTAACATCTCCAATACAAGGATATTTGTTCATTAATGCTCTTAAACGTGAATTGTAATGTTTACCTACTAATTTAGCGTTCTCTTGCAATCCTTCCTCTTCTATAACATCTAATACTGCAGTAGCTATAGCACAAGAAACTGGATTGCCTCCAAATGAGCTAAAAAATTCTACACCTTTCTCAAAAGATGCAGCAATTTCTTCAGTACAAACCACAGCTCCCATTGGGTGACCATTTGCTATTGGCTTCCCAAGTATGACCATATCTGGTATTACATCAGATGCTTCAAATCCCCAAAAGTGTTGACCTAGTCGTCCAAAGCCTGTTTGTACTTCATCACTAATACAGACTCCACCTTGTGCTCTTATTGCTGGGTACACTTCATTTAAATAACCATTTGGAAGTGGTACTTGACCTGCACAACCTACTATAGGCTCACTAATGAAGGCAGAAATTGGCACAATACTCTCTTTAATTTGTGTTACTGCATCTAATCCATATAGCTGCCCAGCATTGGAATTATCTTTTTGATAAACTCCTTTGTAGGTATCTGGTATAGCAGTCTTAATAATGTGTTTTTTTTGACCATTACCTTTAGGATTATTGAATTTATAATCACTAATTTCTATGGACGTTTGTGTGTTACCGTGATAACCAAGCTCCATTACCATCATATGTTTTGAACATGTATGGTTATTCGCCATTCTAATAGCTAAATCACTAGCTGCGCTTCCAGAATTGACAAAAAATACCCTGTTCAACTTATTGGGAAAATGACCCAATAGTTTTTCAGCATATATGGCTAGTTCGTCAAAAAGGTACCTTGTATTGGTATTCAATTTAGCCATTTGTTTTTTACCTGCTTCTACCACTTTTGGGTGTGAATGTCCTACGTGCGGAATGTTATTGTATGCGTCTAAAAAAGTATTCCCATCTGCGTCATACATATATTGAAACGCTGAGCGAACCATATGAATAGGCTTTTTATAGCTCAATGACAATATAGGGCTGATATGTTGAAGCCTTCTTTCAAGAATCTCATTGACAGGGGTTTGTTCTAGTTTTGAAAAGGCTGCTGCTTTTCGAAATTCATTTTCAGCTTTGATTGGGTTTATTGCCAGCCAACGATATAACATTTTCCAAGCTGACTTCTCGCTTACAGATGCATAGATATTATCAGGGTCTGCTTGTAGTGCGTGTGCTGAATTACATACACTAGTACAAAGTCTTGCGGCTATGAGGTAATACAGAATTTTTAGTTCTTTCTCTTCTATTGGCAGTACTTGATGATAAGCTTTAATAATTATAACAGCCCAGTCTAACGGATTTTCTTTGTCATAACACCCATAGGTTATAGCAATAGCCAATTCGTTAATTAAAAAAGTATGAGCAACATCTCCGAAATCAATGATTCCTGAAATTTCACCATTTTTAACGAGGATGTTCCATTCGTTAGCATCATTGTGAATGACTTGTTTTCGAAGTTCGGGAATAACAGGTCTTACAATTTCTTCAAATTGATTAAAAAAATAGAGCACTACGTTTCTATCTTTTGCATCAGGAATATCGCTAATATATTTCTTGTTTATATCGAAATATTGGATATCCCATTCCCATTTTCTGGCTTGAATGGTGTAGTTTTTTAAGTCTTTTAATTTAATATCTAGTGTTGCCAAGAAAGTCCCTAAAGATTCAAATAAAGCGGGTGTGTGTTTTGCTTTCCCAAGAAATTCTCCTTTTAAAAAGGAAAGCATACGAGAAATTACTTTATCATTATCTAAGTCTACTATTTTTACATAAGAATTGTCTTTAAAGGGAACAGGATTTGGAATAAGCGAGTCAAATTCTTCTTGTAAGTAGAGCAGTACTTCATTCTCTGCTTCCACCGTATCTTTTAGCGCTTCTGAGTAGGTATAGGTCTTATAAATGAATTCTTCTTCTTCAGTAGTAATATGATAGTTCTTGTTATCATAACCATCAAGTATCTTGGTGTTAAGAATCTTGATACTAAATTCATTTTCTAGGAAAGTGTTCATTTATTTAAATGTTTTTTTATATCTCTAGTATTGAAATACCTTATCCAATACTCTTTTGGCTTTCTATTTTATTCATATAATTCTTGAAATGTAATAGAATTTTATAAATAATCCGTTGTTATTTATTTGAAATTCATTGTAGCAATATGTTAACTTTCTTAAACTTTTTTTGATAAATTTCTATTATAAAAATTAAATATAACCATTGGGGTAAATAACGCAAACTTTATCTATTGAAAAAGACTAATAACCAAATGCTTCAAGAACTTACTTTTTTCTAGAAAATTTTAGAAGTATTTAGTAAATGCTCTGGATCAAAAGTCTTTTTGAGGGTACGCATAAGTTCAATCTCAGACTCCTCACGACAATAAGATAAATAGTTCTTCTTGTGAAGCCCTATGCCATGTTCTGCGGAAATTGAACCACCCCAATGTTTTAAAGACGAATAGACAATTTCATTAATCTCATTTTTTAATACTACACTATTTGATGATTTACCTACTATAAAATGCATATTACCATCTGCTAAATGTCCAAATACAAAACATTCATCGACTTCAGCTATCGATTCGAGTTCTTGCTTTACCTGGGTGATGTAGTCCTGCATATGTACTAAAGGCAAACTGACATCAAAGTGCTGATCATATTTATATATATTAGCGAGAATGCTTACATCTTCTCTTATATTCCAGAACCACTCTAGGTCGCTATGCTTGTATGCAAAAACCGCATCTTCAAATAACTGATCCTCGATCATTGTGTTTTCTAACAGCTCTTCTAATAATGCTGCATCTTTTTCTTTATGACCTCCTGTGGTCTCTATAAGTATGTAATAGTTATAACCATGCGAAATTGGAGGTTTCCACATACTTTCATTATTGGTTAAAGTCTCATAAGCGCTTCTTTCTATAAATTCAAAAGCACTTAATTGACCACCAAGGCCTTTCTTTACTAGTTTTAAGAAACGAATTATTTTCTCGAACTGACTAAATGCTAAGAATACACTATTTCTGCTTACCGGTATCTCTTCTAATTTTAATACTGCTGTAGTCACTATTCCTAAGGTACCTTCTGCACCAATAAATAGTTGTTTTAAATCATAACCAGAATTGTCTTTTAGCATTTGTTTTAGTGATGAAATTACTTCTCCATTAGGTAGCACAACTTCCAGGCCTAAAACAAGCTGACGGGTCATTCCGTATTTCAGCACTCGTATACCCCCTGCATTGGTAGAAATACAGCCGCCAATCTGACAAGAGCCTTTAGCTCCAAAACTCAACGGAAAAAATAAATCATTCTCCTTTGCTAGGTTTTGAATTTCTTCTAAAATAATTCCTGATTGCACGGTCATAGTTCTACCTGCATGATCTAAGGATACGACCTTATTCATCTTTTCCATACTGATAACAACCTCATCACCATTGGTTTCTGTGCCGCCAACTAGATTTGTTAGTCCACCAAAAACAACCATGGGTTGCTTATATTTATAACAGGTCTCGCAGATAATTGCAACTTCTTCTGTAGTGCTAGGTAAAACATAGGCTTTAGCTTTTAATGCGGTGTTCATTGTCCAGATGTGATTGTACCTAGATTCTAACTGTTTATCAGTAAGAACCTTTTCATCTCCTAAGACAAGTTTTAATTTAGTTGTAATATCCATACTAAAACGGTTTATAATTAAGCGAGGAGTTGACTAAACGCTTTCTGCCACTTAATTATGTATTAAAAATTATATGTTAAGCTTCATACTTTACATGGTAAATTAGATTCTGTTCTCTTTTTAGATTCGTTAAACCTCAATCTATTAAACTGCTCTTATAGTTTAAATCTAATATTGCTATTAGGTTTTAATTAATGTTTTTAGTGGTTTGTTCTAAATAAGTGCTTTCAAAAATCTTATCGGCATTAGCTGACTCAAAGCCATCCCTTCTGTGCTCTTTGGTCAATTTTTTCTTTGGTATAGATTTAAATTCAGGAAGTACTAATCTTTCTGCAAACTCTACATAACTGCCAGAAATCATGTGTTCTTCATCGTTAGCAAATTTGGCTTTAATTATTTTTGCTACAGAGCTGCTCTGTTTCAATAGACCATCTTTACTAGTTTTTACTATTCCACCTGATGTGTTTAGAGTGATACCTATAGATTCTAGGAAAGTATTAAAGTTCTCAAGCTTGCTATACTGACCTGGAAGCTCATGTACACTAATTGTATAGTGATTTAAATAGTATCTGTTGTAAATCACCCATGCAGCATATTCACTCTCTTTTAGCAGTAATAGATAATCTTCTTTACTAGGTAATTTCCACAGAGGCTTATAGAAAAAAGAACCTACTTTTTCGTAATCATTTAAATCAATGGCATCTACAGGATCAGTTATTATGCTAGAGGTGTATTTGGATATTATATTTTGAGCTTGCTTTGATAAATCCGAAACTCTCAATTCACTAAGAAATATTCTAGGGTAATGACTATATGGAGGCTCATACCAGAATGCATCCAATTTCTTTTTATCAAAGACATATGAAGATTTCTTTTTATAACCATAATGCAGAAATATTTTTTCAAAAGAAGCAATGCCTAAGTGAGGTACACCTAAAGTTCTAAATGCAATATGATCATTAAGAATTTCTGAATCATCATTGATGAGTCCTTTCGCTACCATCGCTTGGGTAATCTTATTAACATCTGGCACCCTTTCTTTATAAGGTGTAAAAAGAGCATTTAATATTTTATCTAAACCCAATGTATTACCTGTCATATTTTATGGATTATTTATTATTGATTGAAATATTGACCGTAATTAGTAATAGGATTTAATTGTTACTAATTAAAGTTGAGGCAAAATTATTAGTTATTTACATTAGTAACAATTAATATTGTGAATCAATTAATAAGAATGACTAATCAAATAGAAATAAGACATCTGCAATATTTTCTAGCTTTAGCGGATAGTTTACATTATAGGTTGGCCGCAGAAAATTTGTTTATTTCTCAGTCAGCTCTGAGTCAGCAAATACAACGATTAGAAATTTTTCTGGGAGAAAAATTATTCAAGAGACACAATAGGAAGGTAGCCTTAACACAGTCGGGTGAGTTTTTTAGGGAGGAAGCTCTTATTATAATTAATCAACTGAATACCTCAATGGAGCGTTGGAGATATAGAGTCGAAGGAGGAGAAGGAATACTAAAAATAGGATTTGTTGCATCAGCAATGTACACCTTTCTCCCAAAGGTCATCA
The DNA here is from genome assembly GCF_044594215.1 of Olleya sp. R77988. Classification (GTDB taxonomy): domain Bacteria; phylum Bacteroidota; class Bacteroidia; order Flavobacteriales; family Flavobacteriaceae; genus Olleya. Next base: position 546,145 of record NZ_CP138988.1, on the reverse strand, counting down.
AGAGATTTAGTGATGAGTGTCCCGGAATAAAATTCCACTTAGAAGAGTTAAGTAATAAGAACCAGTTGGATGCATTGGATAAAAAACAATTGGATATTTGTTTTGTTAGGTCCAAAAAATACCTAAAGGATATGAAAAATATATCTGTATTTAAAGAAAATTTGACCTTGGTTCTTCCAGATAATCATCCCATCAATAAGAAGAACTTTAAAAACATTGCACAACTAAAAGATGAATCCTTCATACTCTTTCCCAATAATCAGAGCGATTTGTATTATCAGCAGATTCTCAATCTTTGTAATGAACATGATTTTACACCACAAATAAAGCACCGTTCCATACATGGCCCGACCATCTTCAAACTGGTAGAGAGTGGTCTAGGTGTTTCTATAATACCTAATTCACTAAAGGATGTCCACAACAGTAAGGTCAAATACATAGAGCTAAAAAAAATAAAACAAAAGACAGAACTGTTTGCCGTGTGGAGTACTTCTAATGATAATATCTCCTTGCGTCATTTTCTAAAAAATTTAAAGGAGAATATTTCGTGATGCGGCTTTTTGAGTTTAATGTCTTTTGTCAAATTGATAAAGAGAATTTCATGCTAAATCTCTTATAGAATAGTGTGATAGTTTAATATCATAATGTTCTTTATTATAAAAAGGATAAGAGTTTAGTTAAGTATAGATATGATAGTTCTTGCTATCAAAACCATCAAATATCTTGTTATTCAGGATTTTGATGCCAAATTCTTTTTCTAAAAATGTGTTCATATTACTTAAATATCTCGTCAGGGTTAGAAAATGACTTAAATTCCAAAGGATTACCACTAAAATCAAAAATAAACATTGTCAGTTGTTCGCCTACTTTTCCTTGGTATCTTTTTTGCGGCTTAACAACAAAATCAATTTTTTCTGATTCTAGTTTCTTTTGTATTCTTTCAAACACATCCATATCCAGTAAGCACCCAAAATGAGGAATTGGAACACTAATCCCATCTACCTTACCACAGTAGTCTAATTCGGGAAAATCATCACTAATGTGCGCTGAAAGCTGATTATCAAAAAAATCAAAATCAAGCCAAGTTTCTGTAAACCTGCCTTCTTTACAGCCCAAAATATCAACATAGAATTTTCTTGTTGATTCTATATCTTTTACTTTAAATGCATAGTGGAATGCTGCCATATTGTGTTTTCTTTTTTTTTGTTCTCAAATGCATTACAACGGTTTGTGTATGGTTTGTTGCGATTTTAAGCTACTAAATTACTAAAGATTAACGTAGCTGGCTCGAAATCCGCAGGATTTCATAAGCACAGACAAAACTAAGCAATAAATTATACATTTTGTTACCGACCGTTTTTGATTTTTTTATTATTTGTTCTGGTTTTTTATAATTCTCAGATCAAATTTTCATTCAGTTTTTCAAATCAGTTTTTCAATTACGTTTCTGTATCCACGTTTTTAAAATCACGATTCTATACTCATGTTACTATAATCACGTTTCTGCTTTTTCATTTTCAAATTCAGGTTTCTAAAATCACGGTTCAGTAGTTGCGTTTTTAAAATCACGATTCTACATTTACGTTTCCAAAATCACGATTTTATAATCCGTTTTAAAGCTCATTTTACTAAGTTAATTCAAATAAACAGACGATTATCAGAAATTGGAAATTCCCGACCAAATCATTTAAACCGTAAAAGACCAAAAAAATAACCGTTTCACTGCTCATTCTACAGTCGTAAATAGAATAGTGCAGACGATTGTTTGAATTTTCAATTTCGTACAGCCAAATAATATTCTTTTTTCCAGTGTGAGTGGTTCAATGGACGGTAACGGTTTGTGTATGGTTTGTTGCGATTTTAAGCTACTAAATTACTAAAGATTAACGTAGCTGGCTCGAAATCCGCAGGATTTCATAAGCACAGACAAAACTAAGCAATAAATTATACATTTTGTTACCGACCGTTTTTGATTTTTTTATTATTTGTTCTGGTTTTTTATAATTCTCAGATCAAATTTTCATTCAGTTTTTCAAATCAGTTTTTCAATTACGTTTCTGTATCCACGTTTTTAAAATCACGATTCTATACTCATGTTACTATAATCACGTTTCTGCTTTTTCATTTTCAAATTCAGGTTTCTAAAATCACGGTTCAGTAGTTGCGTTTTTAAAATCACGATTCTACATTTACGTTTCCAAAATCACGATTTTATAATCCGTTTTAAAGCTCATTTTACTAAGTTAATTCAAATAAACAGACGATTATCAGAAATTGGAAATTCCCGACCAAATCATTTAAACCTTAAAAGACCAAAAAAATAACCGTTTCACTGCTCATTCTACAGTCGTAAATAGAATAGTGCAGACGATTGTTTGAATTTTCAATTTCGTACAGCCAAATAATATTCTTTTTTCCAGTGTGAGTGGTTCAATGGACGGTAACGTGTTTGTATATGGAAAGTTGCGGGTTTGCGTGCGAGGAATTTCCGAAGGAAATTCAGACGTAGCAAACGTGCAACGACCTTTGATTTAGCACAATACCAGCAATTTTTTATATACGGTGTTGTGCGTTCGTTTTTTTATTTTCCGCAATTAATTCAATCCGCTCGCAATTCAGTCGAAACATTTTTCCGTTTTCGAAAAGATAAATTATATCATCATTTTCATTCGGTTTTTTATGTTCCATAAATCCGTCATTTATTTCACGCGTTGATTTGGGAAAGAATGTAATTCCGCTTAATGTATTTTCGTCTTCTGGAAATTCCGAATTATCTCCATTCGATGAATTTTTGAACGTAACATTTTTGTGTAAAAAAGTCAGTTTTTCAAATTCATTTTCGTGAATCCAATCTCCAGTTGATTTTGTAAATTCAATTCGCACGTCATTTTTAAATTCAGTTATTTCTTTAAATTCAAAATTGTTATGCAAGTCAATATGAATTCCATTTAATAGAACTGCATAATTTTCTTCAATTTCAAAATTTGTTTTCATACTGTTTCTCAAATGACGCACAACGTGTTTGTGTATGGTTAGTTGCGTGGTTAAGCAACTAATTTAGTAAACAAATACGAACCAGGGAAAATTCCGAAGGAATTTTCCAGATAAGCACTTGCCAAAGCAATTAATTATACACGGTGTTGTGCGTTCGTTATTTATTTAGTTCATTAATAGTGTCAACAAGCCAATCTTCATTTACTTTTTTTGCTTTTCTATTTGTTTCTATTTGTTTTTTTATGAGAGGAATAAAGCTCTTGTCGTCAAACTTTACGATTGATTCTAAAATTAGAGAACCAAAATTGTCAATTTTTTCAAGCTCTTTTTTTAGAATTTCTGTTATGCGATTGTCTTTTCTTTGAGCCAAGCCTGAAATAGCCTCGAATCTTGCACTTTCGTCTTTATCCGAGATTCTATTCCATAAAGCAGTTCTGATTAATTCAGAATCAGTTTCGAGTTGTGTTCCTAGTGCCCAAGTTGCCCAATTTCTAATATCAGAATGTTTATCTTGACTTAATTCTATAAGAGTTCTTATAGCATTTTCATTTTCTAAACAAGATAACGCAAGTACCAATTCAAATCTAACATCTGAAAAACTATGGTTTTTGTATTTAACTAATTTTGAAATCCTGTTTTCATTAATATTTTCGTTATTATGACCAATTGAAGATAAAATTGCAGATATCACTTTTGGTGACTTTTCATTTTCTAATAGTTTGAAATATAAGTCTACTGTTTTCTTTTGTTGAAATCTTGGGTCAAAGCCTAATTGTGCTAGCACATAAATTCCAATAATTTTTTCCTTATCCCTTTCAGAACTAGCCAGTTTAAATGCTTGATTATAGACTTCTTTGTTTGGTCTCTTTCTTAATTCACTAATATTTTCCCAAAAAGTTTTTTGCGTTTTATTATTCAGCAGTCGAGTGAATATTTTTTCAGATGTCCATTTTTTTCGACTCATTTTTCTTTTTTCGAGAGTGTTGCTTTAATGACGCACAACGTGTTTGTACAAGATTAGTTGCGTTGGTTAAGCAATAAAGTTAATAAATAATTACTGACAAAGAAAATCCGCGAGGATTTTCGCAAGTAAGCAAAAAGCAAGCAATTAATTTTGTACGGTGTTGGGCACTGGCTTTTCTCATTTTAATTGATTTTCCACTGTTTTTTCTAATTCTTTTTGTTTAAAATCAAACCAAGATTGGCGAAATTCAGATTGGTCAATTGTATTCTTAAAATTCCGAAATGGTTTTTTATTTCCTAAAATATCTTGTAATTCCGACTTAAAGTTTTGATCGTTTAATTGCACGACAAATCGTTCCATTATTTTAAAAGATTGGAAACTTTCAGGTATTTCAATTTTTATAAATCCTGTTTTATTTCCATTTATCTTTTCCAAATCTTTGCAGAAAATTTCTTTAAATTCTTCTTCGTCTGAAACTTGTGAAAAATTTGGAATTGCTATAATTTCATTTGTTTTTAAATTATAATAGCATTCATTTCCGCAATCCAATTCTTGCGCAATTTCTCTAATTATATTCTGCTTTAAATTATCCATAGAAGCAACCGTGTTTGTCTTCCTTTATAATTTCAATAATTTTTCCTAAATGAGTAGATTCAGGAAATGGTTCGTAAAGTTCCCATTTTCCACTTGCTCGCATCCAATATAAATTCCATTCTTTTCTTGATTTATAATGTCTAATTTTTGCAAAATCAATTTGTTGCATTTTTTCTGGATTGTTCCATTCAGGTCTTATTTCAAATAGAATTACAATTTTTCCATCATAAGAATATCCAATATCTACTTGTTTTCGGATTTCAAGATTTTCTGGACGTAAAGATTCTACATATTTTTTTATTGTGGATTCATTTATGTCAATCGTTTTAGTTTTCATTAAGTTACAGTTTTTTGCTTGTGCCCAACGTGTTTGTGTATGATTTCGTTGCGTGTTTCAGCAACTAATTTAGCAAATACAAACCGAATAGAAAATCCGCGAGGATTTTCGTAAGTAGGCTAGAGCCTAGCAATGAATTATACACGTTGTTGCCATTTCGTTTTTTATTCCGCTATTATTTTTTCAACTTTTATTTCAATCAAATTCTCAATATTTTGTATTTGAGATTCAGTTAGATTATTAATAAACACAATAATATCTGGATTAAGATTGTTTGATAATTTTTTTAGTTCTTCAATTTTTCCTTTACTAATATATGTCCGAGAACTAAGAGGTAAATCTAACATTTTTGAGCCTCCTGGTTTTTTACTTCTAGAAACTCCTCTTCTTTGAACTAATTCTCCAATTATTTTTCCACCTTGATTTATAATTTGACTCCTAATAGGAATAAGATATTCTTCAAGATTTAATTTCAATGAAACCAATCCTGAAATAATTATTTTTTTTCCACTTATTTGGTTCATTTATTTTTTTATCAGCGTTGAGTAAATTCAGTTAGAGTGTTATTCCGCTATACTTTTCAATTCAGTTTCTGCTTACACAAACGAACTAAAAAATCCGATGCTATTTTAATTTTTATTTTACTCAACTATAGTCAGTTTTCATAAACTATAATTTTTCGATTCAGAGTGCGTTCCGAAATGAATGGCAACGTCTACGTATAAGAAACGTAGGGCAGTTAATATACACTATCGTTTCAGTTTATTACTTAGCTAAATATAAATATTTTGCTTTTATCTTTTCTACTATAAACGCCAAATTTTATATTTAGCGGACTTTGTAAATATTCACAGAACTTTCGGTTAAGCCGCAAATGCCCTATGTTTTTTATACTTTGTTACCTGCAGTTATTTTATCGATTGTTTAATTCTTTAAAAGTGAAATAATTCAGTTTTTTAGTCAATTCAGGATTGTTAATTAATCCAGATTCAGAGTGAGCAGGATTGTTAGTTCCTTCCACTAACTTAAAAAAATATGCTTCTTCTATTTGTAAACTGTCAATCGTTCTAATGTAATATTCTAACCTTTCACTTTGATACGTTTCTGAAATAGGTTCTATATTAACATTTGGACCTCCAAACTCGGTAATAATAATCGGTTTGTTAACCATCGTTTTAAAATTGTTAAAATATATTCTCCAGTTTTCTGCATCATCATATAGATGAATATCAACTTCATTGTAAAGTGCATTTTGTAAAACATAGTCAATTCGGTTTACGACTGACTGAATTTCCTGACTATTACAGTTATTATCTAAAAATTCTCTGTTGTATAAAACTCCTTCATCGTCATAAAATTCATCAATGACGCCATTACAACCTGCTAAAAATCTTAAAGAGATTGCAGTAAACCCACCTAAAACAAATTTTGTTTGGGGTGAAAATTGTTGAATTGCATTGTAAACAATATTATTCACAGTAACAAAATCCTGTTCACTACCTATGTACCAAAAATCTGATTGCCATTCGTTTCCGAACTGAATTTTAGATATTCTATTTGGATAGCGTTGTAGAAGTTGTTCAATATAGTTTTTGAATTTCTGATTATCATTAAAAACACAAGAATTTCCATTTTGTTGTGAGCCACAAGCCCAATCTGGACCATTTGATTGTATTGTTAAAAGTAAATCAATTCCATTATTTTCAGCCCAATTAATTCTTTCATCAAGTGGCTCCCAGTTAAATTGACCTTCAAAAGGTTCTCTAAAACTCCAATCTTCTCCAATACGAATAGAATTTACGTTTAAGTCATTTAATAATGGTGCTGTAAATATTCGCTGTTCTTCGTCTGCAACTGGCGGAAACGAAATTCCCAAATCGAAATCTATTGATTCATCTATTGTAAGCTGATTGTTGTCATTCAATTTTTCATTTGAACAGCTCGTTAATAGTAATATGATTATTATTTGCAGTATCATTTTCATAATTGCAGGTAACGGTTTTGTGTATGATTTCGTTGCGTGTTTCAGCACTAAAGTTAGCAAATAAATCACAGATAGAAAGTCCGCGAGGACTTTCGTAAGTAGGCTATAACTAGCAATGAATTATACACGTTGTTGTAAATAGTACTTTTTCGCTATTTTCTTAACCAACCTAAAATTCGGTCATTTTTTATTTTCCATTTTCCGCTTTCATTAATCAAGTCATATTTTTCTCTTGAATTTCCAAAAGGACCAGGATTCTGTTGAATAATCTCAACTTCGTTTTCGGTTACTTTGGAAACAATTGAAACGTGTCCATATTTATTCAGCGTTGTTGCAGAATAAATGACTAAATCATTTACTTTCGGTTTGGATTTACTCGAATTCTTATACTGCTTTAAATTCCGCTGTTTGTTTATTTCTCCATCCTTGATTTGTGAGTTGAAAAAGTCTTTTGCGTGACCATAACTGTCAGGCATTTTATGATTCAGTTCTTCGTAATAATATCGTTTTACGAATTCCACGCATTGATATTTCAGCCCAAGATTATAACCATCTTTCGATAAAGTTCTTCCGTCCACATTTCCAACTCCACCATTATAATAAACTGCAACACCATTCAGACTATCAATTTTTTGTCCGACTTCATAATTCGGATTTAGATTGATTTTTTTAGAAATGAAAAACCCAACAACAAGTAAAATCAGAATTCCAAATAAGAGTAAAAATCGTTTTTTCAATTCGTTCGTGATGTTTTTGGGTATTATTTACAACGTTGTTGTATAAGCTTTGTTGCGTTGTTTAAGCAATGAATTTACTAAATAAAACACGAACAGCGAAATTCCGAAGGAATTTCCCAAGTGATCTAAAACTAGCAATAAAATTTATACGGTGTTAGGCACTGGTTTTATCTTTATTTATATAATTTTTCTATTTCAGGTTTTGCCTTTAAAATCTTAATTTTTTGAATTAAATCATATTGACAGATTCCGTAAATTTCAAATATGTTTTCAAATTTTTCATAAAGATTTAATAAATCCTTTTGTATATCATGTTTCCACCATTGAGAAAATAATTCATGTCCGAATTTGTTTCTAAGATCATTAATTTCTTTAATTTTCTGTATTAGTTTCTTTTTATTTTTAAATTCAATTTTATATTTAAGTTCATTCAGAACTTCACTATAGGAAACATTTTCCTTGAAAGATTTAAATTCCTTCTTAGTAGGGTAAACTGCTAGTTTTTCATAGAAATTTGAATATATAATTAAAACTTTCATCATTTCAATACATAATTGTTGATAGATAAATAATGCTGCAATTTTTCCTTCATTCTTATTTTCATGAAGATATTCTTCAGCGGAAGCAGCAAGCATACTAAAAGGAGTCATATCATCAGTCCATTCACCTTGCAAATTTCCTTCTGTGTTTTTTAAATATTTTATTATTTCTTCTTTATAGTCCACTTTATACTATTTTGAGCGTCATTTAGTATACTAAATTCAATAAATTTCATTCTATCTACAAGGATTTTCGAACAACTTGTGCCTAACGTTGATGTGTATGGTTAGTTGCGTGGTTAAGCAACTAAGTTAGCAAACTAATCACAGATAGAAAATTCCAGCGGAATTTTCGTAAGTCGGCAGTGACCTAGCAATTAATTATACACGGTGTTGCCAGTAGTTTTATTTATTAATTCTAACAACTCAGTTTCTGAATAATTCATTTCTTTTTTTAAAGTCTGCAAAGCCATAATTGCACAACTATCGCATATTGCTCTGTTACTTATTCCTCCAGCGATAAGTAGATTTACAAGTTTTTTGTTTTTTCCACAAATAACACAATGGTTATGATTCAAACGCTTTGTAATAATTCCATCTTCTTGAATCAGTTTAACTCCATCAAATTCTCCAAAAACTACTGATTCAAAACCTTTTACATAGTTAACTCCAAAACCTTTTCTTTTGTTATTAGACCAATTTCCAACATAATAGTCACCGGATTTCCATTTATACATTCCAATTCCTTCTCTCTTTTTATTCTTAAAATAGCCTAAGTAAATATCACCACTTTCGAATAATGCTTCTCCAAAACCATTAGGCTCATTATTTTTTTGCTCACCTCTAAATGCAAAAGGTTCACCGTCTTGATCGGTTAATTTTATTTCTTTTTCTGGATTGAATTCTGAATTAACATCAGGAATTTTTCGTTTAGTCAATAGTTTTTTAATGGTCTTGGCTAGGTTCATATTCAGATGTTGATTTTTGTTTTAATTACTGGCAACGTTTTGTGTATGGTTAGTGGCGGATTTAAAAGTACTTAACTTTCGGTTTAGTTCTTCGTTTATTAAATGCCAAGAACTTGATATTCAGCAGTAAGCCGCCATTAACTATACACGTTGTTGCCATTAGTTATTTTTTCGTTAGTTCTTTTTCCGTAATTTCTATTTCCTGAATTGTCCCTGACTTACTTGCTGTGAGATTATTTGCAGAATTTATAACTATGAAGTAAAAAATCTTATTGTTGAATTGAATGGATGGCGGAAAAACATTGCTGTTATCAGCTAAATTGAAATTCAATTCAGCTTTGTCCATATTAAATATCACTAAATAACCAACGTCTTTATTGTAGTCGTTTGCATACTTTACGATTTGGTTAAATCCATCTTTTATTCTTTCTTTTCCATACCCTTTTTCTCTGTCGAAAATTTTTATCTCAACTACCAAAGGGTCATCCGTTTCAATTTCTCCTATTATATCAGCTCTTCCAGAGGCAGAAGTTGGTGTAGAAAATGGATAGTCGATTCCTTGGTCAAAAAGGAATAATCTTAAATCATCTTCTAATATTTGTTCATAGCTTTTGTCTGCTGTCTGGTACTTGTCGAAAAGTTCCTTTTTTGTAAACCATTCTGTTCGCCTTTTATACTTTTCTAATAGGTAAATTGTTGAGTTTGATTTATCAAGCTTATCGTGTAAATAATAGATTATTGGTGAAATATAATCCTCAACAATTTTGGTTTTGGTTTCGTTGAAATCTCTACGAGAAAATATAATTAGATTATGTAGGTTATAATTTCCAGCTTCTTTAATTATATATTTCAGAAATTGATAGCAATAAGCTGTTTGGTGTATTTCGGATTCAAATTCCATATCGACACCTCTTCTTTCGCGTTCAGTCTGTTTGTCAAACTCTTCTTTAGTATAAGTGTGTTTAATTATCGTCTCTTGAATAAGTCCCTTTATTTGTGAGTTCGAATCAAGATTGTTGAGTAAATATTTTAATTGATTACCAAATTGAGCGTATGGTGCTCGATATAATCTGTTTTTCCATTCTTGTAAATCAGTTCTTAAATTATGGTTTGAGTAGCTCATTTTCCGAAATTCTTTAATGTGTTTTCAAGTTCTTTCAATGCGTCCGTCATACTGTCAATTCCTGTGTGGACAGAAGCTTCACTATCGGAAAGTCTTATTTGAATTTTACAATTATGGCAGTAAATAGTTTTCTCAGTTTTAGCATCAATCAACTGTATTTCATCTTGATATCCACATTTTGGACATTCCATATCTACCCATAAGTTGTCGAAGTCTATCATTTTCTAATTAATGGCAACGTGTTTGTGTATGGTTAGTTGCGTGTTTAAGCAACTAATTTAGTAAACAAAAACGAACGCGAGAAAATTCCGAAGGAATTTTCCAAATAGGCAACGACCAAAGCAATTAATTATACACGTTGTTGTGTGTAGTTATTTATCTATTAATTTAACTAAATCATTATGAATTTCAATGATTGACCTATTATCTCCAACTTCTACAAAATCATAAATTGAAGAAAGTACTTCTTTATTTTGTTCAATGAACATTATATCTTGTTCGACTGATGTAATTCTTCTTTTTACTTCATCTCTTGAGAAGTTACGATGCCAAGCTCTTCGAGTTAAATCTTGAATTGAAGCATTAAATAAAATGAACTGAACATTTATTCCCAGTTCTTTCAGAAAAGCATTAGCTTTTTCCGCCATCTCAAATTCTGTAAAGATTGAAAACAATAGATTATTTCCTGTTGCGTCTCTAACAAATTGAACTTTGTCAAAGCCATATTGATAACTTCTTTTCTTATAAGGAAATAACACATTTCCTTTTTCTTTTAGGCTATCAAATCTTTTTTCAGTCATAAATTTATAATATTCTGAATCGTGGTTTCTTTTTTTTCTAGTAGAAAACTTCTTTAAGACGTCAGAATGCCTGTATTTATTAAATTGGTGTTTTTCCAATAATTCTAATTGCACATCTTTCCCTGTTCCAGAAGCACCAGCTATAACTATAAATTTAAAATCTTTAGAAGGTTTAAATGTTTTGCTTTGATTATTAGGTATTGCTAGATATGTTGAAATTGTATTTTTTAATAAATTATGTTCATCAATTAATGCTTGATGATTTGCAATAGATGTCCATAGCATTTGTCGGTTTTCCTGAATTATGTTAATTAATTGAATTCCATCATCTTCAGTTATCCTATTTTCTAATCTACTATCTAATTCCTCAAATTTATTATTAAGATTTTTATCTCTTACTTTTCCTAAAAGTAGTGAATCAACTATTGGTCCAATTGTAGGTTCAAGAATTCCTAAAAGAATACTAACTTTTTTGTCCTCTGCAATTGAACTTAATTCAGGTGATTCTTTTATTTGTTTTAGGAACCTTTTTATGTTTTCAAATTTCTTCATTATTTATTCTACTTTCAAAGTCATTACACAGAAAGAAAATCCATCGTGAATTTTTGGGTCGAACATATTCGCTGCGGTTTGTACTATATAATTACCTGGTCCATATTCCCTTTTCCAAAGTTCTTCATCTGCAATATCTTCAGCCATTTCATTAGTCACTTTTATAATATCTCCAGCTTTTGGCTCGTCTAAAAAAGTATAATTAATCCAAAAGTGTCCACTATTATTAGATAGTTCCTCTACACTTTTATGAATCCAAACTTTTGATTTATACATAGGTTTAATTTATTGAATCCGTTTTTACTCTTTCTGTTATTTTTTGATTTAATTGTTTGAGTTCCTGATTTTGTTTTTCCAGTAATTCAATTTGTTCAGTTTGCCAGATTTCATCTGATTTTTGGTCAGATTCTGCAAATCCTAATGCTTTATTCCCGATGAAGAGAGTTATTAGAGCTAAAGCAATTGTTAGCCCAGTTAATAACCAATTTATAAATGTGGATTTTTTATTTTGTGCGTTTTCTTTTTTAATTAAATCTAAAAGTCCAGACTGAATTCTATTATTAAGTTCTGATTGTCCCAGCTCAATCATTGATACATAGTAATTTGCTCCTAAACTAACATTTACGTTTGGTTTGGTTACAATTGTAGCTCTATGAGCACAATCAGAAATCACTTGCTGGATTTCTTCATTCGACATCTCTTTTGGGAAGGTATTCGGAATTTCTAATTTCATATTTTTATAACTATCTGACTCATAGTGATTTTAGCATTCAATTATTTGTATTAAAAATGGAAGAAATGTTACATTCATACGTTCTCCGTATAATTACACACAACGTGTTTGTGTATGGTTAGTTGCGTGTTTAAGCAACTAATTTAGTAAACAAAAACGAACGCGAGAAAATTCCGAAGGAATTTTCCAAATAAGCAACGACCAAAGCAATTAATTATACACGGTGTTGTAAGTAGTATTTTTATTCGCAATAATCTTTAAATTCCATCTTTTTCAGTGCTTTGAAAAATTCCGCTTGAGTGGATTCCGATAAATCATTTCCATAAAAGCTCATTGATGTTTTATTATTATTCTTTCTGCTTCCTTTTATACTGTCAATATAAATTCCGCTCGCACCAAAACCTTTGTTGGTTGGCTCAATAAATTTCCCTGAAAAGCAAGCAATACTGTCTTTTGTAAATTTATATTTTAGATATTCTTTTGCGTCATATTCAGCAGTAAATTCATCATCGACTATCAAATGTTTTACCTTTTCTAATCGACTCTTTTGGTTTTCAGAAAATTCAGAATATTCGGTTTCACTAAACACAAGTATTTCAATATTTTTTGTCAAATCTCCAGAATACCAACCCAAATCAAAAATCAAAGTATCTTGTTCATTCGTTACTAATCCGCCAACATAACTGTCGATTCCTTTAACTTTGTATTCTTTCCAGTTTTGAGGTACAGTAATTTCAAACGAGCCAAAGTCAATCGCTTTATATTCAGACTTTTCACAAGAAAAAATCAGAACCAAAATTAGTATCGATAGCGTTTTTCTCATATTACTTACAACGTGATTGTATATGGTTTGTTGCGTGGTTTAAGCACCTAATTTAGCAAATAAAAACTGAATAGAAAATCCGCGAGGATTTTCGTAAGTAGGCTAGAACTAGCAATAAATTATATACGGTGTTGGCGGTAGTTTTTTATTCAGTCCAATTTTCAATTTTTCCATTATCTTCAATCCAAATTTCCAAATAAACACTTTCCTCAATCGGTTTACCATTCATTTTCAGAATGTCAAATTTCAAATCTCGCAAGCCTTTCATAACAGTTTTAAGACAAAAATTATATTTATTTCGTTCCCAAAATTCCTTTATTTCCTTTTTCGTTTGATATTCAGGCATAATTACTTTGGTAACTTCTCCTTTTTTTCCAATTGTAACAAGATATTTTTCAGAGCAATCAAAGTCTTTTTTGTTTATCCAGTTTAGTTTAGACAATTCATTGAACATAACTTTAGAAATCGTATCTCCATATTTTCTATTAATTCGTTTTGGGTTATCTACATAATTCTCAATTTTGGAAACCTTAAGAACTTTTCCACTTTGCACTTCAATCAATATTTCATTTTCAAATGTTTTATGAAAAACTCCGTCCCATCTCAATAATTCTCCATTTGGTATAGTAAAATCGCCAGAGAACCAATCTATAAATACTTTTCCGTTGATTTGCTTATTGCCAAAAATTTCATTAATTCTTTTTTCAGATGCTGATTGGTCAATTTTTCGTTCTCCACAATCAATAAAGTTTTTAAGAAATAAACTGTCATTTTCAATCAAATAAATTGCTTGATAACCTCTCCAACAATTTAAAGAAGCACCTTCTCTAAATTTTAGTCCGAATAAACTTCCCTTATCAGACTTTTCTATTTTCTGAAAATATTTTTCAAGTATTAAATTATAAATCGGAATTGTATCTCCTTTGTAAATTATGTAATCTGGCATTTGAGGACTTGCAAAACTATTTTGTGATAAAAATAGAATTACAATTATTAAAATCGACCTAAAAAATTTCTTGGTTTTTCGCATTTTCAAATTACCGCCAACGGTTTTGTGTATGATTAGTGGCGTGTTTAAGCACCTAATTTAGCAAATAAAAACCAAATAGAAAATCTGCAAGGATTTTCGTAAGTAGGCGAGAACCAGCCATTAATTATACACGTTGTTGTAAGTAGTGCTTTTTTAGTTCACTTACTTAATTTCAAAATCCGAAATGCTCCTTGAATTACCAATGCAAAAACAATTGTTCCGATAATCAAATCAGGTTTATTAGAACTCAAATAATGCACTAAAATTCCTGCAATAATTACTCCCAAATTGATAATCACGTCATTCGAAGTGAAAATCATACTCGCTTTCATATGTGCTTCTTCTTTGCTCTTTGACTTTTGCAAAATATAAAGACAAATTCCGTTTGCAATAAGTGCAAAAATCGAAACTATAATCATTGTTGAAAAATCGGGAAGTTTCTCGTTTCCGAAAAATCTTCTCAAGACTTCTACAAATCCAATAATCGCAAGTATTATTTGAAAATATCCAGCAAGTTTGGCAATCCGTTTTTTCTTTATTACTGTTCCGCCAACCGCAAACAAACTAATTCCGTACACAAAACTGTCCGCAAGCATATCTAAACTATCGGCAACAAGTCCCATAGATTTTGAGATAATTCCTGTTGTCATTTCAATAATGAAAAAAGCAAAATTTATGGCAAGTACAGACCAAAGTAGTTTTTTCTGATTTTCGTTTTCTTTAAATTCCGTTTGGTCGGTTTGTTCCGTTGAGATTTTTTTTCCACCTAAATTCAATTCGATAACGGACTTTTCGATTTGGTCAATTTCTCCGCTGTGAAAAACGGTCAATTTTTGATTCGGAATATCAAAGTCCAAATTCGCAATGCTTGAAATTCCGTCCAATTTCATTCGGATAAGATTTTCCTCTGAAGGACAATCCATTTTGGTAATTTCAAATATTGTTTTATTCACTTGGTTTCTGGGTTTTTCGGCATTACTTACAACGTGTTTGTGTATGGTTAGTTGCGTGGTTAAGCAACTAATTTAGTAAACAAATACGAACCAGGGAAAATTCCGAAGGAATTTTCCAGATAAGCACTTGCCAAAGCAATTAATTATACACGGTGTTGTGCGTTCGTTATTTATTTAGTTCATTAATAGTGTCAACAAGCCAATCTTCATTTACTTTTTTTGCTTTTCTATTTGTTTCTATTTGTTTTTTTATGAGAGGAATAAAGCTCTTGTCGTCAAACTTTACGATTGATTCTAAAATTAGAGAACCAAAATTGTCAATTTTTTCAAGCTCTTTTTTTAGAATTTCTGTTATGCGATTGTCTTTTCTTTGAGCCAAGCCTGAAATAGCCTCGAATCTTGCACTTTCGTCTTTATCCGAGATTCTATTCCATAAAGCAGTTCTGATTAATTCAGAATCAGTTTCGAGTTGTGTTCCTAGTGCCCAAGTTGCCCAATTTCTAATATCAGAATGTTTATCTTGACTTAATTCTATAAGAGTTCTTATAGCATTTTCATTTTCTAAACAAGATAACGCAAGTACCAATTCAAATCTAACATCTGAAAAACTATGGTTTTTGTATTTAACTAATTTTGAAATCCTGTTTTCATTAATATTTTCGTTATTATGACCAATTGAAGATAAAATTGCAGATATCACTTTTGGTGACTTTTCATTTTCTAATAGTTTGAAATATAAGTCTACTGTTTTCTTTTGTTGAAATCTTGGGTCAAAGCCTAATTGTGCTAGCACATAAATTCCAATAATTTTTTCCTTATCCCTTTCAGAACTAGCCAGTTTAAATGCTTGATTATAGACTTCTTTGTTTGGTCTCTTTCTTAATTCACTAATATTTTCCCAAAAAGTTTTTTGCGTTTTATTATTCAGCAGTCGAGTGAATATTTTTTCAGATGTCCATTTTTTTCGACTCATTTTTCTTTTTTCGAGAGTGTTGCTTTAATGACGCACAACGGTTTTGTATAAGAATAGTTGCGGGTTTGCGTGCGAGGAATTTCCGAAGGAAATTCAGATGTAGCAAATACGCAACTACCTTTATTTAAGCACAAAATAGCAATTATTTTTATACGTTGTTGTAAAACGTTTTTTATTCCGTTGTTAAATTTTTAGATATTCTTGTCCAAATATTAGCTACTTCAAAATGTCGGTAAAACATTATCCAATTTGTTTTTTCCGAAATCAGAGTTACATCATCAGAACTCGGATATAAAAAATCAGACCAATATTTTATGAATATTTTTTTTGATGTTTTCAGCGTAATGTTCCGATGCCAAGTTATTATTATTTCTTCGTCCCATTTTTCCAGAGTCAGTTCGAGTTGGTTTCTAAACCGCTCAATTTTCTCATCACTTTCTGCATTCGCACTTATCCAATCCGTTTGAGTAAATTTTTCTCTTAAATTATATTCCTGTTCGAAATAGTCAATGACCTTATTCAGTCTTTTCGATTCCATTACAGAAACTGGTTTAATTTGGTTTTTTTCAGATTCAGAAATATCAGGACAATGAGTTTTTTCAAATCTCCAGCCTAATTCAAATTCATTTAAAGCAACTATTTCTTTATCGTCTATTACTATGTTCAATGGTTTGTCTAAATGTTTTACAACGGTTTTGTATAAGATTAGTTGCGTGGTTTAGCAACGAATTTAGCAAATACAAACCGAATAGAAAATCCGCGAGGATTTTCGTTAGTAGGCTCGTACCAAGCAATTAATTTTATACGTTGTTACCACACGTATTTTATTTACGAAATCCAAGTTCCCTCAATTTTATCTATTATCCATTTTCCGCTGTCATTTTTCTTGATAAAAATTCTAAAGCCACTTCCGTTTAAAATTCCCATAGTATAACCTCCATTCAGCACGCCAGTATTTTTAGTTTTGTCAAATATTATTCCACCAAAGTGAATGCTTGCTGCAATAAAAAAGTCATATTCAGTTCGCCAAAATTCACGTCCATTTGGGAATTCCGAGCGATATTTGAATTTAATCTTTTCATTGTTTGATTTCAGTCTATTAAGGTCAATTTTATATTTTTCAAATCCACCAATAGAATCAGAAATCACTAAATATATTAAAGCATTATCTCTTTCCAGAAAGTCTTTTTTTCTTTCCCATTTTTTAATATCGTTTTTATACTTGTCAGTTTGTTTATAGTCCTGAATTCCTTTGTCAATATCGTTTTTATATTCTTCTTTTTGGAAAAATTCGGGCGGTGGCGGTGGTGGTGGGGCTAGTCTTTTCTCGTAGTAGATTGAATCTAAAATAGCAGGAAATACTTCGTAGAAAACGTTTTGTTCAAATTCCGTTTCACTTATGACTTTTTCTTCTTTACAATTCCAGAAAAACAAGGTCAAAATCGAAAAGACGAATATTGATTTCAGCGTTTTTTTCATATGTGTGGTAACGTTGTTGTATAAGATTAGTTGCGTGGTTTAAGCACTAAAGTTAGCAAATAAATCACAGATAGAAAGTCCGCGAGGACTTTCGTAAGTAGGCTAAAACTAGCAATTAATTTTATACGGTGTTGGCAACAGTTTTTATATTTCAGTTTTCATTTTTTTCGACTTCTTCTTTTCTTTCTTTTTTCGCTTTTCCTCTTTTTCCCACTTCATTAATTCAATAAAAAATATTGGAATAAAAACCAATGAAATTAGAAACAATATTGCAATTAACTTATTATTCGGAAATATCGAAATTCCTTTTGGATATGTTATTCGACTTCCTTTTTCTCCTTCGTCTAATAGCGTTTCTCTTAATTTTAAAAGTACGTTTGTTTTTTCCAATGAAGTGGAATTTTTAGTTTTTTCAAGTTCTAGTCTGCTTGCTTTTAAATTGCTGTACCAAAAACCTAAATCCTCATCTGGTGTTTTATAAATTATTGAAGTATAACCATTTGTCAAATTATTTTTTTCAATATATTCTAAAGCAGTTTTTAATTCATTCGAAGCAAGTTCAATACTATTTGCATCTGCAGCTCTTTTTAAATGACCTGTTAATTCCTGTTTAATTATAATATTCGAATAAATTCTGAATACTACTAATGACACAAAAATTAGAAGTAATAAATATCCTAAATATTTTCTCATAGTTTCTTTTTTTAATTGTTGCCAACGTGTTTGTATAAGATTAGTTGCGTGTTTTAAGTAATGAAATTAGTAAATAAAACACAAATTTAAAGTCTGCGAGAACTTTCGTAAATAAGCAAAAACTAGCAATTAATTTTATACGGTGTTGTACACTGGCTTTTTCTTTCCGCAAACTTGCTAGCGTTGGGAAAGACATACTCTTTTGCAATTTTTGGCTTGTGTGGTGGCTGAAGCGAATTGCAAATGTGTATGGCTTTTAGCGTTGGCTTATTTCCAATTTTCATCTGTTAATTTATCATAGCCTCTTCCTTTATAAAACTCCATAAAGTCCGAATTGTCTGCTGATGGAAATTCTAACATTATTTCGTCACTTATTGATTTTAATAATTTGTCTCCAATTGCATCTGCAAAACTTCCTCTTAATGCTCTTTCGTACCATTCAATTAATTCAGATTCGGTTATTATACTTTGTATTCTCGATTTCCATCCAAGTTGATTAAGCAATGATTTAATTACAGATTCTTCGGAATCTTTACAAACAATTACAATTCTGTCAGAAGTTACAGTTGCAACAATATCTTCCGCAAGTTTTTCATTAAGCGACAAATGTTTTATTTGAATTGCTGGACCAAAATTAGCCCACATATCAAGACCTCTGTCAGCTGCATTTGTTACACCAACTCTATTAATATTTGCTTTTGATTTGAAGCTTGTATTTTCTGAATTTATACAAATTACTTTTTCTGCAAATGATTCAAATTCCTTTAAAACGTCAATTTTAGCAGGATTTAAACTAACTTCAATATTAACGTCAAGTTCATCCACTATTGCGCTAAATAACGAGTAAACTATAATTTCATAAATTTTGTCAAGACTTCTCCTTAAACCTGGTTCTTTCCAAAAAAGGTCGATAAATTCTTCTAAATCAAAAGTCTCTTTATTTGCATCACGAGAATAGTTTAAAGCAGTTGACATTTGTCCATATCGTTGTTTGAATCTGTCATAAATGTAAGATTCGACAATTCCGTTTTTATTTCTGTTTTCTTCTCCAAGAACAGAAATTGCTGTAGGTGGAACAGCTGCAACATTAAATAAGTCATCTTGATATTTAGCAGAAGAAGTACTTGTTCTTCCAAGAAATGGAATACAAATTAAATCTCTCCATTTTTTAGATTTTGTTCTGTAAGTTTCTAATTCGGATAAATCGATATCTTGTTCAACTCTATCTCTGTATAATATTTCAGCTATTTGAATTGGCTTGTATAGATGTACACGAGCTTTTCTAATAATGTTGTCTAAAGACGCTTTAGCTTCCGTAAGTTCCATTTGCGATTGATTCTAATTCTAGTTGTTTATAAATTTGTTTTGGTTTGTTGTCTTCTATTGCTTTTTGAATTTGTTTTGCAATAAGTTCAATGACTTTTACTGTTACGCTGTTTCCTGCAATTTTTCTTGCTTGAGTATAGACAACATTTATTTTAAAACTATCTGGAAAACCTTGAAGTCTCAACATTTCTCTACCTGTTAATCTTCTCTCTCCGTTTACTAATAAATAATTGTAACTTCCTCCTGCACGTAATGCGCAAGAATGTGGAAGGGCAGAAATATTTCCACCAATATTTTCGTGCCAAATAGATGGATAAGGTGCATTCGGTTTTACTTTTGATAGTCTTTTTTTCTTGATTTCTTCACTAACGTAATAGTTACTTGGAATATCTTTTTCAGGCTCTAAAATGTCTTCTAAAGTCAATTTAGTTCCATCAGGTTTTGGAAATTGAAAATGTATTTTGTCTTTAAAACCAACTATATATATACGTTTTCTTAATTGAGGTAAGCCAAAATCTATAGTATTTAATACTTTGTAATAAACTGTATAACCTAAACCTTCCAATTTGTCTATTATAACTTTAAATGTTCTGCCTTTATCGTGAGTAACTAAACGACTAACATTTTCAAGTAAAAAACCGTAAGGTTTTTTTTCTTCTAATATTTTTTCAATATTAAAGAATAATGTTCCTCTTGTGTCTGCAAACCCGAGTTGTTTTCCTGCAATACTAAAAGGTTGACAAGGAAAACCTGCTAAAAGAAAATCGTGGTCGGGAATATCTTTTGGATTTACATCATTTATATCTCCAACTGGTCTTTCTCCGTAATTTTCTTCGTACATATCTTGTGCGTGTTTGTCCCATTCTGATGAAAACACACATTCAGCTCCAATTTTCTCAAATCCAAGTCTTATTCCTCCAATACCTGCAAAAAGGTCAATTATTTTAAGTTTTTTATCCATTGTTTTGAGATTTTAAATATTGTATTTTTTCTTCTGCTACTTTTAGAGCTTGTTCAGCAAATGGCTCATTTTCCAAGTCGTAAACAACCTTGTCACTTAACCAAGCGATTAATAAATCGTTTTTATTAAGTTCAAAAAAGTTAGCAAACTTAAACACTTGTTCTTTTGTCGGTTTTCTTTCTCCTCTTTCAAATTTGCTAATAATTGCTTGGTCAATGTCGAGTTCAGCTCCTACGTGGCGAAGAATATAATTTTTTTCTTCCCTTGCGTTTCTAATTATTTCTCCAAATGATTTCATAAGACAAATATTATTTTGACAAAAATAGTCAAATTATTCGAATTATTGTCAAAAGCGTTGGGAAATTTTAGCTCTTTTGGTTTTTCGAGCGTTGGAATTAAGTGTTGGCAAAAACCAAAAGTGCTAAAATATGCGGCTGGTTTTAGCTTGTGTACAACGTGTTTGTGTATGATTTCGTTGCGTGTTTCAGCAACTAAATTAGTAAACTAAAACGAACCAGAGGAAATTCCGAAGGAATTTCCAAGTAGGCGAGTACTAGCAATGAATTATACACGTTGTTGGCAACTGGCTTTATTCAGTAACTGCTTGCTCTTTATATTTCTCAACGAACTCTTTGGCATCTTTCATAGATTCAGGATATTTGACGTAATTCTGATATCCTGTTATCTCTCCTTTAGAGTTCTTAAATATAGTTTCCCAAACGTGGTAATATTTAAATCCATTATTGACTAGAAATCGGACAACATCCCATTTTTTATTATTACTTTGTTTTGGTGGTTGAAACAAGTGAGATAATTCTTCCATTTGATTTTCACATTGAGGACATTGAGAACTACGTATTTTCTCAATTTCAAAAGGTCGATTATATGATTTCTGGCAATTAAGACAGACTTTTTTATATCCCATTTTAGTTTTTCAGTTCGTTTTTATACAGTTCCGCTATTTTTTTTCTGTTGGTTTCGTTTTTCAATATATTCTGTAACCACATTTGTGGTTGTTCAGTCGCACTTTTATATTCTTTGTCTTTATATTCCTTAAACTCTGAAAAGTCAAACCAATTCTTATTGTGAATGTGCTGAAGTGAATAAACAGCCATTTCTCCGTTTGTAGCTCCAAAAAATGGGCAAGTATGGACTTTCGTTTTTGTTGTGTCAGAAAGTTTGGTAATTAGAAATTCAGTCAGTTTTCCTTTGTCGTTATCCGAGAATTTTTTCCAATCCATTTCGCTAAAAACGAGTAGTTTTCCCTCTCTTTTAAACTCCGTTTCACTTACGTACTGTTCTCCACCTAAACAACCACCTTTTTCGAAAACTAAAACATTCCACAATTCAGATATTGAATCAGTTTGTGTTATTTTAATTAATTCAGTTTTCTCTATTTGAGCAATTTCCGTTTTTAATTTCGATTGATTTTTACACGAAATCAAAGTTGAAATCAGAAGTAATATGTTCAATGCGTGTTTCATTTTCAGCTTGTTGCCAACGGTTTTGTGTATGAAACGTAGCGTGTAAATAAACGCTAACTTTTCGGATTTAGCACGAGCCGAATTTTTATTTTTTCTATTTATCTTTTAAATTCTAAATATACAAAAATAAAAATTTGGCGGACTTAATAAATAAGCAAAAACCTCTCGGAAAGCCTATAATAGCTATGTTTTATACACGTTGTTGTGTGTAGTGTTTTTGCGTTCTGCTTGGTTTTCCGATGTTTGTTTTTAGTTCTAATGTGTGCGTTGGCAAGACATACTCTTTTGTAATTTTTGGCGTAGCGTTGGCTGGTGCGAATTGCAAATGTGTATGGCTTTTTAGCGTTGGCATTATTCAGTTCCTATTTTTATTTATTTCCTTTTGCTCTATTATGAGTTTTGCAAAGCATTTCGCAATTATCCTTTACAGTTGCTCCTCCTTTACTCCAAGCAGTTACGTGGTCAGCATCCATTTCATTAATTTTCCAAATTTTTGTTTTGTTAGAATTATTTCCAAGTGCACACAAAGGACAATTAGATGTGCTTTTGCTTTTTGCTATTTTTGTTTGTTGTGCATAAGTAGATTTTTTTGTTGCTTCATCAAAAACTCTTACTTGCAATAATTTTGTGTCAATTGAACCTCCTAAAATATACTCAAAAACACCTTTTCTATTTTTCACAAATGGGTCTCCGTAAAGTTCTCTTACTTGTTCAGAAACTTTTCTTGGATTGTAAGCGGTTTTATGGTAATTCTCATATAATCTACCCCATTCCAAACCACACATTTCTTTTTCTACATCAATAAAAACTGTTGATACCCAATCAATGACACTATTAAAATATGATTTTAATTCCTTAATGTTGCTTTCCTTTCTATTACTACTCATATAGTTGTCGATTTTACCTAGACTAACCCAATCTAAAGCACATTCAAGAATTTCTTGTCTATCAACACTACCTCTTATGTAAGCATTCCATTTCTGAATATTTGCATTTTGACTATTGCTAAACTCTTCTTTGCAAAGCGTAACAAATTGACCAGAATAAATTGCGTTTCGAAGTTCTTGAGCGTTAAGTGGAACTCCAGCGATATTAATTGTTTTAAACCATTCTTTAATTTCACTTTCTTCTCCTTCACATTCGAATATCAGAAGTTTTGCCTCTTCAATTTTTTTCTGCTTATCAATTGGTAAACTATCAAAATATTGTTCCATTCCGTTTCCATCTTTAATAGGGAATTTGAAAGTTAGAAATCTACCAATACTTGTAATTCTTTGTTGACCATCTAAAACTTCAAAATGACCATTTTTTAATGTATTAAAGTAAATTAGACCTAAAGGATAACCTTTTAAGATGCTTTCTATAACTGCAACATCTTTTTTGCCATCTGCATAAATATAATTTCTCTGATATTCTGGTTGAATTGTTAAAGTTCCAGAAAGACCAAAAAGACCTTTGCCTTCTGCTTCATTATATACGAAACCATCACAAATTTCTTTGACAGTTATTTCGCTTCTTAATGTTGTTTTCATTTCTTTTTAATTAAAATTCGAGCATATATTTTTTTGCCATTAACAAATGGATATCCAAAATTGTATTCATTTATTTTGGTAGTTGCCATAATACCAATTATTTCGAATTGATTTGGATTATACTTGTCAAGAAATGTTATTGGAACTCCCATTGTACCATCAAAGTCTGAAGGTATTGCATCTGTAAAAGGAACTTCAATAGCATCATAATTGTCATATTTCTCGTATGCAGGTTTCTTTTTTAGTTTTTTGTTAAACCTATTATTATCATCTAAAGACATTAATTTTAATGGTTGATATCTTTTTCCGTGCTCAATATTTGTTAACCAAAGACAATTATTTGTTGCTACAATTCGATTACCTTCATTATCGATTCTTGCTTCTGTCCCATATAGTTCATAAGTATCTGGAACAATAAAACCAGATATCCATCTTCCCATTCCAGTACCTAACCAAATTTTATTTTGTGCAATTAAAGCAAAAACCTCTTGGTATGCTATCGCATTTATATTTCCAATAATAGCAAATTGCTTATCTGCTTCGATTATCCATTGTAAAAAATCTCGAAATAATGAAAATGGTGGATTAGTTATAATAATATCTGCTTCATCCCTTAATTTTATTACTTCTTCACTTCTAAAGTCTCCATCTCCTTTAAGGTAATTCCATTCTAAATCTTCAACGTCAATTCTTCCATCTTCTGTTACGTCTCTTTCTAAAGTAAATATTTTTCCTTGACTTTCAGTTTTGCTACTATCGTATTGTGGTGCACTTTCTTCAAATAGTGTTACTTGATATCCGAGTTGATAAGGTTTGCTATTTGGTGCATAACTTGTACTAATCAGTTTTTTTATTCCGAAACGTTCAAAATTCTGTGCGAAAAATTTAGTGAAATTACTCCATTCAGGGTCATCACAGGGAAGCAGAACTGTTTTACCTTTAAATACATTTGGATTGTAGTCAAGATATGCTTGTATTTCCTTTTGTATGTCAGAGTATAAGGTGTAAAATTCGTCATTCTTGGCTTTTTTAGCTTGTGCTAAATTGTTTATTGCCATATTAATTTATGTTTATCTTTAGTTTTTAAAGTTAGTACTATTTCGTGCGTTGGCAAAAAACAGCTCTTTTATTTTTTTTAGCGTTGGATTTCGTGTCGGCAAAAAAATAAATGTGCTGTTTGAGCGTTGGCTTTATTAGTTCAAATGTTCAATTTTAGCACGATTTTTACATTACACACAACGTTGTTGTATAAGATTAGTTGCGTGTTTTAAGCACTAAAGTTAGCAAATAAATCACAGATAGAAAATCCGCGAGGATTTTCGTAAGTAGGCTAGAACTAGCAATTAATTTTATACGTTGTTAGCCACTGGCTTTTTCCACATAATTGTTCCTTTTTCATAGTCAACTTGTTCAATGTCACAATATTCAGTTTCTACAAAGTTTTTGTTACTCATTAGTTTAAAAGTTCTTTTTCTACCGCCAATTAATTTCAGGCAATCTTCAGCAACATCTTGCCAAAGAACTATATTTTCACCTTTTAGTGCTGATTTCACACTCGCATAAACCACTCCATCTAAACTCGGAAATTTCTCTTTTATATAGTTCACAAAAGCACAGGTTATTTTATAATTAGAGTTGTCTTTTTCTTTATCCAAAGTAAATTCATTAGCTATGAATTCCAACATAACTTTTAGTTGATTAAAATTTGAAGTTCCATCATCTAGAACATTATATGAATCCTTTGCAGAATTCAGAAGACTATTGTCAACTTCTTTGTAATCAGATGGCAAAATTACAGCTAAATTTAATTCACGAATTACGTCCCAAGCACCAATAGTTATGATTTCATTTCTGCTATTTGGATTATTTCTGAAAACGTTCATAGATTCTGAAAAACCTGTTCCTTCGTTTAAGTTGTCATTACAATAAAACAAACCTTGTCCTGGTTCATTAGCTCTTCCAAAATAGTTAATATTTAAAATATCTTTTCTAAAACTTAAATCGTCTATTTTCTCAAAAAGTATTTCCCCTTTTCTATGACTTCTCGTTCTAATTAATCTAAAAGGTTTATGATTTGCTACTGGAACAGGTAAAATTTGATTTAAAAATATGTTTTTGATATGAGTATAGCTTTCAGAAGTATTTTCTGCTTTCAATTCTTTAAGTCTGTCTATTAAAATTTGCACTTCGTTCATTGCTTGTGGCTAACTGGTTATATGAGGATAAATATAAGCATTTATTCTTCTTTATATTCTGTTTTGGAACGATATGCTCACCTTTTGTTCCTGTTTATGTGATTTTGATATTTGTTCTAAAGCATTGTCTAAAGGGCTTTTAATTGATAAAATATCTTTTCTAGCAATGTGAGTATAAATCATGGTTGTTTTTGGACTAGAGTGTCCTAATAATTCTTGGATGTGTCTTAAGCCAACACCAGTTTCTATTAAATGTGTGGCATAACTATGTCTTAGTGTATGTGGTGTTACTTTACCTATAAGGTTTGCTTTTTTACATGATGTATTCATGAATTTTCTAATACTACTTGCAGAATATGCTTGTTTTTTTAAGCCTTCAATTAAATAGTAGGATGGTTTAAATATATTAAGGTAATTTTCTAGAAGTGGTAAAGTGCTTTCTGCTAAGACAACATATCTGTCTTTTCTACCTTTGGCATTTTTTATATGTATTTGTCTTCTATCTATTTTAAGATCTTCGATCTTTAAGTTTATTAATTCGCTAATCCTTAATCCTGCAGAATAGATTAATGCTAAAATAGTTTTATGCTTTAAGTTTTCTGTAACTCTTAATAAGCGTATAACTTCATTTTGAGACAATACATTTGGTAATGTTTTTGAGGCTTTTGGTCTTGATAACTTAATGTCATCAATGTAAGTATAAGGGTAGAAAACTATAAATAATTTTAAAGCACTAATAAATTGTCTTTGTGTGCTAATTGCATAGTTTCGTTTTATATAGATGTTTTCTATAAAGTGCTCGACAGCTTTATTATTTAAATTTTCAAGTACGTTATCGTTATTATATTCGACAAAATCTGCTATTTGTTGTGTATAGGTGTCTATTGTGCTTAAACTGTATCGTTTGCCTTTTAAATATTTGTAAAAATTATTTAAAACTGTACGGTTTTTAGCGGTTAAATGTCTTAGACGTCTTTTTGGGTGTTGTTGAGTTGGCATACTCTTATTAAATATAGCGTCTGCATTTATTTGAGCTTGTCCATTAAAAATTTTAAAAAGTAACTTTAAATTTTCTGGATTGTTTTTTATATACCAACTAGCCAAAGTTTTACTCCATTTAGCTTTTGGTAAGTCTCTTAAAAGCGCTATTAAAAGGTTGTTGTACTTAAAACTAATTTTAATTTGATGCTCCTTTTGATGAAATATGGGTTGTAGATTTATTTGTGGTAATTGCTTCATGCTTAGAATTTTGTACTCTAAAAATACAAAATTCTAAGCATGAGGTGTTAGTCCTCTTTTTTTAACTCTTTTTTAGGTTTTGGAAGTGCTTTAAAATAGCTTTCAAAAGCTTTAAAATCGTAAGGTTTATTAATTATTTTTTTGTCTTTGTCTAGTACAAAATAACTAGGTGTGGACTTTACATTATAATTATCTCCAATTGGGTTGTCCCATTTACCTTCTCCAAATACATGGTAAAACTCTGGATAATCATAAGTCATATCTTTCCATCTGTAACGGTCTTCGTCCAATGCAATTGCTATAACTTTTAATTGACCCTTATCTAGCGTTTTAACTAGTTTGTGTAACTCTGGTATTTCTTCTAAACAATGAGAGCATGTTGTGCTCCAAAACAGCACTAAATAGTTGTTTGCTTCTTTTAAGCTATGCATTTTTTTTACGCTAGCTTTTCCTTCTTCGTCATAAATAACAATGTCAAAATCTTTTCCAATGTTACCGACAGAGGCGTTTATAAAATACGTTAAATCATTAACTAAAGTATAGTCGTTGTCTGCTTTGGCAATTGGTAAAAGGTGTGCGTTTGCAATATGGTTTGCAACAGGTTCTACCTCTTCTACAGCAAATTGATTCCATAAAATTTCTAATAAAATCTTTTTAACTTTTGAGTTTTGTCCTATGGCTTTTACTGCTGCATTTATATTATTAATATAAGACACGTTTTGATCTTCATTATCTATAAAGTTAAACACATAATTTAAAGTAGCTTCTATTAAAAAGTTAGAGTTTTGTAATACAGGATTACCAAAATTAATATGCTTAAAGTAGTCCTTTTTAGCATTTTCTGTAAACGTTTTGGCATCTATTAACTCTTCTGGAATATAGGGCTGACTTGCTGTAATAAAATTAAGTACTAATTTACCTTCTGCTGCTTTTTCAAATTCTGATTGTGTTGTTTTTAAGATATCAATAATCTTTTTAAAATCTTTGCCATTTTTTTCGTTTTTACTATAAAATGTATTTAGGCTTTGACCAATTAAAGACATGCTATTGTTGTAAGAAACCCATAACTTGTTTTCTTCTGATGTTGTAAAATCTAATCCTTTTTCAAGATCAAAGGTAAGTTCGATGTCTTCGTTATTATATAAAAAATCAAAGTTATACTCGTCTTGTGGTTGTGCATAAACGATACGGTAAGTTCCTGGTGCTTGTGTTTTTTTAAGTTCAAAAACAAAGCTTCCGTCTTCTGCTATATCTGCATTGTCTACAAAAATTGAAGTCTCTGCAGTGACTTGATATAAAAAGGCAAATTTAAATTGATCTGCAGGAGTAAATTTTCCTTTTATACTGTGTTGTGCCAATACAACACTTGGTAGTATCGCGATTAAAAAAAGTATTTTTTTAAACATATTATTTAATGGTTTTCTTTTATAATTTCAAAAACTATTCCAAAATTGGTTTTAAGACAGATAATGCTTGTTTCACCGATTTAATGTTGTCAAAGGTAAGTAATAAACGTAAACCATTTCTGGTTTGTTTTTCTTTCATCTTACAAGATTGAGGGTTTGATTGTACATATTGCAATAGTTTAGTAAAGTTTGGACTTTGATAAAAATTACTTTTTTGATCGTTTATAAAGTAACCTATTAACTTACTTTGTTTCATGATTACTTTTTCTACACCTAACTTTGTAGCAATCCACTTAATACGTACACTATTTATTAAATCTATTACCTGAATTGGTAATTCTCCAAAACGATCTATAAGTTGTGTTTCAAAAACCGCTAGTTCTTCTTCTGTTTTAAAGTTATTAAGTTGCGTGTATAAAGTTAAACGTTCTGAAATACTATTAACATAATCGTCTGGAAATAACAACTCAAAATCTGTATCAATGGTTATGTCTTTGACATATTCTTTGTTTTCTAATGGTTCGTTATATAAGTCTTTAAACTCGTTTTCTTTAAGCTCTTCAATTGCTTCGTTTAATATTTTTTGATAGGTATCAAAACCAATTTCGTTTATAAAACCACTTTGCTCTCCACCTAATAAATCTCCAGCTCCACGTATTTCTAGATCTTTCATTGCAATATTAAAACCACTTCCAAGTTCTGTAAACTGCTCCAATGCTTGGATACGTTTTCTGGCATCATTAGTCATTGCAGAATATTCTGGAGTAATAAAATAACAGAAGGCTTTTTTATTACTACGTCCTACACGTCCACGCATTTGATGCAAGTCGCTTAGTCCAAAGTAATTAGCATTGTTTATAAAAATAGTATTGGCATTAGGCACATCTAAACCACTTTCTATAATAGTTGTACTTACTAATACGTCAAAAGCTCCATTCATAAAGCCTAACATAAGTTCTTCTAGTTTTTTACCTTCTAATTGACCATTCCCAATTCCAATTTTTGCATCTGGAACTAAACGTTGTATCATTCCTGCAACTTCTTTAATGTTTTCTATCCTATTATGAATAAAAAATATTTGTCCTCCACGTTCTATCTCATAACTTACTGCGTCTCTAATTGCTTCTTCGTTAAAACGTATTACATGACTTTCTATAGGATAGCGATTTGGTGGAGGCGTAGTAATTACAGACAAATCTCTTGCTGCCATTAGGCTAAATTGC
This sequence comes from Olleya sp. R77988, assembly GCF_044594215.1. GTDB lineage: Bacteria > Bacteroidota > Bacteroidia > Flavobacteriales > Flavobacteriaceae > Olleya. Next base: position 516,503 of record NZ_CP138988.1, on the reverse strand, counting down.
AAGGTTCTAGGTATTGGAGTTGCTGTTAATGTTAAAACGTCAACATTGTCTTTAAGTGTTTTTAGTTTTTCTTTTACTGCAACACCAAATTTTTGTTCTTCATCAACAATTAGTAAGCCTAAATCTTTAAACTTTACTTTTTTGTTAACTAATTGATGTGTCCCAATAATAATGTCTACGTGTCCTTTTTCTAGTTTTTCTAAAGTTTCGCGTTTTTGTTTAGCTGTCCTAAAACGGTTAACATAGTCTACTGTTACCGGAAAATCTTTTAGACGCTCTGTAAATGTTTTATTATGCTGAAATGCTAAAATGGTTGTTGGTACCAATATAGCTACTTGTTTACCATTATCTACTGCTTTAAAAGCAGCGCGAATAGCAACTTCTGTTTTACCAAAACCAACATCACCACAAATTAAACGATCCATAGGACGCTCACTCTCCATATCTGCTTTTATATCTGCAGTTGCTGTAATTTGATCTGGCGTATCTTCATAAATAAAAGAAGCTTCCAGCTCGTGCTGTAAATAACTATCTGGTTTGTATTGATACCCTTTTTCTAGCTTACGTTTTGCATATAATTTAATAAGGTTAAATGCAACGTGTTTAACTCTAGATTTGGTTTTAGCTTTAAGAACCTTCCAAGCTTTACTACCAAGCTTATAAATTTTAGGTGGTTTACCATCTTTACCATTAAATTTTGTGATTTTGTGTAAAGAGTGGATACTTAAATACAGCACATCACGCTCTCCATAAACCAATTTTATGGCTTCTTGCTTTTTACCTTCGACATCTATTTTTTGTAGTCCACCAAATTTTCCTATTCCATGGTCAATGTGTGTTACATAGTCGCCAATATCTAGATTGGTTAATTCTTTTAAAGTTATGGCTTGCTTTTTAGCATATCCATTTTTAAGATGAAATTTATGATAGCGCTCAAAAAATTGATGGTCTGTATACACCACAATTTTATTGTCATGATCTACAAATCCCTGGTATAACGACTGTGTTACGGTTTTGTAATGTACGTCCTGATCTACATCGTCAAAAATATCATGAAAGCGTTTGGCTTGTTGATCACTAACACAAGCTATATAGTTATTGTAATCGTTATTATGATTACTGTTTAAATTATCTATTAATAAATTAAATTGCTTATTAAATGCTGGTTGTGGTGTTGTATTGTGTTGTATAGTTTGCGTTGCATTAAATACCGAAGTGGTACCAAACTCAATAATACTAAAGTCTAATAATTGTTTTTTTAGTTCTGTTGAATTACAAAATAACTCTAATGGTTCTGCGTGTTTTATATCTGTTGAAAGTTTGCCAAAAGCCTCCACAGCTTTACTAAAAAAGTCATCTATCCTATCGAAAGTTAAATCAAAGTTTTTACCAAAAACAACTGTTTTTTGAGCAATGTATTTAAGGAAACTTTGCCTAGACTCGTCCATAAGTTTATTAGCAACATTTGGAATGATGCTAATTTTTTTAATCTGCTCTGTAGATAATTGTGTTTCTACATCAAAGGTCCTAATGCTATCTACTTCGTCTCCAAAAAACTCGATACGATAGGGTTGGTCATGAGAAAAAGAAAATACATCTACAATTCCACCACGTACAGAAAACTCACCTGGTTCTGTTACAAAGTCTACGCGTTTAAATTTGTACTCAAATAGGACTTCGTTAACAAAGTCTATTGATAAATTATCGTTTACTGTAATTTTTAATGTGTTGCGTTCTAGCTCTTTTCTAGTTACTACTTTTTCAAATAATGCATCTGGATAGGTTACTATTATTGCTGGTTTTTTGCGCGAGTTTATACGGTTTAAAACTTCTGCACGTAATAAGACATTTGCATTGTCTGTTTCTTCTATTTGGTATGGTCTACGGTAACTTCCTGGATAAAATAAAACGTCTGTTTTATTAATTAACTGTTCTAAGTCGTTTAGGTAAAAGGCTGCTTCTTCTTTATCGTTAAATATAAGTAAAAAGGGTAATTCTGTTTGTTTAAAGGTTTGTGTAATGATATAGGATAATGAAGAGCCTACTAGACCTTTTAAATGTATTTTGGGTTGGCCTTGATTTTGGGTTTGGACAATAGCTGACCGCAATTTTTGCGCTTGCAAAGATTGTAAATAGGTCTGCGAGATTAGTGTTTTACTCACTTAACTTTTATTTTGTGCAAATATAAGCATCCTTGCTTGAGAAAAAAACGAAGCTATTTAGTTTTACAAAATTTAACTTTTTAGTAATGTACTTTGGCAGATGCGTTAAGGATGGAGTGGTTTGTCTGAGCTCCTCGCAGAGAGCGAGCCACGAGAGCCTGGTGTTTTACACCTTTTTTAAGGTGTAAAATAAACGCCCAAAAAAAGAAACTTTTAATTTTAAAAGGCGTTGGGTTTGATTATATTTGTAGTCTAAAATTAAACAAAAAAGTATGTCATTTTCAGATTTATTCGATAGTGGATTTAAAAAGCGTAATGAGGATCATTTTGCTGCAATTGTACGTGTAGCAATGAGTGATGGTGTTATTACTGATGAGGAAAAAGCGTTTTTAGACCGTTTAGCACGTAATTTAGATATTAACGAGGACGAGTATAAACAGATTTTAAAGGATTATAAAGAGCATCCTGTTAATCCTCCAACATCTTATGATAGACGTTTAGAGCGTTTATATGATTTATCTAGAATGGTTTGGGCAGATCATATTGAAGGTGAAAAGCAAATTGCTATTTTAGAGCGTTTATGTGTTGGTTTAGGATTTAAGTCTAGTAATGCAAAGTATGTTACACATAAGGCTTTAGAGTTGGTTCATGAAGGTGTGGATTTGGATACTTTTATTGATGAAATAAAAACAATGAATAAATAATCTCTATTTAATTTATAAATAAAAAAAAAGCGAACTAAAAAGTTCGCTTTTTTTTATGTTAAGTATTCTTCGATTTTTGTAATTAGTGTGTCTTCATCAAAGGGTTTTTTAATTACATCATTGATTCCTGCTTTTTTATAGCGTTTTAAATCGTCTTTAAAAACACGAGCTGTTAAGGCAATTACTGGAATACGTTTATGCTCGCGTTCTGGCATTTTTCTTATTTGTTGTGTGATCTCGTCTCCATAACTATTAGGTAATTTAATATCCATTAATATTAAATCAAATTCTGAGTTTTCTATTCTTGGAATGACGTCTTCTCCTTTATTTACTATGTCTAAAAAGTAATTGCCTTTAGAGGCTAATACTTTTAATATTGATAGTTGTGTTATCTCTGAATCTTCGACTAAAAGGATGTTAAATTTTTTGTCTGATTTTGGTTTTGATGATGTTGTTTCTTTCTTTTTTGGTTTTAAAGTATAACTACTATCCAATTTAAAATTAATGTTTGTAGAAAATGTACTGCCTTCTCCAACAGTTGAGTCTACACTAATTTTACTATGTGATAATTCTACTAAAAATTTTGAAATAGCTAATCCTAAACCTGCTCCTTTATAAGCTTGTGCATTATTTAGTTGTGTAAAACTTGTAAAGATGTCCTCTTGGTTTTCTTTTGCAATTCCTATTCCTGTGTCTTTTATTTGAAAATGTATGCTTGCTTTTTGGGCTCTTATTTGGTTTAATGACACATTAAACTCAACACCACCAACTTCTGTAAATTTTATTGCATTTTCTAAAAGATTACTAAGTACTTGTCTTAATCTTAAAGCATCACCACCAACAATATCCGGAATATTGTCATTAAAATTGGTTGTAAAGGTTAATCCTTTTTGTTGTGCTTTTATGGTAAATATTTTTTCAATTTGTTCTAATAAATCTCTTAAGTCAAAAGGTTCTATTATTAGTTCTAATTTACCTGCTTCAATTTTTGATATGTCTAAAATGTCTTCAATTAATTGTTTTAAATAATTTGAAGATGAGTCTATTACTTTTAAATAATTGACTTGCTCGTCATTTAAATTAGTCTTTTTTAAGATGTCAGAAAAGGTTAAAACTCCGGTTAAAGGGTCTCTAAGCTCATGACTAAAATTAGCAATAAAAGCGTTTTTAAAGGTTTCTTTTTCTTGTAAATACTCGTTTTTTAATTCTAATATTTGCGAGTTTATTACTGACTCATTTCTTACCTGAGCTGTCGTTTGATAGTTGTTATAGTGTATTGTTAAGTCTAAAATAACTATTAACGGTAATTTTTTGCCATCAAACGTTTTAACAATAATATCTGTTATTATTGTTTGGTTTTTTGTGTTAATTAAATGAATACAAGAAAATATATGGGTTTGATTGTTATCCTGTAAAGCAGAATGTATGCTTTCAAAAAAAGGATGAATTTCTGATATGTTTTGACCAATTAAATTTGGGAAAATAACATGGTCAGATTCTTTAACTGTACCATCAAAGTCTACAATTATATATTGGTTTACGGATTGGGAGTGATCTTTTTTATATTGTTCTAACATATATTAAGCTTATTTTATTAAAGCTTCCGCTAGATTAGTAAAAACATCATCAACTTTTTTTCCGGTTTTTGCACTTGTGTAAAAATCTGTAAAACGACCAAATACTTCTTTATTTTGTTTTATAAAGTCGTTAGTTACTAAATCTTTTTTGTTTCCAATAACCTTCATAGGTATTTTTGGATAACGCTCTTTTATGTAGTTTAAGTCAAACTCTAATTTTTCATAAGTTGTTGGTCTGGTCATATCAAATACATATAAAAAACCGCTAGTTCCAAGTAAGTAAGATGGTCTTGTATTTGTGATGTCATCATTACCTTCTAGATCCCAAATAACTAGTGTTATATCATTATTAGATTTTGGTAAAGAAATTTCTTTTTTTAAGACGTGTACACCTATAGTTACTTTATAATCTTCGCTAAACGTATCTTGTACAAATCGTCTTATTAATGAGGATTTTCCAACACCAAAGTGTCCAATTAGTACTATTTTTTTAGATATCTTCATTTTGAAAGTAGGCTTTTAATTTAGTGCTAAAACTTTTATTGTTTTTTAAATCTGTTTTATTAATTACATTTTGAGCAAAATCTAGTAATTTATCTTCAAGTTTACTTCTAAATGGAGCGGTAAGTGCACCAGAAATAACAACTGCAATATAATACTTTGAAAAATTTTGCAAATGTATATGGTAATTTTCGTATTCAATATATTCTAAATTTTGGACATCTGCTAAAAAAGCATCTTGCGCAAAACTTTTAATTGCTGTTAGCATACCAGCAACTGTATCTTGATCTATATTTTTGGTTTTAGAGTATTCTGATACTATTAATCCAGAACCACTTTCAATAACCATGATTTGTTCAATTTGAGGTTTAAATTGCTCTTGGATTATTAAATCTCCTTCAGAGACTCCAGATTTTTTAGATTTAAATTTTCTTTTAAAATTTTTAAAAGAAAAAGTATTACTAACACTTCTGTTTATGTTTTCTGAAAGTATTTGGATTTCTTTTTGGATGTATTTTTTTATCATTTTACCCATAATTGGATATAATGCTTCAACTACTGCATCTTGAGAATTTTTAATTTCTTCTTTTAAAGTTTTGGTAATAGTTGGTCCTATTGTTTTAGGCATTTCTTTTATAAACTCATCTAATTTTTCTTCTAATATTGGATCAATATGTTTGGATAAATTATTTTGTTTATTAATTAAGTCTTCTAGTTTTTTAAGCTTTTCTTCAATAGATAAGGCATACTCATGCTCATCTTTTAGCAAGATGTCTTTCAGAATTTTTAATTTATCTTCCTGATTCATGCTAAAGTCAAGTTGTTACTGACTTATTTTTTCGCCTAATTTTGAAAAAAGTTCGCCTAGTAATTTACGATCTACTTTGTTATTGTTTAAAGCCTCAGCTTTATCTTCAAAAGAGCTTTCTAGTTCTGTAATTCTGATATTAATATCTGTGCTTAGATTATCTATATTTTGTAATAATTCAGACTTAACATCATCCATTAATGCTTCCAACTCTTTTTTCTTGTTAAGAATATCTGTTTTTAGTGTTTCAAACTCGCTATCATAAGCTTGCATGTTTTCACCAAAAATAAGTTGCTTTATTGCATCAATTTTTGAAGAAGCTTCAGTAGATTTTTGCACTGTGTCTTCTGTAATTTTGTTAGATTTTGCCATTAGGATAATTTAATTTTCAAAAATAACAAAAAAATAGACATAATGCTATTTAATCGGTGTTTTGCATAAATTCTTCGGCTTTAAGTACCATATTTTTACTTCCACAGAAAAAAGGAACGCGTTGGTGCAACTCTGTAGGTTCTATATCCATAATCCTTTTAAAGCCATTACTTGCTTTTCCGTTTGCTTGTTCTGCTATAAAAGCCATAGGATTACACTCGTAAAGTAATCTTAATTTACCGTCTTCGTTTTTGGAACTTTTTGGGTACATATAAATACCACCTTTAATCATATTTCGATGAAAATCTGATACTAATGAGCCAATATATCTTGATGTATATGGTCTATCATCTTCTTCCATTTGGCAGTATTTAATATAGTTTTTTACTCCTTTAGCAAAATGAATATAATTTCCTTCATTTACAGAGTAGATATTTCCGTTTTCAGGAAATTCCATATCAGGATGAGATAAATAAAATGTACCAATTGCTGGGTTTAAAGTAAATCCATTAACACCATGTCCTGTTGTGTAAACTAACATAGTTGAAGTGCCATACACAACATAACCAGCAGCAACTTGTTGGTTACCAGGTTGTAAAAAATCTTCTAAAGTTACAGGTGTACCTACTGGTGTAACACGCCTGTAAACAGAAAAAATAGTACCAACAGATACATTTACGTCAATATTTGATGAGCCATCAAGAGGGTCTATTAATACAATATACTTGTTTTGGTTATTATCATCTTGGCTGTTTATACTTATAAAATCATCTTCCTCTTCACTAGCTATTCCACAAACAATGTTACGATTAGTTAATGTTTGTATAAATTTGTCATTTGCATAAACATCTAGTTTTTGTTGGTCTTCACCTTGTATGTTTGTGTCTCCAGCTGCTCCTATAATATCTACTAAACCAGCCTTGTTTACTTCATGACTTACTACTTTAGCTGCTAATCTTATAGAGTTTATTAAACGTGATAATTCTCCGGAAGTATACTTAAATGAAGATTGGTTTTCTATAATAAATTCTCCTAGAGTTTGATTTTTTTTTGACATAAGTAGTAGTTGTGCTATTTTGTACAAATATCGTATTTTTTGACAATTATTACGTTGAAGTTGTCGTTATTTTGGTTTAGTAAAAATTCTTAAACTATATTTGATTAAATTATTTTAATATGAATTTTACTATTCGTTTTGCCCAAAAAAAGGATGTTAAAGCTATACTAGGGTTGATTAAACAACTTGCTGTTTATGAAAAAGAACCTGATGCAGTTATTGTAACAGAAAATGATTTATTAGAATATGGTTTTGGAGAACAACCTTTATTTAAATGTTTTGTTGCAGAAACTAATGATACTATTGTTGCAATAGCATTAGTTTATCTTCGTTTTTCTACATGGAAAGGTAAAACTGTTCATCTTGAAGATTTAATTGTAAAAGAAGAATATAGAGGAGAAGGCTTAGGAACTTTACTTTTAGATCAAGTCATAAAATATGGTAATGACTTAGGCGTTAAGCGTATTTGTTGGGAAGTTTTAGATTGGAATGAACCAGCAATTAAGTTTTACGAAAGTAAAGGAGCAACGCTATTAAAGGACTGGTATTTAGTCCAAATGGACGAAAAAAGTATAGAAAGTTACATCCAAAAAATATAAATGAGAGTATTTAAATTTGGTGGAGCATCTGTAAAAGATGCCAAAGGAGTAAAAAATTTAATTTCTGTATTAGAGCAAGTTGGGCATGATAATACTTTAATTGTAGTGTCTGCAATGGGTAAAATGACAAATGCTTTAGAGCTAGTAATTGGTCATTATTTTGACAATAAAAAAGAATTACAAAGCACTATTCAGGAGGTTGTAAAATATCATAACCAAATTGCATTAGAGCTTTTTGAAAATGAAAATCATCCAGTTTTTAAAGCTATTAGTGGATTAATTGAAGAATTAAAAAGTTTTTTAAACACTAACAAATCTCCAGATTATAATTTTGTTTATGACCAAGTTATAGGTTATGGAGAGTTATTATCTACAACAATTGTTAGTCAGTATTTATCGTTTCAAGGGATTAATAATAATTGGTTAGATGTAAGACAATTAATTAAAACTGATGATTATTATAGAAATGCTAAGGTTAATTGGCAATCTACACAGCATCTAATAACCAAAACAATTGACAACAAAAAGCTAAATATTACACAAGGGTTTATAGCAAGCGATAAAAATAACTTTACCACAACTTTAGGACGTGAAGGAAGTGATTATACAGCAGCTATTTTAGCCTATTGTTTAAATGCAGAAAGTGTCACTATTTGGAAAGATGTACCAGGTGTTTTAAATGCAGACCCACGTTATTTTGAAAACGCACAGTTATTACATTCTATTTCATATACAGAAGCTATAGAGTTGGCTTTTTATGGAGCTTCCGTAATTCATCCTAAAACGTTGCAACCATTACAGAGAAAAGAAATTCCGTTATATGTAAAATCGTTTTTAAACCCTAATGCAGCAGGAACTGTCGTTAATAAAACACAAGGAATTAAACCAGAAGTGCCTTGTTATATTGTAAAACAAAACCAGGTTTTAGTATCCTTATCTACTTTAGATTTTTCTTATATAGTTGAAGATAATTTAAGCGATATTTTTAACTTATTATCTAAATATAAAATGAAAGTTGACGTAATTCAGAATTCAGCAATTAGTTTTTCAGTTTGTTTTGAAAATAATTATGATAATTTAGAGCCATTATTATTACATCTAAAAGCTAAGTTTAAAGTAACATGTAATGACAATGTATCACTTTATACCATAAGGCATTACAGTCAAAAATCTATAAAAGATTTAGAAAAAGATAAAACTGTTTTGTTAAAACAAATGTTTCAAGAAACATTACAGATAGTAACTAAATAAATCTATTGATTACATTTGTAAATATAATACACTAAAAAAGTAAATGGGATTAGTCACAGCAAAAGAAGTTTCAAAAGCTATAAAACTTGATAAATACGGGTTTATTGGGACTTTTGTTGGTTGGATATTAATGAAGGTTTTAAAAATATCTTCACTAAATAAAATCTATAATAGAAATAAACACCTATCTCATTTAGAGTTTTTAAATGGAATTTTAGACGAGTTTCAAATTAAATTCGAAATTCCTGAAGAAGATTTAAAAAGACTTCCAAAAGATGGAGCCTATATTACAGTTTCCAATCATCCATTAGGAGGTATTGACGGTATATTACTTTTAAAATTGATGCTTGAACAAAGAGACGATTTTAAAATTATTGCAAACTTTTTGCTTCATCGTATAGAACCGATGAAACCTTATATAATGCCTGTTAATCCTTTTGAAGACAGAAAAGATGTAAAATCTAGTATTGCTGGTTTTAAAAGCGCAATTTCTCATATAAGAGATGGTCATCCATTAGGGATTTTTCCAGCAGGAGAAGTCTCTACGTATAAGGATGGAAAATTAATGGTGGATAAACCATGGGAAGAAGCTGCAATGAAGTTGGTGCAAAAAGCCAATGTACCTGTAGTTCCTATTTATTTTCATGCTAAAAACAGTAAGTTGTTTTATAAGCTATCAAAAATTAGTGATACGTTTAGAACAGCCAAACTACCATCAGAATTATTAACTCAAAAAAGAAGAGTTATTAAGGTTAGAATAGGTAAGCCAATATCTGTTAAAGCACAAGCAGAACATGAATCGTTATCCAGTTTTTCTGAATTTATTAGAAAAAAAACGTACATGTTATCAAACGTGTTTGAGCCAAAAGAAAAAATTATTGATAGTATTTCATCAAGTTTAAAAGCCCCAAAAGTTACCAAAACACCAAAGCAAATTGTGACGCCTGTTAGTCAGGAAGCCATGATAAGAGAGGTAGAAGGGTTAAGAGAAAATGACTGTAGACTATTAACCAGTAAAAACTATGAAGTCTTTTTGGCAACATCTAAGGATATGCCAAATTTACTAAGGGAAATAGGACGTTTAAGAGAAATAACTTTTAGGGCAATTGGAGAAGGAACCAATGAGTCTATCGACTTAGATCAATTTGACGAATATTACCACCACATGTTTTTATGGGATAGTGAGGCTAATGTTTTAGCTGGAGCTTATAGGATGGGATTAGGATCTCAGATTTTTGAAAGACATGGGATAAACGGGTTTTATCTTCAGGATTTATTTGGTTTTGAGCCTGAGTTATATAAAATGATGAGCCAGTCCATTGAACTTGGTCGCGCTTTTATTATTAAAGAATACCAACAAAAACCAATGCCTTTATTTTTATTGTGGAAAGGTATTGTACATTCTACATTAAGACATCCAGATCATAAATATTTAATTGGAGGAGTAAGTATTAGTAATCAGTTTTCAGAATTCTCTAAATCATTAATGATAGAGTTTATGAAATCTCATTATTATGACCCTTACGTTGCACAATATGTGCATCCTAAAAAAGAGTTTAAAGTAAAACTTAAAGATGCTGATAAGGATTTTGTTTTTGATTCTACAAAAGCCGATTTAAATAAGTTTGATAAAATTATTGACGATATTGAGCCTGGAGCATTACGTCTTCCTGTCTTACTTAAAAAGTACATTAAACAAAACTGTAAATTAATAGGGTTTAATGTAGATCCTTTATTTAATAATGCAGTGGATGGTTTAATGTATATTAAAATATCTGATTTACCAGAAAGTACAGTTAGACCAGTAATGGAAGAGTTTCAAGCAGAATTGGAACGTAAGATTACAGAACAAACAGAAACTTCTAAAAAAGACTAATCATTGTTTATTACAATTTACTTGTGTCTTTACAAAAAAATCATTGACTACACGTCTGCATTCATTTAATTGATCTGTATCAATAGTGTAAAACAAATTTTTACCTTTTACTTTTTGTTTTAGTAATCCAATTTTCCTGATTTCTCCAAGATGTTGTGATACTGTTGGTTGCGATAAACCAGTAGATTTTACTAATTCGTTACAGTTACAATTTTTATGTTCACTTATATGCTGTATCATAGCAATACGAGCAGGATGTCCTAATACTTTAGTGTAATTTGCTACTTGGTTTTGAGAAGCATTAAAGAGTTGTTTTTTTGAGAATCCCATAGTAAATAAATATTTAAACGTGATATTGCAATATCACAATTATAAAAATACATAAAAAAACCAAAATCATAATAATAGGTTTTGGTTTTTTTATGTATTTGAATTAAAAATTATTTTCCAAATAGTCTTTGGAAAAAATTCTTTGTTTTCTTTGTTGTTTCTTCAATGACTTCTTTTGCGTCTTCTGCAAAATCTTCTAATTTATCTCCTGCTTCGTCAGCAAATTTTGAAGCTTTCTCTTTAGCATCATCTATAAACTCTTTAGCATCTTCATTGATAAACTCGGTTGCTTTAGCTTTTACTTTGTCATAGGTTTCTTTAGCATCTTCAGTAAACTCATCTAGTTTTTCACCAGCTCCTTTAGCTATTTTAGACGCTTTTTCTTTGGCATCATCCATAAACTCTTTAGCATCTTCGTTAATAAACTCTGTTGCTTTAGCTTTTGCTTTTTCAAACCCTTCTTTTGCATCTGCTTTTAGGTCATCAAATTTTGCCTCAGCTTTATCAGCTATTTCATTTAGCTTATTTTTAGCAGTATCTAAAGTATCTGCATGTGTTGCTTTTGCTTCTGCTGTAGGATCTTCAGTATTACTTAAAGTTTCAGCATGAGATGCCTTAGCTTCAGCAGTAGGATCAAAGTCTAAGTTTTTATTTTCTTCGTTCATGTTTTTAATGTGTTAATTTTCTGATGGCGAATATATTACATTTATAAATAATTATTATAAAAAGGCTTTATCAATTGGCTCCCAAAGCTCTATTTTATTACCTTCATTATCCATAATCCAGCCAAATTTTCCGTAATCATATTCTTCTACTTCTCCTATTATAGTAACGCCTTCTTCTTTTAAAGCTTTTAATAGTTCGTGTAGGTTTTCTACACGATAATTAAACATAAAGTCTTTTTTTGAAGGTTCGTAGTATTTTGTATTTTCTTCAAATGGACTCCATTGGGTTGAGATATCCTTACCTTCCTTGTCTTTAGTCCAAAATGTACAGCCATAATCGTCTGTATTAAAACCTAGATGTTTTTTATACCAATCTTTTGTTGCTTTTGGGTCTTTTGTTTTAAAAAAAAGACCTCCAATTCCAGTCACACGTTTTTTCATTTTATTTTTTATTTAATGCTGATTCATAAATATTTATCCACTCTTCAACACTCATTTTGCTTAATAACTCTTCAATTAGTTGATAAGGTATATCATCCATTTTTTTAAATCGAACGCAACTTTTACCCATATCTAATTTGTATTTACAATGTTTTGGATACTCAGCAACAAACCAATCGTATAATTCTTTTTTTGCATACATGCCAGAATGGTATAATGCTATAAAGTTTTTTTGCGATGCTAAATTTATAAAAGGTAATGGTGGAAAAGGTTTACAATGGTATCCTGCTGGGTAAATTGATTTAGGTACGTAATACGCAAGCATACCATAACCCATTCCAGATTCTAAACCTTTTGGCATGTGCTTTAATATTATATTATGAAGTTTAGTAATTGGTTCTATCCTGTCTTCTGGAAGTTGTTTAATATAGTCTTCAGGAGTGTCTGCTTTTGATGTCATAATAGTTAGTTTTTATCCTATAAAGCTAATAAAATTTTGCTTTAATTTTATCAACAATGGTTTGTGCTAGCTTTTCTTTACTTTCTATTGTCCAACCTGCTACATGTGGTGAGAGTAATATGTTTTTAGACTGGATTAAGTATTGAAAGGCTTTAGGTAGGTTGTTATCGCTAAATAAATTTTCGAAAGATGCTTTTTCATATTCTAAAACATCTAAACCAGCACCTAATATTTTTTTAGATTTTAAAGCCAAAACTAGATCTGACGTCACTACACTTTTACCACGTGCAGTATTAATTAGCCAGAATGGTTTTTTAAATCCGTTAATTAAATCAGAATTAACCATGTTTATAGTTGAAGACGTTTCTGGTGTATGTAAACTTAATACATCTGCTTTTTCTTGAAGCTCTGATAAGCTTACTTGAGTTGCATTTTCATCTCCTAAATTTGGTTTTAGATCATGACATAATACTGTAACATCAAAGCCACGTAGTTTTTTAGCAAATGCTTTACCCATGTTTCCATAACCAATTAAACCAATCGTTTTTCCATCTAATTCTAAGCCTCTATTATCTTCGCGCAGCCATTTACCTTGTCTTACTTCAGTATCTGCTTTATTAAGCTTGTTAAATAACGATAGTAGCATGGCTAAACTATGTTCTCCTACAGCATTGCGATTACCTTCTGGTGCAGCAATTAATGTTACACCTTTATTTTCTGCATATGTGCAATCAATGTTTTCTAATCCTGCTCCAACACGTCCTATAAATTTTAGGTTTGTTGCAGCATCTAAAAATGCAGCATCAATACTAAATCGACTTCTTATAATAAAACCATCATATTCATGGATTTTTTGCTGAATTTCTGCTTTTGATGAGGTATAATCTTCATGATTTGTAAACCCTAAATCGTTTAATTGATTTAATAGCAATGGATGGTTAGAATCTATGTGTAATATTTTCATGTTCTCTTTTAGTAAATAAGAATACTTTATATTTTCGGGTAACTCGTTTGCGTCAGCTCATGTTTAACTTGTCCTGTGTGTGCTGTACTTATTTTTTCGAATAATAATACATGGACTTCTTCATCGTTTTTTGTGCATGGATTATGTTCTACCCCTTTTGGGACTACTATTATCTCTCCAGCTTTTACAACTTCAGTTCGGTCTCTAAACTGCATATACAGTGTGCCTTTTATTACTTGAAAAAGTTCATCTTCATTATCATGAATGTGCCAAACAAATTCGCCTTTTAGTTTTGCTAAAATAACTTGCATATTATCTACAATTGCAATTTGATGTGGTTGCCAGTTTTTGGAAAATTTTGAAAACTTGTTGTTGATATTTAATACTTGCATAGTTTAAAAATACAGTTTTTTAGCGTTAGTGTTAAAAGTAGCATCTTTTTTTTGCTGCCTTATATGGCAAAAAAAGACATAACCTTTCGACTTCGCTCAGGATAAACTCCGACACAACCTTTAGGTAACATCCTAAATACCTAAAATAAGTTTTGCAATCCAGAAGTAAATTAAAATACCAAAGATATCATTACTTGTAGTTATAAATGGTCCAGTAGCAATTGCTGGATCTATTCCTTTTTTGTCTAGAAAAAGTGGTACAAATGTACCTATTAATCCTGCAACTATAATAACTATAACTAGTGAAGATGAAATTGCTAAAGCAGTCAGGAATTCGCCTTTTGTAACCCATACAAATAGAAAAAGGAATAGTGCTAAAATCACACCATTTAATGCAGCTAGAAGCATTTCTTTTATTAGTCTATTATTGATACTTCCTTTAACATCGTCATTTGCTAAACCTTGAACGATAATTGCACTAGACTGGACACCTACATTTCCAGCCATAGCTGCTATTAATGGTGTAAAAAAGAATAATACTTTATATCTATTAAAAGCATCTTGAAAGCCTTCCATTATTAAAAAGGCACCAATACCTCCAATTAACCCTAAAAATAGCCAAGGTAATCGTGCTCTTGTTAGTTCTAAAATACTATCATCTGCTTCTACATCTTGTGTAATACCTGCTGCTAATTGGTAATCTTTATCTGCTTCTTCACGGATGACATCTACAATGTCATCAATGGTAATACGTCCTAAAAGTGTTTTGTGCTGATCTAAAACAGGAATGGCTTCTAGATCATATTTTTGCATCACTTTTGCAACGTCTTCTACATCTTCTTCGACGTAAACATAGTCTACATTTGAGTTTGAGATGTCTGCAATTTTTTGTTCGCTTTTTGCAGTAATCAAGTCTTTTAAAGAGAGACGACCAACAAGTTTTTCTGCTTTGTCTACAACGTATATTGAGTGTACACGACTGACGTCTTTTGCTTGTGCTCTAATACGTCTTAGGCATCCAGCGACTGTCCAAGTTTCGTAAACTTTAACTAGTTCTTTTGCCATTAAACCACCTGCTGTATTTTCATCGTAGGTTAAAAGCTCTGTGATTTCGGCTTTGTGTTCTTCGTCTTCAATTTTAGATATTACTTCAGCTTGACGTTCTTCAGGTAATTCTGCAATAATATCTGCTGCATCATCTGTATCTAATTCTTCAATTTCTTCTGCAATTTCTTTTGCTGATAGATTTTGAAGTACTTTTTCTCTGATGTCTTCATCCAACTCTGTAAGGACATCAGCTGTTGTTTCTGAGTCTAACAACTTAATAACATACATAGCATCTTCAAGATCTACTTCGTCTAAAATTTCCGCAATATCAGCATAGTGAAACTCGTTAAGTAACTGTTGAATGTCTTTATCGTTTTGTTGCTCGATAAGTAATTCTAGTTGCTCTATAAGTGCATCAGTAAGCTGAAATTGTATGTTTTGGTTGTCTTCCACTACAGGTTTATTTGTCGTGTTGTATTAAGCTGGTTAACTCTAAAAATTGTGCGACACTAATTTGTTCTGGTCGCTTGTCAAATATAACATTTGCTTTTAAATTATCTGACAATTCAAATGTTTTTAAACTATTACGCATGGTTTTTCTGCGTTGTTGAAATGCAGCTTTTACCACTTTAAAGAATAATTTTTCATCACATGGTAAACTATAATCTGCCTTTCTGGTTAAGCGTAACACTCCAGACTCTACTCTTGGTGGTGGATTAAATACTGTTGGTGGTACTGTAAAAAGGTACTCTGCGTCATAAAACGCTTGTGTTAAAACAGATAGTATTCCATATACTTTACTGCCTTCTTTTGAGCAAATACGTTGGGCGACTTCCTTTTGAAACATTCCAGAAAATTCTGGAATTTGATCGCGCAGCTCTAAAGTTTTAAACACGATTTGTGTTGAAATATTATATGGAAAATTACCTATGATTGCAAAAGATTCTTCCTTAAAAGTCTGACTTAAATCGTACTTTAAAAAGTCTTTTTCTATAATTCTTGAAGATAGATTTAAGTAATTGTTTTGTAAATATTCTACACTTTCTGTATCAATTTCAATAACGTAAGTGGTTATTGGTTTTTTTAGTAAATATTTTGTCAAAACACCCATTCCTGGACCAATTTCTAAGACATTTTTGTAGCCTTCTAGTTTTAATGAATCTGCAATTGCTTCAGCAATACTTTCATCTTCTAAAAAGTGTTGTCCTAAGAATTTTTTAGCCTTTACTTGATGATTATTTGTTTTATATTTTGACATTAAAAAGGATGTTTTTTCAGCTTAAGCTGAATTATTTAAACGTTACATTATACTCATCAATAATCTGAAGTTCAGTTCTAAAAGCTAACATTTTGTCGGCAAACTTTTTTAACCCTTCAATTCTTAAATTATCTGCATCTTCTTTGTAATATGTGTCTAATGCTTCGCGCGAATATGATTTGTATTGGATAGAGTAGGTTTGTCCTCCCATTTCTTCTTCTACTAAAACCTTGGTTAAGGTTGCTTTTTCAAACTTACCTGTAGCCAATACCTGAGGAATATGCTCTTTAATCCAAAGTAACCACTCGTCATGAGCACTATCGTCTATATTTACTGTAACGTTATAAATGTACATTGTCTATAAATTTTTTGCAAATAACATAAGTTCTGCATCGTCTTCAAAGGGTTTTACCTTTTTTTCGAATATTAAACCTAATTTTTCTATTAATTTTATAGATGCAGTATTGTTTGCTTGTGTAATAGCTCCTATTTTTTTGATATTAAAGGTGTCTTTTGCTAATTTTAAAATTGCTTGAGACGATTCAAAACCAAATCCTTTGTTTTCGTATTCTGGTAGCATAGCAAATCCAATATCTGGCAATTCTAAAGTGTCACGCTTTATTAAACCATTGGTGCCAATTGGTTTGTTGTTTTCTGCTTTTAAAAGTAGTTTGTAAAACCCAAAACCTAATTCTGCATAATGTTTTAGATGTCCATTTTTAATACGCTCTTGTGCTTGCTTAATAGTTTTTACTTTACGATCTCCAATAAATTTTTTAAATTTTGGAGTATTTACCAAATCGATAAAAAACTGAGCGTCTTCTAAAGTGAATTTAGCAATAATTAAACGGTCTGTTTCTGCAACTATCATAGTTGTTAATTTAATGCATCACCACGTAAAGCTCTAAACTTTTTTCGTGCTTCTACAGCATAAATACTGTCCTTATGATTAAACAATATCTCTTGGTATAATTTTTTAGCTTCTTCTGGTTGTGCTAATTGATTGACATAGATTTGGGCTAAATAGTATAATGCATTATCTATTAAAATACTGTCTTTAAAATCTTTTATGATGCGTAAATAATTAGTTTTAGCTTTTTCAAAATCATTTTGTTTTTCAAATAAAGACGCTTGTTTTAGTAAAGCTTGAGGTATGATAACTTCTGTTTTATGAGCCTCTAATATTTTGTTTAATATTGAAATAGCTTCGTTGTTTTTATTTTGAAAAGCTAATAAATCTGCTTTAGCATATTTTTTTAAAGCTACTTGAAGTGAGTCTTCTGCACGATTATCGCTAATTAATAGTTTTAAATCTAATGCATCATTTGCAGTTAACTGAGAGGTTGAAGATTTTAATATTTTAAGCTAAGATTCTGCCCATTTAAAATCGCCTTTATAATAGCTTGTCTTGGCAACTCTAAAACGTGCTTCTTGTGCCAATGTGCTGTTTTTTAAGTTGCGTTCTATTTGTGTGTAGTAAATTAAAGCTTGATTAAACTTTTCTTCAAGCACTAAAATATCTCCTAATTCTAATTTAACTGAAGCTAAATCTCTTTCTGGTATTTTATATTTTAAAGTGTTTTTTAAAATTGAAATTGCGTCTTCTGGATTGTTTAAATAAAAAGCTAAAAAGTGTGCATAACTAACTTGTAGCTCTAAGGTTTGTGGTGTTTTACCAAAAGTTTCAAAAATAGAATTATACTCTTTTTTAATATCTTCATAATCCGAAGCTAGTCCAATTTTTGACTTGATTTTTAATACTTTATGATGACCAGTTAACTTGGTGTCTATATCTTGAGTCGTTTCAATAATGAAGTTAAATATTGACAAAGCATCATCATATTGTTTCTGGTTTTCGGCTATTAAACCTAGTTCAATAATACGATCTAAACTTTCTAACTGACGTTTGTATATTGCTTTTTCTTGTGCAAATGCTTTATGATATTCTTTTTGCTGGATAAATAACCAACTAAGCATTTCATTCCACATTAAATTTGGAGATTGCTGTATTTTTTTTAGCAGTATTTTTCTAAGAAAAATATTGCTTTCGTTTGTACTGTCTTCAGATATAAACTCGCTAACGTATCTTTTTATAGAATCTAAATAATTTGGATTAGCTTCAGCAAAATTTATATAACTATTAAACATTTTTTGCACTTCACCTTGTTCTCCATAAATACGTGCTAATTGCATATTAAAGTTTAGTATAGGCTTTAGTTGCATTGCTTTATTATACGTTGTAATGGCTTGTTTTAAAAGTGATAAATCTTGAAAAGCACGACCAACGCGATAGGCATTATTTGCATTAAGATCTAAAGTTGCAATTGCTTGTTTATAATAGCTGTTTGCATTTATAGTATCGTTTTGTAATTGATAATTATAACCTAACTCTACTAAAAGGTTTGGTACAGCTTTTTTTTGAATAGCTTCAAGTAGTCTAGTTTCTGCATCATTAAACAGTTCTAATTGTTGTTCAATCTTTACTATTTTAATTAAGTAGTTTGAGTTTCGGGTATTTTTACTGTATAATTTTTTATAGCTTGATAATGCTTTTTCAAATTGTCCACTCTTAAAATATTCGTTCGCAACTAGGTCTTCTTGCGCATAAAGTGTGCAAGAGCAAATAAATAAAATTAGTATTAAAAAGCGTTTAAACATCATGATTGTAAATATAACAAATCCAAAAGGTAGAAATTGTAAATATTATGCAAAAAAAATGCCTGAACAAAGTTCAGGCACTAAGCCAATCTAATAAATGTGCTATTAATCATATATATTCAATATAAGATTCAATTACTTGATTGGAATTATCGACGTAATTCAATATTTTATTTTTTTACTTGCGCAATAGTCTCTTTATTAATGTTTTGGTCAGTATTATTGTCTAAAACTTTCACCATTACAGCTAAAAGAAACACGAAAAGCAAGAGTCTTGCAATTGTTTTCATTTTTAAGTAGGTTTTTTAGTGCATCAAAGAAAAGTTATTTTTAATTAACTACAAAGCAAAAACAACAAAAATATTGTAAAACAACGTTATTTTGTGCTTTTAATCGATTCAAAACACTAAAAACGTAAGAAAAAACTTTTTTATTCGGGCTTAATTTATAAACTCAAATCCTGTATAAGGTACTAACACTTCTGGGATTTTTATTCCATCTTCTGTTTGATAATTTTCTAAGATTCCAGCTAAAACTCTAGGTAACGCAAGAGAACTTCCGTTAAGCGTATGCGCTAATTGTTTTTTACCGTCCTTATCTTTTACTCTAAGTTTTAATCTATTGGCTTGAAAAGTTTCAAAATTAGACACACTTGAAATTTCTAACCAACGGTCTTGAGCAGTAGAGAATACTTCAAAATCGTAAGTTAAAGCAGCAGTAAAACCAGTATCGCCACCACAAAGTCTTAAGATTCTATAAGGTAGGTTAAGTTCTTTTAGGATGTCTTTTACATGGTCAACCATTCCATCTAATGCTTTATAAGAATTGTCAGGATGCTCCACACGTAAAATTTCTACTTTATCAAATTGATGTAAACGGTTTAAACCACGTACATGTGCACCATAACTTCCAGCTTCAACCCTAAAACAAGGTGTGTAAGTTGTTAAGCTTTTAGGTAAATCCTTTTCATCTATTAAATCGTTTCTAAAAATGTTAGTTGCTGGGACTTCTCCAGTAGGTATTAAATACAAACTAGGATTAACATTTGTAGCATGATACATTTGTCCATCTTTATCTGGTAATTGTCCAGTAGCTAAAGCAGATGCTTCGTTTACTAAATGTGGTACTTGTACTTCTTCATATCCAGCAGCAGTATTTTTATCTAAAAAGTAAGCAATTAAAGCACGTTGTAATCGTGCACCTTTTCCTTTATAAACTGGGAATCCAGCTCCTGTAATTTTATTACCTAATTCAAAATCTATAATATCATATTTTTTTGCTAATTCCCAATGTGGTAAAGCACCTTCAAATAATTTTGGCACATCACCTTCTTTGTATACCTCTTCATTATCATCTTCGCTATTTCCTTTTGGTACAGAACTATGCGGAATATTAGGTATGGTGTATAATAATTGGTTTAAAGCTTCAGTAGCAGTATTTAATTGCTCGTTTAAATCTTTAGAATCTTCTTTTAAGTCAGATGTTTTTGCTTTTAAAGCGTTAGCTTTTTCGGCTTGACCAGATTTAAATAATATACCAATTTCTTTAGAGATTGTATTGGATTCTGCCAATACAGCATCTAGATTAGTTTGTAAAGCACGACGTGTTTCGTCTAAACTAATTACTTCTTCAATCATTGAAGTAGCATCAATATTTCTAATTGCTAATCTGCTGATAACTAAGTCTTTGTTTTCTCTAATAAATGGTACTTGTAACATGTTTTTTATTTTGGGCGTTACCTAAAGGTCAGGCTTTTCGTTATATCTTTTTTTGCCATATATGGCAGCAAAAAAAGGATGCCACTTCAATCCTTAACGCAAAGTGTAACTTTTAATTATAAGTTGTAAAAGTAGTAAGATTTTATGTAGCTAAAAATAAATTATTTATCTAATTGCGATGGTAGCAACCAATCACTATGCTTAGTGGTCTGCCAATTGATAGTTGTTAAATCTGTTTTTGGATTTATAAGGGTAGTATAAGGTCTACCATTTACACTAACTTTACAATCTGCAAAGATTAATACATCCTGTCCTTTAGACTTATAGATAGCTTTTAAACGTTGTGCAAATTGCCAAATCACATCTGGTTTTGTTGCTACTAATCTTTTTTGTTTTTTGGATAAATAATCGTTTAAATTGATATATGTCTTTTTATTAGTGTTTTTATCAATTATTTTAAAATCTATAAATCCGGATTTAGACCTTAACATCATTCTCCAAGATAGTCTGTGACCTTCTTCTGTCCAAAGCACATTATCTTCTATAAAATGATGTCTAATTGGTAAAATAATTTGAAATATAAAATAAACACTAAGCACACCAATTAATATGGGTTTATAACTTTGTGGTAAAATCTCTGCTTTATCATAAAAAGGTTTCTTTTTTAAAAACAGTTTTTGAATGGCTTTTGGGTCAAAAAAGAAGACCATAAAGGCAAGCGCTAAATAAGGAAAAACACCTACTCCAAAAACAATAGAATTAAATAAATGAAAAAATATAGAGCCAAAAAAAGCAAGTTTTCTAGTGGGTTTAAACAATAATAATGGTATTATAAGACCATCATATAAAATACCTCCATAACCAACTAAATATGGTAAAAACTCATGTTGTAACGCTTGTCCAATTATAGGATAGTTAGCTTTACCTTTCATTAACAGACTGGGTACCGTTAGATCTAACCAATCTGGATATAGTTTTGCTACTGCTGCATAAGTATACATGATAAATAGCTGAATAACAAAAACCCATTTACACCAACTTGGCATTGCTATTTTTTTGATACTTGGGTTAAGTTTAGCGTCAACAGAAGCATATTTATTTGCTGGAAGAAATACCATAATACTACTTATTAAAATAAGTAAGTAATAATGATTATTGTAGGATGCTTTTTGCATTAAATAAGTGCAAGTCCACATAATAGTAAAAGCTAACATACTTGCTCTGTATTTATAGCCAATCATTACCAAAAACCCAAACAGACCCATAATAGCATAGTATGCATACATCCAATTACCAGGTAGTGGTTGTAAAAAATCAAAACCAATAAAATTGAAAGTAAATTCTGGGTCAATTAAAGTGTATTTAACCCAACCTGTAAAAATGGCTCCAACAGATTCTAAAAAACATAGCAAGCCAAAAATAATCCTAAAAACTATTAAGGCACTATTGTCTATGTATTTAAATAGAAATCTATTAAGCATATGTTTTTAAAAAATCTTGTGCTTTTATCTTATCTAAATCTAATTGCTTTTTAAGCTGGTCTAAGTTTTCAAATTTTTGTTCGTCTCTAATTCTATGTAATAATTGAACGCTTAAATTTTTGTTGTATAAAGATTTATTTAAATTAAAAAAATTAATTTCAATACTTTGTTTGGTTCCATTTACTGTTGGATTTGTCCCAATATTCATCATCCCAAACTCCAAAGTATCATCTATCATGGCTTGGACAATATACACTCCTTTTTTTGGAATTAATTTATAGGATTCTTCAATATACAAATTAGCTGTTGGGTAGTTTATTGTTTTACCTAAACCTTTTCCTTTTATAATTTTTCCGCTAAGCATGAAGTTATAACCTAAATACGTGTTTGCTGTAGTAATATCTCCTTCAATTAAAGCAGTCCTTATTTTTGTAGAGCTTATAGCAACATCATTAATGTCTTGCATTGATATCTCTTCAACTTCAAAATTAAGTTGCTCTCCAAACCGTTTTAAGTCATCAATGTTTGCAGTTCTGTTTCTTCCAAAATGATGGTCATAACCAATGATAATATATTTAGCTTTTAGTTGGTCTATTAAAATGTCTTCAACAAAACGATCTGCTTTTAACCTTGAAAACTCTTTTGTAAATTCTTTAACAATCAAATTACTTATCCCAAAACGTTTTAAAAGTTGTTCTTTTTCGTTAATAGTATTGATAAGCTTAATATTAGCATCTTTTTGCAAAACCATCCTTGGATGAGGGAAGAAGGTTAATAAAGACGGTTGTAAACCATCAGTGTTAGCAATTTCTACTAACCGATTAATAATTTTTTGGTGTCCTAAATGGACACCATCAAAAGTACCAATAGTTAAAACAGTATGTTGCTTTTGATTTGTTTTCAATATCTAAATATTATTATGCAAAAGTAAAAAAGCCAATTGAATAAAATCAATTGGCTTTTAAGTTATTTAAAAAATTACTTTTTATTTTTTAATAAAAGGTAATGTAATTGAGTTACTAGCTTTAGAAATTTTAATAAAGTACATTCCATTACTAAATGGAGTTGCGTCTATTGTTAAATCTTGAACACTATTTATTGTGTTTTCAGTAACTAATTGACCTAACATATTGTATACTTTATATGCATTTGGTAAATCATTATCATTACCTACTTTTATGTTTAATACATTATTTGTAGGGTTTGGATAAATTGAAATAGAACTAGCTAATTCAAACTCTCCAGTAGATAAAAATGCTAATTGAGTACCAAAGTAATATTTACCAGCTAAACCATTTGCAAAAGTTGCAGATAATTTAGACTCAGAACCAAAAGCAGTTATTGTAACTGGCATTAATTCTCCAGTTGTATCATTCTTAACGTATAAAGCTGATCTGTTCTCTCCTGTTATTCCTTCCCAAGCAACAAGCTCTGCTTCTGTGAAAAAGAAACTATTATTTACTGCACCAGCTCCAGAATTAGCTGTTGTAATATCAAAAGTTTTAGCAGTTACGTAACCAGCAGTATTTGTTCCACCAGCATAAGATACAGCTCCTGCACCTGCAGTTGCAATGTCTCTAGAAACAGCTACGGTTGTACAACCGTAATCAAATCCACCAGTATTATCTATTTCAGCCATAATATCTGAAGTAGTAGTATCTACAGAATAAACTAAACCTGCTGATATTAAATTAAATTGGTCTAAAGTAGCAGTGTTAACAGCTGTTTGTACTGATGTTGATCCATCTACTGTGACTTCAACCTCATCAATACCTAATAACCACTCATCTACTGTATCGTGATGTCTAAAAGAAATATAAATATCTTGACCAGCAAATGCTGAAATATCTAAATCATAATAAGCACCACCTTGAGCAGGTATAATTGTGTCTACTAATAAAGTCCCAGCAGTTATATTTGCAACAGATCCAATAGAAGTAGAAGCATATACTTCATAATTCTCATTAAAGTAAGTTGCATCACTTGCAGATCCTGCAAAATATCTAAGATTTACAGCGTTTGCTCCAGCTGGAACAGAAACTAATGGGCTTGATATAAAATTATCTGGTGTATATGCAACACCATTCCATGAATAAGATACCATAAAGAAATCTGTATAGATCCCAAAAGGAGTTGCCCAGTTTGCTTCTTCTACAACAGTCCAGTCATTATCTGCTGTACCATCTGCATCAATTAAAGTCCATCCATTATTATCCCCATCAGAGAAATCATCATAAAAAATTGTTGTAGTTGAAGTACTTGTTACAGCATCGTCATCATTTTCAATTACATAATTATAAGTGCTTGTTGACACTGTAGAATTTCCTGAAGTAGATAGGTTTAATGCTAAAACAATTGTTTCATCAGTTTCAACAAAATTATCATTAAAGACTCTTAATGTAACTGAGTTACTTGGAGTTGTAGATCCCATTGGGAACGTAACCGAATTGTTCATTAACATAAAATCTTCGTTTTCTACAGCAGTACCAGAGTTAACTAAAGTAACTGTTGAAGCAGCACTACCGCCTAAAGTTGAAGTTAAGTCAATTGTATAATCTAAGAAGTTACAATTACTTCCTTCTGCAACTTGTCCTGGAGAAGGTGTTCCAGAACCAAAGTTAATTAATGGAGTAGTAGAAGGTGTACAAACTGTAGAGGTTGTTAAAGACGCTCTATTAGTTTGTGTTGCTAAAACATTTACAATTCTAGCTTTTTGATCTACTGTAAATACATTCATACAGGCATCATCTGTGTAGTCCATGTAATTTTCAATCATATCATTTCCAGGATCTGCTGCACAAGAATTTGTTCCAACTACACAACCGTAGTTTGGTGTAGCAACTGCTGGTGTATCAGCACAAAAGTCTCCTCCTGTACTTCCAGTGCCTGTACAACCTCCTTGAAAAGTATGATATAGACCTAAGAAGTGTCCTACCTCATGTGTCATTGTTCTACCTTTATCAAATGGAGCACTTAAATTAAAAGTACCATCATTGTAATCTGAACTTCCAAAGAATCTATAATCAGCAACAACACCATCTGTGTTCGCTGGACCTCCAGGAAACTGAGCATAACCAAGTAAACCTGATCCACCATTAAAAGCAACAGACCACATATTCATGTAGTTAGCTGGATCCCAAACAGAAGATGGTTTTAAAGCATCCATCTGGTTTTGAGCATCTGCTAGACTAGTTTCTGTAATACCATTTTGACCAATATTAACTCTGTTAATACCGTTTGTTGGATTACCATTAGGATCTTGTTGGGCTAAACAAAATTCAACCTCTACATCAGCACCAACTGCATTTGTATTAAAGCCTGGTGTTCCAGCCATACGTCTATAATCCTCGTTCATAACTGTTAGCTGAGAAAGTACTTGAGCATCCGTAATATTTGGTCCTGTTCCTATAGGCTCTCCATTATGTAAAACATGAAAAACTATAGGGATAGTAACTACAACCATTTGGTTGGAAGAACGATTTTGATTGATTTCTTCCACTTTTTCTGCCATTTTTCTTTCAAAAGCTTCACTACCCATCATTTCAGGATTGCTTTGAAGTAATTTAGCATTGTATTCGTCTGATCCACATCTAATTAATTGATCAGTATCTAAACTTGAATTTTGAGAAATTTTTCTTTGATTTTGAGCTTGAGTAACTAAACTAAAAGCAAATAAAAAAGAAAAAAGGTAAAAAGTAATTTTTTTCATTTAATGAAATTTTAGAATTATGGGATAAATTTATGTAAAAATTTACAATTTGTTTGTTAAAATTAAGAGGGAATATTTGTTTTTTTGAAGATTTCACAATAATTCTTGTTATTTTAGTAAAATATATCAGATATATTTAATTATTACACAAAAAAACACCCTCGTTATGAAAAAAAAAATACTTAACATCTGGACATTACTTATCATGTTTTCGGTAGTACTGTCTTACAGTCAGCAAAATTATTGGGTTAAATCATCCGATGATAAAACTAAAGATCTTGATAAAGTAAGAAGAGCATCTTTTCCTTCAGAATATCAAGTGTTTTCTTTAAATATTAATAAATTAAAAAAGGCTATTGAAAACGCACCTGTAAGAGGTGAAAATATTGGTAAATCGAATATTGTAGCATATTTTCCAAATTCTTCTGGGGAATTAGAGCGTTTTAGTATTTCTGAATCACCTATAATGGAACCAGAATTAGCAGCTAAAAACCCAATGATTAAAACTTATAAAGCTGTAGGAATTGATGACCCAACTGCAACCATGCGTTTTAGTATAACACAGTTTGGTTTACATACAATGTCATTGTCTGGAAAAAGAAGTTCTTTATTTATTGATCCTTACACAAAAACGAACGATTTTTATATTGTTTATGATAGAAGTGCTTTAGGTCAAGATTTGCAAGGTTTTGAATGTTTGACAGATGAAAACGTTGAACTAAGATCATTGACAAATGAAACTGCTGGAATGAGAGCAGATACAGATGATATGCAACTTAGAACGTACCGTTTAGCTCAAACTTGTAATGGAGAGTATGGAGCTTTATTTGCTGGTGCTGGTACTGATGCTCAAAAAAAACAAAATATTCAAGCTCAAATGGCAATTACGATTAATAGAGTTAATGAGGTATACGAAAGGGATTTGGCTATTACTTTGGTTTTTATTAATCAAAACGATCAATTAATATATTATAATGCTGCAACAGATCCTTGGAATGGTGAGTATAATACAAAAACACAAGAAGTTATTTCAACAACATTAAATGATGAAAGTCTATATGATATAGGACATAATTTTAATACCTCTGGTGGAGGAAGTGCAGGATGTTTAGGTTGTGTGTGTATAGATGGAGCTCCACCATATACTGGGAACCAAAAGGGAAGAGGTTATACAGGAAGACCAAATCCAACAGGAGATGCTTTTGATATAGATTATGTAGCACATGAAATGGGTCACCAATTCGATGGATGGCATAGTATGAATACTTGTAGTCGTTCTGGAAATGGAATGACAGAGGTTGAGCCAGCATCTGGAAGTTCTATAATGGGTTATGCAGGTATTTGTGCTACAAACGTTCAGCCAAACAGTGATGCTCATTTTAATTATGTAAATATTAGAGATATTTCAGCAAATATTCAACCAGGAGGAACTAGTGATTGTGGTGCTACTATGGCACTTGCAAATCAGCCACCAGTTGCAGACGCTGGTTCAGATTATTCTATTCCACCAAGCACTGCATATGTGTTAAGAGGTTCTGCTACAGATCCTGATGGTTTAGCAAGTTTAACTTATAACTGGAGTCCAAATGACCCATCTTAGGCACCTACAAATGGAGCGCCTCAACCAAATTGGACAACAGGACCTATGTATAGATCTATTTTGCCAACAGCTTCACCAGATAGATATATGCCAAGTTATAGTGATGTCGTAGCTGGAAACTTAACGCCAACATGGGAGGTTACACCTGCTGTAGCAAGAACAATGAATTTTTCTTTTATAGTTAGAGATAATGCTAGTGGTTTTGCTAATGGTATAGGTCAAACAGATGCTGACCTAATGGTTGTAAATGTTGTAGGAAATCAACCTTTTACGGTTGTTACTCCTCCAGCTTGGGGTTCTGGAAGTAATCAGACATTAACTTGGAATGTTGGTACTACTAGTGGAGCAACTATTAATTGTCAATCTGTAAACATAAAATTTTCTACTGATGGAGGTTTAACATTTCCAACAGTATTAGCTTCTGGTGTGCCAAATGATGGAACAGAAGTTGTTGCAATTCCTGCAATTGCAGATACAAATAATGCAAGAGTAATGGTAGAAGCAGCAGATAATATATTTTATGCTTTATCAGATGTATTCCCAATTAATAACACCCCTTCTTTTGTATTGAATGATTCAACAGGAGCTCAAATAGCTTGTGGTATAGATTCTGTTTCGTATGATGTTGATATGATTACTGTTAATGGTTTCTCAGAAACAACTAATTTTACAGCAACCATTAATCCAGCTTTAGCAGCAACTGTAACATTTTCTCCTTCTAGTTTAAATACTAACGGAACTACTGTAGTAGATGTGTCTGGCTTAACTGGAGCAACTGCTGGAGATTATACTATAACAGTTACAGGAACTTCAGCATCGCAAACTAAAGCTGTAGATTTGCCTTTATCTATTGTTGATGGGTTATGTGCTTCTGTAGCAAATACATCTTATCAAACTAGTACTACTTTAGTACAGTATGTTTCAATAGATAATGCTTCTGGAAAGCCTTCAGGTTATAGTGATTATACTGCTATTTCTACTGATGTTAATAGAGGTGTTTCTTATCCTATGACAATTAATCAAAATACAGATGGTAATTACACTTGTATTACTTCTGTTTGGATTGATTGGAATCAGAATTGTGTTTTTGAAGCTAGTGAAGCCTATGATTTAGGATCTGCAACTAATGTAGCAGATGGTCCTTCAGGTAATTCTGGAATGATGGTTATGGTGCCAAATGATGCTGTTATTGGTACAACAACCATGCGTGTAACTACTAAATATGCATCTGCTTCAGATTCTTGTGAAAATAGTCATGATGCAGAGGTTGAAGATTATACTGTTAACGTAATGGCTGCATTATCTGTTTCTGAGTTTGAAAATACTGGAAACTTTAATGTTTATCCTAATCCAAATAATGGTGAGTTTGTTATTGAAATGACAAATAATAATTTAGATAAAACCTTAAATGTAGTTGTTTACGATGTTAGAGGAAGGCGTGTTTATGATAGTTCTTTTGTTAATTCAAATGATTTTAATCAAACTATTAAGTTGAATGATGTTGAAGCTGGATTGTATTTATTAAACGTTACTGACGGAAATGCTACAATGACTAAAAAGCTTATTATTAAATAATATAATTTTAATTAAATTAAAAAAGGGGAAGCTAATTAGCTTCCCCTTTTTATTTTCCGTTAAAGGAATTCATTGTATTATTTATTCCTGCTAAGCCAAAAGATTTTATTATCTCTGAAGATTTTTCTAATCGTTCTGGTAGTTGTTTAATTTCTTCATCTTCCCATTCTCCTAAAACATAATCCACTTGTCTACCTTTACTAAACGCATCACTGATACCAAATCTAAACCTGTTGTATTTGTTGCTATTTAGTGTATTCTGTATGTCTTTTAAGCCATTATGACCACCATCACTTCCTTTTGTTTTAATTCTGATGCTTCCAAATGGTAAGTTTAAATCATCAGTTATAACTAGTAAGTTTTCTAAAGGCACTTTTTCTTTTATTAACCAATAGTGTAACGCTTTTCCACTTAAGTTCATATAAGTGCTTGGCTTAAGTAATATAAAAGTTCTGCCTTTAAGCTTATAAGTTGTAATATCTCCTAACTTTTGGGTTTCAAAAGTCAGTGACTCTTTTTGAGCAAAAAAATCTAAAACTTTAAAGCCTATATTATGTCTGGTGTTTTCATATTTTTCACCAATATTACCTAGACCTACAATAAGAAATTTTTTCATTGGATTTAATTCTTCAACTAAAACAGTGTTGTTTTTTAAACGAAATAATGATTTAATAAAGTCCCACATTGAAATTGATTTTGTTCAAAAATAAAAAAGCATTCTGAATTAACAGAATGCTTTTTTTATAATTCAGTAATAATTTATGTTTATTCCTGAGTTGCTTCTGGTTTAGCTTCAGCACCTTCTTCTCCTTCAGCACCTTCTTCTTCATCTTCTTCATCTACAACAATTGCAGCTCTAGAACGTCTTACTAAACATACAACTGTATTGTCAGGATGCATAAAAGTATAAGCATCATTTGTTAAGGCAGTAATATATAGTTTGTCACCAATTTTAAGATTTTCGATATCTGCATCTATAAAATCTGGTAAATTTCCTGGTACAGCTTTAACTCTTAAACTACGACTGTTTTTACGTAAAACACCACCATTTCTAACTCCTTTAGGGTTTCCAATAAAGTTAACAGGAATATCCATTGTTACTTCTTTGTCTGGGAATGTTTGATAAAAATCTACGTGTAAGATTTTATCTGTTACTGGATGAAATTGGATGTCTTGTAAAATTGCATCAAATTTTTCTCCACTCTCTAACTCAATCACAACTGTATGTGCATTTGGCGTGTATACAAGTTTTGAGAAAGCTAATTCGTGTGCAGAGAAATGCACTGACTTGTCTCCTCCGTATAAAACGCAAGGAACCTGACCAGCATTACGTAAGGCTTTTGTTACTTTTTTGCCCACGCTTTCTCTTTTGGATCCGTTGATTGTAATTGATTTCATTTTTGTTTATTTATATTTAATTATTAATATACTTGATTAGTTAATCTTCTAAATTATTTGAAGATTACATTAAAAATTTTGAGCTTATAGATTTATTATAGTGTACGTTCTGCATCACTTCGGCAAATAAATCTGCACAGCTTAATACTTTTATTTTTTTACTATCTTGTTTTAAAGGAATAGAATCTGTAACTATTAATTCTTCTAGTTTAGAATTTTCAATGCGCTCATAAGCAGTTCCTGATAATATTGGATGTGTACAAATAGCTCTTACACTTAAAGCACCACGTTCCATCATTAAATCTGCAGCTTTGGTTAGTGTTCCAGCTGTATCAACCATATCATCTACTAACACAACGTTTTTACCTGTTACATCTCCAATTAATTCCATATGAGATATTACATTAGCTTTTGCACGTTGCTTATAACAAATAACAACATCACTTCCTAAAGCTTTAGAGTAAGCATAAGCACGTTTTGATCCTCCCATATCTGGAGAAGCAATGGTTAAGTTATCTAAATTTAATTCTCTTAAATACGGTAAAAATATAGTCGAAGCAAATAAATGATCCACTGGTTTTTCAAAAAATCCTTGAATTTGATCTGCATGCAAATCCATTGTTATAATTCTAGTTGCTCCTGCAGTTTCCAACATTTTAGCAACTAATTTTGCTGCAATTGGGACTCTAGGTTTGTCTTTTCTGTCTTGTCTTGCCCAACCAAAATAAGGTAAAACAGCAGTAATATGTCTTGCAGATGCACGTTTTGCAGCATCTATCATTAGCAACATTTCCATTAAATTTTCCGAACTCGGATTGGTCGATCCAATTATAAAAACACGTGACCCTCTTATAGATTCTTCATAAGAAGGTTGGAACTCGCCATCACTATAAGTAGAAGTAATAACCTTACCTAATTCAGAACCATAAGCAGCTGCAATTTTCGTAGCTAAAGTTTTGCTTTGCGTAATGGAAAATATTTTAGCTTCTGGTTTTGTATTTGGCATTGTTAAACTGTTGTTTGGTAGGTTTTTATACTACGCTATTTTTAATGAGGTGCAAATTTAGTATAATTTTTGAGCTTTAAAAGATATTAGACGCTATTTTTAAAGGATTTGTCTAAAATATATTTATTTTTGTCGACTCAAATTGCTCAAGTGGCGGAATTGGTAGACGCGTCGGATTCAAAATCCGATTCTTTCGAGAGTGTGGGTTCGATTCCCACCTTGAGTACAGTAGAGCCTTCAACCTTTTTAAGTTGGAGGTTTTTAGAAAAAAGTCATTTTTTTTTTAATAATTTGATGGTGTAAACTTAAGCCTGAACATTTATTTGTTCAGGCTTTTTTAGGTTTACTTGTTATTGTTTTTGTGCTTATCGCTTTAAGGTAAAGTGCGCCTTAAATTGTTTTTGCTGTGTTAAGTCGTTTGGTTCTTTATAGTCTATGGTAAACCAATAGTCACTTGTTGGCATTGGGTTGCCGTTAAAGGTTCCGTCCCATCCTAATCCTGTTGGACTTAGTTGCTTTAATAACTTTCCGTAACGATCAAAGATGTAAATTACTGCATCTGGTTGGTTTTGGATTCCGTAGATATTCCATGTGTCATTAAAGCCATCGTCGTTTGGTGTAAAGAAGTGTGGGTAGTCCATTACACTTACTGGCAGGCTACTTTCTCCACATCCATTAATGTCTCTTGCTGTTACTATATGATCGCCTCCTGCTACATCTGTAAATGTATAAGTATAGCTTCCGTCTGTATTTAATACTCCTGCTTCCCAAACACCATCATTTAACTGAAACTCGTAGGCTGAAATCCCATTTCCTGTTGCTGTTACCATAATGTTGTGTACGTCTGCAAATGCTTCTGTAGTGACTTCATATTCTATTACTGGTGGCTCACTTTCTTCTACTAAAGTGGTTGCTGAGTTTTGACACATTGTGACTCCACTTGTGGTTACATCTGTTACGATTACTGTATAATTTCCGCCTTGTGTTGGTGTTAAACTACTTCCGGTTTCTCCCGTAAGGGTTGCGCCTTCTAATAACCACTCAAAGGTATAGTCTGTTGTGTTTAGTCCTGTGTCTATTACTGGTGTATTGATTACCTCTGTTCCATTAGTATTGATACATAGTAAGTAGCTGTCTTCTATTTCAAACTCTGGTAATGGATTAACTTGTAAAGTAACTTCTGCGGTTTCATAACAGATTGAACTGTCTATTCCGTTATCTACTACTCCATCGTTATCTAAGTCTACTAGATCTCCTAAACCATCGCCATCTAAGTCTATAAAGTCTATGATTCCGTCTGGCTCGTTATCAAATCCATCTGAAACCATATCGTTGTTTACGTCTAGTAAATCAAAAACTCCGTCTCCATCTGTATCTATTGTATCTATTGCTCCATCTCCATTGACATCTAGACCTGTTGTCCCTAATGCGACTAAATCTAAGCTAATTGGTCCTACTGATTGTATATCATTATCTACACGTACATAAATAACTTGTGGGTTTACAGTGTTTTCATACAAGAATGGTAATGGATTGGTTGCTGCGTCTGCATCTGTTTGTGTTGCATAGTAGCTTACAATATAGTTTGCTGCATCTTGTCCATCTAATACGTCTGGATTTTGGGTTAGTAAATCAAACTGTGCACTATCATTTGTTGTGTCTCCATCAGTTTCCATATTGTCATCACAAATCTCATACACGATTGGTGCCATATCTGGATTGGCTTGTGCGGCTTCTTGGACTTCTATATTAAACGTTGTGGTAGTATCACATCCAGTTACTGTATTGGTAATGTTTACAAATATAGTTTGTGGGTTACTTGTGTTTGTATATGGACTGCTTAAGGCATTCATTGATGTGTCTGCTTCGCCTTGTGTTTCATGGTAGGTTACAGTGAAAATGGTTGGGTCTTGTCCGTTTAAAATCTCGTCTGTTTTACTGTCTAAATCAAATCCGTATTGTCCATCGTTAAATAACTCGCAATAGATATAATCTTCTATTGGGCTAACTACTGGTAATGGGTTGACTATAACGTCAAAACTTACAATGGTGTAACATCCTGTTCCTGCGGTTCCCATTGCATCTGTTCCGTTAGTCACACGTACATAAATAGTTTGTGGAGTAATGGCTGCACCTGGATTGGCTGGATCTTCATTACTATGCATCGTTGGATCTACGATTTGGTTAGTTCCCATTAGGGCTTCATCTAAATCTGTATAATAACTTGCACTTACTCCTGTTTCTCCATTAATGGTTGCGACTTCATTGGTGGTTAGGTCAAAGATTTCTATTAAATCGTTTGGTCCAACTACATTAACATCATCACACAACTCTAAATTATCTGGTGTTGGTGTTGGTGTTGGGTTTGGTAACACACGTATGGTTAGGGTTGTAAAACTGAAACATCCTGTGTCTGCATCTGTGACTCTTACATATACTGTTTGTGGATTGGCTGGATTGGTTCCTACCATCATGTTAGTATACATCGTTGGGTCTGCTATGGCGTTTGCATCTGCATCTGCATCTGCTTGAGTTTCGTAATAAGTGACTATCCAACTGACGTTACCTGCTGTGATTTCGTCATTTTTAACCGTTAAATCAAACGTAGCCATGTCATCATTGTTTTCGTAATAATTTGCATCTAACTCATCGCAAATTGCTAATGGTGTTGGTTGTACAATTACTGGTGGTGCTTCTACACGGATAATAAACTCTCCTGTTGTTACACATCCATTGGCTATGCCTTCTAATCTGATATAAATAGTTTGTGGATTAGTGGCATTGGTGTAATTGCCTGTATTGACTATTGGGCTGGTTCCATTTTCTGCATTTAATAATGTTGTATGATAGGTTAATACAAAATCTGCTGGGTTTTGTGTCCCTAAGATTTGTGGTGTCATAACGGTATCAAAATCAAATTGATTAAAGCCATCATTGTTATCATCACAGACAATATAATCGTCCAATACAACTGGTACGACTGGTGAGTCTTGTACTTCTAGTGGTAATATAACTACTGTGATACAACCTGTAAGATCGTTTTCTGCTCTTACATAAATCATTTGGTTATAGGCTACAATATTGGTGTATGGACTTACTAATGGGTTTAAATCATTAGCAGCATCTGCTGATGTTTCGTGGTAACTGATGCTTACATCTGGCTCACTATTTAGTATTGTTGCTGTTTGACTGTCTAAATCAAAAGTGGTAAACCCATCATTATCATCATCACACTCTACTAATGGTGTAGGATTAACTACTGGTGATGGGATTGGGTTAACTCTTAAGTCTAAGGTTATAGTACTAACACATCCTGTAACATTGTCTTCTGCTCTTATATATACTGTTTGTGGGTTAACAACATTAGTGTAGGGACTAGAAATTTGATCTGCTGGATCTGCAGTATCCGCTCCTAATTGTGTTAGGTAATGGGTTAATGTGATACCTGTTTGTCCTGCTAAAATTTCTGCATTAGCATCTTCTAAGTTGAAAGCTTCCACCTCGTCTCCTGGGTTGTTATAATCACATAAAGCTAATGGTGTTGGTTGTACTAATACTGGTAATGGATTTACTATTAAATCCATACTGGTTATCGTCTCACATCCATTGGTATTATCGTCTACACGTACCCAAATAGTTTGCATATTTGGTGTTGTGTTAATATAAGCGTTTGGTGTTGCTATGGCGTTTTGGGGTACTTCTGCATTAGCTTCTGTAGTATAAAACGTAATGGTGTAATCTGCTGCTGCTAAATCATTTGTTGCATCTGCATCTAATTGGTTTAGAATTTCTGGATTGTTTAATTCTAAATCAAAGGTGGCAATACCGTCTGCATCATTATCACAGACTTCTAATGGACTTGGATCTGTAATTTGTGGTGTTGGGTTGACTATTAGGACTAGGTCTACAAATGTAGCACAGGCTGTTAAAATCGTTGCACTTTCTACACGTACATAAATGGTTTGCATATCCTCTACAATGTTATTGTATGGACTAGTTAATGGGTTAACATTGTTGTCTGCATCTGCTGATGTTTCGTGATACGTTACTGTTAATCCTGCTACTCCTCCTGTAATTTCTGCTTCTGAATCTGTTAATGTAAATACCCCAAAACCATCACTGTCTGGATCACAAAATAATAAATCTGCTGGTGTAAAAGCTACTGGTGCTTGCTGTACATCTAATTGTAATGTAGTTGTTGTAAAACAACCTGTTGTTGTGTCTTCTACTCGAACAAATATAATTTGGGGGTTACTTATATTTGTATAAGGTATTGATAATACATTGATTCCAGCTTCAGCATCTACTTGTGATTCATAATAAGTAACAGAATAGACTGGATTACCTCCTGAAATCTCATTGTTTTTTAAACTTAAATCGATAGATGTAAATCCGTCTGGTGTACCATCGTCACATACTTCTAAAGGAGTAGGTGTTATAGCTGTAGGCCCTAAATGTACTGTTACTGTTTGATTAGTTGTTTCTGGACAAGGTCCATTAGTAGTATAATCAACACTATAGGTGGAGCCGAAATCTCCATCAGTAATTAAACCTGAAGATGCGTCTATTGTTGCAGCATCTGTTGGAGGAGTATTAAATGTAAAAGTACCTCCTGGAGTTGTTATTGAATCTACAAATCCTCCATCACAGGTTGGTTGTATTGTAAATGATGGATCATCAGATAGTGGTATATTTAATTGCTGTGTACTTATTGTTGGACAAGCTCCTGCTGTAGTATATTCAATAGTATAAGAGGTTCCTGATACTCCATTAGTAACTGTTCCTGTAGCTAAATCTATGGTTGCTCCATCAGTAGCAGCTGGATTAAACACATAAGTTCCACCTGGTGTTACAACAGAATCTATAGTACCTCCATTACAATCCGCTAAAACGGTAAATGATGGATCATCTTGATTTAAAACAGTAACATTTTGGAAACTATTTTCAGGACAAGGACCAGTAGTAGTGTATTCTACTGTGTAAGTCGTTCCAGATGTACCATTAGTAACTTCTCCTGTAGCAGAATCTATATTTACAGCATCTGTTGGTATAGGGTTAAAAGTAAATACTCCACCCATATCACCAATAATATTCATTGTTGCTCCACTACAATTTTCTATCACAGAAAATGCAGCATCCTCAGCAGTATAAACTGTTACTGTTTCAATACTAATTGCAGGACAAGTCCCATTAGTAGTATATTCAACGGTATAAGTAGTACCAGACACACCATTTGTAATAGTTCCCGTTGTAGAATCTATAACTGCTGTATCAGTTGGTGTTGGATTAAATGCATAACTTCCACCTGAAGTAGTAACCATATCTGTAACACCTCCATCACAAGTTGGTAGCATTGTAAATGAAGCATCATCTATGGTTTGCACTATAATTGTTTCGGTAGAGTTAACTGCTGTTACACAGTTTGGGTTTAAGGCATTTGTTACTGAAACAATCTCAATATCTGTATTAGAAATTAAAGCTGGAATAGTTAAAGTAAAATCACCTGTGTTATCTAAGTTAAAAGTTTGACTTGAACCACTATCAATATTATATGCTATAATAGCATTAGGGTCTCCAGAAAATTGTAACTCACCATCTTCACCTTCGCAAATAGGTGAACTATTAATTATTGTAGGTATTGTGTTATTTGTAACTGTAACGGTTTGAGTATCTGCAAGAGTTTGAGAACAAATAATTACACCAGAATTATTTAATATTTGAGCATCAACAAGCTCAAAAGTTACATCAGTTGTAGGTGTTTGTATAATATCACCCATTCCTGTTGTATCTAATAAAATGTTTTGAGCAACTCCATTTTCCGTATAATGTATGGTTGAATTAGGAGTACCTGTAATTGTAAATGTAACATTATCACCTTCGCAAATCGCCAGATTAGAAACAGCTAAGGTTGCACTAGGAATAGGAGAAACAATAAGGTTAAAGTCAACTAAACTATAGCAATCTGTTCCGCCAGAATATACTTTAGCATAAATTTGTTGAGGGTTTGATGTGTTTGCATAAATACCAGGTAAAGGATTAATGCCATCTGTAGCGTCTGCTAAGGTTTCATAAAATTCTATAGTATTATTTACTAAATCTAAGTTAATACTACTTTGTAAACCATTAAGATTAAAAATTCCAATATCAGGAGTACTACTACATTGTATTTGGTCATCAATTTGATTTGCAGTAGGAGGAGTAGGAAAAGCACCTGTTCCAGTTGTAGCAGTTCCAGTCCACTGGATTTCAAAACCACCATCTCCAGCTGGTCTGTCAATAACTATAAAATAAGATTCTCCAACATTAACATTTAACCAAAAAACATATCCATTACCATTAGCACCAGGACCTGTTTGTGTTAAAGTAGTACTTCCATTAATTCCTGTTAGGTTGTTTGCTAATCCAGCTTGATCTGGATTTGTAGTAGCACATCTAATAGGGTTACCTAAGTTTGAACATACTGCATTTGGGCCATAAACCCAAAAATCATAATCAACAAGTGTGCTTGGGTCATTAGGGATTAAGTCAAATCCTAGTGTTCCAGCCTGAACAATATTAACTTCTAACCATAACGAATTATGTTCAAAACCACTACATGCATTAACTTCAAAATCATCACCAGACCCAGTAGCATTAGACATAAAACTTCCGTTACCACATACAGTTACAGCATCTACACAATCATTAGGTTCTTGTTGTGCGTTTAATTGTGTAAACAATAAAACAAAAAAACCAAAAAATATTATCTTCCTCATTTATATAATTTTAAAATTGAAGCCAAAATATTAATGACTTCAATTTTTTTTATTCAAACCTAGTTTAAGCAATTTACTTTTTTTTGTAAAAGCTTTATCTACAAAACAGTTTTATTTGATAAATTCCTACTTGAAAACATCATTTTATTTTAAAAAAGCAAGACTTTTATTTTTCAATGATTAAGAATTCAGATCGCCTGTTTTGTGCATCTTCTTCTTCTGAACAATTTGACATGCAATCTATTTTTGGAGTAGAACTTCCTAAACCTTTTGCAGAGAGTCTGTTTCTACCAATTCCTTTGTATATTAAATATTGGACCGTTGCTTGAGCTCTTCTTTCAGATAAATTTAAATTATATGCAGATTTTCCTTTAGTATCTGTATGTGATTGCACTAAAATTTTCATGTTAGGATAATCGTTCATAATTTTAACTAGCTTATCTAATTCTGATGCACCTTGTTGTGTAATATTACTTTTATTAAATTCAAAATAAATATTACCAAGCTTTACTTCTGTTTCTGTAATAATTTCATTTACTTCAATTTGAATAGGTTTAAGTAATGCTTCTAATTCTATTTTTTCAACTTTAGAGTTTTCAATGTTTAGGCTTGTAGTTTCATAACCATCTTTTGAAACTGAAAGTGTATAATCATCACACCCTAAATTAAAGTATGCTTGACCCTTATTTGTAGTTGTTTTGGTTTTAATGATATTGTTTTGGTTATCTAAAATAGTAACAACTGCATTTGAAACTTTTGCATTAGTTTTGTTGTCTTTTACTTTTGCAATGATTTGAAATTTACAGATAGGAAATGCTTTGTATATATTATCTGCGCCAGATCTGTTTGATGAAAAGAAGCCGATTTCCTTTAAATCATCAATACTAAAAGCAAAATCGTCTCTTTTAGTATTTATTCCCTTTCCCAGGTTTATAGCTGTACTTTTTTTGTTTAAATCATATTTAAAAATGTCTAACCCACCAAGACCTTGAATTCCGCTTGAAGCAAAATACAGGACATTATTTTTACTTATAAATGGA
Organism: Olleya sp. R77988; assembly: GCF_044594215.1. Classification (GTDB taxonomy): domain Bacteria; phylum Bacteroidota; class Bacteroidia; order Flavobacteriales; family Flavobacteriaceae; genus Olleya. The sequence continues at coordinate 477,099 of NZ_CP138988.1, read as the reverse complement.
AAACCTTCTTTACCAGTTGTATTAACTTCGGTTCCTAAATTTTCTGGTTCTCCATAAGAGTTTCCATTGACACTGATTTTCCAGATATCAGAATCTCCAAAACCACCTGACATGTTTGATGCAAAGTACAGTGTTTTTCCATCGTAACTTAAGCTTGGGTGACTTACTGTATAGTCTTTACTGTTTATTGGTAAAGGTGTAATATTACTCCATTTCCCCTCTATTAAAGTTGCTTTATATAAGCCTTGTTGTGCTAACTTAACTCTGTTTCCTTTTAACTTTTTAGAACTTCCTTGACTATGACCATCTCTTGAAAAAAACATAGTTTTTCCGTCTGCACTTATAGTTAAAGGACCATCGTGAAATAATGTGTTTAATTCTTCTACTTCTTCTGGATCTGTTAACGATCCATCATCATTAAGTGTTGATTTATAAATGTCTAAATAAGGTTGATTAGTCCAACTATCTTTTCTTTTAGAATTTTTTCTAGTACTTACAAAATACAAATCGTTATTATTAGTCAAAACTGCTCCAAAATCGCTTTGTTTGTCATCGTTTATATTAGTGTTTTCTATTTCAAATAGTTTTGATCTATCAAGCAATAATGGCACGTAGTTTGGGTTCTTAAGAAACTCTATAGCACGTTGGTCATTAGGTAGTAATTTTGAAAAGGCAGCCATTTGTTTGCTTGCAGACTCATAATCTCCTAGAGATTTTAGTACTTGAGAAAAACGATAATAAGTTTCAGCGTCTTGCTTAGATTCTGTTGCTTTAGCATACCATTTTGATGCTTCTTCAATATTAAAAATATTGTAGTTACTATCTGCTAATTGCTTATAAACATAACTGTCAGCTTTGTTTTCTTGAACTAATTTAGAATACGCTTCTATAGCATCAACAAATTGATAACTGTTAAACAATTTATCTGCTGTTTCTGTTTTTTTTGTTTGTCCAAAGCTTGTTGTTGTAATCAATAACAAATATAAAAGACTATAAAATTCTTTCATTTTTAAATACTTTTTATGGTTAGAAAAATCTAGGTGAAATAGATACTTTTTTCGGAAAATTTAAATCGAATAACAACATCAATTCATGTGAGTTGGATGTACCAAAACTTAGATTTGATGTAATATGATCATATGCATAGCCAATTCTTATATCTGGATTTATAGCAAAATTTACCATAGCTCCAATGGAGTCGTCTAAACGGTAAGTTGCTCCAAGTTCAAATTTTTCATAAAACAAAAAATTAGCCGAAAGATCTAAAGATGAAGGTGCTTTAAATGCAGATTTTAATAAAAACGAAGGTTTAAATTTTGTATTTTCTGAAACATTAAATACATAACCAGCAGATAAAAAATAGTGTAAAACATCTGATCCAAAAGTATATTCTTGTCCATTTGAAGTCGCGTCCAAATAACTATTTTTTAACATGTTTGGTATTGAAAAAGACACATAATAATTATCTGTGTAATAAAAAACACCAGTTCCAATATTAAAAAGCGTATTACTTGTGTTTTGACTAAAAGCTTCGTCATTAGCATCATTTACAAACCCATTTCCAATATCGCTAAATAAGCCAATGCTTTGAAACGTTGCACCTGCTTTTAAACCAAAAGCTAAACGACGATCTTCTCCTAAATTAATTGTATAAGAGAAATCTGCATAAATATTATTTTCTTCTACAGGACCAATATTGTCTGAAACAATTGATAAACCAGCTCCAACATTTTTTCCAATAGGACTATGTGCAGAGAAAGTTGCTGTTTTTGGTGCATCGTCAATACCAACCCATTGTGATCTATATAATAACCCAAAAGACAGGTTTTCTTTAGAGCCAGCATAAGCAGGGTTAACAGTGCTCATATTATACATATACTGTGTATATTGAGGGTCTTGTTGTGCATTAACACCTAGTATAATAAAAAGGCTAATGGCTATTGTGAAATATATTTTTTTCATCTTTAAGTTATATTATACTTTTTTAGTTTAAAAAAAGGTAATTATTAGTTTGCACGATTAATAAAAATCCATCCAGTTGAAGATGTTCCGTCTTGTTTATTTATTTTATAGAAGTATGTTCCAACAGGTAGTTCTTTTCCTTTGTTAGTTTGTCCATACCATTGCTTAGTGTAATTTCCTGTAAAGGAGAATACCTCTTTTCCATAACGATTAAATATTGCAATATCTGTAACTCCGTAACCTGTTAAGTCTAAAGTATCATTTTTACCATTTCCGTCTGGCGAAATTCCTTTAGGAATATCTCTACAAGCAGATCTTTCAACTAAATAAGATTGTGTTGTTGAGCAACCTCCAAAATTAATTGTTACAGAAATTTGTGTTGGAGTAATAAACCCTGTGCTTTGATCTGTATAATTAGTAACATTGAATGTGTCTGAGTTTTCACCAGAAATAAGACCGTTTGAATCACTCCAAGAATAAGTTACATCATTAGGGTCAAAAGAATTGTTGTCTGGTAAAGCAGTTAATATATAATCACTTCCGTTACATTCTCCTTCTATAACAACTTCAATAGTATCTAGAATGGTTATGTTAAAAGTACTAACACTGCCTTCAATACAATTTACTAGATCCTCAGTAATTTGATAAGTAACATCGTAATTTCCTAAACTACTAGACGCTACATTAATTTCTCCAGTATTAGGATTTATTGATAAACCAGTTTCTGCGCTAAATATACCTCCAACGGTAAAGTCTGTATCTAATTCTGGCATTATATTCATACTATCTGCACAATACACATCATCTGTATAAGTAAAGTCAGTTATTGAAGGTGTAATTGCTATAACTTCTATTGATGTAGTAAATAGTCCTGTTTCAATACAATTGGTTGCATCACCATTATAAGTATAAACAATATCATGCATTCCTGTTGCTGCAGTTGTTAAGTCAATTTCTCCAGTATTAGCATCAACCGTTACGGTTGTGGAGCTAAAGACACCACCATTAGTAAACCCTGTAGCTAAATTAGGTAATACAGTGTTTCCTGTTAATAAGCAAAAAGCATCATTACCATAATCAAAAGTCGTTTCTGGGTTTGAAGATTCTAAAACTGAAATCATAAAACTACTTGAATTAGCTTCGGTACAGTTTGGTATATCTTCTGTTATAGTATAAGAAACAGTATAGTTACCTGTAGTGCTTGTTGATAAATCAATTTCTCCAGTAGTTATATTTATTGATAGTCCTGTTTCTGCACTAAATACACCTCCAGTAGTAAAGTTTGCATCTAAATCAGGTGTTATATTAGCATTATTAGAACAATAAAAGTTTTCTGAATAAGTAAACGTTGTTATAGGTATTATAGTTGAAACCATTTCTATAGTAGTAGTAAAGGATCCAGATTCTATACAGTTTGTAACGTCTCCATCGTAGGTGTAAACGATATCATGCATTCCTGTTGCTGCAGTAGTTAAATCAACGTCTCCAGTTGTAGCATTAACTGTAAGTGTAGTTGAACTATAAGTACCACCAGTTGCAAAATTAGCGTCTAAATTAGGTGAAGCTGAATTTCCTGTTAATAAACAGAATGGGCTTGTTCCATAATTAAAACTAGTAACTGGAGTTACTGCTGCTGTAAAATCGATTGTAGCAGTAAAAGTACCAGCAATTGTACAAGTAGTTACATCTCCATTATAAGTATATATTATATCATGCAATCCTGCTGTAGCTGAAGCTATATCAACTTCTCCAGTTGTAGCATCTACCGTTAATGTTGTAGAGGTAAATGTACCTCCTGTTGCAAACCCAGTATTTAGTGAAGGCATCGGGTTAGTATCTGCAATTTGACAAGTTGCAGCATAACTAAAAGCTAATTCTGGTGTTATTGCAGGATTAATATTAACTATTATTTCTGCGCGAGGTCCTTCGCATCCATTTATATCTTGATAAGCAACAAAATAGGATGTACTTCCAGCTATAGATGTATCTGGAGTTAGTGCAGTTGCACTTCCTGTACCACCTGTTGCTTGTGTATACCAAGTTAAAGTGTAGTTTGTATTTGGTGTGGCTGTAAGTGGTTGAGCTGTATCATTTAAACAGTATTCTATTGGAGTTTGAACCGTAGGTACGTCTCCAACACCATTATAAGTAACTTCTAAATCATAAGAACAATAACGTGTTTGCCAAGTAAAAGTATATAATCCTGGTTGAACAAAGTCAGATATAGAAGCTACACTACTAGTAGCATCGTTAAAAGTTACTGCTCCAGGATTAGTTGCACTTGGAACCCATGTTCCAGCACCTTCAGCTTCTATTGTTGCAATAGGATTTGTACAATCTACTACAAAATCTTGAGTTATTATTTGATTGTTGGCCACAAAATTGACTACATCTATTACGTTACCTATAGCATTATCTTTTGATCTAAAAATAACTCGAGTCAATGGTTGTCCTGCTGGGACATCAAACATTCCTGTAACCATAGACCATCCTTGTGTTATACCTAAATTTTCGTTTATCATTACATAAGGACCACTAGGAGGTCCAGCAAATACTTGGATAGTATTACCATCAAATCTGGCAAGATGTGCATAGCTAAAATCAAATAAAGTAATTTCTGAAGTATCAAAATCTCTATAAAGACCTTTAATATTAGGGTCGTTAGGGTCTATTACTACACCTTGGTCTGTTAATATTTGAACAGATTGACCACCTTCATAGGGTTCAAATCCAGGCGCATTAAGTGATTCCCACATAAATAATCCATTTGTTGAATCTAAATTTTGTCTCCATCCTGGAACAGAATTAACTGTTACTATTGTTCCAACTCCGCTTAAAGATTGTAAAGTAGGCTCTTCAAAGTCTCCATTAACAGTGTCAACAAAACATAAATCTTGAGGCGTGTTGATACATAAACTTAACCTGTATTGAGTGTCTTCTGTACTTACTTTGGTTAACCTTACTTTATAGGTGTCTCCAACAATTAATTCTGAAGAGTACATTGCAGTAATAACATTATCATAACTACAAGTAATTTCATCTAATCCACCAGTATTATTTTCTCTATATAAGGTCATTACCAAATCTGGGTAAGGAGGGAAGCCTCCACTTTCTCTAAAATTACCTGTGTAATTATTAGCTATAATATTGTGTATTTTTGATTGTGCAACAAAACTAAACCATACATCACCTGTATTTGTTCCTATACAACTCATTGCTTCGGTAGATACTGAGGTATTTATAAAAGACACATCTGTTATTGACATGCTACACGTTTCGTCTAAATTAACAGGCACATTAAGTGCGTTAGTTACATCATCATTTCTAACAAATTCAAAAGGTCCAGACCAATAACTTTCATCACCTGCACTACAAACTGCTCTAACAAAATACTCATAAGTTGCAGCATTTGGATCTGTAAAATCTGTAGCAGATGGTGTGTAAGAGTTTGTTGTAACTATAGTTCCTGATTGTGGGATTGTTCCGTTTTCAATATTTTGAATTGCAACTTCCCATTGTGTTTCACTTCCTCCTGGAGTCCATGAGAATACTGAAGTGTTACTAATTGTTAAGTTGGTAGGTTCTGGACAAGTAATTGGACCACAAGAAGCAAAACCTTCGTAAACTATTGTTTTTGGTTCTAAACCAAGAGGACTAGTGTATACACTTGTTCCATCTGCATTTAATATTTCAAATTGGTAATTTGCATATTGTGGTGCATAAGAACCAATTGTGTCAAAATACAAGGTAAACTCTACACCTGAACATAAGAATACAGGAAAGACTTCGCCAGCGACACCATTAAATTGAATAGATTGTGTTACCTGATTATTTTGAGAGATCTCTAGTGCTGAAGAGGTGTCTGCATCACTAGTTAACACAAAAGTGTATTGACATAAGTTGTCAAAACTACATTTTGTAATTACCTCAATTGGACCAGTCCATTCGGCTTCTGTTGCTCCACTACATACAGCTCTTACATAAATATCATAACTTGTTGATGCATTTAGACCAGTTACGGTAAATGGATTTGTTGATGTGTTATATAAATAAGCAGAATCTGTGTCTCCAACTGGAGCTGCTGTTCCTGTTGGTTGTACTGATATTTCCCAAGCAGTTTCAGATCCATTAGCATTCCAAGCTACTTGAACTTCAGTATCTGTAATATTGTTTAAAGAGATGTTAGTAGGTTCTGGACAATTTGGTATGTCTTCAATATTTACATTATCTATGACTAGTGTTTGTCCTCTGTATGAATTAGTACTTGCGTAATAAGGTACATGGAATGCAATATTTACATCTCCTGTAATACCAGCAGGTAAATTAATTATTTTAACTAAATATTCTACATTGTTTATTAAAATTGGATCTGTAGCAGAGTCATATAAAACAGTTGTAAATTGATCTAAACCAATACCGTTAGTAGATAATAATACTTCTAGATCTTCTGTAAAAAAGCTATCATAAACTCTATAATAATAGCGTAAACGTTGGTTGTTTGTAACTGTAATTGTTGGAGATATCAACCAGTCTTCATTTAGACCGTTTGTACCAGTAAACATTGCTGCAGCTTGATCGCCTTCATAAGTTAATGATCCACTATCAAGTTCCCAAGTTTCTAAATCATCATTATTATTTATTACTCTCCAACAATTTTCTGTTGTAGAATCTGAGTTGAATGTTTCTGTAAATGGAGTAGTAAAAGGATCACATAAAGTAGAAAATGTTACAGGACCAACCCATTGGCTGTTATCTGTACCACAATCTGCCATAACATAAAATTCATATTCTGTATTTGACATTAATCCAGAAGCTGAATAGTTTGTATTAGAGACCATGTCTCCAGATGTTGTAGGTATTCCTGATCCTTCTGGCTGAACTACAATATTCCAAGACGTTTCTTGAAAACCAGCAGTCCAAGATAAATCTGCACTATCTGTTAATACTGTTTCTACAATTAAGTCTGATGGATTAGGACATGCTGGCGCATCTGTTATACTAACATCATCAATGTTTAAAATTGAAGCATTTCCAGTAAATGTTGAAGGTACTCTAAACGCAATATATACAGTTCCTGTCTCTTGAATTATTAAAGATTTTTCTTGATAATCAGAGTTGGTAAAGGTTTCTAAAGGTGAAATTACAGAAAAACTTGTAGGATTAGTATTTGTGGTAGACATTAATACTTCAAGTCCAAAACCAGGAGATCCCGTAAAAAATGAAAATTCAGCTCTATACTTATATTTTAACTCTTTTGTTCCATTTAAGTTAATTGCAGGTGATATTAAATAATCGTTATAACTTACAGCTGCATTTAGTTCTGCTTGGGTTTCGTTTATGGTCCATGTGTTACTATCATTATTACTGTCTGTTATTTTCCAACAAAATTTTTGTGTGTCAGGATCTTCATCATTAAAACTTTCATAAAATGGTGTGTCATAAGATTCGCATAAAGTAATAAACTCAAATGGTCCAATCCATTCGCTTTGGTCAGTAGCATCACAATAAGCACGTACATAGTATTCATACCTAGTTCCAGGTGTTAAGCCATTAGCTGCATAAGGAAAATTACTTGAGGTTAAGTCACCATTTCCAGTAGGAATACCACTTCCTTCTTCTTGAACAGCTACTTCCCATTGTGTTTCTGTATCTCCTGCTGTCCAAATTAACCAAGCAGAATCTGTTGTTATATTTAGTGCATTTAGTCCTGATGGATCAGGACATGCAGGTTTATCTTCTATATATACATCATCAATTGAAACTCTTAAAGCGGTTTCAGAAGTATTTGGTACTACAAAAAAGGCTATATTAACATCACCAACTATTGTAGGAGGTATGTCTACAATAATTTCGCTAAAAGATGTATTATTTATTTGTGTTTCGGGTAGTATAATAGTTGTAAAATCATCCACACCAACACCTGTTGTAGACAATCTTACAGAATAGCTTGAAATACCTTGTGTGGTTCTATGTTTATATCTTAACCTTTTTTGTGTAATACCATCAAAATTAACTTGAGGAGAGGCATAAATGTCATTACTTATACCTGTTACATTGTTAATTTTTGTTTGTAAAGTTGCATAACCACCAATAAATGCCCAAGTAGTTCCATCATTATTTGCATCTACAGTTGTCCAACAAGGTTCTGGTGTAGTATTAGTAGCAGTAGCAAAATCTGTAAAATATGGTGTGCTAAATACAGTACATTGTGTAGTAAAAGTTGATGGAATACTCCATGTTCCTTGTGTACCACTACAAATAGATCTAACATATAAATCATAAGTTGTTGCAGCAGTCAATCCAGTGTTTATTACGTTGTCAATATTTGTGCTTGTTGGTGTTCCTGAAGTTGATGGTTCTCCAGATCCTGTTGGAACAACCATATACTCCCAAGTGTCTGCAAAACCACCAATATTATCCCAAGAAAAACTTACACTGTCCTCTGTTAAGTTGTTATAAACTATATCTCCAGGAGGAGCACAAGTTGGACTGGTTATTTCTAAAGAAAAGCAGATTCCAGCTGTAGTAGATAGTTCTGATGATACTACAATTACATAGGTTTGTCCTGCTGTAACTAATATGTTTGGAAGGATTTTTTGAGGATTATTTGAGTCTGTTATACCACCAGCTATACAATTAACTCCTACGTCTGCACAACTATCATAAACAAATATTGAACTTCTTGCATTATAACAATTATCTGTTCCACCTCCACTTTCTACATTAACAGTTTGTGTTAAAGTTACCAAACCATCTTGTGTTGGAGTATAGGTTAAAAATATTTTATTTCCATTTAAATAATTTGTTGTTGATGTTCCAGCGATACAGTTAGTTCCTTGGGTTGTGTAAACTTCGTTAGGATTTGTCCAATCATCTAAATTATCTACTAAAACATATGGAGTTGTTGAAATGTCTGGGACAACAATAGGAGTAATACAGGATAATCCAAGTTTAAGAGTTTGAAAGTTATATGGTCCAGAATATTCACTTTCAGTACTGTTATCGCAAATAGCTCTAATATAAACATCGTACGAAGTCTCTTCGTCTAAGCCCATTAAAGTGTATGTTGTTCCAGAAACAGGAATTCCAGCTCCTGCAGGAATACCACCTTCAGGTAAAACTTGTAATTCAAAATTTGTTGCAGTAGGATGAGACCATGTAACTTCAGCACCTTCAATGGTAATGGCATCAATAGTCACATCAGCATTTAAAACTTCTGTACAACCCTCTAAAATTGATACATCATCAACAAACCACTCGTCTCCAGTAGGTGTCGTTCCATTTTGGGTATTAACAGCTACAAAAGCAATATAAACATTTAGTCCAGCAGGAATAGATGTAGGTATTTCAATAACCTTTTTTTCAAAAGTAGTTTGAGAACCAGTATTTAGTGTTGTTTCAGTATAAGTTTGAAGTGGTATGTTAAAACCGTTAATATCAGGTTGAGCAGCAGTAGATATGCGTATTTCGTATTCTGCTCCATTATCTACAGCACTTGATTGTTTTGTATAAAAATGAATTTCGCCATTTGTTGGTACAGCAAATTGTGGTGTTACTAAAAAATATTCGGCAGTATTTTGATCTCCAATATTATCTGCACTCGGATTTATAGACGTACCATTTGTACTAGAATAACCATCTGTAGTTGTAGACCAAGTTTGCGTCCCAACTCCATTTCCGAAAATAGTCCAAGTAGCTGGAATACCACTATCAAAATTTTCTGTTAGCTGCGCAAATCCTTTACTTGAAAATAAAAGGAAGAACGAAAAAAGTAAAACCGTAACAATTTTTGTTTTTTTTATGTTTTTGTTCAATGAATTGTTAGCCCCTTCAGAAGTGTTTTTAATAGCAAAACAATACAGTGTTTCTAGGGAAGATTGTAACTTATTTTTCATTTTTTGGTGGTTTCTGGTGTATAAAGACATTTAACTTTATAAATATACAACCACTTATTCCATAAAGAAAGTTAAGTACTTTGTTAATTACTGAAATTTGAAAGTTAAAATAAAGGTGTAAGCGTTTTTAATACAGTTATTTATACTAATAAATAGTTGTTGAGTTGCTTTAATGGTTTAGACCTTGTTTTTGTATTTTTTTAATTTTTGACTTAAGTATTTTAATGTTTTTTCTGTTTCTTTTTACAATTAAAAATATAGAAATCACAATAAATAGAAGCGCTATAAAAAACCATTTGAACTTGTTGTTAAATTGTTTTTTTATGCTATTAAGAGAGGCATCTTGTCTCTTTGTGTTTTCATCAAGAGAATCACTGATTGAGTTTCTTTCTGAGGTTTTAATTTCTAATTGCGTTTTAGTATAAAGGCTTAAATATTTTTGGTACTGATCCCAATGGTTTAATGCTAAATGATTTTCAAATAGACCATTATAAATGCTAGAATTTAAAACTAAATCTCCTACATTTTCGGATAATTCAAATGCTGTTTTTAATAGCTCGATGGATTTTTGATACTCTCCTAGCTCTGTGTAAACAGAGGCTAATCCTTTTTGGGCAAATGCTATAAGGCTATTCGCTTTTTCAGTTTGGGCATGTTTGATGGATTTATTAAAACTGTTTTTAGCTTTTTCGTATTCATAAAGAAGTGTGTAGCAATTCCCTTTATTATAATAAACAATACTTAAGTTAGTATTGACTTGTACATTTTTTAGTTTTTTATATTCTTTGATTCCTTTGTCAAAAAATTCTAATGCGATATCACAATTTAGATGATCTTTATAAATAAAACCTTTAACGATATAACTACTTGCTAAATACTTTCCTACAGCATCATGTAAAGGATGAAGTAGTGCTAATTGTTCAGTTTTTTCAAGATACTCAATAGATTTATCAAATATTTTAAGCTGTTGATACAATGTTCCAGTTCTAAATAAAATTTCTATTTGTAAAACTTTGTCATCTAACGCTTTAGAAAACTCATCTGCTTTTAATATGTATTCAAGTGCTTTTTGGTAATTACGTTTTGATGTATGTGCTAAAGAAATCAACATCAAAGCTTTGGTTCTTGTTTTTTTTGTGTAATCCAAGTTTTCAAAAACAGACATACCTAATGTAATAGATTCTTCCGGGTTCTCGTATACTTTAGAAGTACTGGCGTTTAAAACACTGTCAATTTGTTGCATCTGAATGACTTTGTTAAGTGCAAGCGTATTAGTCTGTACACAAAACATTAAAAACAGAAAACAAAATGTTTGCTTTATTGTCATTAAAGTGCTTTTTTAGATTTTAATTCTTTACGTTCTTCTTGTATTAATTTTATAAAAGTAACTGGAGACATGCCTATAATAGACTTAAATACTGTTGCAAAGCTACTATGGGAAGAGTATCCACTCTCTTCTGCCAAGAAACTAATTTTATAATTAATATAATTAGGGTAGTTTTGTAATTTATTTATAATGTAATTTATTCGTAATTTATTGATAAACGTTTTAAAATTATCATGGTAATGTTTATTTATAACACCAGATAGATATTTAGTATTTGTTTCAAATTGACCTGCTAAAACAGCTAAAGACATTTCATTGTTTAAAAACTTATTTGACATTTCAAACTTTTTGAGTTTTGCTAAAATTTGTTTTTCAGTATCTTCAGGAATATGAATGCCTTTTGTGACTGTTTTTTTTGTCGGTTTTGTGTAATTATTTCGGCTAATTTCAAGGTATTTTATAATTTCTTTTAGGCGCTTTTCTTTATTTATGTTTTTAGTTAAAAAATAGACTCCTATAAGTATAATTGCTAAAATACCAGCTAATAATAGATATATGTAGTTTTGATATGTTTTTGCTTCGTTCTTTAAAATGACTTCATTTTGACTGGTTAGCATGTTGTAAAGTGTATTAACAGATTCTTGTTCCATTTGTTCCACTTGAGTGTCTAAAACTAAATACTTATCATTATAGACTTTATGCTGACTTTTTTTATTGGACGCTAAATAATTAATTGACAAGTCTTTATTTATTTTAGTTAAGACTATAGGGTTATTAATTATTTCTGCAAATTTTGAAGCGATAAATAAATTTTCTTCACTTTTTTTAAACTCTTTTTTAAGCAAATAGAGCTTGCCTAGTTCTCTGTAAATTAAAGATTTCTGATAAAGGTTATTTGTTTTTTCAATCTCTAATAAAGATAATGTTTTATTCATATAAACACTAGCAGAATCATACAGGGTTAGATTGTTATAAACTTGTTCTTTTAAAAAGTATAAATTTTTTTTTTCAGAAATATTGTTTTTGTAAAAATGATTTAGCTTGTTTTCAGTTTTTTTAATTTCAATTAAGGCTTTATCATTTTCTTGTCTGCTTAAATGAATGCTTATTTTCTCAATGTCTATAAGGCTTTGAAGAGAATCTTTAAGTTTTGTCTTAACAATTTCTTTGTTTAATTTTGAAGCTAAAAGCAAATATTCTTTGGCTTTTTTGTCTAAAAAAATATTTTTCAACAGGTTAGCTTTCAGTATGTTAACTTCTATTTGAGTGCTTGGGTCAATGTGTTGAAGTTGACTGTAATTATCAAATGCATTTAAAATGGATTGATTGTAATCTCCTTTAACTAAATAACTTTTTGCTAATAATAGTTTTGTAACTGTTTTTTCTTGAGCATTTTTATTAGTTTTTAAAAGGTGTTGCGCAATTTTTATGGCTTCGTCTGGGTTAGAATATATTAATTCTTCAGCCTTTAACATCAAATCATTTTCTTGAGCAATGACATGGGTGGAAAACAACAAACTTAAATACAAACCAACAAAAATGATGGGTTTATAAATAAATGAATTATGTTGTTTTAAAGCGTTCAAGGGATTAGTTTTAGTATTAAACCATGATGCTGTTAAGCGAATTTTAGTTTTTTAAAACTTTAATTTTTTAAAAAAACTTAACAAGTTTCATGGGATATGTGGTAGTAAATATACTAAACTTTATAAAAGAATGGTTTTATATTAATTACTCAGCAACTCCTTTTATCAAATTATTGATTTAAGATAGTGATAATTTATAAAACAGTAGAAAATTCCAATTTTAAAGATAAAAAGCTTATTTCTGGTATATAAGTAAAAGGAATTTATATTATAAAAAAACTTGGGCAACAAAATATTTGTTGCCCAAGTTGGTATTATATTAAGGGATAGTTTAATCTATTTTTTAATAATTTTAAATGTTTGTTGTGTATTATTAATTGTAACAGTTACAAAGTAAATACCATTGTCTAATTGATTCATATCAACCGTTGTGTTTAATTCATTTGGTGTTAATGTTTTAACTTTTTGTCCAACAATGTTATGAATACTAACTTTAGAAATTGTATTTTTTGCTTTTATAGTTAACTTATTTACTACTGGATTAGGAAAATAACTAAATGTTTCAAAATTATTAGACTCTACACTTAATGTTGGGTCTGGATAAGCAAAAAACTCAAATTCTGCAGTACCACTAGATTGTATGCTAATCAAGTAAGTTGTTCCTGCAACCATAGGTCCAGAATCTGTTCCAGATTCAAAACAACTATTAATATCTCCACCTAAATAACCTAAATCACTTGTACAGTCATTAGAATCATAAACAGTGTAATAAGATGTTCCTGAAGTTCTTGTTAATTCAAAATTGTATGTTCCAGTATATGTTGGAGTAAATTCATACCAAACAGATTCGTAAGATGAACTACATGCTCCTTCTGGAGAATAATATACTACATCTGTAACGTTAATGTCACCTGTAACTGCATTAGCTCCATTTAAATCAGGAGATTCTGTTAAAGTTAACGCTCCACTACAGTCACTATTTACAACTGGATCAGGTAGTTGGTATACACAAAGGTTGAAGTCAATACCAGTACCATTTTGAGCTGATCTTACCTGAACATAATATGTTTCGGTACTATCTAAAGTATAATTACTAGTAGCATTTGATGTACATGATGTACTCATTTCTACTAAAGCACCACAACTACCACTAAATACAGAGTAGTAAGTAGAAGGAGAAGTGCTTAACCTTTCTAAAGAAAACTCATAAACACCATCAGCTAAAGGGTTAAATACATACCAAACATCTCCATAAGTATAAGTTGTAGATGTACAAGTGTTTTCAACTGATGTAGTTGCTCCAATTGTAGATCCAGCTACAGCGCTTGCACAAGTACTGTCTGCAGAAGCAGTTAAAGTTGTAGCATTAGCACATTCATCGTTTGTAGGAGCTGTTTCTAATTCTCTAATACAAATGTCATAATCTTGAGCATACTCACCACTTAAAGATGTAGAGTTACGGATGTAATAAGTGTTACCTATTACTAAACTGCCATATGTTATGTAGTTAGAATTAGAACAAGATATACTAGATAATGCACCACAAGTACCTTCTAATAATTCAGTAGCTTGTACAGTTCCACCTGTGCCAATTGCAGCAGTTATATTTAAGTATTCAACTACCATGTTTTCAGATGTAGCTACAAAGCTAAACCACACATCATTTGTGTTATTATTTGTACAACTTGTTGGGTCTGTTGTAGACTTAGTTGCTCCAGCATTACTTGCAGCAAGTACATTAGTACAAGTGCCATCTGTATTAACTGTTAATGCTATACTATTCATGCATTCATCATTCGCTGGAGGACAGTAAAAGTAAGAAGATCCTGCAAAAGAACATGTTCCATCTTGATCGTTAGTTAAAGTGAAATTAACTGTAGATCCACTAGGGTAAGGACCAGCACTTACTATTCCTGTTGCTGTAATATTACTATATGTATTTGCAAAATCATCTGTTAATGTTAATGAAGAGGCATCTCCTAAATAAGTAACATCAACATCTACAGTAAATTGTGCGTTACTACAATCTGCTACAGGTGTAAAATCCATTGTTGGATTAATACAACTGTTTTGAGAGATAAATAAATTATAGTTGTACGTTCTTGTACTTCCTGAATTACTTAAAACAACATAGTATGTAGTACCTGCTGTTAAAACTACGTTTTCTAAAAGTCTGGTAGCAGTCATTGAGTATGTACCTATATAGGCAACACAATTTGTAGCAACATCTACACAACCTTCTACTACATGGATAGAAGCTCCATTATTATCAACGTTAGTTAATTCTATATTAATAGACATGTCAGTTGCTGGAGTAATTTCATAAAATACATCTTTACCGTTCATATAAGAATTACTACATGGACTAGCATCAAAATTGTCTTCATAAAGGTTTGTGTCGTCTGTAACTAAATATGGGAAAGAAGATACAACATGTGGGCTACTACAACTTGCACCAGCTATTGGAGCTGTACGAGTTGTAAACATTTCTTCTGTACAACCTGTAGCGTTTCCAATGCCATTAAAAGGTGTAATATTTACAAAATAATCTGTGTCATAAGACAGGCTAGTTAAATTATAATTAGGATCTGTAGTAGTAGTATTTACTACATCAGATAAACCAGAAGCAGTTCCAACAGTTAAATTATATCCTGTTGGTAAGCCTGTTGCAGCGTTCCAAGTTAATGTTACATCAGATTCTGCAGTATTTGATCCTGCTAAAGGAGATGTTAAAGTAGCATCACAGTTTGGGACAGTAGTCGCAACTTGTGTAAATGATACATTATCAATAATTACCCATAAAGCAAAATTGTTAATTGTTGTGGCAGTTACTACAAAACGAGCTTGAAAATCACTTCCACTAGCAATTGCACCTGCGTTTACACTAGCTGTCATACCACAAGTTGCATTGTCTATAAAAGTAAAATTACTATCGTCAATAGTCATTATGTTTGTCCAAGTAGTTCCATTATCTGTTGAGTACTCTAAAACTATTGATCCCCAACCAGTTGCTGGTGCACTATAACTTGCAGGAGGGAATTGACTGAATTGCTCAAATAAATTTAATGAAAAACTAGCTGTAAGGTCTGTTCCATTTGATACTCCAGTAAGATCAGTAGTAGTGACAGTAGAAGAACCAGCAGCTGTAAAACCACCACTTATACTGTATCCAGATCCACCACAGGCAAAACTAGTAGCTGCATCAATATCAGTTGATGTCCAACCTGTTGGCAATGCATTGTTTGAAAGGTCATCAAAATTTTCAACAATCTCAATTTGTGAGAAAGCTGTAATACTTAAAAGCATTATTAAATAAAATGTAATTTTTTTCATTCTTTTTGGTTTAATTAAATTAATAAAATCAGTTAGTGGTTTAAAAAAACATTGTTTTTTGTAAAAGGATTTTCACAAGATTTTCTAAGTATAAACTTATGAATTTATATACTATATATAAAGAGGTATGCTTTGGTATTTACTGAATTTTGAAAGCATAAAAAAAACATAAACAACTACAAAGCAGTGTGTTGTAGTTATTTTTTGGAAATAACTTGAAGAGGTGTGATTTTTAAAGAAAAGATGCTAATTATAAAGTTTTAGCCTTTTTTATTTTGAAGAATCTCTTAATACTATATCTGTCTCTACAGTTTCAGACGTTGTACTTGTAATTTTATTTTCTAACTTATTTATTAATAAAGTAACTGCTTTTTCACCAATAATTTCTCCATGTTGACTAATGGTAGTTAATCTTGGGTTAGAATGTCTAGCAAGTATCCCGTTAGAAAAAGCTAAAACCGATAGGTCTTTAGGTATTTGTATACCTTTATCTTGAGCAACTTTCATTGCAGCAATTGCTACGGACTCATTTGATGCAATGATAGCATCAAATTTTTGATTGAATAAGGGTTTAACTATTGCTTCGTGATGTTTATAGTACATGTCATGGGTTGTAATAATTATTGAATCATCTAGCTCTAAATTATTGTTTTTTAAACCAGCTAAATACCCTTCATATCTTAATTTACCAACGCTTAAATCCATGTTTGCTGCAACAAATGCAATTTTTTTGCAACCTTTATTTTTTAAATAATTAACTGCATTTACAGAAGCCATAAAGTCGTTAGTGATTACTTTGTCACAATCTATAGCTTCAACCACACGATCAAACATGACTAAAGGAATCTCTTTTTCAATACAAGATGTAAAATGACTGTAATCCTTTTTGGTTTCGGTTTCTTCTGCTACAGACAAAATAAATCCGTCTACAACACCTGTAGAAAGCATTTCAATTGTTTCTATTTCTTTTTGAAGAGAATTATTAGAAATACAAGTGATAATTTTATATCCTTTTTGTGTTGCTGTTTTTTCTATTCCTTTTAATACTTGTGCAAAATAATAGTTAAGCATGTTTGGAATTATTATTCCAATGGTCTTTGTGCTTTGATTTTTTAAACTTAATGCATTAAAATTAGGTGTGTAATTTTTTTCTTTTGCATATGCCTTTATATCCTCAGATGTAGTTTTACTAATTTCCGGACTATTATTTAATGCTTTAGATACAGTTGAAATAGAAACATTAAAATGTTTAGCAATATCTTTTAAAGTAATTTTTTTCATAATCTTACAATTTATAAATAAACTTCAATTAGCTCAGAAGATGATGAAGATAAAGAAATATTTTTTATGCTAGCTGGAAGTAATAGTGTTTCGCCTTTTTTTAATGTAAAAGATTGATCTTCCCAAATTAAGTCTAAATGTCCTTCTACACACATAAAAATAACAAACGAATCTATTATTGAATAGTCTTTTTTTAAAACACCTTCAATTTTTAAGAAATTACTTTTAAAGTAAGGAGA
This sequence comes from Olleya sp. R77988, assembly GCF_044594215.1. GTDB lineage: Bacteria > Bacteroidota > Bacteroidia > Flavobacteriales > Flavobacteriaceae > Olleya. The sequence continues at coordinate 459,476 of NZ_CP138988.1, read as the reverse complement.
ATGTACTAAATGATTAGATGTATTTTTTTCTTTTTTATAGTTTGTTTTATAGTCATTATGTACAGAAAAATCAATAACATCTTTAGCTGATTCTGTATGTAATTCTCTTTTTTTTCCTGAAATTTTGTCTACTCTGTCATAGTCATAAATCCTATAAGTAATGTTTGAAGTTTGTTGTATTTCAGCTAAGACAACTCCTGCTCCTATTGCATGGACACGTCCAGCAGGTATATAAAACACATCTCCTTTATTTACCATTTCATGATGCATAACATTTAAAATTGTATTGTCTTTTAAATGTTTTTGAAATTGTGAAGTGGTTATTTTTTTATCAAAACCAATAATTATTTTAGCCTCTTTTTCAGTTTGCATAACGTACCACATTTCATTTTTCCCTAAAGAGTTATGACGTTGGTTAGCAATCTCATTATTTGGATGTACTTGGATTGATAAAGGTGTTTTGGCATCAATAAACTTAATAAGTAACGGAAAAGATTCGCCAAAAGTTTTATAAACAGATTGTCCTAAAAAATCTCCTTTATATTTTTTTATAAGTTGTTTTAGAGTAAAACCTTTTAAGTCACCTTCTAAAACTTCGTTTTCGTCGTTTTCAACATCAGAAATTTCCCAAGATTCACCAATAGTGTCTTTGGTATGATCTTTACCAAGTTCCGTTTTTAGTTTATCTCCTCCCCAAATTCTATATTTATAAAGAGGTTTAAATTTTAAAGGGTATAACTTCATGTTAGTTTTTCTGTTCTGGTTTCAAATTTACCAAACAATAGCGATTGTTTAGTGTTTTTTTCAATATTTCCTTCATCTAAAAAGTTATTAGCTTTACTAATTTGGAAACATTTTTTGTTTTTATGTATCTTTACAGCAACCCTAAAACTTAACTATTATGCTCCAAGAATTTTGGTCAAACGTCCAATATGGTATTAATCATGTACTAGATATTAATGCTTACGACCATGTGCTGTTTTTAATAGTATTAGCAGTACCTTATCTTTTTAATAGCTGGAAACGTGTACTTTGGTTAGTGACTGTGTTTACTATTGGTCACTCAATTTCATTAGTATTATCAAGTTATGGAAAAGTAAAAATTGATGGTAATTTAATTGAGTTTTTAATACCATTATCTATTTTAATTGTTGCCATTTTTAATGTATTTACCGCAGGAAAAACTGTAAAAAATCAAAAAACAGGAGTACTCCTTGTTTCAACTTTATTTTTTGGTTTAGTTCATGGATTTGGTTTTGCAAGAGAATTTAGGATGAATCTTGATGAAGGAGACAGTAAACTAATTAAACTTATAGAGTTTGCTTTAGGTATAGAAATAGCTCAAGTAATAATTGTATTTATAGTATTGTTTTTAGGCTATTTGTTTCAAACTGTATTTAGATTTTCTAAACGCGATTGGATTATGGTTGTATCTGCAATTGTAATAGGTTTGGTTATCCCAATGCTTTTAAATAGTCCCTTTTTAGACTAGTTTTCATTAAAATTTTCATAAAACTTCTTATTAAGAATTGTAATTGAAATATGAAGCGAGTATATTCGTTTATACTAAAGCGTATTATTATGATGTGTTTTAATTTCTATTTCATTATTTATGCCAAAACAAAAACAACTTAAATACGATAAAGCATATCTTAGAATTGCTACAGAATGGGGAAAACTATCTTATTGTAAGCGTAAGCAAGTAGGAGCGTTAATAGTTAAAGACCGAATGATAATTTCTGATGGTTATAACGGAACACCTTCTGGGTTTGAAAACTTTTGCGAAGACGAAGAGGGTTATACTAAATGGTATGTTTTACATGCAGAAGCAAATGCAATTTTAAAAGTTGCTGCATCAACTCAGTCTTGTCAAGGCGCAACGTTGTATATTACAATGTCTCCATGTAAAGAGTGTAGTAAGTTAATACACCAAGCAGGAATTATACGTGTAGTTTATAACCAAGGTTATAAAGATGATTCTGGACTTAAATTTTTAGAAAAAGCAGGAATAGATATACAGTTAATAGAACAATTAGAAGCCTAATGTCAAAAACCAAAACATACATACCTTTAATAATTGGTGTTGCAATTGCAGCAGGAATTTTTATTGGAGGAAAGTTAAATTTTGGTGACAATTCGGATAGATTATTTACATCAAATAGCAAAAAAGATAAGCTTAATAGGCTTATTGATTATATTGATTATGAGTATGTGGAAGAAGTTAATACTGATAGTATTGTTGATGTTACAGTAAACGGGATTTTGGATAATCTTGATCCACATTCTGTTTATATTCCTCAAAAAAATATGCAGAAAGTTACTGAAAACATGAAAGGTAACTTTGTTGGGATAGGTATTAATTTTTACACCTTTAAAGATACCATTACGGTTATTAAAACAGTAGAAAATGGACCAAGTGCAAAAGCTGGAATTATTGGAGGAGATAGGATTATATCTGCTAATGGAGAATCTCTTTTAGGTGGAGGACTTAATAATGATACACTTGTAGATAAATTAAAAGGAAAACGCTATACAGAATTACTTTTAAAAGTCTTTAGAAAAGGAGAACCTAAATTACTAACCTTTAATGTAACCAGAGATGAAGTGGCAATTAAAAGTGTTGATGCTTCTTACATGTTAACAGATAATTTAGGGTATATAAAAATTAATAGGTTTGCAGAAAGCACCTATAAAGAATTTAAAAAAGCATTACTTAAATTAAAAGAAAAAGGAGCAACAAGCTTGGCTTTAGACCTAAGGGATAATCCAGGAGGTTTTCTGGAAATAGCAGTTAATATTGTTGATGAATTTTTAGAAGATGATAAACTTATAGTTTATACCAAAAACAAAAAAGGTCAAGTCGATAAAAGTTATGCTACCAAAAAAGGAAACTTTGAAAAAGGACATGTTTACGTTATGATAGACGAAAACTCTGCTTCTGCGTCAGAGATTATTGCTGGAGCACTTCAAGATAACGATAAAGGAACCATTGTTGGTAGACGATCCTATGGAAAGGGGTTGGTCCAACGCGAGATGGAATTAGGAGATGGTAGTGCTGTAAGACTTACGGTTTCTAGATATTATACGCCAACAGGACGATCTATCCAACGCTCTTATCAAAACGGAAACAGAGATTATTATGATGATATTGCTGATCGTTTAAATAGAGGAGAGCTTATTGATGAAGAAAAAATTGAGGTTGCAGATTCTTTAAAATTTACAACGCCTAAAGGAAACATTGTTTATGGTGGTGGTGGAATTATACCAGATGTATTTGTGCCTTATGATACACAAATGCAAAACGAAACTTTAAATTTTTTAGACAAAAGAGGGTATTTAAATTACTTTGTTTTTGAAGAACTTGAAAAAGAAAGAAACGCTTATAATACTATTTCTAAAACAGATTTTTTTAAAAACTTCACTATTAGTGATAGTGTTGTTAAGTCTTTAGAAGACTACCTAAAATTAAAAACACGATCTAATATTGTTTTTGTAGCCTACAGAGATGAAGTTAAACATTATTTAAAGGCGACTTTAGCAGAGCAATTATATGGTTTTGGTGCTTTTTATAAAATTTTAAATAAGCATGATATTATGATTGATAAAGTAATTGAACTAAGTCAAACATCTAATAACTAAATCTTATCATGCACTTTAGTATGCTTACCATTATTCCAAAGCGTTAAAATATCTGTTGCAACATGTGCGCCACTTCCAGATGCTATTGCAAACTGACTTCTCCAACCAGCTAATGTTCCTGCAACATATAAGTTTTCTTTAATTAGATGATCGTTGTTTTCTAACCAAATCCTATCTTTTTCTAAAGCTGCTTTTGGATGAGGTTTTATATAGTGATCTAAACCTTTTATGGTAATTAAATTAGTGTATCCAACAGCTATAACAACACGTTTGGAAGTGTAAGTGTTGTTGTTTGTTTTTATTGTAAAACCAGCATTTTTTTCTATGATATCACAAACTTTTTCGTTTTCTATCTGTATAACCTCAGGATATAGTTTTGCTAGTTGCTGCTTACCATTGTCTAAAATATCTTGACCTAATGTTCCAGGTTGTAAACCTAAAACATTATTAAATAAAGCGTTTTGTAAATGAGATGTTTTTTGATGAGCAATAATGGCTACTTTTTTACCTTCAGCAAATGGTTTTTTTAAACCAGATCCCAAAACCAAAGCGCATGATAATCCTGCAGCTCCACCACCAATTATTAATGTATCAAATTGCATTAACCTTTACTTTTTGCTTCAATTTTTTTCGAAATACGTAAAATTTGAAGTAATATAATAGCACAAACAGAAGCTAAAATAGTAATTAAAGCAACAATACTCTCGCCTTCAAACAATCCTTTAAAATCTAGTTTTGTTGCATTGTATGCAATAAGTGCAATCCCTAATATAGTTATGATGTACGTAAATATTTTCATAAAAAAGTTTTTACAAAATTACAATAATTAGGCTAAAAGTACTTTAATGTTATCCGTAAACAGTTTTACAGCAATAGCTAGTAATATAACACCAAAAACTTTTCTAATAATACTAATTCCATTTTGTCCAATAATACGCTCAATACGTTTTGAAGTTTTTAAAACTAAATAAATAACAATAACGTTTAATATTACAGCTATTATAATGTTTTTAATATCATACTCTGCACGTAAAGATAATAACGTTGTTAAACTTCCAGGTCCAGCAATTAAAGGAAATGCTAATGGAAACACAGATGCTGTCAAAGGATTAGTGTCTTCTTCTTTATATAGTGTGATACCTAAAATCATTTCTAAAGCAATAAAAAACAAGATAAAAGAACCTGCTACTGCAAAAGAACTAACATTAATTCCGATAAGATTTAATATGCTTTTTCCTAAAAATAAAAAAGCAATTAAAATAACTCCTGCAATAATAGACGCTTTTTCACTTTGTATATGTCCAACTTTTTTACGCAAGTCTATTATTATTGGAATGTTTCCAACAATATCAATAACTGCAAAAAGCACCATAAAAACTGTAAATATTTCTTTAAAATTGATAGACATGATTTTCTGTTTTAAGTTGTCCTAAAATTTTTCCGCAAAAGTAGTCTTAATTCATTGAATTATAATAATAAAGCGTCTTTAAGTTTCTTGTTTTAGATTAAACGTATTCTACTTCCTGATTATCCTTTATATTTACAAAAAATTAAGAAGTATTTTATGTTTCAATTAGGTAAAACTATAGTTTCTGAAGCTATTATAGAAAATGATTTTATCTGCAATTTATCTGCATGTAAAGGCGCATGTTGTATTGATGGAGATGCAGGTGCACCTTTAAGTAAAGAAGAAGCAGAAACTTTAAAGGATATTTATCCTAAAGTAAAACCTTTTTTGCGAGAAGAAGGTATAGCTGTTATTGAAGCACAAGGCACATCAATTGTTACTCCTTTTGGAGATATTGAAACACCATTAATTAATGGTGCAGATTGTGCTTATGTTATTTTTGATGATAAAAAAACAGCGCTTTGTGGTATTGAAGAGGCTTATAACCAAGGTGAGGTTAAATGGAAAAAGCCAGTATCTTGTCATTTATATCCTATTAGAGTTAAGGATTACACAGAGTTTTCTGCAGTAAATTATGATAAATGGGAAATCTGTGATGATGCTTGCTCACTAGGAAAAGAGTTGCAAGTGCCAGTTTATAAATTTGTTAAAGAAGCTTTAATTAGAAAATTTGGTGAAGATTGGTACACAGAGTTAGAAAAAGTAGCCAGTAAAATGAACAGATAACTAAGCGGTTTTTAGTTTAGTAATTGATGTAATTGGTAATTTTAACAATACGCAAGTACCTGTTGCTATTTTGTTTTCATATAAATCATTAATAATCAAACTAAAATTTTCTGAGTAGTTTTTAGAAAAATTTTCAAGTCTTTGTTTTGTTATTTCTATTCCTAAAGATTTTTGCTTCATTAATTTTCCTTGTTTTATTTTATTTGAAGCAATTCTACCAATACCATTATCTATAATGCTTATTGTTATAAAATCACTTTCGGTTTTGGTTACTTTTAAGTCAATGTGTTTATCGCCTTCTTTTGCAGAAAGTCCATGCCAAAGCGCATTTTCAAGAAAAGGTTGAAGTATTAAAGAGGGGATTTTAATATTTTCAATATCTACTTCATCATCTACATTAATGGTATAATTAATCTGGTTTGAAAATCTAATATTTTCAATATTCATATATAAATCCATGGTTTCTAACTCGTCTTGTAATGTAATTTCTTTTTCGGTTGAGGCAATTAATATTTTTCTAATAAGTTTTGAAAACTTGTTTAAGTAGTATACTGCATTTTCTTTTTCATTATTAATAATATATAGTTTTATGGAATTTAAAGAGTTGAAAATAAAATGCGGATTCATTTGATTGCGCAACATGTCTTGCTCTAAGGTTAAAATCTTTTTTTCGTTTTTTAAGCGTCTTTGTCTGTAAAAAGCAAAACCAGCAATACTTAAAACTAAAAGCCCTAATAAGGTTAGTATAGCAGTTTTTTCGCCATCTTTTAGTTTTATTTTTAACAGCTCTTTATCGTTAGCTAATTCTAAAATCTGATTGTTTTTTTTCTCAGATTCATATCGCATTCTAAGTGTATTAACGTATTGCGAGTTGGTTTCTCCTGTTACTTCGTTATCTAAAGCCACAGCTTCTTTATAAAACCGTAAAGCTTTTTCTGTTTTTCCTTGTTTTTCGTTTAGTATTGATAGTTGATGTAAAGCATCAATTTCTGAAGATTGTAAGTTGTATTTTTTTGCAATATCAAGTCCTTTTTCAAGATTTAACTTAGCTTTTTCTAATTGGTTTAACTTATTTTGAGCCCAACCTAAATTTACATAAGCCCAAGCAATATAAAATTGATCTTGTATTTCTTCTGCTAAAGCGACTGTTGGTGCAATTGTTTGAAGTGCTATTTCTGGTTTATTTTGTTTAAGATAAATAGTACCAATACTATTATTGCTTATAACTTTTCCTATTTTAGAATTGATTTGATTGTTATAATCTAAAGATATTTTATAGTTTTTTAAAGCTAGATCTAGACTATCTTTAGCTTCGTAAATAATTCCAATATTGTTATAATTAATTGCTAAACCTAAGATGTTTTTAGCTTCTTCCTCTATAGCTAATGACTTATTAAATTGGTTTAAAGCCAACTCGTATTCTTTTAAAGTAAGATAAATGTTTCCCATGCTGTTATGTGACACAGCAATGCTTTTTAAATGCGCTTTTGTTGTCTCAGGTTGGGATTCTGCCAAGCGTAAAGCTTCTTGGTGGTAGTCTAATGCTTCTTTAACAATGGTTTGTCTTCTAAAAATTACACCTAACATGTTTAGGCTAATTATTTCAAATTCAACTAAATTATTGTCTCTAGAAATTTTTAAAGCATTTTTTAAAAGTGATTCGGATTTTTTAAACAAGGATTTATTCCTGTATTGATTACCTAACATGATATTTGCAAAAACAACACCTTCAGCATAATTTTTGTCAATGCTTTTTTGTTCAAAAACACGCATTTTTAAAGTGTCATATTTGTTTTTGTAAATAGCATACTCTAAATCTGCGTAAGATTTGTGGTTAACCGTAATTAAGCTATCAGCAATTTTAGAAAAATCTATAGTTTTTTGTGCTAATAATGATGTACTAAAATTACATGTAATTAGTATAAGGATTAGTTGAATTGCTATTTTGTTTTTTGGGAAAATTATAGACATATTAGGATTAAAATTTTTCTAAAAATTCAGATTTTCGTTGTCTTGCAACTGGTATTTTATGATTGGATTCCATGATGACATAGCCTTCATTTTTTATATACTCCTTAATTTTACTAAGGTTAATTATAAAAGAGTTGTGTATTCTAAAAAAAGATTGGTCTGGTAGTAATGCATTAACTTCTTTTAGTTTTTTTGTTACCAGAATTTTTTGTTTGTCAATTAAAAATAAAGTACTGTAATTACCATCGGACTCTACAAACAAAATGTCTTCAATATTTAAAAACAACAACTTTCCGTCTGTGTTTATAGTAATTTTTTTCTTGTTGTTGTTTTTGGTAAAGTTTATTAAGATATCTTCAATCTTGTCAGAGTCTGAATGACGTTTTTTAAAACGCTTAATCTTTTCTAAACTTTGTGCTAAATCATCACTATCAATGGGTTTTAACAGGTAGTCTAATGCTTCGTTTTTTAAAGCTTTGATTGCATATTCGTCGTAAGCAGTTGTAATAACTACTGCTATATTTTTGTTTTTCAACTTTTCTAAAAACTGAAATCCGTCCATTCTGGGCATTTGGATGTCTAGAAATAAACAGTCTGTATTTGAAGTTTCAAGATATTTTAAGGCTAATTCTGGATCAGTAAATGTTTTTTCAACTTCAATAGCATCACTAAAGTTTGATAATTCCCACTGTAAACCTTGTATGGCTTTAGGTTCGTCGTCTACAATAACAGCTTTAAGCATAGTAATAGTTTTACATAAAGATAAAGTTATAAAACTAAAAAATTAAAAGATTTGTGTAGATGGTCATATAAATTGTATAACTAGTTATGCCATTTATACATTTTTTGCTACCACTTATACATAGTTGAATGTTAAATTAGGATCAATAGATTAGTTTTATAAAAGTTAGTTTTAGTTTATTATTTATTTACACATATTAATGACCTAGGGAGTCATAAAAAGTGTCGCTATTATTCAATCAAAAAATGAGCAGTAAATAACTGCTCATTTTTTTTGTTTTATTAGCTTAAATTTTAAAAAATAAGTAAACTATTTTTATTTTTATAACAATCTCAATAAACTCCACTTGTAGGTCTATTTTTTGACTATAGATAGTTAAAAATTATTAATTAAAACGTTTGTAATTTTTTTTCAATTTATATAAAAATTAATTAGAATTTAAAGAAAGTAACAATCCTTATTTTATTGCTACTAAGCGAAGTCTACTTGGTTTAAATACTTAAAAATCAGATATTTATATTTTTTCAAGAAAAACCCCTAAAACAAAGGGTTTTTCCGCTTTGTTAAAAACTTGTTGACAACGTTTACCAAAACCCCTTTCTTTTTTAAGTACAATTGCCAATCTTTGTTCAAGGCAAAAAGCAAAAAAAATTTCTATGTTTTTTTTGAAAATCACGCCTTTTTTTATTCCTCTAAAAGGAAATTATAACACAATTTTACAGAAGTACAATTACGTTTTTTAAATGATGAAAATCATTCTAAACAACAACTAGCTATTTAACTCAAAGATTATGGAAATCACGCAAATTATTAAGAGAGATTATGAAACAAGCCCATTTGTTTTAAATAAAATTTCTAACGCTATTGAAAAAGCAATGCTTTCCGTAGGTAATGGTACAAAAGAAGATGCCAATACAATTTCTGTAAGTGTTTTAAAGGCGTTGTTAGACAGAAAAGAAAAAGATTATAGATATGTGCCTACTGTAGAGCAGGTACAGGATCTTGTTGAAGAGAAGTTAATGGGAAGTGCTTTTCCTAATGTAGCTAAAGCTTATATTTTATATAGAGACGAACAAACTAGAAATAGAAAAACAAATATTTTTGAAAAACGTATTAACCTTAAACCTTATGAGTATCCAGCACTTAACGACTATGTAGATGCTATTAGACACTCATACTGGATTCACTCAGAGTTTAATTTTACAAGTGATATACAAGATTTTAAAACAAGACTTACAATTGTAGAGCAAAACGCTATAAAAAATACAATGCTTGCCATTTCTCAAATAGAAGTTGCAGTAAAGAATTTTTGGGGAGAGATTTATAATAAAATGCCAAAACCAGAAATTGGATCTGTAGGAGCAACGTTTGCAGAAAGCGAAGTGCGTCATCAAGATGCTTATTCACATTTATTAGAAATTTTAGGACTTAATAATGAGTTTAAAAACATAAAGAAGAAGCCAGTAATTATGCGTCGAGTGCATTATTTAGAAATGGCTTTAAAAAATTCTAAAAGTGAGGACAATAAGGAATATGCAGAATCTGTTTTATTATTCTCTTTGTTTATAGAGCACGTGTCTTTATTCTCTCAGTTCCTGATTATTATGGCGTTTAACAAACATAAAAACATGCTTAAAGGTGTGTCTAATGTAGTAGAAGCAACGTCTAAGGAAGAGCAAATCCATGGTGATTTTGGAATTGATATCATTAAAATTATAAAACAAGAAAATCCAACTTGGTTTGATGATGCACATGCAGCATCTGTACAAGAACTATGTAAAGAAGCATATGAATCTGAAAGTAAAATAATAGATTGGATTTTTGAAGCAGGAGAATTAGATTTCTTACCAAAAGATGTTATAAACGAGTTTATTAAAAACCGTTTTAATAACTCTTTAGAAAGTATTGGTATTGGAAAAGTATTTGAAGTAAATGAAGAATTAATTAAGCAAACCGAATGGTTTGATGACGAAATAATTGGTACTAAACATGGAGATTTCTTTGTTAAGCGATCAATAAACTACAGTAAGAGAACAAAAAGTATAACTAGCGACGACCTATTTTAATATGAGCAACCAAACAAAACAAAACACTGATTTAAATGTAAATCAAGAAGCAAAAGCTTCAAACTATGACCAATTAGTAAATGCTAGAAAAGAAGCCAGAAAACAAGCTGGAAAAGAGCCAGAAATTAAATGGTTAACAGAAAATAGTCGTAAATTTTTAGCATCAGGTTACTTAACTGATGATACTACACCAGAGCAAAGAATAAGAGAAATAGCAGAACGTGCAGAATCTATTTTAAAAATGGATGGTTTTGCTGATAAATTTTATGGATATATGGCAGAGGGTTATTACTCTTTAGCCTCTCCAGTGTGGTCAAATTTTGGTAAAAAAAGAGGTCTGCCAATTAGTTGTTTTGGTTCGCATATATCAGATGATATGGGAGATATCCTATATACACAATCTGAAGTAGGAATGATGTCAAAATTAGGAGGTGGTACTTCTGGTTACTTTGGTAAATTACGTCACAGAGGTGCTCCTGTAAAAAATAATGGAGAGTCTTCTGGAGCTGTACATATCATGCAGTTGTTTGAAAAAATGGTTGACGTTGTAAGTCAAGGCTCAGTACGTAGAGGTCGTTTTTCTCCTTATTTACCAATAGATCATCAAGATATTAATGAGTTTTTAGAAATTGGAACAGAAGGTAATCCAATTCAAGAATTAACACATGGTGTAACTGTTGGAAACGACTGGATGCAAGCTATGATTGATGGAGATCAAGATAAAAGAGCTATTTGGGCAAAAGTATTACAACGTAGAGGAGAAATAGGGTATCCTTACATCTTCTTTAAAGATAACGCCAATAATGCAGCACCAGAAGTATATCAAGAAAATAAACATGAAATTTACGCAAGTAATTTATGTTCAGAAATCATGTTGCCAACTAATGACAGGTGGTCTTTTGTATGCGTATTATCATCAATAAACTTATTACATTATGATAAGTGGAAAGATACTGATGCTGTAGAGACTATGGTGTACTTTTTAGATGCTGTATTAGAAGAGTTTGTAACTAAGTTAGAAGTGTATAGAGACTCTCCAGACAGAGACGACAGACAGACGTTTATGTTTATGGAAAAAGCCTATAACTTTGCTAAAGAAAACAGAGCTTTAGGAATGGGAGCTTTAGGATGGCACTCTTTATTACAATCTAAAATGTTAGGTTTTGATAGTCAAGAAGCTTTTAATTTAAATAGCGAAATATTTAAAACTATAGGTGAAAAGTCTAAAAAAGCATCAGAAGAATTAGCAAAATTATTTGGAGAGCCAGAAGTATTAAAAGGTTACGGAAGACGTAATACAACTTTAAATGCTGTAGCACCAACAACATCATCTGCATTTATTTTAGGACAAGTATCTCAGGGTATTGAGCCAATTTGGTCTAACAGTTATGTAAAAGATATTGCTAAAATAAAAACGACTATTAAAAACCCGTTTTTAGTAGATCTTTTAGAAGAAAAAGGATTAAATACAGTAGATACATGGAAGAGTATTAGAGATTATGATGGTTCTGTACAACATATAGAAGGACTTACAGATCAAGAAAAAGATGTGTTTAAAACTTATTCTGAAATAGATCAAATGACAATAATCTATCAAGCAGCAAATAGACAAAACCACATAGATCAAGGACAGTCTTTAAACATCATGGTACATCCAGATATGCCAGTAAAAGACATTAATAAGTTATATGTTACTGCATGGCAATTAGGAGTTAAATCTCTGTATTACCAACACAGTATGAATGCTGCACAAAAATTTAAGCAGAAAAAAGAATGTACTAGTTGCGAAGGGTAATTAGTAACTTTTATTAATAAGTGTTATATAAAAAAAGCATCCAGAAATGGATGCTTTTTTTATATGTTTTATGATAATTAGTTTGATGCCATTAAAGCAAAAAACTTATCAATATTTGGTAGTAAAATGATACGTGTACGTCTATTTCTAGATCGTCCTTCGTCAGTTTCGTTTTCAGTAAGTGGTTGGTAGCTACTTCTACCAGAAGCAATTAATTTTTCTGGTGCCACACCAAATTGATCTTGTAATTTTCTAACAACAGAAGTGGCACGTAAAACACTTAAGTCCCAATTATCTTTTACTCTGCTATTACTAATACTTCTAGAATCTGTATGACCTTCTATCATAACATCTATACTTGGCTCAGAGTTTATTAAGTCTGCAACTTTTTGTAAAATTTTGTCTGCTTTATTGCTTATTTTAAAGCTTCCTTTACCAAATAACATTTTTTCAGAGATAGAGATCATAACAACAGTCTTGTCCATGCTTATTGCAATATCATCATGCTCATCTAAATCAGACGTGTCAACAAAACGCTTTAAGTTTAAAGATAAAGCAAGATTCATTGAGTCTTCCAATGTTGTGTAATATTGCATTACATCTGGACTTACACGACTTAATGTTTTACGCATCCCAATTTTTGCTTTTTCAGAAATAACCCCTTTGTTACCAACACCATCATATTTAACTTGATTTTCTTCTGTTAGTACACCTACTTCACTAGTCAAATTATTGATTTTAGAATTATAGTCGCTAACTCTAGCTTCAATTTTAGCAAATTTAGCTTCAAGATCTTCTTTCTCGACTTCGGTTTTTTGTAATTGGCTAGTTATTTCGCTATTCTGTCGTTCTAATGCAACGTATTTCTTTTTAGAGACGCATGAAGAAAGCAATACAGCAGAAAGTAGTACAATGGATATTTTTTTCATTTTATGTATTAGTTTTTTTAGTTATTGTATTTACGTCTAAAAGTTGTTTTTAGATGTTTTTGAAGTTTATTTTTTACAAAAAAGGTATAGTACTAAGATACAAAATATTAAGCTGAGTTTTGATGCTTTTTACTAATTTGATTTTACTATAAAAATACAAACTAGTAACTTAGCCTAAGTATGAAAATAAACTGTAAATAAATGAGTAGTAAACTAAAAGAAGTGGCTATTGTCTTTTTTAAATTAGGTTGTTTTGCATTTGGTGGACCTGCAGCTCATATTGCAATGATGGAGGATGAGGTTGTGAGCAAACGAAAATGGATGACTAGAGATTATTTTTTAGACCTAATTGGTGCTACAAATTTAATTCCTGGCCCAAATTCTACAGAAATGACAATGCATTGTGGTTATGAAAGAGCTGGTAAAAAAGGACTTTTTGTAGCTGGTATTGCTTTTATTTTTCCAGCAATTGTAATCACTGCAATTTTGGCTTTTTTATATGTTAAGTATGGAAAATTACCAGAAGTTGCTCCTTTTATTTTAGGTATAAAACCAGCAGTTTTAGCAATCATTGCTTCTGCTGTATTAAAGCTTGGCAAAAAGGCTGTAAAAACAATAGAATTAGCTGTTTTAGCTGTTTTAGTTTTAGTAGCAAGCCTATTAGGTGTAAACGAAGTTTTAGCCTTATTAACAGCTGGAGTTTTAGGAATGTTTTATTTCTACATTAAAGAGAAAAGAGTTTCAAGTTTAAAGAGTATTTCTCCTTTGTTTTTTCTTTCTGGTTTTGGGTTTACACTAACCAAAATATCTGCATTAAATGTGTTTTGGGTGTTCTTAAAAGTAGGTGCGATTTTATATGGTAGTGGTTATGTGCTATTTGCCTATTTAGATGCCGAATTAGTAACAAGAGGTTGGTTAACTAGAGTTGAGTTAATAGATGCAATTGCTGTTGGGCAATTTACACCAGGACCTGTATTGTCTACTTCTACTTTTATTGGGTATCAACTCTCTGGATTCTCTGGTGCTTTAGCAGCAACAACAGGTATCTTTTTACCTTCTTTTTTATTTGTTTTAATTTTGAATCCGTTTATTCCAAAAATGCGTAATTCTAAAATACTACGCTACTTTTTAGATGCAGTTAATGTTGCAGCAGTAGCTGTAATGCTAGCTGTTTTAATTATAATGGCTAAAGAAACATTGTTAGATTGGCAAGCGATTGTTATTGCTTTAATTTCTACTCTTTTGGTTTTTAGAACAAAAACAAGCCCTATTTGGATTATTATAATTGGTTCTGTTCTTGGTTATATATTAACTCAATATTTATAAAACAAAAAAGCCATCACATAAATGATGGCTTTTTTTACATTTAAAACTAAAGTTTAGTCTTCAGTAATAGTTGCTGGCTCTACATCACTATCAAAAGAACTGTAATACTCTTCTAATAAATTCATAGTAGCAGTTAGTAAATCTTTAGTTTCTAATAATAAACTAAAGTATAAAGTTGTGTTTTTTGGACTAGACTCTTCAGTTCTTGTTCTTGCGACTTGCTTAACAATTTTTGAAGTTACCAAATCAAACATTTCTTTTTTACGACCTAAGATATCTCCAATTTGTTCAAAAGAACGAGAATCGAACGCTTCTTTAGTATCATTAAATAATGCTTCTAATGCATCATCAACTTCTTTAAGCTCTTTAATTTGGCTAAATTTAAGACTCTTGTGGTTATTGTTAATGTGCTTATGACTTACTTTAGAAATATACTCTAAAGACTGTGTCATATCCTGTAAATAACCTAAAATATTAATATAGAAGTTACTAGCTCTTAAACTTGTTTCATCTAGATTTTTAATAAAATAAAAGATGTTATCCCTAAGGCTATCTACTTCTGAAGATAATTTATCAACCTGTTTTTTGTTCTTTTTAAGCAATGATAAGTCTTGTTTTGCAAGACCTTTAACTGCATTTGTATAGATACGATTTCCTCGTTTTACAACATTAGAGATGTTACTAGCACTTTCATGAATAACACCTTGTACAGATCTACTACCTGTTTCTGTTAAACTATCTGCATCAGCTATTTTTGTTGATTTGGTTTTGTGAGATCTATAGTTTCTGTATAATAAGAATGCAGTGATCAATAATAGTATTGGGATCATTACTTCAGGATTCCAATTGATTAAGAACACCACAGTACCAGCAGCAACAAAAGCTCCAATAGCAGTTCCAAACCAACCACCAATCACGTTAAGTACACCAGCAACTCTGTAAACAGCGCTTTCTGCTCCCCAAGCACGATCTGCTAACGAGGTTCCCATTGCTACCATAAACGTTACGTAAGTTGTAGATAAAGGTAGTTTCATAGAAGTAGCAATTGCAATTAATACACCTGCTACCATTAAGTTAACAGAAGCTCTAATCATATCAAATGCAGGAGCATCTATACTTTGGTCTTTAGTAATAAGAACTTCAGGTTTGTAAAAACTATTTCCTATTTTTTTCTGAATTGATTGAGGTACGATTGCACCAAAATATTTAGATAATGTAGAAGATCCTTTTACAACTGCTCTTGATAATGCGTTAGGTTGAAATTTTTCATGCGTATCACCTTGTCTAGATAAGCTTAATTCTGTTTCTGCTACAGTTTTTGCTTTTTTAGAAAACCATAACGTTAATACCATAATGGCACCAGCAATAAATAGTAATAAAGGTTCTGCTGGTACTTTTTTGTCTAAAACCTCCATTGACATTCCAATATCCATTCCTCCTGCAATCCATGCTTCATATGAATGGTAAGCTGCCATAGGAACTCCAATAAAGTTTACTAAATCATTACCAGAAAAGGCTAATGCTAAACCAAACGTACCAACTGCAATAACAATTAATAATGAGGTCTTTTTGCTTAGTTTTTCAAAAATAAAAGATAATAATGTCCAGAAACCAAATCCACCAAGGATGATAAAAATTTCTTTACCTTCCAACATACCTTTTAAGTCTTTGTAATAAGGTGTACCCTTTAAACCTTTTAAGAATATAAAGTAAGTGATAGCTGTTAAAGCTACTCCAGAAAAAATAATTCCAAAATTTTTCACTTTATTCTCGTAGTTAAAAGTAAAAATTAGTCTAGAAACCCATTGTACTAGTGCTCCAACTGTAAATGCTATAAAAACAGAGAGTAAGATTCCTCCAATAATGGTTAAGGCTTTATCTTTATTTATGTAAGTGCTTAAATCGGCAAAAGTTTGAGCATCGTTAGCACTTATTTTAATTAAAGCCATTACAACAGCTGCACCTAATAAATTAAATACAATTGATACTGTTGTTGAGGTTGGTAAACCTAAAGTGTTAAAGAAATCAAGTAATAAAATGTCTGTAATCATTACAGCCATGAAGATGAGCATTATTTCGCCAAATTCAAATTGTGCAGGTACAAAGATACTTTTACGTGCCACTTCCATCATTCCGCTTGAGAATACAGCTCCAATAAAAATACCTAAACTGGCAACAATCATTATTGTACGCATTGATAGTACTTTAGAGCCAATTGCAGAATTTAAGAAGTTAATAGCATCATTACTAACTCCTACAATAATGTCAAATACTGCCAAAACAGTAATGGCAATTAACATAAATAAATAAATATTATCCATAATTTTTAATTAAAATAAGTTTGCAAATATCTTAAGGTTTTCTTGTTGTAATGTTATCCTAATGTTATGTTTTTAATCATTAAAAATGAAGATCAAATCCAAGTCTAAAAGTAATATTATCTTCATTACCATTTACAGTAGTATAACTTAAATCACTTTGTACTTTAAGTTTATGACCTACGATGTATTTAGAAGCTCCTAAGGTGTATTGCTCTGTTGGTGCACTTCCTGTAATTGTTTCGTATTCTATAGTTGTAAAACGTCCAGCAATTTCGTAATTATTTTTAAACATATAACCTGCTTGTAAGTTTAAAGCATTACCAGTTAAAACAACATCTCCTGTTGGTGTTACGCCATCTGCTTCTGTTGCAATTTCATCATCTGCACTACGTTTAGCATATTCTCCCATAAAAGAGAAACCTTGATATTTAAACATTGCATCTGCAAAAATTGTTGTTTGGTCAGTTTCGTATAAAGAACCATCACTCTTAAACATATAATCACCAGCAAAACCACGTTCTCTAACTGCATCTTGATTATAGTTGTAAGTAAAACCAACCATCAGTTTTGGAGTTTCTTCTCTTTTTATTGCAGCTTGAACATAATCTCCTTTAGACTTGAATGACCCAAAAGGTAAAAACTCTACACGAGCAGTATATTGTAACCCACCTTCATTTCCTTCTGTAACATTACGTCCTTCACCTTGAGAAACTGCAAATTTTTCACGCATTAAAAAGTTGCCTCCTAAATCTGATTTATGACGTAATTGTATTCCTAAATCACGATCAATATTAAAACGACTGTTTAATAAAGAACGATCTATAAGTTGAAGGTTTGCAGAAGACACTACACGCTCTACATTTCCTGGTAATTTAGTTTGTCCTGCCCATAGCTCCCAGTTTTTTGCAAAATTCCACATGATAACAGCATCTAGAATATAACGAGGTGTGTTTCTGTTAAAATCATTTGCGCCAGAGATATCTCTATTGGATAAACCTAATTCTAGTTTGTATTTTAATTTTGGACTATATGCAAAACCATCAAATTTTAAACGTGCACGTCTTACAATAAAGTTGTGGTCTGGACTTCCGTATTGGCTACCATTGTGATCCCATGATGACATAGACCGTACTTGAAAACGTGGTGCGAACTTTATACTAAAAGAACTGTCTTTAGCAGTAAAATTGATTAATCCTTTTCCAAAAGAAGTATCACTAATTTCTTGAGCATTAGCAGATAATGATAAGCACAGTAAAAGTGCAATAGTTAGTTTAAGTTTCATTATAATTATTAGTTTTTTGTCGATGCAAATAACCAACTCTAATGTTAACTTAATGTTTCCTAATTATTATTTTACTGTCTTTTTTTGTTAAAAAAAAGACTGCTTTGGCCAAAAGCAGTCTCATTAGAAATCATAATAATGTAGTCGACAAAAACTAATAGATTATATGAAATACTAATTGTGTTGTCTTAAGACATTAACAAATATCATCACTATAGGTAATTTTAATGTAATGCTAATATTATCTAATTATTAAGAATTGCAATGTTAAATATTTTTCATAAACAATTGATAATAAGCATTTTAAATGCTTAATGTTAACTTAATGTTATGTAATTGTTGCATAAATGTTAAGTTAGTTATATATTTGAGTTATAATGTTAAAACCCATAATTATGAAGAAAACAATTTTAGTTTCGATTGCCTTTTTGATATCTGTGGTCTCTTTTGCTCAGCAAGAGAGAGATTTAAAACTTAATAAGAACACTAATTTAATTGAAGTTATTTATTATCATGACAATGGAGTTGTAAGCCAAACAGGAGCTTATACTACAGATGGTAAATTACAAGGTGAATGGTTAAGTTTTGATACAGAAGGTAAAAAACAAGTTTCTGCAAATTATGATAATGGTAAAAAAGTCGGCAAGTGGTTTTATTGGAATAAAACTACTCTTAAAGAAGTAGATTATAATAATAATAAAATTGCTAGTATTAGCGAGTGGGAAGTTAAAAATCCTGTAGCAACTAACAATTAAGTTATTTAAATTTTAATAAAAAAAGCCTTGCAATTTGCAAGGCTTTTTTTATTAACTCATGTTAGGTTTAGTTAGTAGTCCAACCAGTTCCCCAAGTAGCATAATCAGTTCCTGTAGCAGTTCCTTCAGATGAAAAGAAGTCTGCATCTGTAAAAATTACTGATGTGTCATTTTTTACTTTAGTTGTTACATCTACAAATGTTACTCCAGTAACTTGTAAATCGTCACTTACTACACCATTTCCTGTATCTGTATCATCTAAATCAAAACCTTCTGCATAACCTGTGATATGTACGTTAGAAAATAGACCTTGTGTTCCTGCTCTTAATCTGATTGCTTCAGAAGAGTTTGCAGAACCTTCTCCAACAATAGTTACATTGTTTACAGTTGGCTTAGAGAAAATTCCAGTAGCATTACTAAAATCTGTGTTATAACCATCAGCTTCAATTGCTTTGTCGTCTGATGCTCTGTTAGAAATATATACATTATTTAATGTTCCAGAATATCCTTCAGTCCAGTCCACAGAATCGTCTTCTGCATGGATTACAGAAATGTAACTTGCATTAACTGTTCCTCCAAAAAATTCGATTCCATCATCTTTACCAGCATAAGCCTGAATATAATTAACAACAGTTCCGCTTCCTACACCATAAAAAGAGAATCCATTATTTTCTGATTGACCATCAGCTGCACCACCAGAATACTCAACACGAACATAGTTTAATGATCCAGAGTTATCATCTGCTGTGTTGCCACCATATGGTAAACTAGCAATTTCAGAAGTTGCAGTATTTGTTCCTGTTACAGAGTTTATTGGTGCTTTTCCTAATAAAATAATTCCTCCCCAATCTCCAGCTTCTGGACTTGCAGCATCAGAAGTAAATACTATTGGACAATCTTGTGTACCATTAGCGATAATTTGTGCTCCTTGTGATATTGCAACATATACATCTGCTCCAGAAGATAATGCTTCTATTGTCATACAAGCAGGAATAGTCAATGTTGTACCAGAAGCCATGATTAATGACCCATTAAGCTTGTAAGTGTTATTTGCATCTAAAGTTAAATCTTCAGTATATGTTCCTGATAAAAAAATGGTGTCAGGATCTGTTGTACCTCCAGAGTTGTTGTTTGTTACACTGTTGTCATTGATAATAATCTCTGAAGTGTCGTCTGTAGAACATGAGAATAACATTGATACTAATGCTAAACCTAAGATTAATTGTTTTTTCATTGTTTTAGTTTTTTAGATGTGTTGTTTTATTAAAATTTATATTTAAGTTGTAATCCTAAATTTAATCCTCGTTTATAGTCTGTTACGCCTTTACCATTTGCAGATACAACTAAGACATCACCTTGATTTTGGTCTTCTCTTACATATTGTATTGTTGGATTTAAAAGGTTTTTAGCACTAAAATTGATTTCGAAATTATCGTTAATTGTGTTTTTCCAAACAAAGTCTAAAGTTGGTACACTTTTTTCAACAATGTTTCCTAAGTCACCAGAACCTAAAGCATCAATCCTATCTGAGAAATAAGAGAATACTAAGTTGGCAACTGGTTTGTAGTTTTCAAAAGTTGGAGAATAGCTTATATCTGCATTTAAAATTAAAGGAGAAGCGCCTTGTAATTCGTCTTCACTTTTATTGAATGCTAAATCAAAAGTACCATCGATGTTTTGATATAAATCTTGTTTAGTATTCATGTAGGTTGCATTAATACCAAACGATAGATTAGTATTGTCATCATCATCTGTTAAGATGTTTTTTCTTAATTCGGCTTCAAAACCATAAATTGTAGCTTGATCACCTGTTCTAACATAACGTTGTGTTCCTGTTGCATCACCTACAACAACTAAGTTAATTGGGTTGTCAATTTGTTTAGTAAATACACCAATTGATACTATTTCGCTTTTACTGAAAAACCATTCGTATTTTAAATCTATATTTAAGATATCTGAATATCCAAGTACATCTGGATTACCACCAATACGTGTTGACACGTCTTCATAAACAAAAGGTGCTATTTCTTTAAATTCTGGTGTAGATACCGTTTTACTAGCAGAAAAACGAAGATTTTGATCTTCTGTTAAGGCGTATTTAATATTTAAACTTGGTAGGATAAAAGTCTCTTTAGATGTTTTAGAATCTACTCCATTGTTTCCTAAGTTAATGACATCGTAAGCGATGTTTTGTTCAAAACTTTCAACTCTAATTCCAGGAACAAATAACCATTTTTCTCCAGCAGTAATTTCTGCATCAGCATATCCAGAGTAAATGTTTAATTTACCATTATATATGTTTTCGTTTAAACCAGGTCTGTTAGTATTTGATAATGAAGGGTTAGGTTTTAGTACTTTAATTTCATACAAACCAGAAGTGTTACTACTAAGTAATAAGTTATCAAGGTTGAAAAAAGAATTAAGGTTGTTTATATCTGTAATTTGATAATCACCATCAACAATATCATAACCATATCTTATATTGCTAAATTCTCTTGTTTTGTTACGACCATTGTATCCAATGTTAAATTTTAGCTTGTCATTAGCTTCATAAGCTAAATTAATACGACCATTATACTCATCGTCTTCAATTTTTTGAAAATAACGTTGGTTGTCAAAAACTACATTACTATAAAAAGTAGGATTTGTATTTGGGTCGTTATCTAATGCGTAGTTGTAGTTTTCTGCACTAAAACGCTTTCTGTCTGGTTGGTCAGAAAATACTTTATTGTAACCAAATCCCCAATCTAACTCAAAATTACCAGATTTATGATTTCCTACCAGTTGATTAACATACATTCTTGTTTGATCAAACTGAATATTTTGTTGGTAAAACCCTGAATCCGTATTTAAGATAGCATCTCTGTTTCTACCATTACCGTCAGTTCCATAATAACCAACTTCGTCAGATGAGCTATTTATAAAAAGCGAATTAAAACTAAGTTTGTTATCGCTATTTATTTTGTAATATAAATTAGCCATAGCAGTTGTAGTTGTTGAGTATTCGTATTCTTCAGAAGCTTCAAAAGCTTTTTTCTCTACTGTAGAAAAATCTACAGATTTTCCTTCTCTATACTCGTAGTTGTTTTCAAAACCTGCTGTTAAAAAGAAGCTTAAACGCGAATCATCTTTAAAATTAAAAGAACTACCACCTGAAGCTCCATATGCTACATTTATTGGTGTACTTACATTTTCAGGATCTACACCATGTGATAAAACAATTGCAAATGGGTTATGCTCATATCTTCCATAATAACCAAAGTAACCCGTACCTTCACTTCTAACAAAATTTTTGTCGATTGCATTGGTATTAAAGCCTGTTCCAGAAAACGCATTTACAAATGCTCCACCTTTATGTTCTTTAGAAGTTATATCTACATTTCCAGCAGCAAAATCTCCATAAAACTGAGCAGCATATGCTTTGCTTATTGATACATTTTGGATAATATCCGAAGAGAATAAATTTAAATCTATGTTCTTTTTATTAACATCGTTAGATGGAAGAGATAGTCCATTCATTGTAGTATTTAGATACCTATCACCAAGTCCACGTACATAAACATTACTAGATCCTTCTTGTTTAGAAACACCAGAGATCTTAGCGACTGCACCTGCTGCATCGCTAACCCCTTTTCTAGATAATTCTTCTGCACCAATACTTTGTTTGATTTCTACAGCTTTTTTCTGATCTAATAATAAAGCAGTTTCACTTTCTCGTTTTGTAGTTACTGTTTCTAATACAACTTCATCTAAAGCTGCTGCACTTGCAGACATAACTACATCAATAACTGTGTTTTTTCCAGCTTCAACAACAACAGGTAAATTTTGAGTTTGGTATCCAACAAAACTATATTCTATATTATAAGTTCCAGCTTCTAAATCTGTAAATGTGTATTGTCCATCAAAATCTGTTGTAGTTCCAGTAGATGTACCTTGTATTAAAATGTTAGCAAAAGCTAATGGTTCGTCATTAAACTCTTTGTCAGTTAAAGTTCCAGAAACCGAACCAGTTTGTGCGAAAGTTATGATACTAAATAAAGTAAAAACTAGGGAAGTAAATTTTTTCATTTTGACTATTAAAATTCTTGATGCAAAGAAACCTTCATATTGTAAAGTCAAGGTTAACTTAGGATTACTAGTTGGTCACTAAAAAGTTAGGTTAATGTTAAGGGATTAGATTAATTTAATCTTCTCTAAACATTAAGTTAACATTAGATTTATTCTATACTTTATTAATCAAATACTTATATTGCATAACCATTAAATTATAACTATGAACTGGGAACAATTACTCTCTTTAAAACGTTTTGGAGACACCAATAAAAGATTAAGAAAAGAACAAGACGAAACTCGTTTAGGCTTTGAGGTAGATTATGATCGTGTAATATTTTCTTCAGAGTTTAGAAGTCTTCAGGATAAAACTCAGGTCATCCCATTATCAAAGACAGACTTTGTGCATACAAGATTAACACATAGCTTGGAAGTTAGTGTAGTAGGTCGAAGTTTAGGGAGAAAAGTTGGTCAAAAAATATTAGAAAAGCATCCGCATTTGCAAAGTATTCATGGTTATTTGGCAAATGATTTTGGAGCTATTGTAGCGTCAGCAGCTTTAGCGCATGATATAGGTAATCCACCTTTTGGACATTCTGGAGAAAAAGCAATTGGAGAGTTTTTTATCTCAGGAAGTGGAAAACAATATAAAAGCCAACTGTCTGATAAAGAATATCAAGATTTATGCGATTTTGAAGGTAATGCAAATGGGTTTAAAATAGTAACCCAAAGTAGAGCTGGACGCGAAGGAGGATTAAGATTAAGTTATGCAACCTTAGGAGCATTTACAAAATACCCTAAAGAGTCGTTACCTAAAAAGCCAACCAAAGATATTGTAGATAAGAAATATGGATTTTTTCAAACAGAAAAAGAAGCATTCCAAGACGTAGCAAACGAATTAGGATTGGTTAAAAGAGGTAATGATAAAGATGTAAGTTATTCTAGACATCCATTAGCATTTTTGGTTGAAGCAGCAGATGATATTTGTTATACCATTATTGATTTTGAAGATGGTATTAATTTAGGTTTAATTGGTGAAGAATATGCTTTAGAGTATTTAATTAACTTAGTAAGAAATAACATAAATACAGAAAAATATCACCAACTAACAAATACAAAAGACAGAGTAAGTTATCTGCGTGCATTAGCAATTAACACCTTAATTAATGAAGCAGTAGCCATTTTTATGGATAATGAAGAGGCTATTTTAAAAGGTGAATTTAGTGTTGGTCTATTGGATAAAAGTAAATATGAAGCACAAATAAATGATATAATTAAACTAAGTGTTGAAAAAATATATCAATCTAAAGAAGTTGTAGATAAAGAAATTGCAGGTTATGAAGTATTAAACACTTTATTAAGCACGTATAGTAATGCAGTTAAGAATAACCATTCTGTTGAAATTTCTAATTATGATAAACTAATTTTGAAAGGTTTACCTTCAACTATAGACCTAAACACAGATAGTTTATATATAAGGTTGTTAAATGTCTGTCACTATGTGTCTTTGTTGTCTGATAGCCAAGCTATTATTCAATATAAAATAATAAAGGGGTTTAGTTTGTAATAGGTTTTGATAAAAAGTGTTTTGTTTTTAACACTAAAATTGCAGATTTCACAATAAAAATAAATATTTTTAAAAAATTAAAAAAATAACATGAAGAAGAAAATTATATTCTTAACGTCTTGCGTTTTAATTTTAGCTGCATTATTTATTTTCTCAAATAAATGGGATGTAAACAATCCTGAAGAAAAAAGTATTAGAATTGTACATAAAAATAACCTTGAAAAAAGCCCATTTAAAGAAGTACTTAAATTAAGTAAGTCAGAAAGAAAGGCAGCAGGATTAACACCTAATAAATACTATGAGGAAGAATGGGAGTTAACCATGAATCCTGTTTTAGGACGACCAACATCAGAAAACCTTAAACAGATTAGAGCTAGTCAAGAGCAAAAAAGACAAGCTTTTTTAGCATCAGCTAGAGTCCCTGGAGATGCAATTGACAATAGTTGGATTGAAAGAGGACCAAATAATGTAGGAGGAAGAACAAGAGCAATTATGTTTGACCCAAATGATGCATCTAACGAAACACTTTTTGCTGGTGGAGTTAGTGGAGGACTATGGAAAAATACTAATATATCAAATTCAAATTCTAAATGGACAAGAGTTAATATTCCTGAAAATTTAGCAGTTAGTTGTATTACTTATGATCCAAACAACACTAATGTTTTTTACTTAGGTACTGGAGAGTCATATGTAGGAGGAGATGTAAATGGAGATGGTGTCTGGAAATCTGAAGATGCAGGCGACACTTGGGCTAATGTGTTTGGAGGTATAATTGGACCAACTACTTTTGAATCTGCATCTAATATAACCGTAAATCCTCCTTCTGGAATTGCTGGAGATTATTTGTCATTTCCAACCACAGCTTTTGGACCTGAAATTACAGATGTAATTTCAGGAAATATAGTATTAGTTGACGATAGTACATCAAACCCTACAGAAGGTTGTTCTCCATTAACAAATGGAGCATCAGTTGCTGGAAATATTGCTTTAATTAGAAGAGCTAATTGTAATTTTACAGTTAAAGTGAAAAATGCTCAAAATGCTGGTGCAGTAGGAGTTATTATGATGAATAATGTTGATGGACAACCAATCCCAATGGGAGGAACAGACGCTACTATTACTATACCATCTGTTATGATTTCTAAAGCAGATGGAGACATACTAGAAGCTGCTTTAGCATCAGAGACTTTAGTAGGATCTTTAAACCCAGCTTCTGGAACTTTTACTGGTAATTTAGTACCTGGAATTCAGCATGTAAATGATATAAAAATAAGAAATAATGCAGGTGTTTCTGAAGTTTATGTAGCAGCTGGTGATGGAGTTTATGGTGCAGCAAATGCAACGACTTATTTGGGAGGACCAGAATTTGGATTATACAAATCTACTGATAATGGAACTAACTGGAATGAAGTTACATTACCTTTAACTGATAATGGATTTAAACATAGTCCTAATGATATAGAGATTGGTGCAGATAATAACCTTTGGTTGTCAACCACTAATAGTAGGGTTTATGGAGATGGAGGAGGACAAGTTTTTCGTTCAAGCGATGGTGTTATTTTTCAATTAGCGCGAAGTGTGCCTGATGCTAGTAGAACACAAATAGCTGTATCTTCTACAAACCCAAATGTAGTTTTTGTATTGGCTCAAGGAGGAACTTCACCAGTAATAATGGAAAAAACTAATGATGGATTTGTAACAAGTACATCTATGGCATTACCAAATGATGCAGATACAGGTATAGATGCAAATGACTTTACTAGAGGTCAAGCATTTTACGATTTAATGTTAGAAGTAGATCCAAACAATGATCAAACTGTATATGCTGGAGGAATAGATTTATTTAAATCGCTAAACGCAGGAACATCATGGAATCAATTTACACACTGGTATGGTGGTTTTGGTTATCAAGAAGTACATGCAGATCAACACGCTATGACTTTTGCTAATGGATCTTCAACCATCATGGCATTTGGTAATGATGGAGGTGTATACTATTCAAATAATGGAGGTGTAATAACAGAAGCAAGAAACAATGACTTTAATACATCGCAATTTTATACTGTTGGTGTCGGACCAACTACAGCGTTTACAGGAGATTATTTTGCAGGTGGATTACAAGATAACGGAACACAATTGTTTCAAAATGCTAACCCTAATGTAACCTCACCTACTGTCGAAGCTTATGGTGGAGATGGTGCTTATACATTTTTTGACCAAGATGGTACAGACAGATATTTTATTAGGAATTATGTTTATAATTCTGGGGTCAACTTATTTAATTTAAATAATAATTTAAATATTACAATTAATAATGAAAGTGACTCTAATGGTGCATTTATTAACCCACAAGCATTAGATTCTAATTTAGACATATTATATTCTAATTATTCATCTGGTGGTAATAGTATAATTAGGAGATATTCAGGTATTAAAGCTCAAGCAACTGTCCAAGGAACAAATATTACAGATCCAGAAATGGATAGTACTCCAACAGCTTTTACAGTTTCAACTTATACAACATCGTCATCTACGCTTTTAGTAGGAACAGTTTTAGGAGATGTTTTTAAAATTGAAAATGCAAATGGACCAACACCTACTTTTAATGAGTTGGATTTATCTAATATTATTGTGGGAAGTATTTCTGATATAGAATTTGGAGCTTCAGAAAATGAAATTTTCTTAACAATCCATAATTATGGTGTGCAAAGTATATGGTATACAAATGATGGAGGAGCTATTTGGCAAGAAAAAGAAGGTGATTTACCTGATATGCCAGTTAAAGCAATTTTACAAAACCCATTAAACCCTAATGAAGTTATAATAGGAACAGAACTTGGAGTTTGGTTTACAAATAATTTTTCTGACGCAAGTCCTAGTTGGAATCAAGCCTTTAATGGTATGTCTAATGTAAAGGTTACAGATTTAGATTTAAGAGATGATAATATGGTCTTTGCTGCAACTTATGGTAGAGGTATTTTTTCTGGAGAATTTAAGATTGATCCAAGTGGTGATGATGATGGAGATGGAATTACAAATGATGTGGATAATTGTTTAAGTGTATCAAATGCAGATCAAGCAGATACTGATGGTAATGGTATTGGTGATGCTTGTCAGGATACAGATAACGACGGAATTTTAGATATAAATGATAATTGTCCAACAGTTTCAAATGTTGATCAGTTGGATGTTAATAATGATAATGTTGGAGATGTTTGTCAAGACACAGATGGAGATGGAATTTTTGATGATGTAGATAATTGTTTAGATGTTGCAAATGCAGGTCAGGTAGATACAAACGGAAATGGAATAGGAGACGCATGTGATACTAGTTATTTAAACACTGACAATATTTCTTTAGAAATAATTTCTGAAACTTGTGAAGGAGAAAATAACGGTCAAGTCATTGTTAATGTAACAGAAACTTATGTTGATTATACAGTAAATATAATAGGTAATGGTATAAATATTACAGAACAAATAACAACAGGAAACTCAGTTGCTATTGAAAATTTAGCTATAGGTTCATATACAGTTTGTGTGTCTGTAGACGGAACATCTTACGAGCAATGTTTTGAGATTAACATAGATGCTGCTGAGGTTATTGATTTGCAAATTACAAATAATGAAGATACTAATACAACTTCAGTAGATGTAAGCAGAGGTACTGCTCCTTTTACGGTATTATTCAATAATCAAATTATAAAAATAACTAGCAATCCAATTTTTGAATTAAATATTATTGGTTCAGGTGAATTAGAAATCAAAACATCTAAAGCTTGTGAAGGAACGTTTAAAACATCAATTGAAAATGCATTTAATATTATTGTAAGCCCAAATCCAGTTATTAATAACCTTAAAATCACACTTCCAATTACTATTACACAATCAGAAATTTTAGTACAAGTTTTTGATGTTAATGGAAAATTAGTTTTAAACCAAAATTATAGAAGAAATAACTTTAACTACTTAGAGGTTCCTTTTGAAAATTTAAATTCAGGGTTATATTTTATTAAGTTGAATTTAGATACACCAGAAGTAATTAAAATTATAAAAAACTAAAAACATGATTAAGACAATAAAACTATTACCTATAATTGCTTTTGCCTTTATCTTAACTATCTCATGTAGTAGTGATGATGCAGGTGGAGGTTCTGGTACTACAACACCTAATACAGCTCCTACTGCTGTAGGACAATTAACCTATCCAAGTTCTGATTTACTTTGTATTGATAATACAATAAATTTTCTATGGTCAAATTCCACTGATGCAGATGGAGACTCTATTACTTATAGATTAACTATATCATTAGACAGAAACTTAACAAACATTGTAGAACAATTAACAACCACAGCTAGTAATAGAACTGTAGTTTTACAAACAGGTACAGCTTACTATTGGAATGTTGTTGCTTTAGATGGTGAAGACGAGTCTGAACCATCCCTAACTTATGCTTTTTATACAGAAGGTGATGGTATATCAAATTATGCACCTTTTGCAGCAACAATAAATGCTCCTGCTTCTGAAGCAATTGTAAACGCTGGAACAACAACATTAGATTGGACTGGAAGTGATGTAGATACTAATGACACATTAACTTATGATGTATATTTTGGAGATACTGCAACACCAGTTTTATTACAAACAAATCATGCAACTTCTACTTTTGATGTTACTACTGTAGCAGCAACGACCTATTATTGGAGAGTGGATACTAAAGATAATAATGGAGTAAAAACAATAGGACAAGTTTGGACATTTAGTACAAACTAATAATACAGTAATTTATAATTTAAAATGGCAGACTAATTATTTAGTCTGTCATTTTTTTTAGAAACACACTCAAATTTTTAGGATCTAGCTTAATAGATTGCTGTAACTCTAAAACAGTTCCGTGTTCTATAAATTGGTCAGGAATCCCTTTTAAAATCAAAGTGTTTTTGTAGTTGTGTTCTGCTGAAAATTCTGTAACTGCACTTCCAAATCCACCTTTTATAGAGGCGTCTTCAATAGTGACAATTGTTTTATGCATTTTAAATATATCGTGAAGCATTGTTACATCCAAAGGTTTGACAAAACACATATCATAGTGCGAAAAATTAGAATCATCTTCAACTAAATTTAAAGCATCTGTAACATTTTTTGCGATACTTCCAATAGATAAAATAGCAATATTTTTTCCTTTTTTTAATTGTTCACCTTTACCAATTTCAATTTTAAAAAATGGTTGTTTCCAATCTGTTATAACACCTCTTCCACGTGGATATCTAATAGCGATTGGATGTTTAATTCCAAGTTGAGCAGTATACATGATATTACGTAATTCTATCTCATTTCTAGGCGCAAAAATGATAAGGTTTGGAATACAACGTAGGTAAGCCAAATCATAAACACCATGGTGTGTTGCTCCATCTTCTCCAACTAAACCAGCTCTATCTAAACAGAAAATAACAGGTAAGTTTTGTAAAGCAACATCATGAATAATTTGATCATATGCACGTTGTAAAAATGTAGAATATATATTACAAAATGGAATCATACCTTGAGTTGCTAATCCTGCAGCAAAAGTTACTGCATGTTGCTCTGCAATACCAACATCAAAAGCACGATTTGGAAGTTGCTCCATCATATATTTTAACGAGCTTCCAGTTGGCATTGCAGGTGTAATACCTATAATTTTATCGTTTTGTTTTGCAAGCTCCACAATAGTATGTCCAAAAACATCCTGATATTTTGGAGGTTGTTGGATAGAATCAGATTTAGCAATCAATTCTCCTGTATCTTTATTAAACTTTCCTGGAGCATGATAGGTTACTTGTTGTTCTTCTGCTTGACGTAAACCTTTACCTTTAGTTGTAATAACATGTAAAAATTTTGGACCTTTTACGTTTTGTAAACGTTTTAATTCAGAAATTAAAAGTGATAAATCATGACCATCTATTGGACCAGAATACTCAAAGTTTAAGGCTTCAAATATATTATCTTGTTTTTCTGTGCCTTTTTTGACGTTAGTTAAATACTGTTTAAGTGCACCAACACTTGGGTCAATTCCAATAGCGTTATCATTTAAAATAACTAATAAATTAGCATTAGTAACTCCTGCATGATTTAAGCCTTCAAATGCCATTCCGCTTGCAATAGAAGCATCTCCAATTACAGCAATATGTTGTGTGCTTAAATCTCCTTTAAGTTGACTTGCAATTGCCATACCTAAAGCTGCAGAAATAGATGTAGAGGAGTGTCCAACACCAAATGTATCAAACTCACTTTCTAATCTGTTGGGAAAGCCACTTAAACCACCAAATTGTCTATTGGTGACAAATGTGTCGCGTCTACCTGTTAATATTTTATGTCCATAAGCTTGGTGTCCAACATCCCAAATTAATTGATCTTTTGGTGTGTTAAATATATAATGTAATGCTATGGTTAACTCGACAACACCAAGACTTGCACCTAAGTGTCCTTCTTTAGTGGCTACAATATTGATTATAAAGTCACGTAATTCTTTTGCAAGAATAGGTAAGTCGTCTTGTTTTAAAAGACGAAGTTGTTTTGCATTATCAATGGTATGTAAAAGTTTGTTTTGCACTTAGCAAAAATACAAGTTTTTATTAGTCTTCAGCATTAAAAATTATTGGTAAAGAATTAGTTACTGCAACTTGTTTTCCATCATGTTTTGCTGGAATAAATTTTGGTAGTTTTTCAAAAACACGTTTAGCTTCATTTTCCAATGAATGATGAGGTGCTCTAATCTTTTTGATTGTAATTTGTCCTGTTTTTTCAATTTCAAAAAGCACAAATATTCGTTGTGTACCTTTTATCCCTAAGTTTTTAAATTTTGATGTTTCAAAATTAGCTTTAACAAAATCACTAAATTTAGATTGAAAATATTTCTTTTCTTCCTCTTTTGATAAATTTTGAGGAGTGTTTTTAAATTTAGGGAGTTGGTCTACAAAATGAATTGGATACGGTTCGGTAGGTAGGTCTTCTTCAAAAATGATATCTCCCATTATATCTATAGGTTCATCTATCTTTAATGAGTCTATTTTTATTGGATCAGGAACTGTTATAATTTCTCCAGTAGTTTCTATAATCATCATTCCTTCAACCTCAGGATTTGGTGGATGTATTTTAGGTGGTTTGCAAACTGCTTTTTTCTTTTGAAGGCTATCTGGTTTATTTGGAGGAGGAGCAATCATTCCTAAAACATCTATTACTTCATTTTTTGTAGTATCAATAACCTCTATACTATCTATTTTTTGAGGCTTACCATTTTTAGAAGAACAACTAAACAAGGAAGTTCCCATAACAATCATAACAGCAAAAAAGAAAGATTTATAAACGTTATGATTTTGTTGAATTAGGTTTAAAGGAATTCTAAGGTTTATTGAGTCTAATTGCGTTTGTTTAATATGTCCACAAATGCGTTGACCTTTATTGTCCTGTAAATAATCCTGAATTTGATAGTTGTCCATTTTAGTAAAATCAACTACTGTTTTGTTACAAGATCCACAAAAGCGACCTTTATCTTTTGGTGTCATTGTATCCCAACCTTCGTGACATGGTTCAGGGATTTTAATAGAATAATAATTTGCCATATTATAAATCTTTTTTAATAGGCATCAAAAGTCTTGCCGAATAGTTAATTTATAAATCAATATTTGGTGTTAAACAAAAAAAGGAAATATCTTCAATGAAGATATTTCCTTTTTAATAGATTTAATAAAAAACTATTTATCCATTCCCATTGCTTTTGCAACATCAGGACAAGACGCTCTTACTAAGCCTTGCATTTTTTCACCATGTGCCTTTCTCTCTTCAGCAGACATAGCTTCCTCCATTTTTTCCATTTCACCATCAGGATCAACACAAGTTTTAAAGTCTTCCATTGCCTTTTGGTATGCTGCCATATCCATTGATGCTGGATCTTCTTTCATTTTTGTCATCATTTCTGTAATGTCTCCAGAACAATCACAAAAACGTTTAGCTGCTTCTTCTTCTGGTGTTCCAGCGCAAGAGACTAAAGCGAAAGCGATTCCTGCTAATAATAGTTTGATTTTCATTGAATTAAATTATAAGTTATAATCAAATATAAGATTTTTCCTTTTTATTTGTATGTTTGAAACTATGATAAACCCTTACGATGATACTTATTTTATGAAAAAAGCACTTCAGGAAGCTGAAGAAGCGTTTGATAAAGGCGAAGTTCCTGTTGGTGCAGTAATAGTAATTAAAGATAAAATTATTGCAAGAGCACATAATTTAACCGAGTTGCTAAATGATGTAACTGCACATGCTGAAATGCAAGCTATTACTGCTGCTGCTAATTATTTAGGCGGAAAATATTTAAAAGATTGTACGCTTTATGTGACTTTAGAACCTTGCCAAATGTGTGCTGGAGCTTTATATTGGAGTCAGATTTCTAAAATAGTGTATGCAGCAAGAGACGAAGAGCGTGGTTGTATACATCTAAAAACAAAACTACATCCAAAAACAAAAATGGAAGGTGGAATTTTAGCTGAAGAAGCGTCTAAATTATTGAAGCGTTTTTTTATTGAAAAACGTAATTTGAATTAGTTACAATTTTCGTCTATCTCCTTCTTTTTTACGCATGTCTTCTATTTTTTCTTTAGTTAACATATATTCTTTAGCATCTCTATCTTTCCATCTATGGTAGGTAAACAAAGGGATTACCACAAAAAACAACCCTAAAACACCAAAGCCTATTAGTTTTTGTGCATAATCTACATCCATAACATAACCACAAATTATACTGGTTATTGATGCGATAAAAGCTAGTCCGATAAGGTATTTCATTTGAAAAAAATTAGTGTTTTGTAAAATTAATCAATTGTCTTCTATAAGCTGTTAATAATTTAGATTTTGATACAAATCCAATGTATTTGTTATCTTTAATTACTGGTAAATTCCAAGCGTTAGAGTCTTGGAATTTAGCCATTACTTTTTTCATGGAATCATTTTTATAATCAATAATATCTGGTGCATTATGCATTAAATCTTCAACAAATGTAGTGCCGTAAAGTGATTGATTAAACATAATGTCTCTAACATCATCTAGTAAAATTATTCCAACCAATACTAGGTTTTCATCTATTACAGGAAATAAGTTTCTTGCGGATTTTGCAACACCTTTATGTAACATTTCACCTAACGTCATGTTAGGATTAAGGCTGACAAAATTAGTTTCTATAACACTATCTAAAGACATTAAAGTTAATACGCTTTGGTCTTTATCGTGTGTTAATAGCTCTCCTTTTAAGGCTAATTCTTTAGTGTAAATAGTAAAATCTATTGCATTTTTTTTTATAATAAAAGACATGGAAACTGCAATCATTAAAGGAATAAACAACTCGTATCCACCAGTAATTTCAGCAATTAAGAAAATAGCAGTTAAAGGTGCATGTAAAACACCAGCAATTAATCCTGCCATACCTATTAATGTAAAATTGGTTTCGGAGACATTAAATCCTAAACCTAAATTATTAATAATTTTAGCAACAACATTACCCAAAGCACTTCCCATTACCATAGTTGGTATAAAAATACCACCAGCTCCTCCAGCAGCAAAAGTTGTAGTCATTGCAATTGCTTTAAAAATGGTAATCCCAATCAGTAACCCGATAATGACCCAAATATTGTCGTTAAAATCATCAAATGGTGTGGTACCTAGTGCAGTTAAATGGTCACCAGCTAAAAGGTTGTTAATAAACCCAAAGCCTTCACCATAAAGTGGCGGAATTAAATAAAGCATCACTCCAATTGCTAATCCACCAATAATAAATTTTGTGCGTCTGGATTTAAAACGTTCAAAAAACTTTAATATATAAAAGTACATTTTAGTAAAGTAGATGGACGCAAAACCTGTTCCTATTCCTAAAACAACATAAAATAAGGTGTCTTTAATTTCAAATTTATCAGAAAAGTTAAAATTGAATAATAAGTCATCACCTAAAAAGAAATACGACGTTAATACAGATGAAACTGAAGCTATCAATAAAGGTAATAATGAAGCAAAAGTTAAGTCCAAACTAAAGACTTCTACTGCAAAAATTATAGCAGCAATTGGCGATTTAAATATAGATGAAATTGCACCTGCAGCAGCACAACCAATTAATAAAGTTCTGGTTTGCTGATTAACATGAAACAATCTACCTAAGTTAGAACTAATTGCAGATCCAGAAGCAATTGCTGGTCCTAGTAATCCTACAGATCCTCCAAAACCAACCGTTAAAGGTGCAGTAATTAACGGAATGTATATTTTAGAACGTTCTATTAATCCACTACGTTTTGATAGTTTAAATAATATTGAAGGGATGGCATGTTCTACATTTTTTTTAGTGATATATTTTACAAATAAATACACTAAAAATAAACCAATAACAGGTAAAATAAAATAGACTTGATTTTTAGAAAATGCTACTAAATTTTCTAAAACACCTTCAATAGTAAACGTAATATTTCTTAATGTTACTGCAGCTAATCCAGCCAGTAAACCAACTAATCCACTTAGGATATAAGTGAAGTTTTTTTCTAAGATATGTTTTATTCTCCAAATAAAAAAACGTTTTAATAGTGGTTGCTTTGGCATAAACTAAAAGTAACAAAAAATCCTGCGAGTTGCAGGATTTTTTAATTTATGATTTTAAGTTTAGTTTCAAACTTAACTCTGTAAGTTGTTCATCATCAATTGGTGCAGGAGCATCAATCATGACGTCTCGACCAGAATTATTTTTAGGGAATGCAATAAAGTCTCTAATAGTTTCTTGTCCTCCTAAAATAGATACTAATCTATCTAACCCAAATGCTAATCCACCATGTGGAGGAGCTCCATACTCAAAAGCATCCATTAAAAATCCAAATTGTGCTTTTGCATCTTCATCGCTAAAACCTAAATGTTTTAGCATGATAGCTTGTGTTGCTTTATCGTGTATACGTATTGATCCACCACCAATTTCGTTTCCGTTTAAAACTAAATCATAAGCATTAGCTTTTACGTCTCCTGGATTAGTGTCTAATAATTCTATTTGACCTGGTTTTGGAGAGGTAAATGGATGGTGCATGGCGTGATAATGACCAGTTTCTTCATCAAGTTCTAGTAAAGGGAAATCTATAACCCACAATGGAGCAAAAACTTTAGGGTCACGTAAACCTAAACGTGTTGCTAATTCCATACGTAACGCACTAAGTTGAGCACGTACTTTGTTTGTGTCTCCAGATAATACGCAGATTAAATCACCTGGTTTTGCACCAGTTTTTTCAGCCCATTTTGCTAAATCGTCTTGATTGTAAAACTTATCTACAGACGATTTAAATGTGCCATCATCGTTTACACGACAATAAACCATACCTAAAGCACCAACTTGTGGACGTCTTACCCAATCAATTAATTTATCTATTTCTTTACGTGTATAAGTATTTCCGCCAGGAACAGCAATACCAACAACTAATTCAGCACTGTTAAAAACATTAAACTCTTTATGTTGTGCAACATCGTTAAGCTCTCCAAACTCCATCCCAAATCTAATGTCTGGTTTGTCGTTTCCGTATAAACGCATAGCATCATCATATAACATGCGTGGAAATTTTTCAACTTCTACACCATTAACTTCTTTAAGTAAATGACGTGTAAGACCTTCAAAAACATTTAAAATATCTTCTTGCTCTACAAATGCCATTTCGCAGTCAATTTGTGTAAACTCTGGTTGTCTGTCTGCACGTAAATCTTCGTCTCTAAAACATTTTACAATCTGAAAATACTTATCCATTCCACCAACCATAAGCAATTGCTTAAAGGTTTGTGGTGATTGTGGCAATGCGTAAAATTGACCTTCGTTCATACGAGAAGGTACTACAAAATCTCTAGCTCCTTCTGGAGTAGATTTGATTAAGTAAGGTGTTTCAACTTCAATAAATCCATCGTTTGATAAAAAGTTTCTAACCTCTTGTGTTACTTTGGCTCTAAAAATTAAATTGTTTTTTACCGGATTACGTCTAATATCAAGGTAACGATATTTCATTCTAATATCTTCTCCACCATCTGTATTGTCTTCAATAGTGAAAGGAGGTAAAAGTGCTTCGTTTAAAACCGTTAATTCTTTTACTAAAACTTCAATATCTCCAGTTGGAATATTTTTATTTTTTGATTCACGCTCAATTACAGTACCTTTTACTTGTATGACAAACTCGCGACCCAATTTTTGGGCTTGTTCCATCATAGCTTTAGGTGTGCGTTCTTCGTCAAAAATAAGTTGCGTAATTCCGTAGCGATCACGAAGATCTACCCACATCATAAATCCTTTATCTCTTGATTTTTGAACCCATCCTGAAAGGGTTACTTCTGTATTTATATGTGATGCATTTAACTGACCACAGTTGTGACTTCTGTACATAATTATTTATTAGAACTGCAAAAGTAAAAAATCCGAAGTAAAGACTTCGGATTTTTTGTTTAAATCATGTATTACTATTCAACTAAAGTTGAAAATTATTCTGCTTTTATGGTTTCAAGTTCTAAAAGTTCTTCTTTTTTGTTTGAAGAAAACTTGCTTTTTAACCACATCTTAAATTTAGTTATTAAATAAAATAAGATTGGTACCACAATTAGAGTTAAGAAAGTTGCAATAAATAACCCGTAAATTACGGTCCATGCTAATGGTCCCCAAAAAATAACATTATCTCCACCAACATATATATTTGGATCAAACTCGCTAAATAACGTAAAGAAGTTAATGTTAAAACCTGTTGCTAACGGAATTAAACCTAAAATAGTTGTAATTGCTGTAAGTAAAACAGGACGTAAACGTGCTTTTCCTCCTTTAATTATGGCTTCAAGAAGCTCGTTATTTTCTATATATTCACCATCACCTAAATCTTGTTCAACCTTTTTTCTATCTATTAATAATTGTGTATAATCTAGTAGTACAACACCATTGTTTACAACAATTCCAGCAAGCGATATAATACCCATCATAGTCATCATAATAACAAAAGGTTTACCAGTTATTATTAAACCACCAAAGACACCAATTAAACTTAAGAAAATAGCTAGCATGATGATTCCTGGTTTAGAAACCGAATTAAATTGAAATATTAAGATAAAAAAGATTAACCCTAAACCTGTAAAAAAGGCTCCCATTAAAAAAGCCATTTGTTTATTTTGCTCTTCTATTTGACCTGTATAATCAATTTTTACAGTATTTGGTTTTTCTGTAAAGCTTTGCATTTCGTTTTGAATTTTAGAAACAATAGCTGCTGCATCTGTAAATCCAGGTGCTAAAGCAGAGTATAGAGTAACGACACGCTTAACATCTTTATGTTTTATGGCACTAAAACCAGAAGAATTATTTTGTTTAGCGACTGCAGATACTGGAACTTCTTTTATTTGCCCAGAAGCCATGTCTCTAAATGTAATTTTTTGATTAAAAAGTGCACTTGTATTATATCTGTTTTCTTCATTAAAACGTACATAGATGTCATAATCTTCTCCGTCTTCTTTATATATACCAGCTTTAGCTCCAAAAATAGAATTACGTAATTGTTGCCCAACTTGAGCAGCGTTTACACCTAGTTCTCCAGCTTTTTTACGATCTATTTGTACTTGAATTCCTGGTTTAGATTTATTAACGTCAATTTTTAACTCGTCAATACCTTGAATGTTTTTAGTGTTAATAAAATCGCGCATTTTTTCGGCAGTAGCAATAAGTTCTGAGTAATCTTCACCTTCTAATTCTACATTTATTGGATAACCAACAGGAGGTCCTGCAGCATCTTTTTCGACAGAAATAGAAACGCCTGGATAAATGTCTTTTAGATCTTCTTGTATTTTTCTTAGCAACTCATTACTGTCTTCACCTTTCCTGAATTTAAATTCGCGCATGGTTGCTGTAATTTTTCCACGATGTGGCATTTCTGCAGCAGATCCACCATCTGTTTGAGGGTTTCCAGCACCTTCACCAACCTGAGACACAGCGCTTTCTGTTAAAAAATTGTAACCATCCTCTTCAAGGTATGTGTTATCATTAATAACTTTAAACATACGCTCTTCAATCTCTTTGGTAATTGCATTAGTTTTTTTAATGTCAGTACCTTCAGGATATTCTATATATGCAATAATTTGATTTGCAGTTGTGTCTGGAAAGAATTCTACCTTAGTACGTTGGCTTGCAACAGAAGCTCCAAATCCACCAAATGCAACAAATAATAATATTACTGTAGCTATGGTAATGATAATTGGTTTTTTACCGCTTAAAGCAAAGCGTAAGGTTTTTTCATAAATACGCTCCCAAACTGGTAATATTCTATTTTGAAACCCATTTGCCCAACCACGTAAAAATAAACGGTAAACCCAAAGTAAAACGACAGTTACAAGCATTAAAGTCCCTAAACCTTTGTAGTTTTCGCTAAAAAATAAAATTAGTAAACCTATACTACCTATTATAGCTGAAATTTTTACAATTTGATTTAAAGGCATGTCTTTGTCTTCTGTTGTCATAAATTGTGATACTAAAACAGAATTAAAAAAGATTGCTACAAATAATGATGACCCTAATACTACTGATAATGTAATAGGAAAATAAATCATAAATTGTCCCATAACTCCTGGCCATAAACCTAACGGAACAAATGCTGCTACTGTTGTTAATGTAGAGATTATAATAGGGAAAGCAATTTCTCCAATTCCTTTTTTGGCAGCTTCAATACGACTCATACCTTCATCAGTCATTAGTCTGTATACGTTTTCTACAACAACAATTCCATTATCTACAAGCATACCAAGTCCCATGATTAACCCAAAAAGGATCATAGTATTTAAAGTATATCCTAAAAGGTTTAATATCATAAGTGACATAAACATTGACATAGGAATTGCAAATCCAACAAATAATGCATTTTTAAATCCTAAAAAGAACATTAAAACTGTTACAACTAGTATAATACCAAAAATGATATTGTTTACTAAATCATCTACTTGTCCAATAGTTTTTGATGATTGATCGTTAGCAATTGTTACTTTTAAATCTGGAGGAAACACAGTTGCTTTTGCATTGTCTACAATAACACGTATTTGATCTGCTGCAGCTACCATGTTTTCTCCAGAACGTTTTTTAACGTCTAGCATGACTACTTCTTGACCAAACTCTCTAGCATATGTCGTTTTGTCTTCGTCTTTAAAAGTTATGGTTGCTACATCTTTTAAATAAATAGAGTTACCCATTTCTGATTTTACAACAAAATTTTCTAGTGCTTTTGGGTTATCAATTTCGCCAATAATTCTAATAGTACGCCTTTGTCCACTTGATATTAAGTTACCAGCAGACATGGTTACGTTTTCTCTGCTTATACTACCTGAAATGTCATCAAAACTGACTTTAGCAGCCATCATTTTATAAATGTCTACAGCTACTTCAACTTCTCGTTCTTGTGCACCTCGAATATCTACTTGTTTTATTTCTGATAATCCTTCAATTTCATCTTCTAAATATTCTCCATATTTTTTTAGTTTATCTACAGGATAATCTCCAGAGATATTAATATTTAATATTGGAATTTCTTCAGACATACTTAAATCAAAGATATTTGGCTCGACTTTAGCTCCATTAAAAGTTGGCCAATCCTCGCTTGAGGTTTCTGTATCTATTTCATCTTTTATTTTCTGTCTTGCAGCATCAACTGTAATTTTTTCGTCAAATTCTACAACAACTATTGAGTAGTCTTCTTGAGAGGTTGATGTAATTTCTATAACATTACTAACCGTTTTAAGTTTGTCTTCAATTGGGTCTGTAATAAGTTTTTCTATGTCTTCTGCTGTGTTTCCAGGATAAACAGAGCTAATGTATATTTTAGTTTCTTTAATTTCTGGAAAGCTTTCTCTTGCCATGCTAAAATAAGCTCCTGTACCAAGTACAAGGATTAACAATGTTAAAACATACATGGTTGTTTTATTGTTAATTGCCCATGAAGAAAATGCAAACTCCTTATTTACTTTTTGTTGTTTTTTATTTTTAGTCATTGTTTTTAGTCTTTTTTATTATTTCTTCTGCTGAAGAAATTGTAGTACTATTAAATGATATAAATTAGTCTAGAGAGATGATTTTTACATCTTGACCATCTTTTACACTTCTTGCTCCTTCTTCAATTAACTCTACTCCATTTTTTAAACCAGATGTAATTTCTATATCATCTCCTTGTGTTTTTCCTGTCTTAATAAAAACACGTTTAGCTTTAGTGGCTGTTTCTGTTTTTTCTATTACATATACATATTGTTTTCCTTCTGCGTTTTCAGAAATTACACTTTGCGGAATTAATAATGCATTTGGATTTGTGTAGTCGTTTATTTTAAGCTTTGCAGTTAAGTTTGGTTTGATGTCTTTTTTCTTATTGTCTACAGCAACCTCAATTTTAAAAGTTCTGTTTGCAGGATTTATAAAGCTGCTGGCTTGTCTAATTTTAGTATCAATACTTTTTCCAAGAATTGGAAACTCTACTTGTACTGTCTTTCCTGTTACAATGTTTGATATGTAACGTTCTGG
This sequence comes from Olleya sp. R77988, assembly GCF_044594215.1. GTDB lineage: Bacteria > Bacteroidota > Bacteroidia > Flavobacteriales > Flavobacteriaceae > Olleya. The sequence goes on along the minus strand of NZ_CP138988.1, from coordinate 418,348 downwards.
TACATCTGTTTCTATGTACATGTTTTTAAGATTTACAATTCTAAATAATTGTGATTGTCCTGGTGCAACAACACTACCTTGTTCTGTAATAACATCGTCAATGGTTCCAGAAAATGGTGCGCGAACAATGGTTTTACCTACTTGTTGTTGTAGCTGACTTACAGCTTTTAGTTGTGCTTCGTAATTGGATTTTGCTTGTAGGTATTGTATTTCACTACCAATTTTTTGATTCCAAAGTCTTTGTTGACGTTCAAAAGTTGTTTTTGCTAAATCTGCTTGTATTTGTAATTGTGCCACTTGCTGACTTAAACCTCCATCATCAATTTTTGCTAATTGTTGACCTTTAGATACTTTTTGACCTTCCTTTACATATACATTTGATAATATACCAGAATACTCTGGATAGACTACTAAGTTTTGTTTTGTGTTTACGTTACCTTGTAGCTCTACATAATGATTAAAGACTGTTTCTTTAATTTTTAGTGTTGTTATTAATGGAATACGTTCTTGCGGATCTAATTCTTTAATTTTAGCTTCTAATTGTTTTAATTGAGTAGCTAAAGCTTGTTGTTCTGTATCTAGTTCAGATTTCTTTTTTCTGATTTGTTCTAGGTTATTTGAAGTTAAAATATCCTCTACAGATATTTTTTTGTCACCACATGAGACTAAAAGAAGTGTAGCGATTAATAAGGTGAATATAGATTTCATATGTATAATGTTTCTTGGTTGATTTTATTAAATTTTATTTAAAACTGTTTCAAGTTCTGCCTTGTTGTTTATTACATCCAGCATTGTTTGAAGCAACTCTTGTTGTGCAGTATATAGTTGTGTTTGTGCTTGTCTTAAGTCAAAACTTGTAGATATACCTTCAAAAAACTTGGTTTGATTTTTTTGTTCGATACGTTCTGCAAGAGCTAAGTTTTCTTTTTTATTTTGGTAATCTTCTATTGCAAATTGGTAATTGCTTTTTGCGGATTCAATTTGTAGATTAAGCATCTGCTCTGTTTCCGTAAGATTAATTTCTGCTTTTTCTAAATTAATTTGTGCACGTTGTGTTGAAGCGTTACGCATACCAGAACTAAAAATGGGTACGTTTAAGCTCATTCCAAAAATTGAAGATCCATACCATTTCTCTCCAGTATTTGTAAAATTAAAAGACTCTCTGTTTCCTGCATATGCACCATTTATAAAAGCACTTAAACTTGGTAAAGCTTTACTTTTTTCAAGTTTTACTAGTAATTCTTTGGATACTTTATCGTTTTCTGCAATTTTATAATCTATTGTGTTTTCTACTTTGTTTTCAGAATCTAATAGACTTAGCTCTATGTTTTGAAGTGCTAAAGCATCAAGATTTTCTGTTAAAACAGTAGAGCTGTTAATTGGCTTTCCGATAGTTACATTTAGCATTTGATACGCTAAACTTTTTAACCTATTGGTGTTGTTTAAACTACTTTTTACACTTGAAAGGGTGATTTTTAACTGCTCAACACTTTCTTCTTCTTCTAAACCATTTTCAAAAATTTTGGTAATGTCATTCAAGTTTTTTTCTAATACTGTAATATTTTTTTCTAAAATAGAAATACTTTCTTCTGCTAAAAGCACATTTCCATAAGCGTTTATAACTGCTTTTCTAACCTCTAAATCTGTTTTGGTTTTTGCGTTTTTAGAAATTTCTAAAAATACTTTTGCAGATTGTAAACCAACAAGGTAAGACCCATCAAAAAGTAATTGACTTAAAGTGGCAGTTCCTGTTAATGTATGTTTTGTGCCTATTGGTATTATTTGATCACCAATTACAAAAACATTTCGTTTTAAAGCATTTTGATAATCTACTGCAGCACTAAGTTGAGGTAATCCAGTTGCAGTAGTTTCCCATTTTTGTTTAATTGCTGCATCAATATCTAATGCTGCATTTTTTGCTGTTCTATTGTTTTCTAATGCATAATCAATAGCCTCTTGTAAGGAAAACTCAGTTTTATCTTCTTGAGCATAAGTATAAGAGCTAATAATTAAGCTAAATAATATTAGTATTTTTCTCATTATTTAAGATTGATTGGTGTTTATAAATTGATTAAGTATTTGCATCCCTTTATCACTACAAATGGCACGTAAATGGTATTCTAAATAGCTTTCCATTAAATAGTCCATTGTAAATATGTTAGTAGGAAAAATATTTTCGTCTTTAATTCCTGTCATACCATTAAAGTACATTCTAGAAATAAAATCCACGTCTATATTTTTTCTAAATAAATTTGTATCAACACCCTTTTGGATACTTTCTTTAACTGAAGCATGCATTTTTTCAAACTGTTTGATTTGAAGTTGATTGAATATTTGAGGGTAGTATTTTTTTAATTGAAATTGAGGTGATGTTTTTTCGTTTTTAAGAAACTTCATCACAAACATTTTAATGTCATATAATTCTTCGATTGGGTTTTGCGATGCATTGCAAATACAATCTATGCCATCACAAATGTTTTCAAACATATGCGATGTTGTAGCTTCTACCAATTTGGTTTTATTATCAAAATGTTGATAAATTGTTTTTTTGGATATACCTAGTTCATTAGCTATATCGTCCATTGTTACACTTTTAAATCCAAGTGTTAAAAACAATTCTGCAGATTTGTTTATAATTTTTTCTCTCATAATTGGAGCAAATATAGTTAAGGAAACTTTAAAAACAATAAAAGTTTCCAAAGTTTTAAAGTTTTTTTAACATTGAGATTTTAAACTTAGTAGATTGTTATAAGTATTTACTTTATTTTTACACCATGCAAAATATTTCAATATATCAAACAGCTTTTTTAGATTATTTAGAAGCTTATAATACTCCAAAAGAACCTAAGAATTTATATAAACCTATCCATTACATTTTAGAGTTAGGAGGTAAGCGTTTGCGTCCTGTTTTAACTTTAATGACTGCAGATATTTTTGGATCGGATTATAAAAAGGCTTTAGATGCTGCTTTAAGTATAGAGGTGTTTCATAATTTCTCATTGTTACATGACGACATAATGGATGATGCACCTTTAAGAAGAGGTCAACAAACTGTACATGAAAAGTGGGATATAAATACAGGGATTTTGTCTGGAGATGCAATGCTGATTTTAGCCTACCAACTTTTTGAAAATTATAATCCAAAAACGTTTCAGGCATTAGCGAAGCTATTTAGTAAAACCGCTTTAGAAGTTTGCGAAGGTCAGCAATATGATGTAGACTTTGAAACCAGAGACGATGTAACCATACCTGAGTATTTAAAAATGATTGAATACAAAACCGCTGTTTTAGTTGGTGCTGCAATGAAAATGGGAGCAATCGTTGCAGAAACTTCTGTGGACAATCAAGATAGTATCTATCAATTTGGTCGTCTTTTAGGTATTGCTTTTCAATTACAAGATGATTATTTAGACGCTTTTGGAGATCCTGAAACTTTTGGGAAGCAAGTAGGAGGAGATATTATTGAAAACAAAAAAACCTACTTGTATTTAAAAGCATTAGATTTTTTAAGTGAAAAAAATAAGCGACAATTAGAGCAATTATTTACTGTAAATTTAGATGATAATTCTGATAAAATTGAAACAGTAAAACAATTTTTTGTTGATTCTGGATCTGCAAAAGCAACCCAAGATGCTATTAAAGATTATACAGAACAAGCCTTTAAGGTTTTAGAAGGCTTAAGTATTTCTGATGATAAAAAGGAATTGCTTAGACAATTTGGAACTGGATTAATGACACGTAATGTGTAATTTATATAAATGAATTTACCAACCACTTTTGAGGATTTAATAGCTGAAGCAAACAGTTTAGAGTTATATAAAAAACTAGTACTCCAGTTAAATAAAGATTTTCTGTACGCTAATATAGATTTAGATTTTGATGATGATATTCTGCCTTCAAGTCTAAAGCTAATATTACATGAAACCGTGTATAAATTAGTACAAGAAAAATTTACAGATTACTTAAATTTGCTATATATAATTGATGTTCCAGAGCATCAAATAAAAGCATTAGATGGTACTGATACTTTAGAAATGTCTGAGAAAGTAGCCTTTTTAATTTTAAAAAGAGAGTGGCAAAAAGTATGGTTTAGACATAAATATTCTTGATGCCTAAAACCATAATTTATAATGTTCTAAAATATTCTAATACAGCTCTAGCATCATCTTCAGTCAATCCTTGATTTATCATAGGTGTTCCATCAAACTCTTTTAATAAGTCTTTAGCTAAAGGATTAACTTTAAGCATTTCTTCTGGGTTTAAAATCATATTCATAACCCATTCTGGAGTACGTCTTTTTAAAATGTTTTTTGGAGCTGAACCTATAAATTTTTTATCAGATCTATGACATGCAACGCACATTTTATCGTAAACTTCCTTACCATGAGCTACCATTTTACTATCAATTTTGTCAGATAATGTTAACGACTTAATTGGTCCAACACCTTTGTCTGTTAAATTAATAATATTAGAAGCAAGTTTTGTTTCAGTTTTAGATTCTGTAGTAGGTGTTGCTGTTCTTTTATAAGAAAATCCTTCTTCTTGTTTTTTTTCTTGACCACCACAACTTATTAGAATAAAAACTAAAACTAATATAAGTGAATTAAATTTTGACATAATTTTAAAGGTTTAAATTTTATCAAAAATAAACCTTTAAAACTCTTAAAAAGCTGATTTAAATCATCTCAAAATCAGAATTAATTTTGTATTTAAGTCTTAAAAATACACCCTAACAAAAGGCACCCAAGCATTTGCATATACGCTTTTTGTGTCATCATAAAGTAAGTCATATCTTATACCAACAGTAACATTATTGGTCCTATAACCTCCACCAACAAATAAAGCAGGTACCCAATAATTTCTGTCAGCTATACTAGAGCCTTCAAATTTTTGGTTGACGTTAAGTTGTTCAAACTCTCCAGACAATTGTATTTCTTGAATAGGGTTATATAAACCTATTATACTACCTCCCAAAATAGTAGAGCTAAAAAGGTTTTTACTTTTGTTATAAGTACCATTTAAACCAACACCCAAAGAAAATGTTTTGTCAAATTGGTAAATAGCACTTGGTGCTAGAGTAGCACTAAAAAAATTTGTACCTGTACTTAAACCTAAGCCTCCTCCAAAACGAACATTTTTCCAAAATTCACTTTTCTCTTTTGGTGGATTATCTTGAGCAATTGAAGATGTTATAAAAAAACTTATAACTATTGTAGAAATGATAATTTTTAAGTTATTAATCGAGTTTATTTTCATAATAATGAATTTAGATGTTTTAGAATGTTATAAATATAAGAAAAGCATCTATATATTTAGTAAATGTTGTATTTTTGATAAAATTTTGTTGAAGCGAACACGTCTTAGAGAAAATAATGGATAAATACTCCTTTTTAAACGCAGCACATACAGCATACTTTGCTGATTTATACGAACAATATCAAACAAATCCAGATTCTGTAGAACCTAGTTGGAGAGCCTTTTTTCAAGGTTACGACTTTGGTAGCGATAGTTTTGGAGTGGATGGTGACTTGGTAGAAGGTGTTTCTACTCAAATCCCAGAACACTTACAAAAAGAGTTTCAGGTAGTAAAACTTATAGATGGTTACAGAACTAGAGGTCATTTGTTTACAAAAACAAACCCAGTAAGAGAGCGTCGTAAGTACGAGCCAACTCTGGATATTGAAAACTTTGGATTAGTTCAAGCAGATTTAGATAAAACTTTTAATGCTGGTGAAATTTTAAGTATTGGAGCACAAACTTTACGAGAAATTATAAAGCATTTAGAGAGTATCTATTGTGATGCAATTGGTACAGAATACATGTACATTAGAAAACCTGAAGAAATTCAGTGGATTCAAAACAAGTTAAACATCAATGATAATCAACCTAATTTTTCAGTAGACAGAAAAAAGCACATCCTTAAAAAGCTAAACGAAGCAGTATCTTTTGAAAGTTTTTTACACACAAAATATGTTGGACAAAAACGTTTTTCTCTTGAAGGTGGAGAATCTTTAATTCCAGGTTTAGATGCCATGATTGAAAAGGCAGCAGAACTAGGCGTTAAGGAGTTTGTTATGGGTATGGCTCATAGAGGACGCTTAAGTACGTTGACTAATATTTTTGGTAAGTCCGCAAAAGATATCTTTAGCGAGTTTGATGGAAAAGATTATGAGCAAGAAGTCTTTGATGGAGATGTAAAATACCATTTAGGATGGACTAGTAACCGTAAAACAGATACAGGAAAAGAAATAAATTTAAGTATTGCGCCTAACCCCTCGCATTTAGAAACTGTTGGAGCAGTTGTAGAAGGAATAGTTAGAGCAAAACAAGATAATTATTATAGTGAAGATTTTAGTAAAGTATTACCAATAGTTGTACATGGTGATGCAGCAATTGCTGGTCAAGGATTGATATATGAGGTAGTACAAATGGCTCAGTTAGATGGTTATAAAACTAATGGAACCATACATGTTGTTGTAAATAACCAAGTAGGTTTTACAACAAATTATTTAGATGCTAGATCTAGTACCTATTGTACAGATATAGGAAAAGTAACCTTGTCTCCAGTACTTCATGTAAATGCAGACGATACAGAAGCTGTCGTACATGCTATGTTATTTGCTTTAGATTTTAGAATGAAATTTAAGCGTGACGTATTTATTGATCTTTTAGGATACAGAAAATATGGTCATAATGAAGGTGATGAGCCAAGATTTACACAGCCAAAATTATATAAAGCAATTGCAAAACATGCAAATCCTAGAGATATTTATGCAGAAAAATTAATTGCACAAGGTATTATAGATAAAGCATATGTTAAGCAATTAGAAAAAGATTATAAATCTAGTTTAGAAGTAAAACTAGAGGACTCTAGAAAAGAAGATAAAACAGTCATTACTGCTTTTATGGAAGAGGAGTGGAAAGCGTATACACAAGTAGACGAATCCAAAATGATGGAAGCTGTTAATACAACAACATCTAGTAAGACATTAGCACAAATAGCTAAGGTATTGTCAAACCTTCCAAAAGACAAAAAATTTATCAGAAAAATAGAACGACTAATTAATGAACGTCAAAAAATGTTTGACGAAAACAGATTAGATTGGGCTATGGCAGAGCACCTTGCATACGGAACATTATTGGAAGAAGGTTATAATGTACGTATTTCTGGTCAAGATGTTGAACGTGGTACATTTTCTCATAGACACGCAGTAGTTAAAGTAGAGGATAGCGAAGAAGAAATTGTTTTACATAACCAAATTAGCGATAAGCAAGGTCAATTTTATATTTACAATTCATTACTTTCAGAATATGGAGTTGTAGGTTTTGATTATGGATACGCTATGGCAAGCCCTAAAACATTAACTATTTGGGAAGCACAATTTGGAGACTTTAGTAATGGAGCTCAAATTATGTTAGATCAATATATTTCAGCAGGAGAAGATAAATGGAAAACCCAAAACGGGTTGGTAATGTTATTGCCTCATGGTTATGAAGCACAAGGAGCAGAGCACTCTTCTGCACGTATGGAACGTTATTTACAATTATGTGCAAAGGATAATATGTTTGTTGCAGATTGTACAACACCAGCAAATTTATTTCATTTGTTAAGACGTCAAATGAAATCTAATTATCGTAAACCTTTAATAGTATTTACACCAAAAAGTTTATTACGTCATCCTAAATGTGTAAGTACAGTAGAAGATCTAGCTAATGGAAGCTTCCAAACTTTAATAGAAGATACTTCTGTTAATGTAAATAAAGTAAAAACACTAGTGTTTTTAACAGGTAAGTTTTATTACGATTTAGATGATGAAAGAGAAAACTTAAAAAGAAAAGATGTTGCATTGATAAGGATTGAGCAATTATTCCCTTTGCCAACAGCAAAAATTAAAGCAGTTTTAAATAAATACAAACACGTAGAAGATGTTGTTTGGGCACAAGAAGAACCAAGAAACATGGGTGCATATAGCCATATGCTAATGCATCTTGATGAAGCTAAAACATTTAGATTAGCATCAAGAAGACCTTATGGTGCACCAGCAGCAGGTAGTTCTGTACGCTCTAAAAAGCGTCATAAAGGAGTTATAGATTTTGTGTTTGATAAAACAAAAAATAATCAGCGTAAAGCTTAATACTTAAAAAGATGAAAAAAATATTTTTAGTACTAGCATTTTTAAGCATTTCTTTTGGGGTTGCCCAAGAAAAAGAAAATTATAGCAAAGTAGCATCTACTTTTGAAAGTAATTATAACAATGGAGACATTGATGGAATATTCAATATGTTTGACAATAATTTTAAGCAGGTTTTAACTTTAGAAAAAACTAAAACATATTTTAAAGAACAAATTAATATGGAAGCTTTAGGTAAAATTAAATCTATAGCTTACAAGGACACAGTTAGAACAGCACACAATTATACAGTAACTTTTGAAAACGGAGTTTATAACGCCTTTTTTATGCTAAGTGATGGTAATAAATTGGAAAGTTTTCAGATGAATCCAATATCAAAAAAAAAATAACACAACAAATATAAAATTACATTACGATGATTTTAGAAATGAAAGTGCCTTCTCCAGGCGAATCTATCACAGAAGTTGAAATAGCAGAATGGTTAGTTCAAGATGGTGATTATGTAGAAAAAGATCAAGCTATTGCTGAGGTAGATAGTGATAAAGCAACTTTAGAATTACCAGCAGAAGCTAGCGGAATAATTACGCTTAAAGCAGAAGATGGAGATGCTGTAGCAGTTGGACAAGTCGTTTGTTTGATAGATACTAGTGCAAAAGCACCTGAAGGAGATGCACCAACTAAAGAAGATAAAAAAGAAGTTGAAGCACCAAAACAAGAAGCAACTAAAGCACCAGTTGCAGAAGCTAAAACATACGCAACAGGTACTGCAAGTCCTGCTGCAAAAAAGATATTAGCAGAAAAAAACATGGATGCTTCTTCAGTTTCTGGAACTGGAAAAGATGGTCGTGTAACTAAAGAAGATGCTGTTAAAGCAGTACCTTCTATGGGTACTCCAACTGGTGGAAACCGTGGGTCATCAAATTCTAAAATGTCTATGTTACGTCGTAAAGTAGCAGAACGTTTAGTAGAAGCAAAAAACACGACAGCAATGCTAACTACTTTTAATGAAGTAGATATGGCACCAATTTTTGAGCTTAGAAAACAATATAAAGAAACGTTTAAAGCAAAGCATGGTGTTAGCTTAGGTTTTATGTCTTTCTTTTCTTTAGCAGTTGTACGTGCATTACAAATGTATCCAGCTGTTAATTCTATGATTGATGGAAAAGAAATGAAAAGTTTTGATTTTGTAGATATTAGTATTGCAGTTTCTGGACCTAAAGGTTTAATGGTTCCTGTAATAAGAAATGCAGAAAACTTAACATTTAGAGGCATAGAGTCTGAAGTAAAACGTTTAGCGCTTAGAGCAAGAGATGGACAAATTACTGTAGACGAAATGACAGGAGGTACTTTTACAATTACTAATGGTGGTGTATTTGGTAGTATGTTATCAACTCCAATTATTAATCCACCTCAAAGTGGTATTTTAGGAATGCATAATATTATACAAAGACCAATTGCATTAGATGGTCAGGTTGTAATCCATCCAATGATGTATGTTGCATTATCATACGATCATAGAATTATTGATGGTAAAGAAAGTGTTGGGTTTTTAGTTGCTGTTAAAGAGGCTTTAGAAAACCCTATAGAAATATTAATGAATAATGATGTTAAAAAAGCCTTAGAGCTTTAAACAAGTTATATGTCAATAAAAAGGGAGCAACTATGTTGCTCCCTTTTTTTTATATAAAATAATTTCAATTAGTAAATGGTATTACTTATCAAAGTAAATAAAAAGATTAAATGAAATTATAATTAATGTAATAATAACAATACAAGCAATAATAATTTTATTTTGCTCACGTGTTCTTTTTTCTAAATCCATAGTAATGTTTTAATTAAAAACTCTGCACCATTACAGTGCAGAGTCTCCTTAAATAATTCTCCCTAAGAACTAATTAATAGCATGGTAAAGGTATAATGTATAAACGACATATGAAATACGTAGAACTACGTATTTTTATTTGGCCTAAAAGCAAAAAAAAAGCTCCAAAACAAACTAATGTTTTAGAGCTTTATCAATTCTCCCAAAAATTGAATTAATAGCATGGTAAAGGTATGACGTATAAACGACATATGAAATACGTAGAACTACGTATTTTTATTTGGCTTAAAAACAAAAAAAAGCTCCAAAACAAATTAATGATTTAGAGCTTTCTCAATTCTTCCAAAAAACTGATTAATAGCATGGTAAAGATATAATGTATAAATGACATATAAAATACGTAGAACTACGTATTTTTTAAAACCTCTTTATTCATGTTTGCCCATAACATTAACTCGTTATGAGATTTTTTTAAATCCAGTTTTTTAACAATATTACTTCTATGTTTTTCTATTGTTCTTGGAGAGCTTTGTAATTGTTTTGCTATTTCTGCGTTGGCTAATTTTTCTGATAATAATTTAACCACTTTTATTTCTGTAGGCGTTAGCATCTCTAAAAGGTTAGAGCTTGTGTAAGTTACCTTAGCATTAAGATAGGACGCAATTTCTTCACTAAAATAAGGTTCTCCTTCAATAACATGTGCAATACATGTTTCAATTTCTTCTACAGCAAATTCTTTTAAAATATAACCATAAACATTATAGGCTCTTGCTTGATCAAATAAATGCTCTTCGTTATCAAAAGTAATTAAGATAATTTTTGTGTCTAATTCATTTTTAAAACAGGCTTTAGCTACATCCAAACCTGTCATTTTTGGCATTCTAATGTCTAATAAAGCTAAGTCAGGTTTAAGCTTTACAATTAAATTGTAAGCAGCTTGACCATCTTCTGCACTTCCAATAATATTAAATCCCTTAGAGCTTATAAAGTCAGAAAGCCCTCTTAACATCAATGGATGATCATCTGCGATGACAATAGATACGCTCATAAATTAGTTGTTTTTTTGGGATAATTAATAGTAATTAAAATTATAAAAAAATAAAATGTTAGACTAATTTTTTTAGATACAAATATTTTTTTTCGTAATCAATAATACCTTTAACCTTTTTAAGTACATCAGCACCAATAATACCATCTACTGGTTGCGCATTATGATTAAGTAATGCTAGATTTACATGGCTTAAATCAAATAATACTAAAGCAGATTTTTCTATTTTAAGTCTACCAATTTTTAATACATTGTTTTTGGATACTTGAGTTTTCATGTCTGTTGCTCCAGCTCCAGCTGCTAATATTTTTGAATCTTTAACTTTTTTTAAAGCAAATTTCTCTGTAGCCTCAAAACCAACACAACTGTTTGATGCTCCAGTGTCTAAGATAAATAAACCTTTTACATTATTTATTGTTGCTTTAATTTCAAAATGATTTGTCTTGGTTAATTTTAATTTAACACGTATATAATCTTTTGCAAATAAAAAGTCTTTAAGTGTATTGTCCATTTTTGAGTTTGCGTATTACTAACCATAAAAGTAAAGCAATCCCTAAACCAATAAAAGTAAAAATGATATATTTTGAATTGCTTTTGGGTTTTGAAGCAGTTAAATCTCCATAATAGATAAAAGCGCTCCAATAATATGGTGATTTTTTAATATTAGAAATGTTTTTGTCTTTTAAATAATCAATTTTTGATAAATGATTTGCTATAAAAGCAGACTGCGTTTTACTATAGTTTTTATAAAATGAAGACATTAATTGAGAGGTCGATAAATCATTAATTTTCCAAAGCGAAAACAATAAATTTTCCACTCCAGCATATTGAAACCCTCTTGCCAAGTTCATGCTACCTTCACCTTTTTGGAGTTTTCCAATTCCAGTTTCGCAAGCACTTAAAACCACTAAGTTATTATTAAGGTTTAAGCTATATAATTCGTTTAAATAAAGCTTTTCATCAATAAAATCAATATTTGCAGGAATAGTAAATGTTCCGCTATTAGCATGTGTGGATAAGTGTAAAACACCAAATTGGTTAGCTTGTGTTAAAGCATCTTTTTTGGTTGCAGACTGATGCATTAAAAACTTAGCATCTGTTTCTTTTTCTATACTCTCTGCTTCGTTTACAGAGTACGTTAATTTGGAGTTAGTATTATTAAATACCGGAAATACACCTAATACAGAGTTACTATATTTAAATGGCGAATTGTTTAAGTAAAATAATGCACTAGTGTTATAAGATAGCATTTGATTTTTTGCAACAAAAGGCATTTTAGAATAGCTTTTTGTAGTTGTTTTTTCTGAAAGCAAACTTTCAAAAGGTATAAAACTTAAAAATCCATCTGGAATTACGACAACGTTTTTATATGTTGAAGTATTGCTAAAACCAATTAAGTTATACAACTCAAAAGCATCATTTGTAAACTTTGGAATGTTATTATTTATAACTGACGAATTATTAAAATAGTCAATATAATTTGCAATAGTAACTTCTAGTTTTTCGTCCTTTTCAATTCTAATACAGTCTACGGTTGTTGCAGAAATCAAAAACAGATAAACCGCATTTTCGCCATAAAAATATTCCACTAAAATAGCATTGTCTTTTAATAATTTGTCTTGAATTGATGTTACAGAAACCGTTTGGTTTATGTCATTAGGATATTTAGCTTCAATCTCTTTTTTTAACTGTTTTAAATTAATACTTGTTGAGGTTAATTGTTTACTTAATAAGTCTATTTGTTTTGAGTCCTTTTTATATTGCGCTTTAATTAAATTGTTTGTTAAGCGTTCTTGTTTTTGAGATAAAGCATCTTCTTTTATTAATAAACTATCCTTTGGAAAACGTTCTAATAACGATTTTTTATTAATGGTTTCTTTTAAAATTGAAGCTTTATTTTTTTCAGCGTATGTAAATGCTTGTTTTATTAAAAGCGAATCTTTTGTTGCTTTAAAGTCTTCAAAAAGTAAATTAATACAAGCTTCACTTCGTTTTCTATTAGCATTTAAATGAATAAGTTTTGCCTCTTGAGACGTAATGCTGTTTTGTAATAAATCCGACACATAAAAACTACGATCATAACACGCTAAAGCATTATTTGTGTTAGGTTGAAGTAGTGCTAATAAATCAAAAATATCGATAAATGTATTGTCTGCATAAAGGTCTTCTTTATTTGGTATGCTCTTGCTTTTATAGTTTGGAATTAGAAAATTAATTGCTGCTTTTAAATCCAATAAACTTGCCTCAAAATGTGCTAGTTTATAATGTGCTTCTGCATTTTTAACATGAAGTTTTGCTAGTTTTCTTATGTCTATTTTTTTTTCTGAATTGGTTTTGGTGATTAGTTTTTTTAAATTTAATAAAGCTTCTTCAAAATTATTGTTTTTAACAGCTACATTATAATTAGCTTCTAAGGTATTTGCCTTGTAGGCTTCTATCTGTTTTCTGGTTGGAATATCTTTAGTACTTGAAATTTGTTTTAAATCAATTTGTATATTCAAATTTATTTGAATTAGCTTTTGTTTTTGAGTATTACTTATCCCTTTTATTTTTAATCCATTTTCAATAATTGTATTAGCAGATTGATGTTTTCCAATAGTATAATATAGTTGTGCTAAATTAATGGCACCACTAATTCTGTGTTTGTTGTTGTTTTCTTTTTCGGCTAAAAAGATGTATTGTTTTATGGTGTTTTCAGCATTAGTGTAATCGCCAATTTTGTTATAAAGTGTGCTGAGGTTTTTTAGGCAATGTTCTGTAATATCATATTTAAAAACACCTTCAATTTTTGTTTTGTAAATAGTCCAAGCGTTTTCATAAGTAGTAATTGCTTGAGTCTGTTTATTATTTTTAAATAAATAATAACCTTTTTTGACTAATAGATCTAAGTAAGCAAAATACTGGTCTTCAGATTTTAGGTTAGCTTTAAAACTTGCTTCTTTTTCGACTAAAGTTTTAAAAGTCGAAGGATTAGGGTTTGTAGTAAAAGTTTCGGTAGTCACATAAATAGCTTCTTCTAAATCTTGCGAAAAGCAATTTACGAAGACCAATAATAAGATTATAAGAATGCTATGTTTCATTTTAAAAAGACATTTTTTGTAAGTAACATCATTCTATTAGAGTAAGTTGCCAATTAACCCTTTAGGGTTTAGAATTTCCAGATGGCGTACAATTGCATATAATTGTAGTTTTCTTTAAAATTAAAGATATAACGTGCACCAAGACTAGGTCCAATTCTGGCAAAACCAGCAGTAGCTTCTACTAAAAAACCTGTTCTAAAATTGGTGAACGATGTTTTTTCTGAAGAGGACGTTGTTGTTGCTTCTGTGTCTGGAACTGCAAATGTGCCAGCTTCATCCTCAAAAAAGGCTCTGGTTATAGTGGTTTCATTTTTTTCGCTAACAGATATCATACCTTGTAAACCAGCACCTAAACCAATATAGTTATTGACATTATATCTGGCTAAAACAGGGATTTCCCAATCAATGTTTTTAAACGTTGATGTTGTTGTGGTGCGTTCCCAATAAGGGAATCCAGCTGGTGTATTGTCTAAAAATGTATTGGTAAAACTAGATTGACCATCATAACTATGCAAGCTGTTTAAAAACTCCACTTGCCAATACCATTTATAGGATTTGTAAGGCGAAATTGTTGCACCAACAAAATAACTTTTAGAGTTGTCCAAATCGTTAAACAGATTATAACCAGCTTTTGCACCAATAGAAATACCTGGTAAAAATCTGGTAGTTGAATAATTAGTGATAATAGGATCGTTTTTATCAAAGATAATTGCTGTACGCGATTTTGTTTTTGTTTTATGAAAGTCTTTCCCGAATTTGATTTTGTATTGTACAAAACCTTTAGTGGAATCGTATTCTTTTACATTTTTTTGCTCGCTTCCAGGAAGGTAAATATTTTTAAAAGTAAAAATGGCTTGTTTATCTGTATAAGTGGTGTCTAAACAACTGTATTGCACATCATATTTTGGGCAAATTTTTACTTTTGGATACATGTCTAATACTTCAATAGAAGTTTTATCAAACATATCTGGAATATCTGTTTCTAAACGGATTGTATTTGCTGAACCTTCTCCATTATTCTGAAATCTAATTTTAAATTTTGGCTTTTTAAAACGTACCAATCTGTAGTTTAAAAAGGTAGAGTTTGATGACATTTTGTTTGGATCATGTGAGGTTACAATTTCCATTTCCATGTCTTTTACATTATGGTTGTCATAACTATCATCTGGTACATAGATACTTCTAACACTAATAATTGCACTAGTATCTTTAAGCATCTCTGGTGTGGTTTTTAAAGTATAAAATACATTGCGTTCCTCATTAGGTTGTATGTTGCTAAAACTTAATTTACTTGAGTTTTTATAGTTTGCTTTAGCATCTTCTAAGGTTAAAGGTAAATTTTGCTTTTCTGTAGAGTCCTGAGGTTTTGATTGAAAATGTAAGCTGTTTTTTTCTGCGGAAGCATAATAAGTCTCATTATCAACTTTACTTGTGTAGACTAAGTCACTATCATTAAATTCAGTTTCGCCATGATGTGTTCTAGTATCTGTAATTTCAAAATTAGCGTCATTATAAATGGTTTCGTTGTAAAACAAAAACAGTTTTCCGTTTGTAGCGTAATCTTTGTTGTTTTTATATTTTAAAATAACAACAATTTCTTCATCTGGAATAGGCTCTCTGTTACGTTGCAAGTCTATAGCATTATCCATGGATGCTTGTTCTTGGTAGTCTTCTTCTACATTGTCAATACGTATTTTTTTAGGACGAGACGTTGGTGGTTTGCCTGTATCATAATTATTGGTAGCCCACAATTTTACTTCGTATTCGCCAGCTTTTTTATAAGTTTTTGTTGGATTATTTTCTTTACTATAAGTACCATCTCCAAACTCCCAATAATTAGTATAAAACGCTTTTGGTGCACCAGCAATTTGATTTAATTCTGGAGCATTTGGCGTAAATTGTACTTGTTTATCTACTATTTTATGTTCTATTGTAGCTATACGACTTATCGTGTCATTTGCTGGCTGCTGTTGTGCAAGACATAAAATTGTACTTAAACTAAAAAGGGAAGCAAGGAATGTTTTCATCAGTTATTGATTTAATAGCGGAATAAATTTAGTGATAATAATTGTAAGTCATACTTTGTAATTGATTAATGGTTTGTTTGATTGGATTAATGGCAACTTTAAAGGAATTACTTAAAAATAAAAAAGTCAGAAAAATTAATTTCTGACTTTTAAATTAAGTAGGTTGTAATTATGGTAAACCATTTATTAAAGTTGTTAATGATGCTTCTGTACCTGTTGTAGTTTCACCTAAAGTAAATACTATAGTTCCGTTTGCTACAATTGTTACTGGTTTTATTGCATATCTCCAAACACCATTGTCTTCTGTTACAAAAATAACGTGACACTCTAATCCAATTGGGATTTGCCCATAATGTTCGCTAAATATATTTAAGTTTCCATCATAAGTATCTAAAGCTGCTAAGCCTGTATCTTCTCCATCATATGATAAGTAAACTGAACTATTTAAATTATGGTAACCAACAGGAGGTTGTACTTGGATTTGTGTTTTTGGTCTTGGGTCGCTATAAAAACGATCCACGTTTGACCATCCAAACCCTTCTAATAATCCATAATAATTATCTCCTTCTGTAAATACTCCACCACCTTGACCTGTAGCTGGATCAACTTCATCCCAAGTTAAATTGTCCTCTGCGTCAATGTCTCCTTCCCAAAGTGTCATTGCAGGATCTGGACTACCAGTTAAATTTGCAGGAATTATTAATTGTAATCCACAGTTTGTGTCTAAAGGTGTTCCGTTTTGTGTAGCTTCTACAAAAAATTCACCACCAGAAATTAATAGTGCTTTATCACCATTAGGTAATTCTCCCATTGTAGGCTTGTTTGTTGTAAGCATGCTTCCTTTGTCAAAAAGCTCTACATATTCAATCTCTACATTTCCTGTAACAGCATTTCCGTTTAATGTTAAACAGTTACCATTAATGTTTATTTGTACTCCGTTTGCAGAATTAAAAGTAACATTACCATCCTCTGCATTAAAATTAAAGTTTTGTGTATGATTTGCTAAAGCGTTTTCTTTTAAGTTTTTAAATTCTTGAGCAGTTGCTGGTGTTATTTGATAGTTACTATCATTATCATTGTCTTGAGGATCACAACTTGTAAATAAAAGAGTAGTCATAAAAAGTGTTCCAAAAATTGTTTTTAAAGTCTTCATAATATTTGTTTTAATTGTTATACATCTTTATATAAATAGGGTAACTATTTTGTTACCCTATTTTGATTATTTATTTTCGTTTATTATAATTTTATAAGAGATTATGTCTCCTTTTGCTACTAGATTAATCATTTGTTTTGCAGAAAATTCTGAATTTGAAAACCCTTTAGCATATCCTTTTTCGCTTTTAACTTCCCAGAAAAAAATACGATTGTCTTTTTTTAGCATTTGGCTTTTTAATACAAAGTAGTTTGTTATTTTTTGTTCTATAACTACTTCATTTTGTCCAACAAGGTTTGATCTTTTTTTAGCTTCAAATAAGGTTGGTGCAGTTCCAGAAAACTCTCCTTTAGTAGTTACAACTGTCCAGTCGTAAACTTCTACTAATTCATCTTTTGTAATCTCTACAGGTGTTACACTGTTAATAGTTGTCTTTAAGTTTGTAGCATTTGCATTTATTAATCCTAATACTACTGTTGCGATAATTAAAATTGATTTTCTCATAATTTCTAAGTTTTAAATTGTTTTATTTTTTGTTTTAAATGTTTGTCAGTTTTTGACTGTTACACCCTTATATCAAAACCATTTAAAATTTGTTACCCTTTTTTATCAAAGTTTTTTTAAATTCGTTGTAAACAAAGGGTTTATGAGTGAAAAAAAAATACACGAAGACCAGAAGTATGTAGATGGATTGGTGGCTAACAATTCTTTTATTATACAAGCTATATATGATAAGTTTGTACCTAAAGTGGTTAATTATATAAAGCAGAATAGTGGTGATGCAGATCAAGCTCAGGATATTATACAAGAGACCATTATTACTATTTATAATCAAGGCAGTCAAAAAAAGTTGCAATTGACTTGTCCTTTTGATGCGTATTTTTTCTTGCTATGTAAACGTAAATGGTTAAACGAATTAAAAAAAAGTAATAAAAAGGAGGTAACAATTAATGAAGAGGTGTTATCTAAAGATGACGACGCACAAGAGCTGTCTTTTGAAACCTCTTTATTTGAAGGTAAACAAGCTTTATTTAATGAGATGTTTCAAAAATTAGGAAATGCTTGTAAAGAGTTGCTAAAAGCTACTTTTAAAATTAAATCTATGGAAGAAGTAGCAGCAAGTCTTAATGTAAGTTATGCTTATGCAAGAAAGAAAAAATCGCTTTGTATAGGGCAATTAACTAAGCTAGTTCAAGAGTCGCCAACATTTAATCAACTTAATTATTAGTGTTATGCAAGAACAAGATTACATCCTTTTTGAAAACTATTTGTCAGGCAATTTATCTGCTGAAGAAATTGCCAAATTTGAAAATAAAATTAATACAGATGAAGCTTTTAAACAAGCCTTTACAATCTATAAAGATTTATCAGCTAATTTAGAACATGAGATTGCAAACCATGAAAACACAACTAGTTTTAAAGCCAATTTAGAAAGTATTTCAAATAAATATTTTAATAAAGAAAATTCTGAAACCAAAACCGTTACCACTAAAAAAACATTTAGCTTATATAAGTTTGCAGTAGCAGCAAGTATTGCTTTATTAATGGGCTTTTTTGTTTATAATCAATTTTCTGGTGGAGCAAATTATACAGATTTTAATAATCATGGAACACTTGATTTTGGTGTTAGAGGTGAAGAGGGTAATGTTGGATTATTAATAAAAACAACTAAAGCTTTTAATAATAAAGAATATGAAAAAGCTAAAGAGTATTTAGAAGAATTGCTGCAAGACGACCCAGAAAATGTAGAGTATAATTTTTATTACGCAATAACAAACATCGAACTTGATGCTTTTGAAAAAGCAGAAACAACATTAAACTCTATAAAAGAAGGAGACTCAGCATACAACAATAGAGCGACTTGGTATTTAGCATTAAGTAAGTTAAAACAAGATAAAAAAGCAGAGTGTTTAGCGTTATTAAGGCAAATTCCTGAAGATGCAGATGACTATCATCAAGTAAAAAAATTATTAGAAGAATTAGAATAAAGAAGTTAACTTAAATATCATTTAAAAAGTCATCAAATCCATGATGACTTTTTTATTTTTGTCAAATGATTATAACAGACACACATACACATTTATATAGCGAAGCATTTGATGAAGACAGAGATGCAATGATGCAACGCACTTTTGAAGCAGGTGTTACCAGACTATTTGTTCCAGCAATAGACAGTAGCTACACGCAAGGTATGTTAGATCTACAAGCCAAATATCCTGAAAATGTTTTTTTAATGATGGGTTTACATCCAACACACGTTAAAGAAAATTATAAAGAAGAGTTACAGCATGTAGAAGACATGCTTAACAAACATAAGTTTTATGCAATAGGAGAAATTGGAATAGATTTATATTGGGACAAAAGTACTTTAGGAATACAGCAAGACGCGTTTAGACACCAAATTAAATTAGCTAAACAACATAAACTACCAATTGTAATACATTGTCGTGAAGCATTTGACCAAATTTTTGAAATACTAGAAGAAGAAAAATCAGAAGACCTATTCGGGATTTTTCATTGCTTCACAGGAACTATTGAACAAGCACATCAAGCCATATCCTATAATATGAAATTAGGAATTGGTGGAGTGGCAACTTTTAAAAATGGGAAGATTGACCAGTTTTTAAATCAAATAGATTTAAAACATATAGTATTAGAAACAGATTCGCCATATTTAGCACCAAAACCTTATAGAGGAAAACGTAATGAAAGCGCTTATATAATAAAGGTGTTAGAAAAACTATCTGAGACTTACAAAGTGCCAGAACAAAAAATTGCCGACATTACAACAGAAAACTCCAAAGCAGTTTTTGCCATTTAGACAAAAGCTAAAAGCCAACAACTAAAAGCTAGTTATGACTAAAACAATTCCAAACATACTCCTTATATATACTGGTGGAACCATTGGTATGATAAAAGATCCAGAAACAGGAGCATTGCGTGCTTTTGATTTTGACAACTTATTAGTTAAAATTCCAGAATTAAAGTTGTTAGAGTGTCAGATTGAAGCCTACTCATTTAAAGAGCCAATAGACTCTAGTAATATGAAACCAGAATATTGGGTGCAAATTGCTGAAATTATTGAAAATAATTATGACGCATTTGATGGTTTTGTAGTGTTACACGGAAGTGATACTATGAGTTATACAGCATCAGCATTAAGTTTTATGCTAGAGCATTTAGCAAAACCAGTAATATTTACAGGGTCACAATTACCAATTGGAGACTTGCGTACAGACGCAAAAGAAAACTTAATAACATCTATACAGATAGCATCATTACAATATTATAACAAACCAGTCATAAAAGAAGTTGGATTATATTTTGAATATAAACTCTATAGAGCCAATCGTACCACAAAAATAAATGCAGAACATTTTGAAGCTTTTGCAAGTTTAAATTATCCAGAATTAGCAGAAAGTGGTGTACATCTTAAAATTAATGACCAACGACTATTCAAACCAAATCCAAGAAAAGACTTAGTTGTACATAAAAATTTAGATTCTAATATTGCTTTAGTCAAGTTATTTCCTGGTATATCAAAACAAGTTTTAGAAAGTATTTTTAATACTGAAGGGTTAAAAGGTGTTGTTTTAGAAACCTATGGAGCAGGAAATTGCACTACTGAAGATTGGTTTATAAAAATTTTAAAAGAAACTATTAATAAAGGTATACCTATTATTAATGTCACACAATGTTCTGGAGGAAGTGTAATGATGGGTCAATATGAAACTAGTGAAAAATTAAAAAGAATTGGATTAATTTCTGGAAAAGACATCACAACAGAAGCTGCTTTGTGTAAATTAATGTATTTATTAGGAGAAAATATTTCTGCTAACTTGTTCAAAACCATATACGAAACATCCTTAAGAGGAGAAATGTCTTAAAATTAACCCTTAAAATTTTAACGTTAAGATATTTTTTTGTTATTTGCCCTACTGTAATTAATGACAATTACAGAGAGGTGGCCGAGTGGCTTAAGGCGCACGCTTGGAAAGCGTGTATGCGTTAATAGCGTATCGAGGGTTCGAATCCCTTCCTCTCTGCAAGAGATTAAAAAGTTATGGAATAGTTTTTGATGCTTAGTTAAAACGCCACAAAACTATTTTTAAACTTAGTTTTATCTTTTGTTATAAGAAAAGATTTAAAAAAGAACATTTTAATAAATGTTTACTTTAGGTCTTTGCTAATTTTTATTTTTAATTACATTTTTTTTATATCTTTAACACTTTAACTAATAAAATTAAGAACAACAAATGAAAAGATTATTTTCTATCCTAGCCATCGCATGTATCATGGCATTCGGAACAGCAAATGCAACTACAAACGCAGCAATGACTACTGCAACTACTGTAGTGCAAACACAAGAAGAAACTAAAGCAGCTACAGCTGATGCAGACGAAGACTTAACGTTCCATCAAGAACTTAAAAAACGTTTTATTGAAGGTGAACCTGGTTTTATGGGTATTGTATTATTATGTTTAATTCTTGGTTTAGCAATTGCTATTGAGAGAATTATCTTTTTAAACTTATCTACAACTAACTCTAAAAAATTAACTCAAGATGTTGAAGATGCACTTCAATCAGGTGGTTTAGAAGCTGCTAAAGAAGTATGTCGTAACACAAAAGGACCTGTTGCCTCTATCTTTTACCAAGGTTTAGACAGAGCTGATGGAGATTTAGAGTCTGCTGAAAAAGCTGTTGTAGCTTATGGTGGAGTACAAATGGGACAGTTAGAGAAAAACGTATCTTGGATTTCTTTATTTATTGCATTAGCACCAATGTTAGGTTTCATGGGAACAGTAATTGGTATGATCCAAGCATTTGATAAAATTGAAGCAGCTGGAGATATGCAACCATCATTAGTAGCTGGAGGTATTAAAGTTGCCTTATTAACTACTGTATTTGGACTTATTGTTGCAATTATATTACAGATTTTTTATAATTATATTATCGCTAAAATTGATAGCATAGTTAACGATATGGAAGATTCTTCTATTAACTTAATGGACATGTTATCTAAGTATAAAAAATAATATAACTCAATTACTAACTTTAAAAATTAAAGATTATGCACAAGATTTTAAAAATAGTTGCTTTAGTATTGAGTTTAGCTGGTATAGGTGCTTTAATAAATATTATTATTAAAGGAGATGAAACTATTAAAGGATTAGCTTTAGATGGAGATACTTCTACAGTAGAGCCTATGGCTTGGATTGCTTATATAATATTAGGTTTAGTATTATTATTTGTAGTGATTTTTGTATTCAAAAATTTATTTACAAGTGGTAAATCATTAAAAAACACTTTAATAGGTGTTGGAGCCTTTTTAGCAATTTTGCTAATAGCTTACCTAGTGTCAGGAGGAGATACAAATCAATATAAATATAACGGTTTGGTAGCATCAGATGGAGAATCTAAAATGGTAGGTGCAGGATTAGTTGCATTTTATGTTTTAGGTGCAGTTGCTGTAGCTACAATGTTATTCTCAGGTATTAAAAAATTAATTAAATAATTATGGCAAAAAGATCAGCACCAGAAGTTAATGCAGGCTCTATGGCTGACATTGCCTTCTTATTATTAATCTTCTTCCTAGTTACAACAACTATAGAAGTAAATTCTGGTATAAGTTCAAAGTTACCTCCAATAGAGGAGATAACACCACCTATCATCAGACAGAAAAACATTTTTACTATAGAGTTAAATAAGGACAATCAAATGTTGGTTGAAGAAGAGTTGATGGAAGTCAAAGACCTTAAAACTGCAGCTATCAATTTTATTGATAATGGAGCAGGTGAAGGTACTGATGGTACAAAATGCTCTTACTGTAAAGGAGCTAAAGATCCAGCATCTTCAGATCATCCAACAAAAGCAATTGTTTCTATTACACACTCTAGAGCAACAGATTATGAAACTTTTATTACTGTTTATGATCAATTAGTAAGTGCTTACGCAGAATTAAGAGAACGTTTAGCTCAAAAGCTTTACAACCGTTCTTTTAAAGAAATGGAAACTGCTTATGAAGATCCAAAGTCATTAGAGCGTAAAAGTAAAAAGCTAAAAGAAAAAATAGATAAAATTAAGGATAGTTATCCTAGAATTATATCTAAAGCAGAACCTAAATAATTTAAAACTATGTCAAAATTTAAAAAAGGAGGCAGCAAAGAATTGCCAGCTATTTCTACAGCATCTTTACCAGATATTGTATTCATGCTATTATTCTTTTTTATGGTAGCTACCGTAATGAGAGACAACAGTTTGAAAATTAAAAATAATTTACCTTCTGCTGCTGAGACTGAAAAGCTTGGTAAGAAAAATTTGGTAATGTTTATTTATGCTGGAAAGCCAAGTGATAGCTATAAAAATGTTGGTACTGATGCAAAAATCCAATTAAACGATAAGTTTGCGGATTTAAATGATATTGGACCTTTTATAGCTGCAGAACGCGCTTCTAAACGTGAAGAAGAAATACCACAATTAATTGCTGCGCTTAAAGTAGATAAAGAAACCAATATGGGATTAGTATCAGATATTGAGCAAGCTTTACGTAAAGTAGCACAATTAAAAATTAATTACACGACCAAAAACGGTAGTGGACTTAAATAGTATTACTCTTAATTTTATAACAAAAGGTGTTTTGATATTCAAAACACCTTTTGTTTTTTATAACTTTAAGGTTTATTATATAAACCAATAACAAATAATAGAATTAAAATATGAAATACATACTTCTTCTATTTACTTTCCTTTTTATATCTCCATTTGTTAACGCTCAGGATAATTATTCAAGCACAAATGTTATAGATTCTTTATATAGAGAGGATCAATTTTATTTAGGTATAACTTATAACTTATTGAATAATAAACCCAATAATGTGTCTCAAAATGGGTTTTCAAGTGGTGTGCATTTAGGTGTTATTAGAGACATGCCTATTAATACAAATCGTAATAAATCTATTGGTATAGGATTAGGTGTATCTTTAAACTCATTTAATCAAAATATGTTAATTAATGAGAGTAATAAAGAAATAACCTATTCTGTTTTAGATGATAGTGACGTTGATTATTCTAAAAACAAGTTTTATACCTATGTTGTAGAGTTGCCTATTGAATATAGATGGAGAACCTCTACAGCTACAGAATATAGTTTTTGGAGAATCTATAATGGTTTTAAAGTAGGTTATCTATTTGCAAATGGCACTAAATATCAAGGCTCACCTAATGACGTTGCATTAAAAAACACTGATGCATTTACTAAGTTTCAGTATGGATTAACGATGAGTGTAGGATACAATACTTGGAATTTTCATCTGTATTATGGTTTAAATAAAATGTTTGATAATGCATTTATTAATGGTGAAAAGTTGGATGTTAATACCATTAAAGTAGGGCTGATGTTTTATATTTTATAACCAATATTGTAATACAACTAATTGAGGAACAATACCTATAATTAATCCCATTATCAACTCTTTACATGTGTGCGCTTTTAAATATAATCTTGACGTAGCAACAGCACCAATTATAATAGCCATTAGGGCTAAACTACCATTTATGTTAATGCTAAAATGTATAGCAAAAACTATAAAAAACATAAATACTCCACCTGTAGCTGTTAGATGAATACTGGCTTTAAATTTTGCTAATGCAAAAATTAAGCAAGTAATACTAGAAATTAAAACACCAATAAAAAAGTAATATAGTTCTGGGATTTGACTTAAAGGAAATAATCGGAACAATATTAATCCAATAATTAAACAGTTTACTAGTAATGGTAAGACACGCTCTTTTGTGGTTTTAAGATAGATTGACTCTGTTTTTCCTAATGTTTTAAGTAAAAAATACACCAAAATTGGTAATATAACAGATAGTATAAATAAGGATACTAACTTTGCATACACTAAATCTTCAGGAATAAAACGAGGTGATTTTTTAAAATAAAAATGCACAGCCAATATTGGCATAACTATAGGATGAAAAATAAACGATATGCTTTTAATAATCCATTTCAATAGTAATCATTTAGTTTTATGGTAAAAAGGAAGAATGATTAAAATATAATTGTATTATATTTTTTTACGCAATCTAGCAACAGGTATATCCAATTGTTCTCTATATTTTGCAACTGTACGACGTGCAATAGGGTAGCCTTTTTCTTTAAGTATTTTTGCTAAAGCTTCGTCAGTAAAAGGTTTCTTTTTACTTTCTTCATCAACAACAGTTTCTAATATTTTTTTAATTTCTCTTGTTGATACTTCTTCTCCTTGATCGTTAGTCATTGATTCAGAGAAAAACTCTTTTATCAATTTTGTACCATAAGGTGTGTCTACATATTTGCTGTTTGCTACACGAGACACTGTAGAGACATCCATCTCAATTTCATCAGCAATATCTTTTAGTATCATTGGTCTAAGGTTACGCTCATCACCAGTTAAAAAATATTCTTTTTGATAATGCATGATACTACTCATAGTAACAAACAATGTTTGTTGACGTTGTTTGATAGCATCTATAAACCACTTTGCTGCATCCAGTTTTTGTTTAATAAACATTACTGCATCTTTTTGTGATTTTGATTTTTCTTTACTTTCTTTATAACCTTTAAGCATGTTATTGTAAGTCCTAGACACATGTAATTCTGGTGCATTACGACCATTTAAAGTCAGCTCTAATTCTCCATTAACAATTTTAATTGCAAAGTCAGGTACAACGTGCTCTACAATTCTATTATTACCTGCGTAAGAACCTCCTGGTTTTGGGTTTAAGCGTTCAATTTCATGAATAGCATCTTTAAGTTGCAACTCAGAGATATCAAACTTTTGCATTAGTTTTTTGTAATGCTTTTTTGTAAACTGGTCAAAAGCTTTGTCTATAATATCACAAGCTAATTGTACATCAGGATTTTTTTCTTTTCTATGTAATTGAATACTTAAGCATTCTTGAAGGTTTCTTGCTCCAACACCTGCTGGATCTAGCTGGTGTACTATTTTAAGTACTTTAGCAACCTTTTCTTCATCTGTATAAACGCTTTGGGTAAATGCTAAATCGTCAACAATGTCAGTTAACTCACGACGTATATACCCACTTGCTCCAACACTACCTACTAAAAACTCTGCAATATTGCGCTCGTCATCAGATAAACGATACGTGTTTAATTGATTGACTAAATGTTGAGTAAAAGAAGTGCCTGCAGCATAAGGCATTGTTTTGTCCTCATCATCAGCACTGTAATTATTGACACTTGTACGATATTCTGGGATTTCGTCATCGCTTAAATAATCATCAACATTTATTTCTCCTGCGTCAATTGTTTCGTTATCATCAAAATCATCCTGAGTGTTATCTAAATCAGCATCAAAATCGTCTTCAATTTCTTCTTTACCACCTTCTAACGCTGGGTTTTCTTCTAATTCTTGCTTTAAACGTTGCTCAAATGCTTGCGTTGGCAACTGTATCAATTTCATTAATTGAATTTGTTGTGGTGACAACTTTTGCGATAATTTGAACTGTAAATATTGTTTAAGCATAAATGCGTTGATTATTTAACGTAAGATAATAAAAATGAGTCTAAATTAGTAATTAAAACTCTGCGTTTTGTGGTGTTCTAGGATAAGGTATTACGTCTCTAATATTTGTCATTCCTGTTGCAAACATAACTAAGCGCTCAAAACCAAGACCAAAACCAGAGTGTACAGCAGTTCCATACTTACGTAGATCTAAATACCACCAAAGTTCTTCTTCAGGAATATCTAATACTGCCATTTTCTTTTTTAATACGTCAAGACGTTCTTCACGTTGCGATCCTCCTACAATTTCACCAATTCCAGGAAATAAAATATCCATAGCTCTAACTGTTTTTCCATCTTCATTTAAACGCATGTAAAATGCTTTTATATTAGCTGGATAATCAAAAAGGATTACTGGACATTTAAAGTGTTTTTCTACTAAAAAACGTTCGTGCTCAGACTGTAAGTCTGCTCCCCATTCTTCAATAATATAATTAAATTTCTTTTTCTTATTTGGTTTACTATTTCTTAAAATGTCAATAGCTTCTGTATAACTTACACGTTTAAAATTGTTGTCTGCAACAAATTTTAATTTTTCAATTAGGCGTAACTCACTACGTTGTGCTTGAGGTTTAGTTTTTTCTTCATCAAATAAACGTTGATCTAAAAATTCTAAATCGTCTTTACTATGTTCTAAAATATAACTAATAACAGACTTCATAAAATCTTCTGCTAAGTCCATGTTTCCAGCTAAATCCATAAAAGCTACTTCAGGTTCTATCATCCAAAATTCTGATAAATGACGGGAAGTGTTAGAGTTTTCTGCTCTAAAAGTAGGTCCAAAAGTATATACTTTACCTAAAGACATAGCGTAAGTTTCTGCTTCTAATTGACCAGAAACGGTAAGGTTAGTGTCTTTTCCAAAAAAGTTTTGAGAATGATCTATATCTCCAGCTTCTGTCAATGGAGGGTTTTTTTGATCCAAAGTGCTTACTCTAAACATTTCTCCAGCTCCTTCTGCATCACTTCCTGTTATAATTGGTGTGTGCATGTAATAAAAACCATTGTCGTTAAAATATTTATGGATTGCAAAAGATAATGCAGATCGTAAACGCATAACTGCACTAAAGGTGCTTGTTCTAGTGCGTAAATGTGCATTTTTTCTTAAAAACTCAAAACTGTGTTTTTTTGGTTGAATAGGATATGTTTCTGGGTCAGAATCTCCTAAAATTTCAATTTTAGTAACTGTTACTTCTACATTTTGACCTTTACCTTGGCTTTCTACCAACTGTCCTGTTATAGATACAGCAGCGCCTGTTGTGATACGTTTTAATAAGGTTTCGTCTGTGTTTTCAAAATCGACTACACATTGTATGTTTTTTAGTGTTGATCCATCGTTTAAAGCAATAAAACGTTTTGCTCTAAAGTTACGTACCCATCCTTTTATATGTACTTCTTGTAATTTGGTCTCTTTAAGTAAAGTAGCGACTGTATATGATTTCATTTTT
The DNA here is from genome assembly GCF_044594215.1 of Olleya sp. R77988. Lineage (GTDB taxonomy): Bacteria > Bacteroidota > Bacteroidia > Flavobacteriales > Flavobacteriaceae > Olleya. The sequence continues at coordinate 390,072 of NZ_CP138988.1, read as the reverse complement.
AAAAAATTTGATTAAAAATAGAGTTTTTCTTTTATTTTTCTTCAGAAAAAGATGCATTTTCATCATCGTCTTCTGCAGGAATAATATTTATGCTTGGTTCTTTTAATACTTCTTTATTGGCAATGCTGCGTTCTAACGATAATAATAACGAAGGTAATAATAGTAAGTTGGATAGCATTGCAAATAAAAGGGTTACTGATACTAATGCTCCAAGTGCAACGGTTCCTCCAAAACTAGAAATTATAAATACTGAAAATCCAAAAAACAAGACTATTGAAGTGTAAAACATACTGACTCCTGTTTCGCGTAATGCTGCGTAAACGGATTTTTTAATTCGCCAGTTATTTGCCAGTAACTCTTGTCTGTATTTTGCTAAAAAGTGAATGGTGTCATCCACAGAAATACCAAAAGCGATACTAAAAACTAAAATTGTTGATGGTTTTATTGGAACACCTAAATAACCCATTAATCCTGCTGTAACTACTAATGGAAGTAAGTTAGGGATTAATGATACAATTATCATTCTAAACGAACGAAACATGTAAGCCATAAATAGTGATATTAAAATAACAGCTAGAGATAATGATATGGCTAAGTTTTTTACTAAATATTTTGTTCCTTTTTGAAACACTAATGCTTTACCTGTCATGGTAACATTATAACGCTCTTTTGGAAAAACATTGTCTATTTTATCTTGAAGATTTTCCTGGATACGTTCCATTTTATCTGTCCCAATATCCTTCATAAATGTTGTTATTCTGGCGTATTGACCAGTACTATCTACAAAGTTTTTGAGCAAATCTACATCTGATGACGAGTTTTTTGCATAGGATAAAATAAAGTTGTTTTCTTGACTTGTTGGTAATTGGTAATATTTTGGATTGCCATTATAATAGGCTTGTTTAGAGTATTTAACTAAACCAACAACAGAAATAGGCTTTGAAAACTCTGGAGTTTCGTCAATAAACTCTTCAATTTTATTCATTCGTTTTAAAGTCGCTAACTTCATAACACCTTGTTTTTTCTTGGTGTCAATCATTATTTCTAAAGGCATGATACCATCAAACTCTTCTTCAAAAAATCTAATATCTTTAAAAAACTGAGCGTTTTTTGGCATGTCTTCTATTAGGCTTCCTGATATTTTTATCTGGAAAATACCAATTAAACAGACTATCAATAACACTAAAGAAGTAGCGTAAATAGTAATGCGTTTTTCTTTTACTAAGCGTACAGTCCAATTAACAAAACCACCAATCCAGCGTTTGTTTAAGTGCTCCAGATGACGCTCTTTTGGATAAGGTAAAAACGTGTAAAGTATTGGTATAATTAGTAAGCAAAGTATGAAAATTGCAAGAATACTTAATGAGGCTACAACACCAAACTCTTTTAATAATTGGCTTTCTGTTAAAATAAAAGTTGCAAAACCAGATGCAGTTGTCACATTAGTCATTAACGTTGCATTACCAACTTTTGTAATAACACGTTGTAAACTTTTTACTTTATTACCATGAGATTTTACTTCGTGTTGGTATTTGTTTATTAAGAAAATACAATTAGGTATCCCAATAACAATAATTAATGGCGGAATTAGTGCAGTTAATACAGTAATCTCATATCCTAATAGTCCTATAATCCCTAAAGTCCACATTACACCTATACAAACCACGACTAAAGATATAAAGGTGGCTCTAAATGATCTGAAGAATAAGAAGAATATTAAAGAAGTAACTAATAAAGCAGCTAGTACAAAAAGGTTAATCTCGTCTACAATATTTTGAGCGTTTAATGTACGTATATAAGGCATTCCAGAAACCCTAACATCTAAACCACCATTGGCTTTATAATCTTCAATTTTTTTAATAAGATTATTCATTATAAATTCCTTTCTGGCAGGAGTATTTACAATGTCTTTTTTAAGATATAATGCAGTACGAACCGTTTTGGTTTTTTTATTAAATAAAAAGTTATCGTAAAATGGGTATTTGTTAAATAACTGATCTTGCAGTTTTTCTATTTGTTCAATAGAGGATACAGAATCTTTTATAAAAGGTTCTAAAGAAAATTTTTCGTTTTTTTCGTCTTTTATAAGTTTTTGTAAATCTTTAATAGAAACTACAGTTTCAATTTCTGGATCATTCCTAAAACTATCAGAAAGGTCATTCCAAGCATTAAGTTTTTCGACAGTAAATAGTGTGGTGTCTTTTACACCAAGTACTACTAAATTACCTTCCTCTCCAAAGACCTTTAAAAAATCATTATAAGTAATATTTACTTCATGATCATCTGGAAGCAAGTTGGCTTCTGTATACGTAAAACGCATGTACTTCCATTGTGTACTAAAAAGTATGGTAACTACAACTACTCCTAGAAGAATAGCTATTTTGTTGCGCAAAATAAGTCTTGCTACAACATCCCAAAAATTTGCTGTAAATAGTTTTAACATAATGCTATAAAAAACGCTGCAAAGGTATGTAAAACCATTGTATTTACTTATAAAAAATTGGTTTTATAATGTAATATTAAAAGTGAATTTTAATGCAATATTATCCTCTTCTCTAGACAAGTGATAAGCTCCATATCTATAAGTAGCACTTAAGCCAAAGCCAAAGAGTAGTTTATTGATTTCAAAACCGCTTTCTGTGTAACCATGTTTTAAGGTTTCAAAATTAACATTTTGGTGTCTGCTTATTGTATTCATATTACCAATTGCATATCGTGAAACTAATACTAATTGAGGGTTAAAACGATTTGATATCTGAAAGGGTTTTACGTAATGTTTTACTACTAAAGTAGAAAAACGGTCTGAGAAAAACTCGTTAAAATACATGGTTTCAAAACTATTGATACCTGCTACAGAAAAACGTTGCAAAATAGTTTCTTTTGTAATATTATTAGGATAAGCGTGATATAAATGTGTTAAAGGTGCATCTCCATGAGCTATTCCTGCAGATAAAGTACCAATAGTGTAAGCTTCTTTATTATGTTTTATTTTATGAATAGCTCTAAAATCAATTTTTGAAAAATCAAAGTCTGCGTTAAAAACGTCTTTAAAACTTTTGGTGTATTGTAACGTAAATTTTGGATAGCCTTGAATAATCGATTTTGTTCCATTTTCTAACTCTTCTTCAGAATTAAATGGATCCCATTGTAATGCTATTTTTGCTGTTGTAGTTTCAAAATAATTATAGCTAGTATTATCTAAGATGTATTGGTAATTATATGTTGGACTGATGTTGCTTATTGCTAATTCTGTTTTAGAATATAATTTTGGTGTAATTTCATGTTCTAATGAAATTGAAGAAGTAATATGTTTATGAAATAAATCTATATTTAATAGACGTGGTTCAAAAAATGAAAACGCTCTACCATCTGTTAAAAAATCGGAACTTCCAGTTTCTTTTAAGTCGTCAACATAAGAAATATTAATCCATGTTTTTGTGTTTGGATTTACTCTAAAACCACCACCAATTTTATATTTAAACTTATCGTCCCTAAACCCATAAACTAAGTAAGAGTCTATTCTGTATTTTTCCGAAAAAGCATCGTTTGTTACACCTCCTAATCCAGTTCTGAAACCTTCATATTGGTTAAATTTAATAAGATAACGAAGATCAAAATTCCACAGTTTAGTAGGAAAAAAACCATCTCCTAACTGTTTTAAAAGTGTTCCAGATTTAGTAGTGTCATTAACTTTAATATTATTATCTGGATCTTGCGCATTAGCAAAAGTTACACTAAAAAAGCATAAAATAACTATCCAATAATTATGATTAAAGCGTTTAGAGTTCTGCATTTATTGCGTTGGTAAGTATAGTTTTTATATTGGTCATTAAACCAACTTCTTTAGTCGCTATGTTACCATCTTTATCAATTACAATACTTGTAGGAAAACTATTGACACCATATAAAGATATAATATCGTTTGCGTTAGGTATAATTGTAAAATCAAATTTAGTGTCTTCCAAAAACTGTTCAACAAGATCTTTTTGGTTAAAAGTAATGGCTAAAAATTTGACATCTTTATCTTTAAAGTCTTCCGTTAAGGTGTTTAATTCTGGCATTTCTTGGATGCAAGGACCACATTTTGTAAACCAAAAATTTAGGACTACAACTTGACCTTTTAAATCTGATAATTTATAAGTGTTTCCATCTAAGTCTGTAGCAATAAAGTCTATTGCTTTTTCTCCTTTAGTAAATTCTTCTTCAGGATTTTTAGTAATAGAATTGTCTGATGCTTTTACACGTTTAAAGACTACTGACTTTAATTTTTTATTTGCATCAACATAAAATAAAGGCTTATAATCTGGATTAGTCATTAACTCCAATTTTGACATAGGTAATAGTCTACCATTCTCGTCAAAAAGCAAAACGTTAGGAGTAATCATTATTTCCATTGTTTTTACTTCTTCATCAGTCAGTAAACGTTGATTGTCAGGAATAAATTTGTAATCTTGAGCTTGAAGCAATCCTATAAATAAGAATGCTATTATAAAACAGATTGATTTAAAAGATTTCATAATTGATTGATTTGATTTAATGATGAAACGTAAAAAAATAATAAAAGTTATAAAAAAAGCGACTTATTAGTCGCTTTAAAGATTTAAACGGTCATAATCTCTGTCTCTTTTACAGACAATAAATCTTCAATTTTTTTAACATAACTATCAGTTAACGACTGTATATCTGCTTCAGCATTTTTTTGTTGATCTTCAGATGCATCATCCGTTTTTTTAATGTCATTATTAGCATCTTTTCTAGCGCTTCTAATACCAACTTTAGCATCTTCAGATTCTGCTTTTGCTTGTTTTGCAAGGTCACGTCTACGTTCTTCTGTTAATGGCGGAACGTTTATGATTATAGTGTCACCATTATTCATTGGGTTAAACCCAAGGTTAGCAATCATTATAGCTTTTTCAATTTCTTGTAGCATGTTTTTTTCCCAAGGTTGCACTGTAATAGTTCTTCCATCTGGAGTATTAACGTTTGCTACTTGACTTAAAGGTGTTTGTGACCCATAATAGTCTACCATTACACTACCTAGCATAGAAGGACTTGCTTTTCCTGCTCGTATATTTACAAATTGCTTTTCTAGATGCTTAATGGCTTTATCCATTGCTTCTTTAGCAGTGTCTATAATAAATGTAATTTCTTCGTTCATTGTAATTTAATTTAATATTGAATGACTTTCAAAAAGCGAGCCAATTTTAAATGTAATATAATAATCTATATTATAAACTGACTTGTGTTCCTATTTTTTCTCCAGAAACAACTCTCATTAAATTGCCTTTTGTATTCATGTCAAATACAATAATTGGTAAATCGTTTTCTTGGCTTAAAGTAAATGCAGTTGTATCCATAACTTTTAATCCTTTGCGTAAAACATCGTCAAAAGTAATATGATCAAATTTTATTGCAGTACTATCTTTTTCTGGATCTGTATTATAGATTCCATCAACACGTGTTCCTTTTAAAATAACATCAGCTTCAATTTCTATTGCTCTTAATACAGCAGCAGAATCTGTAGTAAAATAAGGGTTTCCGGTTCCTCCTCCAAATATTACTACACGTCCTTTACGTAAATGGCTCATTGCTTTTCTGCGTATAAAAGGCTCTGCAACTTCATTAATTTTAATTGCAGTTTGTAATCTGGTTTTTACTTCTGCATCTTCTAGAGCTTGTTGTAATGCAAGACCGTTTATAACGGTTGCTAACATTCCCATATGGTCTCCTTGTACACGATCCATTCCATTCATTGCACCTGCAACACCTCTAAAAATGTTTCCACCACCAATTACAATTGCAACTTCAATGCCTTTTTCGGTTACTGCTTTAATTTCTTCAGCATATTCAGATAGGCGTTCTGGGTCAATTCCATATTGACGGTTTCCCATTAATGCTTCACCAGATAATTTAAGGAGTATTCTTTTATATTTCATATTATAATCTACCGATTAAGAGTGTCCTAGTTTTATAGGAATTAGAGTTTAGCAAAGCTACACATTTTTTTTATTTTTTTTGAATGAATAAAAGCCAGTTACTTTTATTTTTTCTTTTAAAGTTTATGCATAAAAAAACCACTAGCTCTAAAAATAGAGTAGTGGTTTTTAAATATTTATAGTTTATTGTGGATTCCTGCCTACGCAGGAATGACAATTATCCTAAAGATACACGTTTGAAAGCTAATACTTCAACGTTTTTAGACGCTACGTAATCTGCAACAGTCATTTTTTCGTCTTTAATAAACTTTTGATCTAGTAAACATTTTTCTTGATCTAAAGTTGTGTTGTCAGAAATAAAACGTTCCATTTTACCTGGTAAAATTTTATCCCAGATTTGTTCTGGTTTACCTTCTGCTTTTAATTCTGCTTTTGCAGCTTCTTCAGCTTGAGCTAATACGTCAGCAGATAATTGAGACATTGAGATGTATTGAGGTACATTTTTTAATGTTTTACCTAAACGTCCTAACTCTATATTATCTTTTTCGATAACTGCAATTCTTGCTTCAGTTTCTGATGCAACAAATGCTGCGTCAAAATCTTTGTAAGATAATGTAGTTGCTCCCATAGATGCTACTTGCATTGCTACGTCTTTTCCAACTACTTCTTCTTTTTGGTTTAAACCAACTAAAGCACCAATTTTGTTAATATGTACATAAGAACCAACATAAGGAGCTTCTAATTTTTCAAAAGCATTGATTTCTAATTTTTCACCTACAACACCAGTTTGTTCTACTAGTTTTTCTGCAACTGTCATACCACCAAAGTCTGCTGCTAAAAAGGCTTCTTTGTTATCATGGTTTAAAGCGATATCTGCAAATTGACCAGCTAATGCTAAGAAAGATTCGTTTTTACCAACAAAATCTGTTTCGCATCCTAATACGATTGCAACACCAGCAGTGTTGTCATCATTAATTCTGATAGCTGCTGCACCTTCAGAAGAGTCTCTGTCTGCTCTTTTTTCTGCTACCTTTTGACCTTTTTTACGTAATACGTCAATTGCTTTGTCAAAATCTCCACCTGCTTCTACTAATGCTTTTTTGCAGTCCATCATTCCTGCTCCAGTAGCTTTTCTTAATTCGTTTACTTGTGCTGCTGTTATTTTTACTTCACTCATGGTAATTATAATTTAAAAAAGTCGTTCAATTTATTTCGGTAAAGAAAAGAATTAAACGACTTGTTTGTGATTTGAAATAGTTATTTTATTCTTCTTCCTCTTTAGCTGCTTCTGCTTTTTTAGGTGCTGCTTTTACAGCTTTTGCTGCTTCTTTTGCTGCCTCTTTTCCTGCTTTTTCAGCTTTACGCTCGTTAAGACCATTTGTAATAGCGTCTGTAACGTGTGTTAATATTTTATCGATTGATTTAGAAGCATCATCATTTGATGGTATTACATAATCTACCTGACGTGGATCAGAGTTAGTATCTACCATTGCAAATATTGGAATGTTTAATTTTTGAGCTTCTTTAATTGCGATATGTTCGCGCTTAATGTCAACAACAAATAAAGCACCAGGTAAACGTGTCATGTCAACGATAGAACCTAAGTTTTTCTCTAACTTAGCTCTTAAACGGTCAACTTGTAAACGTTCTTTTTTAGATAAAGTTAAAAACGTACCGTCTTTTTTCATTCTATCAATAGTAGCCATCTTTTTGATTGCTTTACGGATAGTTACAAAGTTAGTTAACATTCCTCCAGGCCATCTTTCAGTAATATAAGGCATGTTGATGCTACCAGCTTTTTCAGAAACGATGTCTTTAGCTTGCTTTTTTGTTGCAACAAATAAGATTTTACGACCTGAAGCTGCAATTTTTGCTAATGCATCTCCAGCTTCTTCCATCTTAGCTGCTGTTTTGTATAAATTGATAATATGGATACCGTTACGCTCCATATATACGTAAGGAGCCATGTTTGGATCCCATCTACGTGTAAGGTGACCGAAGTGTACACCTGCTTCAAGTAATTCTTTTACTTCTACTGCCATTTTGTAATAGTTTACGTTCTGTTGAATTAGCAATAACTAAGTGGTCATTTTTAAAATTCGCCTTAATTATTTAGATGCTAAACTAAATCCTGTGTTTTTGTTTTTAAAGACACTAGGACAACAATAACTGTTTAATTTTTTGTTTTGTGTTGAAAATGATTTCAACAATGATATTAACGTTTAGAGAATTGAAATTTCTTACGAGCTTTCTTCTGACCGAATTTTTTACGTTCAACCATTCTTGGATCTCTTGTTAATAATCCTTCAGGTTTTAAGATTAATCTGTTTTCAGCATCTAATTCGCACATTGCACGAGAGATTGCTAAACGAACAGCTTCAGCTTGACCTGTAATACCTCCTCCAAAAACATTTACTTTAATATCAAAGTTACCTTCATTTTCTGTTAAAGCTAATGGTTGGTTTACTTTGTATTGTAATGTTGCTGTATCGAAGTAGTCTTTAAGTTCTTTTTTGTTAATCGTAATATTACCTTTTCCTTTAGAAAGATATATACGAGCAACTGCGGTCTTACGACGACCAATTTTGTGAATTACTTCCATTACCTGAATTCGTTTAAGTTAATTACTGTTGGTTTTTGTGCTTCATGTGCATGAGCTGAACCAACAACAACATTTAAATTACGGAATAAAGCTGCTCCTAATTTGTTTTTAGGCAACATTCCTTTTACTGATTTTTCCACTAACCTTGCTGGATCTTTTCCAAACAATTCTGTAGCAGTTAAACTTCTTTGTCCACCTGGATAACCTGTGTGACGAATGTAAGATTTGTCATTCCACTTGTTTCCTGTTAAGTTGATTTTTTCTGAATTGATAACAATTACGTTATCTCCACAATCAACATGTGGTGTGAAGCTAGGTTTATGTTTTCCTCTTAAAAGTATTGCTACTTTAGAAGCTAAACGACCTAATGTTTGACCATCAGCATCTACTAAAACCCACTGCTTATCTACAGTAGCTTTATTTGCTGATATCGTTTTGTAGCTTATTGTGTCCACGTTATTAATTAAATTTTCACCTGTATATGTACAGGTAGATTAAACATTCCTCTCTCAAAAAGAGTTTGCAAATTTACGATTATATATTTGATTACCAAATAGAGAAAGAACTTTTATTTAATAAGTCTGTTGATATCTTTTTAGAAGGATAAAAAAATCAGTAAAAAATGCCTTAACGTTAAATTGAAGCTTTAATTTAGTTAAAATAAAAAGGTGGTAAATTAAAAAAAAATAAACTTTGATTATTTGTTAATTTAATTATTATTGATAAATCTCTGGATTTGGATAAAATGAAGCAATTGCAAACCAATAACTAACCACAGATTTTGATGGTGTCAATTTCTGGCCAACACGTGGTCCTTGAATGGCTTTTCCAAATATATTCCATTTGTTACCTTCATTGTCAATAAAAAACTCCTCTGAATTACTGTAATTATATTGAAAACTCAACCCTAAAGTAGAACCAGATAGTTTAAAAGCATTAATAATATTGTTGTTACCAACTATTAAGTATTGGTTTCCATTAAATGTTTCATTAACAACTTTGCCATTATTAAAGTTTTCAAACCTATACGCTTTTGATAGGTTGTTGTCAATTAAAGCAAAGACTCTTTCTTTACTTGGCAAAGTATTATTTGTAGGATTTACATTGAATAATAAAAAATCGTTATTTGTAATATAATCTCCATAAGGATATGTACCGTAATCTCTATTAAATCCAGTAAATAAACTTAGAACCTTGGTTGAAGGAAACATGTTTTTCCAAACACCCCAAGTTGTTTCAATAACGCTTTCGGTTTCAGGAATTGAGCTTATTTGTGAACCATTAATACATTGCAATCTTAGTTGTGACCAATTACTGTCAGAATTCCTGTCGTATAGTATCAAATTTGTATTATATAGTAAACCTGAAACACCAAAAGTGGTAATTTGACCATTTATTATTCCATTCCAACCAAATGCAGTACCAGTTAAAGGACAGTAGCTAATGGTAACAGGGAATCCATCAAAATTGTCATTTACCACTTCATGCCAATCCATAACGATATGTGGATATGCTTTAATTTGGCTTCCTTTAACAATTCCAATTACAAGATCATCATCATCTAAATAATTTGCATCACTACTATTTGCGTCAACAAAAATAGGTGTGTCTATGGAAGGTATTCCATCTTTACCTGGACCTCCATCTCTAATTTCCCCTAATGGAACTAACCATTCTTGAAAATTATTATTAGTAGTGTTTGGGTTATTTGAATTACTAACTTCACTTGTTTTACTACAGGATGTTATAAACAATATTATAAACGTATATGTAATATATTTTTTCATGATTTCTAATTTTATAAAAGGAGTTTTTGTTTTCTATCAATTTTAAGTAAAATACCTGAAGATATTCTAAAAGAGGGAGTAAGTTGTGTACCATCAACGTTACTATAAATAGGAATTTCTACTTTAGTGTTTATAGATAAAGATTTTGTGATATTTAAAGAAAAATTTGGTAGTAAAAAAAGCCATTTACCTCCAGTGTTTTCTAGTTCAAAACCATCTAGTCTATCTTTTTCAGCAATTCTGTATTTAAAAGATAGACTAGAATTAGATAACGTTTTAAATAATAAAAATTGATCAGAGAAACCTAAAAAAGCTTGAAACTCATTACCAAACTTATATTTTAAGGTGTTTAAATATGTGTTGTTTGTACCAGTATTTCGATAAATAATTTTACTAAAAAAGCCAAAAGAAGGTCTAATATTTAAATTTTTAGATATAAAAGTATAATAAATAGTGTCCCAAGTATTACTTCCAGGTTGTAAATCAGAATTAAGTGTTATGCCAATTGCATTAGTTTCTGTAGAAGATCCAAATGGAATTTTAGCCCCTAAACCAATGTTTAAATTGCTATTTTTTCCTAATAAATTTGAAAAATTATATTTTAATAATAATACAGCATCACCAATTCCTGATGTTTGATCAAAATTTTCATTACCAAATTGAGATATTTTTCGACGTTGATTAATCCAAGTAAATAATGTTTCTACAGAAATATTGTTTGATATAGAATATCCTGTATTAATTAAAAAAGAATGAGTAACTCTTAATCTAGAATTGTCTTCTAAATTTTCTGTTCCAGAATTTAATGTATTAAGATTATTATAGTCATAAGCTAATCCAATTTGGATTGTCCCTTTCTTAGATATATTTAACCCTAAGTTATTTGATAGAGGAATCCCTCCAGAACAACAAGTTTGTGCAACAATTGAAAAAGAGCTAATAGTATAAAGTATTAAGAAGGAAAACTTAAATTTCATTTTGACAACTGTTTATAGACTTCTATAAAGTCGTTTTTTAAATAAAAAACTTACATGCATACAATTATTATTGTTTTTAGTATTTGCTCTGTCAACTTATTAAAATCCTTACGACTAATCTTAATAATGCGTATTTTTGTGTAATTTTAAGATTATGATTTCTAATTTAAACGACAATACTAATTTACCTTTCTCTATTCAAATAAGTTTTAATAAACTTATTGAGAAGTATCAAGTATTGGCTAATAGTAAAGATCCTTTTCTTGCTGCCAAAGCTAAACGAGTTTTAGAAATAAAAATGAATGCTCCAGTTTTAACAGAAGGATTTAGTGATGTTTCTGTTTTAAAAGAATATCAAGACGAAATCCAAACCTTATTACAAGACTCTTTTAGTGAAGTCTTAAGTTTAAACGAGATTAAAACAGCAAGTGTACCGTATCATAATTTTATTTTTAATGCTTCACAACGTTTTAAAAACATCATAAAAACTGCTGGACCAGATTTTGAGTTAGTTATTAAAAACATGCCAGAAAACGATTGGTATATTTTGGGATGTACCATAATTATGAATATGATTTATGGTTTTAATACCAACTTTAAACGTCCTTTATATTATGAAATCCCTGAAGCAAATGGAGTAATGAGAATTTATAAAATCTTATATAATGCAGATTTTATGGAGATTCTTCCAACAGATAAAGCTCCAAAATTAAAACAAGAAGATTTTGATCAACTTTTAGATAATTTTAATAATATAGAATTGTGGAAAGAAAAATTTCCGCCTAATAGTTACATATCTAAAGGGTTTGTAATCTCTAATATTTTTGATGTTACAGATGATCAATCAATATCTAATATAAAATCTACTTTAATAGGTAGTAATAAGCGTAAGGATGAAAGCTTTATGAAAGACTTCCAGCAAATATTTAGTACGCTTTTTAATATGAAAGACTTGCAAGTAGGGTTTTCTATCTATAATAAAGAAGACAATATGCTAATGCAGGTTTACGATTCTAATGTTAGTAGTTTTTTACTAAAAACAAATACAGAGTTAAGTTGCGATACTGCTTTTTGCCAACACAGTTATAATACATTACTTAAAGAGCAAACATATTATACTATATCTGATGTAGAGAAGTATTATGAAATGTCTAAAGGTAATGCTCCACAGATTAAAGTATTAAAAGAACAAGGTATTAAAAGCGCAATTTTTGCACCAATTGCAGAAAACGGTCAATTACTAGCTGTTTTAGAATTAGTCTCAAAAAAAGCTAAAGTTTTAAATAGTATTAATGCTAATAAGTTGGTGGATGTGATGCCATTTATTTTGTCTGCTGTGAAACGCTCAAAAACTGACGAAGAAAATTTAATAGAAGCAATCATACAACGTGAATGTACATCCATTCATCCTAGTGTAAAATGGAAGTTTGAGAAAGCTGCTAAGCAGTTTATGACAGAACAGCATAATGGAAAAGATAACCCACTTTTTAGTAAAATCAGTTTTGATAATGTCTATCCATTATTTGGACAAATAGATGTTAAAGGCTCTTCAAACGCTAGGAATAGTGCAACAGAAAAAGACTTGTCATTACAGCTTAAAATGGTTGAAAAAATTGTGAAAGTTGCATTTGATATTGATAAATTGCCCATTTTAGAACAGTTGTTATTTCAGATTATTACTTTTAAAGAAGCATTACACACTAACTTTAAAGTAGATAGTGAACAAGAAATAACACGATTTTTTAAAAATGAAATTGAGCCACTGTTTAAATTTCAATTAAAATCTAAACCCTATCTAGTAAAACAAATAGAAGACTATTTTAATACAGTAGATAGTCAGGTGGATCTAGTATATCATTATCGTAAAAACTATGATGACACAATAAGTTTGATTAATAAAAACATGTCCTCTTTATTAGATAAAAAACAAGTTGAAGCACAAGCAATGTATCCTCACTTTTTTGAACGTTTTAAAACTGATGGAGTAGAACATAATATGTACATAGGAGAAGCCATCACTAAAGAAGATTCTTTTAATAAAATTTATTTGTACAACTTGCGTTTGTGGCAATTACAAGTAATGTGTGATATGGAAAACACTTACTATAACCAACAACATGACTATCCAATTGCTTTAGATGTTGCCTCAATGATTTTAGTGTTTAATCAACCATTGTCTATACGTTTTAGAACAGACGAAAAACATTTTGATGTAGACGGAACCTATAATGCAAGATATGAAGTTGTCAAAAAACGTGTCGATAAAGCTAATATTAAAGGAACTAATGAGCGCATTACTGCAAAAGGGAAAATAACAATAGTCTTCTCTCAAAAGGAAGATGAAATAGAGTATTTAAAATATATTAATTTTTTACAATCTAAGCATAAGTTAGGTGACAATGTAGAGATTTTAGAACTTGAAAACCTACAAGGTGTTACAGGTTTAAAAGCATTACGTGTCAATATTTTATACCAAAAAGAAACTAATAAAAAAGAGTTTTATACTTATGAAGATTTAATGAAAGAGATTTAATAAATGTTTACCCTTGCGTTTTAAAGGCAATTGCAAAAGTCAATACACTTACAATAATACCTATCATAAAAACTGTATAAGTAAGTCTTAGTATTTTGTATTTTTTATTTAAAACTAAACCCAGAAAATATAAGTCTTTTTTCATAGAAGAATATAAGTAATCTCTGTCTTGCATCATTTCTCCCATAGCCCATTCAAAATCATCAAGACTCATTTTATGAAAGTTTCCAAAAAACAAAAGGTTAACCTTTTTATTTTTTACATCCTCTTTGTTAAATTTACCACTTGTCACATTTGGACGCGTTGCTAAAATGGATAATATTATAGAAGCTACTGTAAATAATACAAAAACAACGGTTGGGATAATTAAATAACCATTTGAAGGATTATCTAATTTAGACACTAAATTAGATAGTACTAAAGACACTATAATGGCATTTACAGATAATAAAATATTAGCTTTTGTATCTGCAATATTACTTAAAGTAATATGATTTTTTAGAGTAACTCTAAACATGGTTTCAATACCACGTTCTGGTAAAGTTGCTTTGTTTTTTTTAAGCTGAAATTCTTCAGCTTTTGTTTGTGCTTTAAGTTCTTCAGCTTGTTGTTTTTTTAATGTTTTTAACAGTAAAACTAGATTTTTATCTTTTCTTTTTTGCCAATTCTCTTGAGCATAATTGGTGTAAAAATGGTGGTGTTTAGATAAAAACTGAATATTTTCTTGGGTCCACTCACTATCTGTAAAAGCTTTACTTTGGGTAAGGTCCCATTCAGCTCTTAATAAATCGCAAATTTCAATGTAATTTTTGCTTCCAAAGTGCGACGAATCAGCATCACGAATAATTTTTTCAAGGCTATTTTTTGGTTCGTAATTAATTTTAGTAGCTAAAATTAACCCAGTGATAGAAGCTATATCAGCTTCAGAAACGTTATGATTTTTTAAAAAAGTTGAAGCTAATTTGGCGCTTTCTTCTTCATGATTTTTGCATCCATTTATATATCCAATATCATGAAACCAAGCACTAATTTTTAATAACTGAGTGTCTTTTTTAGGCGTTTTTTCGCCTTCAGCAAGTTCTAATATGCTTTTAACAACACGCTGTGTATGACTTAAATTATGATAGAAAAAAGTATGTTCCAATTTACTAGTTAGTAATTGTGAGACATGTTTTTCTGTTTCAATGATTACATTTTCCATTTAAAGAATTATTTTTACTAAAATAGCTAATTAATCTGTTAAAATGAGAATTAAACAACTAGCCATTATAATTATTATTGCTAACTTATTAAATGCATGCGCAACCTTTAAGCCTCAATATAAAGACGAAAATAATATTAAAACCTTTCCAAAAGATAAAATATTAGAACATTCTTTTTATTTAATTGGCGATGCAGGAAACTCTCCAATTGGCTCCAAATCTGATGCTTTAAAAGCTTTTGAAAAAGCTTTAAGCAATGCACCAAGTAATAGTACAGCTCTTTTTTTAGGAGATAATATTTATCCTAATGGATTGGTAAGCAAGGATCATAAAGATAGGGAGTTTGCCCAACATCAATTAAAAACACAAACACAAGCAGTAAAAGATTTTAAAGGAAACACTATTTTTATTCCAGGCAATCATGATTGGTATTCTGGCTTAAAAGGGTTAAAAAGACAAGAAAAATTTGTAGAAGATGCTTTAGGTAAAAATACTTTTTTACCAGAAAACGGTTGTCCAATACAAAAAGTAACTATTAGCGATGATGTTGTAATGATAATTGTAGATTCTCATTGGTATGTCACTAATTGGGATAAACATCCAACTATAAATGATAATTGTGATATTAAAACCAGAACTTAGTTTTTTGACGAGTTTGAAAGTCTAATTAAAAAAGCAAGAGGCAAAACGACTATTGTAGCCTTACATCATCCCATTTTTACCAATGGTTCTCATGGTGCACAATTTACATTTTTAGACCACATGAAACCATTACCTATTATTGGATCACTTAAAAATCTATTAAGGGTTACAACTGGAATTACAAATGTAGATCAATCCAATAAACGTTATAATACGTTTAAAAAGCGTATAATAACATTGTCACAAGAAAACAGTAAAGTTGTTTTTGTTTCTGGACATGAGCATAGTTTGCAATATTTAATACAAGATAATTTACCACAAATAGTTAGTGGTTCTGGATCTAAAACAAGTGCAACCCATAATATTGGAGGTGGACAGTTTTCTTACGGAAAACAAGGTTATAGTATTTTAGATGTTTATAAAGATGGTTCTTCAAATGTGCGTTTTATTACTGCTCAAGATAATAAAACTGCATTTCAGACTAATGTGTTTTCAGAAAACAAAGAGACTAATATTACAGATTATGTATCTGGTTTTTCTAGTCATAAAAAAGCCTCAATTTATACAGAAGATGAGGTTTCAAAAGGAACACTTTATAAAACCCTTTGGGGAAGTAGGTATCGTCAAGATTTTGGTGTAAAAGTAAATGCGCCAACTGTAAATTTAGACACCCTTTTTGGTGGATTGACTCCAGTTAGAAAAGGAGGTGGACATCAATCTAAGTCTTTAATGCTTAAAGATCAGGAAGGCAAACAATATGTAATGAGAGCATTGCGTAAAAATGCGCTACAATATTTACAAGCAGTAGCCTTTAAAGACCAATATATCCAAGGTCAATTTAATGATACTTATACGGAAAATTTATTGTTAGATGTATTTACAGGATCACATCCTTATGCACCTTTTACTATAGGTAAATTGTCTGATGCAGTTGGTGTTTTTCATACCAATCCAGTGTTGTATTATATCCCAAAACAAAATGCCTTAGCACAATATAATACAGATTTTGGAGATGAATTATATATGATTGAAGAGCGTGCAGCTTCAGGTCATGGAGATAAGAAAAGTTTTGGATTTTCTAATAAAGTTATTAGTACTAGTGACTTGCTTAAAAATCTTAATAAAAACGAAAATCACTCAATAGACGAAGCGTCTTACATCAAAGCACGTTTATTTGATATGCTAATTGGAGATTGGGATAGGCATGAAGACCAATGGAGATGGGCAACTTTTAAAGAAGATAAACAAACAATTTATAGACCAATACCTAGAGATCGTGATCAAGCATTTTCCATAATGGGAGATGGTACTCTGTTAAGCGTTGCAACATCAATTATTCCTGATTTGCGTTTAATGAAAAGTTATACTGAAGAATTAAAAAGCCCAAAATGGTTTAATTTGGAACCTTATCCTTTGGATATGGCTTTAATAAATCAGTCTAATCGAGAGATTTGGAATGCACAAGTAAAACATATTACAACCCATTTGACAGATCAAGTTATTGACGAGGCATTCATGTCTTTTCCTTCTGAAGTCAATCAGGAAACAATAAATGATATTAAATTAAAATTAAAAGGAAGACGTGCAAATCTTCAAAAAATATCTTATAACTACTATAATCATATTAATAATTTTGCGGTTATAAAAGGGACAAATAAAGACGATTGGTTTGATATAGAAAGACAGTCAAACGGAATTACTAAAGTAACTGCTTATCGTATAAAAAAAGGTAAAAAAGAAACTGTGTTTTTCTCTAGATCATACTCCTTTGAGGATACCAAAGAAATTTGGATTTATGGTTTAGATGATGACGATGTTTTTAAAGTTTTTGGTGAAGGAAATAGATTGATAAAATTAAGATTAATTGGTGGTCAAAATAAAGACACTTACGATATAGTTAACGGAAAACGAGTAAAATCGTATGATTATAAGACAAAAAAAAATAGTTATATCACCAAAAAAGGAATAAATAAATTAACTGATGATTATGAAACTAATGTTTACGACTACAAAAAGTTAAAGAACAGCTCCAATCAATTAATTCCAGTCTTAGGATCAAATCCAGACGATGGTTTTAAAATTGGACTTACAAATACGTATACAACGTATGGTTTTGAACGTAATCCATTTACACAGCAACATCAGTTATCTGCTGCTTATTATTTTGCAACTTCTGGTTTTGATTTTAATTATAAAGCCGAGTTTGCAAATGTTATTAAAAATTGGAATTTAGGTTTAGAAGCAGCTTTTACAAGCCCAAATTACAGTGTAAACTTTTTTGGTTTAGGAAACGAAACATTAAACCCGAATACAGAAAATGAAGCTAACTATAATTTAGATTATAATCGTGTAAAATTAGAGACCATTAAACTAACACCTTCATTACTTTGGAAAGGAGATTTAGGAGCTAAAATTAAAGTAGCATTAAACTATGAAACAATAGAAGTTGAAGAAACTATCGACCGTTTTGTAAACACGTTTTATCAAGCAAATGGAGAAGATAGTAGAAGTAGTTTTGCAGGAGCCCAAATAGATTACCATTACCAAAACAAGGATAATAAAGCTTTTCCAACCGTTGGTATGGAAATTAGCTTAAAAGCTGGTTATAAAACTAACTTAGACAATTCTAATAATTTTTCTTTTATAAAACCATCCTTAGGTTTTGATTATAAGTTAATACCAAGTGGGCAATTGGTTTTGGCTACTAAAGCAAGTGCGCTTCTTAATTTTGGAGATGGTTTTGAGTTTTATCAAGGTGCTAATTTAGGCGCAAATAATGGGTTAAGAGGGTATAGAAATGAGCGTTTTACAGGGAAAAGAGCATTTGTGCAAAGTACAGATTTAAGACTAAATTTACGTAAATTAAAAACAGGATTATTACCTCTTAATATAGGTGTTTATGGAGGTTTAGATTATGGTCGTGTTTGGATAAAAAATGATAACTCAAAAAAATGGAATAACTCTTTTGGTGGTGGTGTGTTTTTTAATGCAGCAGGAATGTTAGTTGGTAATTTATCTGCTTTTAATAGTGACGATGGTTTACGTCTAGCATTTAAAATCGGCTTTGGGTTTTAATTCAATTTTAACAAATAAATTTTATTATCCTCTTTCCCAGAATCTTCATCTGTAATATAAATACTTGTATTATTTTTAAAGCAAATACCTTCTTTTTGACTGTCGTGGTTTAAGGGTATGTTTTTAACGTTTCCTTCAAAAAAATTATCAATTTTAAAATTACTTAGCTTCCAGATTTTATCATGGTTTAAAAGGATAACTGTTTTTCCGTCAGGACTAATATCTGCAGAAGTAACACGTGTATCCTTTCCTTTTAATTTATACTCAGTAATAAAAGTTGCAACATGATTTCCTATTTGATTTGGCACTTTTAAAAGCATTGTTTTTTTGTGCGTTTTACTAAAAATATAAAAGTAATCTTTCCATAAAAAGAAGGCTTCAAAATCTTCAGACTTTATATTCTCTGGTAAAGTAAAAGTGATGGTTTTAGCTTCAGTTTTATTTTTAATATTTGCTATGTTTTCAACTTTATAAATAAAAAATGTTTTTCGTTTTCTGGAGTTGTTTCCAAAATCACCAATATATAAACTACCTTTATTATCAGTAGTTAAATCTTCCCAATCTATGTTTTTTGCATTACTAATGTCTATGTCTTTTACAATGTTTCCTTTTAAATTTAATCCATAAACATTGTTTTTGTTTCCAGCATCCTCAATGGTCCATATTAAATCAGAATTACTAACCAATTGTGCTGCAGAAACTTCATCCAAATCACCATCTATAGATCCAACTACAGTTAATTTTCCAGTACTGCAAGACATTAAAAGTAATCCTAAAACAAGTATTGGTTTTAATGGAAATGTCATAAATTGTGATGCTTTTAAATTAAATTTAATATTAGGGTAACGCTATTCTAAATAACGTTTAGAATCTAAAAATATTGATAATAAAAATAAAAAGCTATAAATAGTGATTTTTAAGATCGTTTATGAAACAATATGATGTAGTAATAATAGGTGGTGGTGCAGCAGGTTTTTTTGCAGCAATTAATATTGCAGAGCAATATGAAAATATAAAAGTTGCTATTTTAGAACGCGGAAAAGACGTGCTGTCTAAAGTCAAAATTTCTGGAGGAGGACGTTGTAATGTCACACATGCCGAGTTTGATCCACAAGAGTTAACAAGCTATTATCCTAGAGGAGAAAAAGAGTTGTTAGGTCCTTTTCATACGTTTATGACAGGAGACACTATGGAGTGGTTTGAAACCAGAGGTGTGCCTTTAAAAATAGAAGAGGATGGTCGTATTTTTCCTGTTAGTAATAGTTCAAAATCGATTATAGATTGTTTTTTAAACCAAGCACAAAAGCATGGTGTTGATGTATTAACAAACCAATCTGTCACCAATTTTAAAAACATAAATGACACATGGCAAGTAGTTACTAAAACTGATGTTTTTACTTCAAAAAAACTAATAGTCGCAACCGGAAGTAATCCTAAAATATGGTCATTTTTAGAACAGTTAGGACATACTATAATAAAACCTGTTCCATCGTTATTTACTTTTAATATTGATGACAAAAGGATAAAGGATATTCCAGGTGTAGTTGCTAAAAATGTAGAAGTAAAGGTAGTGGGTTCTTCGTTAGAATCTTTTGGTTCACTACTAATTACACATTGGGGAATGAGTGCGCCTTCCATATTAAAACTCTCAGCTTTTGGAGCTTTAGAGCTTGCAAAACGGAATTATAAATTTGAAATTGAAATCAATTTTATAAATCAAGATTATGACAAAACACTTTCAGAATTGAAAGAATTTAAACAAGAATTTTCTAAAAAAACGGTTGTTAATTACGCACAGTTTGATTTGCCTAAACGCTTATGGAAAACGTTGGTTACTGCGTCTTTAATTAATGAAGAAGCTAGATGGGCAGATTTAAATAAATTGCAATTAGAAAACTTGTCTAGTCAACTTACAAAAGCTATTTTTAAAGTAGATGGTAAAAGTACTTTTAAAGAAGAGTTTGTTACAGCAGGAGGAGTAGATTTAAAAGAAGTAAATTTTAAAAACTACCAAAGTAGATTGCACAATAATTTATATTTAGCTGGCGAAATTATAAATATTGATGCAGTAACAGGAGGTTTTAACTTCCAGAATGCTTGGACTGGAGCATACATAGTTGCCAAAAATTTATATCAATAAAATGAATACTTACCTTGCTTTTTTAAGAGGAATTAATGTTGGTGGACATAACAAAATACCAATGCAAGAGTTGCGTGATCTTTTAAACCAAATAGGTTTTAAAGACGTTAAAACTTATATCCAAACAGGTAATATAATTTTTAAAACATCAAGTACAGATAGAAATCTTTTAGCCTCTAAAATTAAAAATGGAATTTACAATCAATTTGGATTTGATATTCCTGTGTTAATTAAAACACCAACCCAAATAATTTCAATACTTGAAAAATGTCCTTTTACGGAAGAAGAAAAACTAAAAAGTTACTTTGCTTTATTATATGATAAAGCAACAATACAGCAAATACAGTCCTTAAAATCTTATAGTTTTCCAGATGAAAAATTTCAACTTATAGACGACTGTATTTACTTATATTCTAGTATAGGATATGGTAAGTCAAAAGCCAATAATAATTTTTTTGAAAAAAAAATTAAAATTAAGCTAACCACCAGAAACTATAATACACTAAATAAGTTAGTAAAACTTTTAGAAGACTAATCTTTGTATTTAATAGAGTCCCAAGACATGTCAAGCGCTTGATCAATTTGCTTTTTATTCATTTCAAGCTCATTCTTTACTTTTAATCTAATTGAAGATACAACATCACCAAATGCCATTTGCAAAATTAATCTTACTGGAGCATTTCTTAGTTCTTTGTTTTCAATTCCTTCTAAAAATAAATCTCTAATATTTGAAATATAAGGTACAGATTGTGCTACCAACTCTTGAGTAATAATTGGTGGTACAGCAACAAATTCCATAAACTTAAAAGCAAGTGGATTACCAACAAAATAGTTGTACAGATTAAGCCACATGGTTTGGTATTGCTTTTTAAAACCTTTTTCTGGTAAGTTTGCAATTAAAACCACACCATAATCTTGGACAATCATCATGTAGATTTCTTCAATTATTTGATTTTTATTTTCAAAATAATGATAAATAGTACCAACAGCAACATTTGCTTCTTTGGCAACTTGAGACATTGGTGTTGCATGCACACCTTGTTTAACCACTAGCTCTAGCATAGTGATAATAATGCGTTGTTTTTTGTCCATATAAACAGACTTTGTTTTTTTAAAGAGGTAAAAAGCAGTGAAGCGAAGTCTAAGGGAACTTTTATTTACCTATCAGTTAACTTTTATTTTTTTTTGAATCAAATTCAGCCTGTTAATAGTTAGAAATCAACAAATTGAATATTCATTCGGTAGGCAAATTTAAAAAAATAGTTTAAATATTAAAACTATATTTGCACAAATTTAAGTTTTAAATGGATTTAACTCGTTTTACATTAACTAATTACAATAATTTACCTAACAAAGGAAGTGTTACCTGGTCATCTCCAAGTAATATTGCATTGGTTAAATATTGGGGAAAAAAAGAACATCAAATTCCAGAAAACCCTTCTATTAGCTTTACTTTAGATGCTTGTAAGACAATAACCGAGTTAAATTTTGAGAAAAAATCAAAAACAGACGATTCATTTTCATTTAAAGTTTTTTTAGATGAAGTTGCTAAGCCAGATTTTCATCCTAAGATCGAAACGTTTTTTAAGAGAATTGAAACTTATATTCCATTTTTAAAAGACTTTCATTTTACTATAAAAACTAGGAATACATTTCCACACAGCTCAGGAATAGCCTCTTCTGCTTCAGGTATGAGTGCTTTAGCTTTGTGTTTAATGAGTTTGGAAAAGCAACTAAATCCTAATATTTCTGGTACAGATTTCATACAAAAAGCTTCGTTTTTAGCACGTCTTGGTTCTGGTAGTGCATGTAGAAGTTTGGAAGGAGATTTAGTAGTTTGGGGAAATCATCAACAAATTGAAGGCAGTAGTGATTTGTTTGGTGTAAAATACCCTTATCAAGTTCATGATGTTTTTAAAAACTATCACGACACTATTTTATTAGTTGATAAAGGCGAAAAGCAAGTAAGTAGCACTGTTGGGCATAATCTAATGCATGGACATCCTTTTGCAAAACAACGCTTTATGCAAGCAGTACATAATATTTCTAAAATTAAAGACATTTTAAAATCAGGTGACTTAGATGGGTTTATTGCTTTAGTAGAAAGCGAAGCATTAACACTTCATGCAATGATGATGGCTAGTAACCCATATTTTATTTTAATGAAACCCAATACACTTAAAATAATAAATAAAATTTGGAGTTTTAGACAACAAACAGGTTTGCCAATTAGTTTTACTTTGGATGCTGGAGCAAATGTACACGTGTTATATCCAGAGAAAGACGCAGAACAGATTTATAAATTTATTAAGACTCAATTAGTTGAATATTGTCAAAACGGTCATTATATTTGCGATAGAA
Organism: Olleya sp. R77988; assembly: GCF_044594215.1. Classification (GTDB taxonomy): domain Bacteria; phylum Bacteroidota; class Bacteroidia; order Flavobacteriales; family Flavobacteriaceae; genus Olleya. Next base: position 366,817 of record NZ_CP138988.1, on the reverse strand, counting down.
TTGGTTTTGGTGCAAAACAATTGTAACTTTATCAACCCAATGGTTAAAAACATATGAAAGGTCCTTTATTTTATTCAAAAATTTTATTGTTCGGAGAGTACGGAATCATAAAAGATTCTAAAGGTCTTTCCATTCCTTATAATTTTTATAATGGAGCTCTTAAAATGGATGATAATTCTTCGGAAGAAGCAAAGCAATCCAATATAAGCTTACAAAATTTTACAGATTATTTATCTAAAATTGACACTAGTTTAGTGGTTTTTGATATTCAAACATTACAAAAAGATGTTAAATCTGGAATGTATTTTGACTCATCAATCCCTCAAGGATATGGAGTAGGAAGTAGTGGAGCTTTAGTTGCAGCTATCTATGATAAATATGCACAAGACAAAATAACAGTTTTAGAAAACCTTACTAGAGAAAAATTATTGACCCTAAAAGCAATTTTTGGAGAAATGGAATCTTTTTTTCATGGTAAATCATCAGGTTTAGATCCTTTAAATAGTTATTTAAGTTTACCTATTTTAATCAACTCTCAAGAAAACATAGAAGCAACAGGAATACCAACCCAAAGTAATAATGGGCAAGGAGCAGTGTTTTTATTAGATTCTGGTATTATTGGAGAAACAGCTCCAATGGTAAGTATTTTTATGGAAAACATGAAGCAAGAAGGGTTTAGAAAAATGCTTAAAAACCAATTTATAAAACATACAGATGCTTGTGTAGACGACTTTTTAAAAGGAGATATCAAGTCTTTATTTAATAATACTAAACAACTGTCTAAAGTAGTACTTAACCATTTTAAACCTATGATACCATCTCAATTTCATGACCTATGGAAAAATGGTATTGACACCAATGATTACTATTTAAAATTATGTGGATCTGGAGGTGGAGGTTATATTTTAGGGTTTACCCAAGATATTGATAAAGCACAAAATGCTTTGAAAGATTATAAGTTAGAAGTAGTTTATAATTTTTAAGCATACAATCTCCATTGATGGCAATTAAAGCAAATAAAGTGTCTTAGAAAACTATACTAATGCTTACCAGAAAACAAAAACATCTATTACTTAAGTTTTTTAGCATGTTTTCTGTAGTTAGAGGTTATAATATATTAGTTATAGTCATTGCTCAATACTTAGCATCCATTTACATTTTTGCATCAGACAAACCTTTAAAAAAGGTGTTGTTTGATATTAATTTACTAATGCTAGTCTTAGCATCTGCAGCTGTAATTGCAGGAGGTTATATTATTAATAATTTTTACGATTCAGAAAAAGATTTAATCAATAGACCCAATAAAAGCATGTTGGATAAATTGGTTAGTCAAAACACTAAACTATCCTTTTATTTTGTGCTAAATTTTTCAGCAATAATAATGGCTAGTTATGTGTCCTTTAAACCAGTATTATTCTTTTCGTTTTACATATTTGCAATATGGTTATATTCTCATAAATTAAAAAAACGTCCCATAATTGGTAATGTTGTGTCTTCGGTTTTAACACTGACACCATTCTTTGTCATATTTGTCTATTATCATAACTTTAAGTCAGTCATTTTTGTACATGCTACTTTTTTAATTTTAATAATAGCAATAAGAGAATTGACTAAAGATTTAGAAAACATAAAAGGTGATCTAGCGCTTAATTATAGGACTATTCCAATAGTATATGGAGAACAAATGTCTAAAAAAATGATTACCATTTTAGGTCTAGCAACCTTGTTTCCTGTTTATTTTTTAATTTCAAAATTTGATATTGGACACATGTATCTGTATTTTTATATGTGCGAGATTTTACTAATCATCTACCTTGTTTTACTCTGGAAATCCAATACCAAAACACATTACTTATGGTTACATAATATCTTAAAATTTATAATTGTTTCAGGTGTTTTTAGCATCTTATTAATAGATGTAGATTTGGTGTTAAACCGTATATTATAATTTGGGCGTTACCACAAGGGTCAGGTTTTTCGTTATATCTTTTTTTTGCATATATGCAAAAAAAAAAGGATGCCACTACAACCCTTAACGCAAAGTAGTACTAAAGATTAGCTTTTTAATTTATAATCAAAAAAACGTTGTAGATTTGCAAAAAAATAAATCATGAGTAAAGCCCGCGAAGGAAAAGGTAGAGGAAAAGGAAAATCAGGACCAAAAACTCCTTTTAGACCTGTAAAGAAAGATAAGAATGCAGCTAATGTTTCTTCAAAACCTACTCAGAAAAAAGCACCAGATTCAGATTTAATCCGTTTAAACAAATACGTTGCTAATTCTGGTATGTGTTCTCGTAGAGAAGCAGACCAACACATTGCAATGGGTTTGGTTACAGTTAATGGAAAAGTAGTGGTTGAGATGGGTTATAAAGTAAGGCTTCAAGACGAAGTGCGTTATGATGGAGCCCGAATTAATCCAGAGAAAAAAGCCTATGTTTTATTAAACAAACCAAAAGGGTTTGCAACAACAACAAGCGAAGGTAAAGGACGTACAGTAATGGATTTGGTTGCTAACGCATCTTCTGCAAAAATCAAACCTATTGGTCGTTTAGGGCGTAACTCTACAGGTTTGTTATTATTTACTAATGACGATACGGTTGTAAAAAAGTTTACAAGTTCTAAAAAGGGTGTCGCAAGGTTATTTCATTTAGAGTTGGATAAAAACTTAAAAATGGAAGACTTAAAAAAGATTAGAGAAGGTTTTAAGATAGAAGGTAAATTAATAACTGTTGAAGAAATCAGTTATATTGAAGGCGCTTCTAAAAAAGAAATTGGAATCAAAATTAAAAACACAGGTAATATTATTTTACGTACTATTTTTGAATATTTAAAATACGAAATCATTAAAATTGATTGTGTAACTATTGCGCATTTAACTAAAAAAGATATACCAAGAGGTAATTGGAAGATTTTAACAGAGCAAGAAGTTAATACTTTAAAAATGCTATAATCTCAACAAAATTATAAAATAAAAAAATCGCTCTATGGGCGATTTTTTTGTTTAGATAGTATTATTTACTTCAATCCAATAATCATCAGGATCTTTAAAGTAAACTTGTATTATACCATCTTTTCTAATGTAATCTTTGTTTGGTGTGTCACGCCAATCAGAATACTCAATTTTTAAAGCTATTAAATGTTTTATAAATTGATTAATATCTAAAGTTGATAAAGCAAAATGTACAGCTTTACTCGTTTTTATCTCATCGTCAGGTCTTGGTATAAGATGTAACTCTTTACCTTCTCCTAATAATAACCATCTAGTTTTAGAGTCTGATGCTGTGTTTTTAATTTCTTTAAATTGAAATACCTTTTGATAAAAATCAATAGATGTATTGACGTCTTTTACAGAAAGTGCTATATGGTTTAATGAGAAGTTGGACATATTTAATTTTTTGTTTTATATAGTCTTAACTATTGTTTCAGAATTTAATTGATAATTTCTAAGAATTTCATCTAGCTTCTTTTTTTCTTTTTCAATTTTATTTAATCTCTTTTTGTAAGTAACTAGCTTACCATAAGCTATTGATAATATGGTAGTACCAATTACACTGCTTAAAAGTGACATTGTTGCGCTAAAAAGGCTTTTATATTCTAAAGTAACTTTTAAAAGATAATATGAAATGAATAGAATTATAAAGCTTAATCCTATAGAAATAATAAAATTGAAGTAAACTGATTTTTTATTGCTTTTTATTTCTTCAATTTTAGTTATTAATTCTGGTATGTATTTTTTTTTGGAATAACTTATTTCAAAATCAGGACACTTATTCTTAAAATCAGGCTTCATTTTGGATAAACCACAAGTCAATCCATTTTTAAGACTTTTTTTTTTGTTTTTACATAAATTACAATGTTTAGCTTGGACCATTTATGTTTAATTACTTTTTCTTATTTACTCCACAACCATACTGTCATTTAATCCATCAATATAACCAAGTACATCATCCTTTCCAATAGTTTTACTGGAAGAAGTAACAAAGTAATTAGGCATTTCTTCCCATGTTTCTAGTAAGATGTTTTTATAATCTTCAACATGGTTCTCTATGGCTTTTGGCTTAAGTTTATCAGCTTTTGTAAATATAATAGAAAACGGAATACCACCTTCTCCTAAATACTTCATAAATTCTTGATCAATGGGTTGTGGTTTGTGTCTAATATCTACTAATACAAAAGCAGTGACTAATTGCTCGCGTTGCTCAAAATATTGAGTAATAAATTTTTGAAATACTTTTTTTGCGCTTTTAGATACTCTAGCATAGCCATAACCTGGTAAATCCACTAAAAACCATTCTTTATTAATTAAAAAGTGGTTTATTAATTGTGTTTTCCCTGGTCGTCCAGAGGTTTTAGCTAGACTTTTTTTACTAGTTAGCATATTAATTAAGGAAGACTTTCCTACGTTACTTCTACCAATAAAGGCGTATTCTGGCAAACGGTCTTTCGGGCATTTTTCAGCATCAGAATTACTGGTAACAAATTCGGCAGATTTAATATGCATGGATAAGATTTTTTTCCATTTCCGTGAAAACGGAAATCTTTTAATTTATTTTCTAATTAACTTAATAAGTTAAATTTCACGTTTTTTTAACCAATCAAATAAAATTTGATTAAAAGTGTCAGGATGTTCCATCATGGCAGCATGACCACATTTTTCAATCCAAAATAAATCCGAATCAGGTAATAAAGCATTAAACTCGTTTGCAACGTCTGGAGGTGTAACTCCATCATTTTCTCCCCAAATAATACAAGTTGGGGTTTTCATTTTTGGCAAATCCTTAGCCATGTTATGTCTAATAGCACTTTTAGCAATTGCTAACGTTTTAATTAGTTTGTTTCTGTCGTTTACAGTCTCATAAACTTCATCTACAATTTTTTTAGTAGCTACTGCTGGATCGTAAAAAACTTCTTGTGCTTTTTTCTTAATAACCTCGTAGTCACTTCGTTTAGTGTATCCTCCACCCATTGCGCTTTCGTACAATCCAGAGCTTCCAGTAATAACTAATGCTTTAACTTTATCTGGAAATAATTTGGTGTGATATAATCCAATATGTCCACCTAAAGAGTTTCCTAATAAAACGACATTGTCAAGATTTTTAAATTCAATAAAATCATGAAGATATTTAGCAAATGTTTTGACGTTAGTTTTAAGTAATGACATACTGTAAATAGGCAATTCTGGTATAATTACTTTGTAGCCTTTAGTGCTAAAAAAAGTAGTTACAGCATCAAAGTTACTTAATCCACCCATCAATCCATGAAGCACAACAATAGGTTGTCCTTCACCAACCTCAATATAGTTGAATTTTCCTTCTTTTTTAAGTGTACGCGTCATTAATAGTTAGTCATTTTCGTCAAAAGCAAATATAACTAATTCATTTAAAAAACAGCTATTTTAATGATTTAGTTAATAGACTTTTTTCAGAAAAATATATAATTAATTCCCACTTAAAAAACGCTTTTATAGCGCGATTTTTTAATAATTAAAATTGTTAAAGTTTGAATACTTATTAACAATGTGGTAAAATGTGGTAAAATGTGGTAAAATTTTCAATATATTTGATTTTTACAAATTTTGATAGTTAAAAACGGTTGTGAACTCATTAATAGGAACATACGAATGTAAAGTAGACGCAAAAGGAAGGCTTATGCTTCCTGCTGCGCTCAAAAAGCAATTGGCTCCAGAGTTGCAAAATGGCTTTGTGTTAAAACGTGCTGTTTTCCAGGAATGTTTGGAGTTGTATCCAATGCAAGAATGGAATGCGTTAATGCAAAATGTAAATAAGTTAAACCGTTTTAAAAAGAAGAATAACGACTTTATTAGACGTTTTACAGCTGGAGTAAAAATGGTAGAGGTGGATGCTAATGGACGTTTGTTAATCCCTAAAGATTTAATTGGGTTTGCATCAATAACCAAAGATATAGTAATGTCTTCTGCTGTTAATATTGTTGAAATTTGGGATAAAACAAAGTATGAGAAAGCTATTGATGATGCAACAGTAGATTTTGCAGATTTAGCTGAAGAAGTAATGGGTCAAGACGATGAAGATGACAGCATATCATAACCCAGTTTTATTACAAGAAACCGTTGATGGTTTGGCTATCAAAGAAGATGGTGTCTATGTGGACGTTACTTTTGGTGGAGGTGGACACAGTAAAGAGATTTTAAAACGTTTAGGAGAAAACGGAAAATTATACGCATTTGATCAAGATAAAGATGCGCTTGAAAATACAATTGACGATTCTAGGTTTACCCTAATTCATGAAAACTTTAGGTATATAAAACGCTTTTTGCGTTTTCATGGAGTTAAGCAAGTGGATGGGATTTTAGCAGATTTTGGTGTGTCATCACATCAATTTGATGTAGCAGAACGCGGTTTTTCTACCAGATTTGAAGCAGATTTAGATATGCGAATGAATCAAAACAATCAGTTATCTGCTTACCATGTAATAAATGAGTATGACGAAGAGCAATTACGTCAAGTAATAGCACAATATGGAGAGCTTCGTGCTGCTCCAGCTATGGCTAAACTTATTGTAGAGTTTAGAAAAGATGAAGAAATAAAAACTAGCGAACAACTTAAAAAAGTACTTCAAAAGTTTTTGTCACCAAAACACGAAAATAAAATTTTAGCACAAATTTATCAAGCCATTAGAATTGAGGTAAATCAAGAAATTGAAGCTTTAAAAGAGTTTTTACAGCAAACGCCTGAGATTTTAAAACCAAAAGGACGTGTAAGTTTAATTTCTTACCACTCTTTAGAAGATCGATTAGTGAAACGTTTTATAAGAAATGGATTGTTTGAAGGAGAGCCAGAACGTGATGTGTTTGGGCATTTTGAAGTACCATTAAAAAAAGTTGGCGGATTAATAATCCCTTCAAAAGAAGAGATTAAAATAAATAACAGAGCACGTAGTGCAAAATTACGAATCGCAGAAAAAGTAAGTAGCCAAAAGCCAAAAGCCAAAAACTAAGTATTATGAAAAAAGGTATTTATGGCATATTAAGAGGAACCTTTTTGGTTAGTGAAGACTCTTTTAAAAACTGGAGACTTATTCTTTTTATTTCAGCTTTAGCTTTAGTAATGATTGCAAGCTCACACAGTTTAGATAAAAAAGTACACGAGATAGCAAAACTTAACAATCAAGTTAAAGAATTGCGATCCGAGTTATACGACGGAAGGACCAAATTGATGCAACTTAAAATGGAATCTTCTGTGGTTAAGAAAATGAAAAAAAAGGGATTGGCACCTTCAGTAATACCGCCAAAAAAAATAATTGTTAAACCGCAAAGCTAAGTTCAAATCGTGGCAGTAAACGAAAAGAACATATTAAACAGATTGTATTTTGTCGCAGGATGTATGTTCATCTTCGGGCTTCTTGTTGTGGGTAAATTATTAACCATACAAATTGTTGATGGAGATAAATATAAAGCCTTAGCGGATGAGCGTGCTATAAAAGATGTGGTTATTCCTGCCAATCGTGGTAACGTATATTCTGCAGATGGTAGTTTATTAGCAACATCAATTCCTAAATATGATATTTTATTTGATGCAGTCACACCTTCAAATAAAAATTTTAAAGCTAATATTAAACCGTTAAGTGATGCATTATCAAAATATACTGGCAAATCTTCAAACTATTATCAGCGAGAGTTAAGTAAGGCAAGAGAAAATAAAAATCGCTATTTCTCATTGGTTAAAAATATTGGTTATACAGATTATTTAAAATTTAGAGAATTTCCGTTATTAAAATTAGGCGCTTTTAAAGGTGGATTAATTGTAGAGCAAAAAGTAAAAAGAGAACACCCTTTAGGCGAAATAGCACAACGTACCATTGGATATGAGCGTACAGATGGAGATGGTAATACAACAAGAGCTGGAATAGATGGTGCTTTTGGGCTGGAATATTTAAGAGGTAAAGATGGGAAACGTTTAAAACAAAAAATAGGAAAAGGACAGTGGAAGCCAATTTTGGACTACGATCAAGTAGAACCTCAAGATGGTTTTGATGTGTACACAACTATAGATGTTAATGTTCAGGATATTGCTCATCATGCATTATTAGAACAATTAGAATTGTATCAAGCAGAACATGGAACTGTGGTGGTAATGGACGTTAAAAGTGGAGAAATTAGAGCAATTTCTAATTTAGGAAAAACAGAGTCTGGATATTATTACGAAAAGAGAAACTATGCTGTTTATGAAGCGCATGAACCTGGTTCTACGTTTAAACTTATGGCTTTAATGGCAGCTTTAGAAGATAAAAAAGTAGACACGTCTGATGTTGTAGATACAGGTAATGGTTATAAAGTGTTTTATGGTAGAGGAATAAAAGACTCTCACGGAAATGGAAAAATATCTGTTGCTAAAGCATTAGAAGTATCTTCAAATATTGGAATAGCAACAGTTATTGATGATGCTTATGCAGATAACCCAAAACGATTTTTAGATATTCTAAGAGGTTGGAATTTGGATAAAAAATTAGGAGTTTCAATACAAGGAGAAGGTACTCCAATGATTCCTGGACCTGGTCATCCAAAATGGAGTAAAAACGCTTTGCCATCTATAGCATATGGTTATAATTTAAGTATTACACCTTTACAAACTTTAACTTTTTATAATGCTGTAGCTAATGATGGTGTGATGGTTAAACCTAGATTTATTAGAGAGGTAAAAGACTTGGATCAATCCATTGAAGTTTTTGAAAAAACAATAATAAATAAAAAAATATGCTCTGATGCTACTTTGCGCGCAGCACAAGAGATGTTAAAAAATGTTGTGGTTAGAGGTACTGGTAAATCTTTATACTCGGATTATTTTTCAATGTGTGGGAAAACAGGAACTGCAAGAGTGGAATACTGGATGAAAGATTGGGCAGAAAACCCAAGGTATATTTCATCTTTTGCTGGTTATTTTCCAGTAGAAAATCCAAAGTATTCGTGTATTGTCGTGATTCATAAACCAAGCGTAAAAAAAGGATTTTATGGCGCAGATGTTTCTGGACCTGTATTTAAAAAAATTGCTCAAAAGATATTTACTGACACTCCATTAATAGATCAAGTAGCCTCATTAAAGGTTAATGATGCAGCTGTTAATAAAGAATATGAAAACTATTATAATTCTATAAACAATTATAAAACCATTATGCCTGACGTAACAGGTTTACCACTTATGGATGCATTGGCTTTATTAGAAAATATGAATGTAAAAGTGACTGTAAAATGTCAAGGTGTTGGTATTGTTAAAAAGCAATCGGTAAATAAAAACACCAAATTAATAAATAATCAAACTATAGTTTTAGAAGCATCGTGAATTCATTAAAAGACATATTATATAGGGTAACGTTGGATGCTGTAGTTGGTAGTACAAATATTTTGGTGCGTAATATTCATTTTAACTCGCGTAATGTAGCAATCAACGATGTGTTTGTTGCTGTAAAAGGAAGTGTAACAGATGGACATCAATATATTGAAAACGCTGTTAAACAAGGTGCTATAGCAGTTATCTGTCAAGAATTACCTAAAAAAACTAAAACAGGAATCACTTATATACAAGTAGATGATTCTAGTCGTGCTTTAGCAATAATGGCTTCTAATTACTATGGTAATCCATCAGAGAATTTAAAGTTAGTTGGAGTTACTGGTACAAACGGTAAAACTACTATTGCATCACTTTTATATCAACTATTTAAAAAAGCAGGATATAAAGTTGGGTTATTATCTACTGTAAAAATTATGGTGGATAATACAGAACATCCAGCAACACATACAACACCAGATTCTTTAACTATAAACGCTTATTTAAAGAAGATGAATGATGAAGGAGTAGAGTTTTGCTTTATGGAAGTTAGCTCTCATGGAATTCATCAAAACAGAACTTTAGGCTTAAAGTTTGAAGGCGGAATTTTTACTAACCTATCACATGATCATTTAGATTATCATGACACTTTTGCTGAATACAGAGATGTAAAAAAACGCTTTTTTGACGAGTTGCCTAAATCAGCTTTTGCGTTAACAAATGGTGATGATAAAAACGGAAGCATTATGCTTCAAAACACAAAAGCCAAGCAATATACTTATGCGTTAAAAACATATGCAGATTATAAGGCTCAAATTTTAGAAAACCAATTTAATGGTTTGTTATTAAAACTTAACGATAATGAGGTTTGGGTACGATTAATAGGTCAGTTTAACGCCTATAATATTCTAGCAATTTTCGCTACTGCAGAATTGTTAGGTCTTGAAAAGCAAGAAATTTTAAGGTTAGTTAGTGAGCTTGAAAGTGTAAGTGGACGCTTTCAGTTTTTAATTTCTGACCAGAAAATTACTGCTATTGTAGATTATGCACATACACCTGACGCATTGCAAAACGTATTGGAAACAATAAATGATATTAGAACCAAAAATGAAGAATTAATCACAGTTGTTGGTTGTGGAGGAGATAGAGATAAAACAAAGCGACCAAAAATGGGTCACATTGCATCTGCTTTAAGCACTAAAGTCATTTTTACAAGTGATAATCCAAGAAGTGAAGTTCCGGAAACAATAATTGAAGATATAGAAAAAGGAGTTGAGCCTCAAAATTTTAAAAGAACCATGTCAATTGCAGATAGAAAACAAGCAATAAAAACTGCTTGTCAATTAGCTAATCCTAATGATATCATATTAATAGCAGGAAAAGGACATGAAACTTATCAGGAAATTAAAGGAGAACGATTTGATTTTGATGATTTTAAAATAGTTAAAGAATTTTTAAAACAATTACAGAAATAAACTTTGTGCTTCCTGCATTAGCAGGAAGCACAAAAGAATAAAACCATATTAAATGTTATACTACTTATTCGAATTTTTAGAAAAAAACTACCAGTTTCCTGGTGCTAGTGTATTTCAGTTTATCACATTCAGAGCAGCAATGGCTATTATTTTGTCATTGTTATTTTCTACAATATTTGGAAAGCGTATCATTTTAGCATTACAGAAAAAACAAGTAGGAGAATCTGTTAGAGATTTAGGTTTAGATGGACAGTTAGAAAAAGCTGGTACACCAACAATGGGTGGGATTATAATTATTCTGGCTACACTTATTCCTGTATTATTATTAGCAAAATTAGATAACATATACGTTGTTATGTTAATTGTAACCTTGCTTTGGATGGGAGCAGTTGGTTTTACAGATGATTATATAAAAGTATTTAAAAAAGATAAAGCTGGTCTTAGCGGAAAGTTTAAAGTGTTAGGTCAAGTTGGATTAGGATTGTTTGTTGGAGCAATCATGTATTTTCATCCTGGAATTACTATTAAGACTGAAAAAGTTAACCCTGTTAATCAAACAGAATTAGTTTCTAAAAATTCAGGACCAGAATTTAATACGGAAGAGCAGTCTTTAAAGACAACAATTCCTTTTGTAAAAGATAACGAGTTTGATTATTCAGATTTAATAACATGGATGGGAGACGGTTATGCTAAATATGCATGGTTAATATTTATTCCAATTGTCATTTTTATTGTTACAGCAGTATCTAATGGTGCTAATTTAACCGATGGTATTGATGGTTTAGCAGCAGGTAGTTCTGCGATTATTGTATTTGCATTAGCCATTTTTGCTTTTATTTCTGGAAATATCTTTTTCTCTGATTACTTAAATATAATGTTCATTCCTAGATTAGGAGAGTTGGTAGTATTTATAGCAGCATTTGCAGGTGCGCTTATAGGGTTTTTATGGTATAATACTTATCCAGCTCAAGTATTTATGGGTGACACTGGAAGCTTAACTATTGGTGGTGTTATAGCTGTTATTGCAATCGCTGTACGTAAAGAATTATTGATTCCATTATTGTGCGGAATCTTCTTTGCAGAGTCTTTGTCAGTCATAATACAAGTTACTTATTTTAAATACACAAAGAAAAAATATGGAGAAGGTCGACGCATTTTTTTAATGTCTCCATTACATCATCATTATCAGAAAAAAGGATATCACGAAAGCAAGATTGTAACACGTTTTTGGATTGTTGGAATTTTTCTAGCAATACTATCCATTGTAACGCTTAAACTACGATAGTAAAATTAAAACCAAATGTCACACTGAGCTTGTCGAAGTGTCTCAATAAAATGAAAAAACAAAAACTAGTCATACTTGGTGGAGGAGAAAGCGGAGTTGGAACTGCCCTTTTAGGAAAAGCAAAAGGCTACCAAGTTTTTGTTTCGGATAAAGGAAAAATAAAAGAAAAGTATAAAAACGTTCTTATAAATAATGACATTGAATGGGAAGATCAGCAACACACAGAAGCTAAAATTTTAAGCGCTGATATGGTAATGAAAAGCCCAGGAATACCAGATAAAGTGCCTATGATAAAAGCACTTTTGGATAAAGGTATTCCAGTAATTTCTGAAATAGAATTTGCTTCAAAATATACCAATGCAATTGTTGTGGCTATTACTGGAAGTAATGGTAAAACAACAACATCAATGCTTACCCATCATGTGTTAAAGCAAGAGTTAGAAGTTGGGTTGGCTGGAAATATTGGAGATAGTTTTGCAAAGCAAGTTTTAGAACATGATTTTGATAACTATGTTTTAGAGATTAGTAGTTTTCAGTTAGATGGATGTTTCAGTTTTAATCCTAAAATAGCCATCATAACCAATATCGTTCCAGATCATTTAGATCGTTACGATTATAAGTTTGAAAACTACATCGCTTCAAAATTCAGAATCGCTCAAAATCAAACTAAAGATGATTATTTGATTTATGATGCAGACGATAAAGTGATTTTAGAGTTTCTAAAAAATAATACCATTCAATCTACATTATTACCATTTTCATTAACAAAAACTATAGAAAATGGAGCGTATTTAGACAAAGATAATATAAAGATAACCATAGATAACAACCAGATAATTATGCCAACAAAAAACATCGCTTTAGAAGGTAAACACAACATTAAAAACGCAATGGCTGCTTCAACAGTAGCACATTTGTTAAAAATAAGAAAACAGACTATTCGTGAAAGTTTAGAAAATTTTCAAGGTGTAGAGCATCGTTTAGAAAATGTATTAAAAATAAATAAAGTACAATACATTAACGACTCTAAAGCAACCAATGTGAACGCAACTTATTTTGCTTTAGAGAGTATGGATGCGCAAACGGTTTGGATTGTTGGTGGTGTAGATAAAGGAAATAATTATGAAGAATTATATCCTTTTATAAATGAAAAAGTAAAGGCAATTATCTGTTTAGGAGTGGATAACCAAAAGCTTTTGGCAAGCTTTGGTAATATGGTTGATGTGATTGTAGAAACACAGTTTATATGTGAAGCTGTAAAAATAGCTTATAAAATAGCTGAAGCAGGAGAAAACGTGTTGTTATCACCAGCTTGTGCAAGTTTTGATCTATTTGAAAACTATGAAGATCGAGGTCGCCAATTTAAAGATGCAGTAAGAAATTTATAAATAAAACAAAAAAGATGTCGTGCTAAGCTTGTCTAAGCATCTCAAAAAAATATGCAAACAGTATTTAATAACATAAAAGGAGATCGGTTAATATGGGCAATTGCTGCGCTATTAGCTATATTTTCGTTTTTACCTGTGTATAGTGCTGCTAGTAATTTAGTTAATATTAGTAGTGGAGGAAATACGTTTTCTTACTTTGTAAAACACTTCATGCATCTGTTTTTAGGATTCTCAATTATGTATGGAGTGCATAAAATTCCGTATCGTTATTTTAGAGGGTTATCAATGGTTATGATGCCTATTGTGTTTGTGTTGTTGATACTAACTATTTTACAAGGTACTACAATTGGAGGCGCAAATGCTAGTCGATGGATACGTATTCCTTTTGTTAACATGTCGTTTCAAACATCAACACTAGCTGCAGTTGTTTTGATGGTGTATATTGCACGTTATTTATCAAAAATTAAAGATAAAACCATAACATTTAAAGAGTCTATATTACCACTTTGGATTCCAGTGTTTATCATTTTAGCATTGATATTGCCTTCAAATTTTTCAACTACTGCTATTATTTTTGTAATGGCTAGTGCGCTATTATTTTTAGGAGGTTATCCTTTACGATACCTAGTAGCAATGGGATTTGCTGGAATTGTTGGATTAGCACTATTTATTTTAATTGCAAGAGCTTTTCCAGAAGCTATGCCAAATAGAATTGATACTTGGACTAGTAGAGTGGAAAGTTTTTTTAATGGAGAAGATACTAAAGAAGATTATCAAACAGAAAGAGCAAAAATTGCAATTGCATCTGGTGGTATTGTTGGTGTTGGGTCAGGAAAAAGTATTCAAAAAAACTTTTTACCACAATCTTCATCAGACTTTATTTTTGCCATAATTGTTGAAGAATATGGATTAATAGGAGGTTTTGCATTAATGATATTATACATGTGGCTATTGTTTAGGATAATAATAGTATCGCAAAAATCAGATACCGTATTTGGAAAGTTATTAGTCCTTGGCGTTGGCTTGCCAATTATTTTTCAAGCTATGATAAATATGGCAGTAGCAGTCGAGTTATTTCCAGTTACAGGACAAACATTACCATTAATTAGTAGTGGAGGTACTAGTATTTGGATGACCTGTTTAGCTATAGGAATTATTTTGAGTGTAAGTGCAAAACGAGAAGAAATAAAATTAAAAGAAAAAGAATCAGATTCTGATAATCCATTAGAGATTTTATCAGAAACAATATAAGTTGTTAGTAAATAATTAATGAGTAACAAAAACAAAACATACAAAATAATCTTAAGTGGTGGTGGAACAGGAGGACATATCTATCCTGCAATTGCAATTGCAAACGAATTAAAAAGGCGTTTCCCAAATGCAGAGTTTTTATTTGTAGGAGCAAAGGATAGAATGGAGATGGAAAAAGTCCCTCAAGCTGGATATGCTATAAAGGGGTTGTGGATTTCTGGTATTCAAAGAAAAATAACACTTAAAAACCTAATGTTTCCTTTTAAGCTAATTAGTAGTTTATGGAATGCTAGAAAAATAATTAAACAATTTAAACCTGATGTAGCAATTGGTACTGGTGGTTTTGCAAGTGAACCTTTATTACAAGTAGCAGCTTCAAATAAGATTCCAAGTTTAATACAAGAACAAAATTCTTATCCAGGAATTACAAATAAGTTGTTATCTAAAAAGGTGAATAAAATTTGTGTAGCCTATAATAATTTAGAACGCTTTTTTCCTTCAGAAAAAATTATAAAAACTGGTAATCCTGTACGTCAAGATTTGTTAGATATTTCTTCAAAAAAAGAAGAAGCTATTAAGCATTTTGATTTAGTTGAAAGCAAACAAACACTTCTGGTTTTAGGAGGTAGTTTAGGAGCTAAAGCTATAAACGAATTAATGGTTAGAGAACTTGATTTTTTACAAACGCTAAACATTCAAATCATTTGGCAATGTGGTAAGTTATATTATCAAGATTATAAACTGTATGGTAATACAAAACATGTGCAAGTACATCAATTTATAAATAAAATGGATTATGCATATGCAGCAGCAGATTTTATAATCTCTCGTGCAGGAGCAAGTTCTGTAAGCGAGTTGTGTATTGTTGGTAAACCGACCATTTTTGTGCCTTCTCCCTATGTAGCAGAAGACCATCAAACAAAAAATGCAGCTGCAATTGTTAATGAAAACGCTGCATTATTAATTGCACAAGAAGACTTAAAAGTAGATTTTAAAAATAAATTTGGTCAGTTAGTTGCCTCTAAAGAAAAACAAGAAGAACTAAGCAAAAACATTAAAAAATTAGCATTAGTAAATGCAACTAAAGATATAGCAGACGAAGTTGAAAAACTTCTAGATAAATAAATGAATTTAAACAACATACATAACATCTATTTTGTAGGTATTGGAGGTATTGGGATGTCTGCTTTAGCTAGATATTTTAATGCAAATAATAAGCATGTTGCTGGTTATGATAAAACACAAACCAAAATCACAGATAGTCTTGAAAGTTTAGGTGTTTCTGTGCATTTTGAAGATGATGTTAAATTAATAGAAAACCAATATTTAGATACAGATACAACATTAGTTGTTTATACGCCTGCAGTACCTAGTAGTCATACAGAGTTGACTTATTTTAATAATAATGGTTTTGCAGTTTTAAAACGCTCTGAAATTTTAGGTTTAATTACAGAAAATACGTTTTGTTTAGCAGTTGCTGGTACACATGGTAAAACAACTACTACAAGTATTTTAGGACATTTATTAAACCAATGCGATGTAGAGCTTACTGCTTTTTTAGGAGGAATTAGCGAAAATTATAATTCCAATTTAATCCTAAACGGAAGTAAAGTAAGTGTGGTAGAAGCAGATGAGTTTGATCGTTCGTTTTTGACATTAAGTCCAGATATGGCTTGTATTACCTCTATGGATGCAGACCATTTGGATATTTATGGCGATGCTTCAGAATTAATAAAAACCTTTGAAGATTTTACCAAAAAGTTAAAACCAAACGGAAAGTTATTTATCAAAAATGGCTTACCACTTAAAGGTATTACTTACGGAATAGAAGATGATGCAGATTATTCTGCTCAAAATATAACAATACAAAATGGAGCTTATGTTTTTGATGTTAAAACACCAAAAACAGTGCTTAAAAATTTTCAATTTAACCTACCAGGTAGACATAATTTGTCGAATGCTTTAGTCGCTCTGGCGATGTCTGTAGAATATGGTCTCCCTAGACCGCAGCTCGCCAAAGCATTGGCATCTTACAATGGTGTTAAACGAAGATTTACATATCAAATAAAAACTAACGATTTGGTTTTTATTGACGATTATGCACATCATCCAGAAGAGATTAATGCAGTACACCAAGCAGTAAGAGAAATGTATCCAGAGGATAAGGTATTGGTGGTTTTTCAGCCTCATTTATTTTCTAGAACTCAAGATTTTGCTCAAGATTTTGCTAATAGCTTATCTAAATTTGATGAGATTTTATTGTTGGATATTTATCCAGCAAGAGAATTACCCATAGAAGGTATAACATCAGAATGGTTATTAGGGCATATAGATAATAAAAATAAGACTTTAGTGACTAAAAAAAACATGGTTCAACATATAAAAAACAGTCATTCAAAAATAATACTAACACTTGGTGCAGGAGATATTGGTGCAGAAGTATTAACAATAAAAAAGGCATTATTAAATGAAGATTAATTGGAACTACATAAAAATGGTTGCTCTACTTGCGTTTGTAGTGTTTTTGTATGCATTTTCTTCAGCTAGAAATGCTAAAAGATTAGTATCAAAACCACAAATAGAGTTTATTGGCAATAAAAACCTGTTTATAACACAAGAAGATGTTAGTAAGTTGTTAATACAAAATCAACAAAGTGTTACAAATGAACCTAAAGAAATTTTAGATTTGAATTTATTAGAAACAACTCTAAATGCAAATCCAATTGTCGAGTTTGCAGATGTTTACGTAAGTGTCTCCGGAAACTTAACCGCAAAGGTTAAACAAAAAACACCTATTGCTAGAGTAGTAACAGACGCGTCTTACTATATAGACAGTAATGGTAGCTATATGCCATTATCAAAAAACTATACAGAGCGCGTCCCAATAGTTACTGGTTTTGTGGCTAAAAATAACTTGGATAAAGTGTTTATAGTAGCTACAAAAATTAAACAGGACGAGTTTTTAAAAAAACATGTGGTACAAATTCATCAAAACAAGAATAATACCATTGACCTTAAACTAAGACAATGTGATTTTGTAGTCAAATTAGGGAGTTTAGAGCATTTAGATAAAAAAATAAATAATCTAAAAGCCTTTTATTTAAAAGCTACAAAAGATAAAACATTAGATAAGTATAGTATAGTAAACTTACAATTTGGTAATCAAGTTGTGTGTACAAAAGCATAAGTTATGGAACAAAACATTGCAGTAGGATTAGACATAGGAACCACAAAAATTGTGGCTATGATTGGTCGTAAAAACGAATATGGTAAAGTCGAAATTTTAGGTATTGGTAAATCTAAAAGTTTAGGCGTGCATCGTGGTGTAGTAAATAACATTACGCAAACTATTCAATCTATTCAATTAGCAATTCAAGAAGCAGAAGCAGCTGCATCGCTAAAAATTGAAGGCGTTACAGTTGGTATTGCTGGACAACATATTAGAAGTTTACAACACAGCGATTATATAACAAGACCAAATAGCGAAACCGTTATTGATGAAGATGATATTGAGCGTTTAATAAATCAAGTACACAAATTAGTGATGCTTCCTGGAGAAGAAATAATCCACGTATTACCACAAGAATTTAAAATTGACGGTCAAGCCGAAATAAAAGAACCAGTTGGGATGTATGGTGGACGTTTGGAAGCTAATTTTCATGTTGTAGTTGGGCAAGTATCCTCTATCAGAAACATTGGACGTTGTGTGCAAAGTGCTGGATTAGCACTTGAAGGTATCACTCTAGAACCATTGGCAAGTGCAAACGCAGTATTAAGTCAAGAAGAAAAAGAAGCAGGAGTAGCATTAATAGACATAGGAGGTGGAACCACAGATTTAGCCATTTTTAGAGATGGAATTATACGTCATACAGCAGTTATCCCTTTTGGAGGAAATGTCATTACAGAAGACATTAAAGAAGGATGTTCTATTATTGAAAAACAAGCCGAGTTACTTAAAATAAAATTTGGTAGTGCATGGCCAGGAGAAAATAAAGACAACGAGATTGTTTCTATTCCAGGTTTAAGAGGACGTGATCCAAAAGAGATTACACTTAAAAACCTATCAAAAATAATTCATGCTAGAGTTGTAGAAATTGTTGAGCAAGTCTATGTCGAGATTAAAAATTATGGTCACGAAGAACAAAAAAAGAAATTAATTGCAGGAATTGTTTTAACTGGTGGAGGAAGCCAATTAAAACATTTAAAACAATTAGTAGAATATATTACAGGAATGGATACCAGAATTGGTTACCCAAACGAGCATTTAGCAGGAGATAGTGATGATGCTATAACAAGCCCTCTTTTTGCAACAGCTGTAGGTTTAGTTATGGATGGTTTAAAACGCCAAGATCGTAAAAAAGCTGAAGCCATCATTGAGGAAAGAATTTTGGTGGAAGAAGATATAAATGAAGAGACACCTCAAGATGAAAAAGTAGAATTACCAAAAAAACAACGCAAGTCGTTTTTAGACACGTTAACAGAAAGAGTTAAAGACTTTTTAGATAACGCAGAATAATAAAAATAAAATAATAGCGAGTATGTATCGCTTTAAAATAATAATTGATCCAGTAAAATAGAATTTATGAACAGCAACAACGAATTCGAAAACATATCATTTGATCTACCAAAAAACCAATCTAATGTCATCAAAGTTATTGGTGTAGGTGGTGGTGGAAGTAATGCAATTAATCACATGTTTCTACAAGGTATAAAAGGTGTAGACTTTGTGATTTGTAATACAGATGCGCAAGCATTACAAAACAGTGGTGTGCCAAACAAAATACAACTAGGTGTTAACTTAACAGAAGGTCTTGGTGCAGGAGCCAACCCAAATGTAGGAGAGCAATCTGCAGTAGAAAGTTTTGACGACATCCAACGCATGTTAGATACCAATACAAAAATGGTGTTTATTACTGCTGGAATGGGTGGAGGAACTGGTACAGGAGCAGCTCCAATAATTGCTAAAATGGCTAAAGACTTAGACATTTTAACAGTAGGAATAGTAACAATGCCTTTTCAGTTTGAAGGTAAAATGCGTAATGAACAAGCCCAAGAAGGAATAGAAAAACTGCGTAAAGAAGTAGATAGTTTAGTTGTTATTAATAATAATAAACTACGTGAAGTTTACGGAAATCTAGGTTTTAAAGCTGGTTTCTCTAAAGCAGACGAGGTATTATCTACAGCTGCAAGAGGTATTGCAGAAGTTATAACACATCACTACACCCAAAATATTGATTTACGTGATGCTAAAACAGTATTAAGTAATAGCGGAACAGCTATTATGGGATCATCTGAAGCGTCTGGACAAAATCGTGCGCACGAAGCTATTTCTAGAGCATTAGATTCGCCTTTATTAAACGATAATAAAATTACTGGAGCCAAAAACGTATTGTTGCTAATCGTTTCTGGAGCTCAAGAAATTACTATAGATGAAATTGGAGAAATCAATGACCATATTCAAAACGAAGCTGGTCATGGTGCAAACATTATCATGGGAGTTGGTGAAGATGAAAGCTTAGAAGATTCAATTGCTGTTACAATTATTGCAACTGGTTTTGATGTAGAGCAGCAAAATGAAATTTCTAATACAGAAATTAAAAAAGTGATTCATGCTTTGGAAGACGATCAAAATATGGAACAAGATTTAAGTGGTAATGATAAAGAGCCTGCTATAATTTTACCAAATATTGAATTAGAAGACCAGCAAAAAACACCAGAAGCAATAGTAAAACATACGCTAGATATTGAAGAGGATACGACAGATCAATTATCTTCATTTGAAATGGCACAAATTAATAAACAAAATAAGGTGAGCTATGAGGAGTTAGATTTAATTCCAACCAGCGAACTAATTAAAGATATAGATGTTAATTATTCTGAAGTAGATGTTATTATTGATCAAACTGAAGAATTTAATATAACAACAACATCTAATCTTGAAGACAATGATATTGCAGAAATAGAAGAGGAAGACCAAAAACAGCAAATTACTTTAAGTTTTGATATGCCTTTTTCTGAACCTGTCACAGAACCTGTTGTAGAAGAAGATACACCAATTGTTATGAATCTTGCAGATGAAGTAAATAATTTAGAAGTTAATGATTTTGTCGAAATTATCCCAGTTACAGAAAATTCTGAATCAGGCGAAATTAGATATGCTTTAGATGATTATGTTGAGGTAGATTCTGCAATTAATAAAGTTGCAGAACCAAAAGTTGAAGTTGATCAAGAAGTAGTCTTTGAGAAAAAAGTAATTGAAGACGAAACTACAGAAGCTGAAGTAGAAACCGAAGCTGAAATCGACCCAATGAATACACCAATATCAGAAATATTAAAAAATAGAGCTGATGAACGTAGACAGAAAATGAAGAATTTTAATCATAAATTCAATAGCTCAAAAATTGAAGATATAGAAAAAATTCCAGCATATAAACGTCAAGGATTAGAGTTAGACGATAGTCAACACTCTTCAGATAATAATATTTCTAGAACAACTCTAGGAGTAGACGATAATGACGACATTCAATTAAGAAGTAACAATTCTTTCTTGCATGACAATGTAGATTAATGAAACTCTATTTTTTTAATAGACAAAGTCGATTTAAAAATAGTAAGTTAAATTATTCCGATGATATTCGGAATCTCATCAATTAGATTAATCCATTTTTAACCCGAAAAGTTCCCTCAAGCTTTTTGGGTTTTTTATTTTCATTAAAGTAATAAATCTCATTACCTATCTAATTATTTAAATAAATTCAAGTGTTTACTTTTCATTATCTTCGTATTACAAAAAACAAAACAAATGAGTTTATCTACAGATATAATGACAGCCTTAAAAGAGGCTATGAAAAGTAAAAATACAGTTGCATTAACTGCTTTAAGAGCAGTAAAATCAGCAATACTTTTAGCACAAACAGAAAGTGGTGCAAAAGCAGAATTAACAGAAGAGCAGGAGCTTAAAATACTTCAAAAACAAGTCAAGCAACGTAAAGATAGTGCTGCAATATTTTTAGAACAAAACCGTGAGGATTTAGCAGCTCCAGAATTAGCAGAAGCAGAAGTGATCTCGCAATTTTTACCTGAAGCAATGAGCGAAGGAGATATAGAAAAGGTAGTGGTTGATGTTATTGCTAAAACAGGCGCACAAGGCATGAAGGATATGGGTAAAGTTATGGGTATGGTTAGTGGTCAATTAGCAGGTAAAGCTGATGGTAAAACTATATCTACAATTGTAAAAGCTAAATTGTCTTAAACATAGATTCCTGTTTTGTCAGGAAGTGTAGGCCTCGTAGTTCAACTGGATAGAATATCAGATTTCGGCTCTGAGGGTTGGAGGTTCGAATCCTCTCGAGGTCACAAAAAATAAATTAGTTAAAATTTAATGCTCCACCAAATCCAAACAGAGTTTGAAGAAAACCCTTTAATACAGAGATATACTATTCTAGTTGGAGTAATCTTAATTAGCATATTTGTTCTTTATAGGATTTTTTTGATTTTTGAGTTTAAATATGCTTCAATATTTAAAAAGCCATTATTTAATCATTTATATTTTAGGTTAAAAAAGTTAACCCCAAAACAATTCTCTGTTTTAAAAAACGAGTATTCTTTTTATAAAAAATTAACTCCAAAATATCAACAATATTTTGAGCATCGTGTTGCTAAGTTTATAAATACTAATCAATTTGTTGCTAAGGAAGATTTAATAGTTACTGACCAAATGAAAGTTCTGGTTGCAGCAACAGCTATAATGTTGACGTTTGGTTATAGAAAGTATAAAATCAAATTACTAGATAAAGTTTTATTATATCCTAAAGCATTTTACTCTAACACTAATCAAGAGTTGCATAAAGGCGAGTTTAACCCAGCTTATAATGCAATTGTTTTTTCTTGGGAAGATTTTTTAGAAGGCTACTTAATAGAAAACGATAATTATAACCTTGCTATACATGAGTTTGTCCATGCTATTCATATTGATAATTTGCAAGAACGTGGACCCAAAGCTGCTATATTTTTAAATAGTTTTGCAGACATAGTAAATTACCTCGAAAATAATGAATCTTATAAAGCACAATTAGTTGCATCTGAGTATTTTAGAGAGTATGCTTATACCAACCAGTTTGAATTTGTTTCAGTACTTATAGAGACTTTTATAGAAACGCCTTCTCAATTCAAAAGCCAATTCCCAGAAATTTACATCAAAGTTAAGCAAATGCTTAATTTTAACTTTGCTGGATATTAATCTAGTTTAACTGACTTTTGTCATATTAATAAAGTTATATAAATTATAACTTTATTATATAATTTAAAAAGCAGCTAGACATGAAAAAAAGAACACCAGTTTCAGAAATAATGACAAAAAATGTCATTTCATTAAATAAAACAGACGATTTAGAACGTGCTGAACAATTATTCAAAAAACATAATATTAGACATATTCCTGTAGTTAGCGGAGACGCTATAATAGGTATGTTAAGTTACACAGATTTACTAAGAATCAGTTTTGCGGATGCAATTGATGATGATGCAAATGATGTAGACACAGTAGTATATAATATGTTTACACTTGAACAAGTAATGGCTAAAAACCTTGTAAGTGTATCAAGTACTGTTACAATTAAGGAAGTAGCAGAGTTATTAGCTAAAAAAGAATTTCATGCATTACCTGTTGTAGATAATGGTGTTTTGGTTGGGATTGTTACTACAACAGATTTAATTAATTACTTAATAAATCAGTTTTAAGGGAAAATAAGGATATAACTAAGTAATTAAAAAAAGGCTCCAAATTTTGGAGCCTTTTTGTGTTTTAAGCATTAGCTAATGCTTTTAAGTTTTTAATAGTTTCTGGTTGATTACTACTTTTAAAAACATGGCTACCTGCAACAAAAACATTTGCTCCAGCATCAACCAATTTTTTAATGTTTTTATCTGTAACACCACCATCAATTTCAATTAAAGTATCTAAACCTTGATCATCAATCATTTTACGTAATTTACGTACTTTTTGATAGGTAATTTCTTCAAATTTTTGACCACCAAAACCAGGATTAATAGACATTAATAAAACCATATAACATTCTGGTAATATATCTTCTAATACAGATACAGGTGTCGTTAAATTTAAAACAATTCCAGCTTTACAACCAGCATCTTTAATTTGTCTTAATGTGCGATGTAAGTGTACGGTAGATTCGTGATGTACAGTAATAATGTCTGCACCAATTTTTGCAAATTCTTCAATGTAACGTTCAGGTTTTTCAATCATTAAATGGACATCTAATGGTTTTGTCGCGTGCTTTTTTATAGCAGCAATTACTGGCATTCCGTAAGATATATTTGGCACAAAATGACCATCCATTACATCTATATGAAACCAGTCAGCATCACTATTATTAACCATTTCTGTATCACGTTGCAAGTTGCCAAAATCCGCAGCAAGCATTGAAGGAGCAATTAGTTTTGAAGACATTATAAAGTAGTTTGTGTTGTTTACACAAATATAGAAAAGTCTTTTTGAAGTAGCTTCTCTTTAAGAAGAGATTTAAAGTAGAGGCTTAAAATGAGTGAACCCGAAGTAATCAGCTTCGGGTTCTTTCATCAATCAAAAAACGAACAGTTATGAATAACTGTTTGTTGTCGTAACTTAGGTAATATTATCCTAAGTAAGTTTTTAATATTTTACTTCTAGACGTATGTTTTAATCTACGTATAGCTTTTTCTTTAATTTGTCTAACACGTTCTCTAGTTAGGTCAAAAGTCTCACCAATTTCTTCTAAAGTCATTGGATGTTGGCTTGCAAGACCAAAGTATAATCTAATAACATCAGCTTCACGAGGTGTTAATGTCTCTAAAGCACGCTCAATCTCAGTGCGTAATGACTCATGTAATAAATTACGATCAGGATTTGGTGACTCACCAGAGTTTAATACATCGTATAAATTAGAATCCTCTCCTTGGACTAGTGGTGCATCCATACTGACATGACGACCAGAATTTTTCATAGACTCCTTAACATCGTTAATAGTCATGTCTAATTCCTTAGCAATTTCTTCTGGACTTGGAGGACGCTCATTTGCTTGCTCCAAAAATGCAAAAGTTTTATTAATTTTATTAATAGAACCAATTTTATTTAAAGGTAAACGTACAATTCTAGATTGCTCAGCCAAAGCCTGTAAAATAGATTGTCTAATCCACCAAACAGCATAAGATATAAATTTAAAACCACGTGTTTCATCAAAACGTTTAGCAGCTTTAATTAATCCTAAATTACCTTCATTTATTAAATCTGGTAACGTTAACCCTTGGTTTTGATATTGTTTAGCTACAGATACTACAAAACGTAAGTTAGCTTTTGTCAACTTCTCTAAAGCAATATGGTCTCCTGCTTTAATACGTTGTGCTAATTCTACTTCTTCGTCTGCTGTAATTAAGTCAACTTTTCCAATCTCTTGTAGATATTTATCTAAAGACGCGGTTTCACGGTTAGTTACCTGTTTGGTAATTTTAAGTTGTCTCATTTAAATAAGTGTGATTTTTTTCTTGTGAATATTTTGCTATCAATAATTATACGTAAAAAAATTACATTTTGTTACAAAAAAGGTTAATTATTTTTTTTTGCGTTACCTTTTTAAGCAGAAAAAGCTTAAAAACGTCAGGCTCTCGCAAGTCGCAATCAAAGATGTGCTCCAACAATTGCTCCATCCTTAACGCGCTTACTCTTATACTTACTCAAAATCTAATAGCTGTGTAGCTTCAATAAGTTGTTTTAATGCTTTAATCTTAGCGTATAGTTTATTAAAAAATGTATTACGTTCTTTTTCACCAGCAGTGTTAAGTAATTTAGAGTTTTGTAATTGCTTCTTTAAAAATACTTCTGCTTCATTACAAGTATAGCTGTCACTAGTTTTATAATAAGACAATAAAGTAAAAGGCACATAAAGCAATTTAGATTGTGGTGTACTAACTAATACATTATTATTCATTAAGTGTAACTCATTATAATAAAGTTTAAACTGGGTTGGATTATTAAGCAATTTATCTTCAATATTTTTTATTAAAAGATTTAATAATTCGCAAAGTTGGATCGCTTTTTTACTATTTACTTGTCCAGCTTGATGATAAAAATAAATTTGTTTAAGTGTACTATTTACAGAAGTAATATCCCAAACCTCATTAGTGTTTAGATTGTTATACAGACTGCCAAGTTTTTTTCCAGCTTCAATTAAAGACGGTTTTGCAGCATAAGTATCAAAACTTTTGGAAGCAAATTCTGGGTTAAGCAACTTTAACCAAACATAATATTTAAATTGGCTTAACTCATCACCATTTAAATTGTAAAATAATGGGATGTCTTTTGCAGAATATAATATAGTACTATCCTTTTGTTTTAATAAAGGTAAAAGCGAATGGTAAGAATCTTCAAAATATAACTGAAGCTCTGCTTCGTTTTCAATATGTTTTGTTTTTTCGATAGTTACAAACTCTGTAGAAGTGGTTTCAAAAAGACGATCTAAAGACAAATTGTAATATTTAGCTAAAGCAACGCTTTCATCTAAAGAAAATTTACTTTTTAAACTCACACGTCTGTGTGCAGCATCATAACTAATATCTAAAGCAGTTGCAACAGCTTCTATAGTAGAGGTGTTACCTGGTAATTCGGTTTTTAAATAATTAAGAAAAGTGGTCTGAAACATAGTGTAAATTACACAAAATTTGTGATTATCGCAAAAATTAGTTTATTAAGTCGTGATTTATGATATTTAAAATGTGATTATAGCAATAATTTTGACCTGAATATAAAAACTATAATTATGAAAAAATTAATTTTAATTACAGCAATGTTAAGTTTAATGTCTAATGCATTTGCACAAAAAGACACACTTTACACGCATAATAGTCAAGAATATTTTGATGCACAGAAAGACTATTTTCAACGTATAACTTTTAAAATTGGAGGAGGAGTTTTAGTCCCTCAAGGAAATTTAAGTAATTATTTTGGTGTGTCACCATTAATGGAGTTAAGTTTAGATTTTCCTGTTACTCAAAAAAAATCTTTGGAGTTGGCATTACAATTTGCTATTCCAGATCAAACAGAACCTTTTAAGTATGCTAGAACTACAGATACCATTCAAGCTAAAGCATCATTTATGTTTAATCCAATGCTAAGATTTAAGAAAAACTTGAGCGAATCCTCAACCTCTCAAATACATATTGGTTTAGGCTTGGGTGTTTCAATAATAAAAACTGATGCCAGAAACCCTTTCTATACAGGTAGTGACGCAGATAACGAAAAATACGAAGTTATTACATCCTTCTTAGCATCTCCATCCATAGATTATGTGTTTAAGTTTAAAAATAGTGAAGAGCTAACCATTGGTCTTGGTCTAAATTATTCGCCATATAAAGTAGAGGGTTCTCTTCAAGAAAATATAGGATCCATAAGTTTAACACCTAAAATAATGTATAGCTTCTAAAAATATAAAAGCTCATCAAATTTTGATGAGCTCTCTAATAAATTAAGAATTAAAACTTATATTCTAGTCCGCCAATAATAGATAGGATAAATGTTTGAGATTTTAGCCTGTTTTCTAAAGGCTTAAAATGATATTTAAGCATAGGTTCAATATTAAAATTGAGATTTTTGGATAATTTAGTATCAAAGCCTAAGCCTAAATTTAAAGACATATTACTATCTTCAATTGTATCGATTTGAAAATTATTAGGAATATTATTTGTTGTTAATTCTGCATAGTCAAGTAGTAAATAGCTAACACCTGCAATAATAGAAGTGTTTATTTTGCCTCTTACTAACTTCTGTTTAAACTCTAAGGGTAATTCTAAGTAATTGATTTTTTGCATGAAGTTATTTGAAGCCTCATTGGATGAAAAGTTTAAGGTTAGCCTATTAGCACCTAGTCTTAAAGATAAATCTTCGGTTGCTTGATAACTGATTTTAAACCCAAAATTTATAAAAATATTATTTGTTGAACTATGATTTAAACTCCCAAAATAATCAAGAGAGGTATGCGGAAAAATACTCCATTGCTTAATTTTATTTGGTTTAATACTATCTAATTTTGATGTTGAATCCTGTCTAGAATCTGGTTTTAACTTATTTGATATTGAATCTTCTTGTTTGTCTGAACTTTTAAAACTTGCAGTTTGATTTGTTTCAGTTTTTCCTATTAATTTTTTAAAATTCTTTGAGTTTTTGTTTAAAGAATCAAATTGTCGGTTGTTATTTGTTGACAGAATCGTATCCTTTTTTAATTGTGAAGTATTACTTTTTGAAAATGTATTTGAAGTGTAATTATATTCCTGTGATGAATTACTTTTACTATCATCATCATCATCATTTAAATAATAGCTACCATTAATTTT
The DNA here is from genome assembly GCF_044594215.1 of Olleya sp. R77988. Classification (GTDB taxonomy): domain Bacteria; phylum Bacteroidota; class Bacteroidia; order Flavobacteriales; family Flavobacteriaceae; genus Olleya. The sequence goes on along the minus strand of NZ_CP138988.1, from coordinate 338,742 downwards.
TGTGCTATTATCTTTTTTTGTTGAAACTTTAATTGTTTTAGCAAGGTCTTCAGTTATAAAAACACTATCATTTAATGCTTTATTTGCTTTAGTTCCTTTCTTCTTTTTTGAATTATATATTGTTAGAGTTGGAGTTTCTGTTTTTGGACTTTCTTGAGTTATTTTAACAGTATTTGATCTGTATAATAAAAGTGTTAGAAGTGAAAGACTAATTGCGAAAAAAAGTATTAATATTAAACGTCTTCTCTTTTTCTTTTTTAAATCAGCTTCTATTTTTGTCCATACTAAAGTGTCTGGAGACTTTGTATACCCATGTAAACGGTTTTTTATTCCGTTACCTATGTCATTATTAGTTCCCATATTCTTTTTTTGTTTGGTTGATTTTTGTGATTTTTTGTTTCAAAATCTGTTTCCCTCTATGTAGATTAGATTTTGATGTGTTTTCACTAATATTTAAAAGTGCTGCAATATCTTTATGGGTATAGTTATCTAATTCAAATAAATTAAAGACTAATCGATACTGATTTGGTAGTTGTTGTATACACTTTATAATGTTATCTAAATCAAGATTTAATTGTTCTTCAATGATGTTGGTGTCTTCTAATAAATCATTTTTAATTTCAATATTTATTGGGCTTTCTTTTTTATATTTATCTATAGCTTTATTAATAGTTATTCTTTTTATCCATCCTTCAAACGATCCTCTTCCTTTATATTTTTTAATACTGCTAAATATTTCTATGAAGGAATCATGTAAGTTATCTTGTGCTTCTTCCTTGTTTTTCGAATATTTCAAGCATAGGATATACAAAGTGTCTTTATATTTTTGATATAAATCACTTTGGGCATTTGGATTATTCCTTTTACAGGCCTTTATGAGTTGTTCTAAATTCAAATACTATAGTACTGCTAATATGGATATTTAATTAACATGCTTCTGCTTCTATTATTATTGGTATAATGGTATATGTTTGATCAATACTATTTTCTACACGAATATAAATAACTTGAATCTGAGATGTATTTAAATAAATTTGGTCTGACAAAATAGGATTAATGTTGTTTTCTGCATCTTCATTTGTTTCAAAATATAAAAGAGATATGTTTGAGTTATCAACCTGAAGAATGTTAATAATACAAAAATTATAATCATTTAATGTAAATTCAGCTACTCCTGGTGTATTTGCTAATTCACACTCTGTAAAAACAAAATCATTGCACAGAGCATGATCATTGTCGCAATACTGATGAATTATAAATGTTTTATCTTCATTAATGAGTTGTAAGGAATCTTCATCTAAGTACTCTACTTTCCAATCAAAATTAAAATATGCGCCAACGTCATTATTATCATTTATACTTATATTAATATGTAATTCATTTTCAATAAAAAGGACAGTCCAAGAACCAAAATATAATTGGTTATTATAGATGAATACAGTAGCTCCATCCTCTTCGTTAAAAATCCCACCTAAATAACTATTATTAGCTCCATCAGTATATCCAACTTTCCAGACGCAATTTCTAATTAATTGTATACAATCTTCAATTTGATCTACCTCTTCCTCTTCAATACAAGCATCAATATTTGTTTTTAATTCTTCATTGTTATTTATACTAAATGTACTTCCATTAGCAAGTGTAGTTGTTATTGGGTAACTTAAACTAATAGAATAGTTGTCCTCTAAATTGTTTAAGTAAATTAAAAATTGAGCATCATTTGGAATCAATGAAGTTGATAATAATTGTAAATTATCATCAAAAGCATGCATTGTTAGAGGGTAATTAAATTCAATACAAGTAATTGTTGTAGGATTAGTATCGTCTGTAATTCTCTCTAATTGATTATATAATTCAGAGTTTACAGTAATAACATCTTCTGCATTTATATTAAAACCTCCAATAGGTTCATTTTCGCAAGCAGAAAGTGAAATAAATAATGTAAAAATAGAAAGTATTGTGTTTAGTCTAGACATAGTTTAACAGTTTTGTTTTACCTATAGTCTTGATTTTTTAAAAAGGTTGCGTCTATAAACAAGGAAACTTTGTAAAATATTTTTAAGAGGTTTAATTTATAAAGTCTAAAAAGAATTATTCTTCTTTGTTTTGTTTCGATTTTTTATCTAACAATAAAACGTTTATAGATGTTCTGCAACTTTACAATATAAATTCCGCTAGAGAGTTTATTAATATCAATTTGCCCACTAGTTGAGGTTATATATTCTTTTAAAAGAATATTACCAGTAATATCATATACTTCTATAGTACCAATGGTTTTAGTGTTAGATTTTATATAAATAAAATTGTTTTTAGAAGGATTTGGATAGATGGTAAACTCATTTTGGTCTAATTGGTTTTCTGTTATATTTAAAGTAGGAGTATCTTCATTAACTTTTATTTTAATTAAACCAGTACCATTCTGAGATATATAGACGTATCCATCGCTAGAGACATCTATACCACTTGGCTGAATTACTATGTTTTTATAAGCATTGGTGGTTAAGTCTATAAAGGACAAGTCTGTTGTAGGGTTTTCCATAACAAAGAGTCCAGCATAAATTGAATTAGCAGAATTCTGTTGTTGCGTTAGCCATAGTCTACCATTTGGACCAAATACTAATGGGCCAGGACGTGCAATCGATACATTGCCAGAGTGAAATGTAATATCACTTATTCCAGATGTTCCTGGAGCACCAAATGTTCCTGAATTTGCTCCAATCATTCTATAAATCTTAAAATTAGTACCAATAGGTGACCCACTACCTCCTTGAATAGAAAGATACAAAGTCGTTGGGTCATTATCGTCAGCCGTAATGTATCCAGTATTATAAAAGTCATTATTATTAAAGTTCATACTTGTCCAAATATTTGACCAGTTTTGCCCACCATCATCAGAACGATATAATCCTTCTGATAAATCTAATAAATAAACTATTCCAGAATTACCATTATCTGGCCAAACAAAGTTACTTCGTTTTGTTGAGCCAATAGTTATTCCATTACTCTGAGACCAAGATCCATTATGATATCTAAAAACACCTTCGCCTTCAACTGCTGCCAAAATTGTTTGAGAAGTAGTTGAATTACCATTATGATAACCAAATGTTACAGCACGAACTCTTCCATTAGATGTAGAAGTAGATGATACTAGATTAGTGTTAGTCCAGCCAGAGTCAGAGGGATTACCTACAGTAGCAGCAGACTTCACATACACTTCGCCTCCTCCAGGATTGTTAGTGTCTCTATCTCCAACGCCTAAAATTAACTCGTCTGAAGTAATGTCAAAAATAACATCATAGCCTCTAGATTCTGCACCACTTGGTTTATCACGAGATATGTTATTGTTTTCAAATGTATCACTCGTTTCAAGAACTACATAATCAGTATTTGCAATTGCTACTTGATTAGAGTTATTTGGATTTACTGCTACACCATTATTAGCTGTTGCTTGCATATTATATACAGCTGGTTTCCACAAATCACCACCATCGTCAGATTTCCAAATTCCACCTCTTCCTGATACATAAATTATATCGTCAGAAACAACATTAGGAAATAATCCACGAGCTACGTCAATAGAACTGACTACACTGTTTTTACGACCTAAACCACCCTGAGGAAATGCTTGTGTTCTATACCACCAATCATATGATTGTCCATAAATTTGGTCTGAAACATTAGTATTGGCGTCTACTAAAGGAGTCCAAGTATTTCCACCATTTACACTTCTCCAAATATTGGAGTAGTTTGTACCATTTACATTTCCACCAAGGTTATTAGTGCCAGCATATATAACATCATTAGTACCTTTTAGGTAACCTGTTACTGCAGTCCATTGTCGATTTGTATTATTTATAGAAAGCCCAGTATTTTTTAAACTCCATGAAGTTCCATTGTATTTTACAATCCCATCATCACCAATTGCAGCATAAACCCTTCCACTACTTAAAACTGTTATGCCTTCTGGGTTTTGTGTTTGATATTCTAAAGTAGAAATCGGAGCAGATAGATTTGTGTAGTCAATTTTGTATATTCCATTTTGAGTGATATCATCAAAATATATAGCTGCATATACTGTATTTGGTATTGCAGCATTATATGCAACTGATCTTACAAAACCTGTAGTGTTTACAGAAGATTCTTCAACTTCTCCACCTTGAGAAAATATTCTAACACCATCTTTATACGTTCCAGTAATTACAATGTCATCGGTATATGTTGTACTGTTTGAGCCTTCGTTAACAATAATTAAATCTCCATTAGACCTTGGGTGACCCGAAGGTAATGGGTCAGAACCAGCAGAATGGTTTCCTGCAAATTGTGCGTTGTTTCCAGCTCCAGTTAACTCCCAAAAATCACCTCCATTAATAGACCTAAATAGTCCACCAGAACCTCCTTTGTCTCCAGTTCCAGCATACAGTATTTGATCATTATCCGGAGTAATAACTAAACTAGCTACTTTAGGGCTTTTTAGGCCTTTATTTATGTTTTCAAAAAGTAATCCTCCATCTGTAGATTTAAAAATCCCGGAAACATCAGCTGACGAATACACCGTCAGTCCGTCATCTGTAACTGTGACATCACTTTGAAAGCCACCACCACTAACGTTATTATGCTCTACAATAATTGAATCTATTGTAGAATTTTGAGCGTCTATACTACAAGTAATTAAAAATACACTTGTTAATAATAATCTTAACATATTAGATAGTTTTATTTATTCATCAAAGCGCTTTAAATTTAGACTTATCGTTTCTTTAGTATATTCTATAACTGTTAATTTTTTAGTTTAGCCCAATCAAATATAACATTAATCCCATAAATATAGAAAGCCCATCAAATTTTGATGGGCTTTCTAATGTATTAAGATTTAAAAAGAATTAATCTTCCTTTTTATCCTCTCTTGGTTTTCTGTCATCACGACGGTTATCACGACCTCTATTGTCGCGTGAACCTCTGTTATCACGTCCACCAGAACGATTATTGTCTCTTGGTGGTCTCTCTACAAAACCTTCAGGTTTTGGTAAGATAGCTTTTCTAGATACTTTTTCTTTACGTGTACGTTTATCTACACCAAAGTATTTAACATCAAATACGTCTCCCATGTTTACAACATCAGATACATTTTCTGTACGTTCCCAAGCTAGCTCGCTTACGTGTAATAAAACTTCGTTTCCTGGTGCATCCATATACTCAACAACAGCACCAAAATCTAACATTTTGATTACTTTTACTTCGTATACACTACCAACTTCTGGCTTAAATAATAAAGAATCTATTTTTGCCATAACAGCATCAATACCTTCACTACCTACACCTAATATTTCAACAATACCCTCTTCAGTCACTGGATCTTCGTTAATAACGATAGTCGTCTCAGTTTCTTTTTGCATTTCTTGAATAACTTTCCCTCCTGGTCCAATTAAGGCTCCAATAAATTCGTTAGGGATTCTTCTAGTTACCATCGTTGGTGCGTGATCTTTTACGCTTTCTGCTGGAGCAGCAATAGTATCTGTTAATTTACTCAAGATATGTAAACGACCATCACGTGCTTGTTTTAGTGCATTTACTAAAATTTCGTATGATAATCCTTTTACTTTAATATCCATTTGACAAGCAGTAATACCTTCTGCAGTACCAGTTACTTTAAAGTCCATATCTCCAAGGTGATCTTCATCTCCTAAGATATCAGATAATACAGCGTATTTTCCAGATTCTGCATCAGAGATTAATCCCATTGCAATACCAGAAACAGGTCTTGTCATTTTTACACCTGCATCCATAAGTGCCATAGTACCTGCACATACAGTTGCCATAGAAGACGAACCGTTAGATTCTAATACTTCTGAAACTACACGTACTGTATAAGGACAGTCGTCTGGAATCATTCCTTTTAAACCACGTTGTGCTAAGTTACCATGACCAACTTCTCTACGAGATGTTCCTCTTAACGGTCTAGCTTCACCTGTACAAAAAGGAGGGAAGTTGTAATGTAAATAGAAGTTTTCTTCACCTTCATAAGATGGCATATCTATTTTGTTTGCATCTCTAGATGTCCCTAAAGTAACTGTTGCTAATGCTTGAGTTTCTCCACGAGTAAATATTGACGATCCATGTGTAGATGGTAAGTAATCTACCTCACACCAGATTGGTCTAATCTCATCTGTTTTACGTCCATCTAAACGTAAACCTTCATCTAAGGTTAGGTTTCTAATGGCAGATTTTTCTGCTTTTCTGTAATATTTAGAAACTAAATCTCCAAAGTCTTCTAATTCTTCTTCAGAAAAAGTAGCTTTAATATCGTCTTTAATTTCTGCGAATGCAGTACTTCGTTCGTGTTTAGCTGATCCAGCTTTTGCTATAGCATATACTTTATCGTATGCCATGTCATAAACTTTCTTCTCTAAACCTGCATCTTCTCTTTCTCCTTCGTACTCACGTGTTTCTTTTTTACCAAAAGCTTCTGCTAATTTTACTTGAGCAGCACATTGTACTTTAATTGCTTCATGAGCAAATTTAATTGCATCAGCCATTTCTTCTTCGGAAATTTCATCCATTTCACCTTCAACCATCATTACAGAATCAGCTGAAGCTCCAATCATCATATCGATATCAGATTCTGCTAATTGAGCTCTTGTTGGGTTGATTACAAATTCTCCGTTTATACGTCCAACTCTTGCTTCAGAGATTGGGCATTCGAAAGGGAAATCTGATAATTGTATAGCTGCAGACGCTGCTAAACCTGCCATAGCGTCTGGCATAACGTTTTCATCATGAGACATTAACTGGATCATCACTTGTACTTCAGAGTGGTAATCTTTTGGGAATAATGGACGTAATACACGATCTACTAAACGCATAGTTAATACTTCACCATCACTAGGTCTTGCTTCTCTTTTAAAGAAACCTCCTGGATAACGACCTGCTGCTGCAAATTTTTCGCGATAATCTACCGTTAATGGTAAAAAATCAACTGGTGATTGTTTGTAATTGGAAACTACTGTACATAACATCATACATTTTCCTGACTGCAATACAACGCTACCATGAGCTTGTTTTGCTAATTTTCCTGTTTCGATAGAGATTTCTCTACCGTCACCAAGGTCAATGACCTCTTTAAAAACTTTTGGAATCATAAATTTTTTAATTCTAATTAAACAATGGTCGTTGTGTTGTTGGTAGTAGTAGTTGTGATGACCAATGAAAAACTGTTTATCCTAAATTTATTTTAGGATATGCTTAATCAATTTTGGTGTTTAGACTCTTCCAAATCGAGTTAATTTATAACAAAAAACCACGCTGTTTGGCGTGGTCTTTTTATTGAGATTATTTTCTTAATCCTAATTCTTTTACTATTGCACGATATCTTAAGACATCTTTTTTAGTTAAGTAATCTAGTAAAGATCTTCTTTTACCTACTAGTTTTACTAATGAACGCTCTGAGTTATAATCTTTACGATTTTTCTTTAAGTGTTCTGTTAAGTGATTAATACGGTAAGTAAAAAGTGCTATTTGCCCTTCTGCAGTACCTGTGTCTTTAGCGTTTTTACCATGTTTGGTAAAGATTGCTTCTTTTTCTTTTGGATCTAAATACATTCTAATATTATTGTAAATGATTGTTATGTACACGAAAGCCTTTCTTTCGAGGTGCAAATATAATTATTTTTATTGAAAATAAGGTTTTGATATAATTATTATTTTCTCACTATCTATTTACTGTTTTTTAAGCTTTAAAACCTTGATAGTTAATGCTTGATAGTTTTTTAATATTACTAGCTTATATTTGTTAATATTTGAAAATGTAAGTTACTATTTATAATAATTTTCAATGCTATGAAAAACGGTCTATACTTAATATTAATGTTGGTTTTAATTGCTAGTTGTGGTAGTATAAAAAACAATGGGTCTAAAACGTTTTCTGTTGAGGACATTAATATAATAATGCATGCTGATAGTACAACACCAATGCGCGTTTTTAAGATTAATAAAAAAAGGGATTCTATTCTGTTAAGGACTAAAAGTACTTATGTTAAAGCAGATCCAAAGGATGTTGTTTTACAACGTTTTGTAAAAAGATTATTTGCAACTGTTAGAGATAGTATGTCTATGGGAGTTGGTATTGCTGCACCACAAGTTGGTGTTTTAAAAAATATTATTTGGGTACAACGTTTTGATAAAGAGGAGGCACCTTTTGAGGTGTATTTAAACCCAGAAATTGTAAGCTACTCCAAACAAAAACAAACGTATAAAGAAGGTTGTTTGTCTATACCAAACAGAAGTGAGCTATTAAATAATAGATCAAAAGTTATAGATATAGAATATGATACTATGGATGGAGAACATAAAAAAGAAACTATTTCTGACTTTACTGCTGTTATTTTTCAGCATGAAATTGACCATTTAAACGGTATTTTATTTTTAGATCATCTTGAAAAAGAGATTGATGATGCTAATTAATTTAAAAAAGCCTGTATAAAATTTATACAGGCTTTTTACTAACTAACTAAAATAATAGAGTTGACTAAACTCTGAAAAAAGTGATTGAAAAGTTTGATCTTTTAATTATTGATGGTATGACTCTAATAACTGTTCTACTTCTTGTTGTATTTCTTCATTAGCTTTCTTTCTTTTTTTAGTAAATAAAATAGGCCAGAATATTCCAAAAACAAATATCATAATAAAACGATCATCCCATATATTTTTAATATCAATGGTGTTTTTTTTACTATTTATTTTAAATGTTACTCTTTTTAGAGTCATTCTTCTTCTAGCAACTTGAATAGTATTACCAGGTTGTTTTATAACTAAACGATGAGGTAAGTCATGCTTTAATTTTTCAACTAAAGTTTTGGTTTCTAAAACAGGATTGTAACTAAGTTTCTTTTTCATATGAGGGTTTTTTGTATTCTATAATTTTTTTCCGTGAAAACTAGTTTTTAGAAATTAATTCCATGTTATTTTTTTTTTATTAAAACACAAGAGATAATACACCTAAAATAAAAAGTACAATACCTGCTGGTACTTGATAGTTAACTAATTTAGATCTTAGTTGTTGTCCTTTTATTTTTGCTGTTTCATTTTTTTCTAATAGGTATTTAGAAATTAAACTATAAGCCAATAAGAATCCAACAATAAACATACAAGCGCTTACTGCAAGTGCTATAATCCATGTAGTACCCATAGATCCTATGTATATAAATGAATAAACAATACCTCTAATACCCCAAAAAGTAAGTATAACACCAATCCAACCTTGATAAGGTGTTAGTGTGTCTAATAATTCTTGTGCATTTGGTTTTTTAGCAACAATAAGTGATGAAGCTGCAATAAGTCCGCCTAAAATAGCGATGATAGCTGATAACATTTTTTTAGTTTTTATGGTTAATATTGAATAAAACTATTACAATTAAAACCTAAATAAAAAAATGATTGATATGCGTAATGTATTAATTTATATTCGTGAAAAAAATGAAGATTTTAGAACTGTTTTTAATATTATATAGCAGTTTTTTACTGTAGATAGATAAAAAAAGCCTTGCAAAATATATATTTTGCAAGGCTTTTAAAATTTGGTTTTATAACCTTAAGCTCTGATTGGCTGATTGGTTACTAAGTCTATATAATGATTAACCTTGTTTTTTAATTCTTTACGATGCATTACAAAATCAAGAAAACCGTGTTCTAATAAAAACTCTGAGGTTTGAAAACCTTCTGGTAATTCTTTTCCTGTTGTGTCCCTTACAATCCTAGGTCCTGCAAACCCAATTAAAGCACCAGGTTCTGCAATATTAATATCACCTAGCATTGCAAAAGATGCAGTTGTACCTCCAGTTGTTGGATCTGTACATAAAGATATGTATGGTAATCCAGCATCTGCTAATTGTCCTAGTTTTGCAGATGTTTTTGCTAATTGCATTAAAGATAATGCTGCTTCCATCATACGTGCTCCTCCAGATTTTGAAATAATCATGAAAGGTAGTTTCTTTTTTAATGCATGGTCTGCTGCTCTTGCAATTTTTTCTCCTACAACACTTCCCATTGATCCTCCAATAAATGAAAAATCCATACAAGCTATAACTAAATTTTTTCCTTTAGACTTACCTACTGCACAACGTACAGCGTCTTTAAGGTTAGTTTTTTCTTGTGCTGCTTTTAAACGGTCTGGATATTTTTTTGTGTCCTCAAATTTTAAAGGGTCTTTTGAGGTTAGATTTTCGTCTAGTTCTTTAAATTTATTGTCGTCAAATAATATTTCAAAATATTCTTTACTTCCAATTCTTACGTGGTAACCATCTTCTGGACTTACATAAAAGTTTTTTTCAAGTTCTTTTGAGTCTACTATTTTACCTGTTGGAGATTTATACCACAATCCTTTTGGAATGTCTTTTTTCTCTTCTGTTGCGGTTTGTATACCTTTTTCTTTTCTTTTAAACCAAGCCATATTGATTTACTATTTTGATTAAGATTGCGTTATTAATAATCAATCTTATGTTGCTATTTGTTAGTTTGTTTTTTGCTTAAGGAAGCACGCAAAATTACTGTTTTTATTAATGATACTCAAAATTTGTGATGGCTATCTCTGTTTTTAGGCGCTTTAAAATAAAAAAAATCTCGTGTAAGTACTGATTTTATTCAGTTTAAACGAGATTTGTTTTTATGTAATTATCTTGACTTATGCTTCGACAAGATTAGTGTTATATATGTTTATAAAGTATTAACGTTGTTTAAGTCTTCAAATGCTTTTTTAAGACGCTCTACAAATGTTTGTTCACCTATTCTTAACCATTTTCTTGGATCGTAATATTTTTTGTTTGGAGAATCTGGTCCATCTGGACTTCCAATTTGTGTTTTTAGGTAGGCTTCTTTTTCTCCCATATAATCACGTACTCCAGACATAAACGCGTATTGCATATCTGTGTCAATATTCATTTTTATTACTCCATATCCAATTGCTTCTTGGATTTCTGCTTCTGTAGAACCTGATCCACCATGAAATACAAAATCGATATGATTATGCTTTACACCATATTTTTCTGAAATATGCTCTTGAGAATTTTTTAAGATTTTTGGAGTTAATTTTACGTTTCCTGGCTTGTATACACCATGTACGTTTCCAAATGCTGCTGCTATTGTAAATTGGTCACTTACTTTGCTTAACTCTTCATAAGCATAAGCTACTTCTTCTGGTTGTGTATATAGTTTAGACTCGTCAACATCGCTATTATCTACTCCATCTTCCTCTCCTCCTGTAATACCTAATTCGATCTCTAATGTCATACCCATTTTACTCATTCTTTCTAGGTATGTTTTACAGATTTCTATGTTTTCTTCAAGTGGTTCTTCACTTAAATCAATCATGTGCGAGCTATATAATGACTTTCCAGTTTCGGCAAAATGTTGCTCACTAGCATCTAATAATCCATCAATCCATGGAAGTAATTTTTTTGCACAATGGTCTGTGTGTAAAATTACTGGTACACCATAGGCTTCTGCCATTAAGTGTACATGTTTTGCACCTGCAATACTTCCTGCAATTGCTGCTTTTTGGTCTTCGTTACTTAGTCCTTTTCCTGCGTTAAATTGCGCTCCACCATTAGAAAACTGAATGATTACTGGTGCATTTAATGCTGCTGCCGTTTCTAAAACACCATTAATTGTGTTTGATCCAATAACATTAACTGCTGGTAAGGCAAATCCTTTTTCTTTTGCTAGATTGAAAATTTCTTGAACTTCTTTTCCAGTTGCAACTCCTGGTTTGATATTATGAGCCATTTTTTTATTTTTTAATTGAATTTGTATAGCTTCAAAAGTAATGAAAATTGTAATATTTTATAAAGAATTGTCAATAAAACGACGCAAACGTTTTAGCTAAAACGCTAATTTTTATTAGAATGGATAGTTGATTCCGATGTTGTAAACTGCGTTTGAAAAGTTGTAATCATTAAACCATCTATTGCCATCAGAATATGATGGATCATAAGTTTTAAATCCAATATCACCACGTAATACAAAAAAGTTAAAGTCATATCTAATACCAAAGCCAGATCCTACTGCTATGTCTTTTAAAGATTTTATTCCGGAGAATGTGGCTTCTTCATCTTCAATATCATCTAAGACATTCCAAATGTTTCCAGCGTCAATAAAAATAGCTCCATTTAAAGGTCCAAAAAGATTAAAACGTTGCTCTGCGCTTAATGCTATTTTTAGGTTGGCTTCATTAAACTCGTTAGTTGTTTCTAGGCTTCCTGGTCCAAGGTTGTATGCAGACCAAGCTCTGTTGTCATTAGCTCCTCCTGCAAAAAAACTTTTAGAAAATGGTATGTTGGTAGAGTTGCCATAAGGTATTGCAATTCCAAAAAAGGTTCTGACTGCTAAAACATTTTTGTAACCTAAACGCCAATGTTTGATATAATCCAATTCAGTTTTTATGTATTGAGAGAATGCCACATTAAACAACTCTTGTTTGTCATCTGCATTTTTTTCTAAGCCTAAGACTCTTGAAGTTAAAGAGAATAAATTTCCTGCTAACTCTACTCTTGCTTTAAAAATTGAAAAATCCTCGTCTGCTAAGTTGTCTCTTCTGTCTTTAACATAACTAAAATTGGTTGCAAAAATAAGGTTGTCTTCTGTTAGTCTTTGTTTTCTTTCGTTTATAGCATTTGCAGTATCCAAATCGTCTTCAGATAAAATACTGTCGTATGTTCCGCTTTCTATTAGGCTTAAAAAAGTGTCTGCTTCTGTAGGTATGCCTAGATTGCTATTTGTACCAATAAAACCACTAGTTTGAGCAATTGTATTTAAAGAATCGTAAGAGTTGTCATAGACATTAAAGTAGTTAGACGTGTTTAAGTTTTTTACAAATTGCACATTAAATAAATCTAACTTATTGGTAACTGTATTGTTTGGGTACCATCTATAATTAAAAGACCCAGTAAAAGATTGTTTGTCCAATCCAATATTGGTTTGGCTAGACGCAGCAACAGTTAATCTTGTTGTTGGAAACATGTGTTTTGGTATAATTTTTTCTGTATTAAAAGGAGAAAACAACCTAGGAATAGTTAATTTTAAATTAGCACCAAGTTCATTAATATCAAAAAACTTATCATCGTCGTTGTTTGCGTCTTTTGATGCTCCAATAGATGTAAATCCTGATATTTCTAGGGTTTCTGCTGCATTAAATACATTTCTAATTAATAAGCTAGGATTTACTGAAAAACCAATGGTTTGGATATTACTTTGTAATGCTTCTGCACTAAACTCTAATTCAAACTTTTTTAAAGGTGTTAAAAATATATTTGCGGTAAGTGTTGTGTCTGGGTTTTCGACGTAGTCAATATTTGGGTATTTAAAAGTGCGTAAATCGCTTATTTTTCTTGAAGTAAGCGGTCTGTTTTTATCTTTAAATACAGCATCAGGTGTAATAAAAACTGAGTTTGTTAAAGCTCTAGGTTTGTATTTAAGTTTACCAATACTATAGATGTTATAACCGTCATAAATAGTAGTGTCTTTAATAACTTGGTTTCTGTTTTTAAAAGAACTATTGGTGTAAATATTTACGTCTTTTACTTTGTAGATTTTAAATGGCTCACGTCTGGATGTTTCTTCTTCTCTGATTAATCGATCTTCAATAATGGTTTCAATATTCATTTTATTATTACCAAGTATTGTGTCTCCAACAAAGCTAACATAATCTTGACTAAAATGATAGACACCATTGTCGCGCATTAACTCTACAATCCTATCTTCTTCTTCATAAACATTGGATATACGATACTGTTTTCCAGCTTTTAATAAGCTTTTGTCTTTATGTTCATTATAAATTTTTTCTACTTCAGTAGAATTGATTTTTGACGAAACAGTATCAAATGTGTAAGGTTTTCCAGTTGTAATAATATAATCAATAGATGCTTTTTTATCTTCTGTTTTATTGATTTTATATTTAGCTTTTGCATTAAACCAACCGTTAGTTTTATAATAGCTTTCTAATCTTGTAATAGATTTTCTGGTAAGAGCAGTATCCACAATAACAGGAGCTTCTCCAGTACGTTTTAACCACCTGTTAAAATTGGCTTTAGATTCTATTCTTTTTTCTAATTGTTTTCTAGATAAAAATCTAGATTTACGTTTCATTTTTTCTGGTTGACTATAGTAGTCAGCATGTAAAATAGAATCTATATTTGGACGTGCAGTATTATAAAGGTAAAGTCTTAGTGGTATTGTGGTGTAAGGTATAGGTAATCTTGTATTTGGTTTTTGATACAATAAATTTGAAATAGTATCATTAACTACCTTTTTGTCATTAATAGTTAAGTTGTTGTTTATTAATAGATGTTGATTGTCTGCAACACGTTTAACCGTATTACATGCGCTAAATAGCATTAAAAATGCTATTGAAACTATTATTTTTAAATGATTTTTTTTCAATTGAATGATTAACTAATATCGACGATTATTGCAAATTTGATGCCTAATTATCTACCTAATTCAAAAATACACCATTTCATAGTAAAATTAGTGTTAACTGCAATTTTTTCATTTTCTTTATAAAAATTTTATAGTTGTGCTTTCTAAAAATCAAATTAAAAATATAACGCGTTTAAAGCAAAAAAAATATAGACAACAAGAGGGTTTATTTATTGCTGAAGGTGTTAAGGTTATAAACGAGTTTTTAAATTCTAATTTAAAATTAGTGGATTTATTTACCACAGACCCTTTTAATATTGAAGATGAAACGATTATAACAGATAAAGATTTAAAAAAGATTAGCTTTTTAAGTAGTCCAAATACTGCATTAGCAGTTTTTAAAATTTCTGAAACAGAAAATTTAAACGATAATGGTTTGATATTGGCTTTAGACGCTATACGTGATCCAGGAAATTTGGGCACAATTATTAGGCTATGTGACTGGTTTGGCGTAAAACAATTAATTTGTAGTAAAGAAACTGTAGACTGTTATAACCCAAAAGTAGTCCAAGCAACCATGGGATCTTTAACCAGAGTTTCAATACACTATACAGATTTAGAAGTATTTTTAAAAAATACCAAATTACCTGTTTTTGGCGCTTTTATGGATGGTGTAAATGTGTACAAATCTACTTTACCAAAAGAAGGTGTTTTAATTTTAGGAAACGAAGCCAATGGTATCTCAAAACCCATTGAAGCTTCTGTAACTAATAAAATTAGTATTCCACGATTTGGAGATTTACAAGCTACAGAAAGTTTAAACGTAGCTACAGCTGGAGCTATTTTGTTGAGCGAATTTAGAAGAAGTTAGAGTTAATGAAAGCTTTAAATAAAGTTACAGGAATCATTGAAATTAGCAGACTAATAGCTTTGCTATCTTTTGTGTTTGGTTCTCTAATTTTATTGTTTTTTTATTTGTCAGAAGATTCAGTTTTTTTGATTATTGGTCTGATTTATCTAATTGCTGCTTTTATTTTAAACACGATTTTTTTAGTTGGGTTAATTGTTAAATATCCTGAAAGTGAAGAAAAAAAGAGAATTAAATTAAGTATTATATTAATGCTTATAAATATTCCAATTGCATATAGTTATTATCTATTTGCAATGCAGGTTTTTAACAAAATAATTGAGTTCTTGTAGGAAGGTTTACTGCACTGTAAAATTAATGAAAACACCTCGTGTTTGCATCAAATTAACATTGCCAGTCCAAGGACTGTTAGGGTCTTTGTCTCTTACAATTTCGTCTTTCATTGCAAAAACACCTCTAATAGATGGTGTAAACTTAAAACGATCTAAATAAAAATCCATTCCAAAGCCAAGCTCAAAAAACTGCATGTTCTTTACCATTCTAAATGCTCCAGCATAATTGTCGTCAGGATTCTGCTCGTTACTAGATAAATTAATAGCAGTCGATATTCCAGCCATTATAAAAGGCTTGAAGTTGTTAACACGTTTTGTAGAAATTTTTAATAATAAAGGAAAATAAACATAAGTAGCTTTAACTTCTCTTAATAAATCAGAGTCTGTTACTTCTTCATCAAAACCTGCAAAATAATTTTCGCTATACATTAAATTACGTTGTGAGATAACCAAACCAGGTTCAAAACGTAAATCAAAATAATCATTAAGACGTACATTACCTAAAAGTCCAACGTTAAAACCAATAGTGCGTTCTGTTTGAATATCTCCAATATTATTATTGTAATCAAACTTAAAATCTAGATTGTTAAATCCTAAATAGTAACCCCAACTTAGGGTTTCTTTATCTACAGATTCTAGATTTCGTACTTTTTCTTTTGAGAACAATTGTGCTTGAGACGCAGTTGTTAAAAAAAGAGTAAACAGTAAAATATAAATATGTTTTGTATTCATTATTCTTTTGATGCTTTGTAAATTGTAGCTACACCAAATGTTTGAGGCATATCTGTAACATTAATAAACCCAATATTACGTAAAATATTGTTTAGTGCTTCTCCATAAGGAAAAACGTTAGCACTTTCACTTAAGTATTTATAGGCTGTTTTATCTTTAGAAAATAACTTTCCTACGGTTGGTAATATTATTTTAGAATGAAACTGATAACCTTGTTTAAAAGGAAATTTGGTTGGTACAGAAGTTTCTAAAATAACAAAGATACCTCCAGGTTTTAAAACACGTAAAATATCTTTTAAACCTTTTTCTAAAGTTTCAAAATTGCGGACTCCAAATGCTACTGTAATGGCATCAAAAGTATTGTCGTCAAAAGGCATATTCTCGGAATCACCAATTATCATCTCTATTTTTTGATCTAAATTTTTGGCTTTTATTTTTTGTTTTCCAACCTCTAGCATTCCGCTGCTAATGTCTAAACCAACAATTTTATCAGCACTTGTTTCTGCTAGATTAATAGCTAAATCACCAGTTCCTGTTGCGATATCTAAAACGTTTTTTGGGTTAGTTGCTTTTATTAATGCAACTACTTTTTTTCGCCATTTAATATCAATTCCAAAAGAGATAACTCGGTTTAAACCATCATATTCGCCAGATATAGTGTCAAACATTTTGGTTACCTGTTCTTTCTTTCCTAAATCACTATTTTTATAAGGGTTTACTTTTGTCAAAATCAAATTTTTGACAAAGATAACGCATTAAGGATAGTCTGTAAAACTTCAAAAGAATAAATAATTGAGACTTAAATCTTTAAATTAATTATCTTTGTCGCTCGATTATTAAAGAATTATGAAAATAATTATTGCTGGAGCTGGTGAAGTAGGATTTCATTTAGCAAAATTATTGTCTTACGAGTCTCAAGAAATTACACTTATTGATACAGACAGAGACAGTTTATCTTATGCTGACAATCATTTAGATATCAAGGTTTTAAAAGGAGATGCGACATCAATTGCTATTTTAAAAGAAGCAAAAATTGATACAGCAGACTTGTTTATTGGTGTTACAGCTTCCGAAACTACAAATATTACTGTTTGCGTAATTGCAAAGCAATTAGGTGCAAAGCGTACGATAGCCAGAATTTCTAATACAGAGTTTATTTCGCACAAAGATGAAGTTGGTTTTACCAAATTTGGAATTGACGAGCTGATTTCGCCAGAAAGTTTAGCAGCAGCAGAGATCGAATTACTTCTAAATCAATCTGCATTTAAAGATAGTTACGAGTTTGAAGATGGAGCATTAACTATGGTTAGTTTAAGCTTATCCAGAACCGCAAGTTTTGTTGGTAAAACAGTAAAAGAAGCAGCTCAATTATTTTCTGAAATACACTTTGTGCCAATTGCAATACAACGATTTGGTACACAATATACCATTATACCAAGAGGAGATACAGATTTTAGAGAAGGCGATAATGTCGTTTTTATTACTAATCCTGGAGGAGATGATGAGTTGTGTAAAATGACAGGAAAAACCAATACACCAATTAAGGATGTTATGATCTTAGGAGGAAGTAAGATTGGTTTTAAAACATCCAGAGATTTATCCGCAAGTAATTTTAATGTTAAGCTAATTGAAAACAATAAAGACGCTGCTTTTGACCTTGCAGATGATTTGCCTAATGTATTAGTTATTAATGGAGATGGACGTAATGTAGAACTTTTGGAAGAAGAAAGTATTAGCGAAATGGATGCTTTTATTTCGGTAACAGGTAATTCTGAAACCAATATTATGTCTTGTTTAGTAGCTAAATCTAAAGGTGTTAAAAAGACAATAGCATTGGTAGAGAATATGGACTATTTTGAATTATCACAGTCCATTGGTATTGATACCTTAATTAATAAAAAACTATTAGCTGCCAACAATATTTTTAGATACATACGTAGAGGTGAAGTTATTGCTATGACTAAGCTAAATAATATGAACGCTGAGCTATTAGAGTTTAAAGTTAAAGCAACGTCTAAAATTTGTAATAAAATTATTAAGGATGTTAAATTTCCGCGTTCTGCAATTGTTGGAGGAGTTATAAGAAATGGAGAAGGACTAATCGCTTTAGGAAGCTTTAAGATTGAAGAAGGAGATTATATTGTTGTATGTTGTTTGCCACGATCTATTAAAGAAGTAGAAAAACTATTTTTATAATGGGAAAACGTTTACGACTTAATTATAAAATTATCTTTTATTTTTTTGGATTACTATTAGTTTTTAATGGTGGTTTTATTTTAGTGTCTGCATTGGTTAGTTTTTTATATAAAGATGGAGTTACACTAGAATTATTTTTATCAGGAATCGGAATTCTTATTTTTGGGTTATTTGGTATGTTGCATCATCGCAATCATAACAAAGAAATGAATAAACGCGAAGGTTATATTGTCGTCGCATTTGGATGGATTGTTATGTCACTTTCTGGAGCAATTCCATATTTAGCCACTAATAGTATTCCTAATTTTACAAATGCTTTTTTTGAAACCATGTCAGGTTTTACAACAACTGGAGCTTCTATTTTAAATGATATAGAAGTATTGCCAAAAGGTATATTATTCTGGCGAAGCTTAACGCATTGGATTGGTGGAATGGGTATTATTGTACTTGCAGTTGCTATACTTCCGCTTTTAGGAATTGGTGGTATGCAATTATTTGCTGCAGAAGCACCAGGACCAAGTGCAGACAAACTACATCCAAGAATTACAGATACCGCAAAACGATTGTGGTTAATCTATTTTGGATATACAGCAGCAGAAACTATCTTGTTAAATGTTGCTGGAATGACTTTTTTTGATGCTATAAATCACTCTATGTGTACACTCTCAACTGGAGGTTTTTCTACTAAAAATGCTAGTGTAGCGTATTGGAATAATAAGCCAATAATACAATATATAATTATTGTATTTATGTTTTTAGCAGGATCCAATTTTGTACTTAGTTATTTTGCTTTTAAAGGAAAAGTACAGAAAATAATACATGATGAAGAGTTTAAATTATACTTTAAATTTATAGCAATATTTACAATTATTGCATCTTTAATAATATATTTTAGAGCAGATGTAACAGCGTCTTCTATAGCACACCCAATGGTTTGGGGAGAAGCTGAAAGTGCTTTTAGGCATGCCTTATTTCAAGTTATATCAGTTATTACAACTACAGGATTTGTAACCGCAGATTTTACTTTGTGGACACCATTTTTAGTAGTACTCTTTTTTGGACTAATGTTTTTAGGTGGATCTGCAGGAAGTACTGCTGGAGGTGTAAAAGTAGTCCGTCATTTAGTATTAATTAAAAACGGTTTTTTAGAGTTTAAACGCACATTACATCCCAATGCAATTTTACCAGTACGTTATAATAAAAGAGCCATTTCTGGAGATATTGTATTTAATATATTAGGGTTCTTTATTCTGTACATGATTGCTTTTATTGTAGGATCTTTAGGGTTTTCTATGATGGAAATAGATTTTGAATCTTCAATAGGTATTGCAGCATCAAGTTTAGGTAATGTTGGTCCAGCTTTAGGAAAATTTAGTCCAGTGGATAATTATTCCTCGTTGCCAGCAATTGGTAAATGGTGGTCTGCTTTTTTAATGCTAATTGGTCGTTTGGAGCTGTTTACAGTTCTTATTTTATTAACGCCTTTCTTTTGGCGTAATCGATAAAAGACTTGTATCTGTTGTGGTTTTATGCAGTATTGTAACATTTTAAAGACTGACTCGTCTTTATTATATAACCAATACATCAATCCAATCATGAATTTATCAATCACCAAACAATCTTTAAAACCAGAATTAATCTATTCAATAAATAATTATTCAGGTATTTTAAACTCCAATTACAAGTCAATTGTAAAAAAGAATTTTAAAAACATTAAATCAAAATCTTTATTTACTAGAAAACAACACTTAAAAAGTTGGTCTTATAACAGAACTTGTTCTTCTGCTGCTACATCGCTTAAAGTATTATTGTTTTTGGTAATGACAATCATTGCTATTATTTAAGTTAAATTAGTCTTATGTTATTTTCTTAATCACAGAGTGTAACATTTATTTAAAAACTGCTACATATATGTATAGCAGTTTTTTTGTTTAACCTTTTAAATCTCTGGAGCTATGCATGGTGGATCTTCTTCTTCTGTAATAAAAAACAACAGAAACTTATTAAAAAATACTAATAGGGAGAAATTTGTTTATAGTCCAGGTAAGCCTAATAAGGTCGAAAAGGAAAAATTCGATCATTTAATTTTAAATACGGAATATCATCAAAATATAAGAAAGCGTTTATTAAGCGAAAACAAGAAGCGTTTTTACAAAAGATTAGTATTGTTTGTTATTTTATTTATAGGGCTTTTTGTCTGGTTTGTAAGTCTTTTGTAATAGCGGATTAATTTAATAATGAATTGGGATGCCTTTAGGAGAGTATATGCAATCAGTTTTAAAGTCTAATAAAAGTATTTTAAGACGAAAGAAAAATAAATTTGACAAATCTTCTTTATCAAAAAAAAGCGCATTAGATTTTAGTCATATACCTAAGGCAACTCCAAAACAGTTAAGTAATATTAAGAGGAAGATTAAAAATGAAGCACGTAAAAAAGCAATTTATCGTTTACTACTTTTTGTATCAGTTTTAATATTAATTATAGTTTTTGTTTTAGTAAAATAAGATATGATCAGCTTGATTTGCAATGTAGTAATATTTATGATTTCACATAAAGTAAAGCCTCACAATTGTGAGGCTTTTTTAAATATGAATAAAGGGTTAATTATTAACTAACCGCTTCTTTAATACGTTTAATAGCTTCTATAATTTGTTCTTGGGAAGCTGCATAACTAATTCTAATACAATTTGGATTACCAAAAGCATCACCAGTTACTGTAGCCACTAAAGCTTCCTCTAAAAGGTATAAAGAAAAATCTGTAGCGTTATTTATAGTTTTACCACGTAAAGTCTTTCCAAAGAAGTATGTAACATCTGGAAAAACATAAAATGCACCTTCGGGTGTATTAGTGTTAAAACCTTCAATATCACTTAATAAGTCTAAAACTAAGTCACGACGTACTTTAAACTCGTCAACCATAAACTGTACAACACTAGGGTCTGCATTTAAAGCAGTAATTACTGCACGTTGTGCAATACAATTTGCACCACTAGTTACTTGACCTTGCATTTTGTTACAAGCACGTGCTATCCAATCTGGAGCACCAATATAACCAATACGCCAGCCAGTCATTGCAAATGCTTTAGATACACCATTAACTGTAACGGTTCTGTCTTGCATACCATCTACTCCAGCCATACTAGCGTGAGCTTTTCCAGTGTAATTAATATGTTCGTAAATCTCATCAGAGACTACATATATGTTGTCATGTTTTTTTATGACTTCAGCTAAAGCTTCTAATTCTGTTTTACTATATAAAGATCCACTTGGGTTACAAGGACTACTAAACCAAATCATTTTTGTCTTTGGTGTAATAGCAGCTTCTAATTGTGCTGGTGTCATTTTAAAGTCAGTATCAATACTGGTTTGTACTTCTACAGGAACACCTTCACTAAGTTTTACAATATCAGAGTAACTTACCCAATAAGGACATGGTAAGATAACTTCATCACCTTTATTAAGTAAAACAGCAGCAACATTAGCTAAACTTTGTTTAGCACCTGTAGATACTACAATTTGTGGTAACGTATAAGTTAAGTTGTTATCACGTTTAAACTTAGTGATAATAGCTTCTTTTAACTCTACATAGCCATCAACAGGTGTGTAAGAATTATAGTTGTCATTAATAGCTTGGATAGCTGCGTCTTTAATAAAATCTGGAGTATTAAAATCAGGTTCTCCTAAACTTAATCCTATTATATCTTTTCCTTCTGCTCTTAATTCTCTTGCTTTTGCAGCCATAGCTAAAGTGGCTGAGGTAGACATGTTTGTAATTCTATCCGAAAGTTGGTTCATTATTATAGTTGTTGTTTGGTAGTTGTATAGTTAGTTTAGTTAAGCTAGATTAGGGTTTTTACCTAATACTTTTAGTTGTTGATAATGTTCGCCAATTGCTTTCCACATGGTTTTGTACTCGTTATATGGTAGGCTAAATTCATGCGCAGTTTCTTTAACAATTTTAGCGATATTTTTGTAATGTACATGGCTAATGTGTGCAAATAAGTGGTGTTCTACTTGTCTGTTTAGTCCTCCAGTATAAAACTCTACTAACCAGTTTTTAGGCGAAAAATTTGAAGTAGTAAATAACTGGTGGATAGCCCAAGTGTTTTTCATTGTACCATTTTCATCTGGAATAGGCATTTCTGTATTAGGCATAACATGTGCTAATTGAAACACAACACTTAATATGATTCCAGCAGTATAATGCATAATTAAAAATCCTATTAAAACTTGCCACCAAGTATAACCTAAAGTTAAAGGTAAAACTACCCAAATAGAATAGTATATTATTTTACCAATAATTAATTTAGTCCATTGTGTGGCTGGTTTAGGAAAATCTCCATAAGATAATTTTCTTTTTAAATATTGATAGGTTTGTTTAAAATCTGTTGTAATAGCCCAATTTACAGTTAGTAAACCATACAATAAAAAGGCATAATATTTTTGGTATTGGTGGATTTTTAACCATTTAGAATGTTTAGAAAAACGAATAATTCGTCCAGCATCAATATCTTCATCATGTCCTTGGATGTTTGTGTAAGTATGGTGTAATACATTGTGTTGTACCTTCCAATTATAATCGTTACCAGCAAGTATGTGTATGCTGCTTCCCATTAACCTATTGACCCATTTTTTACTAGAAAAAGAACCATGATTAGCGTCATGCATTACATTCATTCCTACTCCAGCCATTCCAATACCTATTACCATCATAGATATAATTTGTAGCCAAGTTGGTAGATCTACCGTTAAAAGTAGGACTAAAGGACCTAGTAATAATGTAAACATTATTATAGCTTTAATATATAACTTCCAGTTACCTGTTTTTTTAATATTGTTTTCTTTAAAATAATTATTAACACGTTTGTTTAGTGTTTTAAAAAATTTTGCAGAGTCTGTTCTTGAAAAACTTATTGTTTGCTTTGACATTGTACTTGTATTATTTTATTATAACGAATAAATTCGTCAAATAATATTTGCTGTAAAGATAATTAATTAACTAAAACCGAAACCCCTTTTTTAGGGTTAAAATGCATATTTTTGCTGAAATTTTTTACTACCATGGAACTGATTTTAAAGTATTTTCCCGATTTAACACCATTACAAATTGAACAGTTTACAAAACTGGAGAGTTTGTATAAGGATTGGAACCTAAAAATAAACGTGGTTTCTAGAAAAGATATTGATGAGCTGTATTTACGCCATGTATTACACTCTTTAGCAATTGCTAAAGTTGTCCAGTTTAAAGATGATACATCTTTAATGGATGTAGGTACAGGTGGAGGTTTTCCAGGAATCCCTTTAGCTATTTTATTTCCAGAATGCGATTTTCATTTAGTAGATAGTATTAACAAAAAATTAAACGTTGTAAGAGAAGTTGTTGCTGGTTTAGAGTTAGATAATGTAAAAGTTACCCATAGTAGAGTAGAAGATATTAAAGAAACTTACGATTTTATTATTAGTCGTGCAGTTGCAGCAATGCCAACCTTTGTACATTGGATTAAAGGTAAAGTTGCAAAAACACAACTAAACGAATTGAAAAACGGAGTTTTATATCTTAAAGGAGGTGATTTAACAGAGGAGTTACAAAACTATCAAACCACTACCATTTATAATATTTCAGATTTTTATGAAGAAGATTTTTTTGAAACTAAAAAAGTAGTGCATTTACCAATAAAATGGAAAGCACAATAAAATAAAAAAGCCTTTCAATTATTGAAAGGCTTTTTTATGTTTTACTTAAGATTGCAAATTAAATTCCAAACTCAGCTTTTACTTTATCAACGTAATCTAGTTTTTCCCAAGTAAAGGTTTCTACATCTTGAGAAACTGTTTCTCCCATTGGGTTTGTAAAACTAACGGTTTTCTTTTCTGGTGTTCTTCCCATGTGGCCATAAGCAGCAGTTTCAGAATAGATAGGTGTTCTTAATTTTAAGCGTTTTTCAATAAAATAAGGTCGCATATCAAAAAGGGTTTCAACTTTTTTGCTAATCTCACCATCTGTTAAATTAACATTTGACGTTCCATAAGTTTCAACATTTATACTTGTAGGTTTTGCTACACCAATTGCATAGGATACCTGTACTAATACTTCTTTACAAAGTCCTGCAGCAACTAAATTTTTTGCAATATGTCTTGTTGCATATGCACCAGATCTGTCAACTTTACTTGGGTCTTTACCAGAAAAAGCACCACCACCATGTGCACCTTTACCTCCATAAGTGTCTACAATGATTTTACGACCTGTTAACCCAGTATCTCCATGTGGTTCACCAATGACGAAAGTTCCTGTTGGGTTGATATGATATGTAATGTTATCTGTAAATAATTTTTGTACATGAGCTGGCAATTTAGCAACCACTCTTGGAATTAAAATTTCAACAATATCTTTTTTGATTTTTTCCAACATAATAGCGTCAGAGTCGTCAAAATCATCATGTTGTGTAGATACTACTATAGCGTCAATTCTTTGAGGAACATTATCGTCAGAATACTCGATTGTAACTTGTGACTTAGCATCAGGACGTAGATAAGTAATGTCTTTATTTTCTCTACGTAAGGCTGCTAATTCTATTAATAATCTATGCGATAATTCTAATGCTAATGGCATATAGTTTTCAGTTTCATCAGTTGCATAACCAAACATCATTCCTTGGTCACCAGCACCTTGCTCTTCTGGATTAGCTCTATCAACTCCTTGATTGATATCTGGTGACTGCTCGTGTATTGCAGATAAAACACCACAAGAGTTTCCATCAAACATGTATTCTCCTTTTGTATAACCAATTTTATTAATTACGTCTCTCGCTATTTTTTGAACATCTAAATATGTTTTAGATTTCACTTCTCCTGCTAACACAACTTGACCAGTAGTTACTAAGGTTTCGCAAGCTACTTTGCTATCTTTGTCAAACGCTAAAAAGTTATCAATTAATGCATCACTAATTTGATCTGCTACTTTATCTGGATGTCCTTCAGACACGCTTTCTGATGTAAATAAATACGCCATATTTGTTTTTGTTTATGTGTTGTAGATTTGACGAAAAGCGTCCAAGGAAGTTTACACTGCCTTTAGCATTTTTTAATGAGGTTGCAATCAGTCAAATCCGTCCTCCTAATTTTAAAGGGACAAAAATAAGAAAATAAAGTAGTTAAAAAAGACTCTTTAAGTTAAAAAAAGTTAATTGATTTTTTATTGAAAAAAATAAGGTTTCATTTTAATGAAAAAAAGACATATTAATTATGGAATCTATATTAAGAAAACGATTTAGTATAAAAATTCGAGAATTCTTTTTTAAGAATCTAAATATAAACAATTGTTCAGTAACTTTATAAATTAAACAAACTCTACTAAATTATGCCTTTACAGCCAAAATTAACTCGTTTTAATCAAAATGTATTGTCTAAGTATCAAATATACAATGGTATTTTTATGACACTTCCTTTTGATACAATTACTAAAACAGGAGTGTTACTTCCTTTGTTTCATGAGACTTGTAAAAAAGGATTTGATAAAGGAGACAATCCAACGGTTATTGTTGATACTTTTTTTAAAAAGTATCAAGCAAGACGATCTGATAAAAGTAAAATAGATTTGCTGTTTCGCTTTATTCAATATATAGAGCGTCAAGTTGTGTTATTTGATGCTATTGAGGATGCTGCATTTCCAGTTGTAAATAATATGGATGGTATTGGTACGCTTCGTAGTTTAAAAGAAAGTGCATCTGCAGAAGGTAAACTAGATAAATTACGTCAGTATTTAGAAGAATTTAAAGTTAGAATTGTGTTGACTGCTCACCCAACTCAATTTTATCCAGGAGCAGTTTTAGGAATAATTACAGATTTGACCGAAGCTATAAAAGAAAACGATTTACTTCGTATTAATGACTTGTTAGCGCAATTAGGAAAAACACCATTCTTTAAACATAAAAAACCGACACCTTATGATGAAGCTGTTAGTTTAATATGGTATTTGGAAAATGTGTTTTATGAGTCCTTTGGAAAAATTTATGATTATATCCAACAAAATATTTTTGAAGGACAACAGATAGATAATGATATCGTAAATGTAGGATTTTGGCCTGGTGGAGACAGAGACGGAAATCCTTTTGTTACACCAGAAACAACTGTAAAAGTAGCTCAAAGATTACACGAAACTATTATTAAAAACTATTACAGAGATGTTAGAAAATTAAAACGAAAATTAACATTTCAAGGTGTTGAAGAGCGTATTTCTGTTATAGAAAACCAACTGTATAAAAAAGTACTTCATGAAGAGTCTGATTTAACTTTAGACAATTTTGTTACTGAATTAAAAGACATTAGAGACATTGTTATTGACCAACATCAATCATTATATGTTTCAGAAATAACAAGCTTACTTAATAAATTACACTTATTTGGATTTCATTTTTCTAGCTTAGATATACGTCAAGATAGTAGAGTGCATCATGCTGTATTTACAAACATGATAGATTCTATGATTGAAAGTGGTAATAAAGCTATTCCAAGTAATTATCATGAATTATCAGAAAAAGAACAAGTAAAAACCCTATCTGAAGTAAATGGAAAAGTAGATTTATCCTTAATAAAGGATGAAGACACGTTAAAGGCTTTACGTACTATAGAAGCAATAAAAACCATTCAAAGTACAAATGGAGAAAAAGCCACAAACCGTTATATAATTAGTAATAATCAGACCACTTTAAATGTAATGCAATTATTTGCAATGCTTAAGTTAGTTGCATTTCAAGACGATTTAACAGTAGATATTGGACCATTATTTGAAACCATAACAGACCTAGAAGTGTCACATATCGTAATGGAAGATTTATATACTAATCCAGCCTATGCAGCACATTTAAAAAAGCGTGGTAATAAGCAAACCATTATGTTAGGGTTTAGTGATGGAACAAAAGATGGTGGATATTTAATGGCAAATTGGGCTATTTATAAAGCTAAAGAGCGTTTAACAGCAATTTCTAGAAAATACGATGTAACCGTAATCTTCTTTGATGGTCGTGGTGGACCACCAGCAAGAGGAGGAGGAAAAACGCATAATTTTTATGCGTCATTAGGACCAACTATTGAAGATAAGGAAGTACAATTAACCATACAAGGACAAACCATTAGTTCTAATTTTGGGACGTTGGACTCGTCACAATATAACTTAGAGCAATTAATAAGTTCTGGTATTTATAATAGTTTAAGCGATTCAGATTTACGTATGTTACCAGAAAATAGAGTGGTAATGGACAATTTAGCAAAACTAAGTTATCAAGCCTATGCAGACTTTAAAAACCATCCTAAATTTATATCGTATTTAGAGCATATGAGTACGCTTAAATACTATGCAAAGACTAATATTGGAAGTAGACCATCTAAACGTGGTAAAGCAGAAGGATTAGTATTTGAAGATTTAAGAGCAATCCCTTTTGTTGGGTCTTGGAGTCAATTAAAGCAAAATGTTCCTGGATTTTTTGGTGTAGGAACAGCTTTAAAGCATTACGAAGATGCAGGCGAATTTGAAAAGGCACAAAAATTATTTAAAACCTCAAGTTTCTTTAAAACATTAATAGAAAACAGTATGATGTCTTTGTCAAAATCGTTTTTTGATTTGACTAAATACATGAGTGATGACCCAGAATATGGTGATTTTTGGAATATTATATATACAGAATATGAAACAACAAAACGCCTTATTTTAAAGCTTACTGGTTATAACCAGTTGATGCAAGAAGAGCCATCAGGTAAAGCATCAATTAGAGTTAGAGAGTCTATTGTATTACCATTATTAACAATCCAACAATTTGCTTTAAAGCAAATTCAAGAACTAGAAAAAGCAGATAATAAGGATACAGATTTGATAGCAGTTTATGAAAAACTAGTAACACGATCTTTATTTGGAAATATTAACGCAAGTCGTAATTCTGCGTAAAATTTAAATAATATCATTATAATTTTACATAATATAGCAAGTTTGAAATAATCAAGCTTGCTATATATGATTTTAGCAGAAAATTATTTCGAATTAAATGTATTTTAATGAAATTATTTCTGTTTTTATGGATATTTAATAAATTTTAAGAAAAATATTCTGTTTTACTTGCTTGTGATAAATATATTTTGCAATATTTGTGCTCACAAAGTTCAATAATTGTATTGAAATGTTATCAAGAAAGGCAGAGGGATTAGACCCATTGAAGCCTTAGCAACCCTTAAGCAATTAAGAAGGTGCTAAATTCTACTTGATGAAGCAAATTATTTTTTGCCAATTCGGGATAGATAACCAAAACATAACAACACGTCTGTTGCTATGTATATTTTCTTATAACATTTTTCTATTAAATATGCCTTACAAGGCTAATTTGACTTTTGAATTAATTTATTTAACTCGAAAAAAAACTTAGAAAAATGAGTACACACAAATTAGCAACCAATGCGTTGCACGCAGGACATGATGTAACCCAAAATGGAGGTGCTAGAGCTGTTCCAATTTATCAAACATCTTCGTATGTTTTTAATAATTCAGAACATGCTGCTAATCTTTTTTCATTAAAAGAATTAGGATTTATTTATACACGTTTAAACAATCCTACAAATCAAATTTTGCAAGAGCGTTTAGCAGCTGTAGAAGGTGGTATTGGAGCAGTTGTTTTTGCTTCAGGTACAGCAGCAATTTCAACAGGATTATTAACGCTTTTAAAAGCAGGAGATCACATTGTAGCATCTAGTAGTTTATATGGTGGTACATATAATTTATTAAGTGTAACCTTACCAAGATTAGGTATTACAACTACATTTGTAGATGCTTCCAATCCAGATAATTTTGCAGAAGCAGTACAAGATAATACAAGAGCATTTTTTGTAGAATCTCTTGGGAATCCAAAATTAGATGTACTAGATTTAGAAGCTATTGCTGTACATTCTAAAGCAGCAGAAGTACCATTTATTGTTGATAATACTGTAGCTACACCAGCCTTATTAAATCCAATTAAGCATGGAGCAAATATTGTAATACATTCGCTTACAAAATATATTGGTGGGCAAGGAACCTCATTAGGTGGAGCAATTATTGATGCAGGAACTTTTAATTGGGCAAATGGAAAGTTTCCAGAATTTACAGAACCATCTGCAGGTTATCATGGTTTAAAATATCATGAAGCTTTAGGCGCACCAGCTTTTACTTTTAAATTAATTTTAGAAGGATTACGTGACTTTGGTGGTGCTTTAAGTCCAACTAACGCATTTAATATTATTCAAGGATTAGAAACTTTACCAGTTAGAATAAAACAACATTCTGCAAACGCTTTGGCTTTAGCAAAATGGTTAGAAAAACAAGATAAAGTTGCTTGGGTAAATTATCCAGGATTAGAAGGTAATGCCTATAAGAGTTTAGCAGACAAATATTTACCAAAAGGACAAAGTGGATTGGTAACCTTTGGTGTAAAAGGAGGTTTTGAAGCTGCAAAAACAATTGCAGATAAAACAAAAGTATTTTCTTTATTAGCAAATATTGGAGATACAAAATCATTGATTATTCATCCTGCAAGTACAACACATCAACAGTTAGATGAGGTAGCACAAACAAGTGCTGGAGTAACTCAAGATTTAATTAGATTATCAGTCGGAATAGAAGATTTAGAAGATTTAAAAGCGGATTTAAGTGATGCTTTTTCTGCTATTTAATAATAATTTTAATTTTAGTTTAATAAGGAAATAGTCTCACGCTTTTTAATTGCCATTTTTAAAGTGTGAGAATTATTTCAACCAAAATTTTATGAACGATTTACAATACATAAGTGATATAAAATATATTACGCAAAGTGGTCAAGCAACCAATATAAATTTGTCTTATCAAATTTTTGGATGTGCTTTACATACTGCTCCAATTGTATTAGTAAATCATGCACTTACAGGTAATAGTAATGTTGCAGGAAGTGAAGGTTGGTGGAAAGAATTAGTTGGAGACGGTAAAGTAATTGATACTAATAGTTATACCATTTTAGCCTTTAACATTCCAGGCAATGGTTATGATGGTTTTGTTATAGAAAACTATAAAGATTTTATAGCAAAAGATATTGCTCAACTATTTTTAATAGGTTTAGAGCAATTACAAATACAATCTCTTTTTGCAATAATTGGAGGCTCATTAGGTGGTGGAATTGCTTGGCATATGGCTGTTTTAAAACCAGATTTAACAAAGCATCTAATTCCGGTAGCTACAGATTGGAAAGCAACAGACTGGTTAATGGCTAATTGCCAAATACAAGAACAATTTTTAGTAAATTCTAAAAATCCAGTTCATGATGCCAGAATGCATGCTATGCTATGTTATCGTACACCAGAATCCTTCAAGTCTCGCTTTAAACGTTCAAGAAATGAAGCTTTAGATTTGTTTAATGTAGAAAGTTGGTTATTGCATCATGGAAATAAATTACAAGAGCGTTTTCAGTTATCTGCTTATAAATTAATGAATCAATTATTGCGCACAATTGATGTTACAGATGGAGTTGAAGATGCCACAATAAAACTAAATGAAATACAATCTAATATAACTATTGTAGCAGTAGATTCTGATTTGTTTTTTACAGCTGAAGAAAACAGAGAAACCCAAAAACAATTAGCGCAAACACATCCAAACGTAACCTATAATGAGATTAATTCCATTCATGGTCACGATGCGTTTTTAATCGAGTTTGAACAGCTTGAAAAAATTATTGAAGGCATTTTTAAGCCAGATTTAAAAGAAAAAAGAATGAAAATATTAAAATTCGGAGGAAAATCCTTAGCCAATGGAGAAGGTTTGACTCGCGTAATTTCTATCATAGAAGATAAAGTAAATGCTAATGAAAAAATAGCTGTTGTAGTTTCGGCAAGAGGAAACGCAACAGATCAATTAGAAGCCATTTTAGAAACAGCAATTAAAAGTCAAAGTTATCAAGCACAATTAGAGGCTTTTAAAAACGATCAAAACACATTAAGTAATGCAAGTTTTTCTGAAGAATTTTCAAGATTAGATAATCTTTTTTCTGGAATTCATTTATTAGGTGACTATAGTCAAAAAATAAAAGATGAAGTTTTAGCACAAGGCGAATTAATTTCAGCAAAATTAGTGACTGCTTTATTAAAAGAAAAAAATATAAATGCTAAAACTTCTGATGCTAGATTACTTATAAAAACAGATGATACTTACGGAAATGCAAAACCTATAGATGTAATATCTAAAAAAAATGTAATCGAATATTTTAAGCAAAATAATGGTACAACAGTAAATGTTGTAACAGGCTTTATTGCGTCTAATAAAGAAGGAAAAACAACCACTTTAGGTCGGAATGGAAGTAATTATACAGCAGCTTTATTAGCTAATTATTTAGATGCAGAAGAGCTGCAAAATTACACACATGTAAACGGTATTTATACAGCAGACCCAAACTTGGTTCCAGATGCCAAAAAAATTGACGAGCTATCTTATACAGAAGCTAATGAACTGGCTAATTTTGGAGCAACAATATTACATGCAAAAACAATAATTCCATTAATAGAAAAAAACATTCCGCTTCGCATATTAAATACTTTTAACCCAGAAGATAAGGGGACAATTATTACTTCAAAAAGTAATAATAAAGGGATTAGATCTCTTTCTGTTTTAGATAATGTTGCACTTGTAAATATTGAAGGTCGTGGATTATTAGGAAAAGTTGGTGTTGATGCAAGAATTTTTAAGGCTTTAAGTCAAGAAAATATTAGCGTTAGTATAATTTCTCAAGGCTCTTCAGAGCGTGGAATTGGTCTTGTAGTCCAAGCTGAAAAAGCTAGTAAAGCAGTAATAGCGTTAGAAAGAGAATTTGAAAACGATTTTTACTCTCAAGATGTTAATAAAATTAGTGTAATAGATGCTGCAGCAGTCATATCAATAATTGGACAAGACTTAAGTACATTTCATAAACCTTTTAATGCATTAATTAAAAATCAGATTATTCCAATACTCTTTAATAATACCATTTCTGGAGAAAATGTTAGCGTGGTAGTTAAAAAATCTCAGCTACATAAAGCTTTAAATGTTATACATGGCGAAATTTTTGGGGTTTCTAAAAAAATAAACCTTGCCATATTTGGTCATGGTTTAGTAGGAGGAGCTTTAATTAATCAAATTATAGAATCTACAGAAGATATTGAAAAGCGCAAAGGGATTAAGTTAAACATTTTTGCAATCGCTAATTCTAAAAAAATAGTATTTAATAACAACGGGATTGATAAAGATTGGAAATCAAAACTTTCTAAAATAGGACAACCATATGCTTTAAAAGACGTTTTTGATTTTGCTGAAAAGCATCATTTAGAAAATTTAATTGCAATAGATAATACGTCAAGTGTAGACTTTGTAGCAAACTATATACCATTAGTCAAAGCTGGTTTTGATTTAGTGTCATCAAATAAAATTGCAAATACAATAGATTTAAGTTTCTATAAAAAATTACGTCAAACTTTAGATAAGTATCAAAAAACGTATTTATATGAGACTAATGTTGGTGCAGGTTTACCATTAATTGACACCATTAAATTATTACATCTTTCTGGCGAAAATATTTTAAGAATTAGAGGTGTTTTTTCTGGATCTTTAAGTTATTTATTTAATACTTTCTCTGCACAAGATGTACCTTTTTCAAAGGTGTTGCAAGAAGCATTGGATAATGGTTTTACAGAGCCAAATCCAAGAGAAGATTTAAGCGGTAATGATGTGGCAAGAAAATTATTAATCCTTGCTAGAGAGTTGGATTTACATAATGAGCTAAGCGATGTTAATATTCAAAACCTTATTCCAGATCATTTAAGAGAGATCAAAACATCAGATTTTTTAAGTCGTTTTGATGAAATGAATGAAACATTTCAGAAACAAAAACAAGCACAAAAACAAGGTCATGTATTAAGGTATATTGGTGATTTACATGGTGATTTAGGTGATGAAAATGGAGCTAAATTAGATGTAAAATTAGTCTCTGTATCTCAACAATCTCCTTTAGGAGCATTAAAAGGAGCAGATTCTATTTTTGAAATTTATACAGAGAGTTATGGCGAAAACCCAATTGTAATTCAAGGAGCAGGTGCTGGAGCTTCAGTTACAGCTCGTGGTGTATTTGGAGATGTTTTAAGATTAACAGAAAAAAACAATTAAGAAAAAATAATATGAGTAACCATATAGAAACTGATGCTATTCGCACACAAACAGAACGTTCTCAATTTTTAGAACATTCTACTCCTATGTACTTAACTTCTAGCTATGTTTTTGAAGATGCAGAAGATATGAGAGCGTCTTTTGCAGATGAAAAGCAACGTAACATTTACAGTCGTTATTCCAACCCAAATACCACAGAGTTTATAGATAAAATATGTAAGATGGAAGGTGCAGAAAGTGGTTATGCATTTGCAACAGGTATGTCTGCAGTATTCTCTACATTTGCTTCATTGTTAAATGCTGGAGATCATATTATATCATCTGGAAGTATTTTTGGTTCAACCCAAACCATGTTTAAAAATATTTTACCAAAGTGGAAGATCTCTACAGACTATTTTAAATTTAATCAATTAAATACAATAGAAAGTCTCATACAACCCAATACTAAAGTAATTTATGCAGAAAGCCCAACAAATCCAGCAGTAGATATTCTAGATTTAGAATTACTTGGTCAAATTGCAAAAAAACATAATTTACTTTTAATTATAGATAATTGTTTTGCAACACCTTATTTACAGCAACCAATTAAGTTTGGTGCAGATTTGGTTATACATTCAGCAACAAAATTAATTGATGGTCAAGGACGTGTTTTAGGTGGTGTAACAGTAGGTAAAGCAGATTTAATAAAGCAAATCTATTTGTTTTCCAGAAACACAGGTTCAGCGTTATCACCTTTTAATGCTTGGGTTTTATCTAAAAGTTTAGAAACATTAGCAGTAAGGGTTGACAAACATTGTGAAAACGCTTTAAAAGTAGCAGAGTTTTTAGAGGCTAATACTAATGTAAATTTAGTAAAATATCCATTTTTAAAATCGCATCCTCAACACGCATTAGCTAAAAAGCAAATGAAATTAGGTGGTAATATTATAGCTTTTGAAATAAAAGGAGGTATAGAAGCTGGTAGACAATTTATTAATGCAATAAAATTGTTATCATTGTCAGCAAATTTAGGAGATACTAGAACAATTGTAACGCATCCAGCATCAACAACACATGCAAAACTTAGCGAAGAGGAAAGATTGGAAGCAGGTATAACACCTGGATTAGTTCGTGTTTCGGTAGGATTAGAACATACAGAAGATATTATTAATGACATAAAACAAGCATTAGAATCTTAATAATGGCAAACATAAAACAAGAATTACAAAAACGAATTTTAGTCCTTGATGGAGCAATGGGAACTATGCTTCAGCAATACGATTTTCAAGAAGAAGATTTTCGTGGAGAGCGTTTTAAAGACTACCCTTCTTCTTTAAAAGGAAACAATGATTTGTTATCATTAACGCAACCAAACGCTATAGCAGATATCCATCGTAAGTATTTTGAAGCTGGAGCAGATATTGTAGAAACCAACACGTTTTCTGGTACAACAATCGCTATGGCAGATTATAATATGGAAGATTTAGTGTATGAGCTTAACTTTGAATCTGCTAAGATTGCTAAACATGTAGCTAATCAATTTACTAATGCTAATCCCGACAAACCACGTTTTGTTGCTGGTAGTATTGGACCAACAAATCGTACTGCAAGCTTATCTCCAGATGTTAATAAACCAGAATATAGAGCTGTAACTTTTGATGAGTTAAGACTCGCTTATAAACAACAAGTAGAAGCATTAATTGATGGTGGAGTAGATGTGCTTTTAGTCGAAACTATATTTGACACACTAAATGCAAAAGCAGCTTTATTTGCAATTGAAGAGGTTAAGGAAGCACGTAATATCGATATTCCAATTATGGTTTCTGGAACTATTACTGATGCTTCTGGTCGTACATTATCTGGTCAAACAGTTGAAGCTTTTTTAGCTTCAATTTCACATATTCCATTATTAAGTGTAGGTTTTAATTGTGCTTTAGGAGCAGAGCAATTACAGCCTTATTTAAAGCGTTTGTCAGATCAAACACAGTTTTATACATCAGCACATCCAAACGCAGGATTACCAAATGCTTTTGGAGAGTATGATGAGTCACCAAAGCAAATGCAAAGTTTTATAGAGTCTTATTTAAAATACGATTTAATAAATATTATTGGAGGCTGTTGTGGTACAAGTCCAGAGCATATAAAGGCTATTGCTGAAGTTTCAGCAAAGTTTAAGCCTAGAAAAATCAAAAACTAAAAATGATTTTAGAAGTAGCCATTTTAAACATTAAAAAAGGATTGTCTCAAGATTTTGAAACTAATTTCAAAAAAGCAGAATCAATTATAGCATCAAACAAAGGATACATTTCTCATCAGTTAAAAAAATGTATCGAGCAAGAAAATAAATACATATTACTAGTTAATTGGGAAACTATTGAAGATCATGAAATAGGTTTTAGAACGTCTGAAAAATATCAAGATTGGAAAAATTTATTACATCATTTTTATCAACCATTCCCTAAAGTAGAACATTATAAATAATGGAGAGCGACTGTCAAAAATATTTAACACTTTCTGGTTTAGAGCCACTAGTGGTTACACCAGAATCAAACTTTATTAACGTTGGAGAACGTACCAATGTTACAGGTTCTAGAAAGTTTTTAAGACTAATAAAAGAAGAAAAATACGAAGAAGCTTTAGCGGTAGCAAGAGACCAAGTAGAAGGTGGTGCACAAATTATTGACGTTAATATGGACGAAGGTATGTTGGATGGCGTTTACGCTATGACAACATTTTTAAACCTTATTGCATCAGAGCCAGATATTGCGCGTGTGCCAATAATGATTGACAGTTCTAAGTGGGAAATCATTG
This sequence comes from Olleya sp. R77988, assembly GCF_044594215.1. Taxonomy (GTDB): domain Bacteria; phylum Bacteroidota; class Bacteroidia; order Flavobacteriales; family Flavobacteriaceae; genus Olleya. Next base: position 302,245 of record NZ_CP138988.1, on the reverse strand, counting down.
AAGCTGGATTAAAAGTAGCACAAGGTAAATGTGTTGTAAATTCTATAAGTTTAAAAGAAGGTGAAGCCGAGTTTAAACGTCAAGCAAAACTAGTAAGACGTTATGGAGCAGCTGTAATTGTAATGGCTTTTGATGAGGTTGGACAAGCAGACACCTATCAAAGACGTATAGATATTTGTAAAAGATCCTATCATATTTTGGTTAATGAAGTAAAATTTAAACCTCAAGATATCATCTTTGATCCTAATATTTTTCCTGTTGCAACAGGAATGGATGAGCACAGAAAAAACGCATTAGATTTCTTTAATGCTACCAAGTGGATTAGAGAGAATCTTCCTTATGCAAACGTATCTGGAGGAGTAAGTAATGTGTCTTTTTCTTTTAGAGGAAACAATACAGTTAGAGAAGCAATGCACTCTGCTTTTTTATATCATGCTATTAAAAATGGAATGAATTTAGGAATTGTAAACCCAACTATGTTGGAGATTTATGATGAGATTGATCCTAAATTATTGCAATTAGTAGAAGATGTTTTATTTGATAGAAACGAAGAAGCAACAGAACATCTAATTGAATTTGCAGAAACCGTAAAAGGAAATAAAAAAGAAACAGAAATAACTGTTCAAGAGTGGAGAAACAAACCATTGCAAGAACGTATTACACATAGTTTAGTAAAAGGTGTCGATGCCTTTATTGTTGAAGATGTAGAGCAAGCAAGACAAGAAGCAAACAAGCCAATAGAAGTAATTGAAGGTCATTTAATGATTGGAATGAATGTAGTTGGAGACCTCTTTGGTAGCGGAAAAATGTTTTTACCCCAAGTGGTAAAATCGGCAAGAGTAATGAAAAAAGCGGTTGCTTATTTGCAACCATTTATTGAAGCAGAAAAAGACGGAAAACAAGAATATGCAGGTAAGATTTTAATGGCAACTGTAAAAGGTGATGTGCATGATATTGGAAAAAACATAGTCAGTGTTGTTTTAGGATGTAACAATTATGAGATTATTGATTTAGGCGTAATGGTTCCGCCAGAAAAAATTATTGAAGAAGCAAAAAAGGAACAAGTAGATATAATTGGCTTAAGTGGATTAATTACACCTTCTTTGGACGAAATGGTATACGTTTCAAAAGAAATGGAGAAGCAAAACTTTAAAGTTCCGTTAATTATTGGAGGTGCAACAACCTCTAAAGCACATACATCAGTTAAAATTGCACCTCATTATAACGAAACCGTTGTGCATATTAATGATGCATCAAGAGCAGTAACAGTTGTTGGTGATTTATTAAAAGAAGACAGTCAGATTTTTAAGGACGAAATTAGAGCCGAATACGATAAGTTTAGAGCAAAATTTTTAAACAGAACAAAGCAAAAAGAATATATTTCAATTGAAGAAGCTAGAAAAAGAAAATATAAAATAGATTGGAAAACTTCAGAAATTGTTAAGCCTAAAACTTTAGGAATTCAAATTATTGAAGACTTTGACATTGCCAAACTAGAAGATTTTATAGATTGGTCACCATTTTTTAGAAGTTGGGATTTACACGGAAAATATCCAGACATTTTAACAGACAATGTTGTTGGAGAACAAGCAACCGAATTATTTGCAGATGCACAAGAATTATTAAAACGCATTTTTAATGAAAAACTTTTAAAAGCGAAAGCAATTTTTGGATTGTTTCCAGCAAATTCTGTAAATGATGATGATATAGAAGTACAATGTCATGCTAAGCATGTCAAAGCATCTCAACAACAAAAGTTCACCTTCCTAACCTTACGTCAACAACTTAAAAAAAGAGATGGTGTTCCAAATCATGCATTAGCAGATTTTATAGCACCAAAAAAAACAGGTGTTCAAGATTATATAGGGACGTTTTGTGTCTCGACAGGTTTTGGTACAGCAGAATTAGCAAAACAATTTGAAGCAGATAATGACGATTATAATTCAATTATGATAAAAGCATTAGCAGACAGGTTAGCCGAAGCTTTTGCCGAATATTTACATAAAGAAGTAAGAACAAACCATTGGGCTTATGCAACAAATGAAACATTGTCAAATCAAGAATTAATTAAAGAAAATTATAAAGGGATAAGACCAGCTCCAGGCTATCCTGCGTGTCCAGATCATCTGGAAAAACAAACCATTTGGAAACTTTTAGATGTTGAAAAAAATATAGGAGTACAATTAACAGAAAGCTTAGCAATGTGGCCAGCAGCTAGTGTAAGTGGTTATTATTTTGGAAACCCTGAAGCAAAGTATTTTGGTTTAGGAAAAATAACCGAAGACCAATTAAAAGATTACGTTAAAAGAAGAAACATTACAGATGATGAAGCCAGAAAATGGCTAAATCCAAACTTGGCTGATTAGTGCGTTAGGGATTGAAGAGGAAATCCTTTTTACGTCAGTTCGAGTGATACGACTGTAAGGAGTATTGTATCGAGAACAAGTAAAAAGATTGTAACGTAAAGCCCGACCTTTTTAGGTAACGCCAAAAAAATAAAATTTAGTAATAATTAAACAGATTCCCACTTTCGTGGGAAATACTATGAAAGTAACAGATCACATAAAAAACGCTAACGGAAAAACGCTATTTTCGTTTGAAATTATTCCACCAAAAAAAGGAAAAAACATTCAGGATTTATATAATAATATAGATCCTTTAATGGAATTTAATCCACCTTTTATTGACGTTACAACGTCTAGAGAAGAATATATTTATATAGAAAAAGAAGGCTTGTTAGACAGAAAAATAACAAGAATGCGTCCAGGAACAGTAGGTATTTGCGCAGCGATAAAACATAAATATAATGTGGATACTGTACCTCATGTGTTGTGTGGAGGTTTTACAAAAGAAGAAACAGAATACTTGTTAGTGGATTGTCATTATTTAGGCATTGAAAATGTAATGGCTTTACGTGGAGATGCGATGAGTCATCAAAAATATTTTGAAGCTTCTAAAGGAGGACACCAATTTGCAAAAGATTTGGTTAGTCAGATCCAAAACCTTAATTGTGGAAAATATTTGCATGATGTAATTGAAGCAGATGATAAATCTGATTTTTGTATTGGTGTTGCAGGTTATCCAGAAAAACATATTGAAGCACCATCTTTACAAACCGATTTAAAACGGTTAAAGCAAAAGGTAGATGCAGGTGCAGATTATGTAGTTACACAAATGTTTTTTGATAATAAAAAGTATTTTGATTTTGTTGAAGAAGCTAAAAAAGAAGGTATTAATGTCCCAATTATACCAGGAATAAAACCTTTGGCAGTCAACCGTCATTTACAGTTGTTACCACAAGTCTTTAAAATAGATTTACCAGAAGATTTAATAAAAGCTGTTGAAAACTGTAAAAACAATAAAGAAGTAAGACAAGTTGGTGTAGAATGGGCAATCCAACAATCTAAAGAGTTAAAAGCTGAAAACGTACCAGTTTTACATTATTATTCTATGGGAAAAAGCGATAATGTAAAAGCAATTGCATCTCAGCTTTTTTAAGTAGAAAAGAGTTATTTTTGAAAAAAAAGATGTTATGAAATTATTAAGTATTGCATTTACGTTTTTACTTTTATTTAGTTGTAGTTCTAACAATTCCAATGAAGATGAGTTTGTAGGAAATTTAAATGTATCTTCAGTTACAGGGTTTTCAGCAAGCCAAGAAACACAATTTGTAACTATAACCTCTAATCTAAATTGGACTGTAACCGAAGCTGTTAGTTGGATTGAAGTTACTTCTTTAAATGGAAGCAATAATAGTTTATTAGGTATTTCTGTTGAAGCAAATCCAACATTTAATAATCGTACAGGAATAGTAACGGTTTCTGGTGGTAATATTTCAAGAGATATTACAATTACACAAGTAGCAGCAGAAGATAATTCAGAAGATTTAGACCCAAATAATGCACCCTCAGAAAATTTTGATTTATCAACATGGAAATTAAATACACCAGAGAATAATGGTAGTGGTCTCTCTAAGACTATATCTGTTTCAGAAATTAATGCAGGTTATCAAAACAGTAATTATTTTTATACAGGAACTGATGGAGGATTGGTTTTTAAATGTCCTGTAGATGGTTATACAACATCAACAAATACTAGTTATACAAGGGTAGAGTTACGAGAGATGCTTAGAGGTACAAATACAAGTATTAGTACACAAGGTGTTAATAAAAATAATTGGGTTTTTGGTACTGCTCCAGCATCAGATAAAATTGCTGCTGCAGGCTATGATGGAGAAATGAACGCAACACTAGCTATTAATCATGTGACAACTACTGGTAGTAATAGCCATATTGGAAGAGTGGTTATTGGGCAAATACATGCAAATGATGATGAGCCTATTAGATTATACTATAGAAAGTTAAGCAATAATGCTTTAGGCTCTATCTATTTTGCTCATGAGCCTACTGATGGAAACGGAAGTGAGCAATGGTATAATATGATAGGTTCTAGAGATAATAATATTTCTAATCCTACAGATGGAATAGCGCTTGACGAAAAATTTAGCTATACTATTAAAACTGTTGGAGACATTTTAACTGTTACAATTATTAGAGAAGGAAAACCTGATGTTGTTTCAACTGTTGATATGTCAAATAGTGGTTTTAATGTTGGAGGACAATATATGTATTTTAAAGCTGGAATATATCATTTAAATAACACAGGAGATAGTGATGATTATGCTCAAGTGACGTTTTATGCTTTAGAAAAAACGCATACTTCAAATTAATATAGTGTTTTTAAAACACTTATATTTACCAACATGTTATCTAAAAAAACAAAATACGGAATTAAGGCTTTGACTTATCTTGCAAGACAAGATAGAAGTGTCCCAATTCAAATTGCTACAATATCTGAAAGCGAGAACATTTCGCTTAAGTTTTTAGAAAGCATATTATTAACACTTCGTAAAAATGGGTTTTTAGGTTCTAAAAAAGGAAAAGGTGGTGGATATTATTTACTAAAAGATCCTAAAGATATACCTATGACTGCAGTAATGCGTATTCTTGAAGGACCAATTGCTATGGTTCCGTGTGTTAGTTTAAATTTTTACGAAAAATGTGATGACTGTCCAGATGAAAACAAATGTGCAGTTAATAAAATAATGTTGCAGGTTAGAGATAGCACACTTAAGATTTTTAGAAACACGACTTTGGCTGATTTATCAAATTAGCAATAACTCCACGTATTTTTTATCATATAATTAACCGTTAGTTTATATATTTTATATAGGTTTGCATTATTATCCTAGTAATTCTATAGGGTAATTAGAATAAATTAATAAGAATTATAAAAATGAATTTAAAAAACTTAGATATAGTTAGTTTAAATGCTCAATTAAGACATAAGACTCCAAACCAAATTATACAATGGGCTCTTAAGCTTACAGATAATAGAATTGTCACAACTAGCTTTGGTGTTTATTCGTCTGTATTGCTTTCAACAATTAACAAACATGATAAAGCAATTAAAGTTATTTGGTGCGATACTTTATATAATCAACCTAGTACTTATATACATGCTAATAATTTAATTTCTGAGTACCAATTAAATATTTTAAAATATCAATCCTTAAAAACAAAAAAAGAAATTGATGAAACAATTGGCTTACCTACTTTGGAAGATGACAATCATGATAAGTTTTCTGAAGTTGTAAAACTTGAGCCTTTTAGACGCGCTTTAAAAGAAAATACTCCAGATTTATGGTTTACTAATATCAGAGTTAGGCAAACAGAGTTAAGAGACAAAAAAGATATTTTAAGCTTTAGTAAGGACGGAATTTTAAAGGTTAGTCCTTTTTATTACTGGACAAATGCAGATTTGGATATTTATATCCAACAGAATAATTTACCAAAAAATGTTGGTTATTTTGATCCTATTAAGGCTCTGCAAAATAGAGAGTGTGGTATACACCTTCAATAATTAATAGTCAAGTTAAGTGAATTTTTTTAATTTATCCTATTAAATCTATAGGAATTATATAATAAATAATGCAAAGTTTTAGAACCGAAATAGAAAATCCTTTAGTACAAAAGGATATAATTGAGTTAGCCAATAAGATTGAGCTGTTTCATAACGGAAAAATTGACGAAGAAAAATTTAGAAGCTTACGTTTAGCTCGTGGTGTTTATGGTCAGCGTCAAGAAGGTGTGCAAATGATTCGTATAAAACTACCTTACGGAAAAGTGTTAAGTAACCAATTACGTCGTATTGCTGAGGTTTCGGATGAATATTCTAGAAGTAGATTACATATTACAACACGTCAAGATATTCAAATTCATTATGTAGATTTAAATCGAACGCCAGAACTTTGGGCAGAATTAGAACGCGACAATATAACCTTAAGAGAAGCTTGTGGTAATGCTGTTAGAAATGTTACTGCTAGCGAAACAGCTGGAATAGATATAAACGAACCTTTTGATGTATCACCTTATGCAGATGCAGTTTTTAAATTCTTTTTACGTAACTCAATTTGCCAAGAAATGGGACGAAAGTTTAAAGTGTCTTTTTCTGGAACAGACGAAGATACTGGCTTGTCTTACATGCATGATTTAGGTTTTATAGCCAAAATTAAAGAAGGTGTAAAAGGATTTAAAGTTATGATTGGTGGTGGATTAGGATCGCAACCAAGACACGCAGATAAGCTGTTTGATTTTTTGGCTTCAGATAAAATAATTCCATTAATGGAAGGTGTTTTAAGGGTTTTTGACCGTTATGGAGAACGTAAAAGTCGTGCCAAAGCAAGGTTAAAATTTTTAATAAAGGATATAGGACTGGATGCCTTTAAAGAGTTGGTCGAGGCTGAACAAAATGCAATAGAGTTTAAAACTATTGTTATTGATGAAGCAAACTATAAGGCTTCAGTTCCTGTAACGGTTGAAGCACCAAAAGTAGAAATTAAAGACCAAAACGCTTTTAATATCTGGAAAGAAACTAATATTATTAAGCAAAAACAAGAAGGTTATGTTGCAATTGGTATAAAAGTATTATTAGGAGATTTTTATACAGACAAAGCACGTTTATTAGCAGATTTAGTAGAAAATTATGCAGCAGGAGAAATTCGTTTAACATTAAGACAAAATATTGTCATTCCGTTTGTTAAAGCAGATTTAATTCCATTTTTCTATCAAGAATTATCAAAACTTGGTTTTACAGAAGCTGGTTATAACAAAGCGGTTGATATTACAGCCTGTCCAGGAACAGACACTTGTAACTTGGGTATTTCAAGTAGTACAGGAATAGCAGAAGAACTAGAACGAGTTATAAAAGCAGAATACCCACAATACCTAAAAAACGAAGATTTAGTTATTAAAATTAGTGGTTGTATGAATGCTTGTGGACAACACAATATGGCAAACATAGGATTTCAAGGTATGTCAATTCGTACTAAAGATAAATTAGTTGCTCCAGCACTTCAAGTGTTATTAGGAGGAGGAAATAAAGGAAATGGAAATGCAACATTTTCAGACAAAGTAGTAAAAATACCTAGTCGTCGTGAACCAGAAGCTTTAAGGCGTATTTTAAACGATTTTGATGCGAATGGGAGAGGAAAAATATTTGCAGATTACTATCAAGAAAAAGGAGAAAAATATTTTTATAATTATCTAACAGATTTATCAAGTATAGATAATTTAACTCAAGAAGACTTTATTGATTGGGGAACAGAAGAAGAATACGTTAAAGCTATTGGAATTGGCGAATGTGCAGGAGTTGTAATCGATTTAATAGCAACATTGTTTTTAGAAAGTGAAGAAAAAATTGCCGAAGCTAAAGAGGCATACACAAACAAAGTATATTCTAGTGCAATATATGAAGCGTATCGATCGATGGTTAATTCCGCGAAAGCAATATTACTCTCAGAAAACATAAAAACAAATACACAAGCTGGAATTATTAGTCAGTTTGATCAGCAGTTTGTTAGCACTAAAAAGATTGAATTAGGGACTAGTTTTTCAGACTTAATTTATCAAATAAAAGTACATACACCAACCAAGGACTTTGCTGCTAATTACATAAAAAGTGCAGAAGTATTTTTAGAAGCAGTAAGAGGATACAGATTAATAGAATTAACAAAAGTAAACTAATGGAAACACCAAAATTAACAGTAGTTGGAGCAGGTCCAGGAGATCCAGATTTAATAACATTAAAAGCTGTAAAAGCCATCAAATCTGCAGATGTTATTTTGTATGATGCGCTTGTAAATGTCAAGTTATTAGACTATGCGTCAGAAAATGCAGAGCTAATTTTTGTTGGCAAACGTGTAGGTTGCTATGCTTTTCATCAAGATCAAATTAACGAAATGATTGTAGAGCGTGCATTAAGATGTGGACATGTGGTTAGGTTAAAAGGAGGTGATCCATTTATTTTTGGTCGTGGCGCAGAAGAGCTTGAATATGCAAAGGATTATGCAATTGAAGTTGCAATGGTTCCTGGTATTTCATCATCTTCAGCAGTACCAGCTTATCATGGTATTCCGTTAACAAAACGAAATATATCAGAGAGTTTTTGGGTTATTACAGGTACAACAAAATCGCATGAACTTTCAAAGGATATTGCTTTGGCTGCAAAATCTACAGCAAGTGTTGTAATATTAATGGGAATGAAAAAACTGTCAGAAATTGTTCAAGTTTTTTCTTCTGAAGGAAAATCAGAAACACCTATTGCAATTATTCAAAATGGAACCACAAGTCAGAAAAAAATTGGTATTGGTACCATTAGCACAATTGAAACTATAGTTGAAGAAAAGCAACTATCGTCTCCTGCAATAATAATTATTGGAGAAGTAGTAAATGCACGTGTAGATTTATCAGGTATGTATGAAAAAGCAAACAATGTTAATCGATTTTCTGAACCTGTTTTTTTATAAAAAAGATGGAAAGAAATAACTTATATCCAATTTTTTTAAAAGTAGAACAGTTAAACGTGCTTATTGTAGGTGGTGGAAACGTTGCTTTAGAAAAATTAAGTTTTTTGCTAAAATCTAGTCCAAATGCAAAAGTACAAATGGTAGCTCCTTTTTTTAGAGAAGAAACTATAGAACTTGCTACAAAATTTGGGATAGAAATGATTAATGGTGTTTATAATAATACCTTATTAAGCAATAAGCATATTGTTATTGCTACTACTAATAATATAAACGTAAACATTATGGTTTATAAAGATTGTAAGCATAGAAACATATTAGTTAATGTAGCAGATAATCCACCATATTGTGATTTTTATATGGGAGGAATTGTAACAAAAGGAAATGTAAAAGTAGCGATTTCTACAAACGGAAAATCACCAACAACAGCAAAACGATTACGTCAGTTTTTTGAAGATGTTATCCCAGAAAATATAGATGATTTGGTAAAAAATTTAAATAAATACAGAAAAACAATAAAAGGGGATTTTGAGCAAAAAGTTGAAACTCTAAACGAATTTACTAAAGGATTAGTAGAAAAATTTTAAGATCATGATTAAAACAGATATATTAATAATAGGAGCAGGACCAACAGGATTATTTACTGTATTTGAAGCAGGATTGCTAAAATTAAAGTGCCATTTAATTGATGCTTTGCCCCAACCTGGTGGTCAATGCTCTGAGTTATATCCAAAAAAACCAATCTATGATATTCCTGGATTTCCAGAAATATTAGCTGGAGATTTAACTAGTAATTTATTAGAACAAGGTAAGCAGTTTCAACCAGGTTTTACATTAGGTGAACGTGCCGAAACAATAGACAAACAAGACGATGGTAGTTTTATTGTAACCACTAATAAAGGTACTAAACACCATGCGCCAATTATTGCAATAGCAGGAGGTTTAGGAAGTTTTGAGCCTAGAAAACCAAAAATTGAAGGAATTGAAAAATACGAAGATAATGGTGTAGCGTATTTTATAAAAGACCCAGAAGTTTATAGAAATAAAAAAGTAGTTATTGCTGGTGGAGGAGATTCTGCTTTAGATTGGAGTGTGTTTTTAAGCGATGTTGCTTCAGAGGTTACTTTAATACATAGAAGAAATGAATTTAGAGGTGCATTAGATTCTGTAGAAAAAGTACAAGAATTAAAGTTATTAAATAAAATAAATTTAATAACACCTGCAGAAGTTACAGGATTACATGGAGACAATAATATTGAAGGGATAACAGTAACTAAAGATGGTGTGGATTCGGTTTTAGAAACAGATCATTTTATACCTCTTTTTGGACTATCTCCAAAATTAGGACCTATTGGAAATTGGGGTTTAGAGATAGAAAAAAACGCCATTAAGGTGGATACTTTAGACTATCAAACTAATATTCCAGGCATTTATGCTATTGGAGATGTAAATACTTATGAAGGTAAATTAAAGCTAATCCTTTGTGGATTTCATGAAGCTACTTTAATGTGTCAATCGGCTTATAAATTATTAAATCCAGGAAAAAAATTCGTTTTAAAATATACTACAGTAAGTGGTATTAATGGATTTGATGGTTCTAGGAAGGAAGCAGAAAAAGCAGTCGTTAAAGCTATTGTTTAAACTATTCAAGTTTTAAAACAGTAAAATTGCATACTTTTGCGACCTAATTAATTTTTAATGAGGTCAATATTAACAATCAGTTTTTTGTTTTGTGTATTGTGTTTACAAGCACAAGACAAAAAATCATCATATACATTGGATGCTAATTTTTTCTACGGAAATATTGCCGAGCATAATACAGATATCTCACATTTAATAACTGGTCATCCAACTGGTGTTATATTAAGTTATAACCAAAAAACGTTTGGAGATAATGCTTGGGAAAGCCGATTTAATTATCCAGATTATGGAGCTTCTTTTATATATCAAGATTTTAAAAATGAATTTTTAGGAGAAAACTTAGGTGTATATGCGCATTATAATTTCTATTTCTTTAAACGAAATTTAATGTTTAGGATTGGACAAGGTTTAGCATACAATACTAACCCTTATGACAAAGTCGAAAATTTTAGAAACAATGCATTTGGTACACGTTTATTAAGTAGTACCTATTTGATGCTTAATTATAAAAAAGAAAACCTATTTAATGGTTTTGGTTTGCAAACAGGATTGTCGTTAATACATTATTCTAATGCAAATGTAAAAGCACCTAACAGTTCTATAAACAGTATTACTTTTAATTTAGGTGTCAATTATATTTTTGATGACAATACAACAACAGAGTATATTAAACACGACAAAGAAAAATTTACAGAAAAAATTAAATACAATTTTGCGTTTAGAACAGGAGTTAATGAGAGTGATATAATTAACTCTGGACAATATGCTTTTTACATTGTGTCTGCTTATGCAGATAAGCGATTAAACAAAAAAAGTGCGATTCAGTTAGGTGCAGATGTGTTTTTCTCTAACTTTTTAAAGACACATATTAGATACAAATCTGTAGCTTTTCCGTTAGATAATGTGTCTGGTGACGAGGATTTTAAACGTGTAGGTCTTTTTGTTGGACACGAGTTGTTTATTAGTAAAACATCATTAATAACTCAATTAGGTTATTATGTGTATTATCCTTTTGATTTTGAAGGACGTGTGTACAACAGGGTTGGTCTAAAACGTTATTTTAATAAAAAATGGTTTGGAGCTTTAACCTTAAAATCCCATGGTGCAAAAGCAGAAGCAGTAGAATTAGGAATTGGAATAAGACTTTAAAAATGAAAAACATTATATACATTTTATTTGCAGTAATACTATTTGGATGTAACTCAGAAAATGCTCCAGATTGCTTTCAAAATGCTGGAGATACCATTCAAAAAGAATTTGAAGTCTCTGCATTTTCTAAAATTACAAGTTTTAAAGATGTCGAGCTATTTGTTACTCAAGGTTTAACTCAAAAAGTAGTAGTTGAAACTGGAGAGTTTTTAATAGATGATATTGAAGTTGTTGTAGAAAATGAAAGATTGCTGCTAACAGATAATAATGCTTGTAACTTAACCAGAGACTACGGAATAACTAAAGTCTATGTTACCACACCTAATCTAACCGAAATTAGAAACAGTAGTCAGTTTCCAGTCAATAGTATTGGTGTTTTAAATTTTGACACATTAAATCTTAGGTCAGAAGACGATTCTGGAGACTTTTATAATAGTGGTGTTTTTAATATAGAAGTAAATGCAATGGTTTTAAGAGTTACAATTAATAACACGACAACAAGCTATATTTCTGGTATTACAGAAACTTTAAGAGTTAATCATGCTTCTGGAGATGGACGTTTTGAAGGTAGAAACCTAATAGCACAAAACGTAAATATTTATCATCGTGGCACAAATGATATTATTGTAAATCCACAACAATCCTTAACTGCTAATTTGGTAAGTACAGGAGATGTTATTGCAACCAATACACCACCAACAATAAACATTACAGAACAGTTTAATGGTCGTGTTATTTTTGAGTAAAAAATTCCTTTGAAAAAAGGAATCTCAATAAAAGAATCTGGTTTAGAAGTTTTTTATCTTAGAAATTATTAACCAGTATCTTATTATCCATTATCAAGCAATTAAATATACACGTCTTACAGCCAGTTACTTTGATGTACTAAATATTCAATTTATCAATAGAATCGAATATTGATTTCAAATCCTTATTTGATTTATTCCACCTTAAATGATTTGTTTTTAATTCTTCTATATCCTTTTCATTTAGAATTTTCGAAGCAATTATTCCATTAATGGCTGCGTCTTCTTTTGTTCCGTGAAACTGAAAATTTCCTTTCAAATCTTCTTGGTGTTTCTTTCTATTAAGTAGATTGCTAACTTTTTCTATTGATCCATATCTTTGAAAATATAATTCAGCGAAATTTTCGAAAATGTATTTGACATTATTTATTCCGATTTTAATATCATCAATTTGATTAAATGAGAATTTAGCCTTTCCCCTTTCTTTAAAATACAAAAGTTGGGAAGAATCAATATAAATAGTAAAAGAATTTTTAGGTAATTCTATTTGGTGAATTTGATCATAAATATCTTCTATTTCATTAAATCTGAGTCCAAACCCAATTTTTAATTCTTCTGAAGTTATTAAATATTCTAATTCAAAAATTTCGAAACCAAAATCTGTATTTTTTTTAAAGACTAAATCTTGAGCGTCTTTTTGAAATCCTTTATTTTTTAGATATTCATAAACCTCTTTTTCTAAGCTTAATTTTAAATTTTCATATTTTGTTTTTCGTTTCCAAAACATTATGATTCTTTTTTAATTGGCTGAAACGTGTTTGTGTAAGATTAGTTGTGTGTTTAAGTAACTAATTTAGCAAATAAAAACCGAATAGAATATTCCGCAGGAATATTCGTAAGTAGGCTAGAACTAGCAATTAATTTTACACGTTGTTGTACGCGGTTTTTTATTTTTCTGTTTTTATATATTCAATCAAATCATTTAATTCAGAGTCAGAATATTTAAAGTTATGGCTATTAGCTAAATTCCCATAATCGTCTTTTATTGTAGTTGCATAAATGTCTTTTGCATTTGTCAATGAATCTTGATTAGTTATAAATTTTTTAAAGTAATCAATTCCCATTTCGTTCATCATTCCATTTGTCATTCTGAAGGTATTGATTATCGAACGTCTTTTGTGACAAACATTGCAGTCAGATGTAAAAATTTCCTTTCCGCGTTCAAATTCAGGCGTTGTCTTTTCGGTTTTAACAACTGTTGGCTGATAATCACTTGACTTTCGATCAAATTCCGTAATTCCGTTTTTTTTAATCACAAAAATGAAAAGTCCGACGAGTAAAATCAAAATTACACTTGAGGAAATTAAAATCTGAAGTATCAATTTTTTCGGGTTTTTCATTCAGATTTAGGTTTTTCTCAAATTGCGTACAACGGTTTTGTATATGATACGTTGCGTGGTTTAGCACGTAATTTAGCAAATAAAAACCGAATAGAAAATCCGCGAGGATTTTCGTAAGTAGGCTATCACTAGCAATGGATTATATACGTTGTTGTAACACGTTTTTATTCCGCTTTCAACTTATGATTCCGTATATTTTAGTTTGTACAAATCTAATTGCTTTTTGTAATAATTAAATTGTCTAGCAGAAAAACCTAAACAGAAAATTAATGGTGTTAATAGACTTAATTTGGGTAATTCTAAAGTTCCATAATCGATATTTGTTATATCCCAATTATTGGCTTTTAAATAAAAAAGGTAAAAAACAGTAATTCCTAAAAAAATTAGTACCAGAGATATAAGAATTCTTAATTCCCATTTTTCCAATTCCTTTTTATAGAATTTGATGTTCTTTTTTATTTTACTTTTTTTATCCATTCAGTTTTATTATCTCCATACAAAGATAAGTATCAACTGTTTGAAATTCAGCTGCTTTGGTTAAGAGTTATTAACGTTGTTTTAGAATATAGCTTTATATTATAATATAATAACTCATTAAGTACTTTGAAATATGTATATTTAGTTTTTTAAATATGAATATGACAATTATATTCTAAATATTGTTAATAACTTCTAATTATGAAATTATATATAGTTAAAGGAATTGAAATTGAAAGAAAGAACTCAAATAGTACGAGTAAAAAAATAGATAGTTTTATTGGTTTTTATACAAACCTAAAGGAAGTCTATGGTCAGTTTGAGCGTAAAACAGTGAAGTCGTATTCATCTATTGCGAATAAAATTAATGAAACCAACTATTACATTACCTATGATTCAAAATTTTTGATAAATGAAAAAATGATGAAGTTTCAACAAATAAGAATTGAAAGAATTCAGACAAACGTAGTTTACAATAAATCTAAATATGTAAATATAAATCCGTTGATTGCCCAAGAATTCAGTGACTTCAAGTTTTAATAGCGGATTTTGAGGTTCCGTTCAAATGTGTTACAACGTGTTTTATGACAACTAATATATACTATTTTGGGTGTTGTTTTCTGGATATGATAATTTTTTGTTTTATTTATTATTAAAAAAATCAACTAGTCAACTCTCTAAATAAACTTTCCAAACTCGCATTTTTCTGATTCAATTGTAAAATCTTCAATTGGTTATCGTGTGCAAAGTCAAAGACATGACTACGCATATCCTCTTTTGTAGAAAAAGTAATTTCGTAAATAAAATCAAAAGAATTTTTCACACTCTTTACATGTGGTAGTTTTAATAAAAAAGCTTCTTCTATTCTGTAATCAAACTCGACAATAACAATCTGCTCTTGTCCATCACGTAAAGCTGCCAGTTTTTTATTGGCAACAATTTCGCCTTTATTAATAATAATAACACGATCACACATAGCTTCAACCTCTTGCATAATGTGTGTGGATAAAAATACAGTTTTGTTTTTTCCTAAGGTTTTAATTAGGTTTCTGATATCTATTAATTGGTTTGGATCTAAACCAGTAGTGGGTTCGTCTAAAATCAAGACCTCTGGATCATGTAATAAAGCATTTGCTAAACCAATACGTTGTCTGTAACCTTTGGAAAGTTGTCCAATAGTTTTGTGTGCTTCTGGTGTTAAACCAGTTAACTCTATTACGTCTTCCACTCTGGATTTGTCAACTTTATAGACCTTAGCATTAAAAGTTAAATACTCTCTAACGTACTGATCTAAATACAAAGGATTGTGTTCTGGTAAGTAACCCACACTTTTTTGCACTTGTTGGGTTTGGGTTAAAATATCTTGTCCATTAACTTTTGCGTTACCTTCTGTTGGATTAATGTAAGTGGTTAAGATTTTCATCATCGTGCTTTTTCCAGCTCCATTGGGACCTAAAAAACCCACAATTTCTGGACGCTCTATTTCAAACGAAATATTGTTTAACGCCTTTTGTGTACCATACACCTTTGTAATATTTTCAACCTTGATAGACATAAAATAGATTTGTATTCAAAAATAGACATTCTGTAATTTAAACCATAGATTATTATTAAATCTTTAATTATAACGTAAAAACAACAAAAATAGAGAGTTAGTATTTTGATTTGTCAATTAATTATTTACATTAGCAGTATAATTACAATTATGAACAACATTTTTAACACATATTATAACTGGAACTATTTCTTTTTTAGCAAAAAGAACGAGACGTTATGTATGTAAGTTAATAACACATATTTATAAAAAGTCTCGATAATTATCGAGACTTTTTTTTGTATAAAAATTTAAATAATAGTTTGATTAAATCAGTAGCAATACAAGGTGTAAAAGGATCGTTTCATCATATTGTATCTCAAGAGTATTTTGAGAGTCAAGTGGTTGCAAATCCATGTTTGTCTTTTGACGAGACCGTTGATAGTTTACTTAGCAAAAAAAGTGATGCAGCAATAATGGCTTTAGAAAACTCTATAGCTGGATCAATAATACCTAATTATGCTTTAATAGATGCTAATAATTTACATATAGTAGGTGAGCATTATTTGGATATTCAGCACAATTTAATGGCACTTCCTAATCAAACAATTTTGGATGTTAAAGAAGTGTATTCTCATCCTATGGCTTTATTACAATGTAAGGCATTTTTTAAAAAACATCCACATATAAGGTTAATTGAAGATAAAGATACTGCAGAGGTTGCAGAGCGTATCCAAAACAATCAACTAAAAGGTGTAGCAGCAATTGCAAGTACATTAGCTGCACAGATTTTTGAATTATCAATTTTAGCAACAAGTATACAAACCATAAAACATAACGAGACTAGGTTTGTTATAGTTAAACAACAAAATTCTGAAATACCAGAAAATCAAATCAATAAAGCCTCAATTAAATTTGAATTAGACCATCAAAGAGGCAGTTTGGCAACTATTTTAAATGTTATGAGTGATTGTAAACTTAATTTAACAAAAATACAATCCTTACCAAAAATAGATACACCTTGGAAGTATGCTTTTTTTGTAGATGTTACGTTTGAAAACTATCAAGATTTTATAAAAGCAAAGTCAATAATGGAAATAATGGCAACACATTTTAAAATATTAGGAGAATATAAAAACGCAAAAAACTAATGGAAGTTGCTAATAGATTACATAGCGTAGAAGAATATTACTTTTCTAAAAAATTAAAGGAGGTTAATGCATTAAAAGCAGCAGGAAAACCCATAATTAATTTAGGGATTGGTAGTCCAGATTTGCAACCACCAAGTCAGGTTGTTAAAGCTTTGACAGAAAGTTTACTTAGTCCTGTAGCACATAAATACCAAAATTATCAAGGCTTACCAGAATTGCGTGATGCAATTTCAGAATTTTATAAAGTACATTATTACACACATATAAATCCAGATTCAGAAGTTTTACCATTAATGGGAAGTAAAGAAGGGATTATGCATATTTCTTTAGCTTTTTTAAATCCAGGAGATGCTGTTTTAATACCAAATCCAGGTTATCCAACTTATGCAGCAGTGACTAAATTGGCAGAAGCTAAACCAATAGCATATAATTTAGATCAAAGTAATAATTGGTTACCAGATTTAAAACAGATCGAAAAATTAGATTTATCAAAAGTAAAATTAATGTGGACCAGTTATCCACACATGCCAACTGGTGCAAAAGCAACAAGAGCAGATTTAGAACAATTAGTACAATTTGCTAAAAAGCATGATATATTATTGGTAAATGATAACCCATATAGTTTTATTTTAAATGAAGATCCATTAAGTATTTTAAGTGTCAAAGATGCTAAAGAAGTGTGTTTGGAGCTTAATTCTTTAAGTAAAACGTTTAATATGGCTGGATGGAGAGTTGGTATGTTACTTGGTAATTCTGCTTTGATACAAGCAGTTTTAAAAGTTAAAAGCAATATGGATTCTGGGATGTTTTATGGTATTCAAAAAGGTGCAATTGCTGCTTTAAAATGTTCTAAAATGTGGTATTCAAGTTTAAATAGTATTTATGAAAAACGAAGACATTTAGTATGGCAATTAGCAAAAAAACTAGATTGTACGTTTGATAAAAATACTAGTGGGTTATTTGTTTGGGCAAAATTACCAGAAAGTTTAAAATCTGAAGATTTTATAGACAATTTACTATATCAAAAAAATATTTTTATAACACCAGGAACCATTTTTGGAACTCAAGGAGAAGGGTATGTAAGGTTTTCGCTTTGTGCAACTGTTGAAGACTTAGAAGAAGCAATAAATAGAATTTGATTTAAAATGAAAAATATATACATCATAGGAACTGGGTTGATTGGAGGAAGCTTGGCTTTAGACTTAAAAAAAGTCTTGCCAGATTCTGTTGTATATGGTATTGATAAAAATGAATCACATTTAGTTGAAGCTTTAGAAATTGGTGTAATAGACCAAAAAGCAACCTATAAAGATTTAGATAAAGCAGATTTAGTAATCCTTGCAATACCTGTTGATGTTTCTGTAACAGAATTACCTAAAATATTAGATCAAGTTTCGGATTTTTCAATAGTAGTTGATGTTGGATCAACCAAACAAGCAATTTGCAATGCAGTAGCAGATCATCCAAAAAGAAGAAATTTTTTAGCAATGCATCCAATAGCAGGAACAGAGTTTTCTGGACCAAGAGCAGCAGTTTTAGACCTCTTTCAGCATAAAACAAATATTGTTTGCGAAGTAGAAAAAACAGCGTTTAAATTACAAGAACAAGCTATTAATGTATTTAATAAAATAGGAATGCGTATGCGTTATATGAATCCAGAATCGCATGACAAACACATAGCATATGTCTCTCATTTGTCTCATATTAGCGCATTTATGTTAGGTAAAACAGTCATTGAAAAAGAAAAAAACGAACGCGATATTTTTGATATGGCAGGTTCTGGTTTTGAAAGTACAGTGCGTTTGGCAAAAAGTAGCCCAGAAATGTGGACACCAATTTTTAAACAAAACAAAGACAATGTTGTTGAAACTTTAAACGACTATATAAAAAACCTGACACAATTTAAAACGCTAATAGAAAACGACGATTTTGAAAATGTTTTTAAGGAAATGAAAGACACCAATTATATAAAGCAAATATTAAACGGAATAAAATAAAATACCAGAATAAATCAAGATTATGGAAAATAAAAAAGAAATGAGAAACTGGTTGGATGACATGAAATTGGATCATCCATTAGTTATCGCTGAACCTTGTAGTGCAGAGACAGAAGAGCAAGTGTTAAAAATAGCGCACGAGCTAAAAGATACTGATGTAAGTTATTACAGAGCAGGAATATGGAAACCACGTACAAGACCTGGTAATTTTGAAGGCGTAGGTGCATTAGGTTTAGGATGGCTTAAAAAAGTAAAAGAAGAAACAGGTATGAAAACCTGTACAGAAGTGGCAAATGCTGCACACGTAAAACTTGCTATAGAAAATGATGTGGATTTACTTTGGATTGGAGCAAGATCTACAGTTAGTCCTTTTATAATGCAAGAACTAGCAGATGCTTTAGAAGGAACCGATAAAATAGTATTGGTTAAAAATCCAGTAAATCCAGATTTAGCATTATGGCTAGGTGGTATTGAAAGATTATACACTGCAGGTATTAAAAATCTTGGGGCAATCCATAGAGGGTTTTCTACTTACGAGAAAACCAAATATAGAAACATTCCAGAATGGCAGTTAGCTATCGAGTTTCAAAATAGATTTCCAGACTTACCATTAATTAATGATCCATCACATATTACAGGAAAGCGTGACATGGTTTTTGATGTCTCTCAAACTGCTTTAGATTTAAACTTTGATGGATTAATGATAGAGACGCATACAGATCCAGATAATGCATGGAGTGATGCTGCACAACAAGTCACACCTGATGCTTTAGTGCAAATGATGAAGGATCTTAAAATTAGAAAAGAGACAGATCCAGAAGCAGAGTATAATGCAGAGCTTAACAACTTAAGAGCTCAGATAGATGTAGTTGATAATCAAATTATTGATTTATTAGGTAAACGAATGAAAGTTGCAGATGGCATTGGAGCACTTAAAA
This sequence comes from Olleya sp. R77988, assembly GCF_044594215.1. Lineage (GTDB taxonomy): Bacteria > Bacteroidota > Bacteroidia > Flavobacteriales > Flavobacteriaceae > Olleya. The sequence continues at coordinate 282,349 of NZ_CP138988.1, read as the reverse complement.
AGCAAAAAAACGTAGCAGTATTACAAAGCAAACGTTGGAATGAAATTTTAGGAAAAATGGTTCTGGAAGGAGAAACTAAAGGTTTAAGCGAAGAGTTTATACTTAGAATGTTTAAAGCCATTCATCAAGAATCTATAAATCATCAAGAAAAGATTTTAAAATCTTAAACATAAAAAAGCCTCTTTATTTAAAGAGGCTTTTTTAATAAATATAATTGTTTGATTATCTTTTAAAAGTGTAACGCGTTACAAAAATACCTTGACCATCTCCTTTTCCAGCACTCTCTACTCCAGTATTTATAAAAGCTAATTCCCAACCTTCTGCAACCATTGTGTTAACTTTTGATGTCATAATAGCATCGTTTGCTGCTATGTTTTGGAATCTAATTCCACCAAGATTGTAAAAATTTAACAATTTAGTTTCTTCGTAATCTTTAACTCTAATCTCGTCTCTTTTAGATTTGTTTTTTTCATCTTTTCCTTTGTCATCAGATCTTACTGTTGTAAACTCTTTGTAATCTTTTGTTTCATTTGCAGATATCATTCTAGAACGACCTAATCCGTTTGGTACAATTGATTCAACTACAGTTACAACTTTATACTCTACAGGAGCTCTTTCTTCAGATTTATTAATAAAAGAGAAAGAAATGAAGCCTACTATGGCTAAAGCGATAATTAAAATGTTTTTTTTCATGTTATATATTTAGATTAATAAGTTACTAAGATAATGATTTGTATTGATTAAAAATTACTGTGTTTCAAGCTTTTTTTGTGTTTTACTCAACCAAAAGTAGCATACACTCATTGTTGGTTTTATATTAGTTTGTTTAGAAGTAGGTTTGATTAACAAACCAATAAACACTAATTATGAGACAAATTACATTATTTTTTTTAGCATTAACTTTTGCTTTTACAGCATTAGCTCAAACTAAAATAACAGGAATAATTTCTGATAATATGGATGTGCTTCCAGAAGCTAATATTATAATTAAAGGAACAGAAAAAGGAACAGCAAGTGACTTAAAAGGAAATTTTAAACTAGATGCAAAACCAAACGATACGCTTTCAATTTCATATTTAGGATATGCAACAAAAGAGGTTGTTGTAAAACAACAGAAAAAGATTAATATAACTTTAGATATTGATAATACTTTGGATGAGGTAGAAGTTATTGCGTTTTCGTCTAGAAGAAATTGTAGGTTGATTTGTTGTGGTATTACAATATTTAAATCCGAAGATGTTTCAATTGGAAAACAATCAACCTTATATCCAAATCCTTCATCAACTGGGTTTTTCAATTTAAAATTGCTTAAAAATTATAAAAAAGTAAACATTCAAGTGACCAATATGTCTGGTCAAGTTGTTTTATTAAATTCATTTCAAAATGTAAATAAAAAAGTAAGCTTAGATTTGTCAGAATTCACTTCAGGGATTTATATAATCAATATTATTGCTGATGATAAAAAATTACCAGCTAAAAAAGCAATTGTTGGTTAAGGCAAATCAAGATAAAAATCGTTATTTTGTATCTTATTTAAATGAATGACAGGACGCGTATATAAATCTACAGGAAGCTGGTACACAGTAAAGACCCAATTAGGTCAAACTTATGAGTGCAGAATAAAAGGTAAGTTTAGACTAAAAGATATTAAAAGTACCAACCCAATTGCTGTAGGAGATTTTGTGGATTTTGAGTTAGATACAAAGTCTGATGTAGAAACAGGTGTAATAAACACCATTCATGATAGACAAAACTATATTGTCCGTAAATCTGTAAACCTTTCCAAGCAAACACATATAATTGCCTCTAATATAGACTTGGTATTTTTATTAATAACAATAGATAATCCACCAACATTTACAAGTTTTATTGATCGTTTTTTGGTCACAGCACAAGCCTATGATATAAAAGCAGTGTTGTTATTTAATAAAATTGACACTTACGACCAAGAGACTTTAGATGAAGTTAGGTATTTAGCACATGTTTATAGACAAATAGGTTATGAATGTATTGGTATATCTGCAAAGACTGGAAAAAATTTAGATAAAGTTAAAACCTTAATGACAGGTAAAGTAAGCATGTTTACAGGACATTCTGGTGTTGGAAAATCTACTTTAGTTAATACCATAGAGCCATCATTAGATTTAAAAACTAAATCTATTTCTGCCCAACATATGCAAGGTCAACATACTACAACATTTGCAGAAATGTTTGACTTAAGCTTTGATGCAAAAATTATTGATACACCAGGAATTAAAGGTTTTGGTGTTGTAGATATGGAAAAAGAAGAAATTGGCGATTATTTTCCAGAGTTTTTTGCTTTAAAACAAGATTGTAAATTTAATAACTGTTTACATATAGAAGAACCTAAATGCGCAGTAAAGTTAGCATTAGAAAATAACGAGGTAGCAGCTTCACGTTACAAAAGTTATGTGCAAATTATAGAAGGAGATGAAGAGCATTACAGAACAGATATTTGGGAAAAAGAATAGATGAAAACAGTAATCCAAAGAGTATCTAAAGCAAGCGTTACTATAGAAGGGAAAATAGTAGCAAATATTAAAAATGGACTTTTAATATTGCTTGGTATTGTTGAAGAAGATACAAAAGAAGATATTGATTGGTTAGTAAATAAAATTACTAATTGTCGTATTTTTCCAGATGAAAATAGGGTGATGAATTTGTCTTTAATTGATACCAAAGGAGAAGCAATTATAGTTAGCCAGTTTACATTACACGCAAGCACAAAAAAAGGAAATAGACCAAGCTATATTAAAGCAGCAAAGCCAGAAATAGCAATACCATTATACAATCAATTTGTAAAGCAGTTTGAAATGGTATTAGGTAAACCAATACAAACAGGACAATTTGGAGCAGATATGAAAATAGAACTGTTAAATGATGGTCCAGTAACTATAATAATGGATTCAAAAAATAAAGAGTAACATGAACATTAAAAACGCACAATTAGACGTTGATAATTGGATAAAAAACCATGGTGTACGTTATTTTAACGAACTAACTAATATGGCTCAACTTACTGAGGAAGTAGGTGAAGTAGCACGTATTATAGCAAGACGTTATGGAGAACAGTCCGAAAAAGAATCTGACAAAAATAAAGACTTAGGAGAGGAGTTAGCAGATGTTATGTTTGTAGTGCTTTGTTTAGCAAACCAAACAGGTATTGATCTTCAAGATGCGTTTGATAAAAAGTTAGATTTAAAAACAAAACGCGATCACGACAGACACCACAATAATCAAAAATTAAAATAGCAAATTCCTGCATAGGCAGGAATCATTTATAATGACTTTACACATTCAAAAATCAACAATACAAAAACAATCTGCAATCCAAATAACAGGATCAAAAAGCGAGTCTAATAGATTACTGCTTTTAAAAGCCTTATATCCAGAGATTGATATTAAAAACGTGTCTAATAGTGATGATTCTGTTTTAATGACAAAAGCTTTAGCATCAAAAAGCAATGTTATAGACATACATCATGCAGGAACAGCAATGCGTTTTTTAACTGCTTTCTTTTCTACTCAACAAGGAAGAGAAATAGAGTTAACAGGATCCCAACGTATGAAAGAGCGTCCAATTGCTATCTTAGTTGACGCTTTAAACCAATTAGGTGCAGACATCAGTTATAAAGAAAACAAAGGATATCCTCCATTGCTTATAAAAGGAAAAAAGCTAACAAAAAACAAAGTCACCTTAAAAGCTAATGTAAGTAGTCAATATATTTCGGCTTTATTATTAATAGCTTCAAAACTAGAAAATGGATTAGAGTTAACACTTGAAGGAGAGATAACATCAGTACCTTATATAAATATGACCTTAAGTTTGTTGTCTCAAATAGGTGTAAAAACTAAATTTGAAGATAATCTTATAACCGTATACGCTAACAGCCAACAGATAAACGCTAATAGTCAACAGCTAACAGTAGAATCCGATTGGTCATCAGCATCTTACTTTTATAGTATAATAGCTATGTCAGAAGTAGGAACAAGCATCCAATTATCATCTTACAAACAAAATAGCCTGCAAGGCGATTCTGCATTAGCAGAAATCTACAAAGCATTTGGTGTATCAACAACCTTTGAAGAGCATTCGGTTTTGCTTCAAAAAACTAAAACAACAACTCCAGAAACACATATAGAGTTTGATTTAAAAAATGCTCCAGATATTGCACAAACGATATCTGTAACAGCATTTGGTTTAGGTTTATCGTGCCATTTAACAGGATTACACACCTTAAAAATTAAAGAAACAGACCGTTTAGTAGCATTAAAAACAGAAATCGAAAAACTAGGAGGACAAGTCAACATTACAGATAATAGTTTAACATTAGAAGCGTCTAAAGCAATATTAAAAAATGTGACAATAAACACTTATAATGATCACAGAATGGCTATGGCTTTTGCACCTTTAGCATTAAAAACACCAATAAATATTCAAGATTATAAAGTAGTTTCAAAATCTTACCCAACTTTTTGGGACGATTTGGACGCTCTGGGCTTCACTTTTAGTATTTAATAAAATAATAATTGCCCATTTACTTGACAACGCCTATCTCCAGATTGTATATTTGCAATCTTGTTAACTTAAACATCTATTTTTTAAATGAAATTATCACACTTCCATTTTGATTTACCTGAAGAGCTTTTAGCTGAATATCCAGCAGAAAACAGAGACGAGTCTCGTTTAATGGTATTAAACAGAAAAGAGCAAACCATAGAACACAAAATGTTTAAAGACGTTATTGATTATTTTGACGAAAAAGATGTCATGATACTTAATAACACTAAAGTATTTCCAGCACGTTTATTTGGAAACAAAGAAAAAACAGGAGCAAGGATAGAAGTGTTTTTATTAAGAGAGCTTAATGAAGAACAACGTCTTTGGGATGTATTAGTGGATCCAGCACGTAAAATCCGTATTGGTAACAAACTATACTTTGGAGATGACGAAACTTTAGTAGCAGAAGTAATTGATAATACAACATCAAGAGGACGTACACTACGTTTTTTATATGATGGATCTTATCAAGAATTTAGAAGAAAATTACAAGAATTAGGAGAAACACCTTTACCAAAATATATTAACAGAGAGGTAGAACCAGAAGATGAAGAGCGTTACCAAACTATTTATGCAAAAAACGAAGGTGCAGTAGCAGCTCCAACAGCAGGATTACACTTTTCTAAGCATTTACTAAAACGTTTAGAAATTAAAGGGATCGATTTTGCAGAAGTAACATTACACGTTGGATTAGGTACTTTTAATCCAGTAGAAGTAGAAGATTTATCAAAGCATAAAATGGATAGTGAAGAGCTTAAAATTGAAGAGCCAGCAGTATCCATAATCAATAAAGCACAAAAAGAAAGACGTCGTATCTGTGCAGTAGGTACAACAGCAATGCGTGCTATTGAAAGTGCAGTATCCTCAAGCGGAACACTAAATGAAGAAGAAGGATCGAACCAATAAATTTATATTTCCACCATACGATTTTAGTATTGCAAACGCAATGATAACCAATTTTCATACACCAAAATCAACATTATTAATGATGGTATCTGCATTTGCAGGACACGATTTTATGAAAAAAGCATACGAAGAAGCAGTAAAAGAAAAGTATAAATTTTACAGTTATGGAGACGCGATGTTAATCATCTAATCCTATTAAAATAAATAATTAAGCCTCTTTATAGAGGCTTTTTTTATGGCATTACCACAAGGGTCGCGCTTTCAGCAGTCGCTTTACATTTGCTTGTATTGCAAATGTAAGAGCTTCAACAAATGCTTCAATCGCTAATGCACCAACCAAAGTATAAATTTAAAATAAAGAAAAGTAAATCGTCAATCATAATTCGTAAAACGTCAAAGCTTTCACTATTTTTGCATCATAATGGAAATCAAAAAAAAAGACATACGTGCGTTAACTAAAGAGCAACTTAGAGACTTCTTTAAAAAAGAAGGCGATAAAGCCTTTAGAGGTAACCAAGTCTATGAATGGTTATGGAGTAAAGGTGCGCATACTTTTGAGGATATGACAAATATTTCCAAAGACACACGTCAAAAATTAGAAGACAACTTTGTAATAAATCATATCAAAGTAGACGTAATGCAACGTAGTAGTGATGGTACAGTAAAAAATGCAGTACGATTACATGACGACTTAATTGTAGAGTCTGTTTTAATACCAACAAAAACCAGGACTACTGCATGTGTATCTAGTCAAGTAGGCTGTAGTTTAGACTGTAAATTTTGCGCAACAGCACGTTTAAAACGTATGCGAAATCTAAATCCAGACGAGATTTATGACCAAGTAGTTGCAATAGACAGAGAAAGTAGATTATATTTTGATAGACCCTTAAGCAATATTGTTTTTATGGGTATGGGAGAACCATTAATGAATTACAATAATGTACTAAAAGCAATAGACAAAATAACCTCACCAGAAGGCTTAGGTATGTCACCAAAACGTATTGTAGTTTCAACCTCAGGAGTGCCAAAAATGATTAGAAAAATGGCTGATGATGAAGTGAAGTTTAAATTAGCAGTATCACTACATTCAGCAATTGATGAGGTTAGAACATCCATAATGCCTTTTAACGCAACATTTCCTTTGTCAGATTTAAGAGATGCATTAATCTATTGGTATCAAAAAACCAAAAACCGAATTACCTATGAGTATGTCGTTTGGGAAGGTATAAACGATAAGCGTAAAGATGTAGATGCACTAGTCCAATTCTGTAAATTTGCACCAAGTAAAGTCAATATTATAGAATACAATCCGATTGACGATGGACAATTTCAACAAGCGCAATCTCAAGCAATAGATATGTATCAAAATGTTTTAGAAGCTAATAATATCACAGTAACAATAAGGCGTAGTAGAGGTAAAGATATTGACGCAGCATGTGGTCAATTAGCAAATAAAGGTTAAGTTTTTATAAATTATTAAACAATAAAAAAGCGACTCTCAAATTTTTTGAAAGTCGCTTTTCATGTATAAAAAAAGTTGGTTACTCTTTAATAAATTTAATAGTTTGTTGTTTGTCTTCAGACATAATTTTCATAAAATATATACCATTTGTTAATTCGTTTATATTTATAGAGTTTTCAACTAAGTCACTAGCATTAACATTAATAACACGTTGTCCTAATTGATTGTATATTTCAACAGAATCAAAACTAACATCAGATTTTATATTAATCGTGTTTTTAGCTGGATTTGGATATACACTAAATTGTTGCTTATCAAATTCTGATGTAGATAATGCAGGGTCAATTTCAGTTTTAAATTCCCAAACAGTTCCTGTAGTAGTCCCAAAACAATTTACAGCATCAACCTTCCAATAGTAAGTCGTATCATAAGCCCAAGTGTAAGTTACGCCATTACCATTAGTAGCACCAGTTATTGTCCCTATATCATCACCTGTTGTAGTTGTACCAAGAGTTAAATTATAACTAGTAGCTAAATCACCAGTAGTTGCTTCAACCCATGAAAAAGGTGTAATAAGTAAATTTGCAGGATCAGAAATGTCAATTGGGATATCAATAGCTGTATCAGAAGGTGCAGGTGCAGTTGCTAAGTCTGGTCCAGCAGTTGCTGTACAAGATGAAGTAGTAAAGCTCCAAATAGCACTATCTATAGTTCCAACACAATTAATCGCTGTAACTTTCCAATAGTAAACTGTATTGTTAGTCCATCCAGTATACGTTAGACCATTGCCATTAGTAGCTCCTGTAATTGACCCAATATTACTAGCAGCTGTATCTGTACCAAGACTAATAGTAAAACTTGTAGCAGGATCGTTAACAGCATCTTCTACCCATGAAAAAGGAGTGATAAGAGGAGTAGCTCCACTAATATCAATTGGTACATCTATAGCCATATCTGCTGGAGTTGGTCCTGTAGGAGCGCCTGGAGCAGTAGTAAATGTACAACTACAAGAAGGACTAGTACATTGTATTGTTGTTAATGTAGCATCACTTGCTTGTGTACCACAAAGCGAATCTAAATTCCAGAAAATTAAAATTTGGGCTGTAGTTGCAGTAAAACTTACAGTTGATGCACCATGTGTTATTACTGTACCAATAGCATCAATTGCTGGAGTAGTTTCAGTTACAGTTATGTATATACTAGTGGTGTTTGTTCCTGTAACAGTATAGGTGTTTCCAACTATTAATCCTTCAATAACTGAAAACTCAGCATTTGGCCAATTGTCTGCAGCTATTTGTTCGGCTGTACCATCATTAGCCATCACAAGGTTTCCATAGTTACCTCCTGCGGTTGATGTACATTGACTATATGACCAATTGGTCATTGTTAATAATAAAATAAATAAAAATGTAATTTTTTTCATATAGTTAAAGTGTTTAAGGTTAATTAATTAAGATAAATTTAGTTAAAAATAATTTAATGCCATTCTAAACTTTAAAAAATTGAAAATTATTAAGATATTATTGACTTACTTTATTTGTATTTTTGATATCATTAATTTAAACCTTTTTTTTTGAAGATTACAGAACAAATAAAACAACCTATTGCTTTTGAAATGGATCTTTTCGAGCAAAAATTTAGGCTGTCTATGTCTTCAAAGGTTGCTCTGCTAAATAGAATTACCTATTACATTGTAAATAGAAAAGGGAAACAAATGCGACCAATGTTTGTTTTTTTGGTTGCTAAAATGGTGTCTAATGGAGAGGTTAGCGAGCGTACATATCGTGGTGCTTCTGTAATAGAGTTAATACATACTGCAACTTTAGTACATGACGATGTGGTGGACGATAGCAATAAACGTCGTGGGTTTTTCTCAATAAATGCATTATGGAAAAACAAAATAGCAGTTTTAATAGGTGATTTTTTATTATCAAAAGGATTGTTACTATCAATAGATAATAACGATTTTGACTTGCTTAAAATAATCTCTATTGCTGTAAGAGAGATGAGTGAAGGCGAATTACTTCAAATTGAAAAAGCAAGAAAATTAGACATTACAGAAGAGGTATACTATGAAATTATTAGGCAAAAAACAGCAACACTTATTGCTGCTTGTTGTAGCCTAGGCGCAGCATCTGTTAAACCCAATTCTAATGAAGTAGAAAGTATGCGTAAGTTTGGTGAACTTATAGGAATGGCATTTCAAATAAAAGACGATTTATTTGATTATGGCACACAAAGTATTGGTAAACCAACAGGAATAGATATTAAAGAGCAAAAAATGACATTACCTTTAATTTATGTGCTTAATAATTGCTCTAAAAAAGATAAAAAATGGTTAATCAATTCTATTAAAAACCATAATAAAGACAGAAAACGTGTTAGTCAAGTCATTGATTTTGTTAAGCAAAATGGAGGTTTGGATTATGCAGTTTTAAAAATGAAAAACTACCAAGAGCAAGCGTTAAAACTTCTAGAAAATTATCCAGATACAGAATATAAAAAATCATTAGTCTTGATGGTTAATTATGTAATTGAAAGAAAAAAATAATTTTTTTCAAACTTCAGGCAACCTTTTGCACAACATTTGCGTCTTTATAAATAGAAGACCAAACTAAACAATACTCTATTGAAAGTTGTTACACTATATAATAACGAAGCTAAGCTTATTAATAAAGCTATAAAAAACAATCGTGAAGCACAACACGTTTTGTTTGAAATGCATGCGCCAAAAATGCTAAGCGTCTGTCGTTACTATATAAAAGATATGCAACATGCAGAAGAAGCTATGTTAAATGGTTTTTTTAAAGTTTTTAAAAATTTAAAAAACTTTAAAGGAGATGGTAGTTTTGAAGGTTGGATAAGACGTATAATGGTAAGAGAATCCATTTCGTTTTTAAGACAGAAAAAAAGTGTTCAGTTTGTTTATGAAGACTATCAGCATGTCGAAATCCAAAACGAATCTCCTCAGCAATATGATGTTGCACAATTGCAAGAATTAATAGATAGACTTCCAGAAGGATATAAAATGGTATTTGTTATGTACGCAATTGAAGGCTACAAACATGCCGAAATCGCTAAGCTATTAAACATTAGTGAAGGTACATCAAAATCTCAATTGTTTAAAGCTAGAAAGCTTTTACAGGACAAAATTAAAACGCTTAATAATAAAGAATATGGCACCAAATAAATTTGAAAAGCAATTAAAAGACACTTTAGAGCGTCGCACAATTGCACCAAGCAAAAATGCTTGGAGCCAATTGGATGACAAATTACAAGAAGATCAAAACAAAAGTAAATTTCCATTTTGGTGGTTAGGTATAGCAGCTACTTTTTTAGGTGTTTTTCTTGCTGTTTTTATTTTTAATAACGAGCCTGATAAGATTGAAATTGTTATAGATGAGCTTAAAAAAGAAATCATAGTACCTAATAAATCAAATGATATTAAAAAAGAAGTAATAGTAGAAAAACAGCTAGATGAAATAACGATTAAAGAGATTTCAAGGACTAAAATTACTTCAAAAAAAGTAGGAGATAAAAAAGCTAAAAATAATAGTGTTGCACAAACTAATAAGACAATAAATAATGTTGTGCATTATCCTAAAATTATCAAATCGGCAAATAATAAAAGTGTTATTCCTTCTAAAAAAGAGGTATTTGTTAATGCAGTAATTGCAGAGCAAAACACTTCAAATAAAGAAGCTTCTTTACTATTAGATGAAGCTTATGCTAAAGTTAAAACAAATCAAACAACATATAAATCAGAAAAAGTAGACGCAAACTCGCTATTGGAAGAAGTAGAGATAAAATCTGAAAAATCTCTAAAAAACAGGTTGTTTCATGCTGTAAAATCAGGTTATGAAACATTAAAAACAACAGTAGTTCAGCGTAATAATTAAATTAATAATCATTAAAAAAACGAACAGTTATGCAAACCATTACAAGACATTTAGTGTATTTATTTTTACTAGTAGCAGTAAGCCAAGTCAATGCACAACAGCAAGATTCTATTCCTAAAATAGAAGAGTTAAAAGAAGTTATTAAAACACAAGAAAAAGAGGCGTTAAAATTAGAGGTTGATGCCATTAACGATCAACTAGAAGCTGATAAAATTACCTTTGAAGAAGCAGAGCAATTAAAAAAAGCAGCAGCAGAAAAAAGAGCATTAAATATTGAAAACAGAACAGCTATTGCTGTCAATAGATTAGAGTTTTTAAAGCGTAATGATTTAGAATATGATGAAAACGCAAAAAAGACAATTCTGTCAATTAAAATTGGAGATGGAGATAAGGAGATTTTAGGCGTTAAAGCCACACGTACTCCTCCTAAACAAGATATTCGTACAGGAAACCAAATGCTATTTGCTATGGGCTTTAACAATGCAATAATAGATGGTGTTAGTTTAAGCGATACACCTTATAAATTAGGAGGTTCTGGATTTGTAGAATTAGGTTGGCTTTGGAAAACAAGAGTGTTTAAAGAGTCTAATTTTTTACGCTTTAATTATGGGTTTTCTTTCCAATGGAATAAATTGGATATAAAAGATAATCAGTTTTTTCAGCAAAATGATAATTTAACAACTTTAGAAAATTTTTCAACAGATTTAAAAAAAGCAAAATTTAGAACTACAAACTTAGTGGTTCCAATTCATTTTGAGTTTGGTCCTTCTCTTAAAAAAGAATATAAAGATGGAAGAATTAGATACTTTACCGATAATAACTTTAAAATAGGATTAGGTGGTTATGCAGGAGTTAATCTAAGAGCGCAACAAAAATTAGTATATGAAGAGGATGGAGATCGTGTAAAACAAAAAATTAAGCGTGGCTACAATACTAACACTTTTGTATATGGTTTAAGTGCTTATGTTGGTTATGGCGATTTTAGTTTATATGCTAAATATGATTTGTCTCCAATTTTTAAAGATCCAGCAATTAAACAAAATAACATTTCATTAGGAGTTAGACTAGATTTAGACTAATAAAAATTTTTATTTAAAAAAAGCGTCTCTTTTTAATTGTATAAAAAGAGACGCTTTTTGCTTTAAAAAGTTTGAAATTAAAAAAAAAGTATTTCATTTGTATTCTATTAGCTGAACATTTTGAACTCTGTTTCTATGTTCGGGTTTTTGAAAATTAGGAAGTCATATTCAAAAGCAGCTTACAGATTAAGCAACCGAATTTTAAAGCTAACTTCCGAGAATTCTTCATTAGGTGCTAGTCAGCATCAATACGCTTTTGTGCCTACTACAGAGCAAAAAATGCAAGTCTGATTTACTCATTATTATTTGTTTTTAGCAGCAATTTCGTGCTGTTTTCAATTTAAATTTTAACATTTTTAAAAATAATAATGAACACAAAATATATAGATCTAATTAATCAAACTTTCGATTTTCCTCAAGAAGAATTTAAACTAGAAGAAAAAACACTTCATTTTCATGATATTGACTTAATGCAATTGATTGAAAAATATGGAGCACCATTAAAATTTACCTATTTGCCACAAATATCTAACAATATTCAACGTGCAAAAAAATGGTTTGCAGATGCTATTAAAAAACATGATTATAAAGGTATTTACAACTATTGTTATTGCACAAAAAGCTCGCACTTTAAACATATTTTAAATCAAGCTTTGCAAAATGATATACATATAGAAACCTCTTCGGCTTTTGATATTGATATTGTAGAAAACCTTAAAAAAGAAGGTAAAATAACTAATGATACATACATAATTAGTAACGGGTTTAAACGCGCTCAATACGTTACAAATATTGCTAGACTTATAAATGAAGGTCATAAAAATGCTATTCCTATTATAGATAATTATGAAGAAATAGATTTGCTTTCAGCAGAAATTAAAGAAAAATATAATATTGGAATTAGAATAGCTTCAGAAGAAGAGCCAAAGTTTGAATTTTATACCTCTCGTTTAGGAATTGGTTATAAAAACATAGTGCCATTTTACAAAAATCAAATAGAAAACAATAAAAAAGTAGAGCTTAAAATGCTTCATTTTTTTATTAATACAGGAATTAGAGATAATGCGTATTACTGGAACGAGCTTTTAAAATGTTTAAAAGTCTATACAAGCTTAAAAAAGATTTGTCCAACATTAGATAGTTTAAATATAGGTGGAGGTTTTCCTATAAAAAACTCATTAGCTTATGATTTTGATTATGCTTATTTAGTAGAAGAGATAGTAAATCAAATAAAAATTACATGTGAAGAAGAAGGTGTAGATGTCCCAAATATTTTTACAGAATTTGGTAGCTTCACAGTAGGAGAAAGTGGTGGAGCAATCTATGAAGTACTATACCAAAAACAACAAAACGATCGCGAAAAATGGAACATGATAAACTCCTCTTTCATTACAACATTACCAGATACTTGGGCAATTAACAAACGTTTTGTTATGTTGCCAATAAACCGCTGGGAATCCAGCTACGAGCGTGTTTTGCTGGGTGGTTTAACTTGTGATAGTGATGATTATTACAATAGCGAGCAACACATAAACGCTATATATTTACCAAAATATTATAAAGACAAACCATTATATATTGGCTTTTTTAATACAGGAGCTTACCAAGAAACCATTGGAGGATTTGGAGGATTGCAGCACTGTTTAATTCCGTCACCAAAACATATATTAATAGATAGAGATGCAGACGGAAACATCTCTACAAAACTATTTAGTGAACAACAAAAAAGTGAAGACTTACTTAAAATTTTAGGTTATGAAAACTAGTACTTACGCTGGCATTCCAGAAGAATTAGCAAAATTAGAACAAGCAAAAATTGTACTAATTCCTGTACCCTATGATGGTACAAGCACTTGGCAAAAAGGAGCAGATAAAGGTCCAGAAGCATTTTTAAATGCGTCAGAAAACATGGAGCTTTATGACATTGAAACAGCAACAGAAGTGTACAAACAAGGTGTGTATTTAGCAGAAGCTGTAACCGAAAACAGCTTGCCTGAAGTTATGGTAGAAGCTGTACATCAAGCAACAAAAAGTTTTATAAAACGAAACAAGTTTGTAACTATTTTTGGTGGAGAACATTCTGTATCAATAGGTACAATTCGTGCGTTTAACGAAATGTTTCCAAGCTTAACAGTTTTACAATTAGATGCACATGCGGACTTACGTAAAACTTATGAAGGTTCTACATGTAACCATGCTTGTGCAATGTATGAAGCTAGCCAAAACACAAATTTAATTCAAGTTGGTATTCGCTCTATGGACGTGATGGAAAAAACTGTAATGGACGAAGAAAAAACATACTTTGCTCATCAAATGGCTATAGATGATACTTGGATGGATGCTGCAATAGACCAAATGACAGAAAATGTTTTTATAACAATAGATTTAGATGTTTTTGACCCTTCTATTATGCCAAGTACAGGAACTCCAGAACCAGGAGGTTTATTATGGTATGAAACATTAGAATTTTTAAAACAGGTTTTTGAAGAAAAGAATGTAGTAGGTTTTGATATTGTAGAGCTTTGTCCAAATAAAATTGATAAATCTTCAGATTTTCTAGCAGCAAAATTATACTACAAAATGTTAAGTTATAAATTTCAAAATGACGAATCAGAAGATGATTATGATAATGCATTTGATAATACAGTAAATAAAAATAACAATACTAAATTTCAAGACGAAGATGACTACTAAAGGACCAATTTCTCAATTTATAGAAACCCATTATTTACATTTTAATGCTGCTGCTTTAGTTGATGCAGCAAAAGGGTATGAAGCACAATTAAATTCTGGAGCAAAAATGTTAGTGTCTCTTGCAGGAGCAATGAGTACCGCAGAACTTGGCAAAAGTTTTGCCGAAATGATTCGTCAAGATAAAGTGCAAATCATTTCATGTACAGGAGCAAATTTAGAAGAAGATATCATGAATTTGGTTGCACATTCGCATTATAAACGTGTACCAAATTATCGAGACTTAACACCTCAAGACGAATGGGATTTATTAGAAAAAGGACTCAATAGAGTTACAGATACATGTATCCCAGAAGAAGAAGCTTTCCGAAGATTACAACAACATATTGTAAAAATATGGAAAGATGCAGAAGCAAAAGGTGAGCGTTATTTACCACACGAATATATGTACAAAATGTTGTTATCAGGAGTATTAGAGCAGTATTATGAGATTGATATTAAAGACTCTTGGATGTATGCAGCAGCAGAAAAAAATCTGCCAATAGTTTGTCCAGGTTGGGAAGACAGCACAATAGGTAATATTTTTGCAAGCTACGTACTTAAAGGCGAATTAAAAGCAAGTACTGTAAAATCTGGAATAGAATACATGACGTTTTTAGCAGATTGGTACACAGACAATTCGCAAAAAGGAATTGGTTTTTTCCAAATTGGAGGCGGAATTGCTGGAGATTTCCCAATATGTGTAGTGCCAATGTTATATCAAGATATGGAACGTCCAGAAACACCATTTTGGAGTTATTTCTGCCAGATTAGCGACTCAACAACAAGTTATGGTAGTTATTCTGGAGCAGTACCAAACGAGAAAATTACTTGGGGAAAACTAGATATTGACACACCAAAATTTATTATTGAAAGTGATGCAACTATTGTTGCACCATTAATTTTTGCTTACATCTTAGGATTATAATCGTTATAAAAACATAAAATGAAAAAACCAGATAATTTAAAACGTATTATTGTAGATTTTAAAAAATTGACACCAGAAATTTTAAAACTATTAGTTGATAAATACCCAGAAGGTTATGATGACGATAATATTATCAAGTTTAGAAATGTTAAAAATGAATGGATTGAGGCTGTAGAAGTAACAACGATTGATACTAAATACCTAGTTAAAGTAAGTACTAAATTGGTAAAAACTATGGAGAATTATGAGGATGATTTTAATGATGATAGTTATGATTCAGACCAAGATTCAATAATTGAGCCAATTGAAGATTAAAGTGATTCTTTAAAAATTGTTTTTCAATTTTAAAACTAAAATTATCAGAATTGAAAAACGTATAATTTTGTATTACTTTTACATTCTAACACTTCAATAATAAAAACACATTGATTTCTAAATCCTCAATAGACCAAGTATATGAAACTGCCAGATTGGAAGAGGTTATTGGTGATTTTGTTCAGTTAAAAAAAGCAGGTAGTAATTTTAAAGGATTAAGTCCATTTTCGGACGAGCGTTCACCAAGTTTTATGGTGTCTCCAGTAAAGCAAATTTGGAAAGATTTTTCAAGCGGAAAAGGAGGAAACGTCGTTGCTTTTTTAATGGAGCATGAGCATTTTACTTATCCAGAAGCTATCAAGTATTTAGCTAAAAAGTACAATATTGAAATTGAAGAAACTGAGCAGTCTGACGAGGAAAAGCAACAACATGATAAACGCGAAAGCTTATATTTAGTAAGTGAGTTTGCTAGTAAGTATTTTCAAAATACATTACAAAACACAGATCAAGGAAAAGCTATAGGATTAAGTTATTTTAAAGAACGTGGCTTTACACCAGAAACCATTAAAAAGTTTGATTTAGGGTATAGCTTGGATCAATGGAGTGCCTTTACAGACGAAGCCTTAAAAAAAGGGTATAAGCTAGAATTTTTAGAAAGTACAGGATTAACAATTGTTAAAGAAACCAAGCAGTTTGACCGTTTTAAAGGTCGTGTTATGTTTCCTATACAAAGTATGAGTGGTCGTGTTTTAGGTTTTGGAGGACGTATTTTAACTAACGATAAAAAAGCTGCTAAATATTTAAACTCTCCAGAAAGTGATTTGTACCATAAAAGTAAAGTCTTGTATGGTATTTATCATGCTAAACAAAGTATAGCAAAAGAAGATAATTGTTATTTGGTTGAAGGATATACAGATGTTATTCAGTTTTATCAAACAGGAATAAAAAATGTGGTGTCCAGTTCTGGAACAGCCTTAACCAGTGATCAAATCAGATTAATTAACCGTTTAACAAAAAACATAACAGTACTTTTTGATGGTGATGCTGCAGGTATACGTGCCTCTTTAAGAGGTATAGATTTAATCCTTGAGCAAGGGATGAATGTTAAGGTGTGTACGTTTCCAGAAGGCGAAGATCCTGATAGTTTTGCCAAATCAAATACCTTAGAAGAGCTTACAGCTTATCTAGAAAGCAATGCTAAAGATTTTATTCAGTATAAAGCTTCAATTTTATATGAAAGCGCAAAAAATGATCCTATAAAAAAAGCCGAAACCATTAGAGATATTGTAACTAGTATTTCTAAAATTCCGGATAGAATAAAGACAGAGATTTATATCCAAGAATGCGCCAGAATAATGGATATTAGTGAAGAAGTATTGTTTTCTACCTTAGCACAACTAACTAAAAAAGAGCAAAGTGATGTAGCTAAGCAGTCCCAGAAATCAAGCAAAGCTTTTGATGTTATAAAGCATCAACAACCAGTAAAAAAGGTTGATATCCAATATGAATTAGAACGAAAAATTATTGAAATCTTGTTGCTTTACGGAAACCGTAAAGAAGATTTTGAAGACTTAGTTTTAAAAGAAAATGATAAAGGACAACTTGAGTTAGAACCTGTAATACAAGAAGCTAAAGTCTTTGAAAAAATATTTTTAGACTTGCAGGAAGATGAGATGGAGTTTTTAAACCCACAATTTAAAGATATTTATTACACTATCATTGATGCATTAAACCAAAATCCAGATTTTAAAATTGAAAGCTTAATTAACACTATAAACCCAATTTTAGCTTCAGAGATTACTTCTATCTTAATGGAAGATGAGCGTTATGCGTTAGCAGATTGGGAGCGTAATAATATTTTCCCTAAAACTAAAACAGAAACAGTAGCTCAATTAGTAAGCGAGACTATTTTAACCTTAAGATGTTTTTTAATAGATCAAAAGGTTATAAATTTTCAGAAAGAAACATTAGCAGACAAAACTATGGTAAACAGAGAAATCCTTGAAGAAGTCAAAGATTACTCTGGTTTAAAAATGTTATTGTCTAGAAAATTAAATCGCGCTTTATAAAGCTAAGCTTTTAGCTTGATTTACTAAATCTATAAGATTAGTTACATTAAGTTTTTTCATTAAACGCGCTCTGTAAGTACTTACAGTTTTTTCGTTAATCTGAAGCTCTTCAGCTATTTCTTTATTACGTCTTCCGTTTGATAAAAGCTTTAAAACTTCAACCTCTCTAGTAGATAATTTTTTGTAATAGCTTTTTTTACCTGAAGATTTATCTAATGCGATTTTTCTAGAAAGACTTGGGCTAAGATAGACTCCACCTAAATGTACTTTCATAATTGCATCTTTTAACGTTAATAAGTCTGTAGACTTATGGATGTAACCGTCTGCACCAGCTTTAATAGTACTTACTGCGTAAACCTCTTCTTGTTGTGCGCTATATATAATTACTTTAACTTCTGGATGTTCTTTTTTAATGCGTCTTAGTACGCTAATTCCATTAAGTTTAGGTAAATCAATTTCGCAAAGTAAAATGTTTGTAGTGTGTTCTTTAAGTGCGTCAAAAATGGCTTCGCCATCTGCAACTGTTTTGATAATTTTAATATCACGCGAACTTGCAAAGACCAACTCTAATCCTTTTGTAATTATAGGATGTTGATCCGCAACCAATAGTTTAACCATGGTCAATTAGTTTTTTAAATGCCCTTTTAATAAAAAAAAAGCACGAGTTATAGAATAATAATAGCGTGGTAAAGGTAAATAAAATTATAATATATATGACATTTAGATTAAATCTTTAGGGATTTCGCATACAGGTATTGGATTCATTTTATGTAAATTGCTGGAATTGTAACGTTTAAATATTTTGAAGACTTCTTTTTCTCTTCCAGAAAAATCACTTTCACTTTTACCTTCATCTTTCATTTTCATTGCCCATTCTAATTCTGGATATGATGCACCAATCTGGTCTTCGTCACTTCGTGCATCACCAAATAGTCCATCACTAGGTGCAGCTTTCATTATGGATTCAGGAACTTTTAAATGCTCTCCAACTTTATAGACTTCACTTTTAAGTAAATCTGCAATAGGGCTTAAATCCACTCCACCATCTCCATATTTAGTGTAAAAACCTACACCAAAATCTTCTACTTTATTTCCTGTTCCAGCAACCAATAAACCTAGTAAACCAGCATGATAATATAAAGTTGTCATACGTAAACGTGCACGTGTATTTGCTAAAGCCATATCTACAACTGCTTGTTTACCATCTAAAGACACTTCGGTTTTAAATTCTTCAAAAACAGGTGTTAAATCAGAGATAATACCTTCAACATTTGGGTATCTTTTTTTAAGTTGTTCTATATGCTCCTGTCCTCTGGATACATGACTTGCAGGTTGGTGGATAGGCATCTCTATACATAAAACTTTTAAACCAGTTTCGGCACATAATGTGGATGTTACAGCACTATCAATTCCGCCAGAAATTCCAACAACAAAACCATTAACTTTTGCGTTATTAGCATAATCTTTTAACCAATTTACAATATGTTTTGTAACTTTTTCTGTTTGCATAATTAAAGAGTTTTAAACAAAGAATAGTACCTTTGCCAAACAAAAATAAAGTAAACCCTTTATTAATAAAAATTAAGAGGCCTTAAGTTTTATGAGAGTATTCATTTTTATTGTATCCCTATTTTTTGTGTTGTCTTCTTGCAAAGACGATAATACATTAGAAAACGACATTGCTAAAATTGATGTTGACGTAACTTTAGAGCGTTTTGATATCGCTTTCGCGGAAGCTAAGCCAGAAGATTTACCAAAGCTTAAAAAAGCTTTTCCATTTATGTTTCCAAAACAATATGATGATGCTTTTTGGTTAGGTAAAATGAAAGACACCTTACAGTTAGAGTTAAGTAATGAAACTATTAAAAAGTTTCCAGAACTTAAAAATGAAACTAAAGACATCAAAAAATTGTTTCAACATATAAAGTATTATTTTCCTTCATTTAAAACACCTAGAGTTATAACTACTACTTCAGATGTCGATTACAGAAACAAAGTTATAGTTACTGATACCATTGCAATTGTAGAGTTAGATACCTACTTAGGGAAAGATCATTTTTTTTATGAAGGTTTACAAACCTATATTGTTGCTAACATGAAGCCAGAGCAAATTGTGGTTGACTTAGCTAATGCATATGCTAAAAAGCAAGTGTTAAATACAAAACGAAAAAACTTGTTGGAAGAAATGATTTATTTTGGAAAACTATTGTATATAAAAGATATAATCATTCCGTTTAAAACAGATGCAGAAAAGATAGGTTATACACAAAACCAATTAGATTGGGCTACAGTAAATCAAGAGCAAATGTGGCAGTACTTTATAGAAAAAGAATTACTATATAGTACAGACTCTAAATTGCCTAATAGGTTTATAAACGATGCACCTTTTTCTAAATTTTATCTAGCAGAAATTGATAATGAATCACCAGGTAAAGTTGGACAATTTGTTGGTTGGCAAATTGTAAGAGCTTACATAGCAAATAACGATGTAACTTTAAACGAGTTACTAAATACACCAGCACAAATTATTTTTAATAAAGCAAAATATAAACCAAGACAATAATGGCTAATAATACCTCAGAAATTACACTAAAAGTTAAGTTAGATGAGAACAAAGTTCCGGAAAAACTAAATTGGACAGCTCAAGATGGAGGCATTACAAATGCAGAAGCTAAAGCTATGATGTTATCCGTTTGGGATAGTGCTGCTAAAGAGTCTTTACGCATAGATTTATGGACAAAGGATATGCCTGTAGATGAGATGAAAATATTTTTTCATCAAACATTAGTAGCAATGAGTGATACCTTTAATAGAGCAACTCAAGACGAAAAAATGACAGCAACAATGAAAGATTTTTGCGACTATTTTGCCGAAAAATTAGAGCTTAAAAAGTAGATTTTATTTTACTACTATTTTAAATCGAGCAATTGAACTCTCTAAACGAGAAATGTCAAGTAAGTACAAACCACTAGCTAGTTTAATAGGTATTTCTGTGTTTTCAGAAATATCTTTTGTAGTCTTTAAAATTGTTTTTCCAGAAACATCTATTAATGTAATAATGGCATTTGAGTAATTTTTTGTACTTCTAATTTTTATAGTTTCTTTTACCGGGTTTTGTAAAATACTAATTATGTTGTCATTAAAAGTAACAGCGTTTAAAGTTGGCGGATTTATTTCGTCAATTGCAAAAGCTACATTAGCTTGAGTTAATGTTACATGTGCCTCATTAGCATCTGGCATGTACCAATTATCAAAAGGTGTAACATCGTTTATAGCTCTTGCAGTAATAAGGTTATTTGGTGTGTGATACCAATTAACTTGGTTGTTTGTTATTTCTAAAGCCATACTACTTACACTAGGTATAAAATTGAAGTAATCGATCTCTAAAGCACCAAAAAAAGTATTAATTAAAGGGTCTGTACCAAAACTACCAGATAAAGCACCAATATCAAATAAACCTCCTGAAGCTGCATCAATACCATCTGTATAACTAAATGCTTCTCCATTTGCACTTGCAGTTAAATCGCAAAAACATATAAAAGGCGCATCAATATATAAATAACTTATCTGGTTTGTATTACCAGCAGTTGGTGTAAACCTTGATTTAAAAGTAGCATCAGTTAATAATGCTACATCAGGAATAGTGACATCCAAGACTTGTCTGTCTGGTAATATAGAATTGTTTGTTTTGTCTGGATACCTTGCGTTGATACCGCTACCATTTATCATGCTTATTTTTCTTAAGTTTTCCGGATAACCAGAAGGTGTTAAACTATTTAATCCATTAAAAAATATATCATGATAAGGATGTGTTATTGGAAGCTTTAAATTGTTATCAAAAGCAACGTTGCTTCCGTTAGCTAAATGTGATTCAAATTGATCAGTAAGCATTTGTCTAGCTGCTGCAGATTTTAAAAAATCATTAATTAAGGGTTGTACAGCAACAATACTTTGGTCACCAACTAAACCACCTAGGTCTAGACCAAAAGCCATATAGTTAAATAAGTGTTGAAACCCAATTGGAACATTAGCACCTTGGTGTGGTGAATCAAAACTAATCCATAAACGTGTGTCATGATCTGTATTTTGATTTTCCATATAGTTTAATGCATATCTAGATATTAATCCTCCCATACTTGGCCCAATAATAACGTTTTTTTCTGTGCCTACTTTTTGCGAATTAATAGTGTTTATTAACTCTATTAGCAACATTGCATTACGTTCAATAAAATCCGCTCCACCATCAATTATTACATTGTCAGAAGCTCTAGTATAAACCGGAAAGTTTAAAACCACAATATCAAAACCTTCTAGTCTCATTTGATCACCAAGGTTAGAAACTGTTCCGTTATTGTCAAAGTTTAATAAATCGTAAATACTTAAGATGTCTCTTGTATCTCCTGGATCAAAACCATCAATTACAAAAATAGGTTTGTCTAATATGTTATCACTGCTTAAAAACACATCGTATTCTCCAGTACCAACATCATTATTAATTCCGTAAGGTGTCAGATTTGGTGCAATAGTAGAGTTAAATGTGGTAACTGCACGATTAAAATTAGCGTTTAAATCTTCAGCAGAATTACTAATTTTTAAAGTTGAATAACTTTCAAAAATTTGATAATTTGATAGTGTTATTTTTGTTTTTATCGTTTTGTTTCCAGCTTCAGAATAAGATATAGAAATTGGTGTGTTGATAGATATTGTTTTATATCCAGAGTTATCTCCAAAATCAATTTCAATTTTTGAAATCGTTTTACTTGTAGTATTAAAAATTTGATCTTCAGAAAGAATAAATTTTGTGGTTAACCCTTTGTGATTTGAGGTTAATGGTGCGCAAATAGATAATGTGCTTTTTTTGTAAATTGAATTTGAGCCTGATACATTTATTAAATTTTGATCAGCATCTACAGTTAATCTTCCATCTGTAAAAGCTTCTGGTAGGATGGTTGAATAATCTGAATGTAATACTGCAAGTGGAATAATTTTCTCTAACACCAAGTTTTTAGAGTTAAGTAAATTTAAGTTATTAAATCTGCTTTCAAAATCGTTTTGACTAATTATTTTAAAAGCTTGTTTAAATGAATACACACTATTTGTATTATTCTGAAAGTCGTCAATATTAAAAATTATAGAAGTAGGAATTAAAACTGATGTTTCTAATTGTGTTCTGTCTAATTTTTGAAGCTTTTTATTTTGTGCGTTTATACTTAAATAAATAAATAAAAAGAATAAAATCAAATAGTTAGTTTTCATGATATGGTTTGGTTGATGTATAAATATACAAAATACAAATAAAAAAAACCTGAAAGTATTTACTTTCAGGTTTTTAATATTAATAAAAGCTAATAATTAAAAAGCTGTACTTAGGTTTAATGTTAATCCAGTATTTTCTGGAACAATTCTACAAACACCACCAACACATAATAGTCCACCACGTTGTCTTCCGTAATTTAAAGCAATACGTGTTGCTCCTTTAGTATAACTACCTCCTACATTGTAATAATGGGCTTTTGTTTCTGTACTAAACTCGTTATCATTACCATAGTCATAAATGTCTGTGACGTAAAATGCTAAATTTCTACTAGCAACATACTCTAAAGTTCCACCAACCCAGTTTTTTCTATCTTTTTTCGCCCATAAATGTTGACCTTCAACTCTTACAGATCTACCACTACCTAATTTATGTGTTACATCTACAATTGCAACTTGAGATTTAATGTCTTCTTCTCCAAGTGGTCCTCCTAAGGCAACACCTTTGTCAACTATCGTATTTATATATGTAAATATAGAAGACCAGTTTTTAGAATGTTTTTTTCTAACTTCAAAATTAAAATCTCTATTTAAACGCTTACCAAATTTTAAAAATTCTGCGTCATAAGAAGATTCAGCTTGATCAAATGTAGCATCTAATAATGCCCAATATGATAAGTTAGCTGTAAATTTTGTTCCGTATTTACCACCTAAAGTAGATCCCTTTTTAAAGTTATAAAAGACATCTAATGTATTTCCTATTTCACCAGCTTGACCTCCAAAATTTTGGATATATAATGCAGGTTGCGCATTATAGATGTAAATATTTGCTAAAGAATAATCCTGTTGCTTTGTTAAAGTTGGTAAGTAATTTAAGTTTTGCATGTTAAATTGAAACTCGGTAGAATTAATACTTTTTGCGTCACGTTCTGCAGTAGATACCATGTTTTCCATACGTCTAAATGTAGATGTTACACCTAATCCCTTTTTTGTATAACCTAAGGTTAACAAAAGTGCATTTCCATCAAAGTATTTTCCTTCAATTAAATTTCCTCCTCCTGCAAGAGATTGAGGTATAAAAGATACATCTTCACCTTTAATAGCGTATTCTGTTTTAAAATAAACATTACCAAAGTCAGCATCTAATCTAAGAGCGTAAGAGTTAATCATCTCTGGGAAGTCTGTTGTGTCAAATGTATTGGTTGGGTCAAACTCATCTACTGGAGGAGTAAAATCTTCTTTTTTACCAACATAACTTAATCCTAAATTAAGACTGCTTACACCTTTAATTCCTAACCCTTCAGCTAAATTAATATTTGTGTCAAATCCAAAAATATCACTTTCAGAAACATCAAAACCAACACGTTGTTGTCCATATAATCCAGTAATATTTAAATAATTTGTTGGTGTGTACTTAATTCGTCCTCCTCTTAAAGCAGTGTTTAATCCTAATTGTCTTTCTTCAAAAGCACGTAATAATAGACCGTTACCAAATTGCTCATAAAAATAACCTGCGGTTATATCTAGTTTTTTATTTCTAAAATTAGCGTAGTAAGTTGCTATTCTTGTATCATTATATTCTGGATAGTAATTTATTAATGGTAAAGGTTCATAACTTTCTGCTTGTATCCCAACAGTAAAATTGTCTAAAAAACTATAATCTAAACGTAAGTAACTATTTATTCTAATGTGTTCGTTTTTTAAATCAAATTCAGCAATTGGGTCTTCAAAATCTCCTAAAACATTATCGTTTATGTACCATTGCGCATTAGTTTCTAAACTACCAGTTAGGTTATTTAGTATTTTTTTAAATGTAGATTTCTCTTCTTCTTTATTGTCTTGAGCTAAACTTAATATAGGTAGTATTAGCACAATTAAAATTGCGATTTTTTTCATATTTGGTGGTTAGTTAGTTGTTTAAGAGTGCTTCTTAATTTCTTCATATAAATCATCTTCAGATCCTGGAGTGTAACCAGAATGTCTGTAAACAATTTTTCCGTCCTTTATTAATAAGGTTAATGGTACAGTAGATGCTCCTAATTCTCTTTTAAGGTCATTATTAGTGTCTAATAATATGGTAAAATCCCAGGCTTTTCCATTAACTAAAGGTTTTACTCTACTTACTGTTCTTGAATCATCTACAGAAATAGCATATAGTTTAACATTTGTTTCATCTTGCCAATCTGTATATACATCATTTATAGCATCTAATTCATTTTTACATGGCACACACCAGGTTGCCCATAAAGAAACAACTATTAAATCGTTGTCATCAGCAATGCTTTTTAGTGTAGTAGATTCTCCATCAAGAGTTTTGATTTCACTTGTAGGTAAAGCATCTTGAGCTGATAAGTTAAAGCTTATTGTAAAAACTAGTAAATAAAGGAATTTTTTCATTTTTTGAGTATTAAATGTTAAATATTGATAAAATTAGTACTTTTTTTGTCGATTATTTTAATAAATTAATTATAAATTGCAACATCTTAAAAAAAATGCAAGATAAGACTATTCATTAATTATTAACAAAACTTATACCAATTATGAAAATTAAAAGTATTTTAAAAGAATTATTATTAGCAACCTTTGTGGTTTTTGCTTTTTCGTGTGGTTCTGATGATAGTGGTTCTTCTGATGGAGGAACGGGAGGAACGGGAGGAACAGGTGGAACTGGCGGAACAGGAGGTTCAGGATCAACTACAACTCTTACTTTAACACTTAATACTGATCAGGTATGGGTTGGAGAAGGTGTTAATTTTACTGTTAAAGATCAAACGTTTCAAAACTTAACAGCTAGTTCGACATTTTATGTTGATGGTACAGCAATTACTGGTACAACTTTCAATCCAACAACAGCTGGTACAGTTGAGATTTATGCTAAGGTAGGAGATGATCAATCAAATACAGTGTCTCTTCTTGCTGCAGAATCTACTCATACTACTAAAGTGATGATAGAAGATTATACTGGTACATGGTGTGGCTATTGTCCAAGATTAGCAACTGCATTAGAAAATACAGTTAATATGAATGCTAATGTAGTTCCAGTAGCAATACATGATGATAATGAAATGTTATTTCAATATGCTAATTTATTAGAAAGTACATTTGGTGTAACTGGATTCCCTACAGGAAAAGTAAATAGAGTTATTACTTGGAATGAATCAACAAGTCAACCAATAGGAATGTTAAGTACTAAACAAAAACTTGGTTTAGCTATAAATTCTACTTTATCTGGAAATACTATAAATGCAGAAGTTAAAGTACACTATGACTTAGGAGAAGAAGATGAGCAAAAATTAGTGGTTTATTTATTAGAGAATGGATTAGTATATAATCAGGTAAACTATTATAATGGCGATTCTTCAAGTCCATGGTATCAGGCTGGTAACCCAATAGTAGGTTTTGTTCATGATCATACAGCTAGAGCAGTATTTACCGATGTTTTAGGAGATGCTATCCCTTCGTCTGATACTGAAGCTGGAGATACATATACTGCTAACTTATCAATGACAGTTCCTGCAAGTGTTCAGGATACAAACAAATTAGAACTAGTAGCATTTGTGGTTGGTGCAAATAATCAAGTAATCAATGTTCAAAAAGCTAATTTAGGAGAAGATAAAGACTTCGACTAAAACAGTTTTATTACTATAAAAAAACGCGAACCATTTGGTTCGCGTTTTTTGTTTTAAAAAGGTTTTAATTTTACTCTCCTAAAAAAGGATATCTGTAATCTGTAGGAGTTACAAATGTTTCTTTAATCATTCTTGGAGACACCCAACGTTGTAAGTTTAAAATACTTCCAGCTTTATCATTTGTTCCAGAACCTCTTGCACCTCCAAACGGTTGTTGTCCTACAACAGCACCTGTTGGTTTATCATTAATATAGAAGTTTCCAGCACAATTCTCTAAAGCTTTAGTCGCTTCAATAACAGCATATCTGTCTTGGGCAAGTACAGCTCCTGTTAAAGCATAATCACTAGTTTGATCTACAAGTTGTAAAGTTTCAGAGTATTTATCATCATCAAAAACATAAATGGTAATAACAGGTCCAAATAACTCGTCACACATAGTTGTGTATTTTGGATCGTTAGTTACAATTACAGTAGGTTCTATAAAATAACCTTTGCTTTTATCGTAACCACCACCAACAATAATGTCTGCATCTTTATCTGCTTTTGCTTGGTCTAAATATTTAGCCAATTTATCAAAAGAACCTTCATGGATAACAGCTGTTATAAAATTGCCCATATCTTCTGGAGATCCTATTTTAAAAGAATTGACATCTTTAATAACTAGTTCTTTTACTTCGTTCCAGATACTTTTTGAGATATAAGCTCTAGATGCTGCACTACATTTTTGACCTTGAAACTCAAAAGCACCTCTAGAAATAGCAGTCGCTACTTGTTTAGGATTTGCAGATTTGTGCGCAACAATAAAGTCTTTACCACCAGTTTCTCCAACAATTTTAGGGTATGTTTTGTAGTTATGAATATTGTTTCCTATTTGTTTCCATAATTCTTTAAAAATAAATGTAGAACCTGTAAAGTGTAAACCTGAAAAATCTGGACTTGCTAATACAGTATTGGTTATCATTACTGGATCACCAAATACAACATTAATAACACCAGCAGGTACACCAGCTTCTTCAAAAACATCCATAATTACTTTTGCAGAATAGACTTGAGAATCACTAGGTTTCCATACAACAACATTACCCATCATTGCCATACATGCTGGTAAATTACCAGCAATAGCTGTAAAGTTAAATGGAGATACTGCGTAAACAAAACCTTCTAGTGGACGGTATTCAATTTTATTCCAAGCTCCACTTGTACTTTCTGGTTGCTCATGATACATATCTGTCATAAACTGCACGTTAAAACGTAAGAAATCTATAAACTCGCAAGAAGCATCAATTTCTGCTTGATGGATAGTTTTTGATTGCGCCATCATTGTTGCAGCATTTATTCTTGCTCTGTATGGTTCAGCAATTAATTCTGCAGCTTTTAAAAAGATAGCAGCACGATCTTGCCAAGGTACTTGAGACCAACTTTTTCTTGCTTCAAGAGCTGTAGAAATGGCATCGTCAACATGAGATTTTTCTGCTAAATGATATTGACCAACAATATGCTTATGGTCGTGTGGAGGAGACATTGTTCTGGTGTTTCCAGTTGTAACATCCTTTCCGTTAATGTACATTGGCACATCTAAATTGCTATTGTACATGGTTTTATATGCTTCTGATATAGCTTCGCGATGCGGACAACCAGGAGCATAATCTCTTACTGGTTCGTTAACAGCAATTGGTACATTGAAAAATCCTTTTCCCATGATATATGTTGTATTTTAAGTTTGAAAAATAAAACACAAAGTTACGATTTTTTGTTGGGTTATTATCGAGTGATAAATTGTAAAATTGTATTAATTTTTATAATAAAAAATCAATTTAAAAAGAAATGTAAGATGTATTTTGTTAACTTAATTTAAAGCAAATGGTGCACTAAGTTTAAAAGAAGGAATAGTCACGTTAAACTTTTTAGTTGTAGTAAAGTTTACCATGCTGTAATGTCCTATCATTGCTCCAAAAGGAGACGTTAATAAGCAACCGGAAGAATAAGTATGGGACTCGCCAGGTTTTAAAACCGGTTTTTTACCAATAACACCTTCTCCTGCTACAATTTCGGTGTCGTTTAAGGCGTCGTATATTGTCCAATGTCTGGCATTAAGTTGGACAGAGTCTTTACTTTGGTTTTCAATAGTAACTTTATAGCCAAATGCAAAGTTGATTTTATAGTTTTTATAAAATGTACCTTCAAAATTAGTTTCTACCGAAATTTTTATGCCTCTTGTAACCTGTTGTACCATTCTTTTAAGCAGTTTACTTGTTGTAAAAATAATAAATTATCTTTTTATAACGTATTCATTTATAGGTGTAAAGTAAATTTTAACGTTTAATTTGTTATTCCTACTGCGTTTTTTTCACCTAGACCTATGATTTTATCATATCTAGCACCTAATTCTCTGTAATAAACTAGGACCTTATAGTTGTTTTCGGTTTGCCAAAAACTACCTCCAATAGCATGTTCGTCTATTGTATTGTCTTTATTTACTATAGCGTATTTATAATTGTAAAACCCTTGTTTTAGTTGTATTGCTATACTATAAACGCCTTCTTCTTCATAATATTCTAATTGGGTTTGGTCTTCAATCTCATAATTATTGAAATTACCATAAACATGAATAGTTTGACCGTCTTCTAATTTTGGATATTCTAATGCAAAATGAACCCAAGCATAGTCAGCTTCGGTTTCAGGTTTGTCAACGTTTAAAGCAGTAATAAAAAAGTTTCCGTTAATGTCTGGGTTGTAAGTATATTCTTTATCAGCTCTAGAGGTGTTAGTGTATAAATAAGATTGATACAAATCGTCTAGACGTATATATTGCACACCATAATTTGCTGCTCTGATTTCTTTGTTTTCAAAGCTTAAAAATTCATTTCCTCCAAAAAAGCTAGACTTTTCATTATATCTATAACTCAACTCGTTACCCAAAATATACTGAGGTTTTAGGTTAGTAATAGCTGTTTTTAAATTGTTATTCTGGATAATTACTGTTTTGACAGTTTCTTTAGGATTAACAAATTGAATTTGTCCAGAGGAGATTGCAATGTCTACAGATTGTTTTTTGTCTATTTGTTCTACATCTCTAGAGCGTCTAATTTGTACACCAACATTAGCTTGTTGCTCATATACCATAAATTTCCTGCTAAAAATCACTTCGTCATAATCGTCATAAATTGTAATGATATAATTTCCAGTCAATTTAATGCTTCTAGTATATTGATTTGGGATACTTAATTTATAATGCGAAAAAGTTTGTAGTGTGTTAAAAGAGTTTTCATAGTTTCTAATACGTTGCTCATCAAAACCTTCAAGATATTCAGATTCTACTAGAATAGAAGGTGTCCAATCAAAATTGTAATGTTTGATTTCGTAATAATAATCTTCCTCATCTCCATTTAAGGCATCAAACTCTAAAGTTAGAGATTGTCCTAACGGAATTATTGGAAGTTGACTCTCAGTTGTTCCTCCATTAAAATAGATAGATTTAATATAATCTGGTGGAATAATTTCTTCAGTTTGAGAAAAACAAAAAGAAGTCATTAAAAAAAATAAGATAAAATGTTTAATGTTTTTAAGCATTTACAAGCGGTTTTGTATAACAAATATAAACAAAATCTGTGCCTAAAAGTTTTTCTTTATTATTTATGAATTAATTATCTATTTATTCTTAAATTTGCACGGATTTTTAAGCCTATAAAAATCACAATCAGTATAACTATTAACCATATAGATTTATAATATGTCAAACGACATTAAGATTAAAAAGGGTCTGGATATTAAATTAGTAGGAGAAGCCGAAAAGGCTACCGAGAATGCTATTATTAGCAATTATTATTCAATTAGACCAGAAGATTTTCATCAAGTTATTCCAAAATTAACTGTAAAAGAAGGCGAAAAAGTAAAAGCAGGTCAACCTGTTTTTTATAATAAGTCAAATGAAGCAATTAAGTTTGTTTCTCCTGTATCAGGTCAGATTTTAGAGATAGCAAGAGGTGAAAAAAGAAAAATTTTATCAGTAAAAATTCAAGCAGACAAGGAACAATCGTTTCATGATTTTGGTAAGCTAGATGTAAATTCAGCTAAAGCTGAAGATATTAAAGCACGATTACTAGAGTCTGGATGTTGGGCTTTTGTTAAGCAACGTCCTTACGATGTGATTGCTAATCCTGACAGTCAACCTAAAGCAATATTTATTTCTGCTTATGCAAGTGCACCTTTAGTAGCAGATTTAGATTATGTGTTACAAGGTAAAGAAGCACAACTTCAAGCTGCTGTCACTGCTTTAAGTAAGTTGACGGATGGTCAAGTACATGTAAGTGTTGGTAAAAATGGTAATTCGCCATTAGCAGGATTACAAGATGTTACTTTACATAAAGTATCTGGTCCACATCCTTCAGGTAATGTTGGAACACAGATTAATAAAATAGATCCTATAAATAAAGGAGAGGTTGTTTGGACAGTAAATGCCCAAGATCTTGTTATTATTGGAGACTTATTATTAACTGGACAATTTAATCCAGAACGTATTGTTGCTCTAGTTGGATCGTCTGTTAAAAAACCACGTTATTTCAAAACTAAACTAGGAAGCGAAATAGCAACTATGGTTTATGATAATGGTGTGGATAAAGAAGGTAATGATCGTATTATTTCTGGTAATGTATTATCCGGAAAACAAGTAAAACCAGATGGTTATTTAGACTATTACAGTAATACAATTACTGTAATACCTGAAGGAGACGATTATGAATTTTTTGGTTGGAATAAACCAATTTTTAATAAAGTGTCTGCTTCTAGAGCATTAACTTTTTCTTGGTTAACACCAAACAAAAAGTTTGACTTAAACACTAATACAAACGGAGAACATCGTGCATTTGTATTAACAGGTGGTTATGAAAAAGTATTTCCTTTAGATATTTTCCCGATGCAAATCTTAAAAGCATGTATGTATAAAGATTTAGATGAAATGGAAGCTTTAGGAATGTATGAGGTTGCACCAGAGGATTTTGCTTTAACAGAATTTGTTTGTGTATCTAAACAACCACATCAAAAGATTATTAGAGAAGGACTAGACTTAATGCTTAAAGAAATAGGATAATGGGTTTAAAAAGTAATTTACACAACTTAAAAGAAAAGTATAAAGGAACCAAGATGGCTCCAGCGTTTAACGCTATTCATACTTTTTTATACTTGCCAAATGAGACCACTCATAATGGAACTCATATCAAGGCAGCAGACGATTTAAAGCGTACCATGAACATTGTTATTATGGCAATGGTACCTTGTTTGATTTTTGGAATTTTTAACGCAGGTTACCAGCATTATGCAGCTATAGATGCAGCAAAAGGATTGGCAACAGAAGTATCTTTATTTGGAAACTTCCTAACATGGGACAATTTTGTTGTTGGAGCTTGGACTGTATTACCATTAGTAATAGTATCTTATGGAGTTGGTCTTATTGTCGAATTTATTTTTGCAGTAATTAAAGGTCACGAAGTAGAAGAAGGATACTTAGTAACAGGTATGTTAGTACCATTAATTGTACCTGTAGATATTCCGTTATGGATGCTTGCAGTAGCAGTTATTTTTGGTGTTGTAATTGGTAAAGAAGTATTTGGAGGAACAGGTATGAATATCTTAAATCCAGCATTAACAATACGTGCATTTTTATTCTTTGCATATCCAACATGGATGTCTGGAGATAAAGTTTGGGTACACGAAGCTGTAGCAAAAACAGGTCAACCTGATGCCATTTCTGGAGAAACAATTTTAGGTAGTTTAGCACAAAATAAAAGTGTAGTTTATGATGCTTGGGATATGTTTTATGGCTTTATTCCTGGTTCTGTTGGAGAAACATCTACACTACTTATTTTATTAGGAGCATTGTTTTTAGTGTTTGCTAAAATAGGAAGTTGGAGAATCATGATATCTTCTGTATTAGGAGCAATAGTAATGGGATTAATATTTAATGGAGTTGTTGCTCAAGGATGGATTTCAGAATCAAGTAAATTTTACGCATTAATGAATACAGAGTTCTGGATGCACCTACTAATTGGTGGATTTGCATTTGGTACAGTATATATGGCAACAGATCCTGTAACAGCATCTCAAACCAATAAAGGAAAATGGATTTATGGGTTTTTAATTGGATTTATTTCAATCATGATACGTGTATTTAATCCAGCTTATCCAGAAGGTGTAATGTTAGCTATTCTATTAATGAATGTATTTGCGCCAACTATTGATCATTACGTAGTACAAGGTAATGTAAAACGTAGAATGAAACGTCTAAAAGTTAAAACAGCATAATCATGGCAGTTAACACAGAAAAAAATTCGTACACAATACTATTTGCTATAGCGATGGTGTTAGTTGTTGGGTCTTTATTAGCCTTTACAGCATCATCCTTAAGTGAAAGAATTGCAGAAAATAAAAGAATAGAAAAGCAACAGAATATACTGTATGCTATGGGAATTAATGGTAACGAAGGAACAGGAGATATTACTTTTGTGTCTAAAGAACTTGTAGAAGTGAAAAATGAGGATGGTTCTGATGAGAAAAAACCTAAAGCTTCGGTAGAATTCTTTAAATATATCACTAAGCAATTAGTAGTAGATTCAAATGGTGCTTTTACTGAAGATAATGAAGCTTATTTAATAGATATTAAAAAAGAACAAGCAGCAGCTAAAAATGGAGGAACAAGACGTTTACCTTTATTTATTGGTGAAAAAGATGGACAAACATTTTACATCACACCAATTAGAGGAAAAGGACTTTGGGATGCTATTTGGGGTTATGTAGCTTTAGATAAAAATATGGTTGTTCAAGGTGCATTTTTTGACCACAAAGGAGAAACACCAGGTTTAGGAGCAAATATTAAGCAACGTTACTTTATGGACGATTTTACTGGCGAAAAATTATTTGCCGATAATGGATCTTTTAAAGGAATTACAGTTGCAAAAGGAAATAACGATCCTAAAAACTTAACTAAAGACGACAACGAAGTTGACGCTTTAGCTGGAGCAACAATTACAGGAGATGGTGTATCTGCAATGATAAAGAAAGATTTAAAATTGTATTTACCTTACTTTAATAAATTAAAAGGAAACTAATTATGGGACTACTTTCAAAAAAAGACGCAAAGTTAATCACAGACCCTTTAGCAGATAATAACCCAATTACTATTCAAGTATTAGGTATTTGTTCTGCTCTAGCTATTACTGCAGAGCTTAAGGCTTCATTAGTAATGGGAATTGCTGTATTATTTGTATTAGGTATAGGAAACGTTGTAATCTCTTTAATGAGAAACATTATTCCTTCAAAAATTAGAATTATCGTGCAGCTTATTGTAGTTGCAGCTTTAGTAATTATAGTAGATCAAGTACTAAAAGCATTTGCTTACGAGCTAAGTAAAACACTATCAGTATTTGTTGGATTAATTATTACTAACTGTATTATCATGGGACGTTTTGAGGCATTTGCATTAGCAAACAAACCTTGGAGATCTTTCCTTGATGGTATAGGTAACGCATTAGGATATGCAGTAATTCTTATCATTGTTGGATTTTTCAGAGAACTGTTAGGATCAGGAACCTTATTCGGGATTCCTGTTTTAGGAGATCCAATCGAAAAAACAGGAGTGTATGGATTTGGTTACGAAAACAATGGATTTATGTTAATGCCACCTATGGCTTTAATAATTGTTGGACTAATTATTTGGGTACAACGTAGTAGAAACAAAGCATTAATCGAAGACTAGAAAACATGATGGAACATATAGAATTATTTTTCAAATCGATTTTTATAGATAACATGGTATTTGCAGTATTCCTTGGAATGTGCTCTTACCTAGCAGTATCTAAAAAAGTAGCAACAGCAGTAGGTTTAGGTGCAGCAGTAATATTTGTATTAGCAATTACAGTACCTTTAAACTGGTTATTAGACCAATATATATTACAACCAGGAGCTTTATCTTGGTTAGGAGAAGAGTATGCAGATTATGATTTAAGTTTCTTATCATTTATCATGTTTATTGCAACCATTGCAACAATGGTACAATTAGTAGAGATAGTGGTAGAGAAATTTTCACCATCATTATATAACTCATTAGGTATATTCTTACCATTAATTGCAGTAAACTGTGCCATTTTAGGAGGATCTTTATTTATGCAATCTAGAGAGATTGAAACTTTAGGATTAGCATTTAATTA
Source organism: Olleya sp. R77988 (assembly GCF_044594215.1). Classification (GTDB taxonomy): domain Bacteria; phylum Bacteroidota; class Bacteroidia; order Flavobacteriales; family Flavobacteriaceae; genus Olleya. The sequence continues at coordinate 247,299 of NZ_CP138988.1, read as the reverse complement.
TGGAGTGTCTTCAGGAATAGGTTGGTTTTTAGCCATTTTAGCAATTGCAGCAATTCGTGAAAAAATTAGATATAGTAATGTGCCTGCACCATTAAGAGGTTTAGGAATTACATTTATCATTACTGGTTTAATGGGAATTGGGTTTTTAAGTTTTGGAGGTATGTTAACTGGAGGAGACGAAGAAGAAGCACCTAAAAAAGAAACTACAGCAGAAGTTATTAAAACTAATGTTGAAGACAAAAAAGAAATCGCTAACAATACTAAAGTAATTAAGTAATATGATTTTAGCAGCAGGAACATTAGGAACCGTAATAGCAACTGTAACAGCGTTTTTACTAATTACATTAGTACTAGTTGGATTGTTATTATTTGTAAAACAAAAATTATCACCATCAGGTCCAGTAAAGATCATGATTAATGGTGAAAGAGAAATTGAAGTCGCTTCAGGTGGTACTTTATTATCAACCTTAGGAGGAAACAAAATATTTTTACCATCTGCTTGTGGTGGTGGTGGAACATGTATACAATGTGAGTGTCACGTATTATCTGGAGGAGGAGAAGCCTTACCAACAGAAACACCTCATTTTTCAAGAAAAGAATTAGCTCATGGAGCACGTTTATCTTGTCAGGTAAAGGTAAAACAAGACATGGAAATTACTATTCCAGAAGAAGTATTTGGAATTAAAAAGTGGGAAGCAACAGTAGTATCAAACTATAACGTAGCTACATTTATTAAGGAGTTTGTAGTAGAAATTCCTGAGGATATGAATTATAAAGCTGGAGGATATATACAAATTGAAATTCCTGAGATTGAAGTTAAGTATTCAGACATGGATATTTCTGCTCACCCAGAAGATCATCCAGGAGAACCTGACAAATTTGAAGCAGATTGGGACAAGTTTGGACTAAGACCTTTAGTCATGAAAAATACTGAGTTGGTTGAAAGAGCATACTCTATGGCTTCTTATCCAGCAGAAGGTAGAAGGATTATGTTAAATGTACGTGTCGCTACACCTCCTTTTGATAGAGCAAAAGGTGGATGGATGGATGTTAATCCAGGAATTGCATCATCTTATATATTTAATCAAAAAGTTGGAGATAAAGTAACTATTTCTGGACCTTATGGAGAGTTCTTTATTAACGAGTCTGAAGCAGAAATGTTATACGTTGGTGGAGGAGCAGGTATGGCTCCAATGCGATCACATTTATATGAGCTGTTTAGAACATTAAAAACAGGACGTAAAGTAACGTATTGGTATGGTGGACGATCTAAAGCAGAATTATTCTACATACATTACTTTAGAGCTTTAGAAAAAGATTTTCCAAACTTTAAATTCTTTATTGCATTATCAGATCCAACTGAAGCTGATAATTGGCAACTTAAAACTGATATTAATGACGAGGCTGGAGATGGATTTACAGGATTTATTCACCAAGTAGTAATCGACCAATATTTATCTAAACATGAAGCTCCAGAAGATATCGAATTATATTTCTGTGGACCACCATTAATGAACCAAGCGGTTCAGAAAATGGGAGAAGATTTTGGAATTGACGATGAGAACATAAGATTTGATGACTTTGGAGGATAAAATTCCTGCAAAAGCAAGTTATCTTAAAAATAACCTAATATTTAAAAACCCAATACGAAAGTATTGGGTTTTTCGTTATCAATTAATATGAGAAAATTTTTACTTACTTTTTTTGTTATAATAACAATTCTATTATTAGCATATCAATTAAAATCAAAGCCAATAAGACATTTTGTAAATGCAATAACTAAAACGGTTAATAATATTGATAAAGACAGTTTAACAATAGCTACACGTGTTAATGTACCAAAAGGTTATAAGCGTGTGGAATATCCAAAAGGATCGTTTCAAGAGTATCTTAGACATTATAAATTAAAACCTTTTGGAAGTAAAATTATAAATTATGATGACTCAGAATATTACTGGCAACAAGGACATATTGGTATTTTAGATATACCTGTTCCTAAAAACGGATTACAACAATGTGCAGACGCATTAATTAGAATTAGAAGCGAATATCTTTGGGATAATAATAGAAAGGCAGAAATTGGCTTTAATTTTACTTCTGGACACTATTGTTCTTGGACAAAATATGCTAATGGTTATAGACCAAAAATAAAAGGTAATAAAGTAAGCTTTAGTAAAACAGCAACAGCTAATCATACTAAGGACAATTTTTATAAATATTTGAATCTTATCTATATGTATTCTGGGACTTTGTCCCTTTATAATGAGTTAGATCATATCACAACTATTAAAAATTTAAAACTAGGAGATATGCTAATTAAAGGTGGTACTCCTGGACATATTGTAATGTTAGGCGATGAAGCTGTGAATGATAAAGGCGAAAAAATATTCTTATTATTTCAAGGTAATACACCAGCTCAAACAGTACATTTGGTAAAAAACTTAGAAGACTCTAAGTTGTCTCCTTGGTATGATTTAAAGTTAAATGAAGTTATTCCAGTTTCAAATTACACATTCTATAATTCAGAATTTGCTAGGTTTAAGTAATTAGAATAGGTGGCTTTCTTTCCGCAAAAGCGAAATAAGTCTTATTTTTGTGCTATGAGTAAAGCACTTACAAAACAAGAGTTACATAACCTTGCAATGAACCATGTTGGTAAAGATCTTGAAGCACGTGGTTTTGAGTTTATAGCAATAAATAGTAAGCTTAAAAAACATCCACAATTTGTATGTATGGACAAAAATAAACAACACTTTTTTGTCATTGTAAAAGCTGTTCTGTTACCAGAAAACGCTAATAATTATGATATTGTTTGGATGGAATCATTTAAAGAGCATGCCAGGAAACATAATTCTAAAGTGTTATATGCTGGAGTGGGTTTGGCAAATCCAAATGGAGAGCAATTACCTGTTTTTTTAAACGAAGAGTATTTGATTGAATATAACGGAATACAATTAATTGAAACCAACTTAAACTAACATGAAAAAAGTAGCGTTACTATTTTTGTTTTTGGCTATTTTTTCTTGTAAAAAAGAGCCCAAATTAACAATCATTTCAGGACCTGTTTTTGGGACTAGTTATACTATACAATATTATGATTTAGATAGTAGTAATTACCAAAAACAGTTTGATAGCTTGTTTTATGTAATTAATAAATCATTGTCTAACTATCAGGCAAATTCAGATATTTCAAAATTAAATAGAAATGAAGTTGTAGAGGTTGATGATCATTTTAAAACGGTTTTTAAAGCAGCAAAGCAGATTTATAGAGAAACGGAAGGTGTTTTTGATCCTACTATTGGACGATTAGTAAATGCTTGGAATTTTGGATCAGAAAAAAGCAAAACACCTTTAGATAGTATAAAAGTAGATAGCTTAAAGCGTTTTGTTGGATTAAATCGTGTTGGACTAATAAATAATACAATTAAAAAACCAGAAACATCTTTTATAGATTTTAATGCTATTGCAAAAGGATATGGAGTAGATGTAATTGCAGAGTTTTTAGAGTCTAAAAATATAGACAACTACATTGTAGATATTGGTGGAGAGTTACGTGCTAAAGGAACACATTTAAAGAAAAATAAAGGATGAACCATTGGTATAGAAAACCCAAATTTTGATGGGTCACAAAGTTATAATAAAACACTTGTTTTAAAAGATCAAGCTATGGCTACTTCTGGTACCTATCGTAAATTTAAAGTAGACCCAAATGGTAATAGATATGCACATATTATTGACACAAAGACTGGATATCCTACAAAAACTAATATTTTAGGTGTGTCTGTAATTGCAGAAAACTGTATGATGGCAGATGGTTATGCTACAGCATTTCAGGCTATGGGTTTAGATAAAGTAGATTATTTTATGTCTAAACATCCAGAGTTAAAAGCCTATTTGATTTTTGAAAATGATAAAAAAGAATTAGAGCAACTTAGCTTTAATGGATTTTCAGAATAGTTTGTTTTTTCTATCTTAGAAGCTCAAAACTAACTTTTAGAAGTTTAATCATAAATAATATCATTGATTAAATGATATTTGGTTTACTTTTTAGAGCTTATGAAATATACTTTATTCCTTATAGTTTTTTGCTTACATATACAATTTGGATTTTCCCAAGATAAAGAGCTAGATAGTGTAATAAGCATTGTAGAGGCACACAAGGTGAGAGATACGATAAGAGTTAATCTGCTAAATCAATTAACTAAATACTATGCTACTCGTGATATTTCTAAAAATGAAGCGTTATTAAATGAAGCAATAGAAATTAGTAAAGAACTAAATTACATTCAAGGTTTATCAGACTCGTATTCAAATAAAACATCTTTCTATGTACAATCTGGTAGTTATGATAAAGCTTTGAAACTTGCTTTAATTTCAAAAAAAATACAAGATAGTATTCAAGATTTTGATGGGTTGATTTATACCAATAGTAGTATTGCAAGGATATATAATCATCTTGAAAAACCTAATAAAGCAATAGAGATTCAATTAGAAAATCTTAAATTATTAAAAAAGCATCCAAATAAAAATATGCTAGCACAAGTTCACTTTTATTTGGCTACAGCATATCTTGAAGCTGAAAAATATAATGATGCAGAAGTACATTATTTAGCAACAAAACAAATTGCTGAATCTGTCAATTTTGAAACAGGAATCGCTATTGCAAACTCATCATTAGGCGTGATAGAAAATAAAAGAAAAAATTATAAGTCTGCAATAAATTATTTAAATCAATCTTTAGTTTTCTTTAAAAAAAACAATCAAGAATCAAACATTGCTCATACTAATTTAGAATTAGCTGTTGCTTATGCTAATACAGGAAGAGTAGATGAAGCGATATCAGCTAATAATGAAACTATAAAAATTTATAAAGCACAGAATAATTTTAAAAGCCTAAGTCGTACTTATTTAGAACAAAGCGATTATTATAAAAGAAAAAAAGACTATTTAAATTCAAGTAAATATTTAGAGGAATATTATAAAGTAAAAGACAGTATTTTTTCTAAAGAAAAAGTTTCGGTAATGGAAGAAATGCAGACTAAATACGAAACTGAGAAAGTTAAAAAAGAAAAAGAAATTGCAGAACAACAAGTAGCTATAACAAAATTAGAAAGTGATAAAAATAGAAATCTGTTTTTAGGATCAGCACTTATTGCAGGTTTGATATTACTATCTTCATTATTCTATTTTAGTAGAGTTAAAGCAAAAAAGAAAGCAGAATTAATTGCTTTAGAGCTTCAAGAAACCCAAAAACGTTTAACGATAGAAAAACAATACAAAGATTCAGAATTAAAAGCTTTAAAAGCACAAATGAACCCACACTTTATTTTTAATGCTCTAAACTCTATTCAAGATTATATTGTTTTAAATCAGAAAAATTTAGCAAGTGATTATTTAGGAAAGTTTGCAGATTTAATACGTAACTATCTTCATTTTAGCGATACAGGATTTATTTCAATTCCAGACGAAGTCCATAATCTAAACTTATATTTAGAATTAGAAAAACTACGTTTTGAAGAGCAATTAAGTTATGGATTTCAAGTTGATGAGAAAGCAAATTCTGAAATGATTAACATTCCTACAATGCTAATTCAACCTTATGTAGAAAACGCATTAAAACATGGTTTGCTTCATAAAAAAGGTGACAGAAAACTTAATGTTTCTATTTCTAAAATTTCAGAAAAAACAATAGAATGTATTATTGAAGACAATGGTATTGGTAGAGAAAAATCTAGAGAGATAAACAAAAAAAGAGAAGGACAACATAAATCTTTCGCTTTAAAGGCAACTACAGAACGATTAGATTTATTAAACTATGGTCTAGAAAATAAAATAGGTGTAAAGATTATAGATTTAAAAGAAAATGATCAAGGCACAGGAACTAAAGTGGTTTTAAAAATTCCAATTTTAAATAAGTAATATGAAGGCATTAATAATAGACGACGAGAAAAAAGCAAGACAAGTACTTCATATATTAGTAGAAGAAAATTGTCCAAAAATCACTCAAATATTTGAAGCTTCAGATTTACTTTCTGGAGTAGAATTAATAAAGCAAGAGCAGCCAAGTATTGTTTTTTTAGATATTGAAATGCCTGAACATTCTGGTTTGGAAATATTAAATTTTATAGAAAAAGAGGTTCATAATTTCGAAATAATTTTCACAACAGCTTATAGCGAATATGCTATTCAAGCCTTTCAACTATCTGCAATAGATTATTTGTTAAAACCTATTAGACCTAGTCAAGTAAAAGAAGCAGTAGACAAAGCTGTTGCTTTTTTAGGAAATACTCAAATTAACCAACGTCTTACTGAATTAAAATCTAGCTTACAGGATTCTAACTTCAAAAAAATAGGCTTGCCAAACGCTAATGGAATTAAGTTTGTAAACTTTAACGATATTATAATGCTTGAAGCAGATGGAATGTATACCAATGTTTCCACTATTAAGGATGGAACTATTTTAGTAAGCAAGCCATTAAAATTCTTTGTTGAAATACTTCAAAAAATAAATACGTTTTATAGACCACATCGATCTCACCTTATAAATCTATCCTATATAAAAGAATATATTAAAAAAGATGGAGGTTATATTGTTATGGAAAACGATAAAACAGTGTCTATATCTAACGATAAAAAAGACGAGTTTTTAACTATAGTTCAAAATATTTAAACGCTTTAGAAACTGAAACCTAGGTTTCAGAAAACAACCTCTTAAAACACCTTACTTCTATTGCATCTTTGTTTCATACTATTAATCAATTTATATTATGAAAACAAAACTACTTTTATTACTGCTTTTTGCAAGTAGTATAACTTTTGCTCAAACTTGGAATCAAGTTGGTGCAACTCAATTTACAGACTTTGCAAGTGATGGAGCAATAGCATTTGATAATGCAGGTTCACCATATATGGCTTACATAAATCCTACAACAAGTAATGTGCATGTAAAAAAATTTAATGGAACAAGTTGGGTAAATGTTGGATCTACAGCTGTTTCTACAGTTTCTGCAGCTAACATTGCTATTACTATTAGACTATCAGATAATCAACCAATTGTAGCTTTTAGAAGTACATCTAATAACGCAATGTATGCGTTTAGGCGTAATGGAACGTATTGGACACCTGTGATAAATAATGTGACATTTGGAACTGCCTTATCTGATCATAGGTTACAAATACAGACAAATCCTGCAGGAGATATTAGAGTTTCAGGTAGACGTACAGATCAAAAATTAACTATTGTAGAAGAAACTTATGGTGGTGTACAAACAATTTTTACTGAGAATTTAATTCATACAAATAACCAATATAATGGAGATCATCGTTATGATTTTGCAGATTGGGACCAATATTATTTAAGTTGGGAAGATAATTATAATAGTAGTCAAGCAGGAAGAAAAGCTGTTGGAGCAGCTTCGACTTCATGGGATTATACTACAGGTACAGCAACTCAAGGTAAAACATTAAAAAATATATCTGGTATTGTTGGCGAAAATTATCTTGCCTCTTTTAATGATGTTTATCAATCTTCTGTAGATCAAATTATGGTTTATAATGGAACAACCTTAATTAAATATGCTTCTGCTGCTAATGATATAGTTCAGTTTAGGAAAAGTAGTACAGATGATAAACTATATTTAATGTACGCAGACGATACAACAGAGAATATGATTTTTGAATACTATAATAAAAACACAAGTGTTTGGTCTACAATACCAGCAATTGGATTAAATAGTGGTATTTCTAACTTTTTCGTAAAAATGGAAATGAATCCTATTGATGGGAATATGTATGTTTTGTACTTAGATGGAGGAAAGGCTTCGGTAAAAATGTATACAGTTCCTCCATTAGTAAATTTAGAAAAAATGTATGTAGATGCTAATGCTACCGGAACTTCAGATGGTTCTTCTTGGGTAAATGCTTACACTAGTTTAATAAATGCTTTAAATAATTTAGGGACTAATACTACCGAAATTTGGGTTGCTGCTGGAACATATACACCTGATGTTTCAAATAGAAATACGTCATTTGCTTTCGGTCAAGATAATCTACAAGTATTAGGTGGATTTGATGGAACAGAAACTTTAGCTTCAGAAAGAAATATTAGTGCAAATCCAACAATTTTATCTGGAGATTTAAATGGAAACGATACAGGTGTTGGACAAAATGGCTTTAATAGACTAGATAATAGTAAAAATGTAGTAACTATTAATGGTGAAAATATAACGTTGGATGGTTTAATTGTTTCTGATGCACATTATGAAAACACTACAGGAGGAGAAGGAGCTGCTATCTTTAAAAATTATGCTGTCACTAGTTTTACAATGAAGAACTGTACTGTAAAGGATAATTATGCCTACACTATTGGTGTTGTTTCAACACGATTTAACTTAGGAGGTTCACTAACTATCGAAAACTGTGTATTCGATAATAATAATGCTAGATACGCATCAGGATTATATGTTTTAACTGGAAATAATCAAACAGCAACAGTAGATATTACAAATTCGTTATTTACAAATAATATTTCTAAAGATAGAAGTTCTTCTTATAAAGGATATACTGGAAGTGCAGCATGGATAAGAGCAAATGGTACATCTTCAAACTTAACAACAACAATCACCAATTGTACTTTTGCAAACAATACAGATATTGGTACACAATCAGGCTCGCAAAGAGGAGCTTTAAGTTTGGCAAGACGTACAGATGGAAGTAGTACACACAATGCCACAATAAATAATAGCATTTTTTATAATAATGAAGGTACTGGAGGAGCAACTACTGTAGCTGTTAATCAAGGTCATGTTTCTATGCCTAACCTCACTTTTGTAAATAATTCTATAGACGAAGATGCATTTTCAAATTTAACTTACTTAACAAACACTAGTAACTCTAATCCGTTATTTACAGATAGCACTAATAATGATTTTACTTTACAAACAGGTTCTCCTGCAATAGATTCTGGAGATAATACTAAAATACCAGCAGGAGTTACAACAGATTTATTAGGTAACCAAAGAATACATAATACAATTGTAGATTTAGGAACTTATGAGCATGGAGCAACTTTAGGAGTTGAAGATTTTGAATCTAATAATGAATTTACAATCTATCCAAATCCTACGTCAAGTATTCTTAATATTAAAATCCAAGACGATATTAAAAATATAGAAATATATAATGTCCAAGGACAACAAGTTTTAGTTGGTAAAAATAAAAGTGTGGATGTGTCAAATTTAGCTTTGGGTATTTATTTACTAAAAGTTGAAACAACTAAAGGGAATTTTATAACAAAACGATTTATAAAGCATTGATATCGCTATTAATCAATGTCAGAAAAGCTGAAGTAATAGAAATATTATTTTGGCTTTTTATTAAACTTATTAATTTTAAAAACAGATAATTATGAAAGTATTATTAGTAACATTTAGCATGTTAACCATGATGATTTTTTCTGAAGGTAAAAATGTTTCAGAAGTAACTCAAGTCAAAAAAGAAGTAGTGTTTGGAAGTAATTTTAAACTTATAAACGACACAAAAGAAAAAGTAAGTATTTATACAGGAACCGGTTTTGTGTCTTTAAACAAAGGATCAAGCACAAGTATTGGTTGTAATGTAGGTAAAGAAGTAAGTTGGGCTAACAAAGGAAAAAAAGGTGATGTTATTTTTAAAATTGAATCTAATCATTGCGGAAAGACTATTAAGCTATCAAAAATGATAGATTAAATAAAGAGGCTATTAATCAATCCTGAAGAAGGGAAGTCCTAGTTGGCTTCTCTTTTTCTTTTTAAAAAGTGTTTATAAAAAGCTATTAATCTTAAATACCATAACGCTCTTTTAGCTTTTCAAATAAATAAGTAGTATTTGTAATACCAACAGCTTCTGCAATTTGTTTTTTAGTAGCAAAAGGATCTTCTGCTCTTAAATTTCGTGCTTTTTCTAAACGCGCTTCTTGTATTAACTGATTAACAGTTTGACCCAATATACTCTTAACTTTTCTGTTAAGTGTACTTCTAGAAACAGCCATATATTCTGCTATATTATCTACTGTTAATAAAGGTGAATTTATGTTGTTGTTAATATAAGTTGTTATTTTAGTATTAAATTTATCGGCATATACATTTAAGTTTTTAACCTCTTCAGGGGTATTAACTTTGTCAAATTCCTTTACATTTTTATAAAGAGATATTGAGTTTTTAACATTCATTAAAAGTTCTTCTTCCATAAAAGGTTTTTGTAAATAGCCATCAATACCTAAACGCAACATCGATAGTTTTCCTTGTTGGTCCGAGCGTGCAGTAAGCACGATAATAGGTGTTTTGTTTTGTTCCTTTTTTAGTTGTTTTACTAAAGATTCTCCATCCATTACAGGCATCATATAGTCTGTTAAAATTAAATCGAAACTATTGTCTTTAATAATGTCAAGAGCTTCTTTCCCATTTTTAGCTTCAGTAATCGTGTAATTATTTAAAATCTTTTTTAGGTAGTCCCTCATTTGTTTATGATCCTCGACTAAAAGTATTGTTTTATTATTTTTTTTGAATGTAACTTTAGGTAGGTTTTCTATTATGTTTGTTTTGGGAGTAATAACAGTGTTTAATGTTTTATCTGTAATAGTTTTTACATAAATATTAGGAATGTAAATAGAAAAGCAAGAGCCTTTACCAAAGCTGCTTTCTACATCAATAGAAAACTCATGCGCATTAACTATGCTTTTAGTGAAAGCTAATCCAATGCCACTACCCTGGCTCTTGGTGATATCATTTTTTACTTGGTAAAAACGTTTAAAAATAGTTTGGTTGTCTTCTTTTTGAATTCCAATTCCAGTATCTATAACATTAATTTTAAGACCTTCATTACTAAAAGAAGTGTTAATAGAAACAGTTCCGTTTGTAGGTGTAAATTTTAAAGCATTGCTAAGCAAGTTTGTAATGGCTTTAGAAAATAATTCTTGATCTATTAAAATAGTAGTTTTTAAAGTATTGTTGTTAAATGTGAATTTTATATTTTTTTTACTGAATAGACTTTGAAAGTTAACAAAATGTTTTTCTAAAAAAGAGCCTATTTCAACATCAGTACTAATCAGTTTAAAGTGTTTGCTTTCCATTTTACTTAAATCCATAATATTATTAATAATATTTTGCATTTGCTGGCATTGTTCTTTTATAATATCTACTTTTTGAGTGTTCTCTGTATCAGATTTTTTTAACTCTAGTTGGTTGGTATAGCCTTGAATTAGTGTTAAAGGTGTGCGAATTTCATGAGATAGATTTATAAAAAAATGAGATTTAAATTCGCTCAATTCACGCAATTCTGATTCTTGTTTTTCAAGTATCATTTTGTCTGAAAGTACTTTGTCTCTTTCTAACTCTAAAAGTGTTTCGAATTTTAAATTATTTGCTTTAAAATAATTTAACAAGAGATGTATCACTAAAAAAACACAAGCTGTCTCCAGAATTATTAATCTATCTATATAATCTGGTGGATAAACAACATAAAAATAATATGGAGTTAAAAAGCACAAGAAACTTATTGCTAGAAAAAAATAGGATGTAATTTTTTTTTCAAAAAGAGTAATTGCAATAGGAGAAATTAATACAAAATAGTATTCAATATAACAACCAGGTGTTGTAATAAGCGAAGCATAGATATTAACAATAATAAGAGTGCTAATGAACATGAAACGTGCCCATTTAAAATGAAAATATTTATTAAGAAAAAGTATTGAGATTAACGAACTGATTATAAAAACATAAGTAAAAAAGGGATTTAAATTAAAAAAATCGAAAGTAATCGTACGTTGTTTTATAGTTTCTGTTACCAAACCAACTATCATTTCTAAAGAATAGAAAAATAGAACTATCTGTCCCCAAATTAAACAATAAGTGTTTAATAAACGTATTTTTTTATTTTGGCTATTTGGATAACTGTTTTTAGTACCTAGACTAATTATACTTTCATATTTTTTTTTCATAAAAAGTTTAATCATAAAAAAATCTGTTTTTTTTATTATACGCTTAGCTCTGTAAATATATCTTTTTTAAGACATTTATTTGTTCAAAAACCGGTTTTGAACCAAATAGTTAGATTTTGAATCAAATAGTTGTTTTATGGTTTAAATAGTTAGCTTTTGAATGAGGTGAAAGTGCCTTTCAAGATAGTTTTGTGGTAAACAAACAAATAAAACTATTTATAATGAAAACACGATTACTTTTAATGCTACTTATAACTAGTAGTTACACTTTTGCTCAAATCCCAACAACAGATTTAGTGGCAGAATATCTTTTTACAAATGGAAGTTTAATAAATAACGCTAATCCTGGAACTAATGATTTAGTACAAACAGGTACAACAAGCAGTTTTGTAAATGATCCATTAGATCAAGCAGGTAATGCTATACAATTTGTTACCGATAATTTTAATGGCGATTCTCGAGGAGATCGTTATAATGTTTCTGTCAGTTTTTGGATAAAAACAGTGAATAATAATGGTTATGTTAAAAAAATAATAGAACAATATGGAGACAGTGGTTTTGGACCATATGGTTGGAGAGTACAATTGATAGATGGTAAAATTAGACTTCGTTCAAAATTTACAAATGGAGGTACAGACTTTAAAGAAGTTGTTATAGAAACGCAAGTAATAGCAGATAATACTTGGCATCATATTGCTTTTACAGCAGAAAAAAAACAAGAACCAGGTTATGTGTCTTATGGATATTTAAATAAGTTATATGTTGATAATATACAAGTTGCAACTGGAGTGGATTATACAAATGGAGGTGATTCATTTTTAAACAGTTCAATATCTTCAAATCCCACATTTAATCACACGATATCATTATCTGAATCTACAAATTCAAATTTTAGCTTTATAGATAATATTAGAGTTTACAATAGAGACATAACAACAACCGAAGTAAAAGAGTTATATAAAGAATATTTTAGTTCTTTAAGTCGCTTATATGTAAATAAAAATGCAACAGGAACAGGAATTGGTAATAGTTGGGCTAATGGTTTTACAGATTTACAAAGAGTTCTTTCTGTTGTCGATAATCAAGAAGTTTGGGTAGCTGCAGGTGTTTATAAACCTCATGCTAATGATAGGACAATTTCTTTTGATATCAACAAACCTAATGTTAGCATTTATGGTGGTTTTGAAGGCAATGAAACCCAATTAGCAGATCGAGTATTAAATACTAACGAGACAATATTCTCAGGAGATTTACTTGGTAACGATGTTAATCTTTCAGATTTTCCAAGTAATTATTCTAATTCAACCAGAAATACAGATAATAGCTATCATGTATTAAAAGTATTAAATGGTGGTGAAAATTTATTATTAGATGGTTTAACTTTTAGTGATGCACATAATAATTTAAACGCTACAGAAAAAGGAGGAGCGATTGTTAAGTTTAATCAAATAAATAAACTAAAACTTGTTAATTGTACAATTAAAGATAATGTAAGTAGAAATGAAAATTCTGGTTTGTTAGCAGAATTATTTGTTGTAGGAAGTAGTTCTAGAGCAGAGTTAGTTGTAGAAAATTGTAAGTTTATAAACAATATGTCTCGAGCTGGATCTGCAATTTATAGCGTAACAAGATCTAATACTTCAGCAGATATTAATATAATTAATTGCTTGTTTGAAGCAAATTTAGTTTCAGATCTAAATACAACAACAGCTACTGGTTTAAGTGGAAGCGCTTCTTGGTTTAGAACAACAGGTAGTAGTGGTATTGATGTTTCATTAAATTTAGTAAATAATACTTACGTAAATAATGTAGATTTAGGAACAGGCTCTTCTTTAAATGCAACTAATAGAGCAACAGTTGCAATTAGTAAATTTAATTCTACTACTATAACCTATAATTATAATGCCCAAGTTAGTAATTGTATTTTTTGGAACAATACAACAACAGGAGGTGTTACCACAAAAGCAATCTCAGATCAATTTGAAATACCTGTAACATCTTTAACAGTTTCTAATTCTTTAGATGCTTTAAATTTTAATGATAGTAGTATTACTTCTTCAAATAATAGCATTACAGCAGACCCAATATTTACAAGTACAACCGATTTTACTTTACAAGGAAGCTCGCCAGCAATAGATTCTGGAGATAATAGCTATGTAATAGGAACAAATGATCTGTTAGGAAATCAACGTGTTTTTGGTCCAACTGTAGATATAGGAGCTTACGAATACTCTTCAGCTTTAAGTACAGATGTTTTTGAGTTAAATGAAAACGATATAAAACTATACCCAAATCCAACTACTACTCTTTTAAATATTAAAATGAATAGTAATTTAAAACGAGCTACAATCTATTCAGTATTTGGAACAAAGGTTCTAGAAACAACTTTTAAAAGTATAACAACAACAAACTTAGCAAACGGACTGTATTTAATTGAAATTGAAGCAGAAAACGGAAGCATTTTTACAAAAAAATTCTTGAAAAGGTAAAAGTAGTTTGTTTGTTTAAATCTCGTAAGTATTTTACTTACGAGGTTTTTTAAACAAGTCCAAAACCATAATTTAAAAATTCACTAAATAATAAACGAGTGTCTTATTGGAATTCTACACTTTATTAATAACAACAAACAATTTCAAAATGAAAAAAACAATTTTAGTAATAGTATTATTAGTTTCAACAGTAACCATTGCACAAAACAATTTATTTAGCAACATTTCTACTACAGATCATTACCAAGAGTACAAAAGTGTAATAGATGCAGATGGTGATGGACTTTATGATATAACAGATAGAGGAAGTGTTGTAAAGTTTAAACTAAAGCATTTGCCTACAGGAGAAGGTTACGCTATATCAGCTATTGCAGATTTAGGAAGAAACAAAGGCGACTATATAAATGGAGGTAATGCAGTAGATGCTAATTATCAATGTGTAGGTTATCCTTTTGAAAGTTATATTAAAAACAAAAGTAATAACAATGCTCTTGTTGCTATAGGTGACTACGTATTTTATATAAAAAATATATCTCAAGATGGTACATCTTACAATGGTGTGAGTTGTGTTTATATTAATGTAGGTATAGCGTCTAATAAAACACAAAAAAAACCAAAAATGTCTTCACTGCAAATGGTTAAGATGTTTACAAGTCGTGGAAGTGGTAAGGTTGCAAAACCAGAAATTGATTACGGTAAAGAACATAAAACTTTACAAAGTCAAAATTTAGATAAAATGATTACAGATTATCTTATTGCAATGAAAACAAAACAAGATAATAGAACAGCAACGCAAAAACAATCTGACAATAAAATTTTAAAAGCTAAAGAAGAAGAAGTAGTAGCAAAAAAAGAATCTAAAAATGCGGAAAAGACTGCAAGAGATGCAGAATGGGCAGAAGCTAAAAGATATAACGATTCTGTTAGAGCAACTCCAAAGCATAAAGATTTAGAGAGAAGAAAGAGACTTAATGAAAGTAATTATCAAGGCGCGAAAGCACAAAACATAGTGACATTACGTAATAACTCTAGAAGTGATATTTATGTTAGTAAAAGTGGTAGCCGTAACAGAGGTACAAAAATTAGTGCAGGAAGTACAGCGAGTTGGGATTGCGATTATGATGCACATTTGCAAACAGTTTCTAAGTCTGGTGGCAGCACTAGTTATAGAGGTAATGGTAGGCGTGTTTATAGTAAAAATTCTGGTTGCGGTAATACTATTAGTATAAACTAATAGTATTAGTAATTTTTTTAATTACACTTAATTTATCTAAAAGAAATGGACTAAAAATATTAAAGAGGCTATTAATCAATCCTGAATTAGGGAAGTCAATATTGGCTTCTCTTTTTCTTTTTTATATAAATAGTCTAAAACACATTAATTAGTAACAGTAGCCAACCAATAACTAATAACAAACCTCCAATAGGAGTAACTGGTCCTAAAAAACGAAGTTTCTTTCCTTTAGCATCAGATAAAACTAAACCATAAATACTAAAAGAAAATAGTATAATTCCTACTGTAAAACACCAATATATTGCAGGCGTAATATTTTGAGAGTTAAAACCTAAAATTAATAATACAATAGCGTGATACATTTGGTATTTAACACCAACCTCAAAGCTGTGTAATTGATCTTTAGATAAAACCTTCTTTAAGGCATGTGCACCAAAAGCGCCAAAAATTACAGATAGCATTCCAAATAAAGCTGCTGTAGCAATAATTATTTGTTGAGTCATTAGTGTTGTTTTTATACTTATTATTTATAAACTACTGGAATAATTTCGCCTTTTGCTAAACAGTATTTTTTTGTTTCTTCAGCAGATAGTGTTGCAGTATAATCTACTTCATTAACCATAAACCCAATGTCTCTTAGTTTATTAAAGTAGTCATGACCATAAACACGTACATGGTCATACTGTCCAAATATTTTAGCTCGTTCTTTTTTGTCAGTAATTGTATTATCTTCAAATGTAGTCTGTCTATTTAAATCCTGAGGGATTTGAAACACACCATAACCACCTGGTTTCATAACACGAAATAATTCTTGCATGGCTTTAGTATCGTCAGGAATATGTTCTAAAACATGATTGCATAAAATAATATCATAACTATTGTCTTCAAACGGAAGGTCGCAAATATCAGCCTTTACATCTGCAATTGGTGATAATAAATCTGTAGTGGTATACTCTAAATTATCTAGTGCTCTAAAGCGTTTTAAAAAGCATTGTTCTGGTGCAAAATGAAGTACTTTTTTTTCAGCAGAAAAGAAAGTGGTTTCATTTTTAAGATACAACCAAAGCAGTCTATGTCGTTCTAAAGATAAGGTAGAAGGAGATAAAACATTATCACGCTGTGTACCATAACCATAGGATAAAAACCTTTTAAAGCTTTTGCCATCTATTGGATCTGTATATGTATTTCCTTTTAAAAAAAAAGCTAAAATTGGTCGTGCAACATAGCTTAACCTAATTAATAAAGGTCTTGGGATAGTATTTAATATTAATTTGAATAGTTTTTTCATTATTATTACACCGAGATTTACAGAGAAACACAAAGCTTCGCAAAGAGCTTACTCAGTTGTTTTACTCGTTTGTATTGATAAATCTTTTAATTCCGTTTTTTAGTAGTTTAGTTTTGAAATTAAGAAGTAAACCAATTGGGTAATCTCCTAATTTCATGTAAGTAAGTATTTGAGCAGAATGTACTTCGGTAAATTTTTCTACTGTTTTTAATTCAATCACAATTTGATTTTCAACTAATAAATCAATTCTATAACCATGATCTAAAGTTATGTCTTTGTATGTAATTGGTTGAATAATTTCTTTTTTAACAGAATAACCTAGTTTTTTTAATTCATATAATAAACATTCTTGATAAGCTGATTCTAATAATCCTGGACCAAGATTACGATGTACTTCAATAGCACAGCCAATAATATTTTCGGTAATCTTATTGTAACTCATTTTTTAAATTGAATCGAATAATTCTCTGTATATTTTCTCTAAAACTCTGTGAATCTCTGAGTAAAAGTTTAAAGCACTAATGCTTTTTGTCTAAATTCATCCTCCTCATTACTTTCAATGCCTAAAGCTTCATATATATAAGCAAAAGTCGATAAGATTTCAGGTTTGCCATCAACGATTGCAACATCATGTTCAAAGTGTGCACTTGGTTTACCATCTTGTGTTGTAATAGTCCAACCGTCTCTATGTTGTTTGATGTTTTTTGTTCCAAGATTTATCATAGGTTCAATTGCTACAACCATACCTTCAATAAATTTCTTACCACGTCCACGTTTTCCATAATTTGGCATTTCTGGATCTTCATGCATGACACGACCTAATCCATGTCCTACCAACTCTCTAACAACACCATAACCATGATCTTCGCAATATTTTTGAATAGCATAACCAACATCACCAACACGATTACCAACTTTCAATTCTTTTATACCAACGTATAAAGATTCTTTAGTCACCTGAAGTAGTTTTTCGGTTTCAGGATCTATTTCACCAACAGCAAAAGTATAAGCATGATCACCATAAAAACCATTTTTAATAGATCCACAGTCAATAGAAATAATATCTCCTTCTACTAATGGCGTATTATTAGGTATACCATGCACTACTTGAGAATTAGGACTCATACACAATGTATTTGGGAAATCATATAATCCTAAAAATCCAGGAATTGCACCTTGATCTCTAATACATTCTTCTGCTAATTTATCTAATTCTAAAGTGGTAACTCCAGGTTTTACTACTTTAGCAATTTCGCCTAATGTTTTAGAAACAACTAATGCAGCTTCACGCATTAATTCTATTTCTTCTTTTGTTTTTACTATAATCATGGTTAAAAAAATATGTGCAAATATACTTAAAAAAAACAGCTTTTTTCTTTAAGAAATATGACATTTAGCAGGTTTTAGAGTGATGTTAAATAGTAATTTTGCTATCTAAAATTTAATAATTATGTTTTCACCAGTAAGTGCAGAAGAAGCTGTAAAACTTATAAAGTCTAATGATCGTGTGTATATTCAAGCAGCAGCAGCAGCACCTCAATCTTTAATACAAGCAATGTCTAAAAGGCACGAGGAGCTAAGACATGTAGAAGTATGTCACTTACATACAGAAGGAGAAGCGCCTTATGCAAACCCTGAATTAAGTGATAGTTTTCATGTCAATTCATTTTTTATAGGAAAAAATGTACGACATACTTTAAAGGCTGGAAATGGGTCTTATACTCCAGTTTTTTTAAGTGAATTACCTTTATTGTTTAAAAGACATATTATTAATCTTGATATTGCTTTTATACATGTATCTGTTCCAGATAGACATGGATATTGTTCTTTAGGTGTGTCTGTTGAAGCTACTTTAGCAGCAATAGATAATGCAAAAGTTGTTATTGCTCAGGTTAATAAATTTATGCCTAGAACACATGGAGCAGGTATTATCCACGTGTCAGAGATTAATACGTTTGTTGAAAGCCACCAACCACTTCCTGGTCATGATATGGTTAAACCTTCAGATATTGAAAATAAAATAGGAGATTTTGCAGCTAATTTAATTGAAGATGAAAGTACCTTGCAAATGGGAATTGGTAGTATTCCAAATGCTGTATTAACTAGATTGACAAATCATAAAAATTTAGGATTACATACTGAAATGTTTTCGGATGGTGTCATCGATTTAATTTTAAACGATGTGATTAACGGAAACTTTAAAGCTATAAATAGAGGACGTGCATTATCTACTTTTTTAATTGGGTCACAACGCTTATACGACTATGTAGACGATAATCCTTTTGTAGAAATGAGAGCATCAAATTATACTAATGATGTATCAATTATTAAGCAAAATCCTAAAATGGTTGCAATTAACTCTGCAATTGAAGTTGATCTTACAGGTCAAGTTTGTGCAGACTCAATAGGTGGTCATATGTATTCTGGTGTAGGAGGACAAATGGATTTTATTAGAGGTGCTTCTTTAAGTGAGGGAGGAAAAGCAATTATTGCGTTACCATCTGTTACTAAAAAAGGTATTAGTAGAATTGTTCCTGCTTTAAAACCTGGAGCTGGTGTTGTAACAACCCGTTCTCATGTGCATTATGTAGTTACAGAATATGGTGTGGCTAATTTATATGGAAAAACAATAAAAGAGCGTGTAAAGGCTTTAGTTAATATTGCACATCCAGATCATAGAGAAAATGTCGATAAACAATATTTTGAATTAATAGGTTGTAAATAATAATTAGAATTTAAACCAACCTTTTTTCTTTGCTTTTGGTAGTTGAGGTGTTTCTTTGGTTAACATTTGGTAGATTTCTCCCCAACCTAATATTCCACCAATATTACGATCGTCAATAAAAAGGTCTGCATGGATTTTTCTGCTGACATCATTATTAAAAGTCTCTTCTGGAAAGCTTTGGTTAACTGCATAAAAGTTGATTCCATTTTCCTTGCAAAAAGTAACTGCTTCGTCTAGTTTTTTTCCATGTCTATAAGTCCAGAGAATTAATCTATGACCATCTGTTTGTAAACGTTTTAGGGTTTCAAAAGCAAATAAACGTGGGTCTCCAATTCCTGGATAGGCATCTTCAACGATTGTACCATCAAAATCTACTGCAATTATAAGTCCTTTAGAGATATTCATTTAAATTAAATTGTATACAAAAATACAATTTTAAACCAAACTCTTGCAAGTCATTGCTTTTGGTTGCTCAACTCCCATTAATTTTAAAATTGTTGGAGCCATATCACCTAAAACACCATCTTTTATGGTTTTTAAATCATTGTCAATTAAAATAACTGGAACTGGATTTGTAGTATGGGCTGTGTGTGGTGAACCATCAGGATTCATCATGGTTTCGCAGTTTCCATGATCTGCAATTAATAATGTAGTGTAACCATGTTTTAAAGCAGTTGTGACTACTTTTTCAACACAAGTATCTACAGCTTCACAAGCTTTTATAGCTGCTGGCATGGATCCAGTATGACCTACCATGTCTCCATTAGCAAAGTTTAGACATACAAAATCCGTCGTTTCTTTTTCTAATTCTGGTACTAAAGCATCAGTTAATTCAAAAGCAGACATTTCTGGTTTTAAGTCATAAGTTGCTACTTTAGGCGAATTTTTTAGAATTCGACTTTCACCTTTAAATGGTGTTTCTTGTCCTCCTGAAAAGAAAAAAGTAACATGTGGATACTTTTCTGTTTCAGCAATTCTAATTTGTGTTTTGTTGTTTTTTTCTAAAACTTCACCTAAGGTTTCAGTTATATTATCTTTATTAAAAATGACTTTTACATTTTTATAATCATCACTATAATTGGTGATGGTAACATAATAAAGGTCTAGTTTTTTTGTGTTGTATTCTGGAAAGTCTTTTTGGTTTAACATTTCTGTTAACTCACGACCTCTATCTGTTCTAAAATTAAAAAATATAATAACATCATCTTTTTCAATCTTAGCAACAGGTTTATTATTTTCTGTAAGTATTAATGGCTTAATAAACTCGTCTGTAATATCTGCATCATAATTAGCTTGGATTGTAGCGGTTGCATCATCGGTTTTTGTTCCAACACTATTGACTAATGCGTCATAAGCCAATTGGACACGTTCCCAACGTTTGTCTCTATCCATTGCATAATAACGACCTGTAATTGTCGCCATTTTTGTTTTTGTTCCAGCAATATAATCTTCTAAATCTTCAACATATCCTTTGCCAGATTTAGGGTCAACATCACGTCCATCTGTAAAAGCATGTATATATGAGTTGACATCTGCTTTATTAGCTGCATCGATAAACCCTTTTAAATGACTAGTATGTGCATGTACACCACCATTACTTAATAATCCTAAAAAGTGTACGTTTTTGTTGTTAGTTTTAGCATAGTTAAGCGCATCTACTAAGACTTTTTCATCTTTTAATGTGTCTTTTTCTAAAGCTAAATTAATCTTAGCTAAATCTTGGTATACAATTCGGCCTGCTCCTAAATTCATATGTCCAACTTCACTATTACCCATTTGACCTTCAGGTAATCCAACATGTAATCCGTCTGTACGTAATTGCGCATTAGGGTATTTTGTATATAAACTATCTATAAATGGCGTGTTAGCATTATCAATTGCAGAAACTTTTGGGTCTGGAGATTTTCCCCATCCATCCAAAATCATTAGGATTACTTTTTTGTTCATTTGGCAGAATTTATAATACAAATATAAAAACAAAAGTCCTGCAATTGCAGGACTTTAAAGCTTATTTACGATAACGTTTTAGTTAAGGCTATACTTTTTTATTGACTCTCTAATTTTTTCAATACGGTTGTCTGGATCTGGATGTGTACTTTGCATTTCTGGTACACGATTTGGACCTGCTGCTTTTTTTAAGATCTCCATAACATCTATCATCTCTTCAGGATTATATCCAGCTCTAAGCATAAAACGGACACCTAAATCATCACTTTCTAACTCGTCATCTCTTCCATTTGTAAGTAATTTTTTTTGACCAATACCTCCAATTAATCCTCCTAAATCTCCACCTACAGAACCTGCAGTAGATAAGCCTTTCCAAAATTCAGAATTAGCAATGCGTTCTGCACTATGTTTCCCTAATACGTGTCCAATTTCGTGTCCTAAAACACCAGCTAATTGGTCTTCATTTTGTAATTGAGAGTACAAGGCGTAAGTAATAAATATTTGACCTCCTGGTAAAGCAAATGCATTTATGGTATTTGGATCTGCCAATAAATGAAACTCATATTTATAAGGTGTGTCTTTTGCAATACTGTTATTTACTAACCTATTACCAACGTTATCAACTAATGCTTGATAGCTCTCATTTGGGTATAATCCTCCATGCTGAGCAGCCATTTGATCACGACTATCTAAACCCATTTGGATTTCTTGATCAGTAGTCATTGATATTGCTTGTTTTTTTCCAGTATATGGATTTACTTCTTGTTGGTTACATCTTTTAATTACAAAAAATGCAGCGATTAATACACCTATAATTAATCTGCCTTTTAAATTTCCTCTCATTATAATTAATATTTTAAAGTTACAATTTACAAAAGTTCTGGATTAATATCTAAAATATTTTGATTGATGTACTGATTTATAAAGCTTTCGCTGAAAGCATCTATGCCTAATAACCCTTCACTTTTTAAAATATCAGAAATTTTTAAGGTTCTGTATGCTTTTAAATATGGAGCAGACAATGGTTTGAAGCTATAGTGCCAAGGTTCGTATTTAAAACCTTTTCTATTGGCATTGTCAGTGTAAACTAGGTAAAAACCATAGGTTGATGCGTGTGTGTCCATCCATTCTTTAAGTTTGCAATAGGCACCATTACCATGAAAATTTTGTGGTAGTAAAACATTTTTTGGTTGTCTAACATTGGTTTGATAAATATCTATGTCTGTTCCCCAATGATGACGTGATGTTCCTGGAATAGTTGAATATTCTATGATTTTTTTAATATTGATAGTATCTGCTAAGCCTTTTGCTTTGTTACGTTTGTATTTGCGTTCCCAAATACGTTTTTGATGATTAAAATTGCGGTAACTAGATACTGCTCCAATATGTATTCCATCTTTTGCTGCTGCAGTTTGCATTTTTTTAAAAGCTAAATGAGCAGCTTCTCTTAGTTTATAATGCTCTCCAAAAAGTTGAGGTGTTCCTTTTCCTATTAATTCTTCTTCAGAAATTGACTCTTGATAAAAAGCAAATTGCGGAATAGTAACAATAGTTATTAGTACTAATGCTATATATTTTATAAGTTTTTTTTTCATTATAAAGCTTTATGCATGACATAATGTGGTCCTACTTTTGGAATATTAAATTTATCACCAATAGTTTCAAACCCATTGTTTTTGTAAAAATTAAGTGCAACAATTCTTGCATTAAACCACAATCTGTCAATGTTTTGTGTTTGTAAATATGCAATACCATGTTTTAATAGATGCTTACCAAAATGAAAGCCTTGAAACTGTTCCAAAACTCCCATTGCACGTAATCTGTATTGATTGTTGTCTTTGAAATAAGACGATTTATCTGCCACAAAAGTACAAACTCCAGCTAATTGATCTTTATAAAACAACCCAAAATGAAAGGTGTTGTCTAAATCGTCTTCAGGTATTGGGCATGCATCAACTGGTTTACCTTTTCGTAATACAGCATGCCTAATAGGAATGGTTTCTAAACCAGATATTGGTTTTATTTTAATATCAGGATTTTCAATTTTGTATAGGTTTGCTGGCATACCATCGTAATTATTTTGGTCAACAAATTGAAGTCCGCATTTTTCAATGACTTTGTGTGAAGCTAAATTGTCAACGTGTGCATGTGCAAATATGGTTTTTAGTTTTAAAGTGTTAAAACCATAATGTATAGATGCTTTTGTGCTTTCGGTTGCGTAACCTTTATTCCAATGGTGTTTGTAAAAACGGTAACCAACTTCAACTATGTCATCTTTAGGATGATATTTTAATCCACACCAACCAAGAAATTCGTCAGTTTGTTTGTCGCAAACTGCCCAACGACCCATATTGTGTAATTGATATTGATTATATTTTGAAAGAAACACTTCCGCTTCATTCTTAGATTTAAAAGCAGTATCTCCTGTATATTTTATGACTTCTTCGTCTATATTCATTTTATAAAAACGAATAGCATCCTCAATCATAAATTCGCGAAGGTATAGTCTATCTGTTTCTATAATTATTTTCATGTCTTGATATTGCAGTGTTTCAAAATTAGTTAATTTTGATGAAAACAAACGCGATGTCTTTCAGCTTTAAAATAATTGACAAAAAAGAGATTAATTCTGTTATTCCTTTAATTCAAAAATTAACAAATAATAAAAACTCTGATGCTGTTTTAATAACACGTTTTGCCGATATGATTACTCAAAATTATGAGTGTGCTGGTGTTTTTGATGGAGATGTACTAATAGGTGTGTCTGGATTATGGTTTCAGACTAGACATTATGCTGGAAAAAGTATGGAAGTAGACCATGTTTATATAGAAGAAGCTTATCAAGGTAAGGGTTTAGGAAAACAGTTTTTTAAATGGCTGTATGATTATGCTAAAAGTAAAGGGTGTGTAATTTCAGAATTAAATACCTATGTACAAAATTACCCTTCGCATAAGTTTTATTATAACGAAGGGTATGAGATTTTTGGGTACCATTTTTATAAAACCTTATAGGTTTAATACTGTATGTATATCCAACCTGAATAGCTTTTGTTTTCTTCGGTTAGGTTTAATATGTAAAAATAGGTTCCTACTGGTAATTTTTCGCCTTGAGTACCAACAACCGTTTTGTTAGAAATACCATTAAAGGTATTGTCATAATTTTCTGCGTCATAAACTATTCTTCCCCAACGATTAAATATTTGTAGGTTGTTTTTAAACAACTCTACACCTTCAATAATAAAATTATCATTTAGGCTGTCTCCATTTGGACTTATACCATTATATACTGTAAGTCCATCACTACCAATAAGTGAACCAAATGTTATAATCTCGTAATCATCAGGAATAAACTCTATTGAGCTAATTGTACCAACATTAATGTCTCCTGTAATTGCAGTATTACCTAGGTCAAGCCATTTGTTTTCGGATTTACTCCATCCTACAACTCTAAGATTCATTAAATCATCAACTAGATTACTAATTTGACTTTCTTGATCCCAAGTTAAAGTAACATAGGTTAGATCTCTTCCATCAAAATCCCAAAATTCTTCAATGTTTACAGCGTTTATTATACCTTCTGAGTTGTTTGTGTCAAATGAATTGTTAAAAGTAGAAGGGAAGTTAGGGTCTTCATTAAAATACGCTGCACTAAACTTTAAAATATTAGATTGATTTGGAGTTATTAAAGGTCTTAATTTATCATCCATACCTATAGGGAAAACAAAACCATTTTCGCTTGTAACAGAAGCATATCCATCGGTATTTCTTAAATCATCTTCTAAAGTATAGATTGAGTTATTTATAAAGTCTAAAGAAATTTCTGGGGTTAGTCTAGGAGTAATTACATCTCCAATTATATAATCTAAACCATTAGAAACTTCAGTGTTGATTTCTAAAAACAAGTGGTCATCAACAGCAACTTCCATGTTAAAAAACCTTGGAATTTCTGTTCCAGAAATTGTTAATGGGTTATCTGCATTATAAAATCCAGCTAAGCCCAAGTTTTGGTTAAAAGTTCCATCATTTTCTAAATCAATATGAAAACCAATTTGACCTTGATCATGGATTTGTATGTTTCCAAAGTTGTGAAATGCTTGTTGTGCTTTGCTTATTTGACTTACTAACAATATAATAATAAAAAATAAATATAATTTTTTCATTTTTTTCTAGTTAATAGTTATTCCTGTACCAGTAATGTTAGTTATAACTTCTTTTGTGTCTGAAACTTGATAAGACCATGGAGTGTCTACTAATAAATCAGCTGTTCCACCATTATCTCCAGTCCCTAAATATACACTAAAACCATTTGCTGTTCTTGATCCTTCAACTACATGTAAAATAATTCCGTCTCTTAAAGTTACACTTTCATCTGCACCAAAGGTAACGTCATAATTTGGGCCATTTGGATGCGGATTATCAAAAACAACGTTATATCTTCCAGTTGCAGTTCTAGTAACTGTAGAATTAATATTAAATAAGTTATTAGTTGCATTATTAGTTCCAGAAATAAAAGCTGAAGAAAAAGTGTAACCAATTGTTTCTTTTGTAAGTGTTATACTTGGTGTAGCGCTAGATGGTAATGTTAATTGATAATTATTTCCAACTGGAGTAACTGTAATTGAGTTGTCAGGAGAAGTCACCGTTTGTATTTCGTTAGTAGCATCAGTATCTAAATCTGCAGCAATGTGGTCTGCGATGTCTGTTGCGTTGGTAGCGATGTTTGTTGCGTTTGTAGCAATAGCAGCATCTTGTGTAATTTGTTCAGCTTCTAAAGTATCAATATCATTAGCATTAGTAGTGATTTGATTTTGTAAAGCAGTATCATCAAAAGGGGTTACGCTTAAATCAAAATCATCACCATTAGCAGTAACAGTAACGGAACCATCTGTAGATTCTACAGTTTGTATTTCATTAGTATCATCAGTATCTAAATCTGCAGCAATGTGATCTGCAATGTCTGTTGCGTTGGTAGCGATGTCTGTTGCATTAGTGGCAACATCAGCAGATTGGTCTAAAGCAGAAAGATTAGTCGTGATAGTTCCACCAGCATCAGTAGTTTCAAGATCAGTACCATTAAGTACAACTGAAGTATTAAGCTCGTTAGTGTCATCAGTATCTAAATCTGCAGCAATGTGGTCTGCAATATCTGTTGTATTGGTAGTAATGTCTGTTGCATTAGTAGCAATAGCAGCATCTTGTGTAATTTGTTCAGCTTCTAAAGTATCAATATCATTAGCATTAGTAGTGATTTGATTTTGTAAAGCAGTATCATCAAAAGGGGTTACGCTTAAATCGAAATCATCACCATTAGCAGTAACAGTAACGGAACCATCTGTAGATTCTACAGTTTGTATTTCGTTAGTGTCATCAGTATCTAAATCTGCAGCAATGTGATCTGCAATGTCTGTTGCGTTGGTAGCGATGTCTGTTGCATTAGTGGCAACATCAGCAGATTGGTCTAAAGCAGAAAGGTCAGTAGTTATAGTTCCACCAGCATCAGTAGTTTCAAGGTCAGTGCCATTAAGTACAACTGAAGTGTTAAGCTCGTTAGTGTCATCAGTATCTAAATCTGCAGCAATGTGATCTGCAATGTCTGTTGCGTTAGTAGCAATAGCAGCATCTTGTGTAATTTGTTCAGCTTCTAAAGTATCAATATCATTAGCATTAGTAGTGATTTGATTTTGTAAAGCAGTATCATCAAAAGGCGTTACGCTTAAATCAAAATCATTACCATTAGCAGTAACAGTAACGGAACCATCTGTAGATTCTACAGTTTGTATTTCGTTAGTGTCATCAGTATCTAAATCTGCAGCAATGTGGTCTGCGATGTCTGTTGCGTTTGTAGCAATAGCAGCATCTTGTGTAATTTGTTCAGCTTCTAAAGTATCAATATCATTAGCATTAGTAGTGATTTGATTTTGTAAAGCAGTATCATCAAAAGGGGTTACGCTTAAATCAAAATCATCACCATTAGCAGTAACAGTAACGGAACCATCTGTAGATTCTACAGTTTGTATTTCATTAGTATCATCAGTATCTAAATCTGCAGCAATGTGATCTGCAATGTTAGTTGCATTAGTGACAACAACAGCAGATTGATCTAAAGCAGAAAGATTAGTCGTGATAGTTCCACCAGCATCAGTAGTTTCAAGGTCAGTACCATTAAGTACAACTGAAGTATTAAGCTCGTTAGTGTCATCAGTATCTAAATCTGCAGCAATGTGGTCTGCGATGTCTGTTGCGTTTGTAGCGATGTCTGTTGCGTTTGTAGCAATAGCAGCATCTTGTGTAATTTGTTCAGCTTCTAAAGTATCAATATCATTAGCATTAGTAGTGATTTGATTTTGTAAAGCAGTATCATCAAAAGGGGTTACGCTTAAATCAAAATCATCACCATTAGCAGTAACAGTAACGGAACCATCTGTAGATTCTACAGTTTGTATTTCATTAGTATCATCAGTATCTAAATCTGCAGCAATGTGATCTGCAATGTCTGTTGCGTTGGTAGCGATGTCTGTTGCATTAGTGGCAACATCAGCAGATTGGTCTAAAGCAGAAAGGTCAGTAGTTATAGTTCCACCAGCATCAGTAGTTTCAAGGTCAGTGCCATTAAGTACAACTGAAGTGTTAAGCTCGTTAGTGTCATCAGTATCTAAATCTGCAGCAATGTGATCTGCAATGTCTGTTGCGTTAGTAGCAATAGCAGCATCTTGTGTAATTTGTTCAGCTTCTAAAGTATCAATATCATTAGCATTAGTAGTGATTTGATTTTGTAAAGCAGTATCATCAAAAGGGGTTACGCTTAAATCGAAATCATCACCATTAGCAGTAACAGTAACGGAACCATCTGTAGATTCTACAGTTTGTATTTCGTTAGTGTCATCAGTATCTAAATCTGCAGCAATGTGGTCTGCGATGTCTGTTGCGTTTGTAGCAATAGCAGCATCTTGTGTAATTTGTTCAGCTTCTAAAGTATCAATATCATTAGCATTAGTAGTGATTTGATTTTGTAAAGCAGTATCATCAAAAGGGGTTACGCTTAAATCAAAATCATCACCATTAGCAGTAACAGTAACGGAACCATCTGTAGATTCTACAGTTTGTATTTCATTAGTATCATCAGTATCTAAATCTGCAGCAATGTGATCTGCAATGTCTGTTGCGTTGGTAGCGATGTCTGTTGCATTAGTGGCAACATCAGCAGATTGGTCTAAAGCAGAAAGATTAGTCGTGATAGTTCCACCAGCATCAGTAGTTTCAAGATCAGTACCATTAAGTACAACTGAAGTATTAAGCTCGTTAGTGTCATCAGTATCTAAATCTGCAGCAATGTGGTCTGCAATATCTGTTGTATTGGTAGTAATGTCTGTTGCATTAGTAGCAATAGCAGCATCTTGTGTAATTTGTTCAGCTTCTAAAGTATCAATATCATTAGCATTAGTAGTGATTTGATTTTGTAAAGCAGTATCATCAAAAGGGGTTACGCTTAAATCGAAATCATCACCATTAGCAGTAACAGTAACGGAACCATCTGTAGATTCTACAGTTTGTATTTCATTAGTATCATCAGTATCTAAATCTGCAGCAATGTGATCTGCAATGTCTGTTGCGTTGGTAGCGATGTCTGTTGCATTAGTGGCAACATCAGCAGATTGGTCTAAAGCAGAAAGGTCAGTAGTTATAGTTCCACCAGCATCAGTAGTTTCAAGGTCAGTGCCATTAAGTACAACTGAAGTGTTAAGCTCGTTAGTGTCATCAGTATCTAAATCTGCAGCAATGTGATCTGCAATGTCTGTTGCGTTAGTAGCAATAGCAGCATCTTGTGTAATTTGTTCAGCTTCTAAAGTATCAATATCATTAGCATTAGTAGTGATTTGATTTTGTAAAGCAGTATCATCAAAAGGCGTTACGCTTAAATCAAAATCATTACCATTAGCAGTAACAGTAACGGAACCATCTGTAGATTCTACAGTTTGTATTTCGTTAGTGTCATCAGTATCTAAATCTGCAGCAATGTGGTCTGCAATGTCAGTTGCGTTTGTAGCAATGTTAGTTGCATTAGTGACAACATCAGCAGATTGATCTAAAGCAGAAAGATTAGTCGTGATAGTTCCACCAGCATCAGTAGTTTCAAGATCAGTACCATTAAGTACAACTGAAGTATTAAGCTCGTTAGTGTCATCAGTATCTAAATCTGCAGCAATGTGGTCTGCGATGTCTGTTGCGTTTGTAGCGATGTCTGTTGCGTTTGTAGCAATAGCAGCATCTTGTGTAATTTGTTCAGCTTCTAAAGTATCAATATCATTAGCATTAGTAGTGATTTGATTTTGTAAAGCAGTATCATCAAAAGGGGTTACGCTTAAATCGAAGTCGTCACCATTAGCAGTAACAGTAACGGAACCATCTGTAGATTCTACAGTTTGTATTTCGTTAGTGTCATCAGTATCTAAATCTGCAGCAACGTGGTCTGCGATGTCTGTTGCGTTTGTAGCAATGTTAGTTGCATTAGTGACAACATCAGCAGATTGATCTAAAGCAGAAAGATTAGTCGTGATAGTTCCACCAGCATCAGTAGTTTCAAGGTCAGTACCATTAAGTACAACTGAAGTATTAAGCTCGTTAGTGTCATCAGTATCTAAATCTGCAGCAATGTGGTCTGCGATGTCTGTTGCGTTTGTAGCGATGTCTGTTGCGTTTGTAGCAATAGCAGCATCTTGTGTAATTTGTTCAGCTTCTAAAGTATCAATATCATTAGCATTAGTAGTGATTTGATTTTGTAAAGCAGTATCATCAAAAGGGGTTACGCTTAAATCGAAGTCGTCACCATTAGCAGTAACAGTAACGGAACCATCTGTAGATTCTACAGTTTGTATTTCGTTAGTGTCATCAGTATCTAAATCTGCAGCAACGTGGTCTGCGATGTCTGTTGCGTTTGTAGCAATGTTAGTTGCATTAGTGACAACATCAGCAGATTGATCTAAAGCAGAAAGATTAGTCGTGATAGTTCCACCAGCATCAGTAGTTTCAAGGTCAGTACCATTAAGTACAACTGAAGTATTAAGCTCGTTAGTGTCATCAGTATCTAAATCTGCAGCAATGTGGTCTGCGATGTCTGTTGCGTTTGTAGCGATGTCTGTTGCATTAGTGGCAACATCAGCAGATTGGTCTAAAGCAGAAAGGTCAGTAGTTATAGTTCCACCAGCATCAGTAGTTTCAAGGTCAGTGCCATTAAGTACAACTGAAGTGTTAAGCTCGTTAGTGTCATCAGTATCTAAATCTGCAGCAATGTGATCTGCAATGTCTGTTGCGTTAGTAGCAATAGCAGCATCTTGTGTAATTTGTTCAGCTTCTAAAGCATCAATATCATCAGCATTATCAGTAATTTGAGTTTGTAAAGCAGTATCATCAAAAGGGGTGACGCTTAAATCGAAGTCATCACCATTAGCAGTAACCGTTACAGAGCCATCAGTAGATTCTACCGTTTGTATTTCGTTAGTTGCATCAGTATCTAAATCTGCAGCAATATGGTCTGCAATGTCAGTTGCGTTAGTTGCAATGTCAGTTGCGTTAGTTGCGATAGCAGCATCTTGTGTAATTTGTTCAGCTTCTAAAGTATCAATATCATTAGCATTAGTAGTGATTTGATTTTGTAAAGCAGTATCATCAAAAGGGGTTACGCTTAAATCGAAGTCGTCACCATTAGCAGTAACAGTAACGGAACCATCTGTAGATTCTACAGTTTGTATTTCGTTAGTGTCATCAGTATCTAAATCTGCAGCAATGTGGTCTGCGATGTCTGTTGCGTTTGTAGCAATGTTAGTTGCATTAGTGGCAACATCAGCAGATTGATCTAAAGCAGAAAGATTAGTCGTGATAGTTCCACCAGCATCAGTAGTTTCAAGGTCAGTCCCATTAAGTACAACCGAAGTGTTAAGCTCGTTAGTAGCATCATCATCTGCATCACTTAAAGAAATAATTGTGTTGTTTCCAGATTCGTCTACATACGTGAATGATCCGTCATTATTATTAATAATTGAAGTTACAGTTTCATTAGCCATTACATCAACACACAGACTATCCCACGAGTTATTATTAAATTGAAATAAACATTCTTCGTCTATATTATAAATAATGGCTCCATTTAATGGAGTTATAGCATTCATTTGAGAATTTGAAATTCTTGTAACGACTAATGTTTTTGTGTTGCTTTCTAATTCTAATAAGGAATTTTCATTTATTGTTTGAGGATTGTCACCAATTTTTACCTGAGCAACTAAAGAGGTAGACAAAATCATCATGAAAAGAAATAGTAGGTTTTTCATAGTAATTGTTTTTTTTATAAACCTATAAATCAGACTTTTATTTGGGTGTTTTTAAGAGTTTAAAAAAATAATTATCGATAAAAAGCATATTTAATCGATAAAAAGCATTATTTTTTTTATGTTTTATTTTGAAAGCTAGGTAATAAATTACTAAGTTTGCCGACGGAAATGCGAGAGTAGCTCAGTTGGTAGAGCGTCAGCCTTCCAAGCTGAATGTC
This sequence comes from Olleya sp. R77988, assembly GCF_044594215.1. Lineage (GTDB taxonomy): Bacteria > Bacteroidota > Bacteroidia > Flavobacteriales > Flavobacteriaceae > Olleya. The sequence continues at coordinate 215,102 of NZ_CP138988.1, read as the reverse complement.
GCCAGTTCGAACCTGGTCTCTCGCTCTAAAAAGCTTCATCTTTAAGATGAGGCTTTTTTATTTTAATTCATTTAAAAAAATACTAGTTTCAATTTCATATGGTTCTTTTTCGTATTCAAAAACTCTAGCATTTAAAGTTCCTTTAAGCTGTATGGATTGTCCTTTAACTTCTAGCCAACTCCCTTCACGTAAGCCAATTACAGGTTGTGTGTTAAATTTATGAAACTCGTTAATCCTTGTTTCTCTAGTTTCTCCCATGTGTTTACTATTAGGATCAGGATCTAAATAGTGTGGATTGATATTAAAAGGGACAAACCCTAAAGTTTTAAAACTTGGTGGATATAATATTGGCATATCATTAGTTGTACACATAGTAAGTCCACAAATATTACTTCCTGCGCTTGTACCTAAATAAGGTGTACCATTATTAACAGTAGTTTTTAAGCAGTCCATTAATTTGTATTTATATAAAGCATTGACTAAAACAAAGGTGTTTCCTCCACCAGTAAAAATTCCTTTTGCCTTTTTTATGGCTTCTATAGGGTTTTCAGATTCATGTAATCCTTTTACTTTAATATTTATTTTACTAAAAGCAAGACTCGCTTTTTCTGTATACTCATCATGAGAAATACCACTAGGTCTAGCATATGGAATAAAAACAATTTCGTCTATATTTTGAAAATGAATTTTTAAGCTGTCCAATAAATAGTCTAAATAAGAACCAGAATGAAGAGAGGAAGTACTTGCTATTAATAATTGCTTCATAGTTTTAGTTTTTGTAAATTTAAACAATAGAGGCTTTTAACAAAATATTATAGCGTCATTAGAATAAAATTAAGACTAAAAGTTTTTAATTTACCTAAAATCAACCATCATGAAATCATATTTTATTGCATTTCTTTTATTATTAACAAGTATTATTTATGCTCAAGACTCGACAAGAGTAGAGATTAATGGTAAGATTATAGTAGACTCACCAGATCTTGAAGGTATAACAATTTATAATTCATCTTCTAATAAAGGAACCATTACTAACACAGAAGGAGAATTTATTATTAAAGCCATGCTAAATGATAAAATAAGTGTGTCTGCATTACAATTTAAAGACTTTAATGTTGTAATTGCTAAAGACGTAATAGACTCAAAACAAATGAATGTTTACCTTGTTGAACAGGTTAATAAATTAGATGAAGTTGTTATTTTACCTTACGATTTGTCAGGTGTTTTAAAAGAAGACATTGCTAATGTAGAGACTTTTAATCCTGATATGGATGCCATTTATTTTGGTGTTGATGACCTTAGTTTGTATGAGTTTGAAGACGATCAGTATAGTAAAGTTGAAAACTTTGCAGCAATGAACCAAAACGATAGAATACGTTACCAAGCAGATGGTATGGCGTTATTAGGGAGTTTAGTAGGTTTAATTTTTAAGAAAAAAGACAAGAAAAAATCTACAGATACTTCTGTAAAAGCAGAACTTACATCACTAAGTGATACTTATAATCATGAGTATTTTACTTTAAATTTTGAAATACCAGAAGATCAAGTAGAGACATTTATAGCTTATGTTGAAGAAGATGGTTTTGATGTTAATCTTCTTGGTAAAGGAAAAGAAATGCAATTAATTGAGCATTTAATTATTAAAAGTAAAGAATTTTTAAAACCAAAAAGTGATAAAGATTAGGGTTGCTTTTTGCATTGTTTTTATAGTTCAATTTCAGTTTTTAAAAGCACAAACTGTTGAATTAACTGGTTCTGTTACTGGAGAAGATGATATAGAAAATATCCATATTTTAAACAAAACCTCTTTAACAAATGCGACAACAGACAAAGAAGGTAAGTTTACTATTAATGCTAAGTTAAATGATACTATTGTGTTTTCTGCTGTTCAATATGAATTATTAATAAAAGTTGTAAATCAAGAAGATATTACAAGCAAAACTTTATCTGTAACATTACAGTTGTTTACTAATGAGTTAGACGAAGTTTTTTTAGTCAAACCATTGTCTGGAAATTTATCTGATGATGTTGCTAACTCTGATGCTAAACCAGAAATTAATTTTTATGATGTTGGAATACCTGGTTATAAAGGAAAGCCTAAAACACAGGCTGAAAGAAAACTGTTTGAAGCAGACCATGGTAAAATGTTTTATGTTGGTTTAGGAGCAGCAGTCAATTTAAACAAACTACTTAATAAAGTTAGCGGTCGTACTAAAAAGTTAAAAGAGATAGTGCGATTAGAAAATGATGATGCATTATTAGCTAGATTAAAAAACGATTTATCTGCTATTTTTTTTGAATCAAATCCTTTGGACGAAAAACATCGTACAGAGTTTTTTTACTTTGTTCAAGAAGATGAAAATTTCCGAAGTACTTGTAGTAAAAGTAATTTGGATACATTAACTTTTTTAAAGCTAAAATTAGATCAATTCAATAAAAATTTAGTAGAAAAAGAATAAACTTATATTTGGAATGCTTTTTGCTTCTATTGGTTTAAATTTGCAATCATCCTTTTTTATGAAAACACTTAAATATAGTCTGTTAATTAGCATATTTTCTTTATTTGCATTTACTTCCGCACATAAATATTATGTAAGTATAACTCAGTTAGAGTTTGTAAAGGACACACAGTCAGTTCAAATAATATCCAGAATTTTTGTAGATGATTTTGAAAGACTTCTTCGTAAAAGATATGACGAAACGATTGTCTTAAGCGATTCAATTAACGAATCTAAGATAGATGGTTATATAGAAAAATACTTATTAGATAAAATAGAAATAAAAATAGATAATCAAACTAAGGTTATTTCATTTATAGGAAAAAAGTATGAAGAAGATATTATGCATTGCTACCTTGAAATAGAAAATGTACCTTCAATAACAAGTTTTGAAATACAAAACAAAGTCCTTTATGATATGTTTGAAGAACAAAAAAACATAGTAAGGACTAAAATTAATGGAAAAAACAAAACCTTTGTTTTGATTCCAGAGAACGATAAAGGTTTGTTAAACTTTTAACAAACGTTTTAAAAAACGTTAAATAGTGTTAAATTGACGTCCTTAAAAAACAACAAACACTCGCAATGAAAAAACTAAAGTATTTATTTCTTTCAGTCTTATTTGTGTCTATTAGCACATTTGCACAAGACAAAAATGCAGACGAAAAAGAGTCGCAACCAGGTCATACTAATAACAATAAATTTAAACAGTTGTATGACGAGTTTTCTACACCTAATATGTATAGAGCAGCTTCTGGTGCTCCAGGATCTGCATATTACCAACAACAAGCAGATTACAAAATGGATATCAAGCTTGATGATGTAAATGCAAAATTATCAGGTTTTGAGACTATTACTTATACTAATAATTCTCCGGATAACTTAAGCTATTTATGGGTTCAGTTAGACCAAAATATGCGAGCAAAAGATTCAAAAACACCATTGATAGAAGGAAGTGGAGTTGCTCCAGCACAACAGGTGTCTTCTTTTACAAATAAATTTATGTCAGAAAAATTTGATGGAGGTTTTAATATTGAAGCTGTTAAAGATGCTAAAGGTCGTGCGTTACCACATATGATAAACCGTACAATGATGCGTGTAGAAATGCCTACAGCATTAAAAACTGGAGAGCAATTTACGTTTTCGATTAAATGGTGGTACAATATTAACGATCACGTTAATGGACGTGGACGATCTGGTTACGAGTATTTTCCAGAAGATGATAACAGAAACTATGTTATTGCACAGTTTTACCCAAGAATGGCTGTTTATAATGACGTAGAAGGATGGCAAAACTCTCAATTTTGGGGACGTGATGAGTTTGCATTACCATTCGGAAACTTTGAAGTAAATATTACAGTACCAGCAGATCATATTTTAGATGGTACAGGTAAATTAACAAATAGAAAAGAAGTATTTACAAAAGAAATGCTAAAGCGTTACAACAAGGCAACTAAATCTTATGACGAACCAGTTGTAATTGTAACTCAAGCAGAATCTGAAGAAACTATAAAGTCAAAATCTACTAAAACTAAAACTTGGAAATTATATGCTGAAAATGTACGTGATTTTGGTTTTGCTACTTCAAGACGTTATGTATACGATATGATGGCTGTAAAAATAGGTAACAGAGATGTTATGGCAGTGTCATTGTATCCAAAAGAAGGAAATCCATTATGGGAAGACTGGTCTACAAAAGCAGTAGCAAGTACTTTAAAGTCTTATTCTAGAATGACTTTTGATTACCCTTATCATAAAGCAATATCTGTTCATGCAAAACAACAAGGGATGGAATACCCAATGATTTGCTGGAATTATGGTCGTCCAGATGCAGAAGGTAATTATAGTGATAGAACAAAGTTTGGAATGATGTCAGTAATTATTCACGAAGTTGGACATAACTTTTTTCCAATGATTGTAAATAGTGATGAGCGTCAATGGACTTGGATGGATGAGGGTTTAAATACCTTTGTACAATATGTTGCAGAGCAAGATTTTGCAAAATGGTATCCAGGTTGTTTATCAGAAGGAATGGATAAATATCCATCGCGTCGTGGTCCAGCTGCAAAAATTGTAAATTATATGGGAGGAGATCAAGATTATATTGCTCCAATTATGACTAAAGGATTAAATACTTATCAATTTGGTAATAACGCTTATGGTAAGCCTGGAACTGCACTTAATATTTTAAGAGAAACAGTAATGGGACCAGAATTATTTGACTATGCTTTTAGAGAATATTCAAACCGTTGGATGTTTAAACACCCAACACCAGAAGATTTTTTCAGAACAATGGAAGATGCATCTGCATTTGACTTAGATTGGTATTGGAGAGGATGGTTTTATACAACAGATTATGTAGATATTGCTGTAAAGGATGTTAAAAAGTTTTATGTAACTAGTGAGCCTAACCAAGAAATAAAAGATATGGTTGCTAAAAGAGGAATGAAATTAAGTGATCTTCCACCATTAGTTTACATGGTTGAAGAAGGAAGTGATGAGTTTAAACCAGATATGAAGACTAAAAGCTTAATGGAAAGCTCTACACCTTTAAAAGAGTATATTATGGATAACTTTACTCCAGAAGAACAAAAAAACCTTAAGGAACCTAAATATTTCTATAGCGTAACTTTTGAAAAGCCAGGAGGTTTAGTAATGCCAATAATTGTTGAGTACACCTATGCAGATGGTACTACAAAAACAGAAACGTATCCTGCGCAAATCTGGAGACTTAATGATAAAGAGGTGAGTAAAGCAATAGCTTCTGAAAAAGAGATTGTTAGTATTATTGTAGACCCTAAATTAGAAACTGCAGATGTAGACACATCTAATAACTCTTGGCCAAAAGAAGAAAAAACTAGTGAATTTGATAATTTTAAAAACAAAACTAAAAACTAGTCTAAATTATTACAAGTTATTTAAAGCCTTTTAAAACGAAAGTTTTAGAGGCTTTTTTGTTTAGAACATTTTTTTAATTATTTATTTTAATTGTTAGCTTTTAGTATCTTTAGTAAATAACAATAATTTATATGTATACAAAAAGGATATTTCCTGTTAAAGGCGTTATAAAATGGACGCGACGTCATATATTACTATTTATAACTTTAGCAACAATTCCTGTAATATTATTTGATATTTTGCATTGGAAGTGGCTTCATATTCCATGGTTGCCAGTAAGTGTTTTGGGTACAGCTGTTGCTTTTTTGGTTAGTTTTAAAAATAATGCGTCTTATGATAGATTATGGGAAGCACGTAAAATTTGGGGTGGAATTGTAAATACTTCAAGATCTTGGACAATTATGGTCAAAGATTTCATAGATAATACCCATACAAAAGAAAACGTTTCAGAAGACAAATTGCAAACTGTAAAGCGAGAATTAGTCCATAGACATATTGCATGGTTAACAGCATTGCGTTATCAAATGAGGGCAGATAAACCTTGGGAAATGCATATAAAAAGTGCCAAGTCTAATGCAGAGTTTAGAGAAGCCTACTATTTAGTTTGAGAAGATACAATACCTATTAAGGAAGCAATAAAACCCTATTTATCTGATGATGAATATAATGAGGTTTTTGCTAAAGGAAATAAAGCTTCGCAAATATTAGGTATACAATCTAGACGATTAAAACAATTAATGGATCAAGGGTTAATTGAAGATTTTAGGCATATGGAAATGGCTAATGTCTTAGTGGAGTTTTATACCCTACAAGGTAAGTCAGAGCGAATTAAAAACTTTCCTTATCCAAGACAATATGCAACGTTAAACTATCTTTTTGTCTGGTGTTTTGTATTGCTATTGCCTTATGGAGTTATGGATGGATTTGAGAAAATTGGTCATCAAGTATTAGCAGAGTTATCTATGCATGAAGTGCAAACAGATTTAATGCATCGTATTCAAGAATTTATAGGTAAACACTTTGTTTGGTTTTCTATTCCATTTAGTGCTTTGTTATCTTGGGTTTTTCATACTATGGAAAAAATTGGTGAGAATACCGAAAATCCTTTTGAAGGCGGTCCAAATGATGTGCCAATAACAGATTTAAGTAGAGGGATTGAAATAGATATAAGAGAATTAATTAACGATACTGATATTCCTCAACCTTATGTTTGGAAGAATGATATAGTAATGTAATTTTAAAAGAAAATATTATGTACACTTACAAAGCAAAAATAATAGCAGTTTATGATGGAGACACAGTCACAGCAGTAGTAGATTTAGGGTTCCTCCATTCTCAAGAAATGAAATTACGTCTATATGGTATTGATACTCCAGAATTACGTGGAGCAGAAAAAGTAGAAGGTAGAATAGTTAGAGATATTGTTAGAGAAAAAATTCTAAATAAAGAAGTTACTATCCGTTCTTACAAAGATAAGCAAGGTAAATATGGACGTTATTTGGCTGATATAGTTACTGAGGAAGGTTTAGAGCTCAACCAATGGTTAGTAGATAATGGACATGCTAAGCCTTATTTACTTTAAATTAAAAAGCGACAACTTTATTTAAAGTAGTCGCTTTTTAATATATGTAGTTAGAAAATTATTTCTCCATTCCTGGAGGGTATTTTTCCATAATTTTAGTTACAAACTCATTTATCCTCGCTTCTTTCTTATCCATGTTTTTGGATAAGTAACCTGTGCCTTGTCCTTGCCAAACTAATTCTTTTTTGTTTGCGTCAATTAAGTCTACAAACAAAACGCCTTGAGTAGATGTCGATACTGCTGGTTGATTATTAAAGCCCCAACCGAAGCGTCCCCAACCCCAAGCACCAACTCCCCATCTGTTGTTGTATATATCAACACGTTGGTTTGACTTAGTAAAAATACTAACTAGTACATCTGGATTTTCAGATTTTGTGTAGCCTTTAGCTGTTAATTCGGTTTCAATAGCTCTTAAAATACGACGTTTGTCAATATCGTTTATTTCTGCTTTGTCAATTCCTGACTTAAAAAACGCAAAGGTTTTGTAGTTATCGAAATTTACAGCTTTGTCATAATCTGCAGCTACTTTAACAGTGCTACAAGATGTTAGTGTAATTAGTACTAACATAATTGGTAATAGTCTCATAATTTTTTTCATAGCATTATGTTTTTATATAGAGTTTAATAAATTATCATCAACTATATTAGGTAATGTTACTTTTAAGTTAGGCTCGACTTCCATAGCGCGTTTTATTGCAAAAATAGCTTCGTCGTTTCTAGCCCAACTACGTCTTGAAATACCATTGTTGACATCCCAAAATAACATTTGTTTTAATCGTTTTGATGCTTCCTTACTACCATCAAGAACCATACCAAAACCTCCATTTATTACTTCCCCCCAACCAACTCCACCACCATTGTGGATGCTAACCCAAGTGGCTCCTCTAAAACTGTCTCCTATAACATTATGGATAGCCATATCTGCTGTAAATCTTGAACCATCATAAATATTTGATGTTTCTCTGTAAGGACTATCTGTTCCTGATACATCATGATGATCACGTCCTAATATAACTGTGTCTATTTCACCTTTAGCGATTGCTTGATTAAAAGCTTCAGCAATTTTCATGCGTCCTTCTGCATCTGCATATAATATTCTAGCTTGAGATCCAACAACTAATTTGTTGTCTTGTGCACCTTTAATCCATTGGATATTATCAGCCATTTGTTGTTGGATTTCTTTTGGAGAGTTTTGTTTTATTTCTTCTAAAACATCGCAAGCAATTTTATCTGTTTTTGCTAGATCTTCAGGTTTTCCTGAAGCGCAAACCCATCTAAATGGACCAAAACCATAGTCAAAACACATTGGACCCATTATATCTTGTACATAAGAAGGGTATTTAAAATCAATACCATTTTTTGCCATAATATCTGCTCCTGCACGTGAGGCTTCTAATAAAAAGGCATTTCCGTAATCAAAAAAGTAAGTCCCTTTTGCTGTATGTTTATTTATAGTATCTGCATGCCTGCGTAAACTTTCTTGTACTTTAGTTTTAAATAATTCTGGATTATTAGCCATCATTGTGTTGGACTCTTCAAAAGAGGTGTCTACAGGATAATAGCCTCCAGCCCAAGGATTGTGTAATGAGGTTTGATCACTACCTAAGTCAATATGGATATTTGCGCTATCAAACTTTTCCCAAACCTCTACGATATTTCCTAAGTAAGCAATGGAAACGGTTTCTTTTTCGGCTTTTGCTTTATTAACACGTATAACTAATTCATTTAAATCAGTAATTTTTTCGTCTATCCAACCTTGGTCTAAACGTACTTGAGTGATTTTTGGATTTACTTCCGCACAAACCGTAATACAACCAGCAATGTTACCAGCTTTTGGTTGTGCTCCAGACATACCACCTAATCCAGAGGTTACAAATAAATTACCTTTTGGTTCTTTCTTAATTTTTCTAAAACCGTTTAAAACAGTAATAGTTGTACCATGTACAATTCCTTGAGGACCAATATACATATAGCTTCCAGCAGTCATTTGCCCATATTGTGTCACACCTAATGCATTAAATTTTTCCCAATCGTCAGGTTTAGAATAATTAGGTATCATCATTCCGTTAGTAACCACAACTCTTGGTGCTTCTTTATGACTAGGAAACAAACCCATAGGATGACCAGAATACATGACTAAAGTCTGTTCATCATTCATTTCTGCCAAATACTTCATTGTTAATCTATATTGTGCCCAATTAGAGAAAACACCACCATTTCCTCCATAAGTTATCAACTCATGTGGATGTTGCGCAACTGCATAATCTAAGTTATTCTGAATCATTAACATGATTGCAGCAGCTTGTTTTGATTGTGCAGGATATTCTGAAATTGGTCTAGCGTACATTTTATAATCTGGTCTAAAACGATACATGTAAATACGACCATAGGTCTCTAATTCTGTTTTAAACTCAGATAAAAGTTTAGCGTGATGCGCCTTTTTAAAATAACGCAATGCATTTTTTAAAGCTAATTTTACTTCTTCTATACTTAAAATAGCTTTACGTTTTGGTGCGTGATTTATTGAGTTGTCAAAAGGTTTAAATTCTGGTAATTTGTTAGGAATACCTTCTAATATTTGTTCTTTAAATGTCATAAGTTTTGCTGACTTTACTTTTTTTTTACTGAATTTGTTTTCTTGTTGTATCCATAAGGACAATGTCTACAACCACTCTCGCAACAATATCCACGTTTTAAGTGGTATTGTTCTGTAAAACAACGATAGCCTTCAGGTGTAAGATAAAAATCACCTTCTTCTATTGGAATTATCTTCTTCATATCACAAAGATAACGTAAATTGGAATACATTTTGAAGCTGATAAACCATGATAATAATATCAAAATATTTAGTACCAAAAGGGTACACAGGAATGACCATTTTTCCTTTTATTTTTCTTAAAAATAAAAGATTAAAAAGTAGTGTTACTTTAATAAATCATGAAAAAATTCATCTTAGACAACAGTTAGAATTACTAGTTGTACCCTTTTATATATGGTATTTTATAGAGTTTGTTATTGGTTATATAAAACACAAAAACTGGTTTTTAGCATATAAAAACATTAGTTTTGAACGTGAAGCCTTCTATAATGATGCTAACTTAGACTATCTAAAATCTAGACCGTTTTGGCAATTTTTAAAGTATCTTAGCAAACATGACATTTAATCCAGAGCTTAGCGTCAATCAAAAAATAGAACTCCCTTTTAAGAGTTCTGTAGATTTGTATTTAAAACGAGAGGATTTAATTCATCCTATTATTTCTGGGAATAAATACCGAAAATTAAAATATAATATCGCTTTCGCTGAAAAAAACAATCATGACACGTTGTTGACTTTTGGAGGTGCTTTTTCTAATCATATTGCAGCTACAGCAGAAGCTGGTCGTGTTTTTGGATTTAAAACCATTGGTGTTATAAGAGGAGAAGAGTTACAAGATAAAATTTTAGATAATCCAACTTTAAAATTTGCTAAATCCTGCGGAATGACTTTTAAGTTTATTAGCAGAGAGCAGTTTAGGTTAAAATCTACACAATCTATTTTTGAAAAATTAAAAAACGAATTTGGAGACTTTTGTTTAATCCCAGAAGGAGGTACTAATGATTTGGCAATTAAAGGTTGTAAAGAGATTTTAACAAAACAAGATCTTAGTTTTGATTACATCTGCTCATCTGTAGGTACAGGAGGTACAGTTGCAGGATTAATAAATTGTTCAAAACCTAGTCAACAAGTTTTAGGTTTTTCAGCTCTAAAAGGTGACTTTTTAAAGGAAGATATTAGTAAATTTGCAAAGCAAGATAATTGGCAATTAATTACAGATTATCATTTTGGAGGTTATGCAAAAATAAATGATCAATTAATTTTATTTATAAATAGCTTTAAAAAGCAAACAGGTATAAATTTAGACCCTATATATACAGGAAAAATGCTGTATGGAATATTTGATTTAATTCAAAACGGTTTTTTTAAACCTAACGCAAAGATATTAGCAGTCCATACTGGTGGTTTACAAGGTATAGAAGGCATGAATAAAAGACTAAAACAAAAACAAAAACAATTAATTTTATAATTAATGAAAAAAATAATCACCATTTTATGCTTAGCGTTTTTTATTGCTAGTTGTGGTAGCTCCAAAAAGGTTACCACTACAAAAGACAAGCAGAAAAAAGAAAGAGTTGTAAAAAAAGATAATAAAACTAAAGACAAAGTAGTTAAAGAAGAAGTTGTTGTAGTTGAAGAACCTGTAATAGAAACACCTGAAGTTTATGCTAGTAAAACGGACGAGTATATTGCAATTTATAGTGATATAGCTCAAGACGAAATGCGTAAATATGGTATACCAGCAAGTATTACTTTAGCACAAGGTATTTTAGAATCTGCTTCTGGAAAAGGACGTTTATCTGTTGAGGCAAATAATCATTTTGGAATAAAATGTCATGACTGGAAAGGTGCAAAAATCTATCATGATGATGATGAGTCGCAAGAGTGTTTCAGGAAATACAAAAGTTCAAAATATTCGTTTAGAGATCATTCATTGTTTTTGACAGGACGTAAGCGTTATTCGGATTTATTCAACTTAAATAAAGACGATTATAAAGGTTGGGCTAAAGGATTAAAAGCTGCAGGTTATGCAACAGATAGAAAATACCCTAACAAATTAATTAGTTTAATAGAGCGTTACCAATTGCATCGTTTTGATGCTGATGTTTTAGGAAAAGAAACCACAACTAATGATAAGCATACGGTTGTAAAAGGAGATACTTTATTTTCGTTATCAAAAAAATATAAGATTTCTGTTGACGAGTTAAAGTCATTAAACGGACTTGAAAGCACAGATTTATTTATCGGTCAAGTCTTATTTGTAAAACCATTACCAAAAGATTATTAAAGTTTATGATTTATAAACGAAGTAGTGCTTTGTTTGCAGAAGCAGAGCAAGTCATTCCAGGTGGAGTAAATTCTCCAGTACGTGCATTTAAAGCAGTTGGCGGAACACCAATTTTTGTAAAAGAAGCAAAAGGTGCCTATTTGTATGATGAAGATGGAAATAAATTAATTGATTATATCGCATCTTGGGGACCAATGATTTTGGGTCATGCGCATCAACCAGTTGTTGATGCTGTTATAGATAAAGCTAAAAAAGGAACCTCTTTTGGGATGCCAACACAAATTGAAACTCAGATTGCAGAATTAGCAGTTTCAATGGTGCCTAATATTGATAAAATACGTTTTGTTAATTCTGGTACAGAAGCTTGTATGAGTGCTGTAAGGTTAGCAAGAGGTTATACTAAAAAAGATAAAATTATCAAATTTTCTGGTTGTTATCATGGACATTCAGATTCGTTTTTAATACAAGCAGGAAGTGGAGCTATTACTTTTGGGTCTCCAAATAGTCCAGGAGTAACTCAAGGAACTGCAAAGGATACTTTGTTGGCCAAGTATAATGATTTAGCAAATGTTGAAGCATTAATTAATGCTAATAAAAATGAAATTGCTTGTATTATTATAGAACCTGTAGCTGGAAATATGGGCTGTATTCCTCCAAAAAAAGGATTTTTAGAAGGCTTGCGTAATCTATGTGATACTAATGATATTTTATTAGTTTTTGATGAGGTCATGACAGGCTTTAGATTAGCTAAAGGTGGTGCACAAGAGTTTTTAGGCGTTAAAGCAGATATTGTGTGTTTTGGAAAAGTAATTGGAGGAGGATTGCCTGTTGGTGCTTTTGCAGCTAAAGCAGATATAATGAATCATTTAGCACCTTTGGGTCCAGTCTATCAAGCAGGAACATTAAGCGGAAACCCTTTGGCTATGGCTGCAGGTTTAGCTATGTTAACCGAATTAAATTCTGGTAATACCTTTGAAAGTTTAGCTAAAAAAACAGAGTATTTACACAAAGGTATTGCTGAAGTTTTAGAAAATAGAAAAGTAACACATACTATAAATAGAGTAGGATCGATGATTTCTGTTCATTTTTGTGACAATGAAGTTGTAGATTTTGAAACCGCTGCTAAAGGAAATAACGATACGTTTAAAGCCTTTTTTCATGGTATGTTAGATCAAGGTGTTTATTTACCACCAAGTGCTTTTGAAAGCTGGTTTTTAAATGATGCTTTAACTTATGAAGATTTAGATAAAACTATTGCAGCATGTGATGCTGTGTTTAGTTAATTAATACTATTTAAAACATAAAAAAAGCCGATTATAATTTTATAATCGGCTTTTTTTATAAGTAATAAAATTTACTATTCTTGAGAGGCTTGATCAGTCAGCTCTAAATATTTTGTGTATTGCTCATCTGTTAATGCATCATCCATTTGAGATAATAAACGTTGGTTTATTTTTGTTTCCAAATTAGAATACTCACTAGTTCCTTTTTTATAACTGCTGTTTAAAGTTTCGGATTTTGCAAAAAATTCTTGATATGCAGTATAAATAAATCCTTGTGCTGTTTGATCTGCTTTTAAATAACGACCAAATTCAATAGCTTTAGTTCTTGCAGCTTCATTAACTTCTGCGCTAAATTTTTGTTGCGCACTTGCTGTGTTAGTTGCTAAAAATAAACCGAAAACAAAAAGACAAAGCGTGAATAATTTTTTCATTGTTGTAAGAGTTAATTAATTATACTCTCAAAGTAACACTTTTTGTTTAATAATTACAAATAAAAAAGCACTGAATAGATAATCAGTGCTTTTTTACCTTTAAACGTAAAAGTTTAAGTTTTAATCTTCGTGAAGTTCTTCTTTTCCAATCTCTTTTTTATGAGCCATTCTTTTCTTTCCGCCTTTTTTCATTTTTCCACGTTTGTGCTGTCTTTTTGCTTGAGATTTCTCCCATTTTTGGTATTGCTCATCGTTTAAAATGTTTTTCATTTTTTTCTTAGTTGCAATTTGTGCATCTAATCTATTATTTATCATCTTAAGTTTTTGCTCTTTTGTAGGCTTTGTTTTTTCTTCTTTATTTTTAGAATCAAGACGTTTTTTCATTGCGTCTTTACGCTTTTTAGCATTTTCTAAGTTGATAGCCATCACCTTTTTTTGCTGTGCATCAGTTAGATCTAAATGTAAAGTCATTTTTTTTGTTTGTAACTCTGCCATTTCTTGAGGTTCTAAATTCATTCGTTTTTCTAAACGGTCTTTTCTATCTCCTTTTTTGTTTTCTTTTTTGTCTTGTGCGTTAGCTTGAAATGTTATTAAAGCTAATGCTAGTATTGCTAATTTTTTCATTTTAATTTGTTTTAAATTGTTATACTGTTAAGACAGCATTATTTTAAATAGGTTTAATAGCTATGGTGTTTTTAGCTTTTAATTAACAGTTTTTGCGGTTTCAATTAAGCTTAAAGTTGTGTAGTATAGTGGTTTATTGTCCATTTTACTTTTTAGCCAAGCGTAAAAACTCATGACAAAAATGTCTTCGCGTTGTGCTTCAATCCATATAAAAGCATCTTCTATTTTGTTTTTATATTTAGTACTTGTAACCTGTTCTGGGTTTTTATAATAAAGCTCTACAAAAGATAAATAAGTGATGACGCGTTGCTGATTTATAGTTTTTAAATAGGTGTTGTAGCTACGTTTAAAACTTCTTAATCTAGAGTCTACTAAATCTATATTGCCCAACTCTATGTTTAGTATAATATCTGCTAGGCTTTTTTTAATTACCCAATCTTTTCCTGCTTTAGTTTCGTAATAATGATCTGTGTGATATAATTTAGAAAGAATCTGTTTGGCTTTTTTAAAATCTTCAAATTGAATGTAAATCATTATTAAACCTAAATGGATATCTAGAAGACTTTCTATATCTGTATGCTTTTTTTTGATACTATTTTCTAATAATATAATTGCTTCAGTCTGTTTGTTAGTGTAGTTAAGTATTAAGCCTTTTAGTAGGTTGTGTTTTAGTATAAAGTTGTTATAATGCTTTTTCTTATTAAGATTTAACTGTATAAACATTTGATTAATATAGACTAATGCTTTGTCAAATTTTTTATTTCTGAATAATGTATTGGCTATTATGTATAGTATTTGAATATGGTAAAACTGTTGCTTGTTTCTGTTTTTATGTGTTTTTAATAAAGCGTATTGTTTTAGTAAAAAAGATTCGATTTTATAAAAGTCGTTAGTTACAAACGCAGATAGGCTTACAATACTCATTATTTGGTATAATGCTTTAAAAGTAATGGCATTGTCTTGGCTAATGTTGTGTTCTTTAAATGTGTTATTAATTAAAGTTTCAAAATTTATTATTGCTCCTTTATAGTTAATGTTATTTAAGGTTTGCCTAATTTTTGCGTACACAATATTTAGTTGGTCTTCTAGTAATGCATTGTTTTTGTTGTTTTTATAATCAGAAATGTATTGTTCTAAATCTGAATTTGAATATGCGTAAGAAAATTGGATTTTAGTATGATAAATCTCGTTTAAAATTGAGAATAGAGAATGTTCTTTTGCAACAATCTCTGCCTTGTCTAAAATTTTATAAGCTGCATTGTATTGTTTAATTGTCATGCATGCTCTTGCAGCAATTAATAGTTTAATAAGCTGCATCTCTGTGGTGCTTTCTTCTGCTAGATTTTTAGTTGCTATAAAATCTATTACAGATTGGAATAGTCTTTTTCTTAAAGCATGATAAGCTACTTTGTTTTGACGTCCATATAAGCTACTGCAAATGTCTTTTGCAGAAAGGCTTTGTTTACTAATTAATTTAAATAAGGCTATGTTTTTTGCGTCTTTCCGTTTATTCTTTTTTTCAAGAAATGCTATGAATAATTGTTGGTCATCTGAAGAAAAACTTGAAATTAAATGATCTAAATCAGTCATTAAGTCGTCAGTTTAATTAGTTTAAATTCAATAAATATAATGCTAAATTATAGTATTGTTCAAAACATATCGTCAGTTTTTTGTTTAAGTTGTGTTTTTAAAATTGTTGTTGCATTGCATCTTTGTACCATAATCAACAAAACAAAACATTATGAAAACATTTTTTAAATCGACGTTAATAGTACTATTTTTTAGTGTTCTTATTATTAACAGAGCAAAAATTCAGAAACATCTAATAGAAGGATACGAATCTTACGTGTCTATTTTTAGTAGTAAAACAACAAATCAGGTTGCTTATTTAGGTGTTTAAAGACGCTTTCTTATTCAACTACATTAAGACGTAATGTCTTAAAATTTCAATTAAATAATTATCAAAAACAAAATATTATGGATTATCAAACAACAGTTTCAATTAATGAAGACAAAAAGTCTAAAAAACATAAAAAAGAGACAACAACATCATCAACCAAACCAACACCAGCATTTGTAGGAGCATCTTGGACAGCTTTATGTCTTGGTATGGTGTCTTATTGTGTAGGATTATGGAACGCAAATATGCTTCTAAACGAAAAAGGGTACTATTTTACAATCTTACTTTTTGGGTTATTCTCTGTAATATCTGTGCAAAAATCTGTAAGAGATAAGCTTGAAAACGTGCCAGTTACAGAAATTTATTATGGTATAAGTTGGTTTACATCTGTTGCAGCAATAGCCTTATTAGTTATTGGATTATGGAACGCAGATTTAGAGCTTAGCGAAAAAGGATTTTATGGAATGTCATTTACTTTAAGCCTTTTTGCAGCAATTGCAGTACAAAAAAACACACGTGATATTGCATTTTTAGAAAACGACAAAACAGAAAGTATTTAATACTTTGTTTTGATGATTGGTTAATGTGATGGTTAACCTTAAGCCTCGTAACCATTAAGTTACGAGGTTTTTAATTTTTATAAAGTATTTAAATACGCTTTAATTAAAAAATAACCTTCGCTATGTACAAAAGTAGTCCCTAAAAGAGGCATGCTGTATAGCTCTTGGTACGTTGCCATACGTGTGTTTATCTCAGATTTTTTTTCAAAAATTGAAGTGTTTGCAAACGGAGTTTCTAGTCTAAAATCTAATGTGGTTTGGACTTCGCAATGTCCACCAGGTTGATGACATGTAGCACAATTAACATCTAAATAGGCTCTTGCACGTTCTTCCAAAGTGTAGTTTGTATCATCTTCCCAATTTGGTAATGTTGCTACAGATGTAGGGTCTGTTAATCCAGTAATTCTGTTATTTGCAATTAAATCTTGAAGCTGATTATTAAAATTAATAGACCTTAATTTTGGGCCTAATGGAATGATTTGACTATTGTTAGAATGGCAAGTAATGCAGTCTTGATTAGAAGGGATAGTGTAATTTATGTTTAAAGTTGTACCAACTTCATTTACAAAAGTTACAGGTACAATTGCTGTATTGCTTTCTAAAACAGCTTCTGTTTGTGCAGCGTTCCAATGGTAATCTCCAGTAACCCAAATTCCGTTTTGTTTAATTAATAATCTAGTTTCTATAATTCTTCTACCTAAACTTAGATCGTTTTCGTTATAATTAAGGTAAAAGGTTTTAACTATAATAGTATCATCCGGAAAATCTGGCATCAAGTCTCCTTGAGCAGTCATTGTTTCTCCTTCTGGTAATACAATAAAACGTTCTTTATGTGCGTAATCTGAAAATAATGGAGTGTTTAAAGTGTAAGCGAAGCCATATTGACTTGGTGTCAAGTCTTTAATATCGCCTTCAAATAAGTTTAAATCTGTAAGGTTAGGCAGTAATTGTGCAATTGGTCTTGGTGGAGCTGTTGTAAATGACAATCCACTTGTTGGTATACTTTGGTTAGTGCTGCTACAAATAGTTTTTATATAAGCTTGATATGTTGTATTGGCTAATAAACCATTTAGCGTAAATGTGTTTTGATTAAGAGTTATAGTAGTTATGATACCTGTTCCAGGTGTAAAACCAGAAATACCATATTCTATTTCAAAACTTGCATTTGCATTTGTACTACTCCAGCTTAAATCAGCAGATATGTCTGAAACATTTGTCGCAGTAAAACTTGTTGGTGTCTGGCAAACGTCTACAGTTGGATCTGTGTCATCGTTGCTACAAGATAATAGCACTAATGCAGTTAGTAAAAGGGTAGCTAGTTTTTTCATTATCAGTTTGTTTGGATTGTGAAAATAATGAAAATGAGTTAGTTTTTAGTCATAATTTAGCTGTAATTCTTTCTGTTAAAATGACTTTTTTTGATAAAAGCAGCAAAAAAAATAGCGTAAATCGCTGAAATTGAGACAATTTATTCCTTAAATCATTAAAAAATTACCTTTTGTCGAATACTGTGTCTTTCTTTTTTAAATAATTTTATTTAAAAAGAATACTACTGTACATTTATCTTATCCCAAACCTAATATTAACCTTTTATGAATACTCTATATTTAGCAATGCTTTTAATTTTAATACTTTCAATATTTATTATTGTTAGAAGTATAAACGCTTTGTCAAAAATTAAAGTATCAAGACAAATGGGAGTTAAATTATCTAATAAAAATTGGTATTACAGATTTTTATCTAGGAATTTTATTAAAAATTTACCGTCTTAAAATTGTATAAAAAAAAGGAATCATATTTCAGTAATTCCTTTTTAGTAATTTATAAGATTCCTTTTTTTAAAGGAATTAGTTTAAACCATTTCTACAAACAATCCATCATCAGTTTTACTAACCTTAGCAACACCAAGTTTAGTTAACCCTTTAATGGTTTTGTCCCATTTTTTATTACTTAAACCAGAGTCTGTTTTAAGTGTGTTTAGGTCTATTGGACTATTAGTTTTTAATATTGCAAAAACTGCTTTTTCCTCTTCAGTCATTGGTATTGCTTTACGCTCAGGTTTCATCTGAGGGAAAAATAATACTTCTTGTATTGATTGATTATTGGTTAAAAACATGATTAATCTGTCCATTCCAATTCCCATTCCAGATGTTGGAGGCATTCCGTATTCTAAAGCACGTAAAAAGTCTTCGTCAATAAACTCTGTAGCTTCATCATCTCCTTTTTGTGCTAGTTTTAATTGGTGTTCAAAACGCTGACGTTGGTCTATTGGATCATTAAGCTCAGAATAGGCATTTGCTATTTCTTTACCGCAAACCATAAGCTCAAAACGTTCTGTCAGTTCTGGATTGTCTCTATGCTCTTTACATAAAGGACTCATCTCTTTTGGATAGTCAGTAATGTATGTTGGTTGGATGTAATTACCTTCACATTTTTCACCAAAAATCTCATCAATAAGTTTTCCTTTACCCATTGTTGCATCTACTTCAACACCAAGGTCTTTAGCAGCAGCTCTTATTTCGTCTTCAGACTTACCAGTAATGTCAAAACCTGTAAAGTGTTTTATAGAATCAGCCATAGTGACTCTAGCATAAGGTGCTTTAAAATCAATTTCGTGTTCTCCAAACGTAGCTTTTGATGTTCCGTTTACAGCTATTGCACAATGCTCTAAAAGGCGTTCGCAAAAATCCATCATCCAGTTGTAGTCTTTGTAGGCTACATAAATTTCCATAGCTGTAAATTCTGGATTATGTGTTCTATCCATCCCTTCGTTACGGAAGTTTTTAGAAAACTCATACACACCATCAAATCCACCAACAATTAGTCTTTTTAAATACAACTCGTTAGCAATACGCATATATAATGGTATGTCTAAACTGTTATGATGTGTTATAAATGGACGTGCTGCTGCACCTCCAGGAATTGGTTGTAAAATTGGTGTTTCTACTTCAAAATAACCAGAGTCATTAAAAAAGCTACGCATAGCATTAAATAACTTGGTACGCTTTATAAAAACGTCTTTAACATGCGGATTTACTGCTAAATCTGCATAACGTTGTCTGTAACGCATTTCTGGATCTACAAAAGCATCAAATTGATTTCCTTCTGCATCAACCTTTGGTAATGGTAACGGTTTTAACGCTTTACTTAATAAAGTAAAACCTTTAACTAAAACTGTTTTTTCGCCTACTTTAGTGGTAAATAATTCACCTTCAATACCAATAAAATCACCAATATCTAGTAATTTTTTATATACTGTATTGTACTTGGTTTTGTCGTCTCCTGTACAAATTTCGTCTCTATTAAAATACACTTGGATACGTCCATCACTATCTTGCAACTCTGCAAAACTAGCATTACCTTGTATACGACGAGACATCAAACGACCAGCAATAACAACCTGTTTACCTTCTTTAAAGTCCTGTTTAATCTGTTTAGAATTGTTAGATACAGGAAATAAATCTGCTGGATAAGGGTTGATACCTAACTCGCGTAATTTTGCAAGCTTTTCTCTTCGTACGAGCTCTTGCTCAGATAATTGTGACATAATTAATGTGTAAAATTTTAAGGCACAAATATAGGGATTTGATTTACGATTTTTTAAATTAAAGTGAATAAATTAAAGGCTTTATACTTGCTGAGACTGTTTTCTTTTTACAGAATAGCAAAGATAAATTGTATCTTTGCACTATTATTTTTTTTGATGAATAAAAGCATAACATTACAAGATTTAGGATCTAAAGACTTTAAAGACACTTGGGATTACCAAGAGCAATTATTTAAAGGTATTTTGGATACAAAAATTAAAAACAGACGCGAAGCTGCTGGATTACAAACCAATAACTACTTTTTGTTTGTAGAGCATCCACATGTTTATACTTTAGGTAAAAGTGGAGACGTGTCTAATTTGCTTTTAAACGAAGACCAACTAAAAGAAAAAGGGGCTTCTTTTTATAAAATAAATAGAGGAGGAGATATTACTTATCATGGTTCAGGACAAATTGTTGGTTACCCTATTTTAGATTTGGATAATTTTTTTACAGACATCCATAAATACTTACGTTTTCTGGAAGAAGTTATAATTTTAACCTTACAAGAGTATGGTTTGCAAGCCACACGTAGTGATGGCGAAACTGGTGTTTGGCTTGATGTTGGAACACCATTTGCCAGAAAAATTTGTGCAATGGGAGTTAGAGCTAGCAGATGGGTAACTATGCATGGTTTTGCACTTAATGTAAATGCTGATTTGGGTTATTTTGATAATATTATCCCTTGCGGAATTAGAGGTAAAGCAGTAACGTCTTTAAATGTAGAACTTGGTGTTAAAACAGTTGATGAAGCAGACGTTAAAGCTAAAATATTAAAGCATTTTACTAAGCTGTTTGAAGCTGAGTTTGTGGAGTAGTGGTTTAGAATTTTAGAGGTTTCGAATCTAATAGAACGTGATTGTGTATGGTTAGTTGCGTGGTTTAGCACGGAATTTAGCAAATAAAAAACGAATATAAAGTTCGAAGGAATTTTCGTAAGTAATCTAAAATCAAGCAATTAATTATACACGGTGTTGCCAGTAGTTATTTTCCGTCTAGAAATAATTCACGATAATTTCCTTCTGACTTTCTATTATATGTTAACAATAAGATTCGTCTAGAGCTACTTGAAAAATTTTTCATTGATTGATGTGGTAAAAAACCATCAAATATTATGATATCGCCAGATTTCTGTATTAAATTTTTAAAATTTAATAACGATAAATTAGGTTCTTTTATTTGGCACATTTTATCCCCTAATAATCCCTTTTTATGCCAACCTTCAGCAACTTGTAAACAACCGTTATGTTCATTACTATCATCTATTGCAATAAACACACTAATTATATTTTCAACATAATTTGACCAAATACCACTCATATCTTGATGAGGGTAAAAACCTCTACCACCTGATAATTTAAAATTTATTTTATCAGTACATAAAAAGCAAGGCTCATCTAAAATTTCTTCTATTATTGAGATGATTTTTGAATTGTAAGCTACATTCCAAAAGACATTTGACTTTTCTGTAAATTTTGAAATTTTATGTAAAACATAATCATCATTCCCTTTTGCCCAATTTTCAAAAGTGCATAATTCTGGAAAATCTGTTATTATTCTTTCAATTTCAGAGTTAATGTCTACAATCGTTTCTTTGTGTATTATAGAATTTAATTCGATAAACCCTTTATCATAGTAATTGGTTTTATGTGTTGATTCCAAGAGACATAATTTTTAATCGCCAGAGTACCAGCCATCATTTATAAATGAATTACTTTCAGGGATTCCAGTTGCATTAGAAATCCCGTTGTCCTCTTTGAATTTTTTGAAGTATTCTTCAAGTTCTTGGATTGAAATTTTAAAGTTTAAAACAGTAGCTAATTCTGAAACTTCTTTAAGTGTTTTTGCTTTATTATAGATCTCACTGTATTTTGTGTCTTTAGACACTTTTTCTAAAAAAAGATTAATTTTCTCCATATTTGTTTAGTATTAAATTATTAATTGATTTATTTTTTTGATTTTCTGTCAATATTATATTTATTGTTTTTCCGATATCTTCTATCTTATTCCATAATTCTTTTTTTAAATCAGGTATATTATAGATAGGGATTCTTTCAAATATATTGGAAAAATAAGATTTGTAAAGAATTGGTGGTATTGGAATTTTTCTATATTTCATAATCTCATTTATAATATCATATATAGATATTAGGTCCCAAATGATAGATATACTTAATGAACTTATATTATTAGGCGAAACAGCCATATGTGGAAAATATGCTGGAATCCATAAGAATTCATTAGGGTTTAGAATTATATCGATATAAGGTTTTGATTTGTTATTTTTTAAATGATAATTACCAGTCCCATTATATAATTTTAATTCCGAAATTGGAATACTGCTCTTTTTCCATACTTTCCAATGCTTTTGCCCTTTTAGCTGTACTATTGCTACTGGACTTTTATCAGCGTGATAGCCAATTCCAGATTTTGGTTGAGAAGAAAAGGCACAAACTCTGGTATTTAATTTTTTTAAGTTTGGATTAACATAAGATTTAATTCTATCTATTTCATTATTTATTTTTTTTTCATTTAAATCTCTGAAAACAAGATTATAATTACTTTCATTATGTAATAAAGCATCAAAATCTTCCAAGTTTTTAGTGAGTATGTAGTTATTATTTACTGAATTACTATTTATAGTATTGTAAAACTCTGCGTGTTTAGAAAAGTTGAAAATTTCGTAAAGACCAATTGAATTTAATAGTTCAAATTGTTCAATTTTCCCACTAAATGCTGTATCGTGTTTATACATTAGCCACTGTATTATTTTCTTGTTTATTAAACATTTTTAATGTTAGTATTTTTCCTTTTTCTTTCAAGCTCATTAGATGGAAGTAATGTTTTCTTATGTCATCACAATTTGGAAATTCTGAATTTAAAGTTACGTCATTTTCATAAAGTTCTCCGTAATCTCCCTTTTGAAAACAAAATCGATGAATTGGACATTTTTTACAAGCTGGCAAGTCATAATCATAATTATTTCTAAAAGATTTTAAACCATTAAATGCATCTAAACCTATTTCATCAATATTACCAGGCGAATATTTTTTGAATTGTAAATTGTCATTGTAATAAACATTACCATCAAATTTGAGCACGTAATAAGACATTGGTACTGCTTTAGGATTCGTTAAATACAATGTGTTTAATATTTTTCCAAAACGGCTGATAGCAAGTAATTTTGATAAATGTGGTTTTCTGAATAAGATTTCAATTAATCTGACACCTAATTCATAATAACCAAAATATTCTATTTTTTTATCAATTTTTGCTGTTGAATCTAGAGGTGGGTTTTTTGCAAGAGCTCCAGTATATCTTATGACGTTATAGTTCCAACCTTCTAACTTCAAATCATAACACATATCTAACATTTCTTCAAGATATTGTACATTATCTTTTGTAATAACGGATTTCACAGAAATCGACGCATTGATTGATTTCAAAAATTTAATATTTTTAATAATCTTATTAAAAGTTCCTTTCTGACGATATGCTTCGTGTATTTCAGCTTTGTGTCCATCTAAAGAAATTCGTATGTGGTGTTTATGGTTATTTGAGAAAATATTTTTGATAATTTCATTGTTACTTATTTTAGCAGATACACCATTAGTTGTCATCCAAATTCTAAAACCTTTGTCATTTATATATTTAAACCAATGTTCAATGTTTTTCTTTACAAAAACTTCTCCTCCTGTAAATTGTATAGTAGGATTAACTTGAGCATTATTATAAAAATGATTTGCTATTTTTTTAAAATCCTCAAAATTAATTTCATCTTTTTTTTTGAAATTATAACCTCTAAAACAATAATCACAAACTATATTACATTTGTTTGTTACTACTACAAGAAGTTGGTCAAATTCTGTTTTTCCGAAATCATAATTTAATTTTTTATTTTTTTTTGGAATGATAAATTTGCTAATTGGTAGCTCTTTTTTTTGATAATACCACTCTAAATGGTCAGGTAATAAATAGTATCTATCTTCTTCATACTCAACAATATTAATTTTTGTTGAATTTGATTTATCACAGAAATCTTCAAATAAAGCCATTTTTATTTTTTTACTTTATAAGTTTTTAGTTTTCCAAAGTCTACCCAATCTTTCTTTTCTTTCCCTTTCTCGATAGTAAACGATAATGCACTTTCTTGGAATTCAATATTGACAACATAATTATCAACCAGATTGCTCCATCCTTTCCCTTCAGATGGATTTATTGCATCAGATATCATTGTCTTTTTTTCTCCCGGTTTTATTCCCGTAAAAGGACTTTCCGCTGAACTGGTTTTTTGTTTTCCATCTAATAATGTATAAGTTCTTTTTCCTAATCTAAATTCATAAATAGTGGCTGATGTATTATTGGAAATACGCCATTTTATAGAACCTGAATAACCTTTTTTTGAAATACCATACTCTAATACAAAAATATCATTACCATTTTTATCAAGGATTTCAGCATATTTTTTGTAATCCCAATTGCTTTTTTCTTGAGCACTAACTTTTATAGAGTGGATAAAGAAAAGTGAAAGAATAATAATGTATTTAGTTATTTGCATAATGTTTGGTTTAATTACTGGCAACGTTAAGATGATAAGGAATCGTTTTAATGTTCTTTATCAGCAGTTCTATTAGATTCGAAGTTAGTCTAAAAAAATGAAAAAGTCAAGCTTAGTTTTTAGCAGTACTAGTCTCACTTAAAAAAGGATCGTACATCATAATAGCATGATTTTCGACAATCATTTTTTCGGTTTGACTAGTCTCTGATGTTGTTATTTTAAAAATTTGATTGTGTCTAGAGTATCCACCCCAAAATTGTTGCTTGATTTGGTGGTTGCGTTCTTCTATTTTAAAGGTTTCTTTAATTTTGTTTTTAGAGACTAACTCGCCATTTAAATGTGTCTTATCTAACCATAATTTAATAACAAAGCTATTGTTGGTTTGGTTTTGTATTTGCAAGTCAATATAATTGTAGGATAGTGTTGCTCCAGCACCAAAAGGGACTTTTCTTTTAACGTCTGGAAACACATCGTATCCATGTCTATAGCGTTCTTTAACAGATAATGGACTATGTGCAAAAATCCAAAATAAAAGATTACCCAATTGGCAAAGTCCACCTCCTGTACCTTTATCTATTGTTCCACTTTTTAATACCAAACCGTCTAAATATCCTTTATTTTTTGTTGGTCGTCCTACTAATTTCCAAAGCGAAAAATATTGATTGGGTTTAATTTCTATCTGGTTTAAATGTTTAATGGCAATATCAAGATTTACTCTTTTATTTTCTTGAAGTGTCATATCCAAATTTTGAAGTGGTCTTAAAATTAATGAGCGATGTTTAAAAACAGAATGTTTAAAATCTTCTGTGTTTATATCTTTAGCGTAGTTATTACCTGAAAACAGCCAGTTTAATTTTCGTTTTAGGATAAAATATTCTTTTCCAAGGATTTGCCTTAAAGGACTTCTGGATATTGTTTTTTTTATTTCGTTCAAAAAAAGTATGATTTATTATAGCTTAAAGTTAGCCTAAAAAAAGGACACTATCAAACATAAAAAAAGCGATTTGAATTTCAAATCGCTTTTTAATTAGGTATTACTTCCAAGTAATGATGTCATTTAAATCTCGTCTAGATTTTGGATGTTCTGGATCTGCTTTTCTGTGTCCAAAAGCAACCATAAATGATAAGCCATATTTATTAGTGTCTATATTAAATTTGTCTTGTAATAAAGCTTCTGCTTTTTCTTGATGAAAACCTTCTATTGGACAGCTGTCAATGCCAATTAAAGCTGCAGAAGTCATCATGTTAGCTAAAGCAATGTAAGTTTGTTTTGATGACCAATCAAATAATTTTTTGTCTGTGTCTAAATCAAAATCACGCTCTTGAAACTCTCGGTAAAAGGTGCTGTACATTTCAATAACGTCTTCTGGAAATTGTTTAACGTCTTTCATCATATGCATAATGTAATCTGCATCATGTTTTACCATTGGTGCTTTCATGCTTAATCCTAAAACAAAATGACTTGCAGTGTCTAATTTTAAAGGTGCTCCCCAAGCTACTGGTTTTAATAACTCGCGTAACGCTTTATCTTGTACAACAACAAAGTGCCAAGGTTCGAAACCGAACGAGCTTGGTGATAATTGTGCTGTTTTTAAGATAAAATTTATATTGTCGTCAGACAGTGTTTTAGTAGCATCAAACTCTTTACAAGCATGTCTAAAATTAAAGGCGTTTATTATATCTGTTTTTGCATTGTTTGGTGTTTCCATGTATCTCTATGTTTTATACTATAAAATTTATAGTTGCAAAACTAAGTATAGTATATTAACTTTGCAATAACTATCCAAAAGGATAGTGTATTTATAGTGCGTATTTTATGGAAAAAGAGACTTATAATTTTAATGGAACAGAATATCCTTGTTGTACTAGTGTTACAATGGGTATTATTGGTGGAAAATGGAAAACAGTTATTTTATTTCATTTAATTGAAGGCGAATTACGTTATACACAATTAAGAAAAAAAATACCACATGTTACTGAACGCACCTTAAGTTTGCAGCTTAAAAAACTAGAAGAGGATGGTGTTGTAAACAGAAAAGTATACACAAAAAAACCACCAATGAAAGTAGAGTACTCTTTAACTACTTTTGGAAAAACATTAGTCCCATTATTAAACCAAATTGGAGCATGGGGAAATTTGGCTGTTAAGCAAAGTGCTAAGAAATAGTTTTAAATTAATTACTACGTTTAGATAAATTAGTTAAAACCCTAATTGCTTTAGTAGCATCTTTTTTATCTACAAATATGTGGTCATGGTAGTAGGCTGCAATAACATTGCAACTTATATTATGTTTTGCTAATTCTGAAGAAAACATTGCTGTTAAACCCACTGCTTCTAAAGAGGAGTGGATAGTTAGTGTTATCCATGAAGCAATATAATCGTACTTTAATTGTAATGCATCTGCTTTAGACTTTTCTATGACGATTGTCGTATTTTCTGCTTCTTTAAACTCGCAAAGTGTACTGTTTCTATCAATAGTATTTAAGTCTTTGATAGTGCAAAACACATATTCTCCTTGGTTTAGTTTAGGTGTCATACCCTTTATTAATTGCGAAAGATTTGTTTCTCCTAACATTTTTTATGGTTTGAAAGTGTATATTTAATTAACTTTAAATAAAGGGTTAGTAAATTGTAAATTTTAAAAATACTATAATATCTTTTTAAGCTTTATTTTGTAGTCTATTTTTTTTAATAAGGTCAAGCTGTAATTGTTATTCAAAAATCGTCAATCCATCTACCCTTCCACATTAAAAAACACTTTGTAGTAGTGCATTTTTTTGTCTTCGTCGTAACCACGTTCCAGATGCTCGCTTGCTGCTTCTGGTGCATCAATATCTAGTTTTATTTGGATATTAGTGTCTAATTTAATGTCTGTTTTAATTTTCTTTTTTTCTTTATTTAGCACTTTATCAGAGACTTCAAATTGGTTTCTAATAACAATATTCTGTTCGGCTTCAAACTCTTTTTTATAAGATTCAAAAAGATCTATGTGTTTGTCTTCTTCAAAGATGTCTTCTTTAAAACGTTCGATATTTACTATTTCATTTTCTTTAAAAAAATCGATGGTTTTGGCTAAAAAATCTGCACGTTCTTGTGCACCATAAGTGGTTTTTATAATTTCTGTAGAAAACTCTTTACATAATTCTAAATAGTTTTGGGTATGACTATTATGATCGTCTGCATATTTAATATTTAAAAACTTATCTGTCCAATAAGCAGCATCATAATTGTTGTTATCAACCGTTAATACTACTTTTCCTTCTGTATCTCCTGTATTTAAAATTAAACAGCCTTTATCTACTTTTTTGGCATTTATCCCTTTTTGTACCAATACATCATAACTATTGTTTTCTAAAAAGGTTTGGAAAAAATTGGTTTTGTTTTCAATTTTAAAAATACCAATTCCATCAATCACCATTTCGTTATACTCAATACCATCAAAATAGGCAACAATTACATCTCCAGTTTTTATTTGTGCAGAGTCTGATTGCTCATATAAATGTTTGACAATATTTATAGAGGTCTTTACAAGAGCCTCGTCATCTTTAAAAATGTTGTTGGTGTAGGCATTAATCTCGTTAAGCTCGATATTAGCATGATGATTAAATCTGTGACTTTGTACTAAGCTTGTAAAAGGTTTTAATAAAAAGGGAAGCATCAGATCATAACTAGCTTCGTCAAAATGAATTTCTTTTTCAGAAAACGCGTTTTTTGTATCGTTATGTTTGTTACCAACCTTGTGGATAATACACTTTAAAATGGAGGCTTTGTTACGATTAATCATCTTTAAATAGTTCTTTTTTTGTGGATTACAATGTTACTAATTATAGTAGAAAAAAAGCACAAAAAAACCGAAGACTTTGCTTCGGTTTTTAAAATGTTTTGCAATTAATTAGTAAGCAATTCCATAATAATTACAAACTGCTTCATAATCGTTAATGTCAATACCTGCTGCGTTTAACTCCATAAATACTTTTTGAGTAGTATTAACTCTTGACGCAGTTGTGCTAGTAGACTCTATAATTATAACTCTACCAGAAACTAAGTCACCAGCAGTGATACTTGCTGAGCTTCCGCTTGAGTCTATATAATCAAAATCTATAGCTCCAACAGAATAAGTTACATCTACTGCATGATCAAATCCTATTGAGTCAGCTGGACATGGTACAGGAAACCAATTTGATCCTGTGTTTAGATAGGTTAAAATAGCATCATTCTCTAACACATCTTGTGTTAATTGTGTAATTGTTACAGAATCAAAAGTACCAGCAAAAGCTGAAGCATCAAATGTAATGTTTTGCACATTGGCATTTCCATCTGCTCCATCTATTCCATTAGCTCCTGCAGGTTCAGCTGGTCCATCTGCACCATCTTCTGTTGAGCATGAAAAGCAAAATGATACTAATAAGGCTAATACTACATACTTTGTTTTTAAAATTAAATGTTTCATTGTTTTTGTTTTTAAATGATTAATAGTTTTTACTTTTCTTATTAATAGAATCAAATCTTTAAAGGTTAACATCTAGTCAAAAAAAAAATCGAAAAAGATTTCTTTTTCGATTTTTTAAAAATGATTAACTAATTCTAATTTTCTTCCTCACCAACTGGCTCTTTGGATGTTTTTATGCTATTCCATTCTGGTTTAGTAGAATTTAAATACGCATAAATTGGTTTTTCGTTTCTTACAATATCTAAATACATTGGCATGTCTTTAAATGGTAAAAAGATTGCACCAACTTTATTTGCAGGAATGTAAGTTGGAGCAGGAACAGGACTATCCTCATGTAAAAAATAAATAATAAATCTATGATCGCTTCCATAACAGGTGACGTAACCTTGAATTTTAATGTTTACGTTTCCCCAAGTTGCAGAGCCTTTAAATCCAGCAGACACTTTGTAATAGTTTACGGTAAATTGTTTTGTTGCCATAATATTGTGCTTTTTATGATTAATAACACTTATTAATATATTGAAAAACAGAAGGTTAACATTAAAACATAAAAAAGCCGAAAACTTTTGTTTCCGACCTTTTCAAACTAACCTGAAAATGAAAAACTACTAATTAATTAGTTGGGATAATTAAAATATATTATTGGTTAGGGATTCATTAGTTTATTAAAAGTAAGCTGTAATTCCAAGACTAAAGTAAATGGTATTTAAAACCGTTTTACTATCTCCAGAACTGCCTTTTGGTTTTTGGCTTTGGTTGGTATAATTAATTGCAGGCTCAATAGAAATGTGATCTCCTAAAAAGAAAGCATATCCAGCAGTACCACGTATAGCAAAAATGCTACTTTCTATATCGCCAAATAGACTTGAGGTTTTGCTAGAACCTAAGGATACAGTTGCTTCTGCAAATAATCCATTGTCAAAAAAGTATCTAGCAAATGGACCAACACCTATTAGGTTAGTTACAGTGTCTTCGTCTATTCCTTCTATTTTACTAGTGCTTGTTCTTACTTCTAATTCTAATCCAGCGACAATATTATCTGTTATAAAATAACCAGCTTTTGGTGTTGCAGTAATCTGAAAAGTGCTACCTACTTTACTGGAATTACCATCAAATTTTGCAGTTTCTGAAGTCGAAATAATTCCAAGACTACCATTGGCTAAAAAATTACCTTGGGTTTTTGCTGTAAAACTTTCTTGTGCAAAGGTTGAGCATGTAATAATTGTAAATACAAAAGTTAAAATTGATTTTAAGTGTGTCATAATTATTGATTTTTATAGTTGGTTACATTAGTTTTTTATAATCGTTAGACTTGATGGTTAAATTATTTTTATCCAATGCAATACAAGTCATTTTGATAGTTTTAGGCTTACGTTTTGAGGTGTCAATCATATCCATTTCCATAGTTAAACCGTTAAGCATTTTCATCCAAGATTGGCTTGCGCCTTTTTTTTCTTTTATATTATAAAAGGATTTTACAAAGCTTATGCCTGCACTTTGTGTAACCCAAACAGACCCTTTCATGTCTTGTGCAGTTACTTTATATTCTTGACATGTATAACCCAAAATGGTTTTTGTGTTTCCTGTTGGGTTTATACTAACATCTGTGTCATTGATTGCTTTTTCTGTGGTTTCTTCAAAATCTAGACTTAAAGACATTCGACTTTTGTCTCCTTTATTTTCCATAAACATAAACATGGCTTTACGATCTATATCTATGACGCTTATATGGTCTGCATTTCCTTTTTTGTCCTCAATGCTTGTACCAATATAATTTCCAGAATTAGTTAAGTAGTAGTTTAGGTTTACGCTTTTTTTATCGCTAGTAATTTGCATTACATATTTATGAGAAAAACTATAACTACTAGCAGGATCTACCTTTGCAGTAGATATGCCTAAAGGTCTTTTTTTTGTTTTCTTATTTTTTTTAGAGTTGTTAAAAGTAGAATCGAATGCCTTTTCGGTTTCACGTTCTGTTTTTTGTTCTACTTTTTTCTCTAAGGTTTTTTCTGCTGCTTTTTCAACTTTTTTACCTAGTTTTTTCCAGATTTGTGCATCTGCTTGCGTAGCAAAACAGATGGTTATAATGCAAAGTATTGTTTTTAAATGTCTCATGATTTTTATTTTAAATTTTGGTTAATTAATCGTCGTCAGTTTGTTTAGCTTCTAGGATTTGTTTTTCGATTGCTTTTCCTAAAGAGTCTTTTTGTTTTTCTGTAAGCTCTTGTGCTTGTAGGTAATACAGATTTTTAATTTCTGTTTTTTGATCTTCAGGTAAATCAGATTGGTTTAATAATTCTAAATAGCTTAGGGTTTTGCCAGTTGCATTTCCGTCTAATTCTGTTCCAAATACTTGAGTTATTACTTCTGCTCCCATGTCTAAAAAGTTATCAGGTTTTACATTTGTACTGTCTGTTGTTGTTTGCTTAGTTTGTGCTTGACATAAAGTGGCAAAGCAAATGATCCAGATTAGGGTTAGTGTTTTAATTGTTTTCATCTTAAAAATGGATTAATGATTCTTCATTTAATGGTTTCATTTTAAAAAGGTTAACAGATTGGTTTTCTTTTCATTAAAAAAAGTTAATTTAGCTACGTGTGTTAACCTTTTTAATTAATAGCTATTAAATGTCAAACAACCAAGAAGAAATATCGCTTCAAAGTTTAAAGCAAGGCTCAGACAAAGTACTTCAAAAAGTATATGAAGACAACAGAGAAAAGTTTTTAAATTTTGCTAAACGTTACAATTTAGATCAAGAGGATGTTATTGATATTTATCAAGACGCTTACATTGTGTTTTATAATAATGTAATGAGCGGAAAGATTAAAGAGTTTACAAGCAGTGTTTCTACTTATTTGTTTAGTATTGGTAAGTACTTAATCTTTGATAAGATGAAGAAAAACAACAAAAAAGTTAGTGCAAATTTTGACTTGTCTTTAGTAAAAGACAATGATAATTTAATCGAAAACCTAGAGGTCGAAGCACCAGGTCTTACACACGAACAAAAGTTGCTTAGACAACATTTTTCTGGTTTAGGAAAACAGTGTCAAGAGTTGTTAACCTTATTTTATTATAGAGGATTTACTATAAAAGACATTTTAGAACATGGTCATTATAATAACGAAAATGTTATTAAAAGTGCCAAGTCTAGATGCATGAAAACCTTAAAAGAACGTATTAATAGCAATCCCTTATAGCATGAACAAAGACCAATTATTATACCTGTATTTTTCTAATAGCTTGACACCAAGTCAGGAGGAGTTATTTAATGAATTGTTAGAAAATGATGCCGAATTTAAAGCTCAGTTTGAATTTGAAAGCAACCTTAAACAAGTCATAAGAGCTGAAAAATCTGATGATCTTAAAACAAAATTGAAAAGTTTTGAAACGACTATTTCTAGCAAAAATAAAGCTTCTAAACCTTGGTTTAATTGGAGGATGGCTGCATCGATAGTTTTATTTTTAGGTGCTGGATGGTTTGGTTATGAATCGCTTTTTGGGTTAAACTATGATAATTTATATGATAGTAATTATAAAAACTATCCAAATACTGTTTATACTATTACACGTAGTGATGATGCAAATACTTTAGAGCGTCAGGCTTTTGTAGCTTATGAAACACAAGATTATAAATTAGCAATTGATAAGTTTAATGTAGCAAAGCAACAACCATATTTTAACTTCTACAAAGCGCAATCATACTTAGGTTTAGATGATTTAGATGAGGCTAAAGCGTTGTTTAATACAGAGGTTTTAAATGAAAGTCAATTTAAGGCTGAAGCATATTGGTATCTAGCTTTAATTAATTTAAAACAAGAGAATAAAGCAGAAGCTATAAAGCATCTAAAAACGTTAACGTCTAAATTTAACTATAAAAAAGACGATGCAAATACGTTACTTAATAGTCTAAATTAGTTTTTTTCTTTTCATAAAAAACCCAATTAAAACCAGTCCTGTAATACTTAATCCAATCCAAGCCCAATAATTGGTTGTTGTTAATGCATCTGTATTACCAGAAATAATAAACGCAGACCAGTAGTAAGGATGCGATAAGGCATTGTCTTTGTTTTGTTTAATAAAGTTAAGTTTTGCTTGTTGTAAGGCTAGATTTTTAGTTTGACCTGTAGATAGGTTTTGATAAAAATTGGACATTAATGTTGTGGAAGAAGCATCATTAATTTTCCATAATGTGCTGGAGATACTTTGTGCACCACTAAAGTAAAAACCACGTGCTAAACTTAGTAAGCCTTCACCACGTTTGAGGTCTCCAATACCACTTTCGCAAGCAGATAAAGTAACTAGATTTGTTTTTAAATCTAGATTGTATAAGTCTGAGACGTATAGTAAATCTTGTTCTTCATTTCCAAATGCTAAGTATGAATATTCTGGATTACTATCGTTAAAAATAGCATGTGTTGCTAAATGTATAATTCCAAAATTGGCTGCATTAGTTTTAAAGTTTTTTAATGTGGCCTCTTTATTTGTAAAAACACTTCCAGAATAATAGTTTTTAATGTTTTCTACTTCTGTAGTATTATGTGGTAAAGGTTGTAAACTTAATCTAAGATCAGAGCTTACAATATCTCCTTTAAACTCTGGAGCAAAAGCTAATAGATTGTTTTTGTTGTCTTGTTTATCATTTAATTCTTTTAATAAAGTTGCCGAGTTTATGTAGGATATAGCATAATCTTCAACTAAATAATTGCTATCTTTTATTAAGGTTTCAAACGGAATATAATTAAGAAGTCCATCTGGTAAAATAGTTAATTTGTCTACTTGTATATTCTCTAAACCAGGTTTTAATAATATAGAGTATAGCTGTTTAGCATTAGCATTTAATTGGTTTAAGTTAGATTTTGGATTACTAAGTTGTTTTTGAAACGTTTGGATTTGTTGCACTAATCCTTTTGTGATTGTTATTTTATTAAAATGAACAGAAGTAGAGGTAATAGTTAAACTAAAAATAGATTGGTTACCATAAAAATAGGATACTACAGCTTGGGTTTTAGTTAACTGATTTTGTAAAGCGTTTAATGATTGTGTTTTAGTGTCGTATTTTAATTTATAATACTCTTTATAATTGGTTTCAAGTGTATCTAAAAATTGTCTATAATTTGTTTTTGTAGTAAACAACTTGTCCTTTAAAACATCATTTTGTTTTCTGTTTAATTGCTTTTCTATTGTTGTTATTGTGTTTTTGTAAATTTGTTCTTTAGCTAGGATAGCTTCCGGAATGTTACTAAAGTTTTCAGCTTTTACGCTTAATAAGGCTTCTAAAAGTAACGTGCTTTTACTTTTTTCTAAAAAGAAAAAAGCATTATTTACTGCGTCTTCTTTGTTTGATTTATAGTTGCTGTATGTAGCATTTAACCCGTTTTCAAATAATGTATAGGCGTTTTCTATTAATAACAGTTTGTCTGTTTTATTTTTAAACGTAGGCTTTAAAGTGTCTAATAACCTTGTAGCTTGTTTAGTTGTTTTTATAACAGAATCTAATGTGTTTAAGCGTAATTCTATAAATGCTTTTTGTTGTAATAGTTTAAATAAAGTAATTTGATTGATGGAAGAATTAATCACATCTTCACCTTGTACCTGTTGTGTTGCTGCAATATTTTGTTTTAAAGCCTTTTGAGATTGTCCGTTGTTAATAGCGTAATTAGAATAAGATTGTAAAGTGTTGGCTATCTCTACTTGCTTGCGTCCATTCCATTTTTTGTTTAATAGTTTAAGTGTTTTTTTGTAATTTTCTTCTACATCACTTGTATTACCAATAGCTTCATTAAGTTTTGCTTTAGATTTATAGTATAAAAATCCATAAGGTATATTGGTGTCTGCATAGGGTTTAATTTGATCAAGATAGTATGCAGCACTATCATATTGCTTAAGCGCTATGTAGTTTTCTGTAGTGTTATTGACTTCGTTTATTAGTTGGTTTAAGTTGTTTGCGTTGTTTTTAAGTGTATAGTTTAATGATTTTATTGAGTAAAAATTAGCTTTTTTATAGTCCTTTAATTTTTTATAAATATCACTTTTTTGTCTATAAACTGCGTTTAGTAAATAGTTGTTAGAATCCGCATTTTTTGAATTAATATATCTAATACTCTTATCTAAGTATTGTAAAGCTTGTTCATACTCACCATTGTTGCTGTGTATTTTAGCCATAAATTTATATGAAACATCTATTAAATCTCTATGACTAGTTGTTAGTAGTGAATCTGGAATTTTATTAGAATTAATAAATATTAAATTTAAGTTTTCTTTTGCTTTATTATAATTGTTTTGTTTTAAATAATAAGCAGCTTTGTCATGTAAGAAAGAGTTTTTGTATTCGTCAAAGTCTTTAAAAATTTCTGCTTCCTTTTCGGCTAATAACATTAAACTATCTAAGTGTTTTAGATTGTTTTTTAGTTCTTTTAAGTTGTTAAAAATTAAAGCAGATTTATTACTTACTAAATAAGTAAATAGTTGTTTTTCATGGTTGCTTTGATCGTTAGCAAGTTTTAAAATTTTTTGTTTGTAAAACTGTGTAGAATCTTGATTAGTATACATGAACTTGTATAGGCTATTTACATAAGATTCATAATCTTTATTTTGATTTTGACTAAATGTAGTCTTAAAGAAAAGTAAGCAAATCAGGAAGCAATATACAGTCGTTTTTTTGTTAATTAAATTGGTCATAACTACAAAAATTTAAGCCCAGACATTTGATGCCTAGGCTTAAATTTAAAATTTTATTTTTTAAAAATAGATTTATTCAATAAAGATTGGAATTGAATAACTAATTGGGTCATCTTCTTCATTTAAGACTTTAGTAATATTTAATAGTGCAGGACCATTGTAACCATCTTGTTCTATTTGAAAAGAGAATGCTTTGGCGTCTACATCATATCCATTAATATTAAATCGTTGTCCAATACTATTTGTTTGATAAATTATTTCTTGATTATCAATAGTAACGGTTGCTTCAAAAGCAAGAATATCGTCATCAATAACTAAGTATTTAAATTCACTCCAAATATCCCAACAAAAACATATTGGAGGAGGTGGAGGTAGTGGAGGAAAATTTATTATTATTCCAGTAGTAATGCTTTCTATAATTCCATTAATTTCTCCAATGCGTATTTGGTTATTCTCAGCTACTCCTTGGTCATAATCAGGATTGTTTGGATTGTTATTGTAATCAATTAATCCTTGTTTTTCTACATTTAAAGCATATAAATATGCGTCGCTTTCGTAAAAGTAATTGGTTTCTGTTAATACAACAGATTTAATGTTTTCATCATCACTATCACAGGAACATGCTGTAATAAGCAAGCAAATTGCAATAATTAAAGTTGGTTTTATTTTCATAATTTTCTGGTTTATAGCTATTTAGTAATGTAATTTACTAATTGTATTTAAGGTAATACACAAAACTTGTATAACTAGTTAATAATAATGTACAGTTGGTTAGTTTGACTGTATTTAATTATTAATGTCAAAAAATTATGAAGGTTAACTTTTAAGTTAATTTATTTTGTAAACTAAAACAGAATTGTTCTCGCCTTTAGTAACAAATTCTAAATCAGAATCTTTATCAATATTACTTAAGTCTATTGATGATGTCCCATAAACTGGAAAGTTTTTTAAGAGTTGCCCATTACTATCGTAAAGCAATATTTTTTGAGTTTGTAAATCTGTAGTAGTAATGTATATTTTATTATTGATATAAAATAATTGAGCAGGAGTGTAGTTACCAAAATCAAGCTCTAAAGTTTGGTCTTTAATATTTAATATGTTATCGCTTTGTAATATTAAAGTTTTAGTGGTTGATGCTAATGTGTTATTATTAGAAAGGTTGGTGTTTGCAACAATGACTCTTCCATTTGCTGTTATTGTTGCCAAATTACCATCTGCTGTAGTCGTTATAAAATCTGAATTATAGTTAAAAACAGGTTGTTTTGAGTAGCTTAAACTAGTTTTTGGTTTAACTCTAGTTTTACCACGTCTGTCTAATATGTATAATTGATTGTCTGTTTTAAAAACTAAATAATCTTTTCTGCCAATCCTAATATGTTTTGGTTGCGTGTTTAGTTTCTCTTTAGCGCTTTTAAAATTGAACCCTTTGACTGTTTTTCCTTTGCCATCATATAGTAATACGTTTTTTCCTTGTGTTACAAATAAGCGGTAGTTTTTCTTTTTATCATAATCAAAAACCGAAAGTGGTTGTGTAATCTCATCATTAAACTTCATTGGAAAAGGTTTAACATCATTTCCGTTTCTGTCTAAAACATATACGCGTTTTGGTGTGGCAAACGCTAATTGTAAACGTCCATTTTTGTACATGTCAATCTGCTCAATTTTGCCTAAAACAGGACCATTAAGTTGCTTTTTCCAAAGTATTCTTCCATTATTAGAAATTAAATACAATTTATTGCTGATGTCTTGAACAACAATATCTTGTTGTCTGGTACGATGGTTTTTTACAAATTGAGGGTTGTTAAGGACATCATTGTCTAGTTTGATGTTAAATAATTCGCTAATAGTATTATCTGATGCAGCTTTTGTGTTTTGTTGTATAACAGCATTAAAATGAGCAAAATTAGAATCGTAAACAAATTGTAAAGCAGATGTTTTGTAATCTTTAAAGTCTAAACTATAGGTAGACGTTAAATGGTCTTCAACTAATTTTTGAAGACTATCAGGATTTAAAACTTGTAATATTGAAGCTTGATTACTTAGGTTTTTCTGGATGTCCTTATAGTAATCTCTATGACTAAAAGTTGTTTGATTTTGATAGTTTACAATAATGTTCTCTAAAGTTTCAGTGTTGTCTGCAAATACTAAAAACTGATTAATTACACAGTATTTTGTAGCGTTATCAAGTTGTATAAACGGTTTTAAAAAATCAAAAAACAATTTAGGGTTTTCAAAATTATATATTTTAATATCTCTAAAAGTCTCGATACTTTCTTGTTGATTAAGTAACGCTTCTTGCGAGCTAATAACATCAATAGAATTTAAGACAATAGCACTAGTGGTGTTGGTGTAAATTTCTCCAAATTCAATAATATTATCAAATAAATCTGAGTTTTTTGATATACTATCGATAGGGTTATAAAGCTTTAAGTTGTCCCTAAAAACTTTAAAATCATTAAAAGTAATACTTAAAAAACCATCACTATTAGAAGGTGCTATCTGTGCTAATTGATTGTCTTGTGGTAATGTGTTTTTAAACACATTTATCAAACTTTTTGCACTGTCTGTAGCTTTAGTAATACCATTTAAGGTTAATTGATTTTGAGTAACTTCTGTATCAAAAGTCAAAAATTCTGTAAATTTTTTAGAAGCAATAGCTTCGTTTTTAAATAACTGCTTAAAATTATTTTGTTTGTTAGCAAAAACAGAAAAAGAAGCCTCTCTATCTTGTGTTGCAATTATTTTTTTAGTCGAAATATTTATAGGTTTGCTATTAAATAAGTCTTCTAAATGGGCTTTACTGCTTGAGCCAAATATAATTGAGCCAGTTTTTGTCACAAAAATAGTTTGATTGTTATTAGTAATTTTTTTAGCGTTAAACCCTTTCAGTTTTAGAGTTTCTTGTTTTGTTTTTATGCTATCTAAAGTAAAAATAGAATCGTTTATTTTGGTTGCAAAACTATATTGTAAACTATCCTTACTATCTTTAAATAAATTAATGTAAAGGTGTTGATTACTTTTTATTTGGCTTAAAAAACTAAGCTTTTCAGTAACGTTTTTATAGGAATCTGTTTTTGTTAATTGGGCAATAAAATGATTGTTAGAGGTATTGCTTTTAAAATTTTCAAGATTGTTAATACTTAAGATAAAATCTGACTCATTATAAATGAAGTCTTCAATTGTAGTTTTTTTAGATGAAGATTGACATGAAAAAATCAATAAAACAAAAAGGAAATTATACCAAAAGTGTTTCATAAAAAGCTGAGGGTTTATGCAAATATAATAAGTTACAGTTCTAATTTCAATTGTTCTGGTAATAGTCTAAAGGTTTTTCTGTGATATTTAGTAATTCCGTATTTTTTTATTGCTGCTCTATGCTCTTTAGTTGGATACCCTTTATTTTGTTTCCAATTATACATCGGGAATTCTTCATGGATTTTACTCATATACTCATCTCTGTAGGTTTTTGCTAAAACGGAAGCAGCAGCAATACTTAAATATTTTCCATCTCCTTTTATTATAGTCTCAAACGGAATATCTTTGTAAGGTTTAAACTTATTACCATCAATTATAATAAACTCTGGTGTTTTATGCATGGCATCAATAGACTTATGCATTGCCAGAATAGAGGCGTTTAAGATGTTTATTTTGTCAATCTCTTCTTCATGGATATGATAAAAACCATAGCAGAGTGCTTCAGCTTCAATAATTGGTCTTAAAAAATCACGTTTTTTCTCGCTAATTTGCTTGGAGTCGTTTAAAATTTTATTTTTAAAACTAGGTTTTAAAATAACAGCAGCTGCAGTAACAGGACCAGCTAGACATCCACGACCAGCTTCATCTGTTCCACATTCTAATTCAAACTCGGAATGTTTTAATTTTAGCATTAAATAAAAAAGAAGGTTTAACGTTATACTATTTCAATTTTGTGCCTTTCTTAACAGAAAACTCAATACCATAAAGATATTTGTTATTTTTGGCAAAAATAAATGATTCGGCTTTAATTTAAAGGTCTAAAATAGTCACCATTTAATGAAAAAAATAATTTTCACTTTCTTTTTCTTTGCTTTTGTTAGTATTGCTTATGCGCAAAGACCAGCACTTAAAAAAACATTAAAACCTTCATCTGGTAATGAGTTAAATTCTGCATTTTCTAAGGATAGCACAAAAATAGGTTCTTCAAAGACTAAAGGAGTAAAAAATAAGGACGTCAAAATATCAGACTATTTAATCATTTCACCTTTAAGAGACACAATATTTGTAGATACTACATTAACAATAAATAAGGAGTATAAATATAATTATCTAAGAAAAGATAATTTTGGATTAATGCCTTTTGCAAATGTTGGACAATCCTATAATAGTCTGACTCATAACTTTAGAAGCACAAATTTAATGCCTGGTTTTGCTGCAAATGCAAAGCATTTTAATTATTTAAATGCTGAGGATGTTAATTATTACCATGTACCAACACCTTTAACAGAATTGTATTTTAAAACAGCATTTACTCAAGGTCAACAATTAGATGCTTTTTTTACAACTAATACGTCAAAACAATTAAATATGTCTATTGGTTATAAAGGGTTGAGGTCCTTAGGGTTGTATCAAAATTCGTTAACTAGTACAGGTAATCTTAGGATGACTGCTAGTTATAAAACAAAAAATAAGCGCTATGTCTTAAACACGCATTTTACTTCTCAAGATATTTTTAACCAAGAGAATGGAGGTTTAAAAGATAGTAATATTACTTTTTTCGAATCTGGAGATGAAGACTTTATTGATAGAGGAGTATTAGAAGTTAATTTTGAAAATGCCGAAAACCTTTTTTTAGGAAAGCGTTTCTATTTAAACCATAGTTACGACTTAGTAAGTCCAAAAGATTCTGTAAGCTCAAATAAAGTGCAGCTAGCACATATTATGATGTTGGAAGATAAGATTTATACCTTTGACCAAACAGCAGCAGATACAGATTACTTTGGAGAAGCTTTTAAAACAAGTAATTTACAAGACAGAACAGAGCTTGAGCAATTTACTAATCAGCTACAATTAAACTATAGTAACGCTACAATAGGAGATGTCCAATTTAATGCAACACATAATAATTACAATTATGGTTATGATAAGATTGTATTACTAAGTACAGTAACAATACCTAATAGATTAAAAGGAGATATATTATCTGTTGGTGGAAAATACAACAAATACTATAAAGGATTTAATTTAAATGGGGAGGTAGGGCTAAATGTTTCTGGAGATTTTGATGGAAACTTTATTTCTGGAACAGCATCCTATCAATTAAATAAAGACTTAAAAGTTTCGGCAAACATTAATCATAGATCTGTTACGCCAAATTTTAATACCCTATTATTCCAAAGTGATTATAAAAGTTATAATTGGCGTAATCAATTCAATAATATAAAAACACAACAAGTACTCTTTAATATACAATCAAATAAATACGCAAACCTATCAATAGACTTAAACACAATTAATGATTATGTATATTTTTCAAAAGATCAAGATGATGCTGTAAAACCATTTCAAAACAGCAACTCAATAACCTATTTAAAGCTAAAGCTTCAAAAACAAATCAAGTACAAAAATTTCGCTTTAGACAATACTATAATGTACCAAACAGTAAATGACGATTCAAACAGTCTAAATGTACCACAAATAGTAACAAGGAATACACTTTATTATTCAAACCATTTATTCAAAAAAGCAATGTTTTTACAAGCAGGAATAATATTTAATTATTTCACAGCCTATAATATGGATGCATACGATCCATTATTATCAGAATTCTATACACAAAACCAACAAGAATTGGGTGGATTCCCAAGGTTAGATTTCTTTGTCAATGCAAAAATCAGACAAACAAGAATATATATCAAAGCAGAACATTTTAATGCAGCCTTTACTGGGCGTAATTATTATTCAGCACCAAACCAACCATTCCGGGATTTTGCAGTTCGCTTTGGATTAGTTTGGAACTTCTTTTTATAATAATAGCGTTTCCCTTTTGGGGTCGGGCTTTTCATTATATCTTTTTTTTGCCATTTGTTGGAGCAAAAAAAAGGATGTCATTACAATCCCTAACGCGGTTTTCTCCAGAGTACATTATATATGTATAAAGAAGTATTATTACCTAAGGCTTTATCAAAAGTAAAGAAAGGTAAAAAAAGTTTCAAAAAAAATCAAGCTGTAATCTATTGAAAATAAAGGGTTAAAGCGAGGTAGGGAAAATAAAGTAAAAAAAGATTCAAAAAAGGGTTGTGGGAATCAAAAAGGCTTGTATATTTGCACCCCGAAAACGACGTAACAACACGTTATTTAGTTAGAGGAAAAGTTCAGGGATTTATTGAAAGCAGCAAAATTTTAAAAAAAATATTTTTTTTTCTAAAAAGAGTT
The DNA here is from genome assembly GCF_044594215.1 of Olleya sp. R77988. Taxonomy (GTDB): domain Bacteria; phylum Bacteroidota; class Bacteroidia; order Flavobacteriales; family Flavobacteriaceae; genus Olleya. Next base: position 172,759 of record NZ_CP138988.1, on the reverse strand, counting down.
GTGAGATAAAAAAAAGCGAATTATATTTGCACCCGCTTAAGTAATAAACGACTTAAGAACAAATAAAAAAGTTCATAAACATATTGAATTGACAGCGTAAGAAAATTATTGGAAACGATAATTTTCAAACAAGAGAATAAGCCATTTTGAGTATAGAATATTTCTTTAATTGTTAAGCATATTAGTCGAAAGACTTTAAAATTTAACGATGAAGAGTTTGATCCTGGCTCAGGATGAACGCTAGCGGCAGGCTTAACAC